>NZ_WWGX01000012.1 GCF_009862265.1 Streptomyces sp. SID8352 | reverse complement strand
GTGGCTTCGGGGGGTGGTCGTGGGGGCCGCCCGCTTCCCTGCCAGGGTCGTGCTTCCACGGGCCGCGTCAAGGGCGCTGCGCGTCGCCTGCGGCGATGGCCCTGCGGGCCACCCTTGACCCGGCCCGCTCCAGCACGGGGAAGAAGCGAGCNGGCGGCCCGGGGGGAACGGGTGTCCCACCGCCGGCCACCCCGGCCCCGGCTCCCAGTGACCCGGCGACACGGGACGCGACAGCGCCCCGCAAGCACGCCACGCCGTCTCAGCGCCCCCCCACCGATGACACAGCACACCGACGATCCCCGACACGCACACCCCGATCGTCGACGCCCACGCCCCTGGCCGCCCCCCTCCCCGTCCGGAACCCGAAGCCAGTCCCGCCCGCTCCGGAAGCCGGCCCCAGCGAGACGCAGGAGACCGCAGGGGTCTCGCTGGAGGGGATGGGAACGCCTGGGCGGCAGCCATCCGTACGGGCGCCGGGGACGTGGTCCCGCCGCCACCGTCCGGACACGGCAGCGCCCATCCGTCCGGCCGGCGGGAGGGCCCGACGCCGTGTCGGCCGGTTCGAACGACTCACCGCACCGCGCGGCCGGACACGCGTACAACCCGTCCCAGAAGCGTGACGCTCCGCCGAACCCCTTCCCCCGGAACGGATCCCGGCACCAGACTCCCTCCACGGCCTTCGTCGTGGTCACCTGCACCTTGGTCGGAGCACACGACCGGGCGAAGGCCGCCCACCCGCCCAAGGCCGCCCGCACATCCGTCCTCACACCAAGGGGCCGGGTGCCACGTTGATCCCGCCCCCGGCCCTCGCCCCCCGTCCCCGGCCTCGGACATGAGGACGGAGGCCGGAGCGACATCACGAAGCGGGGCGGGCGGGTGGGGTCTGAAATCCGTGAACACTTTCCCTCGAAGTGTTCACGGATTTCGAGTCACCCACCAGGACCAAGCCCGACCTGTGGGGGCTCCGAGTGGTGGGCCTCCCTGTCCCCCGCCGAGAGGTACTGGGAGAACCGGGTTCCGGCGGTGGACGCCGAACCGGCGGGGCGTGCGGTCGAGACGCGACGGCGTCCCCTTCACCCCGGTACGGGCCGGGAGACGCGGGGGCCACCCCCGTGGGACACCCGTTTCCCCGGGGCGCCCGCTCGCTTCTCCCCCGTGCTGGAGTGAGCCGGGTCAAGGGTGGCCCGCAGGGCCATCGCCGCAGGCGACGCGCAGCGCCCTTGACGCGGCTCACGGAAGCACGACACTGGCCGGGAAGCGGGCGCCCCTCCCCCACCTCGGAACCGCCTCAGAACCCCCCGGCCCCAGAACCCGCCCGCCTCAGAACCCGCCCCCGAAATCGCCGCCCCCACCACCGCCGCCGAAGTCCCCGCCCCCACCGAACCCGCCCCCGAAGTCCCCGGGATCGAAGTCCCCGCCGGAGACGTCCCCTCCCGCGGACCCCCCGCCGTCGCCGAAGTCGCCGTACCCCGCCCCGTAATCCGCGGCGTACGAGGGCGAGGCCATCACACCGCCGAGCATCGTCCCCACCAGCAGACCGGGCAGTATCCCGCCGCCGAAGTACCCCCCGGCCCAGGGCCCGTACGCCGGCCCCGCGTCCCAGTACGGCCGCCGTCCGGCCTCGGTGTCCACCTCCCGGACCACCGGCTCCCGGCCGTCGGCCAGCCGCGCGCGGTCGGCGGCGCAGACCGGCACCTCCCGGGTGGTGCCTCCCGGCGGGGTCCAGGCGGCGTCCGCGACCGACGGGCCGTGGCGGGGGTCGAAGAAGCAGGGCGGGCGCCTTTCCGGCAGCGCCCGGCCCTCGCGGCGCGCGGCGAGCCGGGCCAGGGAGAAGCGTCCGTTCTCCAGGGCCTCCGTCACCGTCCGCACGTCCTCGGGGCGGCGGGCGGCGGCCATCTCCGCCTTCGCCCGGTCGTAGGAGTCCAGACCCCGCGCGTAGTCCTCGCGCATCGCGTCGTCCGCGCCGGGTTCGGCGGGGTGGAAGTCGAGGCGGTCCAGCTCCTCGCCGAACGCGGTGATGTCCTCGTCGACGACCACGCGCAGCCGTTCCAGGGCCTCCCTCCGCTCCTCCTCCCGGCGCCGCCGTCCGCGCCGTACGACGAGGTAGGCGCCCGCGGCCCCCGCCGCGACGATGCCGCCCACGGTGATCAGCGCGGCCGTCGGGGTGGAGCCGCCACCGCCGGAGTCCCAGGAGGAGGGCGCGGAGCCGTGCACGCTGCGCGCGGCGTCGTCGACGAAGCCGTCGAGCTGGGCCTTCGGATCGCTGACGCCCCGGGCGGCGGTGACCAGGTTGTCCACGCCCCGGCTCCCGAGCACCGCGCCGTCGGCACGGGCGTCGAAGCCGTCGCCGAGCCGGACGCCGTACAGGCCGGTGATACCGGTGCTGGTGCGCAGGTTCCGGAAGAGGTCCGCCGTGGGGTAGCCGGGCGGCAGGACCACGACGAGGACGGGGACGTCGGCCCGTGTGATCCGCGCGGCGAGGTCGTCGGCGTCCGCGGCGGAGAGCAGACCGGAGGCGGCGGGATCCACGTACACCGGCCCGTCGCGCAGGGCCGCGCCGATCCGGGCCGGGCTGGTGTCGGCCCGGGGACCGGCCCCGGTGTCGGCACGGGCACCGGGCGCGCCGGCCGTCAGCACCGCCAGCGCGGCAACGACCGGCACGGCCAGCAGCCGCAGGAGCCGCGGCCGCGGGGCCGACAGCCGTGGGAGGAGCGTGGTGCGGACGCCGTTCATACGGCCGAGGTACCCGATTCCCCCTCCGTGAGACATCGGAGGACGCCGGGGGCCTCCGGGGCCGCGGGCTCCGGAGGGGGGAACGGGGACGGCGGGATCACTTCGCGGGGGCGACCCCGGCGCGCAGCAGCCCGTAGGTGTAGGCGTCCTCCAGCGCCTGCCAGGAGGCGGCGATCACGTTCTCGGCGACGCCCACCGTGGACCACTCGCCGGTGCCGTCGGTGGTGGCGATCAGGACCCGGGTCGTGGACTGGGTGCCGTGCACACCCTCCAGGATGCGGACCTTGTAGTCGACGAGGTCGAGCTTGGCCAGCTCGGGGTAGATCTTCTCCAGGGCGACCCGCAGGGCGCGGTCCAGGGCGTTGACGGGCCCGTTGCCCTCGGCGGTGGCGACGATGCGCTCGCCCTTGGCCCAGAGCTTGACGGTGGCCTCGTTGGCGTGGCTGCCGTCGGGGCGGTCCTCGACGATGGCCCGCCAGGACTCGACGCGGAAGTAGGTGAGGGGGCGGCCCTCGGCCTCGGCGCGCAGCAGCAGTTCGAAGCTGGCGTCGGCGGCCTCGTAGGTGTAGCCCCGCAGCTCGCGCTCCTTGACGCGTTCGACGACCCGGCCGACGAGTTCCCGGTCGCCGCCGAGGTCGATGCCGAGTTCCTTGCCCTTGAGCTCGATGGAGGCGCGGCCGGCCATGTCGGAGACGAGCATCCGCATGGTGTTGCCGACCAGCTCGGGGTCGATGTGCTGGTAGAGGTCGGGGTCGACCTTGATGGCGGAGGCGTGCAGCCCGGCCTTGTGGGCGAAGGCGGAGACGCCGACGTAGGGCTGGTGGGTGGAGGGGGTGAGGTTGACGACCTCGGCGATGGCGTGGGAGATCCGGGTCATCTCGCGGAGCCGGCCCTCGGGGAGGACCGTCCGGCCGTACTTGAGCTCCAGGGCGGCGACGACGGGGAAGAGGTTGGCGTTGCCGACGCGCTCGCCGTAGCCGTTGGCGGTGCACTGGACGTGGGTGGCGCCGGCGTCGACGGCGGCGAGGGTGTTGGCGACGGC
Organism: Streptomyces sp. SID8352; assembly: GCF_009862265.1. Classification (GTDB taxonomy): domain Bacteria; phylum Actinomycetota; class Actinomycetes; order Streptomycetales; family Streptomycetaceae; genus Streptomyces. The sequence continues at coordinate 131,364 of NZ_WWGX01000012.1, read as the reverse complement.
GCAGCCGGTGTCGTCCTGTGCGTGGATGCCGAGGCGGGCGCCGGTCTCCGCGAGGACGTCGGCGACGGTGGCCTGGACCTGCGCGGGGAGCATGCCGCCGTTGGTGTCGCAGAGGATGACGACGTCGGCGCCCGCGTCGGCGGCGGCGCGGACGACGGCGGTGGCGTACTCCGGGTTGGCGCGGTGGCCGTCGAAGAAGTGCTCGCAGTCGACGAAGACGCGGCGGCCCTGCGCCTTGAGGTGGGCGACGGTGTCGGCGACCATGGCCAGGTTCTCGTCAAGGGTGGTGCGCAGGGCCAGTTCGACATGGCGGTCGTGGGACTTGGCGACCAGGGTGATCACCTGGGCCCCGGAGTCCAGCAGGGCCTTGACCTGCGGGTCGTCGGCGGCGCTGGTGCCGGCGCGGCGGGTGGAGCCGAAGGCGACGAGCTGGGCGTGCCGGAAGTCGATCTCCTGTGCGGCGCGGGCGAAGAACTCGGTGTCGCGCGGGTTGGCGCCGGGCCAGCCGCCCTCGATGAAGCCCACTCCGAAGTCGTCCAGGTGCCGTGCGATGGCCAGCTTGTCGGCGACGGTGAGGTTGATGCCCTCGCGCTGGGCGCCGTCGCGGAGGGTGGTGTCGAAGACGTGGAACGAATCGTCGAGTTCGCTGGTTGCGGTCATGATCTGAGGACTCCTGTAGGGGGATCTCGGTCTACCGGAATAACCGGTTCCACCGTCCGTCTATGATCCCGCGTGCTCTCTTCCCGGTGCGGGGTGGGCCGGGAAACAGAAAAACCTCTCGCGGGTGCGAGAGGTCTGCGCGCGGGTCGAGGACGACGGTGTCCACCCGTACCTGGTCGTACGGGATGGTCACTGCGGACCGGCGCGCCTGCTGCCAATAATCGTGGCGAACGAGAGCACGTTCGCAGTCTGGCACAGTCCGCGCCCGTCTCCACCGCCCGTCTCAGGATGCGAACGGCGGGCGTCCGGGACCGGGGTCCGGACGCCCGCCGGGAGATCAGGCCAGACGGTGCATCCAGCCGTGGGGATCGGGGGCGGTGCCGCGCTGGATGTCGAGCAGGGCGTCCCGCAGCCGCTGGGTGACCGCGCCGGTCTCGCCGCCGCTCTGCCGCCATTCGGCCCCGGCCCGCTTCACCGTGCCGACGGGGGTGATCACGGCGGCGGTGCCGCAGGCGAAGACCTCGGTGAGGGTGCCGTTCTCGGAGTCGCGCTGCCACTGGTCGACCGAGACACGGCCCTCCTCGGCCCGGTAGCCGAGGTCGCGGGCGACGGTGAGGAGGGAGTCGCGGGTGACGCCCTCCAGGATGGAGCCGGTGAGGGACGGGGTGACGATCCGGTCGCCGTAGACGAAGTACAGGTTCATCCCGCCCAGTTCCTCGACCCAGCGGTGCTCGACGGCGTCCAGGTAGCAGACCTGGTCGCAGCCCTTGGTCGCGGCCTCGGCCTGGGCGAGCAGGGAGGCGGCGTAGTTGCCGCCGGTCTTGGCGTCGCCCATGCCGCCGGGGACGGCGCGGACGCGGTCCTCGGAGATCCAGATGGAGACGGGCTTCAGCCCGCCGGAGAAGTAGGCGCCGGCCGGGGAGGCGATGACCAGGAAGAGGTATTCGTTGGCGGGGCGGACGCCTAGGCCGACCTCGGTGGCGATCATGAAGGGCCGCAGGTACAGGGATTCCTCGCCGCCGTGCCCGGGGACCCACTCGCGGTCCTGGCGGACCAGCGCGTCGCAGGCCTCGGTGAACGTCTCGACGGGCAGTTCGGGCATGCCCAGGCGGCGGGCGGACGCCTGGAAGCGGAGGGCGTTCTTCTCCGGCCGGAAGGTGGCGACGGAACCGTCGGGCTGCCGGTAGGCCTTCAGCCCCTCGAAGATCTCCTGCGCGTAGTGCAGCACCATGGTGGCGGGGTCGAGGGCGAGGGGGGCGTACGGCACGAGCTGGCCGTCGTGCCAGCCGCGGCCCTCGGTCCACTTGACCGTCACCATGTGGTCGGTGAAGTGGCGGCCGAACCCGGGGTCGGCCAGAATCGTCCGGCGCTCCGCGTCGGAGAGGGGGTGGGCGGAGGGCTTGAGCTCGATCGTGGGCGTCGTCATGGGTTGTTGTCCTCACCGGTGTGGTTGTGACGAGCCGCTGTCACGTCCGCACGGCCGGTGGCCGATAGTGGGACGTCCGAGCATTCCCTCACGTCGCGGCTTCATGTCCGATTATCGCGCATGGGGGAACGCCGGGACGGTGACGGCCGAACGGCGTGGCAGCGGCCCGGGGTTCGATAATCGCACCCGGCGGGGACGGGAGAAAGCCGCCGGGTGCCTTGTGTGACGGACCCGGCGGCTTCGAAGGGTTGTGATCGAGGGCTCGGCGGGTGTCAGCCTGCCACGCGTACCGCGAGCGCGTCACCGATCTCGGTGGTGCTGCGGGCGGGCAGTCCGGCGCGCTCGCCGAGGTCGGCGGCGACCGCCTCGTCGATCCGGTCGGCCTCGGCCTCGTGGCCGAGGTGGCGCAGGAGCAGGGCGACGGACAGGACCGTGGCGGTGGGGTCGGCCTTGCCCTGGCCGGCGATGTCGGGCGCGGAGCCGTGCACCGGCTCGAACATCGAGGGGAACTCGCCGGCCGGGTTGATGTTTCCGCTGGCGGCGACGCCGATGCCGCCGGAGACGGCCGCGGCGAGGTCGGTGATGATGTCGCCGAAGAGGTTGTCGGTGACGATCACGTCGAAGCGCTCGGGCTGCGTGACGAGGTAGATCGTCGCCGCGTCCACGTGCATGTACTCGGTGGTGACCTCGGGGAACTCCGCGGCCACGGCGTTGAAGACGTTCGTCCACAGGTGACCGGCGAAGGTCAGCACGTTGTTCTTGTGGATGAGCGCGAGCTTCTTGCGGGGGCGGGCCTGGGCGCGGGCGAAGGCGTCGCGGACGACGCGCTCGACGCCGAAGGCGGTGTTGACGGAGACCTCGGTGGCGACCTCGTGCTCGGTGCCCTTGCGAATGGTGCCGCCGTTGCCCGTGTAGGGGCCCTCGGTGCCCTCGCGGACGACGACGAAGTCGATCTCCGGCTCTCCGGCGAGGGGGCTGGAGACCCCCGGCAGCAGCTTCGACGGACGCAGGTTCACGTGGTGGTCGAAGGCGAAGCGGAGCTTGAGCAGGAAGCCGCGCTCCAGTACGCCGGAGGGGACCGACGGGTCGCCGATCGCGCCGAGCAGGATGGCGTCGTGGCCCTTGAGGGCGTCGAGGTCGGCGTCGGTGAGGGTCTCACCGGTGGCGTGGTAGCGCCGGGCGCCGAAGTCGAATTCCCTGGTCTCCAGCTTCACGTCCTGCGGAAGGACGGCGGAGAGGACCTTCAGACCCTCGGCCACGACCTCCTGGCCGATGCCGTCACCGGGGATCACTGCGAGATTGATGCTGCGAGACATGACGGCACCGTACTCCCTGTCCCACGGGATGACACGCGGCGTCCGCGATACGGACACCCCGGGCCGGACCGTGTCTCAGTGGCCGGTGGAGCCGCCGTTGTCGCGGCGGTCGAGGGCGCGCTGGAGCGCGGCGGCGGCGTTCCTGCGGTCGGAGTCGCTGGTACGGGAGTGGTGACGGACACGGCGGCGGACGGCGGTCTCGGCCATGGGACAGCTCCTTCGGCACGGCACACGACGGTGCGGAGAACGGTGCGGAGAAAGGGGGTTCGAGACGCCGGAGTGGGCGGGGAGCCGGTGCCGCAGGGGTTTCCTGCGCCGGGGCACGGCTCACGACCGCCATTCGCCTGGTCGGCGAGTACGTTCGGCTCCTACAAAAGTAAGGGAGCGGGGGGTGTCTGTCTGCACAATTACTCGGGCTTCCTACTATCTGAGACAGTGAACCCCCTCACACCCCGCTGACCTGCGGATATCTCAGAGGACGTCGCCGTCGCGCCAGTCGAAGAGCAGCTCGGGGTCCTCGGCGGCGTCCGGGGCGGGCCATACGTGGGTGCTGCCCTCCTCGTCGGCCAGCCGCACGGGGCCGCCGGGGCCGAGGGCGAGGATGCGGCCGCTCCACGCGGTCCAGCCGCGGGAGGCGTAGAGGGCGGCGCCGTCGGCGGAGGCGGAGAGCGCGCCGAAGTCGTAGGCGCGGGTGACGGCGGTCTCCAGCGCGCCCATCACCAGGCCGCCGAGCCCGGTGCGCCGGACGTCGGAGCGGACGGCGACGCCCTCCACGTAGCCGACGCGCCGCCACCGCCCGGCGTGCCGGACCCGCCGCATCACCACCGCGCCGTGCGCGGCGAGGCCCCGTCCGTCGTGGACGAGGGCGTGCAGTCCGCCGAGGGTGTGGTCCCAGTCGTCGTCGCTGAAGTCGCCGTCGAAGGCGTCGTCGAGCAGGACGCGGACGGCGGCCAGCTCACCGGGGGCGAGGTCGGCGGTGTGGGCGAGGCGCGGTCGAGGGGTCATGGGGCCATTGTCGCCGCGGGCCCGGCGGGGGGACGCGGAACGGGCCAGGTCCCCGGGAGGACCTGGCCCGTCGGGATCGCGCCGGGCGTCAGCCCATGTGCGGGTAGGAGTAGTCGGTCGGCGGGACCAGCGTCTCCTTGATCGCGCGGGTCAGCGTCCACCGCATGAGGTTCTGCGGGGCGCCGGCCTTGTCGTTGGTGCCGGAGGCACGGCCGCCGCCGAAGGGCTGCTGGCCGACGACGGCGCCGGTCGACTTGTCGTTGATGTAGAAGTTGCCGGCCGCGTAGCGGAGCTTCTCCATGGTGTACGCGGCAGCGGCGCGGTCCGCGGAGACGACCGAGCCGGTGAGGGCGTAGTCGGAGACGGCCTCCATCTGCGTCAGCATCTCGTCGTAGGCGTCGTCCTCGTAGACGTGCACGGCGAGGATCGGGCCGAAGTACTCGGTGCGGAAGACCTCGTTCTCCGGGTCGGAGCACTCGATGACGGTCGGGCGGACGAAGTAGCCGACCGAGTCGTCGTAGGTGCCGCCGGCGACGACGGTGCAGCTCGCGTCCTCGTGGGCGCGGTCGATGGCGGCCTTGTTCTTGGCGAAGGACCGCTCGTCGATGACGGCGCCGACGAAGTGCGAGAGGTCGGTGACGTCACCCATGGTGAGCCCATCGATCTCGGCCGCGAACTCCTCCTTGAAGCCGTCGTTCCAGATGGACGCCGGGACGTAGGCGCGGGAGGTGGCGCTGCACTTCTGGCCCTGGTACTCGAAGGCGCCGCGGGTCAGGGCGGTCTTGAGCACGGCGCGGTCGGCGCTCGGGTGGGCGACGAGGAAGTCCTTGCCGCCGGTCTCGCCGACCAGGCGCGGATAGGTGCGGTACTTCTCGATGTTGGCGCCGACCGTCTTCCACAGGTACTGGAAGGTCCGGGTCGAGCCGGTGAAGTGGATGCCCGCGAGGTCGCGGTGGTTCAGGGTGACCTCGGAGACGTCGATGCCGTCGCCGGTGACGAGGTTGATGACGCCCTTGGGCAGCCCGGCCTCCTCCAGGAGGCTCATCAGCAGCACGGCGGCGTGGGTCTGCGTCGGGGACGGCTTCCAGACCACCACGTTGCCCATGAGGGCGGGGGCGGTGGGCAGGTTGGCGGCGATGGCGCTGAAGTTGAACGGCGTGATCGCGTAGACGAAGCCCTCCAGCGGGCGGTGGTCCATGCGGTTCCACACGCCCGGCGAGTTGGCCGGGGGCTGCTCGGCGAGGATGCCGCGCGCGTAGTGGACGTTGAACCGCCAGAAGTCGACCAGCTCGCAGGGGCTGTCGATCTCGGCCTGCTGGGCGGTCTTCGACTGGCCGAGCATGGTGGAGGCGGCGATGGTCTCGCGCCAGGGGCCGGCCAGCAGCTCGGCGGCGCGCAGGATGATCGCCGCGCGGTCGTCGAAGGACATCGCGCGCCAGGCGGGGGCGGCGGCCAGGGCGGCGTCGACGGCGTCCCGGGCGTCCTGCTGGGTCGCGTTCGCGTACGTGCCCAGGCGGGCCTTGTGGTTGTGCGGCTGCACGACGTCGAAGCGCTCGCCGCCGCCCATCCGCTTCTCGCCGCCGATGGTGCAGGGCAGGTCGACGGGGTTGTCGGCCAGTTCCTTGAGCTTCGCCTCCAGGCGGGCGCGCTCGGGTGAGCCGGGGGCGTAGCCGTGGACCGGCTCGTTGACGGGGGTGGGGACCTGGGTCACAGCGTCCATAAGTTCCGGGACTCCTTGACGTTGAGCGGTTTCGAGCTGTGCTGCGGGATCGGCCGGGGGCTGCTCCGCCCCGAGGGGCGCCGGCCCCGGCCGCTCAGCCCTTGCTGACCATCGAGCGGACGAAGAAACGCAGGTTCGCCGGCTTCTCCGCCAGACGGCGCATGAAGTAGCCGTACCAGTCGGTGCCGTAGGCGGTGTAGACGCGCATGCGGTGGCCCTCGGCGGCCAGCCGCAGGTGCTCGTCGCCGCGGATGCCGTAGAGCATCTGGAACTCGTACTCGTCGAGCTTGCGGCCCGCGAGCCGGGCGAGTTCCTGGGCGATGGAGATCAGACGCGGGTCGTGGGACCCGATCATCGGATAGCCCTCGCCCTCCATCAGCGTCCTGAGGATGCGGACGTACGCCCTGTCGATCTCGTGCTTGTCCTGGTGTGCGACCTCGGCGGGCTCCTTGTAGGCGCCCTTTACCAACCGTACGCGAGAGCCGCTCGCGGCGAGGCGGCGCGCGTCGTCCTCGGTGCGGAAGAGGTACGCCTGGATGACGCAGCCGGTCTCGGGGAACTCCTTCCGCAGCTCCTCGTGGATGGCGAACATCGAGTCGAGGGTGGTGTGGTCCTCGGCGTCCAGGGTGACGGTGGTGCCGATGGCGGCGGCGGCCTCGACGACCGGGCGGACGTTCTTCAGGGCCAGCTCGTGGCCCCCGTCCAGCGCCTGGCCGAACATGGAGAGCTTGACGGACATCTCGGCGCGGGTGCCCAGCTCCAGCGGGCCGAGGTGCTCGATCAGCTCCAGGTAGGCGTCGCGGGCGGCCTCGGCCTGGTCGGGGCGGGTGATGTCCTCGCCGACGACGTCCATCGTCAGTTCGAGGCCCCGGTCGGTCAGGTCGCGGATGATGGGGAGGATCTGGTCGACCCGCTCACCCGGGATGAAGCGGTCGACGACCGGCTTGGTCACCGGCGCGGCGGAGACCAGACGGCGCATCCGGTCGCTGCGCGACGCGGCGAGAATCACGGGACCCAGCACGGGGCACCTCCACTTACCAACCAGAACGGGGCCGGTCCGACGGGAACGGACGTTCCGGGAACGGCACGGAGAACCACCGTGAAATCTAGGTTCGCCCCGGTTCCCGGGCTATCGACAGACGTCACGCATCCGTGCCCCCGATCTCAGACATCTGTCTGAAAAGCGCGGCGTGATGCGACAGAATGTCCGGGTGACGTCGGATTCCAGAGGCTCAGGAGACCCCCGGGACGCCAGCGGCCCCGGCGCGGCCGGGGACAGCGGGGACCGGGGCGCCCCCGGAGGCACGGGGGGCGGTGCCGTCCGGGCCCGGGGCGAGTACCAGGAGCTGGTGGACGAGATCTCCGAGCTGCTGGGCGCCCCGGCCACGCTGGAGAACCGGGACTTCGAGCTGATCTCCTTCGGCGTCTACGACAGCGAGGGCGACCTCGACCCCTCCGCGCTGGACCCGGTGCGCACCCGCTCGATCCTCACCCGGCGCTCGACGGCGGCGGTGCGGGAGTGGTTCGAGGGCTTCGGCATCACCCGCGCCACCGGCCCGGTGCGCATCCCGCCGACGCCGGAGGCGGGCGTGTACCGGGGAAGGATCTGCCTGCCGGTACGCCATCGGGGTGTCGTCCTCGGCTACGTCTGGCTGCTGGACACCGAGCCGGGCCCCACGGAGCGGCAGCTCGCCGCGGCCATGGAGGTGACGGCCCGGATCGGCGCGCTGCTCGCGGACGAGGCGCAGCAGGGCGCGGACCTGAGCCGGGAGCTGCGGGCGGTGCTGACCGCCGAGCGGGACTGGCAACGGGACATGGCGGTGACGGAGCTGCGCTCCGCGCTGGGGGCCCGCGCCGACACCCCGCACACGGTGGTGTGCGTGGCGCCCTGGACCTCGGCGCCGGACGACGCGCCGTCGGTGCGCACGGTGCCGGGGGCGGAGGCGCTGTGCACGGTGCCGTGGGGGCCGGCCGGGCACGCGCTGGCGCTGCTGGTGCGGCTGCGGTCGACGGACGTGCCGGGCCCGGCGCTCGCGGCGGCGGGGCGGCTGCTGGAGCGGGCCCGGGAGGCGGCGGCGGGGGTGGCGGGGCCGCGCACCGGGCTCGCGGAGCTGACCGAGGCGTGGCGGGAGGCGTCGGCGTCGGCGCGGGCGGCGCTGGCGGAGCCGGGGTTCGGGCCGGTGGCCCAGTGGGCGTCGATCGGTCCGTACCGCCTGCTGACCGCGCTGCCGCCGCGCGCGGGGCAGGACGTGGCGGTGCGGACGCTGCTGGGGCCCGCCCACCGGGAGCTGGCCCGCACCGCCGAGGTGTATCTGGACCGGGCCGGGCAGGCCGGGCGCACCGCCGCCGAGCTGGGCATCCACCGCCAGACGCTGTACTACCGGCTGTCCAGGGTGGAGCAGCTCACCGGACTGGACCTGGACGACGGCGAGGACCGGCTGCTGCTGCACATGGCGCTCAAGGCGCACCGCCTGTAGCGCTTCTCCCTGCCACCGCCGCCCGGGGTGACGGGCACGGGGGCGACGCCAGGGGTGACGGACGCGGAAACGGTGCCGGAGCGAGCGCGGAAACGGTGCCGGAGCGGACGCGGAAACGCCGGACGGGCCGACCTCGGTGGTCGGCCCGTCCGGCGTGGAGGGCGGCCCCGTCCGGGGCCGGGCGCCTCAGGCCAGGTTCACCGAGCGGGCGGACGTGGCGCCGATCTCGGCCTCGACCTCGGCCAGCACCCCGGCGGGCACGGTGTCGTCGACGGTGAGCACGGCGAGCGCCTCGCCGCCGACGGTCGAGCGGGAGACCTGCATGCCGGCGATGTTGAGCCCGGCCTCGCCGATGATGCGGCCGACGGTGCCGACGACACCGGGGCGGTCCTCGTAGCGCAGCACCACCATGTGGTCCGCGAGGGCCAGGTCGACGTCGTACGCGCCGATGGCGACGATCTTCTGGAGGTGCTTCGGACCGGCCAGCGTGCCGGAGACGGAGACCTCCTGGCCGTCCGCGAGGGTGCCGCGCACGGTGACCACGTTGCGGTGCTCGGGCGACTCGGAGCTGGTGGTCAGCCGGACCTCGACGCCGCGCTCCTGCGCGAACAGCGGGGCGTTGACGTAGGAGACGGTCTCGTCGACGACGTCCTCGAAGACACCCTTGAGGGCGGACAGCTCCAGCACCTTGACGTCGTGCTGGGTGATCTCGCCGTAGACCTCGACGTCGAGGCGGACGGCGACCTCGCCGGCCAGCGCCGTGAAGATGCGGCCGAGGCGCTCGGCCAGCGGCAGCCCGGGCTTGACGTCCTCGGCGATGACACCGCCCTGGACGTTGACCGCGTCCGGGACCAGCTCACCGGCGAGGGCGAGGCGCACCGACCGGGCGACGGCGATGCCGGCCTTCTCCTGGGCCTCGTCGGTGGAGGCGCCGAGGTGCGGGGTGCAGACGACCTGGTCGAACTCGAACAGCGGCGAGTCGGTGCAGGGCTCCTTGGCGTACACGTCGAGGCCGGCGCCGGCGACCCGGCCCTCCTTGAGCGCCGCGTACAGCGCCTCCTCGTCGACGATGCCGCCGCGAGCGGCGTTGACGATGCGGACGCCGGGCTTGACCTTGCGCAGCGCCTCCTCGCCGATCAGGCCGAGGGTCTCGGGGGTCTTGGGCAGGTGGACGGTGATGAAGTCGGCGACCTCCAGCAACTCGTCCAGCGGCAGGACCTTGACGCCCATCTGGGCGGCGCGCGCGGGCTGCACGTAGGGGTCGTAGGCGACGACCTTCATGCCGAAGGCGGACATGCGCTGGGCGACCAGGGCACCGATGCGGCCGAGGCCGACGACGCCGAGGGTCTTCTCGGCCAGCTCGACGCCGGTGTACTTGCTGCGCTTCCACTCGCCGTTCTTCAGCGCGGCGTTGGCCTGCGGGATGTGGCGGGCGGTGGCGACGAGCAGACCGCAGGCCAGCTCGGCGGCGGTGACGATGTTGGAGGTCGGGGCGTTGACGACCATCACGCCGGCCTTGGTGGCGGCGGAGACGTCCACGTTGTCCAGGCCGACACCGGCGCGGGCGACGACCTTCAGACGGCCGGCGGCGGCGATGGCCTCGGCGTCGACCTTGGTGGCGGAGCGCACCAGGATGGCGTCCACGTCGGCGATGGCGGGCAGCAGCTCGCTACGGTCCGCACCGTTGCAGTGGCGGATCTCGAAGTCGGGGCCAAGCGCGTCCACGGTGGCGGGCGACAGCTCTTCAGCGATGAGTACGACGGGTTTCGAGCTCACGTGAGTCCTCACAGGTCCAATGCGGACGGCCGTCCCGACGGCCGCATGCGGTGGAGGGTTGAGTGGCCGCGTGGAAGACGCACGACGCTGTGAGCCTGACGCGTTGTTGTGCAGCAGTGTAGTGGCGCGGCGGGCGGCGTCCTGCGCCTCTGCCAAACGATCACCCGTTGGTGGGCGGATGAGGGGGCGGCACCGTGGGAACGGTGCCGCCCGGCGTGGGCCGGGGGGTCCGGGACGCTCGTCCGGAGCCCCTGCGGCCGGGGCCCTACGCCTCCTCGTCGACCCAGCTCATGAGCTTGCGCAGCTCCTTGCCGGTGGTCTCCAGCAGGTGCTCGGAGTCCTGCTGCTTGTACTCGTTGTACTTCTTCAGGCCGCCGTGGTACTCGTCCATCCAGTTCTTGGCGAAGGTGCCGTCCTGGATCTCGGCGAGGACCTTCTTCATCTCGGCCTTGGTGGCGTCGGTGATGATGCGCGGGCCGGTGACGTAGTCGCCCCACTCGGCGGTCTCGGAGATCGACCAGCGCATCTTCTCCAGGCCGCCCTCGTACATGAGGTCGACGATCAGCTTCAGCTCGTGGAGGCACTCGAAGTAGGCGATCTCGGGCTGGTAGCCGGCCTCGACCAGGGTCTCGAAGCCCGCCTTGACCAGGGCGGCGGTGCCGCCGCAGAGCACGGCCTGCTCACCGAAGAGGTCGGTCTCGGTCTCCTCGGTGAAGGTGGTCTTGATGACGCCGGCGCGGGTGCCGCCGATGCCCTTGGCGTAGGACAGGGCCAGCGCGAAGGCGTCGCCGGTGGCGTCCTGCTCGACGGCCACGATGCAGGGGACGCCGCGGCCCTCCTCGTACTGGCGGCGCACCAGGTGGCCCGGGCCCTTGGGGGCGACCATGCAGACGTCGACGCCGGCCGGGGGCTTGATGAAGCCGTAGCGGATGTTCAGGCCGTGGCCGAAGAACAGGGCGTCGCCGTCCTTCAGGTTGCCGGCGATGTGCTCCTCGTAGACCTGGGCCTGGATCGGGTCCGGGACGAGGATCATGATGACGTCGGCCTCGGCGGCGGCCTCGGAGGGGCTCACCACGCGCAGGCCCTGCTCCTCGGCCTTGGCCTTGGACTTGGAGCCCTCGTGCAGACCGACGCGCACGTCGACACCGGAGTCGCGCAGCGACAGGGCGTGGGCGTGGCCCTGGCTGCCGTAACCGATGACCGCGACCTTGCGGCCCTGGATGATGGACAGGTCGGCGTCGGCGTCGTAGAACAGCTCGGCCACTGGGTATCTCCTTGTGTGCGGTGTTGCGTCCCACCGTATGCCGGTGAGGGGAGGGCGGGTCACGGGGTCTCGGAATGCGGGCGGCGCCGGTGAGCGGGGCCGCCCGCTTCCGTCGTTACGCGGAACGGTCCAGGGCGCGCAGGGAGCGGTCCGTGATCGAACGGGCACCGCGGCCGATGGCGATCGTGCCGGACTGGACGAGTTCCTTGATGCCGTACGGTTCCAGCATCCTGAGCATGGCGGCGAGCTTGTCGCTGCTGCCGGTGGCCTCGATGGTGACGGCCTCCGGGGAGACGTCGACGGTCTTGGCGCGGAAGAGCTGCACGATCTCGACGATCTGGGAGCGCGTCTCGTTGTCGGAGCGCACCTTCACCAGAACGAGTTCGCGCTGAACGGCGTGATGGGGTTCCAGCTCGACGATCTTGAGCACGTTGACCAGCTTGTTGAGCTGCTTGGTCACCTGCTCCAGGGGGAACTCCTCGACGCTCACCACGATGGTGATGCGGGAGATGTCGGGGTGCTCGGTGACGCCGACGGCGAGGGAGTCGATGTTGAAGCCGCGGCGGGAGAAGAGGGCGGCGATCCGGGCGAGGATGCCGGGGGTGTTCTCCACCAGGACGGAGAGCGTGTGCTTGGACATGGTCTTCGGGTCTCTCTCGCTCAGTCGTCTTCGGTCAGTCGTCTTCGTTGTCGCCGAAGTCGGGGCGGACGTCCCGGGCGGCCATGATCTCGTCGTTGGAGGTGCCGGCGGCGACCATCGGCCACACCATGGCGTCCTCGTGGACGATGAAGTCGACGACGACCGGACGGTCGTTGATGGAGTTCGCCTCTTCGATGACCTTGTCGAGGTCGGCCGGGTCCTCGCAGCGGATGGCGTGGCAGCCCATGGCCTCCGACAGCTTCACGAAGTCGGGGACGCGGGTCCCGCGGGCCTCGGGGTTGACGTCGTCGGGGCCGGAGTGCAGCACGGTGTTGGAGTACCGCTGGTTGTAGAACAGGGTCTGCCACTGGCGGACCATCCCGAGGGCGCCGTTGTTGATGACGGCGACCTTGATCGGGATGTTGTTCAGGGCGCAGGTGGTGAGTTCCTGGTTGGTCATCTGGAAGCAGCCGTCGCCGTCGATGGCCCAGACGGTGCGCTCGGGGCGGCCGGCCTTGGCGCCCATGGCGGCGGGGACGGCGTAGCCCATGGTTCCGGCGCCGCCGGAGTTGAGCCAGGTGGCGGGCTGCTCGTACTGCACGAAGTGGGCGGCCCACATCTGGTGCTGGCCGACACCGGCCGCGAAGACGGTGCCCTCGGGCGCGAGCTGCCCGATGCGCTCGATGACGGCCTGCGGGGAGAGCGAGCCGTCGGCGGGCTGCTCGTAGCCCAGGGGGTAGGTCTCGCGCCAGCGGTCGAGGTCCTTCCACCAGGCGGTGTAGTCGCCGCGGTTGCCCTCGCTGTGCTCCTTCTGCACGGCCTGGACCAGATCGGCGATGACCTCGCGGGCGTCACCGACGATGGGCACGTCGGCGGCGCGGTTCTTGCCGATCTCGGCCGGGTCGATGTCGGCGTGGACGATCCGGGCGTGCGGGGCGAAGCTGTCCAGCTTGCCGGTGACGCGGTCGTCGAAGCGGGCGCCGAGGGCGACGATCAGGTCGGCCTTCTGCAGCGCGGTGACGGCGGTGACCGCACCGTGCATGCCCGGCATTCCCACGTGCAGCGGGTGGCTGTCGGGGAACGCGCCGAGCGCCATCAGGGTGGTGGTGACGGGCGCTCCGGTCAGCTCGGCGAGGACCTTCAGCTCGGCGGTGGCGCCCGCCTTGAGCACGCCGCCGCCGACGTAGAGGACGGGCCGCTTGGCGGCGGTGATCAGCTTGGCGGCCTCGCGGATCTGCTTGGCGTGCGGCTTGGTCACCGGGCGGTATCCGGGCAGGTCCATGACCGGCGGCCAGGAGAAGGTGGTCTTCTTCTGGAGGATGTCCTTGGGGATGTCCACCAGGACCGGGCCGGGGCGGCCGGTGGAGGCAATGTGGAACGCCTGGGCGATCACCCGGGGGATGTCCTCGGCCCTGGTCACCAGGAAGCTGTGCTTGGTGATCGGCATGCTGATGCCGACGATGTCCGCCTCCTGGAAGGCGTCCGTGCCGATCGAGGAGGAGACCACCTGGCCGGTGATCGCGACCAGCGGCACGGAGTCCATGTTGGCGTCGGCGATCGGGGTGACCAGGTTGGTGGCGCCGGGGCCGGAGGTCGCCATGCAGACGCCGACCTTGCCGGTGGCCTGGGCGTAGCCGGTGGCCGCGTGACCGGCGCCCTGCTCGTGGCGGACGAGGACGTGGCGCACCCGGGTGGAGTCCATCAGCGGGTCGTAGGCCGGAAGGATCGTGCCGCCGGGAATGCCGAATACCGTGTCGGCGCCGACCTCCTCCAGGGAGCGGATGAGGGCCTGCGCACCCGTGACGTGCTCGGTGGCGGACTGCTGTCCTCCGGAACGGGGCCTCGGCTGCGGGTGCTGGGCCCCGGTTGCCTGCTCGGTCATCGTCATTCTCTTCTCGATGCTGAGGTGTTTTGCCAGGTTTGCGCGGTTGGTGACCGCGGTGCTGCGGTGTTTGTGCAACAAAAAACCCCTCGTGCCAAAAGGCAAGCGAGGGGAGCGCGCCGGGTGTGGGTCGCGGGGAGTCCGGTCGGCCCGGACGTCACCTGCTTCAGCCGACGCGCTTTCCAAGTACGAGAATTCGGGTGCGCATGGCTCTGACCCTCCCCCCGGCACGCGTCCACTGTCAAGTGGGTGGGACGGGAGTCTCAACATGTGGTCGCAGGGTCGTCCCACCGGTGAGGACGGCGGGCAGCCCGGGGGGCACCGAGCCGTTGACGCCCGCAGGGTACCCGGCGGGCACGGCGCCGCCCGCGGCCCCCGGGTGGGCCACGGGGTGCACGGCGGTCCGGCCCACGGGATAGACGCCCCCGCCGCCCGCGTAGACGGGCCGGGGCGGACCGATCGGCACCGGGTAGTGCCCGGCGCCCAGGGCCCTGCGCAGCCGGTACTCCTCCAGCGGGCCGGAGAAGGCCATGCCCTGCCCGTGGGTGCAGCCCATGGCGCGCAGCGCGACGACCTGCTCGGGCAGGTCCACCCCATCGGCCACGGACTTCAGCCCGAGGTCGGAGGCGATCCTCAGCAGCCCGCTGGTGATCTTGTGCAGCCGGGCGGACTCGACGACGCCCTCGACCAGGCCCCGGTCGAGCTTGAGGACGTCGACGGGGAGCCGCCGCAGCGCGGTGATGGCCGCGTGGCCGTTGCCGAAGCCGTCCAGCGCGATGCGCACGCCGACCCGCTTGAGGGCGTTCAGCCGGCGCTCCAGCTCGTCCAGGGCGATCCGGGGGTCGGTGTCGGACAGCTCGATCACCAGGGCGCCCGGCGGCAGGCCGTGCCGGGTCAGCAGGGCCTCCACCGAGCCCAGGGTCATCGAGCGGTCCAGCAGCCGACCCGCGCCCAGGCGGACGGCCACGGACACCCCGAGCCCGGCCGCGGCGCGCTCGGCGGCCTGCTCGACGGCCTCCCGGAGCACCCAGCGGTCCAGCTCGGCGGTGCGGTCGCCGTCGTCCGCCACGCGCAGGAACTCGGCCGGGGTGAAGAGCACTCCCTGCGAGGAGCGCCAGCGGGCCCGCGCGCAGACCGAGTCGATCCGGCCCTCGGCCAGGGAGACCACCGGCTGGTGCAGCAGCGCGAACTCGCCCTGGTGCAGCGCGGCCCGCAGCCGGGAGGCCAGCTCGGCCCGGCGGACGACGTCCTGCTGCATCTGCGGCCGGTACAGCTCGACGCGGCCCTTCCCGGCCGCCTTGGCCCGGTACATGGCGAGGTCGGCGTTGCGCAGCAGCTCCCCCGCGCCGAGGCCGGGCTCGGCGAGGGCGACGCCGATGGAGGCGTTGACCCGGACGTCGTTGCCGTCGATGGCGTAGGGCTCGGAGAGGGTGGCTCTCAGCCGGTCGGCGAGCTCCAGGAGGTGGCCCTCGCGGGCGGCGCGGTCCCGGGTGCCGTCACCGGCGATCAGGGCCGCGAACTCGTCGCCGCCCAGCCGGGAGGCGGTGTCGCCCTGGCGGACGGAGTCCTGGAGCCTGCGGGCGGCCTGGACGAGCAGCTCGTCGCCCGCCTGGTGGCCGATGGTGTCGTTGACGGCCTTGAAGCCGTCCAGGTCGATGAAGAGCACCGCCGTGCCGCGCTGGGCGGCGCCCCGGTCGGCGGCCCGGCGGCCGGACAGGGCCTGCTGCACCCGCCGGGTGAACAGGGCCCGGTTGGGCAGGTCGGTGAGCGGGTCGTGCTCGGCGTTGTGCTGGAGCTGCGCCTGGAGGCGCACCCGCTCGGTCACGTCCCTGCTGTTGAAGATCAGGCCGCCGTGGTGGCGGTTGACGGTGGACTCGACGTTGAGCCAGCCGCCGTCGCCGGACCGGAACCGGCACTCGATGCGGGTGGTGGGCTCCTCGGCGGGGCTGGCGGCGAGGAAGCGGCGCACCTCGTGGACGACGCAGCCGAGGTCCTCGGGGTGGATGAGGCCCGCCAGCTCGCCGCCGACCAGCTCCTCGGCCGGGCGGCCGTAGACCCCGGCGGCGGCCGGGGAGACGTAGCGCAGCACGCCGTTGGGGGCGGCGATCATGATGACGTCGCTGGAGCCCTGGACCAGGGAGCGGAAGTGGTTCTCCTTCTGCGCCAGTTCCTGGGTGAGGGTGATGTTGTCGAGGAGCATGATGCCCTGGCGCACGACGAGGGCGAGCACCACGGTGCCCCCGGTCAGCAGCACCACGCGGTCGACGCTGCGGCCGTTGAGCACGTTGTACAGGATGCCCAGGGTGCAGACGGCGGCGGCGAGGTAGGGCGTCAGCGCGGCCAGCGATCCGGCGAGGGGCCGGGCCCCGGGGTGCCGGCCGTGGTCGCCGCCCGGCGCGACGGCGTCGGGGGCCGCCGGGCCGCCCGCGCGCTGCCCCGCGAACGCCGGGGGCGCGGAGAGCGGGGGCGCGAACGGCGGGGGCGCGGAGGTCCCGTCCGGGAGGCCGGCGGCGCGCTGGGCGGGCAGGTGCTCATGGAGCGGCCGGCCGAACCCGGCGACGGTCTCCCCCGCCACGGGCAGGCTGTGCCGGGAGGCGGCCCAGGGCGCGTAGGCGAGCAGCAGCGATCCGGCGAACCACCCGGCGTCGAGCAGCTGCCCGCTGCGGTAGCTGTTGTGCAGCAGCGGGGAGGTGAACAGGGCGTCGCACATCACCGTCAGGGCGAGCCCGCCGATGGCGGTGTTCACGGCGGACCGGTGCACCGGGGAGCGGCGGAAGTGCAGCGCGAGCACCATGCTGACCAGGGCGATGTCCAGCAGCGGATAGGCGACGGAGAGCGCGGAGCGCGCCACGCCCGCGCCGCCGTCGGCCTTGGCGGCCTGGGCGAGGGCCAGGCTCCAGGCGAGGGTCAGCAGGGAGCCGCCGATCAGCCAGGCGTCGAGGCCGAGGCAGATCCAGCCCGCCTTGGTCACCGGCCGCTTGGCGAGCACCAGCAGGCCGACGATGGCGGGCGGCGCGAAGCACAGGAAGAACAGATCGGCATAGCTGGGGCTGGGGACGGGCCGTTCGAGCACGACCTCGTACCACCCCCACACCAGATTGCCCAGGGAGGCCATGGCCGAGGAGAGGGCGAACAGCGTCCAGGCGGGCCGGAACCGGGCCCGGCCGCTGCGCGCGTACAGCAGGCAGGAGACGGCGGCGGTGCCGGCCGCGGCACTCAGCCCGAAGTCGCCCATGACCTGGGCCGCGTGGGGCGAGCCCCAGCCGAGCGCGGAGCCCACGGCGAAGACGGCGCAGACCAGGGCCAGCAGGAGCTGGCGGAGCAGGGACCGGCCGCCGGAGGCGGGCGGGCGGCGCCCGCACGGGGCCGGGGCGGGCCGGGCGCGCGGGGCGTCGTCCAGCGCGGTCGGGGAGGGCGGCGGGCTCACCGTGACCCCCGGGTCCGCACCGCCCCCGCGTCCCTCGGGGCGCGGTGGGGCTGTTTCCGGCGGCAGCTCGGACGGCGCTGGTGCGGGCCGCGCGGCGGGCACCCGCCGTCCCGGCGGTCGCGGTGGCCGCGGCCGGGCGGGGCCGCGTGCCGGGGCCGTCGGCGGCGGCTCCGCCGCGTCGGATCGTTCGTCCACAGGCCGTGCATTGCCCGTCGCCCCCCATCACTGTCTGCCATGTCCATCCCCGGCGCCCACGGTGTGCGGCGCTTTCCCCTGTCGGACGATACACCAGTCTCGTCACTCAGGGACATAGGTTCTCTACGCTCCGTGACGACCAGCGGGAATGCGGGCACCGGCGGCGCCTGGGGGAGCGCGGAGGGGGCAGGAGCCGGTGGCGCGCGCCCCTGAGGGCGGGGGCGGTCCGCCCCGGGCGCCGGGGTCAGCCGCCGGTGGTCAGCATCACGTTGCGCAGCGGCTCGCCCTTGACGAAGCGGGTGAGCTGGTCGGCGATCAGCCGCTTGGCGCGGGGCCAGTACGCGGCCGTCGGTCCGCCGGCGTGCGGGCTGATCAGCGTGCCGGGAGCGGTCCAGAGGGGGTGGCCGGGCGGCAGCGGCTCGGGGTCGGTGACGTCGAGGGCGGCGGTGAGGCGCCCGGCGCGCAGTTCGGCCAGCAGGGCGCCGGTGTCGACCACGGGGCCGCGGGCGACGTTGACGAGCAGGGCGCCGTCCTTCATCCGGGCCAGGAAGGCGGCGTCGGCCAGGCCCCGGGTGGCGTCGGTGAGGGGCGTGGAGAGGATGACGACGTCCGCCTCCGGCAGCAGTCCGGGCAGGTCGGTGTACGGGTGCACGGGGCCGCGCTCCGTCGTGCGTGCGGAGCGCGCGACGCGCACGACCGGCGCGACCTCGAAGGGCGTGAGCCGGTCCTCGATGGCGGCGCCGATGGAGCCGTACCCGACGATGAGCACCCTGCTGTCCGCGAGCGCGGGGCGGAAACCGGCCAGCCACTCGCCCCGGTCCTGGGCCCGGACGAAGTCGGGCAGTCCGCGCAGCGACGCCAGGACCAGGGCGAGCGTGAGTTCGGCGGTGCTGGCCTCGTGGACGCCCCGCGCGTTGCACAGCAGGACGCCCGGAGGGAGGTCCGCGAGCGCGGGCTGCACATGGTCGATCCCGGCGGAGAGCGTCTGGACGGCGCGGACGGAGCGCATCAGGGGCATCGGGCGGGTGACGACCCCGCTGGGCCTCAGATAGGGCACGACGTAGTAGGCGCAGTCGGCGGGGTCTGCCGGGTACTCCTCGCCGCCGTTCCAGAAGCGGTAGGCGGGCCCCTCGGGGAGTCCCTCGATCTCGTCCGGCGGGATGGGCAGCCACACGTCAGCAGTCATGCCAGGAGGCTATGTCAGGGCGTCCGACGGCAGAGGTTAGGTTGGGTGGCCTGACGAGGGAGGGTCACGAGCAGGTGGAGCGCAGGACGATCGGCGCGACGGCACTCTCGGTGGGGGCCGTCGGACTGGGCTGCATGCCGATGAACTGGGCGTACAGCGCCTCGCGGCAGCGGGGGGACGAGTCGCTCAGGACGGTGCACCGCGCCCTGGACCTCGGGGCGTCCCTGCTGGACACCGCCGACATGTACGGCCCGTTCACCAACGAGCTGCTGCTGGGGCGGGTGTTGAGGGAGCGACGGGCCGACGCGTTCGTGTCGACCAAGGTCGGGCTGCTCGTCGGCGACCAGCACGTCGTGGCCAACGGCCGCCCGGGGTACGTGAGACGGGCCTGTGACGCGTCGCTGCGGCGGCTGCAGACGGATGTGATCGACCTCTACCAGTTGCACCGGGCCGATCCCGAGGTGCCGGTGGAGGAGACCTGGGGCGCGATGGCGGAGCTGGTGCGGGCCGGGAAGGTGCGGGCGCTGGGGCTGTGCGCGGTCGGGGCCCGCTCGTCGCGGCGTCCGGGGGCGCGGCTGCACGACCAGACCGTCCGTCAGCTGGAGCGGGTGCAGCAGGTGTTCCCGGTGAGCGCGGTGCAGGCCGAGCTGTCGGTGTGGTCGCCGGAGGCGCTGCGCTCGCTGCTGCCGTGGTGCGAGGCGCGCGGGGTCGGCTTCCTCGCGGCGATGCCGCTCGGCAACGGCTTCCTGACCGGCACGCTGACGCCGGGCCAGGGGTTCGAGCCGCAGGACCTGCGGGCCCGGCATCCCCGGTTCACGGCCGAGATGATGGCGGCCAACCAGCCGATCGTGGCGGGGCTGCGCCGGATCGCCGCCCGGCACGGGGAGCGGGTCACCCCGGCGCAGGTGGCGCTGGCCTGGGTGCTGACGCGGGGTCGGCACGTGGTGCCGGTGCCGGGCAGCAAGCGGGAGCGCTGGGTGACGGAGAACGCGGGGGCGGCGGAGCTGGAGCTGACCGGGGAGGACCTGGCGGAGATGGCGGCCCTGCCACCGGCCCGCGGCTCGTGGGACTGACCGGATCCGGGGCGGGACGGGGCCGGTGGGACGCGGCCGGTGGGAAGGCGCCGGTGGCACGGGGCAGGACGTGGGCGGGATCGGGCAGGACGGGGGCGGGGTGCTCGGCCCGGTCGTACGTCCGCCGACCGGCGGCGGGCCGGGACGTCGCGTCGTCCTGCTCCGCGCCCCGTCCGGACCGGACGGGCCCGGACAGGACGGTGCACGGACCGGCGCGGACCGGTCGGGGCGCGGACCGGCACGGACCGGCCGGGGCGCGGACCGGCCGGAGTCCGCCGGGGGAACGCCGCCCCTTCTCCTCCGCGCCGCACCGGCGCGGTGCCGGGCGGCGGCCCCGGTGAACCCCCGCGCGGGGGGCCGGAATCCGGGGGCGTCGGCCGTCCGGGGGCCATGGGATGCGGGGAACGGGAACCCGGGCGGCCCCGCCGGTGTATGACAGGGGGAACCGCCGCGTCGAAGGGACCGAGATCGTGCCACGTCCAACCGTGACGGCAGCGCTGGCCTGCGCCGCCCTGCTGCTGACGGCCGGCTGCTCCTCCGGCGACGGCGGATGGCCCCCGGTCGCCGGGACCTCCGCGAGCCCCGGCTCCCCCGGTACGGCGGGCACCGCGCCCGGCGGCACCGGGTCCTCCTCGGGCCCGCCGGCCGAGCAGGCGCCGCCCGCGAAGGGCTCCGCGCGGGTGCTGCGGACGGTCACGAGGGAGTTGCGCACCCCCTGGGGACTGGCTCCGCTGCCCGACGGCGGGCTGCTGGTGTCCTCCCGCGACGACGCCACGATCACGCGGGTGGACGAGCGGACCGGGAAGCACACGGAGCTGGGCGAGGTGCCCGGGGTGGCGGCGGAGGGCGAGGGCGGCCTCCTCGGCATCGCCCTCTCCCCCGACCACGGCTCGGACCGCCTGGTCTACGCCTATCTCACCACGGTCTCGGACAACCGGATCGTGCGCATGCTGTACGACCCCCGGAAGCCGCCGGGCCAGCAACTGGGCGCGCCCAGCACGGTGCTCCGGGGCATCCCGAAGGGCGTCGTGCACAACGGCGGCCGGATCGCCTTCGGCCCCGACCGGATGCTGTACGCGGGCACCGGCGACGGTGGCGACAAGGCACTGTCGCAGGACAAGGAGTCGCTGGGCGGGAAGATCCTGCGGATGACGCCGGACGGCGAGCCCGCGCCCGGCAACCCGTTCCCCGGCTCCGTCGTCTACTCCTACGGTCACCGGAACGTGCAGGGCCTCGCCTGGGACGGCCGGCAGCGGCTGTTCGCCTCGGAGTTCGGGCAGGACACCTGGGACGAGCTGAACGCGATCGGGCCGGGCGGCAACTACGGCTGGCCCGACGTGGAGGGCAGGTCCGACGACCCCGCCTTCCGCAACCCGGTCGCCGAGTGGCCGACGGACAAGGCCAGTCCCAGCGGCATCGCGTTCGCCGGGGGCTCGGTCTGGATGGCGGCGCTGCGCGGGCAGCGGCTGTGGCGCGTCCCGCTGAAGGGCACGGAGGCGTCCGCCGGGCCGCAGGCGTTCCTCGACGGCGAGTACGGGCGGCTGCGCATGGCCGCGGCGGCGGGCGGCGGCAGGCTGTGGCTGGTCACCAGCAACACGGACGGCCGGGGCGACCCGAAGCCCGGCGACGACCGGATCCTGGAGCTGAAGGTGGACTGAGGCCGTCCGGCCACCGGCCGCGCGCCCCTCGGGTCGCGGCCGGGCGCGGGACATACCGCCGGGCACGCGGGCGGCGGGTTCCTCCGTCCCCGGGCGACCGGAGGAACCCGCCGTGGTACCCCCGCACCGGCGCGAACGGCCATCAGCACGGACCGCCACGTGGGAAGCGGACCGGACCGCGCGGCGGAAACCGGGGCGGACCGTTCCCGCGGCAGCCGAGCCGAACCGCCCGGCGCGGGCCGGACGCACCGCCCGGTGGGCAGGTGCCGCAGACGGACCACCCGCCCGGGGCCAGCCGCCCGGCGCGGGCCGGGCGGCGCGGGCCGGGCGGCGCGGGCCGGGCGGCGCGGACCAGGCGGACCGCCCGGCGGGCGGGTGCGGTGGGCGGCCCTTCGGCGGGCCGCCGTCGCGGGGCCGCCTCCGGGCCCGGCGGTGGTCTACGCGGGGTCTCCCCCGCCCGGCGCGGGCCGGTCGCCGGAGCGGCCGGGGGGCTCCTCGGACGCCGACGGCTGCGGGGCGCGGACGACGACCCGGCCGGAGGAGAGGTCTATCGGGCCGTGGCCCGGGTCGGCGTCCCCCACGTCCTCGCGGGTCAGTTCCAGTCGGTTCTGTTCGTCGCGGGTGTGCTCGCGGCCCGGGGCGAAGACTTCGTCGAACGCGTTGAACACGGGGGGCCTCCCTGCGCCGGTGTCCCCCTCAGGGTATGCCTCACGGCCGTGCCCCGGCGGGGAGCGTACCGGGCGGGAAGAGGCCGAGGCGGTGGGCGACCGCCGCCGCCTCGCCCCGGCCGGAGACGCCCAGCTTGGCGAGGATGTTCGAGACGTGGACGCTGGCGGTCTTGGGCGAGATGAACAGTTCCCCGGCGATCTGCCGGTTGGTGCGGCCCTCGGCGACCAGGCGCAGCACGTCCCGCTCGCGGCCGGTCAGCCCCAGGGCCCCGGCCGGGTCGGCGTCCGCCCCGGCCCCGGCGGGCCCGGCGGAGTCGGGGTCGAGGGGCAGCCGGGCCCGCCGGGCGAGCAGGGCGACGGCGTCGGCGAGGGGCCGGGCGCCGAGGCGGTCGGCGGCGGCGGCCGCGAGGCGGAGCGGTTCCCCGGCGCGGGCGCGCCCGTCCTCGCCGCCGGTGGCCAGCAGGGCGGCGGCGAGCCGGTACCGGACGCGGGCGAGGGGGTAGGGCCGTCGCAGCGGTTCGAAGGCGGAGGCCGCCGCGGACCAGGGCTCCGGGGTGTCCCGTTCCCGGGCGCGGTCCAGTTCGGCGCGGAGCCAGAGGGAGTACGCCTCCCAGAGCGGGACACGGGTGGTGAGCCGGTCGGCGGTGCGGGCGATCCGGTCCAGCACGGCGACGCGGCCCTCCTCGGCCCCGGGCAGCCCGAGCGCGTCGGCCTCGGCCGCGGCGGCGGAGCGCAGCAGTGGCCAGGCGTAGCGCTCGGTGCCGGGCGGGAAGCCGGACTCCAGGACGCCGTCCAGGGCGGCGCGGGCGTCGGGGAAGCGGCCCCCGGCGGCGGCGAGGTCGAGGGTGAGGGAGGCCAGCGGCAGGGTGTACTGGGGCATGGGGTCGTGGGTGCCGTAGGAGCCGCGGGCCTCGGCGAGGAGCCGTTCGGCGTCGGCCGTCCGGCCCCGGGCGAGGGCGATCACGGCGAGCTTGAGGGCGGCGGAGCCGTTGGGCGTGGGGGCGCGGCGGGCGGCGGCGTGGCCGGCGGCCTCGGCGGCCTCGTCCCAGCGGCCCAGGGAGATCAGGGAGTCCGCGAGGTTGCCCCGGACCCAGGCCTCCGACTCCAGCAGGCCCTTGCGACGGGTGAGCGCGACGCCCTCGCGCAGGATGGCGACGGCCTCCTCGGAGCGGCCGATGCCCTCCAGGACCGAGGGCAGGTTGACATGGCTGCGGCCCACCACGGCGGGGTGCCCCTCGGCGGCCACCTCCTCCCGGACCCGGGACATCTGCGCGAGTCCGGCCTCGATGTCACCGGCGTCGACCATCAGTCCGCCGAGGGTGACGCGGGCGTTCAGCTCGATGTCGTGGGCGCCGACCCGGCGGGCGTACTCGACGGCGCGCTCGGCGGCGACGACGGCGTCGGGGCCGGGATCGCGCAGCATGGCCCAGTTGGCGGCCATGGCAAGCACCTCGGCGTGCACCTCGGAGGGCGGCAGTCCGCGCACCAGGTCCTGTGCGATGCCGAGTTCGCGCCATCCGTCGCCGCGCCCCTGGGCCTGTACCAGCAGGGAGCGCTGGGTCCAGAACCAGGCGGCGCGCTGGGGGTCGCGCCCGGCGGGGCGGGAGCCGGGGAGGTCGGTGCCGGGGTCCTCGTCCAGCAGGGCCAGCGCCCGCTTGATGATCTTCATGGCCCGCTCCCGCTCCCCGCACAGCCGTCCGGCGACGGCGGCCTCGGCCATCAGGTCCAGGTAGGACAGCGGGGTGGTCGCCGGGTCGCCGCCGCAGGGCGGGTACGCCTCCGCGTGGTCGACCGGGCGCAGGGCTGCTCGGGTCTCCTCGGGGACGTGCTCCCAGAGTTCCATGGCCCGTTCCAGGAGCCGCAGCTGCTCGGCGTAGGCGTGCCGGCGGCGGGCCTCGACGGAGGCGCCGAGGACGGCGGGCAGGGCCTTGGCCGGGTCGTGGGCGTGGTACCAGTAGCTGGCCAGGCGCAGGGCCCGGTCGGCGGGCGGGACCAGGGCGGGGTCGGCCTCGATGGCCTCGGCGTAGCGGCGGTTGACGCGGGAGCGCTCGCCGGGCAGCAGATCGTCGGCGACGGCCTCGCGGACGAGGGAGTGGCGGAAACGGTAGCCGTCGCCGTCGGGCGCGGGGAGCAGGATGGCGGCGTGGACGGCGGCGCGCAGGGCCTCGATCAGGTCGTCCTCGGAGAGCCGGGAGACGGCGGCCAGCAGCCGGTGCTCGACGGTGGAGCCGCCCTCGGCGGCGACCCGGGCGATCCGCTGGGCGCTGTCGGGGAGCGCCTCGACGCGGACGAGCAGCAGGTCGCGCAGGGAGTCGGTGAGTCCGGCGCGGCGTCCAGCGCGGGCGGCGACGGCGAGTTCCTCGACGAAGAAGGCGTTGCCGTCGGAGCGTTCGAAGATCTCGTCGACCTGGAGCGGGTCGGGTTCGGCGGCGAGGATGCCGGCGATCTGGCGGCCCGCCTCGTCGCGGGTGAAGCGGCCGAGTTCGAGACGGCGGACGGTGCGCAGCCGGTCGAGTTCGGCGAGCAGGGGGCGCAGCGGGTGGCGGCGGTGGATGTCGTCGGAGCGGTAGGTGGCGAGGACGACGAGGCGGCCGGTGCGCAGGACGCGGAAGAGGTAGGCGATCAGGTGGCGGGTGGAGGCGTCGGCCCAGTGCAGGTCCTCCAGGACGAGGACGACGGTGTGCCGGGCGGCGAGGCGTTCCAGCAGGCGGGCGGTGAGGTCGAAGAGACGGGCCGTGCCCTCCTCCTCGTGCCGTCCGGGGTGGGCGGCGGGGGTGGGGTCGCCGAGTTCTGGCAGCAGCCGGGCCAGCTCCTCCTCCTGGCCCTCGGCGGCCCCGGCCAGCTCCTCGGGCAGGGCGCGGCGCAGGGCGCGCAGGGCGGCGGAGAACGGGGCGAAGGGGAGTCCGTCGGCGCCGATCTCGACGCAGCCGCCGAGGGCGACGACGGCGTCCCGGCGCCGGGCCGCGGCGGCGAACTCCTCGACGAGCCGGGTCTTGCCGACCCCGGCCTCGCCGCCGAGCAGGACGGCCTGGGGCTCCCCGGCCTCGGCGCGGGCGAGCGCGTCGTCCAGGGTGTCCAGTTCGCCGGTGCGGCCGATGAACACGGGGCTTGCTGACCTGGTCTCCACGGTGCCGAGCATCGCACGGGCCGGGGGCGGGGGCGCACCGGATTTCCGCGCCCGCCCGACCGCGCGGAGGGTCGCCCGGGGGACGTCCGGGACGGGGACGCCGGACGCGGCGCCGGGGTCGGTGGCCGAACCGCCGGGCGCGGCGCCGGGAGCGCGCGGGAGCGGACGGGAACGAAGCACCTCCCCCCTCCGTACGCCTCCGACCACGCCGGAAGCCTCCGAAACGGAAGCGGGAACGCCGGACACGGCGCCCGGGTCGACGGCCTGCCCTGGAGATGCGGCACCAGGGGCGGTGGCGGAACCGCCGGGGGCGGCGGCCGGATCGCCGGACGCGGCGCCGGGGCCTCCGCCCCGGCCGGGCGGGACCGGAGCGGCGCGCCCGGCCGGGGCGGAGGCCCCGGGAGGAGCGGGCCCGGTGGCCGGGGGCGTGGGGGACGGTGTGCCCACCCCGCCCGCCTGCCCCGCCGCGCCCGCCGCACCCGCCGTCGTCGGGCGGGTCGGCGGCAGGTCCGGTGCGGTGGGCGGGTCCGGTGCGGTGGGCGGGCGGGCGGGGAGTGCGCGGCGCGGGCGGGCGGCGCGGGGGCCGTCCGCCCGCGGTGCGGTGGTCACGCGGCCCGGGGGGAGCGGGACCCGCGGGGGCCGGTGTCATGGCTCTCGGCTCCGCCCGCCTTCCCGGGGGCGCCGCGGCGGGCCCGCACGGCCTCGCGGACCAGCCGGGCCCGGTCGGCACGGCGGATCAGCTCGTCGTAGCGGTACTGGTGCAGCTCGTACTCGAACATGGCGTGTCCTCACGGGCGGAAGAGGGCGGTCGTCGCGTCGGCCGGGCGGTTCGGTGCCCGGAATCCGCGATGCCTCCACTCTCGTGTCCCAGGGGGGTGCGCCACATCGGGCGTCTGCCGCATCCTCCGGCCCCTCGCGGGTGCCCGGACGCGGCTGAGGGGCCTTAGACGCGCGTCCGGAGGGCACCGGACGGGCTAAGGCCCCTCAGACGGGGGGTGCGCCGGGGGTCAGCCGGCCGACGGCAGCCCCAGCAGGACATCGGTGTACTTGAGCACGGCGAGCAGCAGGCCGATCACGCCGAGGGCGATTCCGGCCCAGGCGACGGACTTGATCCAGGGGGCCTGGGGCGCGCCGGGCGCCCCGAAGGCGGGTCGGGCCAGGACGACGACGCCGACGATCAGCGCGGTCAGCGCGAACAGGCCGCCCCAGAGGGCGGTGGCCTGCCAGGCGTTGCCGTAGCCCTTCTCGATCATGGTGGCGACGTCGGAGGAGGCGCTGGTCTCCAACTGGCCGATCACGGATTCCCGGGCGGAGGCCACGGTGCCGATCCAGCCGCCGGTCAGCGAGACCACGCCGAGCCCCGCGGAGACGACGGCGCCCGCGCCCTGGCCGACGCCGGGGGCCGGGGCGGCGGCTCCGTCAAACGCACCGGCGACGGCGTCCCCGTCCTCGGCGGCGTCCCCGTCCACCACGGTGCCCGCGTCCACCGCGGCGCCCGCGTCCTCGGCGCCGCCCGCGTCCTCGGCGGTCTCCCCGGCAGCCCCGTCCCCGGCGGCGGGGACGGCCGCGGGGCCGTCCGCCCCGGCGGCCGGGCGGGTGATGACCCCGCCGTCGGCGGTACCGGACGCGGTCGTGCCGGTGGTGCTCTCGTCGGACGTCGCGCCGCTCTCGTCCACTGTCCTCGTTCCCATGTCCCGCACCGTACGGACGCTCTCTGAGAGGTCCCTTAACGGTCGGCCGCGGCCCCGCGGTCGCGCGCCGCGCGCCACTCGGGGGCGAGGACCGACCACACCTCCATGTCCTGGCGGACGCCCCGGTAGGGGAAGCTCTCGCGCCGGACGCCCTCCAGCGTCATGCCGAGCCGCCGGGCGGCGTTGACGCTGGGGAGGTTGGCGGCGGAGGCGTGCCACTCGACGCGGTGCATGCCACGCCGGTCGAAGGCCCAGTCGATCAGGACGCGGGCGCCGCGGGCGACCAGGCCCCGGCCGGTGGCGGCGGGCTCCAGCCAGCAGCCGATCTCGCAGACCCCGGTGGCGGCGTCGAAGTCGGGGAAGAGGACACCGCCGACGAGCGTGCCGTCCAGCCACAGCCCGTGCAGGAAGCCGGTGTCGGCGGCGTGCCGGTCGGCGTAGGAGCGGAGCAGGGCGCGGGCCGAGTCGAGGTCGGTGGCGCGGGAGCCGAACGGGACGTGCTCGTTGATGAACTCCCGGCCCCGGTCCAGGTGGGCCAGGAACTCCTCGGCGTGCCAGGTCTCCAGGGGGCGCAGTTCGGCGCCGTCGTCACCCAGTGGTATCGCGTACATCGTGCTGACGCTCCTCGTCCGCCGGGGCGGCGGACGCCAGCGCGTCCTCCGTCCGGCCACTCTCTTCCAGGGGGTCCCCGGCCGGGGCGCCCCCGGTCAGGACGTCCGCCACCGCGGCGTCCGTCGCGGCGGCCAGCCTCTCATGGGCCGCGCGGCACTCGGGCGGCTCGATGCTCAGCCGGGGCAGCAGGGCGTCCAGGCGGCGGGGCAGCCACCAGTTGGCCCGGCCCAGCAGGTGCATCAGGGCGGGCACCAGCAGGGTGCGCAGGACGAAGGCGTCCAGGGCGACGGCGGCGGCCAGGGCGATGCCGAACATGGCGATGATCCGCTCGCCGCTGAGCACGAAGGCGAGGAAGACCGAGATCATGATGACGGCGGCGGAGTTGATCACCCGGCTGGTCTCGGCGAGGCCGACCCGGACCGCCCGGCGGTTGTCCCCGGTCTCCAGCCACTCCTCGTACATCCGGCTGACCAGGAAGACCTGGTAGTCCATGGAGAGCCCGAAGAGGACCGACACCATGATCACCGGCAGGAAGGGCTCGATGGGTCCGGCGCTGCCCAGGCCCAGCAGTTCGCTCCCCCAGCCCCACTGGAAGATCGCCACGACGACGCCGAAGGAGGCGGCGACGGCGGCGACGTTCATCGCGGCGGCCTTCAGGGGGATGCCGACGGAGCGGAAGGCCAGCAGGAGCAGCAGGCAGCCCAGGCCGATGACGACGCCGACGAACAGCGGCAGCTTGCCGATGATGACCCGGGCGAAGTCGTCGTACCCGGCCGTGACGCCGCCGACGTGGACGTCGAGGGTGGTCCCGGCCTCGGCGCGGGGCAGCACGTCGGAGCGCAGCCGCTGGACGAGGTCGCTGGTGGCCTCGGACTGCGGGGCCGACTCGGGCACCACGGCGAGCCGTGCCGTGTCGCCCCCGGCGTTGTAGGTCACGGGGCTGACGGAGGCGACGCCCTCGGTGGCGCGCAGGGCGGTGCCGAGGTTGTCCAGGGCGAGCCGGTCCCCGGCTCCGTCGACCTCGGTGACGAGGGTGAGAGGCCCGTTGACGCCGGGGCCGAAGCCGTCGGCGAGCAGGTCGTAGGCCTGGCGGGTGGTGGTGGAGCGGGGGTCGTTGCCCTGGTCGGAGGTGCCCAGGCGGAGCCCGAGGGTGGGCAGGGCGAGCAGGGTGATGACCACCAGGGCGAGGGCGCCGAGCAGCTTGGGCCGGCGCTCGACGAAGGCGGACCAGCGGGCGGCGAAGCCGGTGGGCAGTTCGGGCTGGGGCCCGGAGCGGGCCAGGCGGCGCCGTTCTCGGCGGCTCAGGGCGCGCGGGCCGATGTACGACAGCAGGGCCGGGAGGAGGGTTACGGAGGCGGCGACGGTGAGGACCACGGTGAGGCCGGCGGCGATGGCGACGCCGTTGAGGAAGCTCAGCCGGAGGATGAGCATGCCCAGCAGGGCGATGCACACGGTGGCGCCCGCGAAGACGACGGCCCGCCCGGTGGTGGCGACGGCGTTCTCGGCGGCCTCGGTGACGGACAGGCCCCGTTTCAGCCCCCGTCGGTGCCGGGTGACGATGAACAGGGCGTAGTCGATGCCGACGCCGAGCCCGATGAGGGTGCCGAGCATCGGCGCGAAGTCGGCCACGGTCATGACGTGGCCGAGCAGGGTGATCCCGGCGTAGGCGGTGCCGACGGAGACCAGGGCGGTGGCGATGGGCAGCAGGGAGGCGGCGAGCGAGCCGAAGGCGACGAAGAGCACCACCGCGGCGACGGCGACCCCGACGATCTCGGCCAGGTGCCCGCCGGAGGACTGGGTGAGGGCGATGGCGCTGCCGCCCAGCTCGACCTGGAGCCCGTCGGCGCGGGCCTGTCCGGCGGTGTCGACGACGGCCTCGGCACGGGCCGGGTCGAGGTCCTCGACGGCGTCGGCGAAGGTGACCGTGGCGTAGGCGGTGCGGCCGTCCTCGCTGATCATGCCGGAGCCGGGACCGTCGTAGGGCCCGGTGACCGAGACCACCCCGGGCAGCTCGGCGACGCGGTCCAGGGTGCGGGTCATGGTCTGCTCGACGTCGGCGGCGCGGACGCTGCCGGAACCGGTGTGCCAGACGATGGTGTCGCTGTCCCCGTCGAGGCCCGGGAAGCCCTCGTGGAGGAGCTGGTAGGCGCGGTCGGCGTCGGTGCCGGGGATGCCGTAGTCGTTGGCGTACGAGGATCCCGCGACGAGGGCGGCCGACCCCACGCCGCCGAGGGCGAGCAGCCAGAGCAGGACGACGAGGAGACGCCGCCGGAGGCACCAGCGTGCGAGGGCTGCCACGATCAGGCTCCCGGGGGGTGTGATGGTGGATCTTGGCCGGAAACCGTCCGTCACGGAATGGCGGGCATTCGGCGAGTGAACGGCCGACGAAGAACACATGAGCCGTGCGAATCCCACTCTCGCAGCCGGAAATGATCCTTTGCGGACTTCGTGTGCTTATTCACAGCAGTGCGGGAGGTTCTCCCCCACCCGCCGGGCGGGCCGGTTGCGGCGGCCGGCGCCCGCCGGGGCACGGGACCCGGGAAGGGGCTGCGGGCTGCGGGCTGCGGGTACGGTGCGCGTCTCCCCCGGCGGTCTCCCGACGGCCGCGACACGGGCGACCTGCCGCCCCCGGCCCGGTCCCGGTCCGGTGAACGCGGAAGGGGCGGCGCGCCGGGACCGGGTCCCGCGCACCGCCCCTTCGGGCACCGCCGCCGGGCCGGGCCCGGCGGCGTGGATCAGCCCTCGGTGACGCCGAGCCGCTCCAGGATCAGCTCCTTGACCCGGGCCGCGTCCGCCTGGCCGCGGGTCGCCTTCATGACCGCGCCGACCAGGGCGCCGGCCGCGGCCACCTTGCCACCGCGGATCTTGTCCGCGATGCCCGGGTTGCCCGCGATGGCCTCGTCGACGGCGGTGGTCAGGGCGCCCTCGTCGGAGACGACCTTCAGGCCGCGGCGGTCGACGACCTCGTCCGGGGTGCCCTCCCCGGCGAGCACGCCCTCGATGACCTGGCGGGCCAGCTTGTCGTTGAGATCGCCCCCGGCGACCAGCTCGGACACCCGGGCGACCTGCGCCGGGGTGATCGCCAGCTCGTCCAGCGCGGTGCCGGACTCGTTGGCGCTGCGGGCCAGCTCGCCCATCCACCACTTGCGGGCGGAGGCCGCGTCGGCGCCGGCGTCGATCGTCGCGACGATCGGCTCCAGGGCACCGGCGTTGAGGATCGCCTGCATCTCGGTGCCGCTCACGCCCCACTCCTCGCGGAGCCGGTTGCGGCGCACCAGCGGCAGCTCGGGCAGCGCGGCGCGGATCTCCTCGACCCACTCGCGGGACGGGGCGACCGGCACCAGGTCGGGCTCCGGGAAGTACCGGTAGTCCTCCGCCTCCTCCTTCACCCGGCCCGAGGTGGTGGACCCCGTGTCCTCGTGGAAGTGGCGGGTCTCCTGGATGATCGTGCCGCCCGAGGAGAGGACCGCGGCGTGCCGCTGGATCTCGAAGCGGGCGGCGCGCTCCACGGAGCGCAGCGAGTTGACGTTCTTGGTCTCGCTGCGGGTGCCGAACCGCTCGCGGCCGTGCGGGCGCAGCGACAGGTTCACGTCGCAGCGCATCTGGCCCATCTCCATGCGGGCGTCGGACACGCCGAGCGCCCGGATGACCTCGCGCAGCTCCCGGACGTACGCCCGCGCGACCTCCGGGGCCCGCTCGCCCGCGCCCTCGATGGGCCTGGTGACGATCTCAATGAGCGGGATGCCGGCCCGGTTGTAGTCGAGCAGGGAGTGCGAGGCGCCGTGGATGCGGCCGGTGGCGCCGCCGACGTGCGTCGACTTGCCGGTGTCCTCCTCCATGTGGGCGCGCTCGATCTGCACCCGGAAGGTCTCGCCGTCCTCCAGCTGTACGTCGAGGTAGCCGTCGAAGGCGATCGGCTCGTCGTACTGGGAGGTCTGGAAGTTCTTCGGCATGTCCGGATAGAAGTAGTTCTTCCGGGCGAAGCGGCACCACTCGGCGATCTCGCAGTTCAGCGCGAGGCCGATCCTGATCGCGGACTCCACGCCGGTCGCGTTGACGACCGGGAGCGCGCCGGGCATGCCGAGGCAGACCGGGCAGGTCTGGGTGTTCGGTCCGGAGCCGAGCGCGGTGGAGCAGCCGCAGAACATCTTGGTGCGGGTGCCGAGTTCGACATGGACCTCAAGGCCCATGACGGGGTCGTACGACGCCAGCGCGTCCTCGTACGACACCAGGTCGGTCGTGGTGGTCACGGTGAAACTTCCCTCTCAGCCCAGCAGGACGTCGTCGTCGCCGAGGCGCTTCACCTCGCGGTAGAGGATGGCGAGGCCGGTGACGATCGCGGCGGCGGACACGGCGGCGTCGACCAGCCGGAGCGTGTCGCTCTCGGCGCGGGCCTGCCTGGCCTGCTTGGCGATGCCGAGCGCGCCGAACGCGGTGGTGGCCATGGACAGGTAGAGGCCGTTCTTGGACTTCTTGAAGCCCTTGGCCTTCGACAGTGCCTTGCTCACAGCGACGGTGCCTCCTCGATCAGCGGGTGACCCCACTGTTCCACGAAGGCGGCCTCGACGGCGGCGCCGACCCTGTAGAGCCGGTCGTCCTTCATGGCGGGGGCGATGATCTGCAGTCCCACCGGCAGGTTGTCCTCGGGGGCGAGCCCGCAGGGCAGCGACATGGCCGCGTTGCCCGCCAGGTTGGTGGGGATGGTGCACAGGTCGGCCAGGTACATCGCCATCGGGTCGTCGGCGCGCTCCCCGATCGCGAAGGCGGTGGTCGGGGTGGTCGGCGAGACGATCACGTCGACCTGCTCGAAGGCACGCTCGAAGTCCCGCGTGATCAGGGTGCGGACCTTCTGGGCGCTGCCGTAGTACGCGTCGTAGTAGCCGCTCGACAGGGCGTAGGTGCCGAGCATGACGCGCCGCTTGACCTCGGGGCCGAAGCCGGCCTCGCGGGTCAGGGAGGTGACCTCCTCGGCGGAGTGCGTGCCGTCGTCGCCGGTCCGCAGGCCGTAGCGCAGGCCGTCGAAGCGGGCGAGGTTGGAGGAGCACTCGGAGGGGGCGATCAGGTAGTACGCCGAGAGGGCGAGGTCGAAGGACGGGCAGTCCAGCTCGACGATCTCGGCGCCCAGCCCGCGCAGCAGCTCGACGGACTCGTCGAAGCGCTGGACGACACCGGCCTGGTAGCCCTCGCCGCGGAACTGCTTGACGACGCCGACGCGCATCCCCGCGACGCTGCCGTTGCGGGCGGCCTCGACCACCGGCGGGACGGGCGCGTCGACGGAGGTGGAGTCCATCGGGTCGTGGCCGGCGATCACCTCGTGCAGCAGGGCCGCGTCCAGGACCGTGCGGGCGCAGGGGCCGCCCTGGTCGAGGGAGGAGGAGAAGGCGACCATCCCGTAGCGGGAGACGGCGCCGTAGGTCGGCTTGACGCCGACGGTGCCGGTGACGGCGGCCGGCTGGCGGATGGAGCCGCCGGTGTCGGTGCCGATGGCGAGCGGCGCCTCGAAGGAGGCGAGCGCGGCCGAGGAACCGCCGCCGGAGCCGCCGGGGATCCTGGTGAGGTCCCAGGGGTTGCCGGTCGGGCCGTAGGCGCTGTTCTCGGTGGAGGACCCCATGGCGAACTCGTCCATGTTGGTCTTGCCGAGGATGACGACGTCGGCGGCCTTGAGCCGCTTGGTGACGGTCGCGTCGTACGGCGGGATCCAGCCTTCGAGGATCTTGGAGCCGACGGTGGTCGGCACGCCCTCGGTGGTGAAGATGTCCTTCAGCGCGAGGGGGACGCCGGCCAGCGGGCCGAGCTTCTCGCCCCGGGCGCGCTTCTCGTCGACGGCGCGGGCCTGGGCGAGGGCGCCCTCGCGGTCGACGTGCAGGAAGGCGTGCACCTTCTCGTCGACGGCCTCGATCCGGGCCAGGTGGGCCTCGGTGACCTCGACCGCGGTCAGTTCACCGGCGGCGATCTTCGCGGCGATCTCGGCCGCGGTGAGCCTGATGATGTCGCTCATGACGGTTACTCCTCCCCCAGGATCTGCGGCACCTTGAAACGCTGCTGCTCCTGGGCCGGGGCGCCGGAGAGCGCCTGCTCGGGCGTGAGCGACGGACGGACCTCGTCCGCCCGCATGACGTTCGTCAGCGGGAGCGGGTGCGAGGTCGGCGGTACGTCTTGGTCGGCGACCTCGCTGACGCGGGCGACCGCGCCGATGATGTCGTCGAGCTGTCCCGCGAAGTGATCGAGCTCTTCGGGCTTCAGCTCCAGACGCGCCAGCCGGGCGAGGTGGGCGACCTCCTCGCGCGTGATGCCAGGCATGCAGCGTTCCTCTGGGGTGAGTGTGTGTGGTTTGGAGCCAATCCTATGGGGCCGGGCCGGATGGTCGTACATCGGTTTCCCCGGCCCGGCGACCGCCGGGCGGCGCCCCGCGCGGTACGGGGTGATGTTCACCCGTTCGGTGGATTCGTCGGGGGCCGCGCCGGGGGCGGGCACGCCCGCGCGGAGGCGCCGGCGGGCGTGTGCCGACGGGCGGCCGGGGGATGCCGGGTTCGCCCCGGCGGGCGGACAGACGCATGCGCGGTTCGGCGCCCGACGGGCGGACAGGCACATGCCCGGTTCGCCCCCCGACGGGCGGACAGGCACATGCCCGGTTCGCCGCCCCGGTCGGGCCCCGGCATCCGGGCCGGCCCGGGTTTCCGGCGGGCGGGCGGGCGCCGGTCGCCTCCCGACGCGCGGCGCCGGGGAGGCACCCGCCGTGCGGGCGGGCGCCGAGACGAGGCTCCGGCGGAAGGGCGGACACCGGGGCCGCCGACCCCTTCCGGCCCTGGCCCACGGCCCGGCCCGGGATTCCGGCGAGCGGGCGCGGAGGGGGGCGGGGCTGCGCACGGTGGCCCGGCACGGCGGCGGCCCCTCGGTCCGGGGCGAATTCCAGGGCCCGGGGCCTTCGGGGCTTCGCCGCCCGCCACCGGGCGGGCCGCCACCGAGGCGTACCGCAGGGCGGGCCGGCCGCGCATGCCCGCCGCGGGGCCGGGTCCCGCGCGCCGGGGGCGTCCGGGACCGGGCGGGCCCGCGGGGCCCGCCGGGCGGACGCGCGGCCGGGCCCGGCCTCCGGACCGGTCGGCCCCGATGGCGGAGGACCGCCGCCTCCCCGCGCCCGCCCGGGGCGCCCCGGGCGGGCGCCCGGGCCGGACGCCGGGCCCGGGGCGGGGGCCTCAGGGTCAGGGTGCCGTCAGGGCGTCCGGCGGGGCTCGTCGACCCGGGCGGCGGGCAGCGCGGCGGTGGAGCGCTGCCAGCCCCGGGCGCCCCGGGCGAGCAGCCAGGCGGTGGTCTCGTCCGGCGGCATCGCGGCGGCCACCAGCCAGCCCTGCACGGCGTCGCAGCCGAGGTCGCGCAGCCGCTCCCAGGTCTCGTCGTCCTCGACGCCCTCGGCGACGACCAGCAGGCCGAGGGAGTGGGCGAGGTCGACGGTGCAGCGCACGATCTCCGCGTCCTCGGTGTCCACGGCCAGCCGGGCCACGAACGAGCGGTCGATCTTCAGCTCGCTGACGGGGAGCCGGCGCAGGTGGACGAGGGAGGAGTAGCCGGTGCCGAAGTCGTCCAGCGACATCTTGACGCCGTGTCCGGTCAGCGCGTTGAGGGTGTCGGCGGCGCGCTGCGGGTCCTCCAGCAGGACGTGCTCGGTGATCTCCAGTTGGAGCGCTCCCGCCGGGACCCCGTGCCGGGCGAGCCGGGCGGCGACCGATCCGGCGAAGCCGGGGCTGTGCACGTCGCGCGGGGAGACGTTGACGGCGACCGGCACGAACAGCCCCTGCGAGCGCCACTGGGCGACCTGGGCGAGCGCCGTCTCCAGCACGTACTCGGTGAGGCGGGGCATCAGCCCGGAGGACTCGGCGATGGCTATGAACTCGTCCGGCGGCACCTTGCCCCGCTCCGGGTGGACCCAGCGGACCAGCGCCTCCAGCCCGGCCACCTGGCCGTCGAAGCGGACCTTGGGCTGGTAGTGGAGGCGCACCTCGTGGGCGTCCAGGGCGCGGCGCAGGTCGCCCAGGAGTCCGAGCCGGTCGGGGGTGTTGGAGTCGCGCTTGGACTCGTAGGCCTCCACCCCGGTGCGGTCCCGCTTCGCCTGGTACATCGCCACGTCGGCACGGCGCAGCAGCCCCTCGGCGTCGAGCGCGTGGTCGGGGAAGACCGCGACCCCGGCGCTGGCCTCCAGGACGAGGGTCAGCCCGTCCAGGTCGAGCGGGGAGCTGAGTTCGGTGACCAGGCCCCGGGCGACCCGGGCCGCGGCGGTGGTGGAGTCCGCGACCGGCAGTAAAACGGCGAACTCGTCGCCGCCGAGCCGGGCGGCCTCCGCCCCGCGCGGGAGGGCCTGGCGGAGCCGGTCGGCGGTCTGCAGCAGCAGCCGGTCGCCCGCCAGGTGCCCGAGGGTGTCGTTGACCGAGCGGAAGCGGTCGAGGTCGATCAGCATGAGGGCGGCGCGGGCCCCGGAGCGTTCGGCCTCGTCCAGCGCGGTCCAGGTGCGCTCCAGCAGCCACTGCCGGTTGGGCAGTCCGGTGAGCGGGTCGCGGAGCTGCTCCTCGGCGCGGGCGCGGGCGATCCACAGGGTGGAGTCGAGGGCGATCAGGGGAATGGAGAACAGCGGCAGCAGCAGCGGCTTGGCGACGGCCACCACGCAGATCAGCGGGGCGATGCCGAGCAGGGCGACGGCCAGCAGCCCCTGCCGCAGCAGGGCGGTGCGGGCGACGGTGGGCAGCCCGGGGCGCGGGGTCTGGAGGTACCAGAGCAGGGCGCGGGTGACGACGAGGTAGGCGAGGGCGACCAGCGCCACCTTGGGCACCGCGTAGGGCCCCCAGGCCGTCGGGTCCCAGGGGTGCTCGACGGTGGGGACGGAGCCGCAGACACCGAGCACCAGGGCCCCGGCGGCGATGCCGAGGATGTCCACGGCGCCGTGCAGGACGCCCTGGCGCCAGCTCCCCCGGCGGGCGACGCCGACCAGGACGACGACGGTGAGGCTGACCATCCCGGCCGGCACCCAGCCGTGGAGCAGCAGGACGGCCAGGGTGAGCGCCGCGCCCGAGCCGGTCCCTCCCCACCAGCGGGAGCGGCCGAGCATGACGAGGTGTCCGACGACGATGCCGGCGAGCACGGCCAGCGACCAGCCCGCGGTCCCGGACGGGAAGAGGGGGTGGCCGCCGCTGAGGGCCCGGTAGTACCCGGCGCCCAGCACGAACGCGGCGAGGGCGACGATCACGGCGGGCAGCGCGGGCCAGGCCGGATGGCGCTCGGTGTCGGCGTGCTCCTCCGAGCGGCAGGGCAGCGCGAGGGCCGTCCGGTGCCCGGCGGGGCGTCCGGGCACCGCCGGGCGCGGTGTGCCGCCCCCCGGTGCGGGGGATCTGATGCCCCACCAGGCGCTGACCAGTCGCCGCAGGCGCGGCCGTGAGCCCGCGGCGGCGCTCTCGGTCGGTTCCATTCCCGTCCCTCTCACAGCCGGCGGTGCCCACCACGCGGCCCGACGCCCGACATCCATCAGCGGCTCCGCATGGGAGACCCCTTCCCCCTGTTCCATGGGCAGGGGCCATGCGACCCGGCCGTGACCGGGCACGGCGGGCGCACAACCTCAACACTAGGCCGCCAAGGGCTCCCTGCGGCACCGGTCGTCAACGGTTGCCCGAATGCGGCCTGGCCACCCGTATGCATCTGGTATGCGCCGATCCAGCGACGTTCAACCGTTATTCCTCGGCCGAAAGCGCGGCGGCGGCCGCGGCCTCGGGGCCCTGGTCGAGCAGGACGGCGAATCCGTCCTCGTCCAGGACGGGCACCTTGAGTTGAACGGCCTTGTCGTATTTGGAGCCGGGACTGTCCCCGACGACGACGAAGGAGGTCTTCTTGGAGACCGATCCGGTCACCTTGGCGCCGCGGCTCTGGAGGGCGTCCTTGGCGCCGTCCCGGGTGTGGCGCTCCAGGGTGCCGGTGACGACGACGGTCAGGCCCTCAAGGGGGCGGGGGCCCTCCTCCTCGCCGGTGGCGTGGTCCTCCAGCGGGACGCCGGCGGCCTTCCACTTCCGGACGATCTCGCGGTGCCACTCCTCGGTGAACCACTCCTTGACGGCAGCGGCGATGGTGGCGCCGACGCCGACGGTGGCGGCCAGCTCCTCCTCGGTGGCCTGCTCGATGCGGTCGACGGAGCGGAACTCCCGGGCGAGGGCCTGGGCGGCGACCGGGCCCACGTAGCGGATGGAGAGGCCGTTGAGGAAGCGGGCCAGCGGGCGGGTCCTGGCCTCCCTGATGTTCTCCAGCAGGGCGACCGTGTTCTTCCTGGGCTCGCCGTCCTTGGTGGCGAAGACGGGGACGATCTTCTCCTCGCCGGTCTTCGGGTCGCGCTTGGGCAGCCCGCTGTCCGGGTCGAGGACGTACGCCCGGATGGGCAGGAGCTGTTCGAGGGTGAGGTCGAAGAGGTCGCCCTCGTCGGCGAGCGGCGGTTCGGCCGGTTCCAGCGGCCGGGTGAGGGCGGCGGCGACGACTCCGCCGAAGTGCTCGATGTCGAGGCACTCGCGGCCCGCGAGGTAGGCGAGGCGCTCGCGGAGCTGGGCCGGGCAGGTGCGGGCGTTGGGGCAGCGCAGATCGATGTCGCCCTGCTTCTTCTCCACGAGCGTCGTCCCGCACTCCGGGCACTCGGTCGGCATGACGAACCTGTGCAGCTCCTCCTCCCTGCCCTCGCGGAGGTCGGCGACCGGGCCGAGGATCTCGGGGATCACGTCACCGGCCTTGCGCAGCACCACGATGTCGCCGATGAGGACGCCCTTGGCCTTGACGACCTCCTGGTTGTGCAGGGTGGCGAACTCCACCTCGCTGCCCGCCACGGTGACCGGCTCGACCTGGGCGTAGGGGGTGACGCGGCCGGTGCGGCCGACGCCGACCTTGATGTCGATCAGCTTGGTGTTGACCTCCTCCGGCGCGTACTTGTACGCGATGGCCCAGCGCGGGGCCCGGGCGGTGGAGCCGAGGCGGCCCTGGAGGCGGATCTCGTCGAGCTTGACGACGACGCCGTCGATCTCGTGCTCCACGGAGTGCCGGTGCTCGCCGTAGTACGCGATGAACTCCCGGATGCCGTCGAGCCCGTCGACCACCCGGTTGTGCGCGGAGGTGGGCAGGCCCCAGGTCTCCAGCAGGCCGTACGCCCCGGAGAGCCGGGTCAGGCCGGTGTAGCCCTCCAGGGCGCCGATGCCGTGGACGACCATGCGCAGCGGGCGGGTGGCGGTGACCCTGGGGTCCTTCTGGCGCAGCGATCCGGCCGCCGCGTTGCGCGGGTTGGCGAAGGGCTTGTCGCCGGCGGCGGTCAGCCGGGCGTTCAGCTCCTGGAACTTCTCCATCGGGAAGTAGACCTCGCCGCGGATCTCGACGAGGCCGGGCACCTCCTCCCCGGCGAGGCGGTCGGGGATCCCGGCGATGGTGCGGACGTTGGGCGTGATGTCCTCGCCGGTGCGGCCGTCGCCCCGGGTGGCGGCGCGGACCAGGCGGCCGTGCTCGTAGGTGAGGTTGACGGCGAGTCCGT
Source organism: Streptomyces sp. SID8352 (assembly GCF_009862265.1). Classification (GTDB taxonomy): domain Bacteria; phylum Actinomycetota; class Actinomycetes; order Streptomycetales; family Streptomycetaceae; genus Streptomyces. The sequence continues at coordinate 92,028 of NZ_WWGX01000012.1, read as the reverse complement.
CGACCTTCAGCTCGCAGAGGAAGTGGTACTCCTGGTCGCCCAGCTCCTTGGCGATCCGCTCGGTCCAGGCGGCGAGCTCCTCGTCGTTGAAGGTGTTGTCGAGGGAGAGCATCCGGGAGCGGTGCTCGACGGCCGTGAACTCCGTCTCGTAGGTGCCCGCGACCTTCTGCGTCGGGGAGTCCGGGGTGCGCAGCTCCGGGTACTCCTCCTCCAGCGCCTCCAGGGAGCGCAGCAGCCGGTCGAACTCCGCGTCGCTGACGACGGGGGCGTCCTTCACGTAGTACCGGAAGCGGTGCTCCTCGATCCGCTCCGCGAGCCCGCCGTGCTCCTCGCGCGCCTCCGCGGGCACGTTCGTCGTCTCCGCCTGCTTGTCGCCGGCCACCGTGTCGTCCTCCCGTTACTCAGGGTTGTCCGCGAGTGATCTCGCCGCCCGGACGCAGTGGGCGAGCGCCCGGCGGGCGTACTCGGGGGACGCGCCCGCGAGTCCGCACGCCGGGGTGACCGTGACCGCGTCCGCGAGAAGCCCCGGAGACAGCCCCAGCCTGCGCCACAACGTTCTGACGTCCCCGACGCTACCGGCAGGCTCGGACAATGCCGTGTCCGTCCCCGGCACGACACCGGCGAACAGCCGGGTGCCGCCCTCGACCGCCTCCCCGATCGCCTCGTCGTCACGTTCGGTGAGCAGCGAGACGTCGAAGGAGACCCCGGCCGCCCCGGCCCGGCGCAGCAGGGCGAAGGGGACGGCGGGCGCGCAGCTGTGGACGACGGTGGGGCCGCCGTCGTGCACGGCGACGAGGTCGCGGAGGGCGGCCTCGACCTCCTGGCGGTCCACGGCGCGGTGGGTGCGGTAGCCGCTGGCGGTGCGGACCCGGCCGGTCAGGACGGCGGTCAGGGACGGCTCGTCGAGCTGGAGGACGGGGGTGGCGCCGGGCACCCGCCGCCGGATCTCCGCGAGGTGGAGGCGCAGGCCCTCGGCGAGGGAGGCGGTGAGGTCGCGGCGGGCGCCGGGGTCGGAGAGGACGGCCTCTCCGTTGCGCAGCTCCAGGCCGGCGGCGAGCGTCCAGGGGCCGACGGCCTGCACCTTGAGGGGCCCCTGGTGGCCCTGGGTGAACTCCTCCAGCGCGTCGAGGTCCTCGGCGAGCCAGGCGCGGGCCCGCCGGGTGTCGCGGCCGGGGCGGTCGCCGAGCCGCCAGCCGCTGGGCTCCACGCGCGCGTACAGCTCCACGAGCATCCCGGCGGTGCGGCCGGTCATGTCGGCGCCGGGACCGCGGGCGGGCAGCTCGGGGAGGAAGGGGAAGTCCTCGAAGCTGCCGGTGGCGGTCCGGGCGGCCTCCCGGGCGTCGAGGCCGGGCAGCGAGCCGATGCCGGTGGCGGGGCCGAAGGGCCGGTTGTCGTTCACGGGGAAAGCGTACGCAGGGGGCGGGGGCGCGGTGCGCCGGACTCCCCGCCGGGCGCCGCCCCCGGAGGGACCGGGGACGCGGCCGCTCCGGTCGCGGGCTTGCGGGGACGGCGGGGCCGGGCGGACGCGGTGTCGGGCGGCGCGGCGCGGGACACGGCCCGGTGGACGCGCGGGGCGGGTACGGCCTCGCGGGCGGGCGCGGGTGCCCGGACGGACGCGGCCCCCCGGACGGACGCGGACCCCCGGCGGGCGCAGGTGCCCGGACGGGCACCCGCTCCGGGCGGAGCCGCCCCGGCCCCGCACCGTCCCCGGCGGACGCGTGGGCCCGCCCCGGCGGGGGGGGGCGGTGCGCGGTCATCCGGGCTCGGCGGCCCGGCGCGGGAGCGCGCCCGACGCGGGGGCCCGGGGTGCGGGCGCCCGGCGTACGGCCCCTCCCCCACGCGGGGCCCGTTGGCCGAGGCCCCGGGCCCGCCCCCGGCTAACGGCCCGGGCGGATGGTCAGGTCGTTGACCTCGGCGTCCCGGGGCAGGTCGAGGGCGGCCAGGAGGGCCGTGGCGACCGACTCCGGGTCGATCCAGCGGGCCGGGTCGTACTCCCTGCCCTCCTGACTGTGCACCTTGACCTGCATGGGGCCGGCGGTGCGGCCGGGGTAGACGGAGGTGACGCGGACGCCGTGGGCGTGCTCCTCCTGGCGCAGGGAGTCCGCGAGGGCCTTCAGCCCGTGCTTGGAGGCGGCGTACGCGGACCAGTTGGCGGAGGCGTTCAGCCCGGCCCCGGAGTTGACGAACACCACGTGTCCCTGGGCGGCGCGCAGTTGCGGCAGCAGCAGCCGGGTCAGCTCGGCGGGGGCGATCAGGTTGACGTTGAGCTGGTGGTGCCAGGTCCGGGGGGTGAGATCCCCGACCGGGCCGAGGTCGACCACTCCGGCGATGTGCAGGAGGGAGTCGACGCGGTCCGGCGGCGACTGGTGCGACAGGGCCCAGGAGAGCCGGTCCGGGTCGGCCAGGTCCCCGACCAGGGTGGCGGCGCCGGGGAAGGCGGCGGCCAGTTCCCGGGCCCGGCCCGCGTCGCGGGCGTGCAGCACGAGGCCGTCGCCGCGCTCGTGCAGTCGGCGGGCCACGGCCGCGCCGATGCCCGAGCCCGCTCCGGTGATCACATGAGTAGCCATGACCGCCATGCTCGCACCACCGGGGGGTCAGACCACGCCCAGGGTCTCCTCCAGGTGGGCGAGGGCGCCCACCGGCTCCTCGGCGAAGAACACGAGGTCGGTCAGGGGCCGGGGCAGGAAGCCCTCGTCCTCCATGCGGCGGAACTGCTCGCGGAGGCCGTCGTAGAAGCCCGCCGTGTTGAGCACGACGACCGGCTTGTCGGTGCGGCCGTGCTTCTTCAGCTCCAGGATCTCGGTCGCCTCGTCCAGGGTGCCGGTGCCGCCGACCATGACCACCACCGCGTCGGCCTTCTCCAGGAGCAGGCGCTTGCGCTCGCCCAGGTCCCCGGCGATCACCATCTCGTCGGCGTCCGCGCGGGCCCGGTCCGCGAGGAAGTCCACGGAGACGCCCAGCAGCCGCCCCCCGGCCTCCTGGACGCCGTCCGCGACCACCTTCATCAGCCCGACGTCGGAACCGCCCCAGACGAGGGTGTGGCCCCCCTTGCCGAGCAGGGTGGCGAACTCCCCCGCGGGACGGGTGTAGCGCTCGTCGAGGTCGGCGGCGGACAGGAAGACGCAGATGTTCATGGCCCCACGGTACGGCGCGGCCCGGTCGGGAAGAACGCGGCCTTTGGGCACGCTGTCCTGAAGGGGGCGCCCATGTGACGGGGGCCACCGACCGAGGAGGACGATCGTGAGCGAGGGACACCGCATCACCGTCGGGCCCAGCGGACGGCACGTGCGCGTGGTGCGCGGCGGCCGGGTCCTGGCGGAGAGCGACGGGGCGCTGCTGCTGCGCGAGACGGGCTGCCCCGACCGGTACTACATCCCGGCCGGGGACGTGCGGCTCGATCTGCTGACCCCGTCCGGCACGCACACGCACTGCCCGTTCAAGGGCGACGCGTCGTACTGGTCGCTGCCGGACGCGCCGGACCTGGCCTGGGCCTACCCGGAGCCGAAGCCGGAGGTGGCCGCGATCAGGGACCACCTGTGCTTCTACGACGTGGAGGTGTTCTGACCGGCGCGGCGGCGCCGCCGCGGGCGGCCGGGCCGGGCGGCCGGGCCGGGCGCCCAGGGGGCGCGGTGCCCGGCCGCTCGTCAGGCGGCGCCCGCCGTGGCGCGCGTGGTGGAGGCGATGGTCGCCGAGCCCACCACCCGGGTGCCGTCGTAGAGGACGACGGCCTGGCCGGGGGCGACACCGCGCACCGGCGCGGCGAAGGCGACCTCCAGGGCTCCGTCGACGACCTCCGCCCGGACCTCCGTCTCCCCGCCGTGGGCGCGGAGCTGGGCCGTGTAGGTGCCGGGGCCGGACGGGGCGGCGCCGCACCAGCGGGGCCTGATCGCGGTGAGCGCGGTGACGTCCAGGGCCTCGGCCGGGCCCACCGTCACCGTGTTGTCCACCGGCGAGATGTCCAGCACGTACCGGGGCTTGCCGTCGGGGGCGGGGGTGCCGATGCGCAGGCCCTTGCGCTGGCCGATGGTGAAGCCGTAGGCGCCCTCGTGGGTGCCGAGCCGCGCCCCGGACTCGTCGACGATGTCGCCCTCGGCGCGGCCCAGGCGGCCGGCCAGGAAGCCCTGGGTGTCGCCGTCGGCGATGAAGCAGATGTCGTGGGAGTCGGGCTTCCGGGCGACGGCGAGCCCCCGTCGGGCGGCCTCGGCCCGGATCTCGTCCTTGGTGGTGACGGTGTCCCCGAGCGGGAACAGGGCGTGCGCGAGCTGCCGGTCGTCGAGCACGCCGAGGACGTAGGACTGGTCCTTGGCCATGTCGGAGGCGCGGTGCAGCTCCCGGAGGCCGTCCTCGCGCAGCACCACCTTGGCGTAGTGGCCGGTGCAGACGGCGTCGAAGCCGAGCGCGAGCGCCTTGTCGAGGAGCGCGGCGAACTTGATCTTCTCGTTGCAGCGCAGGCAGGGGTTGGGGGTGCGGCCGGCCTCGTACTCGGCGACGAAGTCCTCGACGACGTCCTCGCGGAAGCGGTCGGCGAGGTCCCAGACGTAGAACGGGATGCCGATGACGTCGGCCGCGCGGCGGGCGTCCCGCGAGTCCTCGATGGTGCAGCAGCCCCGCGCGCCGGTGCGGAAGGACTGCGGGTTCGCGGAGAGGGCGAGATGGACGCCGGTCACGTCGTGCCCCGCCTCGGCCGCGCGGGCGGCGGCGACGGCGGAGTCGACCCCGCCCGACATGGCGGCGAGGACGCGGAGGGGGCGGGCGGGCCGCGGGATGTCAGTCATAGCCCCTCCAGGGTAAGGGGAAAGGGAACCGGGACCCTCGGATATCCGTTCTCCCGGGTATGGGGGAAAAGAGCGGATCGGGCGGGGCCGGCGGCCGGGAGCGGCACATCGGCCGGCGGGCGCTGTTGTTCGGCGGTACGGCGGTGGCCCTGGGCGGCGCGGCGCTGTGGTGGCGCGGGCCCGGGGAGCGGACGCCGCGGGTGCCGGGGGCGGTGGACTACGAGGGGGCCCGCTGGGTGGCCGCCTCGGAGGCGAACTGGCGGCGGGCGGACCGTCCCGGCGACTACCGGGTCGACCGGGTCGTCGTCCATGTCACCCAGGGCAGTCTGGCGAGCGCGGTGCGGGCCTTCCAGGACCCGGGCCACCGGGCGGCGGCCCACTACGTGGTGGGGCGCGACGGGCGGGTCACCCAGATGATCCGCGAGCTGGACGTGGCCTACCACGCGGGGAACAGGGAGTACAACGAGCGCAGTGTGGGCATCGAGCACGAGGGGTTCGTGGACCGCCCGCAGGACTTCACGGACGCCATGTACACGGCCTCGGCCGAGCTGACCGCGGGGATCTGCGCCCGCTACGGGATACCCGTCGACCGCGCGCACATCATCGGGCACGCGGAGGTGCCGGGCGCCGACCACACCGACCCCGGGCCGCACTGGGACTGGGACAGGTACCTGCGGCTGGTGCGGCGCGCCCGCACCTCGGTCCCGACGCCGGGCACCGGGACGGGGTCGCCGGGCACGGCGGTCGCGGGCGGCTGACGCCCCGGCGGGCCGGGGCCGCCCGGCGCGGGCCGGGTCCGGCGAGCCCCCGGTTCGGCCCGGTTCAGCTCAGGCCGGCCGCGCGGGCCCGTTCCACCGCCGGGCCGATGGCCTTGGCGACCGCCTCCACATCGTCCGTCGTGGAGGTGTGGCCGAGGGAGAACCGCAGGGTGCCGCGGGCCAGTTCGGGCTCGGTGCCGGTGGCCAGCAGGACGTGGCTGGGCTGGGCGACCCCGGCGGTGCAGGCGGAGCCGGTGGAGCACTCGATGCCCTGGGCGTCGAGCAGCAGGAGCAGGGAGTCGCCCTCGCAGCCCGGGAAGGTGAAGTGGGCGTTGGCCGGGAGCCGGCGCACCGGGTCGCCGCCGAGCAGGGCGTCGGGCACCGCGTCGAGCACCGCCTCGGCCAGCCGGTCGCGCAGGTTGCCGACCTCGCGGGCGAACCGGGGCTGCCGGGTGACGGCGTGCCGGGCGGCGACCGCGAACGAGGCGACGGCCGGCACGTCGAGGGTGCCGGAGCGGACGTGGCGCTCCTGGCCGCCGCCGTGCAGCACGGGCACGGGGCTGTACTCGCGGCCCAGGAGCAGTGCGCCGATGCCGTAGGGGCCGCCGATCTTGTGGCCGGAGACGGACATCGCGGCCAGGCCGGAGGCACCGAAGTCCACCGGGAGCTGGCCCACCGCCTGGATCGCGTCGGCGTGCAGCGGGACACCGAACTCGGCTGCCACGTCGGCCAGTTCGCGGACCGGCATGATGGTGCCGATCTCGTTGTTGGCCCACATCACGGTGACGAGGGCCACATCGCCGGGGTCGCGGGCGAGGGCCTCGCGCAGGGCCTCGGGGTGGACGGCGCCGTACGCGTCGACGGGCAGGTACTCGACGGTGGCGCCCTCGTGCTCGCCGAGCCAGTGGACGGCGTCGAGGACGGCGTGGTGTTCGACGGGGCTGGCCAGCACCCTGGTCCGGGCCGGGTCGGCGGCGCGGCGGGCCCAGTACAGGCCCTTGACGGCGAGGTTGTCGGCCTCGGTGCCGCCGGAGGTGAGGACGACCTCGCTGGGGCGGGCGCCGAGGGCCTCGGCGAGGGTCTCGCGGGCCTCCTCCACGGTGCGCCGGGCGCGGCGGCCGGACGCGTGGAGGGAGGAGGCGTTTCCGGTGACACCAAGGTGTGCGGCGAGTGCCTCGATCGCCTCGGGAAGCATCGGGGTGGTCGCGGCGTGGTCGAGGTAAGCCATGGTGCCCCCGATTCTACGGGGCGCCCCCGCACGCCCCCGGGCCGAGGGCGCCCCTGGGGCCGGACCCGACGGACGCGGCCGTCCTGCACCGCGCCCTCCGGCCCGGAAGGGGGGCCCGGGCCGGCGGGTGCGCCAGCGCGCACGGCCCGGGCCGGCCGTGAACGGCGGGACGAGCCGGGGCGGACGGAGACGGCGGCACGGGCGCCGGTGCCGGCACGGCGGCACGGAGGGCCGGGCACGCGGTGGCGCGAGGGGCCGGGGCGGGCCCAGCAGCTCCGGAAGCCGGGGCGGCGGCACAGGGCCGGAGGCCGGACGGGGCGCGGCAGCCCGGGAACCGGGACGGGACGGCAGCACGAGACCCCTGGCCGGACCGGGACGGCGGCACGGGAGCCGGAACCAGGCAGCAGCGGCGCGAGGCGCCGGGGCGGGGCGACAGCACTGAAGCCGGAGCGGGAGCCGAGCGCGGGAGCGCAAGACCCGGCCCGGCGTGGCAGCGCAAGAACCCGGGCCGGGACGGGCGCGGTGGCCTCGGAGCTGGGACGGGCCCCGGCACTGGCCACGGAGCCCGGATCGCGGCCCGGATCACCGGGCCGGATCACCGGACCCGGGTCGCGGGACGGCGGCGTCAGCCCAGGCGGACGCGGGCCAGTTGGCGGGACTGGGCGACCAGCCGGTCCGCGCTGTCCCAGACCTCGGCGTCCTCCTCCAGGAAGCCCCCGGCGAGATTGCGCGTGGTGACGGCGATCCGCAGCGGGCCGGGCGCCGGGCGGCAGCGCACGTGCGCGGTCAGCTCGACGGTGGGCACCCAGCCCTTGAGCCCCAGCTCGAACGCGGTGGGCGGCAGCGCGTCCACCGCGAGCAGCAGCGAGAGCGGGTCGGCGTCACGGCCGTCGGCCAGCCCGAACCAGGACCGCATCTCCCCCTTGCCGGAGGGCTGTCCGAGCGCCCAGCCCAGAGTGGCCGGGTCCAGCCTGAGCGTCAGCCGGTCCGTGATGGCCGAGCTTCCCTCGACGGGCGCGGGGCCGTCCTCGGGGCCGAAGCACCGCTCCATGGGCGGCAGCACGGGCGGGCGCGCGGCGGTGCGGACGTCGTCGGGCAGGGTGCCCAGGTCCCCGTAGGAGGCGAGGACGCGGATGCGCTCGACCTCGGCGCCCTCGTCGTCGTACTGGAGGAGGGACGCCTGGCCGGTGGAGAGGGAGCGCCCGGTGCGGACCGTCTCGGTGCGGATCACGGCGGGGCCGGGCCGCGAGGCGGTGAGGTAGTGCGCCGTGATGGTGAACGGGTCGGGGTGCGGCAGGGCGTCGCCGAGGGCGCGGCCCAGGACGGCCAGGAGATAGCCGCCGTTGACGGCGCTGATGATCGTCCAGCCGGCGGAGAGGTCGATGCCGTAGACGCCCGGGGCGCGTCGGACGACGGCGGTGTCACGGTCGAACTCGCTGTCGCCGATGGTGGCCCGGGTGACCGGCGCGGAGGCTGCTTCTGGCATGACCGCAACCGTACCCCAGGGATCTACTAAGCGGTAGCTTTGGCCTGAAAGGGACGCCTCGCCCCGGAGCCGGGGTTGCCGGACCGGGGCCGGCGGGAAGAGGGAGCCGCGGGCCGGGCCGCCGGGAAGCGGGGGCCGGGCCGCCGGAAAGCGGGAGGCCGGGGGCCGGGCCCGCCGGGGGCGGGGGGGTCACTCGCCCTCCACCGCCGTCGAGCGCCGGTTCCAGGCGCGCGGGGCCCGCCAGTGGTAGCGCAGGGCCAGCAGCCGCAGCACGAAGGCGGTGACGACGGCGAGCCCGGTGGTGAACGGGGTCAGGGCGTCCTGACGGATGCACAGGGCGACCATGGCGGAGCCGACGATGGCCGGGACGGCGTACAGGTCGCGGTCCCAGCGCAGCAGCGAGGGCACCTCGTTGGCGAGCACGTCGCGCAGCACGCCGCCGCCGACGGCCGTGGCGAGCCCCAGGCAGGCGGAGGCGGTGAGGCCGAGCCCGTAGTCGTACGCCTTGGTGGTGCCGGCGACGCAGAACAGGCCGAGACCGGCCGCGTCGAAGATGTTCACGCCGGTCTGCAGGCGCTCGACGTGCGGGTGCAGGAAGAAGACCAGCACCGTGGCGAGGAGCGGGGTGACGAAGTACCCCAGGTCCGTGAAGGCCGCGGGCGGGACGGCGCCGATGACGAGGTCCCGGAACAGCCCGCCGCCCAGCGCGGTGACCTCGGCGAGGACGGCGATGCCGAACACGTCGAAGTTCTTGCGGACGGCCAGCAGCGCTCCGGAGATGGCGAAGACGAAGATGCCGATCAGATCGAGCGTGTGCTGGACGGTGGGGCTGAAGAGTTGCTGGTACACCCTGACATTCTCACCCGACGGCGAACCCCCGCCTTGCAAACGAAGGCGGGGGTTCGCTGGACGGGCAGGTTACTTCTTGTCGCCGGAGGATTCCCCGGACTCCGCGGAGTCCCCGGAGCCTCCCGAGGCCGCGCCCTCCTCCGGCGCCGGGGACTCCCCCGCCGGTCCGGCGCCCCCGGCCGGCGCCGCCGTCGCGCCGCCGACCTCCGCGGCGACCGCCGCCGAGGTCGCCGCGGACTCCGCGAGCGCCTTCTCCGGCACCGTCTCCGCCGCCGCCCTGGCGTCGGAGAGCAGGACGACGTCCTGCGGCGCCTGGTCCGCGAAGTTCTCCGGGTGGTGGCAGGCGACCCGCTGCCCCGGCCGCAGTTCCTTCAGCGGCGGCTCGGTGGTCGCGCAGATCTGCGTGGCCTTCCAGCACCGGGTGTGGAAACGGCAGCCGCTGGGCGGCGCGATCGGCGAGGGCACGTCGCCGCGGAGCAGGATGCGCTCGCTCCTGGCGCCCCGGCGCTTCGGGTCCGGCACCGGCACGGCCGACATCAGGGCCTTGGTGTACGGGTGCATCGGCGCCTCGTACAGCGAGGTGCGGTCCGCCAGCTCGACGATCTTGCCCAGGTACATCACCGCGATCCGGTCCGAGACGTGCCGGACGACGGACAGGTCGTGCGCGATGATCACGTACGTCAGGCCCAGTTCCTGCTGGAGGTCGTCCATCAGGTTGACGACCTGGGCCTGGATGGAGACGTCCAGCGCGGAGACCGGCTCGTCCGCGACCACCAGCTTCGGCTTCAGGGCCAGCGCGCGGGCGATGCCGATGCGCTGGCGCTGGCCGCCGGAGAACTCGTGCGGGTAGCGGTTGAAGTGCTCCGGGCTCAGGCCCACCAGCTCCAGGAGCCGCTGGACCTCCTTCTTCACCCCGCCCTCGGGCTCCACGCCCTGGAGGCGGAACGGTGCCGAGACGATGCCGCCGATGGTGTGGCGCGGGTTCAGGGAGCCGTACGGGTCCTGGAAGATCATCTGGATGTCCCGCCGCAGCGGGCGCATCCCGGCCGTGTTCAGCCGCGTGATGTCCTGGCCCTCGAAGTGGATCGAACCGCCGGTCGGGTCCTGGAGCCGGGTGATGACCCGGCCCATGGTCGACTTGCCGCAGCCCGACTCGCCGACCACGCCGAGGGTCTCGCCCTTGCGCACCTCGAAGTCGATGCCGTCGACGGCCTTGACCGCGCCGACCTGCCGCCGCAGGACGCCCTTGCGGATCGGGAAGTGCTTCTGCAGGCCCTCGACCCTGAGCAGCACCTCGCGCTCCCCGGGGGCCGCCGCCTGCGCCGGGACCTTCGTCCCGTCCGTCTTCTTCGTCTCACTCACAGCTTCGGCACAATCTCTTCGGTCCAGATCCGCGTGCGGTCCTCCGGCGAGAGGTGGCAGGCGGAGTAGTGCCCGCTGCCGACCTGCTGGAGCTCCGGGCGCACGGTACGGGTGACATTGCCCTTGGGGAGGTCGGCGTACGGGCAGCGCGGGTGGAAGGCGCAGCCCGAGGGGACGTTGATGAGGCTCGGCGGCTGGCCCTTGACCGGGATGAGCCGTTCTGAGGTCTCGCGGTCGATGCGGGGCATCGAGCCGAGCAGTCCCCAGGTGTAGGGGTGCTGGGGGCGCTCGAAGACGTCGTCGACCGAACCGCGCTCCACGCACCGGCCGCCGTACATCACGAGGACGTCGTCGGCGATCTCGGCCACCACGCCGAGGTCGTGGGTGATGAGCACGACCGCGGAGCCGAACTCCTTCTGCAGATCGCGGACGAGGTCGAGGATCTGTGCCTGGACGGTCACGTCGAGGGCCGTCGTCGGCTCGTCGGCGATGAGCAGTTCGGGGTTGTTGACCAGTGCCATGGCGATCATCGCGCGCTGGCGCATGCCGCCGGAGAACTCGTGCGGGTAGCTGTCGACGCGCTTGCCGGGCTCGGGGATGCCGACCCGGTCGAGCATCTCGACCGCCCGCTTGCGCGCCGCCTTGCGGCTGACGTCGTGGTGGACCCGGTACGCCTCGACGATCTGGCTGCCCACCGAGTAGTACGGGTGCATCGCGGACAGCGGGTCCTGGAAGATCATCGCCATCTCGCGCCCGCGCAGCCGGCGCACCTCGTCCGGCTCGGCGGAGACCAGTTCCTTGCCGTCGAGCCAGATCTCGCCGGACATCCGGACGTTCTTGCCGCGGGGGCCGAGGCGGTGCAGGCCCATGATGGCCAGTGAGGTGACCGACTTGCCCGAGCCCGACTCGCCGACGATGCAGAGGGTCTTGCCCTTCTCCACCTGGAAGCTGAGCCCGTCGACGGACTTGACCAGGCCGTCGTCGGTCGGGAAGTGCACCTTGAGGTCGCGGACCGTGAGGAACGCGTCGGGCGCGTTCGCGGGGGTGCCCGCGGCGGACGCGGTCCTGGAGAGTTCGGTCACGAGAGCCTCACCCGGGGGTCGGCGGCGGCGTACAACAGGTCCACCAGGAGGTTGGCGAAGACGACGAAGAAGGCGGCGAGCAGGGTGACGCCGAGGATCGGCGGCAGGTCGTTGTCGGTGATGCCCTGCACCGCGTACTGGCCGATGCCCGGGAGCGAGAACACCGTCTCGGTGATCACCGCACCGCCGAGCAGCAGGCCGAGGTCCATGCCGAAGACGGTGATGATCGGCGTCAGGGCGGCCCGCAGGCCGTGCCGGGTGACGACCGTGCGCTCGCGCAGGCCCTTGGCGCGGGCCGTGCGGATGAAGTCCTCGTTCATCGTCTCCAGCATCCCCGAGCGGGTGAGCCGCGCGTAGATGGCGGAGTACAGCAGGGCCAGTGAACACCAGGCCGGGAAGAGCGTGTTGGCCCATTGGCCCGGATTCTCGGTGAACGCCACATAGGTGCGTCCGAAGATGGGCCACTGGAAGGTGAACAGCAGCAGCGCCAGGTTGCCGGTGAAGAACATCGGCAGCGAGACACCGGCGAGCGCGACGCCCATGAAGGTGCGGTCGAAGACACTGCGGGGCTTGAGCGCCGAGATGACACCGATCAGGACACCGGAGAGCAGCCAGAGCACGGCGGCGCCGCCGGCCAGGGAGAGCGTCACCGGGAGCCGGGAGGTGAGCTGCGGCCACACCTCGACGTGGTTCTTGAAGGAGTAGCCGAAGCACGGAGCGTCGCAGCGCGCCGTCGTGGGGCCCAGGTTGTAGGTGGCGCCGCTGACGATCCCCTTGATGAAGTGCCAGTACTGGACGTAGAGGGGCTGGTCCAGGCCGAGGTTCTGCTTGACCGCGGCGATGTCGGCCTTCGTCGGACTCTTTCCGATGTACTGCTGGGCGAGCTGGTCGGCGCTCTGGCCGACGAGCCGCGGCAGCAGGAAGAAGATCGCGAAGGTGACCGCGGTGACGACCAGCAGCAGGATCACTGCCGCGAACGTCCGACGGAGGATGTACGAGATCACGGGGACCGGCGCTGGTGCCCGCGGGCCGCGAAGCCCGCGGGCACCAATGCCTTCACCTGCCTTCCGGGGCTACTTCTTGGTCGTGCCGATGTTGAGGTAGTCGTACTGACCGCTGAAGGCCGCCGTGGACACCAGGTTGGTGAAGGTGGTCGGGCGGTACAGCAGGACCTTGAAGTAGGTCAGCGGGACGAGCGCGGCCTGCTCCATCGCGCGCTTGTCGATCTCGGCGTAGAGCGAGTTGCGCTCGGTCGCGTCCTCGGTGGCGATGGCCTTGCCGAGCAGCTCGTTGATCTGCTTGTCGTCGATGTACGACAGGTTGGTGTTGCCCGAGGTGCCGATCGCGCCGCCGTTCAGGATCTGCTGCAGGAAGCCGTAGCCGGAGGGCCAGTCGGCACCCCACTGCATCAGGTGCAGACCGATGTTCTGCTTCTTGGTGAACGTGGGCACACCGGCGTAGTCGGTGAAGTACTTGCCCGACGGGTACTGCTTCAGGCTGGCGTTGATGCCGACCTTCTTCAGCGAGGCGATGATCGCGGTGGCCGCGTCGATCTCCTGCGGGCGGTCGCTGCGGGCGGAGATGTTGGTGGTGATGGTCTTCTTGCCGCAGGCCTCGAGCTGCTCCTTGGCCTTGGCCACGTCGCCCTTGTTGCCCTCGGTGGCGTAGACGTCCGCCTTGCCGTAGCCGACGATGTCCGGCGGCAGGACGGTGGTGGCGACCTCACCGCGGATCGGGCCGCCGAGGGCCGTCTGCACGGAGACCTTGTCGATGGCGTACTCGACGGCCTTGCGGCACTCGACCTTGTCGAACGGGGCGACCTGGTTGTTGATCGCCATGTAGACCAGACGGCCACCGTAGGTGTTGTCCGTGTTGGCCTTCAGCTTGGCGTCGTTGACGACCTTGGCCTGCGTCGCGGCCTGGACGCCGGTGCCGCCGAAGTCGATGGCGGTGCCGGACTGCACGTCCTGGTCGATCGTCTCGGCGTTGACCTTGAGCTTGACGACGATCTTGTCCGGGTACTGCTTGCGCAGCGGGTCGGTCTTCGGGTCCCAGTTCTCGTTGCGGACGAGGACGACCTGCTTGCCCTCCTCGTAGCTCTGGAACTTGTAGGAGCCGGACGACACGATGTTCTTGACGTAGTCGATGCCGGTGTCCTTGGCCTGCGGCACCGGCGCCGTCTGCGGCGTCGCGACCAGGTAGTCGAACTCCTGGAACGGGCGGTCGAGGTGGAAGACGACGGTGGTGTCGTCCGGCGTCTCGATCGCCTTCAGGCCCTCGGGGCTCTTGTCCTTGTACGGGCCCTTGTACTTGGCGCCGTCCTTGAGGAACTGCTGGAAGTAGTTCGGGCCCAGGGAGATCACGTCACGCGCGAAGTTGGAGCGCTCGACGGCGTACTTGACGTCCTTCGAGGTGATCGGCGTGCCGTCCTGGTACTTCAGGCCCGCACGCAGCTTGTACGTCCAGGTCTTGCCGCCGTCGCTCGGCTGGCCCTTGCTCTCGGCCAGGTCGGGGACGAGGTTGTTGCCCTTCTCGCCCGGACCGGGCGCGAAGGTCATCAGCGGACGGGCGTAGAGCCGGCTGAAGTTGTACATGTACGCGTAGTACGTGTTGCCGGGGTCGAAGGAGTCCGGCACGTCCGAGTACTCGTACGTGACCGTCCCGCCCTTCTGGGTGGAGGCGTTGACGACGCTCGTGGTCGCTGCGTTGGCCTCAGCCGACGTGTTGCCCTTGTTCTCCGAGTTGTCGTCGGCCTTGCTGCACGCCGAGAGCAGCAAGCTCGCACTGCCGACGGCCGCGATAGCGGCCAGCGTTGACCTTCGCATGATGGTCTGCTTCCCCTCCATTGGTGGTAAATCTGTAGGACTCTCTGGGCAGGCGCGGTTCAGCGGCTGCGCGGGTCGAGAGCGTCACGGAGACCGTCGCCGAGCAGGTTGAACGCCAGGACGGTCACGAAGATGGCAAGACCGGGAACGATCATGAACTGGGGATCGACCTGGTAGAAGTCGACCGCCTGGTTCAGCATGCCGCCCCACGAGGCCTGCGGCGGCTGGATGCCCACGCCGAGGAAGCTCAGGGACGCCTCGAAGAGGATGTTGGTCGGGATCAGCAGCGTCGAGTAGACGATGATCGGACCGACGAGGTTCGGCAGCAGCTCCCGGAAGAGGATGTACGGGCCCTTGGCCCCCATCCCCCGGGAGGCGTCGACGAACTCGCGCTCCCTCAGGGCCAGTGTCTGGCCCCGGACGATGCGGCCCAGATAGGGCCAGTTGAAGAAGCCGATGACGAAGACCAGCACCACGATGTGGAGCGGCAGTCCCTCCAGCCCGAAGGCACCGCCCTGCAGCGTCGCCGAGATGGCGATGGCGAACAGCAGGAGGGGGAAGGCGAGGAAGGTGTCCATCAGCCGGCTGATGATCGTGTCGACGCGTCCGCCGTAGTAGCCCGCGACCACGCCGAGGATGGCGCCGATGGTGTTCGACAGGATCGTGGCGCCGAAGGCGACGACCAGCGAGACCCAGGAGCCCTCCAGGATGCGGGTGGCGATGTCCCGCCCGAACTTCGGCTCCACACCGAGCGGGTGGTCCATGCTCATGCCGCCGAAGTCGCCCTTCGGCAGCGAGGTGTTGGGGTCGATCAGGTCCTGGTTGAGGGCGTTGGGGTCCAGGCCGAACATCGCCTGGATGGGACGGGACAGGACCGCGATGAGGACCAGCAGGATCACCACGACCCCGCCGGCGACGGCGACCTTGTCCTTCTTGAAGCGGGACCAGGCGATCTGGCCCAGGGAACGGCCCTCGATCTGCCCCTTATCGGCGCCGACCAGGACAGCCTCGGGCTGTGCCTCGGCTTGCGCCCCGGTGGTCTCGATCGGTGCGGTCACAGTGACCCGACCCCTCTCGCCGGTGGTGACCGGCCTTTGCCCGCCGCAGTCGGCGACTTGTTCCGTTTGCTTGCTGCCCGGCGGACGCGGTGTGACTCGGCCGTCCGCCGTCCGGCCTCCGGCGCACCTCATGGGCGCTCACTCACCGGACCGGCGGCCTTCCCCCGTGGAGGGGAGTCTTCAACGCCCCGGCGATCACGCGCCAGATCTGACGGGGAAAGTATGCGCAACCGTGACGCCGACCGCTGAGTTCCGTTATCCGAACGGCAGACAACTCATGCCGGACAGTGGCCTGTCCATCATGTCCGGTGAAATCCGGAAAGAGCCCCTCATCCTCGAAGGCCTCGACCCCGGACACAGTGACACAGGGGCGGGAAGCCCGCGCAGGGGCCCCACCTGTTCACCCGTCCGGCCGTACCCGCCGGTACCTTCCGCGTCCGCGCAGGCCAGGGGGCGGGGGCGCGGGGAGGACCGCTCGGAGGGCGGGGGCGGCGCCGGGCTCCGGGAGGGCGGGTGGGCGGGTGCGCCCGGGGCACGTGGCGGGCGCCGGGGGCTCCGGAGGCCGCGGGCGGCCGCAGACCCGCCGCGGATGCGGTGGGCGGGGCCGGTCGGTCCCGGCGCCGGGGGCTGCCGGGTGGTGTCGGGCCGAGGGGGCGCCGGGCTCGGGCGTGGGGCGTGGACGGGGCCGGGGCACAGGCGGGGCCGGGGCACGGGTGGGGCCGGGGCACGGGTGGGGCCGGGGCACGGGTGGGGCCGGTGTCGGGCGGGGAATGCGAACGGGGGCGGGTCCCGGGTCAGTACGCGCCGCGCGGGGGGTACCCGTAGCCGGGGCCCGGGGCGGGCGCATGGGCCTCGCGGTCGTAGAACGGGCGGGCGTTGGCCCGCAGCCACATGGCGACCGGGTCGTGCGCGTCGGTCATGGCGACGGTGGAGACCGGCAGCCCCTCCGGGACCGCGCCCACCGACTGCTGCATCATGCCGCGCACCGCGTCCACGGCGGGCGGGGAGACGTCGTACACGTCCAGGCCGATGGCCAGATAGGGGGAGCCGAGGGCCGGCTGCACCCAGGCCCGGCGCAGGGCGCGGACGGCGGGGGTGAGATGGGCGTTGCGCGCGAGCAGGGCGTAGAACTGGGGGAGTTCGATGGCCGGGTCGGACAGGCTCAGCGGACCGGCGGGCTGGCGGTCCAGTCCGGAGGCGATCCGGCGCAGATCGAGCCAGGGCACGCCGAGGCCGCCGCCGGGGGCGTGCGGGTTGAGCCAGAGGCCGAAGTGGTCCGGGTACAGGGAGCGGGCCACCTCCAGGACGTCGACGACCTCGTACGACCGGTTCCAGCCGCTGGCGGACAGCTCCTGGGCGGAGGTGACGCAGGGCGCGTAGCCGTGTCCGTCGACCTCCATGTTCCCGTACTGGGCGTCCGGGGAACCGGCCTGGCCGTGCCACAGCAGCATCCAGACCTGGCCGGAGGTGGGGGCGGCGAGCGCGCGCAGAAGGGCCTCGTAGGCGTCGTAGCCCCCGGGCGTGACCTGGCGCAGCATGTGCTCGACCTGCCCGGTCGCGGTGCCGCTGGCGCTCACGTGTATCGCCCCTTCGAGAAGTTCCCCGGTAGTGCGACCAGCTTACGGCTCCCCGCGCAAGGGGAGCCCGAGTCCCGGCAGGGGTCTTTTCCGGTCAACGGTCCTGCTGGTAGAAGGGCCGCACCCGGTCGCGGAGCCAGTCGCAGACCGGGTCCTGGGCGGCCTCCAGGAGGACCAGGTTGACCGGCCACGGCGCCGGGGCGCGGCCGAGCGCGCGGCCGAGCGCGTCGAGGGGCCGGGTGGCGGCGTCGCCCTCCCAGTGGGCCAGTTCCACGCCGACGAACATGACCGGCTCGGCGGTCTCGACGGCGGCCAGGCAGCGGCGGGCGGTGCGGACCACGCCGGTGGCGTCGAACTCGGCGGAGGCGGCGGCCAGGAAGTCCACCGGGTCGTCCTGCCAGTCCGGTTCGAAGAGGCGGACCCGGCCGCCGGAGGCGGGACCGTCCAGCGGGGTGAGGCCGGTGCGGCAGAGATCGGCGACGGCGGCCGGGGGCAGCGGGACGCCGACGGCGCCGTCCGGGTTCACGGCGAGGCCGATCTGCGGGGGCAGGCCCCGGGCGAACTCGGCGGCGGGGGCGACGGTGTACCCCAGATGGCCGCCGGTGGCGAGGCGGAGCTGCTCCTCGGAGCTGAAGACCGGGACGTAGGCCTGGCCGTCCAGCTCGACCGCGGGCAGGTCGAGGGGGCCGCTGTCCGGGCCGCCGCCGTTGGGCAGCGGTATCCAGAGGGAGCTGCGGCCGAGCACCTCCAGGAGCCGGGCCTCGGCTCCTGGCACGCCGAGGGAGGCGGACAGCACCTCCTCCAGCTCGTTGCCGGGCCAGCCGCCGCCGGGCGGCCGGGACTGCCCCTGGGCCGGAATCTCCATCTGCCTACCGCCTGCCTCGTACCGCTCGTGTGCCGCCACAGGCTACCCGCCCGCGCCGCCGGGCCCCAGGGCCCCGCGGAATCGGGGCAACGGGCTTACGGGCGGCGGCCGTCGGCCGTCACCGGGCGCCCGCGCGGGCCCGGCTCAGGCGGTGAAGGCGAGGGTGCGCAGGGCGGTGGCGGCGGGGCGGTCGAGGAGGGTGGCGGAGGCACAGCCCGGGGGCGGTCCGCCGGCCAGGGAGCGCAGGAGGCGGGCGGTCGTCGCGCGGTGCCGGTGGAAGGCGTAGCGGGAGACGCCCCGGCCGCGGGCGCGCTGCCCGGCGAGGGCGGTGCCCGCGGCCACGTCGAGGACGACGAGGTGCAGGGCACCGCCCCGGCGGCGGGCCCAGCGGGCCAGCCAGCCGCGCACCCAGGGCTGGGTGCCGCAGTCGTGCACGACGACGCCCTCGCCGGAGCGCAGGGCGCGGCGCAGCCCGGCGTAGTGGGAGAGCCGGACCAGCGGGCGGTAGACGGCGTAGGGCAGGGCGCGCGGCACCCGGCGCTCCCAGCGGTCGCGGGCGTCCTGGGAGTCGATCCGCCGCCCCCGGACGGCGCGGCGCATCAGCGTGGACTTGCCGCTGCCGGGCAGCCCGGCGACCACGACCACGTCCCGGGGCCCGAAGCGGAGGGCGAACGGGGCGGGCCGACCGCCGGCGCGGAGGTCCCGGACGCGGGGCGGGGCGGCCGGTGCCGCGGACGGGCACGCGGCGGCCGACGGCGCGGACGGGCGCGGGGCCGGGGTGGGGCCCGGGCCCCCCGGGGCGAGTGGACGGGCCACGGCGGCCGGTGACGCGGACGGGGACGGAACCGGGGCGGCGGCTGGAGTGTCCCCCGGCGGGACGGACGGGACGGAAACGTGCGGGTCCGGCACGGGCACGCACGCCACGCCGGCCGGTGACGCGGACGGGCGCGGGGCCGGAGTGGGGTCCGCGCCCCCCGGGGCAGGCGGGCACGCCACGGCGGCCGGTGACGCGGACGGGCGCGGGGCCGGGGCGGCGGCCGGGGTGTCCCCCGGCGGGACGGACGGGAGGGGAGCCCGTGCCCCGTTCGGCGCGGGCGGGGGCCTGCGGTCCGCGACGGGGCGCGCTCCGGTGGCGTCTAACGGCCGGGGTGCGGGACCCGCGGCGTCCGGGGGGCCGTCGGGTTGAGAGTGCGGGGCGCCGGAGGTTCCCGAGACGCCCGGTGTCCCAGGGACACCCGGAGTTCCGGGGACACCCGGGGTTCCGGGGACACCCGGAGCTGCGAGGGTGGCGGGGACACCCGGGGACGCGGGGACACCCGGGGCGGCGGGCGTCATGGGCGTCGCCGAGGTCGCGGCACCGGGCGTCCGCGCCCCCGCCGAGGCCGCCGGGACCGCGCGGTCGGCGCCGGAACCCGCCGGGCGCTCCCCCGCCGCCCGCGTCTCCGCCGCGCCCTCCCCGGGGCGCGCTCCCCCGCCGCTCCCCCTCTCGCCACCGGCCGCGCCGTCGTCCGCGCGGGGCTTCGGCGGCAGCGCGGTGCCGGAGGTCGTGGCGCACGCCGTGGGCCTGTTCACCGTGGTCGTCCTCCCCCTGGGGCGTTTCACGCGTCCCCTACCCCGCCGAGTGTAAAGAGAAGGTAATGCGGCAGTCTCGCGTTTCCGTGCGCGCGGTGCCACGGGTCGGTTACGGATCACGGTCTGCCACCAGGGCGCCCGGCGTGCGATGATGGCGGCGCCAACTGCATACCGGCCGTTTGAATCCGCGCGGGAGAGTCCCCGGCAGTCGCCGGGGCGCCGAAGGAGCAAGTCCCTCCCTTGAATCTCTCAGGCACCGTTACCGCGCGGGCGAGGCACATCTGAAAAGCGGGCCGCCCCGGCGGCCCCACCCAAGGTGCAAACCCTGATCGCCGTGTTCCGGTGGTCCGGGCGAACCTCTCAGGTTCCGATGACAGATGGGGAGGACCACCTCGCCCGTGCCGTCCTGTACCTGGGAGACGACCGATGAGCAGTACCGAACTCCGCCGCACCGCGCTCGATGCCACGCATCGCGCGCTGGGCGCCACGATGACCGACTTCGCGGGCTGGGACATGCCCCTGCGTTACGGCTCCGAGCGCGACGAGCACATCGCGGTGCGCACCAGGGCCGGGCTGTTCGACCTCTCCCACATGGGTGAGATCGCGGTCACCGGCCCGCAGGCGGCGGCCCTCCTGGACCACGCCCTGGTCGGCAACATCAGCGGCGTGAAGCCGGGCCGCGCCCGCTACACGATGATCTGCCGCGAGGACGGCGGCATCCTGGACGACCTGATCGTCTACCGCCTGGGCGAGACCGACTACCTGGTCGTCGCCAACGCCTCCAACGCCGGGGCCGTGCTGGAGGCCCTCACCGCCCGCGCCGCCGGCTTCGACGCCGAGGTCCGCGACGACGGCGACGCCCACGCGCTGCTCGCCGTGCAGGGCCCGGAGTCCGCGGGCATCCTGGGCAGCCTCACCGACGCCGACCTCAAGGGCCTGAAGTACTATGCCGGGCTCCCCGGCACCGTCGCCGGCGTCCCCGCGCTGATCGCCCGCACCGGCTACACCGGCGAGGACGGCTTCGAACTGTTCGTGCGGCCGGAGCACGCCGCACGGGTGTGGGAGGCGCTCACCGAGGCCGGGAAGGACGCCGGACTCGTCCCCTGCGGGCTGTCCTGCCGCGACACGCTCCGCCTGGAGGCGGGCATGCCGCTGTACGGGCACGAGCTGAGCACCGCGCTGACCCCCTTCGACGCCGGGCTCGGCCGAGTGGTCAAGTTCGAGAAGGAGGGCGACTTCGTCGGCCGCGCCGCGCTGGCCGAGGCCGCCGAGCGGGCGGCCGCCGAGCCGCCCCGGGTCCTGGTCGGCCTGGTCGCCGAGGGCCGCCGGGTCCCGCGCGCCGGGTACGCGGTCGTCGTCGACGGCCGGACCGTCGGCGAGGTCACCTCCGGCGCGCCGTCCCCGACGCTGGGCCGGCCGATCGCCATGGCGTACGTCGACGCGGCGCACGCGGCCCCGGGCACGCCCGGCGTCGGCGTGGACATCCGGGGCACCCACGAGCCGTACGAGGTCGTGGCGCTCCCGTTCTACCAGCGTCAGAAGTAGCCACCCGCCGACGGCGGGCACCCCGGGCGTGCGGTCCGCCGCCCCCGTGCCCGCGCGCGCCCGCGCCGCCCGGGGACATACCCGGTCGGGTCACCCCGTTCACCAGCACTCTTCCGCGTACAGGAGAATTCAGGCCATGAGCAACCCCCAGCAGCTTCGCTACAGCAAGGAGCACGAGTGGCTGTCGGCCGCCGAGGACGGCGTCTCGACGGTCGGCATCACGGAGCACGCGGCCAACGCGCTCGGTGACGTCGTGTTCGTCCAGCTCCCGGCGGTCGGCGACTCGGTGACCGCGGGCGAGACCTGCGGCGAGCTGGAGTCGACCAAGTCCGTCTCCGACCTGTACTCCCCCGTCTCCGGTGAGATCACCGAGGTCAACGAGGACGTCGTCGGCGACCCCTCGCTGGTGAACTCGGCCCCCTTCGAGGGCGGCTGGCTGTTCAAGGTGCGCGTCACGGACGAGCCGGGCGACCTGCTCTCCGCCGACGAGTACGCCGCGTTCGCGGGCGCCTGACCGGTCCCGAGGTCCTGAGAGGTCACCCACGCATGTCGCTACTGAACACCCCCCTGCATGAGCTGGACCCCGACGTCGCGGCGGCCGTCGACGCCGAGCTGCGCCGCCAGCAGTCCACCCTGGAGATGATCGCCTCCGAGAACTTCGCGCCGGTCGCGGTGATGGAGGCCCAGGGGTCGGTCCTGACCAACAAGTACGCCGAGGGCTACCCCGGCCGCCGCTACTACGGCGGCTGCGAGCACGTCGACGTGGCCGAGCAGATCGCCATCGACCGGGTCAAGGAGCTGTTCGGCGCCGAGCACGCCAACGTGCAGCCCCACTCCGGCGCCCAGGCCAACGCCGCCGCGATGTTCGCCCTGCTCAAGCCGGGCGACACCATCATGGGCCTGAACCTCGCCCACGGCGGGCACCTGACCCACGGCATGAAGATCAACTTCTCCGGCAAGCTCTACGACGTCGTCGCCTACCACGTCGGCGACGACGGCCGGGTCGACATGGCCGAGGTGGAGCGGCTGGCCGAGGAGCACCGGCCGAAGCTGATCGTCGCCGGCTGGTCCGCCTACCCCCGGCAGCTCGACTTCGCCGCGTTCCGCAAGGTCGCGGACGCGGTCGGCGCGTACCTCATGGTCGACATGGCGCACTTCGCCGGTCTGGTCGCGGCCGGGCTGCACCCCAACCCGGTGCCGCACGCCCATGTGGTCACCACCACCACCCACAAGACGCTGGGCGGCCCGCGCGGCGGTGTGATCCTCTCCACGGCCGAGCTGGCCAAGAAGATCAACTCCGCCGTCTTCCCCGGTCAGCAGGGCGGTCCGCTGGAGCACGTGGTGGCCGCCAAGGCCGTCGCTTTCAAGGTCGCCGCGAGCGAGGAGTTCCGGGACCGCCAGCGCCGTACGCTGGAGGGTGCCCGCATCCTGGCCGAGCGCCTGGTGCGGGACGACGCGCGGGCGGCCGGCGTCTCCGTGCTGACCGGCGGCACGGACGTGCACCTGGTCCTGGTGGACCTGCGCGACTCGGAGCTGGACGGCCAGCAGGCCGAGGACCGCCTCCACGAGGTGGGCATCACCGTCAACCGCAACGCCGTCCCGAACGACCCCCGCCCGCCGATGGTCACCTCGGGCCTGCGCATCGGCACCCCTGCCCTGGCGACCCGCGGCTTCACCGCCGAGGACTTCGCCGAGGTCGCCGACGTGATCGCGGAGGCCCTCAAGCCGTCCTGCGACGTGACGGCGCTGAAGGCCCGGGTCACCGCCCTGGCCGACAAGCACCCGCTCTACCCCGGGCTGAGCGGCTGACCACCGCCGCACAGCACACGGTGCGGGGCGCCGGGCCCGCCACGAGCGGGACCGGCGCCCCGCGCCCTCCCCTCCGCACCACCCCCGCCTCAGAGGAGTCCCCGTGGCCATCTCGGTCTTCGACCTGTTCTCGATCGGCATCGGTCCGTCGAGCTCCCACACGGTCGGCCCGATGCGGGCGGCCCGCATGTTCGCCCGGCGGCTGCGCAACGAAGGGCTGCTGGGCTCCGTCACCACCGTCCGCGCCGAGCTGTACGGCTCGCTCGGCGCCACCGGCCACGGGCACGGCACGCCCAAGGCGGTGCTGCTCGGGCTGGAGGGCGAGTCGCCGCGCACCGTGGACGTGGAGCGCGCCGACGAGCGGGTCGACGCGATCCGCGACTCGGGGCGCCTGCGGCTCCTGGGCGAGCGCGCCATCGCCTTCTCCTACGACGACGACATGGTGCTGCACCGCCGCAAGGCCCTGCCCTACCACGCCAACGGCATGACGATGCGGGCGTACGGCACCGGGGGCGAGGAGGTCCTCGCCAAGACGTACTACTCGGTCGGCGGCGGCTTCGTCGTCGACGAGGACGCGGTCGGCGCGGACCGGATCAAGCTCGACGACACCGTGCTCAAGCACCCCTTCCGCACCGGTGACGAACTGCTGCGGCGTGCCGAGGAGACCGGGCTGTCGATCTCCGCGCTGATGCTGGAGAACGAGCGGACCTGGCGCGACGAGGACGAGATCCGCGCGGGCCTGCTGGAGATCTGGCGCGTGATGCGGGAGTGCGTGGCGCGCGGCATGTCCCGCGAGGGCATCCTGCCGGGCGGCCTCAAGGTCCGCCGCCGCGCCGCGACCACCGCGCGCAAGCTGCGCTCCGAGGGCGACCCGCAGGCCCTCGCGATGGAGTGGATCACCCTCTACGCGATGGCCGTGAACGAGGAGAACGCGGCCGGCGGCCGGGTCGTCACCGCCCCCACCAACGGCGCCGCCGGGATCATCCCCGCCGTCCTGCACTACTACGTCAACTTCGTGCCCGGCGCCGACGAGGACGGCGTGGTCCGCTTCCTGCTGGCCGCCGGCGCGATCGGCATGCTGTTCAAGGAGAACGCCTCGATCTCCGGCGCCGAGGTCGGCTGCCAGGGCGAGGTGGGCTCCGCCTGCTCGATGGCGGCGGGCGCGCTGGCGGAGGTGCTGGGCGGCTCGCCGGAGCAGGTGGAGAACGCGGCCGAGATCGGCATGGAGCACAACCTCGGCCTGACCTGCGACCCGGTCGGCGGCCTGGTCCAGATCCCCTGCATCGAGCGCAACGGCATGGCCGCGGTCAAGGCGGTCACCGCGGCCCGCATGGCGATGCGCGGCGACGGCTCGCACAAGGTGTCCCTGGACAAGGTCATCAAGACGATGAAGGAGACGGGCGCGGACATGTCCGTCAAGTACAAGGAGACGGCGCGCGGCGGGCTCGCGGTGAACATCATCGAGTGCTGAGGCTCCGGGCCCCGGCCGCTGCCCCCGCGCCCTCCGGCACCGCCGGAGGACGCGCCCCGCGCCCCCCGCCCCGGCGGAACCCCCGGGCCCCCGCCCAAGGAGTGTCAGGGCCCGGCGTCCCTGGCCGCCCCCCGGGGGGAACTCCCTTTCCACCGGGTGGGGAACGGGCCGCCGCACCGGGCCCCTCCTCCCCGGCCGGGTCCTTGCCCCGCTTCGCCCCGAGCGCCTAGGGTGGTCGGCGGTCCTGTCGTCTCCGTCAGAGGTGGACCTTGTAGCTCCGAGGTTCCGATCATCACGCCGCCCGGTCGTTCCGCACGTCCCTCACGTGCGACGCCGACCCGTGCGCTGCCCGTGACCCCAAAGGACGCGACCTCGGTACGCCATGCCCTCCCCCGGACCCTCCGGGCCGGACGGCACGCCCGCCTCCCCGTCGGTCCGGTCATCGCGTGATGCTCACCCGCGCCGCCGCATCTCCGACAGCGTTCGCCCTCGCGAGGACCTCATGACGATCAGCAGCCACGCCATCTCTCCGTCCGCGACCCTCGTCGCCAGGAGCCTCGCCGCCGACCGCGGCGGCCGTTCCCTGTTCTCGGGGGCGGACTTCGTCGTGGCGCCCGGCGACATCATCGGACTCGTCGGGCCCAACGGGTCCGGGAAGTCCACACTGCTCAGGTTCCTCGCCGGTCTGGAAGCGCCGGACCGGGGAACGGTACGGCTGTCCCCGGCCACCGCGACCGTCGGCCATCTGCCGCAGGAGCCCGAGCGCAGGCCGGACGAGACGCTCCGGGCGTTCCTGGCCCGCCGTACCGGCGTCGCCGCCGCCCGGAGCGCGATGGACCGGGCCACGAGGGAACTCGCGGACGGGGTGCCGGGCTCGGACGACGCGTACGCGGAGACCCTGGAGCGATGGCTCGCCCTGGGAGGCGCGGACCTGGAGGAGCGCGCCGAGCGCGTCATGGGCGCACTCGGCCTGAACGTGGGTCCCGGTCGGGCCATGACCGCGCTCTCCGGCGGCCAGGCCGCCCGCGCGGGACTCGCCTCACTCCTGCTGTCCCGCTACGACGTGTTCCTCCTCGACGAGCCGACCAACGACCTGGACCTCGGGGGCCTGGAGAGACTGGAGGAGTTCGTGCGCGGACTGCGCGCGGGCGCCGTCGTCGTCAGCCACGACCGCGCGTTCCTCACGCACACCGTCACCAGGGTCCTCGAACTCGACCCGGTGCAGCAGCGGGTCACCCTCTACGGCGGTGGCTACGCCGCCCATCTGGACGAGCGGGAGGCCCTCCGCCGGCATGCCCGGGAGGCGTACGAGGAGTACGCCGACCGGAAGTCCGCGCTCGAAGCCCGGGCCAGGACCCAGCGCGCCTGGGCGGAGAAGGGGGTCAGAAGGGCTCGCCGCGCGTCCGGCGACAACGACAAGATCGGCCGCAGGGCCCGCGTGGAGTCCAGCGAGAGGCAGGCCGTCAAGGCGCGACAGGCCGAACGGCTCATCGAGCGCCTCGATGTCGTCGAGGAACCGCGCAAGGAGTGGGAGTTGCGCATGCGGATCGCCGCGGCGCCGCGCTCCGGCGCGATCGCGGCCTCGCTGAACGAGGCCGAGGTGCGGCGCGGCGCCTTCACGCTGGGCCCGGTGACCCTGCGGATCGACTGGGCCGACCGGGTCGCGGTCACCGGCGCCAACGGCTCGGGCAAGTCGACGCTGCTCGCCGCCCTCCTGGGCCGGCTGCCGCTGGTCGCGGGCGAGGCGGCGCTCGGCCCGGGCGTCGTCATCGGTGAGGTCGATCAGGCGCGCGCGCTCTTCCAGGGCCCGACAGCCCTCTTCGACTCCTTCCGCGCGGCCGCGCCCGACACCGGTCCGGCCGATGTCCGCACCCTGCTCGCCAAGTTCGGCCTCACGGCCGACCACGTCATGCGTCCCGCGTCCACGCTCTCCCCCGGTGAGCGCACCCGGGCGGCCCTCGCACTGCTGCAGGGCCGGGGGGTCAACCTCCTCGTCCTGGACGAGCCGACCAACCATCTCGACCTGCCCGCCATCGAACAACTGGAGTCGGCCCTGGGCACCTACCCGGGCACCCTTCTGCTGGTCACCCACGACCGGCGCATGCTCGACTCGGTGCGCGTCACCCGCCGCCTCGACATGGCCGACGGCGGACTCACCGAGGTACCGGTGTGACCGCCGGGCGGCCGCCGCGAGCGGCCGCCCTCCCCACCGGCACATGGCGGACCGCCGTCCAGGACCGGTCCCGGCCCGTCCGGGCGAGGCCGCACACGGCGGGGCACCCCCTCCACCGAATCGCAGGAGAAACCGATCCGCACCGCACTCGTCCGGCCACGCACACCGAAGAGGCCGTCCGGACGGCCGGAAACTTGGCGCGATGTCTTCGCCGGGGCAGTCGTGCCGCGTTGCGCACGGCGAAGTCCGGCCCCGTCCCCATGGTTCTTCGGCCAAGAACGCGACCGGGTTTCCCCGCGGACCCCATGGCACCGACCGGCCCCGGTCCGGCCACCAGCCCACTTTCCCCGCAGACGCCCGGGAGGAGCGGGAAGCACCTTCAGGATTTCGGCCAACTGTCACCGCGGGCCCGCTCGGCCGCGCAGCGGCACCGCACCGCCGCATTCAGCGCCCCGGGCGCCCCTTGAACATCCGAATGGTCCATCGCCCCCTTCCCTTATACCGCGCAGCGTCCCTCACCGGGCAAGAGCAAATGGTTCACACCATTACCCCATAATGGACATTGCGCTTTTCCGGTACGCCCTTCCCGAGGGAGCGTTGACAAGCAGATGTTCGCTGTGGACGCTATTGATGCCGGAGATCACGTAGCTCGCCGATTCAAGTGGGGAGGTGTCGACGAATTGCCGGGCCGCCCCAACTCCAGCGGCACCGTCAGCGCCGACTCCCTTTCCTCCCGGGCCCGACCACCCTCCCCAGCAGTGAACGCGGCGCCCGAGGTTCGCCCGCCCACTCCCCGCAGCAGGCAGCCGGCTCCGTTTCGGGTTTCGTCTGCGGCCCGCCGAACGGTCAACCATTCCATACGTGCGAAACGCCACCGCCGAGGGGGAACTCTTGCACGTCGCGTCATCCGGAAGCCGAACAGTCGAAGCGGAACCCGATCTGGACCACATGGGGTTCCTGTGCGATACATGGGCCGACTTCCTGCTGGAACGCTCCGAGGATCTCACCCGATTACTCACGGAGATCGCCACCCGGGACAGCGCGGTCGCCGAACTGGACTCCGCGATCGCCACACTGCGCGGCGGCCGTGCGGAGATGCGGCAGTTCGAGGGCACCACCGGTGGCCGTGTCTGCACCTTCCTGCCGTCGAACAACGTGCTCTATTCGTATGTCCTCTTCGGCCTGATGCCCGGACTGTGGAGCGACGAGGTGCTGATCCGGCCGTCGGCCCGGACACGCGAGGCGGTGTTCGCCCTCCACGGGATCCTCGCGGGTCTTCCGCACAATCCGGTGACCATGGCCGACGTCTCGCAGCGCGAGTTCGTCGCACTGTGCCGCGAAGCCCGGACGGTCGTCTTCACGGGACGCTACGAGAATCTTCACGCGATCAGAGAATCGATTCCTTCCGCGGTGCCCATCCTGGGATTTGGATCCGGACCCAACCCCGTGGTGGCCGGCCCCTTCGCGGATGTCGCCGAAGTGGTCCGCGAGACCACCTCGTCCCGGCTCTTCAACGGCGGTCAGGACTGCCTCTGCCCAGACCTGCTCATCGCGCACTCCTCGATATACCCGGAACTCAGGGAGCGGTTGGCGCATGCCTTCGCCGAGGTTCCCCGCGCGCCCAGGGAGCGGCCCGGGCTCGTCATTCCCCCCATGTTCTACAACGACGCGTTCGAAGCGGCCTCCGCGTTCATCGAAACGCACCGGGAAAAGGTCTTCAGCGGCGGAACGGTCGATGAGCGGAACCTTCGGCTGGAACCGACCGTCGTCGAGTTCCCATGCCTTTCGGAAACACATCCGCCCGAACTCTTCTCCCCGGTCATCTGCCTGACGAGCTACCACGAGGCCACCGAGGTCCGCGCCTGGCTCACCAGCGAGACGGAGACCGAACGCGGAATGTACGTCAGTGTGTACGGTGAGCCCGGCCTGCCCGACCCCGTCCTGGGCACCTCCGTCAACTGCGGCCCGCGGACCTCCTTCCAGGCCGAGGACGGCAACCGCCCCTTCGGCGGCTACGGCAGACGGGCCAGCGCCCGCTGGCAGGCGGGCGAAGTGGCGGCGCGTCCCCTGCTGCTGTCCAGGGAGGCCGGGCCGCACCCCGCCGCCGACGCCGTCGGCACCCCCCTGGTGGCGCGATGACCGGCGCGGGCCGGCACCGGCCGTCCCGGTCGCGGAGCGTCGTCCGAGCCCTCCCGGCGCCCGGGGGCGGACGCCCCCGGGCCCCCGCCCGGACGCCCCGCGTCCCCGAGCCCCCGTGGTGGCGCGAGGCTCCGTCGGCCGTCGCCGAGGTGCTGGCCGGGCTGCCCGGCCTCACCGGCCGCACCCCCCTGCACTTCGCCGTCGCCGAATACTGCGCCGTGGCCGGAGCCCTGTACCAGCGGCGGGTCGAGGGACGGAAGTACCGCATCCGGCCCTCGGCCTCGACCGAACTGGAACCCAGCCGCCTGCTGATGGCGTACTCGGAAGGTGCCACCGGCGAGCACGAGGCCTACTTCCACTGCGGTGCCCAGGACCTGGAGGCGGCCGAAGGGGCCGCCCGTGCCGCCCTGGTGGCGGACCCGTCCGAGGGTGCCGCGGTCCTGCGGGTCCGTTGCTCGGAATCCCGGTTCCATCTGACCGGAGTGCTCCTCTCCCCGGAGCGGTAGGCCGGCGGGGCGCGGTGGGGACCCGCGGGACGGGCCGGCACAACCCATGCACGCACGCGTGAGACCGAAGGGGCGACTGTCAGTGGCAAACGGGTTCTGGGACTGCATGGCGGCGGAGTTCGGCCGCCTCGGTGTCAGCACGGTGGTGGGGTTCCCCTCGGACCTCCCCTGCCTGGTCGACGCGGCCTCCCGGCGCAAGGACTTCCGCACCCTCGTGCCGCGGGACCAGCGCATGCTGGGCTGCGTGGCGGCCGGTTACACCCGGACCGGACGGCGGCCGGCCGCGATCGAGGTCTCCACCGGCCCTTCGGTGCTCAACGCCCTCACCGGCCTGGCAGAACTGGCGTCGCTGCGGCTGCCCGCCGTACTCGTCACCACGGCCACCGCCCGGGAGCAGCGGGGCAGGGCCGCGTTCCAGGAGGTGTCGCAGCGGGAGCTGCTCGGGCAGTTCGCCGTCTGGTACCACGTGCTGGCCACCGGTGAACAGCTCCGCTGGGCGGTCGAGTCGGCCGTGTGGCAGTCCACCGGCCCCCGCCCCGGGATCGCCGTCATCGAGGTGCCCGCCGACGTCGCCGCGGGCGGCGCGCCCGGGCCTGCCGACAGCGCCCCGCGCCCCGCCGCCCCCGCGGTCCCCCGTCCGCTCCAGGCGCCCGCCGAGGAGCAACTGCGGCACGCCGCAGCGCTGGTGGAACGCGCCCGGCGCCCCCTCGTCGTGGTGGGCGGCGGCGCGCACGCCGCCGGGGCGGGCCCCGCCGTGGAGAGGCTGGCCGCGGAACTGAACGCGCCGGTGTTCTCCACGGCGAGCGGCCGGGGCACGGTTCCCGAGACCGGTGACCGGTTCCACGACGCGGTTGGCGACTACTGCGGACTGATCGGCCTGTACCGCGAGGAGGGGATGGAGGACACGCTCCGCCGGGCCGACCTCGTGCTCGCGTTCGGGACCCGGCTGGAGGAGACCGCCCGGGACGGCTGGGACGAACTCGTCGGTGACACGGCCGTCGTGCGGATCGACACCGACCACGAGGCGCGGCTGCACGGCACCCCGGCCGCGTGCTTCCTCGCGGGCGACGCGGCCCTCACGGCGGAAGCGCTCCTCGCCGCGTCGGAACGGGACACCACGGCCCGGCGGACCGCGTGGGGCGAGGAATGGCGTGCCGCCAGGAACCGCCTGGCCGA
This sequence comes from Streptomyces sp. SID8352, assembly GCF_009862265.1. Taxonomy (GTDB): domain Bacteria; phylum Actinomycetota; class Actinomycetes; order Streptomycetales; family Streptomycetaceae; genus Streptomyces. The sequence continues at coordinate 61,772 of NZ_WWGX01000012.1, read as the reverse complement.
GCGGGACGAACCCCTCGGCATGGTGCCCGCGACGCTGCGGGCCCTGTCCCGCGAGTACGGCGGCAGCCGCTGGTGCGTCGTCCAGGAGAACGGACTGCACGACCTGTGGGGATATCACTACACGCATCTCCAACTGGGGCCCGAGGGAACGGCCGTCACCCCGGGCGAGCAGACCATGATGGGGTTCGCGCTGCCCGCCGCGGTGGGCGTACACCTCGCGGATCCCACCATGGAGACGGTGGTGACCTGCGGTGACGGTGCCCTGGAGATGAGCCTCGCGGCGCTGGCCACCGCGCGCCGGGCCGGTGTCGGGCTCACGGTCATCACCTGGGACAACGGCGGCTGGGGCTGGCCCCGGGCCGAGCGCGAGGACACCGCGCCGCTGATGTCCTTCACCGACCGCTCCCGGACCCTTCCCGCCCTGGAGTCGATGTTCGACGACGTCCAGCGGCCCGGCGCGCCCGGCGACCTGGAGCACGCGCTCGCGCGCGCCCGTGGGCACGCCGGGGCCGGGCGGCTCGCCCTGGTGGTCGTCCGCGCGGACGACGGGGACCTGCCGCCGGCCGCCCGCCGGGGCCTGGTGCGGCCGTCATGAGCGGGCGGCGCCGGACCGTGCGTCTCGTGATCGACGGCCGCCCGGTCGGGGCCGAAGCCCTGCGTCGCGCGACCGACTCCGTGACGCGGGAGGTCGCCGCGGCCGGTGCGGCCCCCGGCACGGGTGTCCTCGCCCCCACCGCCAACGGGATCGCGTTCGTGGCGGCCGCCGAGGCGTGCCGGCGGACGGGCGCCGTCCTGGTGCTGCGGTCCGCCTACGCCCGGACCTCCTGGCTGCCCGCCGTCTGCGAGGTGGCCGAGGACCCGGCGGGGCCGGTGGTGACGCCCCGTGCGGTCACCACCGGACGGCGCTTCCCCTCCGGCACCGCGGTCGCCTGCTTCACCTCGGGCAGCACCGGTGATCCGCGGCTGGTCATGCTCAGCGCGCGGAGCCAGGAGTACCAGTACCGGGTCACCGCGGAGCGCATGGGCACCACGGACACGGACCGGCTCTGCCTGCCCCTCCCGCTCGGCCACGCCTACGGCTTCAGTGTCCTCGGCATGGCGCGCCTGACCGGGGCCGAGCTGTGGGTGGAGACGAGGAGCGACGCCATCGCCGTCCTGAACAGGCTCACCCGGGACGGCATCACCACCCTCGACGGGGTCCCCGGGCTGTACACGGCGCTGCTCTCCCGGCTGGAGGGGTCCCCCGAGAAGCTGCGGGCCTTCGCCGCGTTGCGGTTCCGCGGCTGCGGAGGGGAGGTGCTGCCGCCCGCGGTCGAGGAGGCCCTCGCACGGTGGGACGCTCCCCTGCACAACGGCTACGGGCTCACGGAGGCCGGACCGAACGTGGCGCTCAACGCCCCCGGGCACTTCCACCCCGGCACGGTCGGTCTTCCGCTGCCCGGCACGGAGGTGTCGATCGAGGACACCAGCGGCGAACTCCTGGTCAGGGGTCCGGGCGTGACGTCCGGCTACTTCGGCACCACCCGGCCGGCGCTGCGCGCCGACGGCTGGCTGGCCACGGGCGACCAGGCGGAATGGGTGGGCCCCGCGCTGCGCATCGTGGGCCGGCTGAAGCACCGCATCACCATCCACGGCGAGACCGTCATCCCCTCGGACGTGGAGGCGCTGCTGAGCCACCGCTGTTCGGTGGGCGAGGTGGTGGTGGACGCCGTCGTGGACCGCCGGGGGACGCCTCGGATGGGCGCGGTGGTGGTGGCCGCGGGCGGCACCGACCTCGCGCGGTGGCGGGCGGCCGCCCGGGACCTGCTGCCGCCGGTGCTGCGCCCCCGGGTGGTGGTGCCCGTCGTGGAACTGCCGCGCCTGGGCAACGGCAAGCTCGACAGACAAGCCGTCCGGGGGCTGCTGTCCGGCCGCGCCCGGACCCGCGTGGGGGGAGGGGACGGTGGCGAGTGAGCGCTCCTTCCCGGTGATCACGGGCATCGCGGCGCGACTGCCCGGGGGCGACGGCGCCGAGGGCCTGTGGCGCGCGGCCTCGACACCGGGCGCCTACGCGGCGGCACCTCCGTCGTGGTCCAAGCGGGACCTGCTGGAGGCGGTCGTCGACGAGGCCCTCGCCGGGGCCGGGTTCCCTCCGGGGCCGCCCCGCACCGGGACCGGGGTGGCGGTCGTCGTCTGTGCGCAGGCCGACGCGAGGGACTCCGCGACGGCGCCCTTCCTGCACGGCGCGAACACGGACGTGCTGTCCACGCGCGCGGGACGGGCCCCCGTCACGGTGGTCTCCCACGCCTGCGCCACCGGGGGATTCGCCATCCGTCTGGCCGCGCAGCGGCTGGCCGCCGGACAGGCCGACGTCGTCGTGGTCGCGGGCGCCTCCGTCTCCGACCCGATGGAGGAGATGAGCCTGGAGGCGGTCGGGGTGCTCGCCACGGGTGCGGTACGGCCCCTGGACACGGAGCGCGGCGGGATGGCCGTGGGCCGGGGTGCCGTCGCCCTCGTGCTGGAGCGCGCGGAGGCGGCCGGGGCCCGCGGGGGCGGGGGGACGATAGCGGTCGCGGGGACCGCCTGCCTGGTGAAGCCGAGCAGGGCCGAGTCCGATCCGGCCGCCATGGGCGCCGTCCTGCGCGCGGTGCTGTCCCCGGCGGACGGCACCGGCCGGACGCGGGTGGACGCCGTCTGCGCCCACGCCACGGGCACGGCCCTCGGCGACGCGGTGGAGTTCGGGGAACTCGCTTCCCTCGGCGAGGAGTTGGGCTGGACGCGGGTGCCGGTGTTCTCCCACAAGGGGGCGCTCGGTCACCTCCTCCACACCTCGGCCCTGGCCGGTGTGGCGCACGCGGCGGAGGCGATGCGGAGGTCCCTCCTCCCGGCGACACCGGGCTGCGCCGCACCGCTGGCGGAGCATCCGGCGGTGCGCGTCAGCACCGAGCGCTCCCCGGCCCGCCTGCGGCGGGTCCTGGTCAACGCCTTCGGATTCGGCGGCAACTACGCCTGCGTCCTCCTTGAGACGAGCGGGTACGAAAGAGAGCTGGTAGATGATTGAGCCACCGGGCGCGAAGGACCGGACGGCGGGGGACCCGGCGGTTCCCCTCCGTTCCCGTGCCCTTTCGAGGAACGCGCTGTTCCTCAGTATCTTCCTGATCGAGCTGGGCTCGGCGATGACCGCGGTGGCCCTGCCGCTGCTCCTCCTCGACCGGTACGGCATCACCGCGTCCGCCGGTCTCGCCTTCGCGGCGCGGCTGATCCCCGGTGTACTGCTCGGGCCCGTGGTCGGCGACTCGGTGGCGCGCTGGGACCCCCGGCGGGTCGCGGCGGTCAGCGCGCTGGGCGGCGCTGTGGTCATCGCCCTCATGCCCTGGACGTCCGCGCTCTGGCAGGTGCAGGTGCTGGGCCTGCTCGTGGGCATCAGCCACATGTTCGCGGCTCCCGCCCGGCTCGCGCTGCGTCCGCTGGTCCTGAAGGAGGGCGAGGAACTCGCCGGGAACGGCTTCCTCATCACCGTGGAGCGGCTGCCCGTCTTCGTGGGGCCCCCGCTGGCGGGCATCCTCGTCGCCGCCGCGGGCTTCCACGTGGCCTTCCTGGCCGAGGCGGTCACCTGTCTGGCCGCCGCCGGGCTGGTCCTGCTCGTCCCCGCCTCCCCCGTCGGCTCGCTGCTGCGGCCGCACGACGGCCGGGAGCCGGGCGGGTCCGGGCACCGGCGGCGCCCCGGCGGCGCGCTCCTCGCGGCGGGCCGGCACCTGCGGCGGGCCTACGCCGCCGGGGTCCACGGCATGGCCGCGGCGGTCGCCCGCGACCGCTTCCTGCTGGGGCTGACCCTGACCGGGTTCACCTATGTCGGGGCCGTCTCGGTGGGCCGGATGTTCCTCCTGGGGCTGGCGGCCGACTCCTTCCCCGGCCACTCCGGCTTCTACGGGTACCTCCTCGGCGCGATGGCGATCGGCGCGGTCGTCGGCGGCGTTCTCGTCGGGCGGCTGGTGCGCTTCCACAGCGGCCTGCTGTACATCGTCGGCAACGTCGTGGAGGCGGTCCTCTGGGTGTCCCTCGTCCACGTGTCGTCCGCCCCGCTCGCGCTGGCCCTGCTCTTCCTCGCGGGGATCACCGAGTCCGTGGCCACCGCCGTGTTCTTCGCCGAGGCGCAGAGCCGCCTCCCCGCCCACCTCGCCGGGCACTACTACGCGGCGCTGATCCCGCTGACCGACGCGTGCAGCCTCGTCGGAGCGGTGCTCGGCGCCTCCCTCACCGCGGCGTCGCTCCTCGGCGCGTCCGTGACGATCGCCGCCCTCATCGCACTCCCCGTGCTCCTGAGCGCGCCCTGGTACCTGCGCACGGCGGGGGCACGGCACGGACACCATCCGCAGCAGTCCGACGGAGGTACATAATGCCCAGGGCCGGCACCACCCATCAGGTCAGTGCCTTCCTCGCGATCACGGACCTCTCCTCCTCCACCGTGCTGACCCACGTGGTCACGGGGGAACGCGCCGCGGTCGAACCGGAGCTGGGGCGGGCGCTGCGCTCCCTCACCGGGCCGGCGGGATTCACCGAGGAGGAGCTGCGCGACCTCACCGGCTCCACCGACGGCGTGCTCCTGGAGTTCCTCACCCGGCGCGGTTTCGTCGTCGGGGCGGGCGCGGACGAGCGTGCCGGGATCGACTCCCTCTTCGCTCTCGCCGCCCCGGTGTCCACACCGCGCGACCAGAGCGCCGGCGTCATGCGCGGCTTCGGGCGCCAGCACTACTTCCAGCCGCGTCCCCTCTCCACCGGGCTGCTCGACGGCCGGTCCGGGCCGCTGCGGAAGCTGACCGTGCTCGCGCTCGGCGGCTGCGTCACGGAGTTCGCCCGGGACGAGCTGGTCTCGCAGGGGCTGGAGAGGGGCCTCGACGTGCGCCTCGTGGGCGCGTGGCCGGACTCCCGCGGGCGGCTGAGGACGCTCGTCGACAAGTACCGGCCGGACGTCACCGTCCTCCAGCTCTCCATCCAGCCCTATCTGACGGAACTCTGGGACCACGGACCGCTCGCCACCGAGGACGAGCGCCGGGAGCGGGCCGAGCGGCTGCGGAAGGTGGGGCGCTCCTGGATCGACGCCCTGGCGGCGGCGACACGGGACAGCGGCATCGGGATCGTCCACAACTACGGGCCCGGAGCGCTGTCGCCGTACGGGCGCTACGGCCACCGGACCGGGTGGGGCGACCGGGAGACGGTGGCCCGGCTGAACGCCGACATCGACGAGGCCCTGCGCCCGCACGACCATCTGATGCTGCTCGACGAGGAGCGGCTGGTCGCCCGGTACGGAGCGCGGCAGCTCTTCGACGACCTCTGGTTCCCCTTCGGCCACCACGGCGGAACGCCCGACCCGGAGCGGGAGACACCGCATCAGCTTCCGCTGCTGGGGGCGTCGCTGGCCCGTGAGTACCTCGATCTCCACACCGCCCACACCGAACAGGGCCGGGTCAAGTGCGTGGTCGTCGACCTGGACAACACCCTGTGGCCGGGCGTCGCGGCGGAGGACGGGTTCTCCTGGCTGGACCACGACCGCACCTCCACCTGGATCCACCTCGGCCTCCACCAGGCGCTCGCCCTGCTCAAGTCGCGGGGCTTCCTCCTGGTCACCGCCAGCAAGGGCACCGAGTCGCAGACCATGGAGCGCTGGCGGAACGTGCGCCACCCGCTGCTGCTGACGCCGGACGACTTCGTGCTCCACGCCATCAACTGGGAGCCCAAGTCCCGCAATCTGGCACGCGTCGCGGACAGTCTCGGGCTCGCCCACGACGCCATCCTCTTCCTCGACGACAACCCCGTCGAACGGCACGAGGTGCGCCGGGCCCTGCCGGGGGTCCGGATCGCCGAGGGGCCGGTGCACGGCTTCCGCGAGCGGCTGCTCACCGATCCGCTGCTCGACCGGCCGCCCGCCGGGCACGAGGCGGCCCGCCGCACGGAGTCCACCCGCGGCATGCTGAAGCGCCGCGAGCTCGGCGAGACGCTCGACGAACGGGCCCTGGCCCGTGAGGTGGGCGCCCGGGTCTCCGTGCGCCGGGCGGGCCCGGACGACGTGGCCCGTCTGGAGGAACTGCTGCTACGGACCACGCAGTACCGGACCACACAGTGGCGCCCCGCCCAGCACGAGATCGCGGAACTGGTGCGGGACGGCCGTGTGACGGTCTGCCACGTCACCGACCGGTTCGCCGACTACGGGCTCGTCGGGGGATGCGTCGTCGTCGACGGACGGGTCATCTGCCTGGTCCTGAGCTGCCGCGTCATCGGTCTGGGCGTCGGTCCCCGTCTCCTGGCCGCCAGTGTGCGGGAGCTGGGACCGGCCCGGGAGCGGGTCCGGGGCTCCTTCGAACCGAGCGACCGCAACACCCCGGCCGCCGACGTGTTCGAGCGGGCCGGTTTCCGGCCCGACCCGGACGGCCCGTCCGACGGCGGCACGGAGGGAGCCGAGCACTACGTCCTGCACGATCCCGCCGATCTCATCGGCCCCGAGTTCACCGAAGAGGCCCACGGCCCGGTTGGAGTGTCATGACCCGTTGGAGCACCCTGTTACTGGACGAGGCCGGACTCCCGGAGATGGCAGGTCTCCCGGTGGCGGAGATCGCCGGCCACGCGCAGCTCACCATCGCCTCGCGTCCCACCTACCGGACCCTCTACCGGTCCTGGGACAAGCAGCACTGGTCCGCGGAGGCCCTGGAGCTGGAGCGGGACGCCGAGCACTGGCAGCGCGTGCCCGCCGAGACCAAGGCCCGCCTGGAGCGGATCGTCCGCCATTTCCTGGTCGGCGAGTACACCGGGCTCGACCTGCTGGCACCCATCGCCCTCGGCGCCCCCGACGAGGCGTCGCTGATCTTCCTCGGCACCCAGTCGGCCGACGAGTCGCGCCACACCCGGTTGATGGACCGGCTCGCGAGCGAGGTCCTCGGTCTCGGCGGGGACGACCTGAGGCAGGCCCTGGACTCGGCCTGGCAGCACTCGACGCCCGCGCAACTGCGCCTCAACGAGCTGGAGGCCCGGCTCATCCGCCCGCTGTCGTCCCTGCACGGCGGCCATGACGACTGGCTGCGCGCGGTCGCCGTGTTCCACATCGTCACCGAGGGGGTGCTGGCCCTGACCGCCCAGCGCCGGCTGGTCTCCTCGCTGCGGTCCGGCTCCTTCCTGCCCGGACTCAGGGCCGGCTTCGTCGCCATGACCCGGGACGAGTCGCGCCATGTCGCCTTCGGTGTGGAGGCCGTACGGCGCGGGGTCACCGGAACGGTGCCCGGGGAGCGGATCGACGCCGTCGCGGACGCGCTGCGCGAGGCCCTCGCCCTGGCCGTCGCCGTGGAGCTGCCCGCGGACGCCACCCCGCAGGAGCGTGCCGAGGCGCTGGCCTTCGGACGGGAGCTGGAGGGCGAGGCCCTGCTGCGGCTGCGGTCCGCCGGATTCCGGCCCGACGTCATCACCTGGATACGCGGCGGAATGACCGCGACGCTCGCCTCGCTGGAGGCGCCGGAGCCCGACGAGGAGGACGCACGGCATGCCGGTTGAGAAGCACCCCACGGCACCACGGCCCGCGACGGAGGCCGAGGAGTCCCCCCGCGCGCCCCGGCCCGGACGGGCCTGCCTGGTCAGCGTCGTCACCCTCACCCACGACCGGCCGGACGCGCTGCTGCGCTGTGTGCGGTCGGTGGCCGCGCAGGACGGCGTGCGCACCGAGCACGTCATCGTCGGCGACGCCTGTCCGAGGCTCGACGACGAGGGGTTCGTGGCCGCGCTGAGGGACGTCCGGGCGGACCTCGTCATCCACAACCAGCGGCGCGCGCCGGGGTTCGAGACCAGCTATCTGTCGTCCCGGCTGGGGCGGATGCGCAATGTGGGCATCGCCCTGAGCCGCGGTGCGTTCGTCGCCCAGCTCGACGACGACAACGCCTACCGCCCGGGGCACCTGCGCACCCTGGTGCGGGCCCTGGAGGACTCCCCGGACGCGGGGGTGGCACACAGCTGGCGGCGGCTGGTGACGGACGCCGGCGAGGAGTTCGTCCCCGCCGGGGAGGACCCCTGGTGGCCCGTCGTCGAGGGGCGGGCGGCGCGTTCCGAGTCGTACCGGCGGCTCGTCCGGCTGGGTGTCTTCGTGCCGGGCTCGCCCGTGGTCCGGGACGTGTTCAAGGTCGACGGCGAACTGGTCGCCCGGCTCGACACCAACGAGCTGCTGGTACGGCGGGAGATCCACGACAAGGTCCCGTTCCGGGAGGAGTTCTCCCGCGCCCGGCAGAAGATGCAGTGGACGGAGGACTTCACCTTCGCCATCGACCTCGCGCGCGCCGGGATCGACGTGGTCTGCACCCGGCGGGCCACCGTCGACTACACGATGGGCGGCTGCTCCACCAACGGCGAGGAGCTGAGGAACACCGTATGACCGGATCGGAACGGCCCTCCCGCCTGAGCCTCTCCTGGGACCCGGCCCCGGACACCGGGGGCAATCTGCCGGCCACCTGGGGACAGCAGGCCATCTGGGACGCCATGAGGGATCTCGGCGAGCACGACCACCAGTTCAATCTGCAATGGGTGCTCGACCTGCCCGCGCCCCGGCCGGCCCGCCAGGTCCTCGCCGCGCTGTCCTGGCTCGTCGACCGCCACGAGTCGCTGCGCAGCGTCTACGGCGGCGACGGCGCCGCAGCGACCCAGCGGCTGCTGAGCCGCTGCGGGATACCGCTGGAGTGGCGGCCTTCGCCGCCCGCCTCGCGGACTGCGACGCGGTGCTGGCCGAGGCGGTCGGCTGGAGGGCCACGGATGTGCTGCGCGGCGCGGCGGGGGGGGCCCCCCCCGCCGGCGGGGACCCCGACGCCCCGGACCCGGCGGCGGTGCTGGCGCGGGAGCTGTGCGCGCGCCGCTTCCGGCACGGTGACGAACCGCCCCTGCGCGTGGGCCTGCTGTACGCGGGGCCCGACGTGACACGGGTGGTGCTGGCCGTCTCGCACCTGGCGGCCGACAACAACGGGCTCGCCGTGGCCGCGGCCGAGCTGCTGGACCGGATCGAGGGACGCGATCCGCGTGTTCCCGAGCCCGCTCAGCCCCGGGACATCGCGGCACTCCAGGCATCCGAACCGTGGCGGAAGCGCTCCGACCGGGCTGTCGACTACTGGCTCACCACCCTGCGTTCGGCACCCCCCATGGAGGCGCCGCGCGGCATCGCCGACGAGCGCAGCCCACGCTTCTGGCGCGGTTCGCTGCGGTCGCGGGCGCTGCCCGGCGCGGTGGGGGAGCTGGCCCGTGCGAGCGGGGCCAGCACGACCTGCGTCCTCCTCGCCGCGGTCGGCAGCGTCCTGGGCGCGCTGACCGGGTCGCCCCGTCCGTGTCTGATGCTGATGTGCAGCAACCGGACGCGCGAGCCCTTCCGCGGCACGATCGGTCCGGTCGCCCTGGAGGGCATCCTGTCCTTCGACGTCTCTCCTCCGGAGGAATCCCCCGGGGGCGGCGGGGGCGAGGACTTCGTCGCCGTGGTGCGCCGGGCCTGGAACGCGTCGCTCCTGGCCTACCGGCACGCCCAGTACGACAAGCCGGCCCTGCTGCGGGGCATCGAGCGCGCGGGCGGCGCCCGGTCCCGCATGCACCGCACCTGCTGGTTCAACGACCTGCGGTTCGACCGCAGCCCCCAGCCCCGGCGGCCGGGCGGGCCGGACGCCGGTGCGGGCGAGTTCAGCTGGCGGGGCTTCACCCACGAGCAGGGTGCGGCGGATGTGGCCTTCCACGTGTACGACCACGACGACGCCCTCCAGATCACGCTCACCGCGGACACGCGTGTGGTGGGTCCCCGGCGGATCGAGAGCGTCCTGCGCGATGTGGAGCGGCTCCTCACGGACACGGCCGCCGCCACCGGTGCCGCGGGGGGCGCACATGCCTGATGCCGCGCCACCGGAGATCAGCGTGGCGGTCATGTGCCACCCGGCACGCCGTGAGGGCGTGGCCGAACTGGCGGCGGCCCTGCGCCCGCTGCGCCCCCGGCTCGTCTGGGACCCCGACCCGGACGCCGGGCCCAGCCCGCTGCGGACGGCGAAGCTGGCGTGGTCGGCGGTGGCACCCGGCGCCACGCACCACCTGGTCCTCCAGGACGACGTCATGCCCGCGCCGGACTTCGCGGACCGCCTCGCGGCGCTGGTCTCCCTGCGCGACAAGGACGCGATCGCCCTCTACGTGAACGGGAACAGCCCGCACAACTCGTACCACGTGCGGCGCGCGGCCGTGGCCGGCTCGGCCTGGGCCCCGCTGGCCCCGGCGGAGTGGGTGCCGACACTCGGCCTCGTGCTTCCGGCGGGGGCGGCGCGCGGACTGGGGGCCCACCTCCGGGGATACCCGGACGACTTCCGGGACGACGACGAACTGGTCGCGGAGTACTGCCGGGCCGAGGGGATCTCCGTCGTCGCGGTGGTGCCGCATCTGCTGGAGCACGGGACGGGCCCGAGCATCGCGGGCAACGACGGCCACGGCCACCGGCGGGCGACCGTCTTCGCGGGCCGGGTCCGCGTCCCCCCGGAGCGCTGGGCCGCGGACTCGGGGCCGGACTCCTGCCCGGTCCGGCACGTCCCGCTGCCCTGCCCGTACTCGTACTCGTACTCGTACTCGGTGGAGCTGGTGGCCTCGCGGTGCGGGATACGCGTCCTGCGCGGCTTCGCCGGGGAGCCGGTGGAGCACCCGTTCAGCTGGGGGTGGCGGGAGTGGGCCCCGCTGGTCGGGGCCGACCCGCGGCGGATCTCGGGCTCCTTCCGGGACCGGGCGGAGGCCGGGGCGCGCGGCCCCCGGCGGCACGGGGAGCCCGGGAGGCCCGGGGTGCCCGGGGCGCCCGACCGCACCCGCCTGGAGGTCTGGGCCGCCGGATACCTCCTGGGCCTCGACGCCGCCCGCGCCGCCCGGCCCGCCGCTGCGGTGGCAGACGCCCCGTTCGCCGCGGAACTGCGGATCGAGGCCCTGCGGAGCTGGATCGACTCGGGGATCACGGAACGCGACGCCTCCGCCCTCGGGGAGAGCGGGACCGAGGACCTGGTCCGGTTGTGCGCGCGGGCGGTCGAGTCCGGAGCGCGTGAGCGGAACGACGGAATCGGGGCGCGATCCGCGTGACGGCCGACATCGAAGACCTCGTCGGGAACCTCGTGCGGGCCATGGCACGCCGCGAGGCGGCGGCCCTCACGAGCACCGCGGACCGGCTGCCGGACCTGGCGGTGCGCAGTGTGGTGTGCCCGTGCGGTGCGGTGGCCGCGGGGGTCGCCGACAGCCTCCCCCCGGCCCGCCGGGGGGAGGTCCTGGACCTCGGGGCGGACGCCCCGGCGGCCACCGGCGGTCTGCCCCTGCTCACGAGGCTCGCCTGCGAGCGTCTGGACAACCGCTCGCTGCTGCCCGTCGCGGTGGCGCTGCTGCGCCGCCCGGGCCACCCCGTCCGGCTGCGCACGCGGGCCGTGGCACTGCGGGAACCCGCCGCCGGACCCGGCGGCCCGGCACGGCCGCCGTGGCCCCCCTCGGGCCCCCCGGGCCCCCGGGAACTGCTGCCCGTGCTGCGCCGGCTGAACGACGAGGAGGCCTGGTGGCCCGCTCCGCCCTCCGCCGCTCCGGCCGGGGCCTCCGCCTGGACCCTGCCGGTCACCACGCAGGGCCCGCCCGCGGAGCCGCGGGGCGTCGCGTTCCTGGGCCCGCACGGGGACGGGCCGGGGCTGGCGGAACTCAACGAGGCCTACGCACGGCACCGCATGGACGCGGTGCTCAAGGCACTGTGAAGGGAGCACCGGTGACCGACGGAGCGTTGCGCTCGACGCCCCGCTACGGCGCGGCACTGTTCGACCTCGACGGCACCCTCGTGGCGTCCCACCGCGCCATCGGCCGGCACACCCGGCTGTGGGCCGAGCGCAACGGCCTGGACGTGGGCAGGGTCATGGAGGTCTCGCACGGCCTGCGGGACCAGGACTTCATCCCGCGGCTCGTGCCGCGGGCCCGGGTCGGGGCGGAGCTCCGGTGGCTGCACGAGCTGTCCTGCCGGGACACGGAGGACGTCACGGCGGTGCCGGGGGCCGCCGGGCTGACCGGGGCGCTGCCGGGCCGTTCCTGGGCGGTGGTGACCTCGGCGGCGCGGCAGGTGGCGCTGTGCCGGCTCGCCGCCGCGTCCCTGCCCCGTCCCCCGCTGCTGATCTGCGCGGAGGAGGTGGCGGAGGGAAAGCCGTCCCCGGAGGGGTATCTGCGGGCGGCCGGCGCGCTGGGCGTGAAGCCGCACGACTGCCTCGTCTTCGAGGACTCGGCCGCGGGGCTCCTGGCGGCCCGGTCGGCGGGCATGGCCGCGGTCGCCGTGGGAGGCGGCCGCGACGTCCCCCACGGCACCCCGGTGACCGATCTGAGGGAGGTACGGATCCGGGTGACGTCCGCCGGGGAGCTGGAGGTGACGAGCCCGGAGCTGGCGCCCGTCCCCGTCCCGCCGCCCGCTCCCCGTGCCCGTCGGGGGCCCCGGCCCGTCGCCCGGGAGTGAGCGCCGCCCGGGACCGGCCTCCGACGGCACATGCCGTCCCGCCACCGGACCACGGTCCCCGTCCCCGTTCCCGGTGCTGCCCGGCGGACGGACGTGGCGGAGGCGGCCCCGGTATCCGGCTCCCGCCGCGGCGCGGACCCGGCCGGGGCCCCGGTGGCCGGGCACCGGTCCCCCGGGGATGCGGCCGCGCGCTCCCTTCCCGGTGCGCCGGCCTCATGGCAGCGCGGCGGCGGACGTCCGCCGGAAGAGCACGCGACCGGCCCGGGCCCCGGTCACCCGGACCGTCGTGGCACCGCGGTCGGACTTCCTTCCCCGCACCACGGGTGAAGTGGTGCACGTGAACGGCGGGCTCCCCGCGTGGGATACGCGGCGCGGGCACCCGCCACGGCCAGCAGGAGGACAAGCGTGAGCATCTCGTCGGGCGGTACGCCGGCACCGGACAGGACGGTCTTCGCCCTGATGCGCGAGGCCGGGCCGCGGGAGGACCCCCCGGAACCGGGACCGCGGCTGGTGGAGTCGCCGGTCTTCATCATGTCCCTGATGCGTTCCGGCTCCACCCTGCTCCGGTGCGTACTGGACACGCACCCGCTCATCCACTCCCCGCACGAGCTCCATCTCGGCGGCCTCGGAGCGCATCTGAAGAAGGGGCAGCTCACCCGGCTCTCCGCACGGAAGCTGGGGCTCCGGCAGACCGACCTCACCTACCTGCTGTGGGATTCCCTGCTCCACCGTGAGCTGCGCCGGAGCGGGAAGCGGATCATCGTCGAGAAGACCCCGGCGAACATCTTCATCCACGACGATCTGGCACGTTGCTGGCCCGGCGCCCGCTACATCTTCCTGCGCCGCCACCCGGCCGATGTCGTCAGGTCCCTGGTGACCACCGGGATCTGCGACTCGCAGGAGGCAGCCGTCGGCCTGGTCGCCGAATGGGCGGAACGCCTCGACGCCGCGCAGGCCGCCGCGACCAGGCCGATGCTCGTACGGTACGAGGACCTGACGAACGATCCGGAGCGCACCTGCCGGCGGCTCACCGCGTTCCTGGGCGTCCCCTTCGACGCCCGGATGCTGGCGTACGGAGACGCGGACCACGGAGCACTGGACGCGGGCACGGGCGACTGGGGCGCCAACATCCGCAGCGGACGCATCAAGAGGACGGCCGAGTACAGCGGGGAGCGTCCGGCGGAGGAGATCGCCTCCGTCTGCGAGCGCTGGGGCTACGCCTGGTGAGCCGTTCTCCCCCGGCACGGCCGGGCCAAGACGAACGGCGAACTCCTGGAGAGGAATGTCATGTCGCTCAACATCAGCATCGTCGGCGCGGCCGGTTTCGTCGGCACGAACCTCGCTCTCGCGGCCCTGGAGGCCGGGCACAACGTCACCCTCGTCGACGTCGCGGACCGGCTGGGGCGCCTCCGCTCGTCGGGACTGCTCGACCGGGCCGCCCACCAATACGTGGACCTGTCGGAGCCCGGGGCACGGCTGACCGGCGCCGCGGACGCGGTCATCCATCTCGCGGCGCTGCCGCAGGTGGACTTCTCCCTGTACGAACCGGCCCGGGTCATGAGGAACAACACGGCCGTCACCACCGCCGTACTGGACCACGCGCGGGCCACGGACGTGCCCGTGCTGTTCGCCTCGTCGATCGAGGTGTACGGCGGGAACGACGGTGACCTGTTCACCGAGACCGGTCCGCTCCTCCCGCTGTCGCCCTACGCGGCCTCGAAGATCGGGTGCGAGCAGTACCTGGAGTCCTGCCGGCACACCTTCGGCACCGCGGCGACGACGGTCCGCCTGACCAATCTCCACGGTCCCTGGCAGGCGCCGGACCGGATCGTGCCGCGGATCACGGCCCAGTCCCTCTCCGGCATCAAGAGCGAGGCGGTGACCGGGCGGCTGCGGGACTTCCTCGCCGTCGAGGACGCCACCCGCGCCCTGCTGGGACTGGTCGAGCGCGGCCTCTGGGGAGAGACGTTCAACCTGTCGGCCGGGGTGCCGACCGGACTGGAGGAGGTGGCCGACACCATCGCCGATCTGACGGACTCGGGCCCCGTGGCCCGGCTGGACTGCCCCGTCGGGGACGGCCGCGGCCCCTCGTTGGTCGCCTCGCCCGCCCGCCTCGAACAGCGGCTCGGCTGGCGCGCCGCGGTCCCGCTGGCCGAGGGACTGCGCACGACGGTCTCCTGGTACGCGGAGAACGAGGCCTGGTGGCGGCCCTTCGAGGCCCAGTTCGGTGCCGACCGCGACGGTCCGCGGTTCCTGCTGGACCACGCCTTCCCCTTCTGGACGGACTGACCCGGCGGCCTCCCGGGCCCACGGCGCGGGAGGCCCCCGTCACGGGACGCGGGACCCGCGCACCGGACCCGGCCTGGCCCTCCGGCGGACGCGGCGGCACCGTGTCCGCCGGAGGGCGGCCCCCGGGAAGCGGCTCGTCCCCGGTGGCCCGGGCCGGGCGGGGAGGTCAGACGGCCGGGAGGGCGTGGAGGCGCCGGCCGTGGAGTGCGGCGAGCCGCTCGCCCCCGCTCGCCACGTACCAGCGCTGGAGGTCACCGGACCCGTCGTTGTACGTCCAGCGCAGTTCGCCCGTCGCCGCGTCGAAGGCGTGGACACCGCCGTCGTCGTCCAGTTGGCTCGCCCCGTACAGCGTGTCGCCGGCCTTCGTGAACTGCCAGGCGTAGGCCGCCCTCTCCAGCAGGTCCCGGTTGTGCCAGAGCGTCTTCCCGGACTCCGGGTCCACCGCCCGCATGCCGCGCAGCCGGTCGGAGACGTAGAGGACGCCGTCGAGCACCTGCGGGCCGTTGAAGAAGGTGTGGTCCCCGGAGTCGAGCGACCAGCGCTCCGCGCCGTCGGCCAGGGCCAGCGCGCGCAGCCGCCGTCCGTCGGCCACGATCACCAGGCCCTTGTGGACGGCGAACTGCTCCCAGTTGGCGTTCCCGATCTTCTTCGTCCACACCTGGCGGCCGGTGGCGGTGTCGCGGACGGTGACGTTCTTGCGGAAGTCCGTGTAGACGAGGCGGTCCCCGGCCACCCGGGCGGTGATGCCGTGCTCCTCGGTCCCCGCGTCGCGCCGCTCCCGCCAGGCCACCTTGCCCGAGGCGGTGTCGATCGCCGCGATCACGTTGTTCGGCGTCGAGAAGTCCTTCTCCAGGATGCCCGCCAGGACGTAGACATGGCGGTCGTCGGCGGCCATGGGACGCGGCTGCGCGTACTCGTCGCCGATCGCGCTGCGCCAGGTCTCCTTGCCCGTCGCCGGGTCGAGGCCGACCACGTCGCCGTCGTACTCCGCACTGGCCAGGTACAACGTCCCGCCACCGATGAGGAGTCGGGCCCCGGGGGTGGTGACGCCCCTGCGGGACCACTTCTCGCGCCCGCTGACGAGGTCGCGGGCGACGAGCGGGTCGCCGGCCACCAGGGCGAGGCCGCCACTGACCACGAGGGCGCCGTTGCCGCTCAGGGTGGTGTTCGCGGTGTCGGCCGACCACAGCGGCTTCGGGGCTCCGCCGGGCGGCGGGGTGGTGGCGGGATCGCCGTCCTTCGCGCCGCCGGGGGTCGCACCGCCCCCGGCGGCCCCCGGGTCGTCCTCCGGCGAGCAGCCCCAGGCGCCCGCGCCCAACAGGGCGAGGCCCAGTCCGGTACCGGCCAGCCGGAGCGCCCGCCGTCGTGAGACCGCCCGTGCGTCGTGTGCGCCCATGTCGTCCCGTGCCCCGTTCCGTGTGCGGTCGTCGGCACCCCCGGTGGGTGCCGTGCCGCGCTCACGCTAGCCGTCGGTTTTCGGCCGGTCGGGGGGTGGGGCCCAAACATGACAAGGCCGTGAACGACCCGCGACAACCGGCGTCGGAACGGCACCGGAACGTGCCTCGGCCGAGACCGCCGACGTCCGGGCCCCGTATCCTTCAGCGAGGCACCGGGCCCCGGGAGCAGACCGGATGGCCGGGACTCGCCGAGGGCCGGAATCGAAGGAAGTGGGCAAAATCCGCCCCCTTCCGAGATGAACCCGCAGGTCACGTCCTGTACTCCCCGCGCGTGCGGGGGTGGTCCCTTCCCCCACTGGGCGCAGCAGGGTGAGCGGTGCATAGTCCCCGCGTGTGCGGGGATGGTCCCATCAGGGGGCTCTGACCATGCCGCTGCTCACCGTAGTCCCCGGGCGTGCGGGGTGGTCCCGCGAGCTACCCGGTCGGCACCCTCGTATTCGCTTATGCGGGGCGGCGCATGACAGCCCGTCCGAGACATCCAGGAGAGGCATGATGCATCCGTTCGTCCAGTACAGCGACGTGGTCAGTGTCGGCGCGGCGGGGACCGCCTTCGCCTTCGCCGGCGCATCCATGGGCGTCTGGGTCTTCTGGGGGGTCTGCGTCGCGATGGTCGCCGCCTCGCAGCTCTACCGCGCCCGTCTCAAGCGGCGTTGAGGCGATCCGTCGCGGGGGTGGGACCGCCGCATCCGCACGCGTCCCGGCTCGGTCCACGGCGCGGGCGGGCGGCCCGGTTGCAAGGACCGGCGCGCGGGGGCCGGACCGCCCCTTCGCCGACCGCCCCTTCCCCGACCGCCTCGGCAGAGCCGATGAACTCCGCCCCGACAAAGGCTCCTTGGGTGCTTCCTCCCCGTGCCCCGGAAAGCCTCGGTCCACGCCGTCGCCACGCCACGCGCCCCCGTCCGCGGCTCGCGCCGGGCCCGTCGCCGGGGCGCGCGGGAGGCATGAGAGGGCGCTGTCCGGCCAACCTCCTCGCCCCGTACCCCTCTTGCGCGACCGCCGCGCGGAGGCGTGCTTCCGGACAACCCGAACGAGTGTCTGAAGTGCCGATTCCGCGTAGTCCCGGGCCGGGGAGGGCATGAACCAGCCACGTCCCCCGAGGCTCCACGAAGGGAGGCCCCATGCTGCGCGGCATCGACGTGAGCGCGTACCAGTCCTCCTCCTACGGCACCGACGGACTCTCCTTCGTCTTCGTCAAGGCGACGGAGGGCCGTACCTACGTCAACCCACGGCTCGCGGCCCAGACGAAACGGGCCCGTGACGCCGGACTCGTCGTCGGCTTCTACCACTTCCTCTGGCCGGGCAACCTCACCGCCCAGGCCGAGCACTTCCTGGCCAAGGCACCCGAGCGGCGGGGCGACATCCTCGCCGTCGACTGGGAGAGCACCGGTGACGGCACCCACGCCACCAACACCGAGAAGGACCGTTTCCTCCGCAAGCTGAAGGAACTCCGGCCGCACCACCGGGTCGTTCTCTACTGCAACCGCCACTTCTGGCTGAACGTCGACACCACCTCGTACGCCGGGGACGGACTCTGGATCGCGGACTACGTCACCGCGGGCAAGCCCCGCATCCGGGCCAGGTGGCGCTTCCACCAGTACACCGACCGTCCGCTGGACACCAACGTGGCCGACTTCGCCAGCCGCGCCGCACTGCGGACCTGGGCCGCCGGGTAGCGCCACCCCACGGCCCCGTTCCCGTCCCCGGAGGCCGGTCCCCCGGGGACGGGACCGCGAACGTCAGTGCCAGGGCACGTAGTTCGGGTTGCTCTCGCACTCGCTCATGATCTCGGTCTTGGTCTGCTTGTCGACCGGGCAGACCCCGATGACGTACTGGCGCTTGATGCCGCCGGGGAAGGCGACCTCGACCTGGTCCGCCCACTTGTGGGTGCTGCCAATGGTCCTGTTGACGTCGACGCCGCCGGGGGCGTCGATGTAGTAGTTGTAGCCGGACTTGTACCAGGTCTTGTAGAGGTCGTGGTCGTAGGTCGTCGACACGTACGGCGAGGGCTGGTTGACCAGGACGTACTGCTCGATGTCGTACTGCCCGGTGACCACGTCCCTGGCGCGGAAGCCCTCCTCGAAGATCACCGCGGGGCCGCGGCTGTCACTGCGGTAGAGGGTGCCGCAGCTGGTGCGCCAGGCCGGTTCGGGCGTGATGCGGTCGATGTCGACGTCCCGGTCGGCGGCGGCCTTGATCCGGTCGCGGAACTGGGGGCAGGCGGGCGCCGCCTTCGCGGCGGCGGGGGCGGCCGGCACGGCCCCGGCCGCGGCGGCCGGGGTCACCGACGCCCGGGCCGGGCCCGGCAGCGCCGCTGCCGAGGCGGCGAGGACGGCGGACAGGGAGAACACGGCGACGGCGGTACGGCGCCGCACACGAGCAATGATCATGGCGGTACGATCCCCGCCGCGCACCGGCCGGACGGGGACTGTCACCCGTGGGCGGCGTGTTGCCCGAACGGGCTTGCGCCCAGGGGCACATGGGCGCAAGCGGGGGGAATCAGGGGCGGGGCCGGGCGGCGCGGGCCGGAGCCCGGGGACGGGGCGCGGGGCGGCGGGAGCAGGTCCCGGGGGACGGGGATCGAACGGCGAAGGCGGGAGCCCGGGGCGGGGCCCAGGAGCGAGGCCCGGGGACCGAGAGCGAGGCCCGGAGCCCGGGGCCAGGGCCCGGGAGCGGAGCCCGAGGCGGCCCGGGGGGTCAGCGGTCCGAGACCCTCATCTCGAACCACGTCGTCTTTCCCATCGGCAGCAGATCGACCCCCCACCGGTCGGACAGCTTGTCGACGAGGAAGAGGCCCCGCCCGCTGATGTCCGTCTCCTGCACCGGCAGCAGACAGGGCAGCCCCCGGGAGGGGTCGCGGACCATGACCCGGATCCGTCCGGAACCCTTGCGCAGATGGAGGCCGAAGCAGCGGGCCCCGGTGTGCCGCACGGCGTTGCCCACCAGCTCGGAGACGAGCAGCGCCGTGTCCTCGGTGACCCGGGGGCCCACCTTCCAGCGCAGGGCGACGATCTGGGCCAGCCGCCGGGCGGTGGCGGCGGATTCGGGGAGGGAGCGCAGGCGCACCTCGCGCTCCGAGGGGTCGCCGAACGACTCCATCGCACGCAGCCCGTGCTCGTCCTCGACCGCCGGCGACCAGCGCGACGCGGTCGCACCTCCGGTTCCCCGCGGCTGATCCGTACCCTCCAGCCCCGACATGCCCCCATCATGGCCGTCCGGCGCGCGCTCCGGGGCGGTTCCCGCGAATGCGCCGGTGCGAAGCCTCGGCGCGGGACCACCCGTACGGCATGTGCCAGCGGCACCGAGTGACGGCGCACAACCCGCCTGACCTGCGGGAGGGGCGGGTTCGGCGGAACCCGGCGGATTTCCCCGGCACGGCGCGCTCGAAAGCTTCTCGATGCGGACCAGAACCGCCCCATCGGGGGACGCGTGCGACACCGACCCAACCTCGCCCGGCGCACGCGGGGTTCACCGGAAGACGGCCTTGCCGGGACCCTCCTCCACGAAGCTGCGCATCCCGGTCTCGCGGTCCTCGGTGGCGAACAGCCCGGCGAACCAGTTCCGTTCGATGGCGAGACCGGTCTCGATGTCCGTCTCCAGGCCCGCGTCGACGCACTCCTTGGCGGCGCGCAGCGCGATGGCGGGGCCCTTGGCGAGCCGGGCGGCCCAGGCGTGCGCCTGCTCGTAGACCTCGGCGGCGGGCACCACCCGGTCCACCAGGCCGATGGCCAGCGCCTCGTCGGCCCTGACCTGGCGCCCGGTGAAGATGAGGTCCTTGGCCCGGGAGGGGCCGACGAGGCGGGCGAGGCGCTGGGTGCCGCCGGCGCCCGGGATCAGGCCGAGCAGGATCTCGGGCTGGCCCAGCTTGGCGTTCTCACCGGCGACGCGGATGTCGGCGCAGAGCGCGAGTTCGCAGCCGCCGCCCAGCGCGTAGCCGGTGACGGCGGCGACGACGGGCTTGGGGATGCGGGCCACGGCGGTGAAGGAGTCCTGGAGGGCGCGGGCCCGCAGCACCATCGCCGCGTGGTCCATGGCCTGCATCTCCTTGATGTCCGCGCCCGCCGCGAACACCTTCTCGCCGCCGTGGATGACCACGGCGCGCACGTCCTCGCGGCGGGTGACCTCCTCGGCCAGCTCCCTGAGCCGGTCCTGGGTGGCGACGTCCAGCGCGTTCATGGGCGGGCGGTCCAGGCGCAGCGTGCCGACGCCGTCCGCGACTTCGAGATGTACGGTCATGCCCAGCAGGTTAACGGGGATTAACCGCGGGCGGCCCGGTGCGGTCGGTCACACCGGGCCGCCGTCCGTCCACGCGGACCGGGACGGCTCAGGCGGTCCACTCCTCCCAGGACATGTTCCAGCCGTTGAGGCCGTTGTCCGGGGCGATGGTCCCGTCCTCGGAGTTCTCGACCACGACCACGTCGCCGACGAGGGAGTTCTCGAAGAACCAGCGGCCGGGGGCCTCCTCGTCCCAGCCGCCCTGCACGTCGCGCAGCCCCACGCAGCCGTGGCTGGCGTTGCGGTTGCCGAAGGCGTCGCCGCCCCAGTAGTTGCCGTGGATGAAGGTGCCGGAGGTGGAGAGCCGCATGGCGTGCGGGACGTCCTTTATGTCGTACTCGCCGCCGTAGCCGACGGTGTCGCCGTTCATCCGGGTCTCCCGGAGCTTCTCGGTGATGACCATCCGGCCGTTCCACGTGGCGTAGCCGGGCGCGCCGGTGGTGACGGGGATGGTCCTGACGGTCCGTCCCTCCCGGGTGACCTTCATGGTGTGGGCGGCGGCGTCCACGACGGAGACCTGGTCGCGGCCGATGGTGAAGGAGACGGTGCGGTTCTGCTTGCCGTAGACGCCCTCGCGGCCCTCGACGCCGTCGAGGTTCAGGGCGACGGTGACCTTGGTGCCGGCCTTCCAGTAGTGCTCGGGGCGGAAGTCCAGGCGGTCGTTGCCGAACCAGTGGCCCGCCACCTCGACGGCCGGTTCGGTGGTGATGGTGACGGCCCGTTCGACGGCCTCGGGGCGGGTGATGCCCCGGGTGAAGCGGAGGGAGAACGACATCCCTACGCCGACCTCGGAGCCGTCCTCGGGGGTGAAGGTGCCGAGGAAGGTCTGCTGCGGGGTGAGGGTGGTGAAGCGGGAGTCGCGGGTCACGGCGCGGCCCTCGGCGTCCTGGGCGACCGCGCGGACGGTGTAGGTGGTGGCGGCGGCGAGATGGGTGGACGGCGTCCAGACGGTGCCGTTCGCGGAGGTCCGCCCGGCGATCCGGCCGCCGTCGGGGTTCTTGACGACGACCTCGGTGAGCCTGCCGCCGGAGGCGCCGACCCGGAGGGCGCCGCTGGTGGCGACGGCGGTGGCGCCGTCCCCGGGGGCGATGGTGACGGCGGCCCGGGAGGGGCCCGACGCCGTGGGAGAGGGCCCGGCCTCCTTGCCGCCGCCGACCGCGGCGGTGCCGGCGCCCGTGCCCGCGCCGTTGCCCGCGCAGGCGGTGAGGACCAGCACCAGCGCCCCGGCGAGCAGGGCCCCCAGCCCTCCGCGCGCTCCTCCGCGGCCCCGTCCGCGGATGTTCTCCGACAGCGCCCCCGATATCGGACCCACGTTCACGTCTGCTCCCCTCGCCGGGCCTGCTCCGGCCCGCGCCCCGGCGCGCCCGCGCGCGCTTCGGCGCATCGTAACCGCGGGCCGGCGGGGTCCGGCGCGGGGGACTGTCACCGTTCCGTACCGAGTGCCGGAGCGGGGGCGCGGGGGCTCGGAGCAGGGGGCGCGCGGGGCGCGGGACGGGTGTCCGCAGGGGCGCGGGAGGTGGCCCGCGGGGTCAGTGGACCGCGCTGCCCGCCGTCCACCGCCGCCACGGCATGTTCCAGCCGCCGAGCCCGTTGTCCGCGTCGACCGTGCGGTCGGCGCTGTGGACGACCTCGACGACGTCGCCGACCAGGCTGCGGTCGAAGAACCAGCCCGCCGGGGTGTCGGCGCCGCCGCCCCGGACGTCACGCAGGCCCACGCAGCCGTGGCTGACGTTGGCCCGGCCGAAGGTGTCCCCGGGGGACCAGTAGTTGCCGTGCAGGAAGGTGCCGGAGGCGGTCAGCCGGATGGCGTGCGGCACGTCGGGGATGTCGTACTCGCCGCCGAAGCCGACCGTGCGGCTGTCCATGCGGGTGACGTCGAGCATCTCGCTGATCACCATGCGGCCGTTGTAGGTGGGGGTGGCGGACGCCCCCGCGGTGACCGGCAGGGTGGCCACGACGGTGCCGTCCCGGCTGACCCGCATGGTGCGTTCGGCGGCGTCGACCACGGAGACCTGGCTGCGGCCGACGGTGAAGGAGAACGTCCTGCGCTGCATCCCGTACACACCCGGCGCCCCCTCGACGTCGCGCAGGTCCAGGGCGACGGTGACCTCGGTGCCGGGCGTCCAGTACGTCTCGGGGCGGAAGTCCAGGCGGTCGTTGCCGAACCAGTGCGGGCGGATCTCGACGGCGGGCTCGGCGGTCACGCTGACGCCGCGTTCGACGGCGGCGCGGTCGGTCAGCGTCCGGCTGAACTCCAGCGAGACGATCATCCCGGTGCCGACGACGGCGCGGTCCTCGGGGACGACATGGCCGATGAACCGCTCGTCGGGGACCCGGGTGGTGAAGGTGGTGCGGCGGGCGGAGCGGCGTCCCAGGCCGTCCACGGCGACGGCGTCGACGGTGTACCTCGCGGCCGGGGCGAGCCGGTCGTCGGCGGGCCGCCAGCCCAGGCCGTCGGCGGAGACGTGGCCCGGCACCTCGCGCTCCCCGGCGTCCTGGGAGACCACCACCCGCACCGACTCCAGCCGCCCGTCCGGCACCCGCACGGACAGCCGCCCACCCGGCGGGACACCCGCGGCGCCGTCGCCGGGGGTGACACGGATGACCTCCCGGGCGGCGGACGGCTTGCCGAACACCTCCCCGAAGCCGACCCCGCCGCCGGAGCAGCCGGCGGTGCCCGCCAGGAGTCCCGCCCATGTCAGTACGGCGGCCAGAGCGGCCCCCGGGCGCCGCGCGCGCCCTTGTCGATGTCTCATATCCCCCCGTAACGACCGCCCGGCCCCGTGGAAACGTGCGTGCGAGCCGTCCGGCGGTCCGCGGTCCGCGGCAGGCCGGTTTCCCCGGGGCGGGAGGGGCGACGGGCGGGGCACGCGGGGACGGGGACGGTGGGGCGGAGGCGCGGGGACGGGGGCGCGGGGACCGGGGGCGCCGTGCGAGCAGGCACCGCGGGGACGGCGGCCCACGGGGACGGGCACCGTGCGGACGACGGCCCACGGGAAGCGGCGCCACGGGGACGACGACGCGTGGAGACGGGGCTCCCGACGGCAGAGGCGGGAGGAACGGCGGGGCGCGAGCGGCGGGCGGTGTCCGTTCCCGGCGGCGTACGGATCGGGCTCCGGGTCCGGCCCCGGCCCCCGGCTCCGGCTCCGGCTCCATACGGCCCGAGGGTCCGGCGGCGTACGGCCCCGGATCAGCCGGGTCCGCCCGAGGTCCGGCGGCGTACGGCCCGGGTCAGCCGGGTCCGGCCGGGGTCCGGCGGCGTACGGCCCGGGTCAGCCGGGTCCGGCCGGGCCGGTCGCCTCGGCGGCGTAGTCGCACAGCGCCGACCGGTGGGGGCTGCCGGTCTTCGCCAGCAGGCTCGCCACGTGCTTCTCGACGGTGCGGGCGGAGATGTACAGCCGCTCCGCTATGTCCTTGTTGCCGAGCCTCGGCACCAGGAGCAGGAAGACCTCGTACTCCCGGGGGGTGAGCCCGATGCGGCGCAGCGCGGCGGGGATGCCGGAGGCGCCGCGGCGGCGCTGGCGGACCGTCGCGCCCGCCCGGCGCAGCAGTTCCCGGCAGGCGCCCGCGACGGCCGGGACGGACGCCTCGTGGAAGTACTCCTCCGCCTCCCGGGCCCAGGCGACCGGATCGCCCCAGCCGTCGGCCAGGGCCGCCTGGGCGACCAGCCGCAGGCCGATCCGGCGGCCCATCGGGAAGGGGCCGCCCGCCCGGACCGCCTGCTCCACCGCTCCCCCGGCCCGCAGGGCGTGCCCGGCCCGGCCCTCGTGGACGGCCAGGGCGAAGCGCTCGAACTGGCGGTTCCACGGCAGGGCGGCGGCGGGGTGGGCGGCCACCGCCGCGTGCTCGGCGGGGTCGGCGCGCCCGGTCAGGGCCCGCAGCAGGGGGCGCAGTCCGTAGCGGCCGTTGAGGTAGAAGACGGACGGGTGGCGCTTCTCCCAGACGAGGGACTGGTCGAGTTCGCGCAGCGCCTGCTCGTGGTCCTCCTCCAGCAGCGCGCAGACGGCCCGGCTGCCGAAGAGCACGGGCAGTTGCAGCGAGGTGTCCCCGTCCCAGCGGCGGAACTCGGCCAGCTCCCGCTCCATCTCGCGGCGGTTGCCCCGGTGGGCGGCGAGCGTGGCGCGGGTGAGCAGCACGAACTGGTGGTTGTCGGTGTTGCGCAGCCGGGCGGTGGCCAGGACACAGCGGTCGGCCAGCTCCCGGGCGGCGGTGTAGCGGCCGGTGAGGACGGCCTGCATGGCGAGGCTGGCCTCGGCGTTGTGCATCAGCACCAGCGCACCGTGGTCGACGGCGGCCCGGTGGGCGCGCTCCAGCAGGGCGGAGGAGCCGCCGCGCATGAAGTCGTTGCTGCCGAGCCGGAGCAGGGCGTCGATCTGGAGGGTGGTCAGTCCGTGCTCGGTGGCCAGCGCGAGGCCGCGCTCCAGACAGGCGTCGGCCCGGTCGAACCCGTGCCGGCGTTCCAGCATGGCCAGCAACTGCCATGCCTGACAGGCCACTTCCGGCAGTCCGGTGCGTTCCGCCTCCTCCGCCGCTCGGCGCGCGAGGCGTTCGGCGCGGTCGGCCCGGTCGGCGCCGGCCTCCGTCGCGGCCGCCCCCGTGTCCGTACCGGCCCCGCCCGCCCCGGGCTCGCCGGAGGGACCGGTGTCGGCGAGCGCGAGGTGGGCCTCGACCACGTCCACGGCGGGTGCGGGGCCGTCCCCGAGGCGGGCGAAGAGGCGGCGGGCGTGGTGGGCCTGGGCGGCGGCGTCGGCGTAGCGGGCGGCGGTGACGGTGGCCCAGGCGAGGCGGGCCCGCAGGGCGGCGGCGCGGGCGGTGTCCAGGGCGCCGGGACCGGTGACGGGCAGGGTGTCGACGAGGGCGAGGGCGCGGTCCAGCCGCCCCGACTCCATCAGGGTGTAGAGCAGCTGCTCGACGACGGGGGCGCGCTCGGTGGCGGACAGCAGCTCCTGGGCGCGCTCCAGGAACGAGACGGCGGAGTCGACGGCGCCCTCCCGGCGCGCGGCCTCCCCGGCCTCCGCGTACCGCCGGGCCGCGGCCGCGGGGTCCCCGGCGGTGAGGCGGAGCCCGGCGACCCGGGGGCACCATTCGCCGGGCAGTCCGGGGTACGCCTGCTCGATGGCGTCGGCGGCCCGGCGGGCGAGGGCGGCGCGCTCGGTCGGAAGCAGTCCGCTGAGCAGGGCCTCGGCGGTCAGCGCGTGCCGGAACTCGTACCAGTCGGCCACCGGGCCGCTGGAGGAGATGAGCTGGGCGTCGATCCCGGCCCGCAGGTGGACCAGCAGATCGCGGTCGCCCAGCCCGGTGATCCGCTGGAGCACGGAGAGGGGGAAGCGGCGGCCGAGGACGGCGGCGGTGTCCAGCAGGGTCCGCCCGGCGGGGCTGAGCCGGTCGGCCCGGCGGATGACGCTGTGCACCACGGTCCGGGGGACGTCGATGCCGAGGTCGCCGCAGACCTCCCAGTCGCCGGCGGGGCTGCGGCGCAGCACCCCGGCGGTGATCATGCCGCTGAGCAGTTCCTCGACGACGAAGGGATTGCCCTCGGCGT
Source organism: Streptomyces sp. SID8352 (assembly GCF_009862265.1). Classification (GTDB taxonomy): domain Bacteria; phylum Actinomycetota; class Actinomycetes; order Streptomycetales; family Streptomycetaceae; genus Streptomyces. Next base: position 35,743 of record NZ_WWGX01000012.1, on the reverse strand, counting down.
CCCGGGCCAGCCGCTCGGCCACCGGTCCGGGCAGCGGCGGCGGATCGGCGCCGGGCAGCGGCCGGGCGGCGTCCGCGGCGAGGGCGGCCCCGGCCATCGCGGTGACCTGCTCGGCGCTGAGCGGCAGCAGTTCGGTGAGGTCCGCGCAGCGGCTCCGGGCGGCCTCCCGGACCAGGGTGCCGGCGGCGCCCGCCTCCGACCGCAGGGTGCCCAGCAGGAAGACCGGCAGGTCGGCGAGGTTGCCGCAGAGGTACTCGACGACCGCGAGCGTCTCGGCGTCGGCGTCGTGCAGGTCCTCCAGGATCAGCAGACAGCCGGGCCGCGGATGGGACTCGCGGTCCCGGGCGACGGCGAGCAGCACCCGCAGCACCGCCTCGGCCGTCTCGATCAGCGAGGTCGGCTCGGCCGGGGTGCCGCCCGCGCGCCATTCGGGCAGGATGCCCGCGAGCGCGGAGCGGTAGGGCACGAGTTCGGGGGCGCGGGGCGGTCCGCTGACCCGGAAGAGGGAGAGCAGCGCCTCGGCGATGGGCCGGAAGGGGGCGGCGGCGCCCGCGCCGGGGCCGGAGCGGCCCCGCAGCACGGCCAGGCCGCCGGTGACCGCGCGGTAGGCGCACTCACCGGCGAGCCGCGACTTGCCGATCCCCGCCTCACCGAGCAGGAACACCGCGCGGCCCCGGCCCGCGCCGACGGCGGCGAGTCCGGCGTCGAGCAGTCCGAGTTGCTCCGCACGGCCGACCACCACCGGCGATGTCACCAACATGGCCAGATGCTAACCGCCGGTGGCGGGTGCCGAACAGGGCGTCAATTCGCCCTGGAATCGGATCAGATGATGCTGAGGCTGAAAGTGGTCTGGATGATGGTGCTCGGCTCGTTGTACTCGGTCATCCCGGCCAGGAGTCTGGCGCGCTGCCCGGCCGCCGGGGCCGCGGGCAACCGGATCTCCCCGGCCGGGTTCCCGGCGGGGGTGGCGGAGGTGTCCTCCGCGTCGTTCCAGCGCGTGGTGCGTACGCCATGGCTCATCGGACGTCTCCTTGGAGGGTGCGGTGAATGGGACGCGGTGCGGTGGTGCGGTCGTGTTCCCCCGCCGGAGCGGGGTGCCCGGCCCGCGGGTGCGGGGCGGCGGCGCGGTCGGAGCCGGGGGTCGCGAGCAGGGTGACGGACGGGACGAGGTCCCCGCAGGCGGTCCTGAGCAGGGCGTACCCGATGCCGGCGAGTCCGGTCAGCAGCCCGGGGGTGCTGACGGCGTCGGGAGTGGCACAGCGCGGGCCGAGGCGGTCGAGGGTGCTCAGCAGGGCCCCGGCGCGGGCGAGGACCGTGCCGGGGGCGGCGCGCCCGGCGGCGGTCGCGGTGAGCAGCAGGTCGAGGGCGCCCGCCTCGCCGTGGCAGAGGCTGTGGTCGGCCGTCGGGGCGGTGGCGGCGGCGGACACGGCGCGGTCCAGCAGGGCGGCCGGGCCGGGGTCGCGGAGCGCGCGGGGGCTGTCGGCGACGGCCAGGGCGGTCCCGGCGGCGCCGTCGCACCAGCCGGTGCCGACGGGGGCGGTGGCGTACCGGGCGGCGGCGGTGCGCAGGGCGGCGTGCCCGGGGGCGGTGAACCGGTCGTCGCCGGTGGCCCGGGCGTAGCGGAGCAGGGCCCAGCCGATCCCGGCCGCCCCGCTGTCCAGGCCGCCCGCGGGCAGGTGGCCGGGGTCCAGCGCGGCGAGCCGGACGGCACAGCGGCGGGCGGTGTCTGCGGCGCGGGCGGAGCCCGTGGTGGACCGCACGGCGAGCATCGCGGCCAGCAGCCCCGCGTCGCCCTCCCGCACGCCGGGGTCCCCGTCGTCCGGGGCGGTGGTGGCGGCGAGGGCGGCGGTGTCGGCCAGGTCCGCGAGGGCGTCGTCGTCGAGGAGGACGGCGAGCCGGGCGAGGGCGTAGGCGATCCCGCCGAGCCCGGCGAAGCCGGTGCCGATGACGGCGGCGTCGGTGGGCCGCCCGGCGAGGGCGGTGAGCAGTCCGGGCACGGCGGTGAGCGCGCGCCGGGCGCCGGTGGCGTAGCGGGCGGTGCCGGTCAGGCGGGCGAGCTGGGCCAGGAAGAGGGCGGTGCCGAGGTAGCCGTGGGCGAGCCCGGCGCCCTGCGGGAGGATCGCCCACACCCGGCCGTCCAGGGGTTCCAGGCCGAGCCAGTTGACCCGCCGGCCGTTGTCCTGCGCGGCGGCCAGGACGCGGTCGGCGACGGCCCCGGCGGCGGCCAGCAACCGCTCCTCGTCGGGTGCCCCGGCGGAGAGCGGCCCGTACGGGGTGGCCGCCGGGCCGGGCGCCGGGAACGGGAGCCGGCACGGGACCGGTGCCCTCTCCTGGGGGGCGGAGGGCCGGGCGGGGGGACCCGGCGGGACCCCGGCGGGGCCCGCACCGGGAGCGGGGGCGGGGGTGACGTGCGCCGTTCCGGACGCGGCCATGCCGGCATCGTACGGGCCGACGGCCGGACCGGACAGGGCGTCACCCGGGGCGGGCGGAGGGACGGGCGGGGCGGCGGCCGTACCGGGCGGCGAGGAAACGAGGGACACCGGCGCGATGACCGCGGCCGCATCGGGCGCCTCGGGCACCGTGCGCGATTCGGGCGCGCCGGAACGCGAAGGAATCGGCGACACCGGCACCGTGGCCCCTCCGGACGGCCAAGAGCCGGGCGTCTTCGGCACGGTGGCCGCTGCGGACACCCAACGGGATTGCTCTGCCGTCGTGTTGGGCGCGCCGTGCGGCGAATCGGCAGGACGCTCCGGCGTGGCGGGGACGGGGGTGCCCGGGAGCGGGGGGTCGCCGCAGGGGGCGTGGGCGCGGCGGGTGGCGAGGGCGGCGCGGATCACCCACTCCTGGTCGAGCCGGTCGGTCGGGCTCATCGCCGCGATCCGGCGCTCCGCCTCCGCCAGTCCGGACCGGCTGACCAGGCCGCCCGCCGTCAGCCGGCCCACCGTCAGCTCCCGGTCCCCCGGCCGGTAGCCGACCAGCGGGACGTCGCCCTCCCAGAGCCCGGCCAGTTCGGCGTCGGCCAGCGGGCCCAGCACCGGGTCGGCGGCCGACTCCCGTCGCACCAGGCCGAGCAGCCGGTCCCGGTCGGCCGCGTCGCGCAGCACGTCGGGGTGGGTGGACTCGTCCAGCAGGGTGGCGTACCAGTGGGTGTTGCGCAGGACGACCCGGGTGCCGTCCCCGGCGAAGCGGGCCAGCAGCCCGCCGGGGCCGAGGAGTTCGTCCCGGTGCGCGGTGATCGCGTCGTAGGCCAGCCGGAAGCCGTCGAGCAGGTCGTCGGCGTACGGGCCGGGGTCGGCGTCCTCGCCGTCCAGCCGGGGCCGGTTGGCGGCGCCCGCGAAGACGCCGGTGGTGCGGATCAGGCGCATCTCGTCGGTGCCCGGCGCGGACCAGCCGGGGACCGCGTCGGGCAGCGGGGCGTCCCGGTCGCCGCCGAGCGCGGACACGTCCAGCGCCCCCCGCTCGCCGACGAGGAGGGCCGGGAGCAGCGCGGTGCGGTGGACGGAGGAGTCCAGGGCGCGCATCGCCGGATCGTCGGTGGCCGGGCGGGCCAGACGCGGCTGGAGGAGGGTCTCCACGTCCACCGGCACCGGCTGGTCGGCGCAGGCGATGAGGTTCTCCGCGTGCAGGTCGGTGGTGCCGAGCGCCTGGAAAAGCGCCAGCAGCGCGCCCGTCCGCCGGTAGAAGCGGGCGACGTGGTCCCGGTCCGGGCAGGGCCCGGCCTCGGCGTACTCGACCCAGCCGTGGCCCGGCCGCTCCAGCACCCGCAGGGTCCGCAGGCCGAGGCCCGGCACGTGGGCGCCGAGCCAGTGGACGGTGTCGTTGAAGTGCCGGTGGACGGTGACGGGCCGGGGCTTGAGCACCGCCCGGGTGCCGTCCCCGAAGCGCAGCACCGCCACCGAGCGGCCCCGCTCGTGCCGGTCGCCCGCGCCCGTGCGCACCTCGGCCAGCGGCCCCGGGTCGTGGCCCGCGAACACGGCGGCGACCAGGTCGGCACGGTCGGCGGCGAGCCGTTCGAGGATCTCCACCCAGGCGGCGACGGCCTGCTCGGCGGTGCGCGCCAGCAGCCGGGCCAGGACCGGGTAGCGGGTGAGCAGGGCGCGCAGCGCGGGCCGGGCGGCGGCGCGCCCCGCGAAGTCGGCGAACCGCTGCTCGGGCGTGGCGCCGCGCAGCCGTCCCGCGGCGCGCGCGGTGTGGAGTTCCAGGACCAGGGTGCGCCGGGCGAGGGTCACGAGGTCCCGACCGAGCCGGTCGGTGAAGCAGTCCCGTACGGCGGCGAGGTCGGCGACCGCGTCGGCGCCGTTCCGGCGGGCGGCGTCGAGGAGGCGGTCGGCGGCGTGCGCGGTGAACGGCGCGAGGACCGCCGCGAACGCCTCCCGCCAGTCGGCTCCGGCCGGCGGCGGGATCCCCTCGGCGGGGGCGCGGGCCAGCGCCTCCTCCACCGTGGCGGCCCAGGAGGGACGGGCGGGCCGGGCGGCGGACGCCCCGGACGCTCGCGACGCCCCGGATGCCCCGGACGCCCCCGACGCCCCGGACGGCAGGGTGCCCGGGGCGTCCCCGTGCGGACCGGACCGTGCCCGGGACCCCCCGGCGCGCGGGTGGTCCCGGTGCCGGGCGTCGCCCGACGGCACCGGCGTCGGGCCGCCGCGCACCGCATCCCCCGGCCGGTGCCCGGCAGCCGTCCGCTCGGCCGGTGTCACGCCTCTGCTCCACCAGGCCTCGGCTTCGGTCATGGCCGTCAGAATGCCAGCGGGGGACCCGCCGCGATATGGGGGCCCGCCCCCGGATTCCCGGCGGCCGGAGGCGGCCGGGCGGTACGGGGGACGGAATGCGGGGGCACGCGCCCATGGGCGGCCGGGCCCGCGCCGCGCACGCTGGACGCATGACCCCCTACGGCGCGACGACAGCGATGGACGAGATGCGCACCATGGTCCCGGGGGTGCACGGGGCCGCCCCGGACGTCCGGACGGCGGGAGCCGCCGGGTACGGGCGGGCCACCCCCCGGGGGAGAACCCCCGGACGCGGACCCCTCACCGCCCGGCCGGACCGCCCCCGCCGGACGGAGGGGTGTCGGTGACCGCGACGGGCGTCCGGCCCGCCCGGCACACGCGCACCGGCCCCGGCCGGGACGCCCGGCCCGCGCCGGCCGGGGGCCCGGCGGCCGGAGCGGCGGAGGCCCGTGGGGCGGAGGCCGGGGAGCCGGAGGACATGGGGCTCCGTTTCTCCGTGCTCGGCCCGCTCGCCCTGACCGTCGACGGCCGGCCCCGCCCGCTGGGGCCGCTCAAGCAGCGGCTGGTGCTCGCGGTGCTGCTCTGCCACGCCAACCAGCCCGTGACGGTGGACCGGCTGACCGACGCCGTGTGGGAGGACGAGCCGCCCCGGACCGCCCGCAAGAACCTCCAGGTCTACGTCTCGGCACTGCGCAAGCTGCTGGACGGCCCCGCCGCCGGGCGGCTGGTGTGCCAGGACAGCGGCTACACGCTGCGGGTCGAGCCCGGGGAGCTGGACTCCCTGCGGTTCGCGGCGCTCGCCCGGCAGGGCCGGGCGGCCGGGCTCCGCGGCGAACAGGCCCTCTGCGCCGGGCTGCTGGGCCGGGCGCTCGGCCTCTGGCGGGGCGATCCGCTGGCCGAGCTGCGGTGCTCGCCGCAGGTCCAGGAGGCGGTGCGGCGGCTCGACGCGGACCGGGCCGGGGTGTTCGAGGACTGGGCCGAGGCCGAGCTGGCGTCGGGCCACGCGGAGGCGGTCGCCGACGGGCTGCGGGCCGCCGCCGAGCGGCATCCGCTCAGGGAGCGGCTCCAGGCCGCCCGGATGAGCGCCCTGCACCTGTCCGGCCGCCGGACCGAGGCCCTCGCGGTCTACGACGAGGTGCGGCAGCAACTGGCCCGGGAGCTGGGGCTGCCGCCGGGCGCCCGGCTGGCGGCCCTGCACCGGACGGTCCTCGGCGACGGGGACGGCGGCGGGCGCGGGGCCCCGGCCGCGTCCGCCGTCCCCGGGCCGGGCCCGGGCTGCCTGCTGCCGCCGGGCCTCGCGGACTTCACCGGGCGCGAGGATCCGCTGCGGGAGCTGGAGGGCGCGCTGCGGCGGGGCCGGGACGCGCTGGTCACCGGGGCGGCGGGCGCGGGCAAGACGGTGCTCGCGGTGCACGCCGCCCGGCGGCTGGCCGGACGCTTCCCGGACGGGCTGCTGCTGGTGGGCCTGCGCACCGCGGCCGGTCATCCCCGGCCCCCGGCCTCGGTCGTCGGGGAGGTCGCCCGGCTGGCGGGGCTGGACCGGGCCGCGGCCGACCCGGGGCGGACGGCGGCGCTGTGCCGGGGCTGGCTCTCCCGGCGCCGGGTCCTGCTGGTCCTGGACGACGCCGCCGACGAGGCGACGGCGCGGATGCTGCTGCCCGGCGAGGGCCACGGCCGGGTGCTGGTCACCGCGCGGGCCCAACTGGCCGGGCTGGCCGGGGTCACCCGGGTCGGCCTGCCCGCGTACACCGAGGCGGAGGCCCTGGAGCTGCTGGCCCGCATCGCCGGGGCCGAACGGCTCGCCCGGGACCCGGCCGCCGCCCGGCGCATCGTCGCGGCCGGGGGGATGCTGCCGCTCGCGGTGCGGGTGAGCGGCAACCGGCTCGCCGTACTGCGCCATCTGCCGCTGGCCGAGTACGCGGCGCGGCTGGCCGATCCGGCGGCGGCGCTGGGCGAACTGGCGGCGGGCGACGTGGCGGTCCGCCCCCGGCTGGAGGCGAGCTGGCGGGACCTGTCCGAGGAGGGGCGCGGGGCGCTGCTGCGCATCGCGCGGCTGCCGGTCGGGGTGCCGTTCACCCTCGGGGAGTCCGCCGAGGCCCTGGGCTGCGGCACTGACGAGGCGCTGCGCAGGCTGGAGCGGCTGATCGAGGCGGGCGCGGTCGGCTGCCCCGGGGAGGAGGTGTCGGCCCACTCGGCCCGGTACACCGTGCCGCGGCTGCTCCAGTCGTACGTCCGCGAGCACACGGGCACGGACGGCGTGGGCGGGACCGGCGGCTGACCGGGCCGCGCGGGACCGGAAGCCCGGGGCGGAAGCCCGGGGCGGAAGCCCGGGGCGGAAGCCCGGGGCGGAAGCCCGGGGCGGAAGCCCGGGGCGGAAGCCCGGGGCGGAAGCCCGGGGCGGAACGGGTGGCCCGGGACGGGACGGAACGGGTGGCCCGGGACGGGACGGAACGGGACGGGTGGCCCGGGCACTGCGGATGGCCCGAGTGGTCCGGGTACCTCGGATGGTGGGCCGTACGGGCGTGCGGCAATCCCCGGGGAGACAGGGGACCGCCGCCGGGTCCCGGCTCCGGTTCCGGCACTTCCCCGGGCCTCCCGGCCCTGCGGAACCGGCACCGGCACCGGCACCGGCACCGGCACACACAATGGCCGTACCCCGGGCTGCGCACCGAACCCGGCACGGCCCGAACCCGGCCCGGGGCCCGGAGTCGGCGCGGTGCCGCCGTCCCCTGCGGGGCCCGAAGTCCGTGCGGGACCCGAAGTCCAGGACCCGAAGTCCGCGCGGGACCGGGACACACACAGGGCCCGCCTCCGCGCAGGGCCCGCCTCCGCGCAAGGCACCCTTCGCGCGGGGCCCGGCACAAGGCACCGGATCAGCGTGGGCCGCCGGGTATGGGGGTGCGGCCGAGGGTGCGGAAGGCGCCGGCGAAGTGGACCAGCGGGTCGCCCGGCGGTCCCGCCGTGAGGTGGAGGACCGAGCCGAGGAACACGGAGTGGTCGCCGCCGTCGCGCACATCGGTGAGCGCGCACTCCAGCCAGGCGAGAGCGCCGTTGAGGAGCGGGGCGCCGGTGCGCCGTCCCCGGAAGGTGTCGACGCCCGCGAACTCCTGTCGGCCCCGGGGCCGGTGGCGTTCCGCGAACCGCGCGGCCACCGCGTGCTGCCGTCCGGAGAGGACGGAGACGGCGAACTCCCGGTCCCGCTCCACGGTGGCGTGGACGCTCGCCGCGCGCGGAACGCTCACCACCACCAGCGGCGGTTCCGTCGGGACGGCGGTGAGGGAGTTGACGGTGACCGCGTGCGGGATCAGGCGGCCCGCGGTCAGCAGGGCGACGCCGGACGCGAACCGGCCGAGTGCCGCCCGGGGTTCGGGGTGGCCGGCCGGTGGCGCCCAGGGCGGTGCGGTGCCCGGCGGGAACGGTCGCGTCATCGCCGCCGCCCCCTGCTCTCCCGGCCCCGGCGGCCCCCTCCGGGCGGCGGGGACTCCTCCGTGTCCACCCGCCGGGCCGCACCCGGGTGCGCGGATGACCGGTACGCCTGCGGACACACGGGAGACCGGAACGGCCCGGAGCACCGGGACGACCGGGCCCCCTCCGGGCGCGCCGGGGGAAGGGGCACGCCCCGGCGCCCGGGGGCCCGGGTCTCGGGGCACGCACGGGACCGGAACGCCCCCCGCCGCCCGGCCGGCAGGCCCCGCGCGGCGGACGGGTGCCGCCGGGCGGGGGCGGAAGCGGAGGATGCCGGGCGGACGGGACCGGTGTCTCCGGAGGGGGTCATCGTTCCTCCCCGGCCGGGGCGTCCGGCGCGGTGCGGGTCAGGTCGGGCAGGGCGGGCGCGACGACGGCGAGCCCGGCGAACAGGACGCCGAGGACCGCCGCGGTGCCGGGCAGGGACAGGTTCAGCAGCAGCAGTCCGGCCGCCATGGGACCGGCACACTGCGGCAGTTGGGCGAGGAGCGAGAGGCTGGAGTTGACCCGGCCGTAGACCTCCTCGGGCACGGAGGTCGCCATGATGGTGGAGAACACCACCCCGACGACCGGCGTCAGCAGGCACAGCGCCGAGAACCCGGCTGCGACGGCCACGGTGCTCCCGGTCCGCCAGGCGGCGAGCAGCAGCAGCGCCGAGGCCGCGGGCCCGGCCATGATCAGCACCGGCATCCGCAGCAGCCGCTGCGCCCGTGGGGCGATCAGCGAGCCGCACAGCCCGGCCAGGGCCGCCGTGCTCATCGCGGCGCCCACCGCGGTGGCGCCGCCGGAGCCGCCGCCCACGCCGAGGATCAGCACGTAACCGAAGGCGGAGAAGCCCAGGTTGACGCCGCTGAAGTACAACGCCAGGTACAGCAGGGGCCGGTGGCCGCCGAGGTAGCGGAACCCGGCCGTGAGCCGCGGCCAGAACCGCTCGGCCGGGCGGCCGGGCGCGGCGGCCGGCGCCCCGGCCTCCGGGAGGCGGGCGGCGACGGCCCGCCGTACGCCGGGGGCGGCGGCCACGCACAGCGCGGAGACCCCGAAGGTGACGGCGTCGACGGCGAACGGGAGGGCCTGGCCCAGGCCGAGGAGGAACCCGGCGACGGCGGGCGCGGCGATCTCCGCCCCGTACGAGCGGGCCTGGTTGAGCGAGATCGCCGCGGGGAGCTGGTCGCGGTCGACGATCCAGCGCAGCACCTTCTGCTGGGACGGGCGGAACACCTCGACGGCCGTGACGGAGACGACCACCGCGGCCAGCGCCAGCCAGAGCGGCAGCGGACGCACCAGCAGGCACAGGGCCAGGACCCCGGCGGCCAGCAGCCGCGCCAGGTCGCAGCCGACCATGAGGACCCGCTGGTCGCGGTGGTCGCTGAGGTATCCGGCGGGGATGCGGACCACCAGGCCGACGACGAGCATCGCGGTGCCGATCACCGCCGCCTCGGCGCTGGAGGAGCCGCCCGCCAGCAGGACCAGGGGCAGGGCCATGGCGGACATCGACGAGCCGAAGTCCGACAGGGCCTGCGCCGTCCAGAGGAGCTGGAAGGTCCGGTTGTGCCGCAGCCCCGGCGCGGGCTCGGTCCGGGGCTCGGTCCCGGTCACCGGTCCGCCCGCCGCTCGCCCGGCGGGCGCCGGGGGTCGGCCAGCAGGTCGTCCAGGAGGAAGTTGCGGTTGGTGCGGGCGCCCGGGACGGTGTGCTCGAACCGGGACAGGAACAGCGCGATCCCGGCGGAGCCGGTGGCCAGGTCGGCGCTCTCCCGCAGGGTCTGCTCGCCGGGGAAGACGACCCCCTCGGGCCTGCGCACCGCCCAGCGGAGCACGGCCCGCGCGGCCCGTTCGGCGTCGCCGAGCAGCTCGGGGTCGCCGAGGAACTCGTAGGCGTCCAGCAGGGCGTCGCCCAGGCCGCTGATGCCGTGGAAGAGCTGGGGGAAGACGGTGTACTTGCGCCGCACGTCCGGCAGCAGCCGGTCGACCTGCTTGCGCAGGCGCTCGTCGCCGGTCCTCCACCAGTAGCGGAGCAGGGTGGTGAGGATGCCCGCGGTGCCCTCGTCCCAGTAGTGGCGCAGGATGGTCCGCGCGTCCCGGTCGTCGGCGTATGCCTGGAAGGACAGCAGTCCGCTGGGGGCGTACTCGGCGCGGGAGAGGTCGTGTTCGAGGGCCGCGCGCCCCAGGGCGAGGGTGTCCGGGTCGCCGGTGACCGCGTGCAGGGCCAGCAGGAACATCGCCACGCCGCTGGGGCCGTGGCCGTAGCCGACGGGCCGCCGACCCTCGGCGTCCGGCCAGTGGGCGCGGTCCTCCTCGCGGCGGGCGGTGCGGGCGAGGCCGCCGGCGAGGGCGCGGGCACGGTCCAGGAACTCGGGGTCCCCGGTGTCCTGCCAGAGCCTGAGGCAGGCCATGCCGTGGCCCGCGGTGCCGGTCAGCACGCCGGTGTCGCCCTCGTCGGCCAGCAGCGGGTGCCCCGCCGTGTCGCGCAGGACGCGGGCGGCCTGCGCGGGATGGCCCATCGCGGACAGGGCCCAGGCGACCCCGGCGGAGCCGTAGTAGAGGCCGGGGGGCATCGCGGTGTGCCCGGTGGGGCGGCGCAGGGCCCAGGCGAGCAGTTCCCCGGGGACCTCGCCGTGGACGGTGTGCAGGGCGTAGAGGCTGCCGTAGGCGCCGTGGGCGAGGGAGAGCGGGTTGGTCTCGAAGACCAGCAGGTCGGCGGGGAGGAGCCGGTCGTCGCGGGTCGTGTCGGCGGCGCCGAGCGCGTAGTCGCGGACGCCCCGCAGGACGTCGCGTATCCGGCGGCGCAGCTCGGCGGCGTCCTCCGGGCCGGGGGCGGCGCGGCGGACCAGGGGCGGGGGCTGCCGCCATGCGGTGGCGAAGGGCAGGCCGGCGATGCGGCCCCGGAGCACGTCGGGGTCGGGCAGCGGGGCGTCCTCGTCGTAGAGGTCGCGGACGAGGGCGGTGAACTCGGCGGGCAGGTCCAGGTCGGCCGCGAGTTCGTCGAGCAGCCCGAGCGGCACCTCGTGCTCGACGACATCGCTGAGCTGGCAGGCGAGGACGCCGCTGAGCAGAACGGCGCCGAGGGCGTAGTAGTCGGCACGGCGGTCGACGGTGCCGGTGGCCGCCCGGCGGGGCGCCATGCCCGGGGTGCCGAGCCCGGCACCGCGGTCGACGCCCTCGTGGCAGGCGGACTCCAGGTCGATGATCCGCACCCGGTCCTCGGGGGTGACGAGGATGTTGGTGAGGGAGAGGTCCCCGAGGACGATGCCCCGCTCGTGGCAGACGGCGATGGCGTCCGCGACCTGGAGCCAGAGGGCGCGGAGCCGCTCGTAGTAGGCGGTCAGCCGCTCGGGCGTCAGGTCCAGGTCGTAGAGGGGGTTCTCGCCGATGCTCAGCCGGCCCAGGTGGACGCCGTCGATGAACTCCTCGACGAGGAAGGAGTGTTCCCAGGCGGTGAAGAGGCCGGCCGGGCGGACGAAGAGGCCGGTGTCGGCGAGTTCGGTGAGCAGCCGGTGCTCGTGGTGGAGCAGGGCGACGGCCTCGGTGCGGTGCAGGCCGACCTCCACGGCCGGGCGGGCCTCGCGCAGCACCACGTCGGCGCCGGTCCGGGTGTCCACCGCGCGGTAGACGCCACCGCGGTTGCCGAGGGCCAGCGTCCCGGTGACGGAGTACCGGCCGTCGAGCAGCGGCGCCGGGGGTTCCTCGGCCGGGGCGGGCTCCTCCCGCGCGGCGGGGGTCCCCGGGGAGGCGGGGGCCGGGCTCGCCGTGGCCGGGGACACGGTGGAGGCCGGGGACGCGGTGGGGGCCGGGGGCGCCGTGGTGCGGGCGGGGCCGTCGAAGGGGTCGCCGGCCCAGTCGGGAGCGCCCCAGTACGGGGTGCGCACGTCGGGCACCCAGGACCCGTCCGGGGCCTGGATGAGCAGTTCCTTGATCCCGTCGGCCCGCAGCCGGAAGTGCGAGGTGAAGGCACCGTAGCGGTAGAAGACGATCCGGGAGCCGGGGTAGCGGCGGTCGGAGAGGATGTACGGGCCGTCACAGCCGTCGAGGGCCTCGGTGAGCGCGCGGGCGATCCGGTGGAAGCCGTCGGGGTCGGGCGGGTAGACGGTGATGAACTTGCCGCTCGAACCCCGGGGGGCGCTCTTGCCGTTCACCTCGGCCACCGCCGCCGGGTCCATCAGGAACTTGAACCGCACCCCCGCGTCGCGCAGCACCGGCAGGGCGCGGCGCAGGATCTCCGCGCTGCTCCGGGAGGTGGCGCTGACGTGCAGCTTCCAGCCCTGCTCGACGCGGTCGGCGCCCGGCGGCTCACTGATCAGCCAGTAGCCACGGCGCCGCAGGCCCCAGGTGGCCGGGACGGCCGCCCGGTACTCCCGCAGATGGACGGCGTCCGGCTGCCGCCGGGTGACGTCCTCGAACCACCGGCGGTGGTTCCCCAGGTAGAACACCACCGTTTCCCACGATAGGCGCATCTCCGCCCAGCCCCTCTCCTGTCATCGTCGTCTCGTCGGCCGAACGGTCGCGCCGGCCGGACCGGCGGTGGGACCGCCGGTCCGGCCGGCGCCGGGGCGACGGTTCAGCAGCTCGCGGCCACGCAGGAGGAACAGCTCATCGCGGGGGAGATCACGGACTCCCCCTCGAGGCCGCCGGCCTGGAGTCCGAGCACCGCGTTCTTGACCGCGTCCTTCGACAGGTGGGCCTCGACCTCGGGGCTGTCGTTCTCGGGGGTGCTGTCCTCGGTGGGCTCGATGGCGTCGGCCATGGGTTCACTCCTCACGGACGGGACTCCGGGCGGCGGTCGCCGGCCGGTGGAACAGGACGCTAGGCAGCGGCGGTTCCCCGCCGGTCAAGAGCCGGTATGCGAGCGGTATGGACGCTGTTCGGGCCGGGTCACCGGCCGCCCGGCACCGCCCCCGGGGCTCCTCGGCACCGCCCGGCACCCGTCCGGCCTGCCGGTTTACCGGTACACAGGCGGCGCCGAACCGCCCGTTGACCGCCCGCCGGGACGCTGGGTGGCCACGGCCGCCCACCGGCCGGGCGACGAGACAGGGAGGTGCGCCCGTGCGTCTGTCCGACCTGCTGCGGCTGCGGCCCGTCCCGGGCGCGGGACTGCTGCTGACCCTCACCCGGCGCTGCCCGCTGAGCTGCGCCCACTGCTCCACCGCCTCCACGATGTCCGGCGAGGAGCCGGACGGGGGGCATCTGCTGCGCTTCGTCGGCTCGTTCGGCGCCGCGGACCGCCCCGAGGTGCTCCTGCTGACCGGGGGCGAGCCGCTGCTGCGGCCGGAGCTGACCACCGCGCTCGCGGTCGCGGCCCGCGCGGCGGGCACCCGCAGCGCGCTGCTGAGCGGCATGTTCTTCGCCCGCTCCGGCCGGGTCCCCGGGCGGATCATGCGCGCGGTCACCGCCGTCGACCACTTCTCCGCGAGCCTGGACGCCCACCACGAGCGCGAGGTGCCCCGCGCCGACGTGCTGCGGGCGGTGCGGGAGATCCGCGACGCGGGGGTGCCGGTCAGCTTCCACCTCACCGGGAGCGGCCCCCGGGACCCCTATCTGGCCGAGGTGACCGCCGAGATCCGCCGGGAGTTCGCCGACCGGGTGCCGATGCTGGTCACCGCGGTCCGCCCGCTGGGCCGGGCCGCCGCCTGGGCGGGCGCCGCCCGCGTCCTCCCGGACGGCGACCGGCCGCTGCCCTGCGCGCTGGCGGCCTGGCCGGTGGTGGCCTTCGACGGCACCGTCCTCGCCTGCTGCAACCAGCGCGCCGTCGACGCCCGCCCGGCCCCGGCGCACCTGCGCCTCGGCCACATCGCCGAGGACGGCTGGCCCGCCGTGCGGCGCCGCTCGGGCGCCTCCCCCGTGCTGCGGATGGTCCGCGCCGCAGGCCCCGTCCATCTGTACGCCCGCCACGGCGACGGGGGCGCGGGCGGGGAGGGCGGCTACTGCGCCTCCTGCCACCGTCTGGAGCGGCATCCCGGGGTGCTCGCCGGAGCCGCCCGCGACGGCACCGGACCGGTGGGGGAGCTGCTCGACGCGGAGGCCGCCCGGCGCCAGACGGCCGCCGGCCCGGTCGCCCTCGTACGGCGGCACGGCTGCGCCCCGTACGCGGATCTGGTCGCGCTGGACGGGGACCCGCGGTGAGGGGTGCGGCGGGCGGCCCGGAGGGGGACGTCACGGGCGGCGCCGTACGGGGTGCGGCGGGAGACGCGGCGGGGGTCGTGGGCGGTGCCGCACGGGGCACGCGGGGCGGCCCGGCGGGGACCCCGGACGGCGCGGCACGCGGTGCGGTGGGCCGACGGGCGGGGGGTGCCGCGGGCGGCGCGCGGAGCGCGGGGGGCCACCGGGCGGCGGCTCCTGACGGCACGGGAGGCGCGGGAGGCGGGCCGGGGCGGACAGGGGGTGGTGCGCCGGCCGCGGAGAGGCTCCCGGCGGGGGACGTGGGCGGCGCTGCCGGGGCCGCCGTGGGGGAACCGGCCGGGGGCGGTGCCGCCCGGGTCGCCGTGGGGGGACCCGGGGGCGGTGCGGCCGGGCGGGCGGTGGAGGGAGCGGCCGGGGGCGGTGCGGTGGGGGCCGCGCCGTTCTCCCGGGTGCTGCGGACCAAGCTGTCGCTGGCCGAGCCCGCCGTGCACGCCGCCGCCGCCCTGCTCTGGCGGCCGGACGGGCTGCGCCCGCGCTATCTCGCCTACCTGGGCGCCATGCACGCCCTGGTCCGCGCCTCCGTACCGCTGATGGAACGCGCCGTCGCCCGCTGCGAGGCGGCGCCGCCCGGCGACCCGGTGGCCCGCCCGCTCGCCCGGTACCTGCGCCGGCACATCGAGGAGGAGCGCGGCCACGACGACTGGCTGCTCGCCGACCTGGCCCTGGCCGGGGGCGACGCCGCCGCCGTGCGCGCGGCGCTGCCGCCCACCGCCGTCGCGGTGCTGACCGGCGCCCCGTACTACTGGGTCGAGCACCACCACCCCGCGGTCCTCCTCGGCTACATGGCCGCGCTGGAGGGGAACGCCCCCGCCGGCTGGCTGGCGGAGCACCTCGCCGCCGGGACCGGCCTGCCCGACGCGGCCTTCCGCACCCTGCGCGCGCACGCGGCGCTGGACTCCGCCCACGTGGCCGCCCTGGACCGGGTCCTCGACCGGCTGCCGCTGACCGGGCCCCAGCGCACCGCCGTCTCGGTCGGCGCCCTGCACACCGTGTCGGGCCTGGCCCGGCTGCTGTCCGAACTCGCCGCCCGGCCCGCAAGGACGGCCGCGGCCCCGTCAGGAGGTCACCGATGAGCGACGACCGCACCGCCCGCTTCGCCCGGCTGGCCGCGGCGGGCTTCCCCCTCGACGCGCTCACCGACGAACAGGTGGAGGTGCTGCTGTCGATGACCGAGCAGGAGGTCGCGCTCCTCATCGACATCGGGCGGCGGCTCGGCGAGGTGGGCCCCGAGGTGCAGGCCCACAGCGAGGTCGCCGGCGGCGCGCTGTTCTGAGCGGCGCGCCGCGCCGGGCGACGCGTTGCTCCGGGCGACGCGCCGCGCCGAGCGGCACCCCTCCCCCGTCCACCCGACCGGCCACCGCGACGAGGTCCCCGCCATGAGCTGCACGAGCTGCCGGGCCGCCCTGCCGGGCGGGGCCCGCTTCTGCCCGTCCTGCGGCACCCCCTGCCGTCCGCCGGACCCGTGCCCCGTCCCGTCCGGGGGGCCCGGGCCGGAATTCCCGCCCGGACCGGTCGAGGCCCGCAAGGTCGTCACCGTGCTCTTCTGCGATCTGGTCGGCTCCACGGCGCTCTCCGAGGCCCTCGACCCGGAGACCCTCCGCGCCGTCACCCTGCGCTACTTCGCGCTGATGCGCGGCCAGGTGGAGGAGCACGGGGGCACGCTGGAGAAGTTCATCGGGGACGCCGTGATGGCCGTCTTCGGGGTGCCCTCGGTGCGCGAGGACGACGCCCGCCGCGCCCTCGGCGCCGCGCTCGGCATGCTCGACGCGCTGGACCGGCTCAACGCCGACCTCGAACAGGCCCTGGGGATCGGGCTGGAAGTGCGCATCGGCGTGAACACCGGCCCCGTGGTGGCGGCTTCGGACGCCTCGGCGCGGCAGGCCCTCGTCTCCGGGGAGACCGTCAACGTCGCGGCCCGGCTGGAGCAGCACGCCGACGCCGGGAGCATCCTGCTCGGCCCGGAGACCCGTCTCGCGGCGGGCCCCACGGTCCGCGTCGAGGAGGTCGGCCCGCTGCGCCTCAAGGGCAAGTCGGTGCCGGTGACGGCGTACCGCCTGCTGGGGCTGGGCGGCGACGAGCCCGACCAACTGCGGCGCTTCGACATCCCGTTCGTGGGACGCGGCGTCGAACTCGACGCGCTGGACGCGGCGCTGGCCCGTGCGACGGCGACGGCGGGAGCCCCGCGGACGACCTGGACGCCGGGCGCGCCCGGCGGCGCGCGGACCGCGAACGGCGCCCCGGCGCAGGGCGGTCGGGCCGTCACGGACGTCCGTGACCGGAGGGACGGCACCGGACCCGGCCCCGACGCCGACCCGTGGCTCGAACGGGACGGCTCCCCGAGCACGGCCGGCACGCGCGACAACGCCCCCGACGTCGTCGGCCGCATCGACGCCCCCCACGACGCGGCCCACGACACCCGCCCGGCCCCGGCCACCCCCGAAGACAGCACCGGCCCCCATTCCGTGAACAACTCACCCCCCGGTGTTCACGCCGACACGGACACCGACCGGGACACCTCACCCCGCACGGCCGAGCCCCACCGCGCGGTCCGGGACACCGCGGACGAAGGCTCCTGGAGTGGGGAGGCTCCGGCTGGCCGGGGCACCGGCGTCGCGGACGGCGGGAGTCCTTCCGGCGGCCCGCCGGGGAGCCGTGCCGCCGGGACCGGCGCCGCGGGTCCCCCTCTCCGGCACCTGCTGCTGGTGCACGGGGAGGCCGGGCTCGGCAAGACCCGGCTCGTCCGGCAGTGGCTGGCGACCCGGGCCGGGCCCCGGGTGGCGTACGGCGCCGGGCGCTGCCGCCCCTACGGCGACCGGGGCACCCTCTGGCCGCTGGCCGACGCCCTCACCTCGCTGCTGGCCGCCCGGCGTTCCGGGGCCGCGGAGCGGGACGCGGCGGACGCCCTGGCCGTGCTGGCGGGCGGCCTGCTCGCGGACGGCACCCCCAGCCCCTCGCCGGACGACACCTGCGCCGCGCTGCTCCAGGTACTGACCGCCGCCGCCACCGGCGGCCCGGTGGTGCTGGTCCTCGACGACTGCCACTGGGCCGCTCCGGCCCTGCTTGACCTGGTGGACCGGCTCGACCGGGAACTCGGCGACGCCCCCGTCCTGCTGCTCTG
Organism: Streptomyces sp. SID8352; assembly: GCF_009862265.1. Classification (GTDB taxonomy): domain Bacteria; phylum Actinomycetota; class Actinomycetes; order Streptomycetales; family Streptomycetaceae; genus Streptomyces. The sequence continues at coordinate 18,262 of NZ_WWGX01000012.1, read as the reverse complement.
CCTGGCCCGGCCCGAGTTGCTGGACTCCCGTGCCGCGCCGCCCGGAACCACGCTGGCCCTGCCGGGGCTGCCGGAGGCCGACGCGCGGCTGCTGGCGGAGGTCCTCGCCGGAGCCACCGCCCGGCTCACCACCCGGGTCGGCGCGGCCGACGGCCGGTCACCCCGCGCCGACCCGCCCGGCGCCGACGCCGGCGCCGGGACGTTCCACGCCGGACCGCCCGAGGGCGTCATCGCTCCGGGCGGCGGTGCGCCCCGCCTCGGCCCGACCGGCAGCGCGCCCGGCACCCCGGCCGGCCTCACCCCCGGCGCCCCGTCCGGCGCGTCCTCCGCCGCCCCGCCCGGGCTGCCCGACCGGCTGCTGGAGCGCGCCGGAGGCAACCCCCTGCACCTGGAGCAACTGCTGCTGCCGCTGCCCCGCGGCGCCCGGGCCGACGACCCGCCGCCCACCGTGCAGGCGCTCCTGGGCGCCCGGATCGACGCCCTGACCGGCGCCGAGCGGGTCACCCTGGACCTCGCCGCCGTGCTGGGCGGCCGGTTCGACGCCGGGGAGCTGGCCGAACTGGCCCGCGGTACCCGGCGCGGCACCGTCGAGGCGCTGCTGGCGCTGGGCCGCCACCGCATGGTCGAACCGGCCGCCGACGGGCGCGGCTACCGGTTCGCCAGCGGACTGGTCCAGGAGGTCGCGTACGGCTGCATGTCCAAGCGGGCCCGCGCCGAACGGCACGAGCGGGCCGCCGACCTGCCCGGGGTCCGGGCGCGCGGCGACGGCGCGGTCGGCGGCCATCTGGAGCGGGCCTACCGCTACCGGCGCGAACTGGGCCTGGTGACCGAGGAGCTGGGGACGCTGCGGCTGCGGGCGGCCGGTGCCCTCGGCCGCGCCGGGGCGCAGGCGCTGGCCCGCTCCGACCTGCCGTGGGCCGACGACCTGCTGAGCCGGTCCACCGCCCTGTACGGACCCGGCGACCCGTCCGCCGCGGGGGCGCTGCGCCGCCTCGGCGAGGTCCGGCTGGCGCTGGGCCGGGTGGCGGAGGCACGGGAGCTGCTGCGGCGCACCGCCGCGCCCCCGGCCGACCCGCTGGAGCTGGCGCACGCCCGGCTGAGCCTGGCGGTGGCCGGGGTGCCGGACGGCGGCTCCCCGGCCGAGGCCGCCCGGGGGACACTGCCCGTCTTCGAGGCGGCCGGCGATCCGCTCGGGCAGGCCAGGGCGTGTCTGCGGCTCGGCCAGCACCGGCAGGCGCAGGGCCGGCACGGCGAGGCGGACACCCTGCTCACCCGGGCCCTGGCGCACGCGGTGGCCGCCGACGCCGAGCCGGAGCGGGCCGCCGCGCTCGGTGCCGTCGGCGTCTCGCTGTGGCGCGGCCCGGAGCCGCTGCCGACGGCGCTGGACCGCTGCCGGGCGCTGCTCGCCGAGCACGGGCGGCGCCCCACCGTACGGGTGACGCTGAACTGCCCGCTCGCCGTCATGCTGGCGCTGCGCGCCCGGCCGGCCGAGGCGTGCGCCCGGCTGGCGGAGGCGGAGCGGCTCGCGGAGCGGCTCGGCTACGCGGAGGCGCGGGTGTTCCTGCCCCTGTTCGGCGCGCTGGTCGACACCCTGGCGGGCCGGGGCGGCCGGGCGCTGGGCGCGCTGGACCGGGCGGCCCGCGAGGCGCGGTCGCTGGGCGCCGACGCGCTGCGGGACACGGTGGCCCTGGAGTCGGCACGGGTCCTGCTGGACCAGGGGCGGTGGCGGGAGGCGGCGGCGGCGCTCGCCCCGCTGTCCGGGCGGCCCGGCCGCCCCCCGGCCGAGGCGGTGGACCTGGACGGGCTGAACGGCCGGCTGGCCGCGGCCCGGGGCCGGGACGGGGAGGCCCGGGAGCTGGCGGCCCGCGCGGTCCGGGCGGCGGCGGACACCGACTCCCCGCTGGTCCGGGCGCTGGCCTCGCTGGACCTGGCGCACACCCTGCGGGCCCTGGGCAGCGGCCGGGAGGCCGTCCTGGCGGCCCGGGCCGCCGAGGAGTCGTTCACCGCCAAGGGCCATCTGCCCGGCGTCGGCTGGGCGCGGGCCGTGCGGCTCGCCAGCCCGGCGCGGCGGCCGGCCCCGCGAGGAGAGGAGAGTTCCGCATGACGACCGCGACGGCGGGCCCCGGCGACGGGCTGACCTGGAGCCTGCGCGGCCGGGGCCCAGGGGACATCCCCGTCCTGGCCGACCGGGGCCCCGAACCGGCCGAACGGCCGCTGCCCGGCGGCACCGGCGCCGGTGTCCGGGTGTGCGTGGTGGACTCGGGGGTGGAGCGGGACCACCCGCTGGTGGGCCCGGTCGCCGGGTCCCGGGTGGTGGTCCGGGACGACGACGGGACCGTCTCCGTGCGGGAGACGGACACCGGCGACGTCTGCGGCCACGGCACCGCGTGCGCCGGGATCATCCGCCGTACGGCCCCGGAGTGCGAGCTGCACAGCGTGCGGGTCCTCGGAGAGCGGTTCTCCGGGACCGGCGACATGCTGATCGCGGGGCTGCGCTGGGCCGTCCGACAGCGTTTCGACGTGATCAACCTCAGTCTGTCCACCACGCGGGCGCGGTTCGCGGAGGAGCTGCACGCCCTCGCCGACGAGGCGTACTTCAACCGGACGGTGATCACCGCCTCGGCGCACAACACGCCGGTGGAGAGCTTCCCGTGGCGGTTCGCCTCGGTCGTCTCGGTCGGCAGCCACCAGGAGGACGACCCCGGGCTGCACCTGTACAACCCGGACCCGCCGGTCGAGTTCTTCGCCCCCGGGCAGAACGTCGAGGTGGCCTGGCTCGGCGGGGCCAGCATCCGCACCACCGGCAACAGCTTCGCCACCCCGTTCGTCGCCGGGCTGTGCGCCCGGCTGCTGTCCGCGCACCCCCGCATGACGACCTTCCAGCTCAAGAACGCCCTCTTTCTCTCGGCGGCCAACGTGCAGGTCGCCCGACCCGGCAGCAGAGGTGCCCCATGACTCTTCCGATCGGGCCCGCGACGGCCCCCACCCCCGACGGTCCGGGCGAGGACGCCTCGGTCCGGGAACTCCTCCAGTCGGTCGTCGACGTGGCGCGGGCCATCTTCGGCGCCGGGGCCAGCTCGGTCCTGCTGCTCGACGACGGCACGCAGGAACTGGTCTTCCAGGCGGTGTCCGGTCAGGGGGAGGAGTTCCTGACCGGGCGGCGCTTCCCGGCCGGACGGGGCATCGCCGGGTGGGTGGCGATGTCCGGGGAGTCCGTGATCGTGGACGACCTCGCCCGGGACTCCTCCTTCGACCGGGCGCTGGCGGAGTCCACGGCGTACGTGCCGGACGCGCTGATGGCGGCGCCGCTGCTGCACGACGACCGGGTCCTCGGCGTGCTGGAGGTGCTCGACCCGGCCCCGCAGGCCCGCTCCAGCCTCAGCGAGCTGGACCTGCTGTCCCTCTTCGCGCGGCAGGCCGCGGCGGCGCTGCGGATCGCCATCGACCGCCGGCCGCGGGCGCCCCGGCGGGGCGGGCTCGCCGGTGACCAGCGGGCGGCGGCGGTGCGGCTGATGACGGAGCTGGAGCGGCTGCTGGCGGACGCCGACGCGTAGGGCCGCCGGGACGTGCGGGCCGACACGTAGGGCCGCCGGACCATCGGGGCCGACACGTAGGGACGCCGGGACGCCGACACACCGGGACGCCGGAGGCGGGCGCGGGCGCGGGCGCGGCTGCCGGGGCGGCACCCGGCGGGGGCCGTCCCCGCGCCCCGGGCGGGGGCCGTTCCGCCGGAGGTTCCCCCTCCGGCCCCCTCCCCCGGGGCGGCCCGGCCGCGCGGAAACCCACTGGGCAGTGTCAGTGGTGAACCGTAGGCTCGGTCCTGATGCCCACCACACCTGCCTCCCCCGAGGAATCCCCCCCGGACCGCTCCGCCGTGCGCGCGCTGCTGCGGCTGTGGCCGTATGTGCGGCCCGTGCGGGCCCGGCTGTCCTTCGCCGCCCTCATCGCGGTCGTCGCCTCCTGCACGGGGCTGGTGATCCCGCTGGTCCTGAAGTGGATGGTGGACGGGCCCGTCGCGGACGGGGACACGGCCGGGGTGTGGCTCGGCGCCCTGTTCCTGCTGCTCCTGGGGGTGGGCGAGGCGCTGCTGTTCGGGCTGCGGCGGTGGCTGGTGGCCCGGCCGCTGTCGCGGATCGAGGCGCGGATGCGGGCCGACCTCTACCGGCACGTGCAGCGGCTCCCGGTCGCCTTCCACGACCGGTGGGCGTCGGGGCAGCTCCTCTCGCGCGGCACCACCGATCTGATGCTGCTGCGCATGTTCCTGGCGTTCCCGCTGACCTTCCTGCTGGTCAACGGGGTGACGATCCTGGTCGGCGTGGTCATCATGCTGATGCAGGACTGGCTGCTGGGACTGGTGATCCTCGGACCCGCCGTGCCCGTGGTGGCCACCCTGGCGGCGTTCGAGAAGAAGTACTCGGCGGTGGCGCGGCTCGCCCAGGACCAGGTGGGCGATCTGACGACCGTGGTCGAGGAGAGCGTGCTCGGCATCCGGATCATCAAGGGCTTCGGGCGCCACCGCAGCCAGGCGCGGGCCTTCCGGGAGCTGTCCGGGACCCTGCGGGGGACGGAGCTGCGCAAGGCGCGGCTGCTGGCCGGCATCTGGGCGGTCATCGTGACCCTGCCCGAAGTGGCCGTCGGCGCGGCGCTGGTGGTGGGCGTGGTCCAGGTGGCCGACGGGGCGCTGTCGGCGGGGACGCTGGTGGCCTTCCTGTCCACGGCGCTGGCGCTGCGCTGGCCCGTGGAGTCCATCGGCTTCCTGCTGGCGATGAGCCAGGAGGCGGCCACCGCGACCGACCGGTACTTCGAGGTGATGGACGCCGAGGAGGAGAGCGGCACGGCGTCCGCCCCACCCGCCGCCGGGCGGAGCGTCCGTGTCGCCCACCGCCCGGCCGCCCCGGTCCCGGCCGCCCCGCACCCGGCCGCCGGGGCCCCGTCCGGAGTCGCCGGGGCGGGGACCCCGGACGCCTCGGTTGCCGGGGCCCCGGCGGCCAAGGGCGCCGTCGGCCCCGGCGCCCGGGAGGCGGGACGCCCCGGCACCGCCGGGCTCCGCTTCGAGAACGTCCGCTTCCGCTACCCCGACGCGCCCCCCGGCTCCCCTCCCCTGCTCGACCGCGTCGATCTGCACATCCGCCCCGGCGAGTCGATGGCCCTGGTCGGCGCCACCGGCAGCGGCAAGACGACGCTCACCGCGCTGATCCCCCGGCTGCACGAGGTGACCTCCGGCCGGATCACCCTGGACGGCGTGGACATCACCGCCCTGCCCCGCGAGGAGCTGCGCGCCCTGGTGGCCGTCGCCTTCGAGGAGCCCACCCTGTTCTCGGCCACCGTCGGGGAGAACGTCCTCATGGGCGCCGGTCCCGGCGCGGGTGACGACGAGCTGGTCCGGGCCCTGGCCATCGCCCAGGCCGACTTCGCGCACGCGCTGCCGCAGGGCACCGGCACCCCCGTCGGCGAGCAGGGGCTCAGCCTGTCCGGCGGGCAGCGCCAGCGCCTCGCCCTGGCGCGGGCCGTGGTCGGCAGGCCGCGGTTCCTCGTCCTGGACGACCCGCTGTCCGCGCTGGACGTGCACACCGAGGCGGCCGTCGAGGCCGCGCTGCGCCGGGTCCTCGCGGACACCACCGCGCTGATCGTGGCGCACCGCCCCTCCACGGTCCTGCTCGCGGACCGGGTGGCGCTGCTCTCCGGCGGCCGGATCGCCGCCGTCGGCAGCCACCAGGAGCTGCTGCGCACCCATGCCGAGTACGCCCATCTGATGGCGGGACACGAGGAGCACGAGGAGGGGGACGTCCGATGACGGCGCCCACGGCCACCGCGCCGGACCGTGAACGGCCCGAGGGCGAGGACCGGGCGAGGGGTTCCGGCGCCGTCGTCGATCCCGTCGACCAGGATCTGCTGGCGGGCCCGCCCGGGGCGACCGCCGCCCTGCTGCGCTCCCTGCTGGCGCCGTTGCGGGCCCGGGTGGCCGCGGCGGCGCTGCTCCTGCTGCTCCAGCAGGCGGCGGTGCAGGCGGGCCCGCTGCTGGTGGCGTACGCCATCGACCGCGCGGTGCCGGCCCTGCGGGCGGGCGACAGCGGGCCGCTGGTCGCGGTGGCCGCCGGCTATCTGCTCTGCTCGGTGGCCGGGGGCGCCCTGCAGTACGGCTTCATCATCCTCTCGGCACGGGTCAACCAGGACGTGCTGCTGGAGCTGCGGGGCCGGATCTTCCGGCACGCGCAGGCGCTGAGCGTCGACTTCCACGAGCGCTACACCTCGGGGCGGCTGATCTCCCGGTCCACCACGGACGTGGAGTCGCTGCGGGAGCTGCTCGGCGACGGGCTCCAGGAACTCGTCACGGTCGTCCTCTCCTTCGTCTCCATCTCGCTGATGCTGCTGTGGCTGGACCTGGGCCTCGGGGCGGTCGCGGTGGGGTCGTTCGTGCCGCTGTGCCTGCTGATCCGGTCCTACCAGCGGCGCGCGGGCCGGGTCTACGCGGAGCGGTCGACGGCGATGGCGGCGGTCATCGTGAAGTTCGTGGAGACGCTGAACGGCATCCGCCCGGTGCGGGCCTTCCGCCGGGAGGCCGCCAACGACGCCGACTTCGCGGTGCTCAACGCCCGCCACGAGCGGACCAACGGGGACGCGCTGCTGGAGATGGCCCGCTATGTCGTCGGCTCCCGGCTGGTCGCCAACACCGCCGTCGCGGGGATCGTGCTGTGGGGCGCGTACCGGGTGGCGGAGGGCACGCTGGCGCTCGGGGTGCTGGCGGCGGCCGTGCTCTACCTGCGGCGCCTGTACGACCCGATCGACCGGCTCGGCATGTTCCTCAACTCCTACCAGTCCGCGGGGGCCTCGCTGGAGAAGATCGCCGGGCTGCTGGCGCAGACCCCGTCGGTGCCGGAACCGGCCGCGCCCGGGGAGCTGCCGCCCCTGGCGTCGGAGCACCCCGGGCGGGAAGTGGTCTTCGACGCGGTGAGCTTCGGCTACCGCACCGGCGGCGAGGTTCTGCCCCGCTTCGACCTGGTCCTCCCGGCCGGGCAGACCGTCGCGGTGGTGGGCTCGACCGGGGCGGGCAAGTCGACGCTGGCCAAGCTGCTCGCCCGGTTCTACGACCCCTCGGCCGGGCGGGTGCTGCTGGACGGGACGGACCTGCGCGAGCTGGCCGTGCCCGAACTGCGGCGCGGGGTGGTGATGGTGACGCAGGAGGCGTTCCTGTTCTCCGGCACGGTCGCGGAGAACATCGCCATCGGGCGCCCCTCGGCCACCCGGGAGGAGATCGAGCGGGCGGCGCGGGCCATCGGCGCCCACGAGTTCATCGCGGCCCTGCCCGACGGCTACGACACCGACGTCCGCAAGCGGGGCGGGCGGATCTCCGCCGGGCAGCGGCAACTGGTGGCGTTCGCGCGGGCGCTGCTGGCCGACCCGGCGGTGCTGATCCTGGACGAGGCGACCAGTTCGCTGGACGTCCCCGGGGAACGGGCGGTGCAGCGGGCGATGGCGACGGTGCTGCGGGGCCGTACGGCGGTGGTGATCGCGCACCGGCTGTCGACGGTGGAGATCGCGGACCGGGTGCTGGTGATGGAGGGCGGCCGGATCGTGGAGGACGGCCCCCCGGCCGAACTGATCGCCGGCACGGGCCGCTTCGCCCATCTGCACCGCGCCTGGCGCGACAGCCTGTCCTAGGCACTGTCCTGAGCCGACCCGGGCGGCACGGGCACCCCGGGCGGGCGACGGCGGGCCCGGGACGGCGGACGCGCGGCGGCTCCCGGACCGGCGCGCGGCGGCCCCCGGGCGGTCGCCGAGGCCCGGGCGGACGCGGCACCTGGCGAGGGGCTCCCGCACCCGGCCGGACGCGCGGTGCCTCCGGTACGGACGCGGCCCGCCCCGGTGCGGACGCGCCCCCGCCCCGGGGCGGGCGGTGGCCCCCTCCCGGGGCGCGGACGGGCCGGAGCCGCACCACGTGAAGGGTCCGTATATCGAACGTGAACGCCCGGACAACGAACGACTTTCGGCCAACCTACTGACGCGCTCCTGACAAGAACCACGTTCTCCTGCGACTCTTCCGACGGCCGTTCCGCAGCGCCCCCGCAACCGGCGTTCCAGCGCCGCGCCCCGGCCCGCTCCACGCGTCCGCACACCACATCTGCGTATCTCCCGCACCGCCCGGCCGGCCCACCCGCCGGCCGGTCTCCCCAGGCCGCGCGATCCGCGGCCCGCGCAGAAGGAGTCAGTGTTGAGCAGCAGCTCTCCCCACAGAGACACCTCTCCCGTCCCACCCCACCGCAGGACCCGGCTCCGCTCCGCCGCCGTCGCCCTGGCCGGCGTCGCCGCGCTGGTGGCGGCGGCCGTCCAGTCCGGTCCGGCCACCGCCGCCCCGACGGCGCCCCCCGCCAAGGGCGCCGGACTCGTCGCCCTCTCCCCCGCCCAGCGCGCCGGACTGATACGCGACGCCGGTGCCGCCACCGCCCGGACCGCCGCCGAACTCGGCCTGGGCGCCAAGGAGAAGCTGGTCGTCCGCGACGTCGTCAAGGACCGCGACGGCACCCTGCACACCCGCTACGAGCGCACCTACGACGGACTGCCCGTCCTCGGCGGCGACTTCGTCGTCGAGAGCCGCCCCGGAGGGGCCCCGAGGACCGCCACCGTCACCCGCGCCGTCGCCCCCGCCACCGTGACGCCGAAGATCTCCGCCGCCGGGGCCGAGACCCGGGCCATCGCCGCCGCCAGGGCGGCCGGCGCCGAGAAGCCGGACGCCGACCGCGCCCCGCGCAGGGTGGTCTGGGCCGCGCAGGGCACCCCCGTCCTCGCCTACGAGACCGTCGTCGGCGGCCTCCAGGAGGACGGCACCCCGAGCAGCCTGCACGTCGTCACCGACGCCGCCACCGGCGCCGAGCTGTACCAGTACCAGGCCGTCCACAAGGGCACCGGCAACACCCTGTACAGCGGCACCGTGACACTGGGCACCGCGCAGTCCGGGTCGTCGTACTCGCTGACCGACACCGCCCGCGGCAACCACAAGACGTACAACCTCAACCGCGGCACCTCCGGCACCGGCACCCTCTACTCGGGCGCCGACGACGTCTGGGGCAACGGCACCGCCGCCGACAGCGAGACCGCCGCCGCCGACGCCCACTACGGCGCCGCGCTGACCTGGGACTACTACAAGCAGGTGCACGGCCGCTCGGGCATCCGGGGCGACGGCGTCGGCGCCTACTCCCGGGTCCACTACGGCAACGCGTACGTCAACGCCTTCTGGGACGACAGCTGCTTCTGCATGACCTACGGCGACGGCACGGGCAACAGCCGCCCGCTCACCGCCATCGACGTGGCCGGGCACGAGATGACCCACGGCGTCACCTCCAACACCGCGGGCCTCGTCTACAGCGGTGAGTCCGGCGGCCTCAACGAGGCCACCTCGGACATCTTCGGCACCTCGGCCGAGTTCTTCGCCGCCAACGCCTCCGACGTCGGCGACTACCTCATCGGCGAGAAGATCAACATCAACGGCAACGGCACCCCGCTGCGCTACATGGACAAGCCCAGCAGGGACGGCGCCTCCAAGGACTCCTGGTACTCCGGCATCGGAGGCATCGACGTCCACTACTCCTCCGGCCCCGCCAACCACTTCTTCTACCTGCTGAGCGAGGGCAGCGGCGCCAAGACCATCAACGGCGTCAGCTACGACTCGCCCACCGCGGACGGCCTCGCGGTCACCGGCATCGGCCGCGCCAAGGCGGAGCAGATCTGGTTCCGGGCCCTGGTCACGAAGTTCACCTCGTCCACCAACTACGCGGGCGCCCGCACGGGCACCCTCGCGGCGGCCGGCGAGCTGTACGGGACGACGGGCACCGAGTACGCGGCGGTGCAGGACGCGTGGGCGGCCGTCGGCGTCGGCGCCCGCTCCGGCGGCGGCGACCCGACCGACCCGCCCGGCGACGGCTCCACCTTCGAGAACACCGCCGACGTCCAGATCCCGGACTACGGCGCGGCGGTCACCTCGCCGATCACGGTCACCGGCCGCACCGGCAACGCCCCGGCCAACCTCCAGGTCTCGGTCGACATCGCGCACTCCTGGCGCGGCGACCTCCAGATCGACCTGGTCGCCCCGAACGGGGCGACGGCCCGCCTGAAGAGCAGCGGCTACGACCCGGCACCCGACGTCCACCAGACGTGGACGGTCAACGCCTCCTCGGTCGCGGCCAACGGCGTCTGGAAGCTGCGCGTCCAGGACAAGGGCCCCGGTGACACGGGCTACATCGACGGATGGAAGATCACCTTCCCCTAGACCACCCGGCTCCCGAGGGGTCCGCGCGGGGTCGGTTTCCGGCCACCGCGGACCGCGCCGCCCGCACCCCGGAGCGGCGTCCCGACCGGGGTGCCGCCCCCGGAGACCCCGTTCCCGGGGGCGGCGCCCTCCCCAAGATCACTCCATTCCGGCCGGACCGATTCGGCCAACACCCTTCGACCCTGGTGACATGTACACGTCGAAGGTGTCAGTGTTCTCCCCACCCGCCGCACAACTTCGCACTCAGCAACGGCCGGACACCCCACATCCGGCCGGACCCCCCACCCAAGGAGTCTGTGTGTCCTCCCTCTTCTCGCGCCACAAGCGCACCACGCTCGCCGTCGCCACCGCCGTCGCCGCCGGAGCCCTGCTCACCACCGGCCTGACCGCCCAGACCGCCGCCGCCGGCAGCACCCCCGCGCCGCGCACCCTCGGCGCCGCCCCCGTCGCCCTGTCGAGCACGGCCCGTGCCGCGCTGATCCAGCAGGAGCAGGGCACCGCCGCCGCCACCGCCGGGGAGATCGGCCTCGGCGCCAAGGAGAAGCTGGTCGTCCGCGACGTCGTCAAGGACGCCGACGGCAGTGTCCACACCCGCTACGAGCGCACCTACGGCGGGCTGCCCGTCCTCGGCGGCGACCTCGTCGTCCACAAGAGCGCCTCCGGCGTCACCCGGAGCGTGACCCGGGCGACCGAGGCCACCATCAAGGTCCCGACCCTCACCCCGAAGGTGTCCGCCACCGCCGCCCGCAAGCAGGCGCTCGGCGCCGCCGACGCCGCCGGGGCCACCGGGGCGTCCGCCGACTCCACGCCCCGCAAGGTCGTCTGGGCGGCCGAGGGCACCCCCGTCCTCGCCTACGAGACCGTCGTCGGCGGCCTCCAGGAGGACGGCACCCCCAACGAGCTGCACGTCATCACCGACGCCGCCACCGGCGCCCGGCTCAGCGAGTGGCAGGGCGTCGAGACCGGCACCGGCAAGACCCTGTACTCGGGCACGGTCAGCCTGACCACCACCCTGTCGGGCTCGACGTACCAGCTCTACGACACCACGCGCGGCGGCCACAAGACCTACAACCTGGCCCGCGGCACCTCCGGCACCGGCACCCTGTTCACCGACGCCGACGACGTCTGGGGCACCGGCGCCGCCTCCAGCTCCTCCGCCGACCAGACCGCCGCCGCGGACGCCGCCTACGGAGCCCAGACCACCTGGGACTTCTACAAGAACACCTTCGGCCGCAACGGCATCCGCAACGACGGCCGGGCCGCCTACTCCCGCGTCCACTACGGCAACGCCTACGTCAACGCCTTCTGGCAGGACAGCTGCTTCTGCATGACGTACGGCGACGGCTACAGCAACACCAGCCCGCTCACCTCGCTGGACGTCGCCGGCCACGAGATGACCCACGGCGTCACCGCCAACACCGCCCGCCTCGTCTACAGCGGTGAGTCCGGCGGCCTCAACGAGGCCACCAGCGACATACTCGGCACCGGCGTGGAGTACTACGCCAACAACGCCTCCGACAAGGGCGACTACCTCATCGGCGAGAAGATCAACATCAACGGCAACGGCACCCCGCTGCGCTACATGGACAAGCCCAGCAAGGACGGCGCCTCGAAGGACTACTGGTACTCCGGCATCGGCGGCGTCGACGTCCACTACTCCTCCGGCCCCGCCAACCACTTCTTCTTCCTGCTGGCCGAGGGCAGCGGGGCGCGGACCGTGGACGGGGTCAGCTACAACTCCCCGACGTACAACAACTCCACCATCACCGGCATCGGCCGCGCCAAGGCGCTGCAGATCTGGTACAAGGCGCTCACCACCTACATGACGTCCACGACCAACTACAAGGGCGCCCGCACGGCGACCCTGAACGCGGCGTCGGCCCTGTACGGCGCCTCCAGCACCGAGTACCAGACGGTCGCGGCGGCCTGGACCGCCATCAACGTGACCTGACCCGCCCCGCACCACGGCGGGCGGGTGCCCGGGGACCCGCGGTCCCCGGGCACCCGCCCACGGGCTGCCCCGATGCCCCGGCCCCCGCCGGGCGCCACGGGGCAGCCCTTACGCTTGGGCCCCATGTCCTTCACGTACGACGACGTCGGCGCGACCCGCGAGCGGGGCCCCTGCCCGCCCGGCTTCCGCCCCCTGCACGTACGCACCCGCCTCGGCGAGGGCGAGCGGATCTTCCGGCGGGCGGCCGAGGCCGTGCTCACCTGGGAGATGCACCGCGAGGCGGGCATCGGCATCGAGACCGGTGCCCTGCGGGCCGCGCCCGGCGTCGACGTCACCGTCACCCTCGCCGGTCTGCTCCGGGCGCCCTGCCGGGTGGTGTGGACGACCGAGGAGTACCGCCGGGCGGGCTGGGCCTACGGCACCCTGTCCGGCCACCCCGAGTCCGGCGAGGAGGCCTTCGTCGTGGACCGCACCGGCGACGGCACCGTCTGGCTGACCGTCACCGGCTTCAGCCGCCCCGCCCGCTGGTACGCGCGGGCCGGGGGTCCGGCCACCCGGGGCTTCCAGCACGCCTACGCCCGGCGGTGCGGCACCGTGCTGCGGCGGCTGAGCGGGGGCGACGAGCAGGACTGAGGCCCTCGCGGGGCGGGGCCGGGCCCCCGCCGGCGAGGCCGGCGACCTGGCCGGAGCCCGGGGCCGGTGACCTGGCCGGAGCCCGGGGCCGGTGCTCAGGGCCGGAGCCCGGGGCCGGTGACCGGGCGCGGGCCGTCCGGGGTTCCCGGCCCTCCGCGGTCCCGGTCCGGCGGCGGCTCCGGGCGCGGCGGCGGCTCCGGTTCCGGTGACGGCTGCGACCCGTCGCCGCGCCGGCACCCAGACACCCCGGCGTCCCGCCCCGTCAGCACCCCAGCGCATCAGCGCATCAACGCATCAACGCATCAACGCATCAGCGCATCAGCGGTGCCGCCGTACCGGCCGGCTCGTCGGTCGGCACGGCCACCAGGCCCGTGTCGGCGCCGGAAGCCAGCAGCGGATGGGACGGCAGCACCCGCACCGTGTAGCCGAACGGTCCGGTGCGGTCCAGCGCGAGCGGCCCCTCGTAGACCCAGCGGCCCTCCAGGTCCGGCCCGCTCACCGGCTTCAGCGCCAGGGCGGCCGCGCCGGTGATGCGGTCCCCGGAGTCGACCCGCCCCGAGACCGCCTGCACCTCCACGTCGTCCGGGGCGAGGTCCCCGAGGCCCACCCGCACCCGCAGCCCCAGCGTGCTGCCGAGTTCGGCGGTTGCGGTGGCCGCCGACGCCTCCACGTGCCCGACCCGCACCCCCGGCCAGGCCGCCCGCACCCGCGCCTTCCACTCGGCCAGCCCGCGCGCCGCGTCCGGCTCCATCGCCCGGTGCGCCTCGGCCGCCGGGGTGTACAGCCGCTCCACGTATTCCCGGACCATCCGGCCCGCCAGCACCCGGGGCCCCAGCAGGCTCAGGGTGCGGCGCACCATCTCGATCCAGCGGTCGGGCAGACCGCTCCGCCCCCGCTCGTAGAAGGGCGGGGTCACCCGCTGCTCCAGCAGCTCGTAGAGGGCCGCCGCCTCCATCGCGTCGCGCCGTTCCGGATCGCTCGCGGCGCCGTCGGCGGTGGGGATCGCCCAGCCGAAGTCCGGCTGGTACCACTCGTCCCACCAGCCGTCCAGCACCGACAGGTTGAGGCAGCCGTTGAGCGCCGCCTTCATCCCGCTGGTCCCGCACGCCTCCAGCGGCCGGAGCGGGTTGTTCAGCCAGACGTCGCAGCCCGGGTAGAGCTTCTGCGCCATCCCCATGCCGTAGTCGGGCAGGAACACGATCCGGTGCCGCACCCGCGGATCGTCCGCGAACCGCACCAGCTCCTGCACCAGCCGCTTGCCGCCGTCGTCCGCCGGGTGCGCCTTGCCCGCGACCACGATCTGCACCGGCCGCTCGGGGTGCAGCAGCAGCCCGGTCAGCCGCTCGCGGTCCTCCAGCATCAGCGTCAGCCGCTTGTACGAGGGGACGCGCCGCGCGAAGCCGATGGTCAGCACGCCGGGGTCGAGGACACCGTCGATCCAGCCCAGCTCGGCCTCGCCCGCGCCGCGCTCCCGCCAGGAGGCCCGCAGCCGCTCGCGCACCTCGGCGACGAGCTGTCCGCGCAGGGTGCGGCGCAGCTCCCAGAGGTCCTCGTCGGGGATGTCGGTGACGGAGTCCCAGCGGTCCGGTCCGCCGACGGTCAGCGCCTCCTCGGCCCGCTCGGCGCCGATCGCGCGGGCGCCCAGCCGGAACACCTCGGGGGCCACCCAGGTCGGGGCGTGCACCCCGTTGGTGACGGAGGTGATCGGCACCTCGTCGGCGTCGAAGCCCGGCCACAGCCCGGCGAACATCTCGCGGCTGACCCCGCCGTGCAGCAGCGAGACGCCGTTGGCGCGCTGGGCGAGGCGCAGGCCCATCACGGCCATGTTGAAGACTCCGGGCTCACCGCCCGGGTAGCTCTCCCCGCCCAGCCGCAGCACGCGTTCGGCGCCGATGCCGGGGAGTTCGGCGCCGGGGCCGAAGTGGCGGGCGATCAGGTCGCGGTCGAAGCGGTCGATGCCGGCCGGCACGGGGGTGTGGGTGGTGAAGACGGTCCCGGCCCGGACCGCCTCCAGTGCCGAGTCGAAGTCCAGCCCCCCGTCGCAGAGTTCCGCGATCCGCTCGACGCCGAGGAACCCGGCGTGGCCCTCGTTGGTGTGGAACACCTCCGGCGGGGCGTGGCCGGTGATCCGGCAGTAGGCCCGCACCGCCCGGACGCCGCCCATCCCCAGCAGCATCTCCTGGAGCAGCCGGTGGTCGCTGCCGCCGCCGTAGAGCCGGTCGGTGACGCCGCGCTCCCCGAGGTCGTTCTCCTCCACGTCCGAGTCGAGCAGCAGCAGCGGGACGCGGCCCACCTGGGCGAGCCAGATCCGGGCGCGCAGTTCCCGGCCGCCGGGCAGGGCGAGGGCGACGCGGGCGGGGGTGCCGTCCGGCTCCTCCAGCAGGGCCAGGGGCAGGGCGCCCGGGTCGAGGACCGGGTAGTGCTCCTGCTGCCAGCCGTCGCGGGAGAGGGACTGGCGGAAGTAGCCGTGGCGGTAGAGCAGGCCGACGCCGACCAGCGGCACCCCGAGGTCGCTGGCGGCCTTCAGGTGGTCGCCGGCCAGGATGCCGAGCCCGCCGGAGTACTGGGGCAGGGCGGCGGTGATCCCGAACTCGGGCGAGAAGTAGGCGACGGCGGCCGGGAGCCGGGCGGACCGCTCCCGGTCCTGGTACCAGCGGTCACCGGTCATGTAGCGGTCGAGGTCGGCGGCGGCCCCGGCCAGCCGGCGCAGGAACTCCCCGTCCCCGGCCAGCTCGGCCAGACGCGCGGGCGGGACCGTGCCGAGCAGCCGCACCGGGTCGCCCCCGGCGTCGGCCCAGCACCCGGGGTCGACGGACCGGAACAGGTCGCGCGTCCCCTCGTGCCAGGACCAGCGCAGATTGCGGGCCAGGTCGCTGAGCGGCCGGAGGGGGTCGGGGAGAACGGGACGGACGGTCAGACGGCGGATCGCCTTCACACTCCACCTCTACGCATTCGCTCGGTCGGACGGTGGGCCTTCTCGGCGCCGACGACGTTACGGCGCCGCTTCGTCCACCGCCGGGCGGTTCACCCCCTTGAGGGGTGATTCCTCGCGGAATGCGGTGGTCCTGGGCGCCGGATGGGCTAACGGCGCGAGCGCCCGCGGGGCGCGGTCGTCCGCTCCGGCGAGGGTGGGGCGCGTCCGGGACGAGGGGGGCGTCCCGTACGAGGTGGGGTCCCTCCCGCAGAAGGCGGAGGCGGGCCCCGGCGGTGGGCCCGGGGCCACGGTGGCGTGCCCGGGGTCCGGGTCACCGCGGCGGGGTCCTGGGGGGAACGGGCCGGGAGAAGGGCCCGGTGGGGAAGCCCGGTGATGGGCCCGATGGGGAGGCCACGGGGCGCCAAAGGGGTGGGGCGGGCGTGCCGGGCCCGTCTCCGGCCCCACCGCGTGACTACTCCCCCTGGAGGACCGCCGCCGGGCGACCGGCGCAGTGCCCCACCGGATGCCCGGGGGACGGCGCCTCCCCCATCCGGCCCATCTCCACCACCGCACCCGCCCGTCCCCACCGCCGCTTCCGGTGCCTCCCCGCCCCCGCCGACGGCCCGTCCCCCGACGGCGGGACCATCGGAGCCCGGGTCCTCCTCCCCCCGCGGCCACCCCGTCACGCCGCGCGAGCCCCCCCGGCCCCTCCGGCGGGACACGGCGCCCCGGGCGGGAACCGCCAGCTCACCCCCGTCGCCCGCCGGGAGACGTTCCCCGGCGCCGCGCTCCCCGGCGCGCACCCCCGTCACCGGGAACGGCCCCGCGACCCACCGCCCGTCCCCCGTCCCGTGCCCCGCGGACCCCCGTACGCCCGGGGCGGCGGGCGCCGGACGGCGTCTCCGCCGGGCGGCCGGCCTCGGAGCGCACCACAACCCGGAGGGCCACGTCCTCGTTGGACATGCCGCAACTCGGCTCGGAACGGCCCGAGTCGGTGCCGACGGGAGAGCCTCCCGCCGGCGGGACCAGTCACCCGGGGCAGGACCGGCATGCGCGTCACGGAACGGGCCGCTCGGCCCCCGTACGTCCGCCCGGTCCTGCGACCGTCCACCCCGCAGACCGGAGGGTCACCCATCTCATGACCGTCAACGAGCCCGTACCGGACACCTTCGAGGACACCCCCGCGAGCGACCGCGACCCCGACTGGTTCAAACGGGCCGTCTTCTACGAGGTCCTCGTCCGCTCCTTCCAGGACAGCAACGGCGACGGCATCGGCGACCTCAAAGGACTCACCGCACGCCTCGACTACCTCCAATGGCTCGGCGTCGACTGCCTCTGGCTCCCCCCCTTCTTCCAGTCCCCCCTCAAGGACGGCGGCTACGACGTCGCCGACTACACCGCCGTCCTCCCCGAATTCGGCGACCTCGCCGACTTCGTCGAATTCACCGACGCCGCCCACCAGCGCGGCATGCGCGTCATCATCGACTTCGTCATGAACCACACCAGCGACCAGCACCCCTGGTTCCAGGAATCACGACGCGACCCCACCGGCCCCTACGGCGACTACTACGTCTGGGCCGACGACGACACCCGCTACCCCGAAGCCCGCATCATCTTCGTCGACACCGAAGCCTCCAACTGGACCTACGACCCCCACCGCCGCCAGTACTACTGGCACCGCTTCTTCTCCCACCAGCCCGACCTCAACTACGACAACCCCGCCGTCCAGGAGGAAATGCTCGCCGCCCTCAAATTCTGGCTCGACCTCGGCATCGACGGCTTCCGCCTCGACGCCGTCCCCTACCTCTACGCCCAAGAAGGCACCACCTGCGAAAACCTCCCCGCCAGCCACGCCTTCCTCAAACGCGTACGCCACGAGATCGACACCCACTACCCCGACACCGTCCTCCTCGCCGAAGCCAACCAATGGCCCGAGGACGTCGTCGACTACTTCGGCGACTACACCACCGGCGGCGACGAATGCCACATGGCCTTCCACTTCCCCGTCATGCCCCGCATCTTCATGGCCGTCCGCCGCGAATCACGCCACCCCGTCTCCGAAATCCTCGCCAAAACCCCCGCCATCCCCTCCAACTGCCAATGGGGCATCTTCCTCCGCAACCACGACGAACTCACCCTCGAAATGGTCACCGACGAAGAACGCGACTACATGTACGCGGAATACGCCAAAGACCCCCGCATGCGCGCCAACATCGGCATCCGCCGCCGCCTCGCCCCCCTCCTCGACAACGACCGCAACCAGATCCAGCTCTTCACCGCCCTCCTCCTCTCCCTCCCCGGCTCACCGATCCTCTACTACGGCGACGANATCGGCATGGGCGACAACATCTGGCTCGGCGACCGCGACGCCGTCCGCACCCCCATGCAATGGACCCCCGACCGCAACGCCGGATTCTCCTCCTGCGACCCCGGCCGCCTCTGCCTCCCCACGATCATGGACCCCGTCCACGGCTACCAGGTCACCAACGTCGAAGCCGCCATG
>NZ_WWGX01000115.1:38030-134330 GCF_009862265.1 Streptomyces sp. SID8352 | reverse complement strand
GTGAAGGGTGAGTGGGGTGGCGGCTCCGGCGAGGAGCGGGGTGAGGAGGGTGCCCGTGGTGAGGAGAACGAGCGGCCCCACGGTGGTGTGCACGCCGGTGGCGGTGCGCTGTCGCAGGTGAAGGGCGAGTGGGACGGCGGCTCCGGCGAGGAGCAGGGCGACAAGTCCTGGGGCGGCGAGAACGAGAAGCCGCGCGGCGGTGTCCACGCCGGCGGCGGCGGTCTGGCCGAGCCCGCCACCACCGCGGGCGGCCTCGCGGTCCTGGCCGTCGCCGCGACGGGGCTCTACGCGATGCGGCGACGGAAGTCGGCGCACGGAGTGGCGTGAGCCATGCCGGGCGTGATAGCGACCGGGCCGCCACCGGAACCCACCGTGGCGGCCCGGCTCGCTGTCCCCGGCCCGTCCGACCCGCTGCCCTGCCCAAAGTGAGGTGGTCCCGATGGCAGTCCCCCCTTCCTCCCCCGCCGGTGACGAGACGGCGCCGCCGGGCGAGGGCTCACGCGGTGGCATGACCGTGCTGTGCGTCATCGCCCTGCTGGTCCTGGCGGTGAGCCTGTTCGGCGGCAACCGCCCGTCCGACGACTCCGCCCGGCCGCCCCGCACCGTGCAGGCCGGTGCCTCCGCGGCTCCGGCTCCCGCTCCCGCCTCCCCGTCCACGGACGTCCTGCCCCGCTCCGCTCCCGTGCGCCTGCTGATCCCCGGCATCTCCGTCGACGCCCCCTTCACCGACCTCGCGCTCGCCCCCGACGGGCAGCTCCAGCCCCCGCCCGCCGACGACACCAACCTCGTCGGCTGGTACGCCAACGGGGTCTCCCCGGGGGAGGTCGGCACCGCGATCGTCGCCGGGCACGTCGACACCAAGACCTCCCCCGCCGTCTTCGCCGGTCTCGACCAGCTCGCGTCGGGTGACACCTTCCAGGTGGAACGGGCCGACGGCCGGACGCTCGCGTTCGTGGTCGACCGCCTGGAGACCTTCGCGAAGGGCGACTTCCCCAGCGAACAGGTGTACGGCGACGCCGACCGGCCCGAGGTGCGGCTGATCACCTGCGCCGGCATCTACGACCGCAAGGCCAAGGACTACACCGACAACCTGGTGGTCTTCGCCCACCTGGCCTGAGCCCGCGGCGCGGCCCCGCCGTGCCGCGCGGGCCGGTCACTCGGGCAACACGCACGACTCGCGCACCCCCTCGGGCGGGCACAGGATCGAGGCACGCTGGCGTCGCATCACCGCGGCCGACGTTCAGTACCGCCCCCGCGAAGGAGATGTGCGCCGCATGACCACCACCTCCACGCCCGCTTCCGGGCCCGCGACCCGAACGGCGTCGCACCGTGTCTCCCAGTCCGTCTTCGACGGCTCCCGGCTCCGGGTCGTCCTGCTGGTGGACGTCCACGACGGAGCCCAGCAGCAGTTCCTCGACACCTACGAGCGGTTGCGCAGCCATGTCGAGTCCGTCCCCGGGCACCTCAGCGAGCAGCTGTGCCAGTCGATCGAGAACCCCTCCCAGTGGCTGATCACCAGCGAGTGGGAGAGCGCCCCGCCCTTCCTGAACTGGGTGAGCAGCGAGGAGCACGTGCGGATGGTCAGGCCGCTGCACGGCTGCGTCCGGGACACGCGGTCCCTCCGCTTCCACGTCGTCCGGGAGACGGGCGGCCAGGGACGGGGCGCCGGACCGGCGGAGGAGGAGGGGTCGGGCGGCCTCCAGATGTCGCCCCGGATCGGGGACGGGGTGATCCGCCACGCGCTCACCTTCACCGTCCGCCCCGGCAGCGAGGAGGCGGTGGCCGGGATCCTCGCCGGTTACGCCTCGCCCGAGCCCCGGGTCGACGACACCACCCGGCTGCACCGGACCTCGCTGTTCCTGCACGGCAACCGGGTGGTGCGGGCCATCGAGGTGCGCGGCGACCTGCTCGCGGCGCTGCGGCACGTGGCCCGCCGACCCGAGGTGCAGGCCGCGGAGGAGGCCCTCAACCCCCATCTGGAGCAGGACCGCGACCTGGCCGACCCCGAGTCCGCCCGGGTCTTCTACACCCGCGCGGCCCTGCCCGCCGTCCACCACGTGACGGCGGGGGAGGAGGACCCGGGGGCCGAGCGGTACGCGCTCTCCTACCCGGCCCGGCCGGGGCGCGGGATGCGGCTGGCCCGGGTGCTGGCCGAGCGCGACGAGGCGGCGGCGGACGATCCGCGCACCCCGGTGACGTGCAGCACGATCTTCCAGCGCGACGACGTCGTCGTCCGGCTCATCGATGTGCGCGGCGGACTGGACGCCTGCGATCCGGCGGTCGCCCTCGGCCTCCCGGACGCCCGCCAGGTGGCGGAGCTGACGACCCTGCTGGACGGCCCCGACAACTCCGACGGCTCCGGGCCGGAGACGGGACCCGCTGCGGGCACGGGCCCGGCGGCCGGCACGGCTCCGGACGCCGCCCTGGCCCGGTCGCTGCGACTGGCCCGCATGGACCTGGTCACCGACCGGCGCGCGGCCGACGCCTGAGCCCGCGCCGCGACCGGTCCCGTACGACGGCCGGCCGCCGCACCGCGAGCCCGCGGTGCGGCGGCCGGCCGTCGTGTCCGGCGGTGCCGGAGCGCGTCCGGTCCGTCAGCCGGGCACCGAGCACTCGAAGGCGTGCAGGTACGGGTTGACCGGACGGATGTCCTCGATCACCAGGCCCGCTTCGCGGAGCCGGGCGACCATGCTGTCGGTGGTGTGCTTGGCCCCGCCGACGTTCAGGAGGAGCAGCAGGTCCATGGCGGTGCTGAAGCGCATGGACGGCGAGTCGTCGACGAGGTTCTCGATGACGATGACCCGGGCCCCCGCCCCGCCCGCCGCCATGACGTTGCGCAGGGTCCGGCCCGTGCTCTCGTCGTCCCACTCCAGGATGTTCTTGACGATGTAGGCGTCCGCGTGGACGGGCACCTCCGTCCGGCAGTCGCCGGGCACGATGCTCACCCGGCCGGCGAGCGCGCCGCCCTCGCGCAGCCGGGGGTCGGCGTTCTCCACCACACGCGGCAGGTCCAGGAGGCTGCCGCGCATCGCGGGGTACTTCTCCAGCAGGCTCGCGACCACATGGCCCTGACCACCGCCGATGTCGGCGACCGAGCGGCTGCCGGACAGGTCGAGGAGGGCCGCCACGTCCTCGGCCGACTGCCGGCTGGAGGTGGTCATGGCGCGGTTGAAGATCTCGGCCGAGGCCGGGGCGTCCTCGTTGAGGTAGGTGAAGAACTCCTTGCCGTACAGGTCCTCGACGACGTTCCGCCCGGTGCGCACGGCCTCGTCGAGCAGCGGCCAGGCGTCCCAGGTCCAGGGTTCGGTGCACCACAGGGTGATGTAGCGCAGGCTGTGCGGATCGTCCTCGCGCAGCAGCCGGGACATGCCGGTGTGGGAGAAGGTCCCGTCCGGGTTCTCCGCGAAGACGCCGTAGCAGGTGAGGGCGCGCAGCAGCCGCCGCAGCGGGCGGGGCTCGGTCTTCACGGCGGCCGCGAGGTCCTCCACGGCCAGGGGGGTGTCGCCGAGGGCGTCGGCGACGCCGAGGCGGGCGGTGGCGCGGAGGGCGGCGGCGCAGGCCGCCCCGAACACGAGTTCCCTCAGCCGCATGGGCGCGGGCGGTGCCGTCTGTGCGGTCGTCATGTGCCGCTGTCCTTCCTTCGTCGGTCCACGGTGGGCTACGGGTGGCCGGTCAGCACAGCCCGGCGGGCCGGGAGGCCCCGCAGGTGTTGCCGGTGAACGTGTTGGCGCGCGGGGTCTCCGTGTCCACGAGGTCCGCGGGGGAGTTGCCGCTCAGCTGGTTGCCGCTGATCTCGTTGTGTTCGCCGGTGACGCCGACGAAGCTCTTGAACAGGACGACGCCGCCCGACAGCGGGGAGGCCCCGGCGTTGTCCTCGACCCGGTTGTCCGCGACCAGGACCTTCTCGGTGCCGGTCAGGACGATGCCGGTGCCCTCCAGGGCGGGCAGCCGGTCGGTCGCGGGACAGGACTTGTTGTTCGCCCGTACGTGGTTGCCGCGGACGGCGAGGTCGCCCGTCCTGGGGGCGTTCTCGTCGCCGACCACGAAGACGCCCGCGCAGTTGCCGGTGACGAGGTTGTCCTCGACGGCCAGGCCGCGCAGGCGGCGGACGGTGACGCCGATCCGGTTGTCCTCGACGCGGTTGCCCTCGACCACGGTGCCCCGGGTGTCCTGGGCGCCCTCCTCGGCCTTGATCGTGTTGGCGAGGAAGATGCCGGCGTCGCCGTTGGAACGGGCGGTGTTGCCGCGGAGGACGGCGCGCACCGAGCGCTCCTGGGCGATGCCCCAGACGCCGTTGGACTCGGCCGTCACCCCGCGCACGGTGAGGTGGTCGGTGGCCATGGCGAACACGCCGGTGCGGGTGAAGCCGGTGACGGTCAGGGAGGCGACGGTGACGTCCCTGAGGCTCTCGTCCCTGGTGCCGACCACGCAGATCCCGTTGCCGGCCTCGGAGCAGGCGTCGGAGGGGTCCCGCTGCGGGTTCGGCCTGACGACGGTGGACCGGCCGGTGCCGCGCAGGGTGAGCCCGGGCGTGCTCACCGTGACGCTCTCGTAGTAGGTGCCGGGGGTCAGGAGGACGGTGTCGCCGGGGCGGGCCGCGTCCACGGCCCGCTGGACCGACTGGCCCGGCCGGACCACATGGGTGGTGCGGCCGGCGGAGGCGGGGGCCGCGCCGAGCCCCGTTCCGATGATCGTCGCGGTGCACACCAGGTACACCATTCGGCATTTCTTCATATTGCGCACGGTATGTCGTAAAGGTGAGTGCCCGGGGCTGATCGGCCATCCGTCGGCGTGTCATCCCCGGCCACCGCCAACGCCGTTGGGGCGCCCGCTCCTTGCCCGGTCCCGTGCGTGTCCGGGGCGGCGCGGGGCAGACGCTGGGTGATTTTCTTGACCCGGCTCGCCGAGGAGGCCCCACCGCCGTGACCGTGCCCGAGTACCGGACCCGCCGCCTGCCCGCCGGTCGCCGTTTCGACCTGCGCGCGACCGCCATGTTCTTCGCGCTCGCCGCCGCCGGTCTGGTCCTTGTCGGCCTGGTGGCGCGGACGGCGCTCGGGGTGGCGCAGCGGCGGCCCGGATGGGCGGTCGTGCTCGTGCTGGGCGCCGTCTGGCTGTTCGCCGTGCGGTGGCGGGGGCGCCGTCGGCCCGCCCCGGGGCGGCTCGCGCGCCGGACCACGTCCGCCCTGGCCACGGCCACGGACACGGCCATGGACGCCTGGAGGGAGGGGGAGGGTGCCGTCGCCGACCGGCCGGACCCGGTGGCTCCCGCCGGGGGCGACGCGGTCACCACGGTGGACCACGAGGCGCTGAGCCCCGAAGCGTTCGAACGGGCGATAGCCGGTCTCTGCGCCCGGGACGGCTGCTCGGCGATGGAGGTGGTGGGCGGGGCGGGCGACCTCGGCGCGGACGTCCTGGCCGTGGCCCCGGACGGACGGCGCCTGGTCGTCCAGTGCAAGCGCTACGGCGGGGAGAACAAGGTCGGCTCCGAGGAACTGCAGCGCTTCGGCGGCACCTGCTTCACCGTCCACGAGGCCGATGTGGCCGTCCTGGTCACCACCGGTGGCATCACCGCACCGGCCGCCGAGTACGCCGAGCGCTGCGGCATAGTCTGCGTCGACGGGGAGGGGCTGCGCGCCTGGACCGAGGGGACCGGCCCGGAGCCCTGGGCGGACCGCCCGGCCGGGCAGCCGTGGTGAGCACGGCGGGACCCGCCGCCCGCGCCCCCGGGCACCGGCCCCTGACGCGGCGCGGCGGTTGCTCGGGCCGACGGGCCCGGCGTTCGCTCCGGGGGCCTCAGAGGCGCAGGCTGCGGACCGGCAGGATGATCTGCGCCGCCGAGGCGAGGGTGGACTCGTGGTTGGCGAAGGCGGCCACCGCGGCGGCCTCCCCGGGCTCGCCGCCCGACCAGGGGCGGGTGGTGAAGATCAGGCAGGCGAAGCCGCGCTCGTCGACCGCCGCCCGCCAGGCCGGGGTCGGCGCGAACTGGGCGTTGACGCCCGGCATGGTGAGCGCAGCGGCCCCGGGCACGACCAGCAGGCTCACCGGGAAGTCCGACAGGACCGTGGCGTCGGTGACGCTGTCGCCCACGGTGAGGCCGGACTTGGCCAGCAGCAGCCGGACGGCGACCGAGGACGCCTCCGGGCCGTTCTCGCCGTTGCCGAGGGAGCAGGCGAGGAGGAAGGGCACGGCGCCGTCGGGAGTGTCCCGGCTCCAGGACATGATGACGAGCGTGCCCAGGTCGGCGGTGCGCAGGGGCGGCGTATCTGCTGAGATCGAGGTCACCGCGAAACCGTAACGGCGGTCCGGGCGCCGCCCGTTCCGCGTTCACCCGTCCGGAGGACGCCTCCGCCGTTCTTCACACGAACGGGGAACCGGCCCCGGCCCTCGGCGCGTCGCCGCCCCGAGCGCGGCGGCGCCGTGCTCCGTCCGGAGTACGGCGGGCGGGTTCGGCGCGTCACGTCCGGCCGCGCGCGGTAGCTGTCACTCTATGACGCATGGACGAAATGATGATCACATGAATCCGGTCCATCGGGCCGGGCGCCGTGGCCACCGCGGGCGCCGCCGCGGGGCGGGCACGGCCCTGGTCGCCCTCGCCGCCGCCACCGTCCTGGGCACGGCCACCGGTGCCGTCGCCGGGCCCCGGAGCGCGGACTGGGACGCGATCGCCGCCTGCGAGTCCGGTGGCGACTGGCAGGCCAACACGGGCAACGGCTACTACGGCGGCCTCCAGTTCGCCGGGTCGAGCTGGATCGCCGCCGGGGGTCTCGCCTACGCCCCGCGCGCCGACCTGGCCACCCGACAGGAGCAGATCGCCGTGGCGGAGGAACTGGCGCGCATCCAGGGCATGTCGGCCTGGGGCTGCTCCTGACCGGCGGCCCCGCCCGGGACGGGCGGCCCCGCCCGGGACCGAGGAGCCGGGCGGGCCGGGGGCGTCCGCGCGGCACCGCCCGCTCCCTGCCCGGCCCCTGACCCTCTCGTCCCCGGTCGGCCGTTCCGTGCCCCGCCCCGGACGGGCCTCGGCCGGGAGATCCGTCGTGCTCCTCCGCGTCTCGGGCCGTCCCGCGCCGGTGCCCCCGCCCGGCCGACGCGAGGGCACCGGGAGGACGCCGGGAGGGAGCCGGGCGCGCGGTCAGGGTGCCGCGCCCGGGGTCGCCCCGGTCGGCCCCGTCACACCGGCACGCGGGCGTCCGCCGCCGGGCCGGGCGCCGCGTGGGCGGGCGGCACCGCCGCGGGCCGGTCCAGCCCGTAGTGCTCGCGCAGGGTGGTGCCCGTGTACGCCGAGCGGAACAGTCCCCGGGACCGCAGGATCGGCACCACCTTGTCCGCGAACACGTCGAACCCGCCGCTCAGCCAGGGCGGCATGATGTTGAACCCGTCGGCCGCGCCCCCCTCGAACCACCGCTGGATCTCGTCCGCGACGTACTCCGGCGTACCGGCCACGACCCGGTGCCCCCGGGCCCCGGCGAGACGGCGCAGCAACTGCCGCACGGTCGGCTGTTCGCGGTCGATGATGTCCAGGACCAGCCGGAAGCGGCTGCCGTTGCCCCGCTCGCCCCGGGTCTCGATCAGCGACCTCGGCACGGGGCCGTCCAGCCGGTCGGCGGTCAGCTCCAGGCCCAGCAGATGCCGCAGCAGGTGCAGCGAGTACTCCGGCTGGGTCAGATCGTCGAACTCCTCGCGCAGCGCGAGTGCCTCCGCCTCGGTCGACCCGATGAAGGGGCTCAGTCCCGGCAGGACCAGGATCCGGTCCGGCCGCCGTCCCAGCGCCGCCGCCCGCGCCCTGAGGTCGGCGTAGAACTCCTGGGCGGCGCCGAGCGTCTGGTGCGCCGTGAACACCGCCTCGGCGTGCGCGGCGGCGAAGGCGCGCCCGGCCTCCGATGACCCGGCCTGGACGTACACCGGCCTGCCCTGCGGCGAGCGCGGCACGTTCAGCGGTCCGCGCACCCGCAGATGGCGGCCCGCGTGGCGGATCTCGTGAATGCGACCGGTGTCGGCGAAGACACCGCCGGCCTGGTCGGCGACCAGCGCCTCGTCCTCCCAGCTGTCCCAGAGCCTGGTCACCACGTCGACGAACTCGTGGGCCCGGTCGTACCGTTCGGCGTGCACCGGGTGGCCGTCGAGGCCGAAGTTGCCCGCGGCCTGCTCGGCGCCGGTGGTGACGATGTTCCAGCCCGCCCGGCCGCCGCTGAGGTGGTCCAGCGACGCGAAGAGGCGGGCCAGGTTGTAGGGCTCGGTGTAGGTGGTCGAGGCGGTGGCGATCAGCCCGATGCGCTCGGTGGCCGCGGCGATGGCCGAGAGCCAGGTGAACGGTTCCAGCCGGAAGCGGCTGGCGTGCCGGACGTTGTCGGCCAGGGCCGGGCCGTCCGCGAAGAACACCGCGTCGAACGCGGCCCGTTCGGCGCTGCGCGCCAGGTCCTGGTAGAAGCCGATGTCCAGCAGGCGCGAGGCGTCGGTGCCGGGATGGCGCCAGGCGGCCTCGTGGTGGCCCCCCGGATAGACGAACAGGTTCAGATGAAGCGTCCGGGCGCTCACGCGGCCCCCTTCTCGGTGATGTCCTCGGTGGTGACGGCGGTGCCGGGTGCTCCGGCGCCGCCGGATCCCCCGGCGGGATCCGGGTCCCCGGCGGCGTCCGGGTCCTCCTCGCGCACGCCCAGCTGGGCGAGGAGACGGGCGCGCAGGGCCGCGTGCCCGGGAGCGCCGGGGCGGCGGGGCGCCGCGAGGGTCACGGGGAGGTCGGCGGCGATCCGGCCGCGGTCCAGCACCACGACCCGGTCGGCGAGCGAGATGGCCTCGTCCACGTCGTGGGTGACCAGCAGCACCGACGGCCGGTGCCGTTCGCACAGGCGCCGCAGCAGGGCGTGCATCCTCAGCCGGGTCAGCGCGTCGAGCGCGCCGAAGGGCTCGTCGGCCAGCAGGAGCCGCGGCTCGCGCACCAGGGAGCGGGCCAGCGACACGCGCTGCTGCTCGCCGCCGGAGAGCTCCAGTGGCCGGCTCCGTTCGCGGCCGGCCAGCCCGACCTCCGCGAGGGCCGCCCTGCCCCGCTCCTCGGCCCGCGGGCCGTCCAGGCCCAGGACCACGTTGTCGAGCAGCCGCTTCCACGGCAGCAGCCGGGCGTCCTGGAAGACCACCGACACATGGTCCGGTGCGGTGAGCAGACCGCTGCCCGCCACCTCGTGGTCGAGCCCGGCCAGCGCCCGCAGCAGGGTGCTCTTGCCGGAGCCGCTGCGGCCGAGCAGGGCCACGAACTCGCCCGGCGCGATGGTCAGGTCCAGCCCGTCCAGCACCCGGCGCCCGCCGAAGGAGCGCACCAGGTTCACGATCCGCACGGTGGCGCCCTCGGCGCCGCCGGTCAGCCCGCCAGCGTCCGCCGCCATGACAGGGCCCTCCTCTCCACGAGGCGCACCAGGGCGTCCGAGACGAGACCGAGGAGGCCGTACACCACGAGCCCGACGATGATCACGTCCGTCTGCCCGTAGGTGCGGGCCAGTTCCATCATGTAGCCGATGCCGCTGGTGGCGTTGACCTGCTCCACCACCACCAGGGCGAGCCACGCGGCGGTCACCGCGAACCGCATGCCGAGCAGGAAGCCGGGCAGCGCGCCGGGCAGCACCACGTGCCGGACGAAGGCGAGCCGGCCCAGCCGCACGGTCTCGGCCAGTTCGGCGTAGCGGCCGTCGATGGAGCGCAGACCGCTGTGGGTGTGGATGTAGACGGGGACGAAGACGCCGAGGGCGATCGTGACGACCTTCATCGTCTCGCCGATGCCGAACCAGAGGATGAGCAGCGGGATCAGCGCCAGCGAGGGGATCGCCCGCTTGATCTGCACCGGTCCGTCGATCACCGCCTCCCCGATGCGGCTGAGCCCCGAGACGAGGGCCAGCAGCAGTCCGCTCACCGTGCCGAACAGCAGGCCCAGCAGGGCCCGTTGGGCGGAGGTGGCGAGGTGGGAGGGGAGCTTGCCGTTGTCGATGAGGTCGCCCGCGGTGGCCGCCACGGTCCAGGGCGCGGGCAGGCTGCGCACGTCGACCAGTCCCAGCCCGGTGCCCGCCGCCCAGAGGGCGAGCAGCAGCACCGGACCGACGGCCCAGCCGAAGGGCAGCGGACGGCCGGGCACCAGGCGGGTGCGGCGCGGACGGCGCGGCCGGAACGCCTCGGCCGGGGCCGCGACCTCGGCCGGTGTCCGCCGGGCGCTAGGGGTCAGGGTGGTGCTCATGACGAGGCTCCCCGGTCCGCCGCTGCCGCCGCGCCGACCCGCTCGTAGCGGCGGTCGAAGAGCAGCCCGGCCTTGAACGGCGGGTGGTCCTGTTCCCTCGCCAGCAGGTCGATGGTCCGCTGCTGGCGCCGGATGGCGTCGGTCCAGTCCGCCGGGATGTCGGGATGTCCGGCGCGCCGGACGAGGAACTCCCCGTCCTCCCGGCTCAGTCCCTGGTCCTCGACGTAGTACCCGCTGACCCATTCCGTGGGATGCCGGTCGATCCATATCTGTGCGCGGGCCCAGTACCGGATGAGTTCCCGGACGGCCGCGGCCTTCTCCGGGTCGGCCAGGGAGTCGGTGAGGGCCCAGAGGTGGGCGGGGTCGTCGCGGACGCCGTGCCTGACCGTCGTGGCCCCGTCACTGCCGTAACGGGCCAGATAGCGCTTGATGTTGACGTCGGCGATGGGGGCGGCGTCCACCTGGCGGTTCCCGAGCGCCGTGGGGTAGACGTCGCCGGTGCTGGCGAGTTCGACCAGTTCGACGTCGTCGCGGGTGAGTCCGGCCTTGTCGAGGACGCGCAGGACGAGGGCGCCCTGGGCCTGCCCGGGGCTGTAGGCGATCCGCTTGCCGCGCAGGTCCGCCAGGGTGCGGATGCCGGCACCGGGGGCGATGCCCAGCTCGTAGATCGGGTTCCGGTACGGGTCCTGGCGGAACTTGGCCGCCACCAGTTTGGTGTCCAGGCCCGTCCAGTGCGCGTTGATCGACGGGATCTCGGCGGCGGAGCAGATGTCCAGGGCGCCGGCGCGGAAGGCCTCCGAGCACTGCGGACCGCCGCTGATGTTGGCCCACTTCACCTTGAACGGCAACGAGTCGATGCGGCCCGACAGTTCGAGGGCGACCTTGAGGTCCGGGGCGCCGACCGTGAGCGTGGTGCCGCGGGCGACGGACGCCGGGATCGCGTCGCCGGACAGGTCCCGGCCGACCGCCGAGGACCCCGCGTTCCGCACGCAGGAGGTGAGCAGGAGGGGGAGGAGCAACGCGGCCAGGACGGTCCGGCGGCGGTTTCCGGACAAGAGGATGCGAGGGGGCATGGTGGCCTTCACGGAGGAGGGAGGACGGAACGGCGCCCGGGAGGGGAAGGGGGCGGCGGGAACCGCGCGCTGCGGCACCGGAGGCGGTGCGGCGCGCGGGAGGAAGGGGAAGGAGGGGCACCCGGGACGGAGGACGCCCGGGCACGGAGCGGCCCGCGGAACCTCGCCCCGGAACGGCGCCCCGGGCAGCGGCCTCGACGGCCGGGCCGCGTCGGCTCAGGAGCCGCGGGGAAGCCGGGGACCCGGGAACGGGGACCCGGGGCGGCGAAGGGGGAGCGGGAGGAAAGGCGGTGGGGTCAGCTACACACCGCGGTGGCGACGCGCATCAGATCGATGGCGCGCCTCTTCCTGAACTGCCGGTCCTTCGTCATGTCAGGGACGCTATCCGGGCCGCGAAATCAGGTCAAGGCGACGGAGGGCGAGGGCCCGCACCGCAACGACACCGTCGTCGGCGCGCCACGCGCCCGTAACAGGAGGCGGTCCGCGCCGGGGAGAACGGCGGCCGGGCGCCCCGGTGGTCCGGCACGGCGGTTCCGCCCGCCCGGTGCCTGGTGGATCGGCCCCGGAGCGCTCCGCCCCCGTCCCCCGGCGGCCCGGCGGGCGCCCGCCGGGCCCGGTCACCCGTGGCGGAATGAGTGCCCGTACTCATCCCCGGGGCCCGGGAGTTCCCTAGGGTCTGCGGGGTGGCCGAAAGACATCCGGGGGGAACCATGGAACGG
This sequence comes from Streptomyces sp. SID8352, assembly GCF_009862265.1. Classification (GTDB taxonomy): domain Bacteria; phylum Actinomycetota; class Actinomycetes; order Streptomycetales; family Streptomycetaceae; genus Streptomyces. The sequence goes on along the minus strand of NZ_WWGX01000115.1, from coordinate 122,325 downwards.
CGGGCAAACGGGCGCGGACGGCGGGCGCGGTGGGGGCGACGGTCGGGAGGCGGCATGGCCGCGGCACTCGTCGTGCTGCTCCTCGCGGGCTGCGGGGTGTTCGACACCGAGGACGACGAACGCCGGGCCCGGGAACTGGCCGACGCGTTCCATCCCGGGCGGCTCACCGTCATCGGTGCCCGCAGCCTCGTCCCCGAGGCCACCGGATCGGAGGTCACCTTCGCCGTCACCGACGACCCCGACGCGGCCGTGACGCTCCGGCTCGACGCCTCCGAGGAGCGCTGCGAAGGCGGTGCCACCTGCGAGGAGGCCCTGGCCAACGCGCTGGAACGGGGCCTGGACCGGGCGGCGGAGCTGCGTCTGGTCCGCGACGCCTTCGAGGGCTGCGGACACCGGGTCCTGGCCGTGGACCGGCAGCGGGCGGCGCCCTGGATCGCGGTCCGGATCACCCAGCAGGGCCTGGACGGCGTCCTGGAAGAGCTCGGCGCCTGCGCGCAGCGCTGGGTCACCGCCCGCGCGGAGCGGGGCCGGCTGGGCGACAGCCGGTGGGTCTCGGTCAGCGTCACCACTCCGGCGCGCGCCGGGAAGCTGCCCGCCGCCGGGAGCGACCGGCCCACGGCGCTGCGGCTCACCCACGGTCCCCGGCTCGCGGCGCTGTCCGCGCAGCCGTACTACGTGGTCGACTTCCCGGTGGGGGACGACGCGGAGCACACCGTCGACGCGGCACGGCCGCAGATGCGCATCGTGGAGCCGTTCGAGCGGCGGGAGGAGTTCTCGCAGCGGATCGACGCGTCCGTGCTGCCCCTGCTGCGCGGCACGTACCCGGAGGCGGTGGCCACCGGAGGCTCGGGGCTCGGCGTGTGGCGGCTGGAGCCGGGGCGGATCGACCGCGTCCGCGGATACGTGCTGTTCTGCGCGCGTCCGCCGGAGGGCGGCGGGCGCTGCCTCGGGGACCTGGCCGCGCTGGTCACGGCCGATCCGGAGGGCGGTTCCGCCGAGGTCGTCCGGGTCCTGACGGACATCCGCGACGAGCGCGGGGTGCTGGACCTGCCCGGCGTGTGAGCGGCGGGCGGCCGGGCCGTGCGCGCTCCGGGACGCCGCGCGGCGGTACGGCGACGGACCCCCGGTACCGGCGGTGCGCGCCCACCACAGCGGCCCCCGAGACGGCGGCGGTCGCGAATCGAGGGCCACTGGTCGCCGGGGCGGGGGCGTGGCGCGGTGGGGTCGCCCCTGCCCCGGGCGTCACGCGCCGGCGCACCCCGCTCGGGCGGGATGCGCCGTGCGGGGGATCAGACTCCGGCGATGGACTGGATCCAGGAGCGGTAGGCGGTCACATTGGTGTACGCCGTGGTGGTCTGGCGGTCGCTGGTGGACGCGACACCGACCTGGACGCCGCCGGCCATCATCGGGCCGCCGGAGTCGCCGCCCGCGGTGATGCCGTCGCCGCGGCGGGCGCAGATCGCCGAGCCGTTGTAGGCGTCGTAGCAGCCGCTGGTGACGGTCACGTTGGCGACCTTCAGCAGGGTGGACTGGCAGTTGATCTCGGAGCCGCACTGGGAGGTGGCGCCCCAGCCGTAGACCTGGACGTTCTGGCCCACGCGCACGGTGCCGGGCTGGCCGAGCTGCGCGTAGCCGGCGGAGACGGAGCGGTCCAGACGGACCAGCGCCAGGTCGGCCTGGGAGTGCGTGTAGGTCTGCACGCCGTTGGCCACGGTGCCGCCGGAGCTCTGGTTCAGGCTTCCGATGCGGAAGGAGAGCCCGCCGCCGGTGACGCAGTGCTTGGCGGTCAGGATCCAGTTGGAGGCGATGATGGTCGAGCTACAGGTCTGCTGGCCGTTGGAGAACAGCCGCGCGGCCCAGGGGGCGTTCGACGCGTAGCCGCCGCCGATGATGGGCTGCGGTCCGCCGGTGCCGGGACCCGCGGGGGCGGCCGTGGCGCCGGGCGCGAACGCGACGGCGGACAGCATGGCGGCGGCGACAGCGGTGATCACTTTGGTGATTCGCAAGATTCCTCGATTCCGTCGACACGCGTGGGGGCGCGTGTTGGCGTGTGGGGGCGCCCCAGCATGTACATGACGGGCCGGGTGGCGGGAGTACCGACTTTCCATAACGCGTCGTTATGGCGGGGGACGGTACGGTCAAAGGGTGCCGATATCGCGACAACACTCATGCTCGCGGCCCGTACTCACTGGTGAGGACCGGGTCTGGCGTGTAGCGTCAGCAACAGATGTCGTGGTTCGCCCAGACCGCCCGCGCCGTGGTGCGGGCGGTTTGCTGTGCAGTGCCTTTAAGGACCAGGACGACCACCTCCGGGTCCGCACGGTGCGGACCCGACACCGGCTGAAAGGCAAAGGCATGGCCAGCGGAACCGTGAAGTGGTTCAACTCGGAAAAGGGCTTCGGCTTCATCGCGCAGGACGGGGGCGGCCCCGACGTCTTCGCGCACTACTCCAACATCAACGCCTCGGGCTACCGTGAGCTGCAGGAGGGTCAGGCCGTGACCTTCGACATCACCCAGGGTCAGAAGGGCCCGCAGGCGGAGAACATCACCCCCGCCTGATCCGGGAGTACCACGCACGGCACAGTGCCCGGGGAGCGATTCGTCCGCTCCCCGGGCACTCTGTCGTCCGGGGCCGCCCGAAGCTCCCGGGGAACCTTCCGGGCCCCGGGTGCCGCGAGCGGCGGCGGAGGCGAGCCCGGGCCCGGGAGCGCCCCGAGTCCGTGGGCGTCCGGAGCGTCGGGGGCGTCCAACGGGCGCGCGGACGCCGCACCCTCCCCGCACCGCGCCCCCCTGTACCGTCCCCTCTGTACCGCCCTCCCCGCGCCTCCGCCCGAGGTCCCCGCACCACCCCGCACCGGCCCCCAGCCCCGTCCCCGGCCCGGCCCCGACCCCGTTCGCCCGCTCCGGTCGCCGCGCCCCGTCGGCACGTCACTCCAGCCGGATCCCCGCCGCCACCGGCAGATGATCGCTCCCGGTCGCCGCGAGCGTCCTGATCCGGCCGACCGTCGCCGAGCGCGCCATGATCTGGTCGATCCGGACCACCGGGAGAGCGGCCGGGAAGCTGAACGCCACCCCGCGCCGGGCCGCGCCCAGCCGTGAGGTGAGCGGGGCCAGTCCGCGGTCGTCGACCGTGCTGTTCAGGTCCCCGAGAAGGATCACCCGCTCGTACGGCTCGGCGTCCAGGGCCCGGCCCAGCAGCCGGGCGCTCTCGTCCCGACGGGCCGCCGCCAGCCCGCCCGGCCCCAGCCGCACCGACGGCAGATGGGCCACATGGACGGCCACCTTCCCCCGCGGCGTGCGGGCGACCGCGCGCAGCCCCCGGTCCCAGGGACCCGTGATGCCCGGGGGCCGGATGTCCACCGGCCGTACGCCCTCCAGGGGATGGCGCGACCAGAGCCCCACGGTGCCCCGCACCGCGTGGTGCGGGTACCCGGCGGCCAGCGTCCGCTCGTAGACCTCCAGCGCCGGGGGGACCAGTTCCTCCAGGGCGATCAGATCCGCCCCGGCGTCCATCAGCGCACGGGCCGTGCCCGCCGGGTCGGTGTTCTCGTCACTGACGTTGTGCTGGACCACCAGCAGATCGTGCCCGTCCGCGGCCGACGGCAGCAGCGGCCCGCCGTACTGGTACGCCCAGGCCGCCGCCGGAAGCAGCAGCACCGGCAGCACGGCGGGGGAGCGCCGCAGCAGTGCCGACATCAGGAGCAGCACCGGCACCAGGCCGAGCCACGGCAGGAACGTCTCCAGCAGACTCCCCAGCCCCCAGCCGGAGTTGGGCACCCACCGGTGCAGGAGCAGCAGCGCCGCGGTCAGCACCGCCGTCACCGCGAGCACCCGGCCCCGGGCCCCGCGGGCGGGCCACCACCGCACGGAACCCCACCACCCCGGCCGTCGCCCGGCCCACCGCCGTACCGTCGTCCCGCGCGGCGGCACCGCGCCGCGCTCCCCGCCCACCGTCATCCCGCACCGTCCGTTCGTCCTCCCCCGCAAGGACGAGGAGGAAGCGGCGGCAGTTGCGGGAGGGGCCGGGGCGGCATCCGGTGCCGGGACCTTCGGGGCGCCGACGGGCGGCCGTGGGGGCCGGGGACGCGCCTCGCGGGAATGCCGGGGATCAGTCGACCGGCCAGGTGTGGACCGGGGCGTTGAGGTGCATGTAGTCCATGTACTGCCGGGTCATCCGCCGCAGCGCCTCGTGGCGCCCCACGTGCGTGGTCCGGTCGATGTGGTGGAACATCTCCTTCTGCCAGACGGCCCCGTTGCGGCCGGTGACGCAGCGCTGCTCGATGATGCCGAGCAGCGGCTCCCGCCAGGCGTCGTCCATGCCCGACAGTTCGAGCCCCCGGTGCGCCAGCGGCAGCAGCCGGCGCAGGACCAGCTCGGCGACCGGCACCTCGCCCACCCCGGGCCAGTAGAGCAGGGACTCGATGCCGTGCCGGGCGGCGGTGTGCAGGTTCTCCTCGGCGGCCCGGAAGGACATCCGCGACCACACCGGGCGCTCCTCCTCCACCAGGGCCCGGGTCAGCCCGTAGTAGAAGGCGCCGTTGGCCAGGGTGTCCGCGACGGTCGGGCCGGCGGGCAGCACCCGGTTCTCCACCCGGACGTGCGGCTTGTCGTGGGAGACCGCGTACACCGGGCGGTTCCAGCGGTAGATCGTGCCGTTGTGCAGGGTCAGCTCCCCCAGATCGGGGATGTCGCCCCGGTCCAGGGTCTCCGCCGGGTCCTGCTCGTCGCAGAGCGGCAGCAGCGCCGGGAAGTAGCGCAGGTTCTCCTCGAACAGGTCGAAGACACTGGTGATCCACCGCTCGCCGAACCACACCCGCGGCCGCACCCCCTGCGCCTTGATCTCCTGCGGCCGGGTGTCGGTCGCCTGCTCGAACAGCGGGATGCGGCTCTCGTGCCACAGCTCCTTGCCGAGCAGGAACGGCGCGTTGGCCGCCAGCGCCACCTGCACCCCGGCGACGGACTGGGCCGCGTTCCAGTAGTCCGCGAAGGAATCGGGGGACACCTGGAGGTGGAACTGCGTGCTGGTGCACGCCGCCTCGGGGGTGATGGTGTCCGCGTACGTCCGCAGCCGGTCGACGCCGTCCACCTCGATCCGCAGGTCCTCGCCCCGCGCCGCGAACACCTGGTCGTTGAGCATCCGGTAGCGCGGGTTCTCCGACAGCGCCGCCTCGCCCACGTCCGCCCGCCGCAGGGTCGGCAGGATGCCGATCATGATCAGCCGGGCCCCGACCGACCCGGCCCGCCGCTCCGCGTGGTTGAGCGCGTCGCGGATCTCCGTCTCCCAGGCGTCGGGGCCGCCAGCCGTCAGCGCCCGCGGCGGGATGTTGATCTCCAGGTTGAACCGGCCCAGCTCCGTCGACCAGGCCGGGTCGGCTATCGCCGCCAGCGCGTCGCCGTTGCACATCGCGGGCTCCGCGCGGTCGTCGACGAGGTTCAGCTCGATCTCCAGCCCCACCCGGGGCCGCTCCGTCTCGAACCGGGACTCCCGCAGCATCAGGGCGAACGCGTCCAGGCACGCCTGCATCTTGATCCGGTAGCGGCGGCGGTCCTCGCGGCTGAAGACCAGCGCCGGGACGTCCCGTCCCATCGGTCCTCCCGGGGTCGCCTTCCTCGGACACGTCTCACCCCACCCTCGCACCACCCGGCGGCCCCGACCACGCGAGCCGGGAGGGCGGGCGGCCCGGCCGTCCTCCCGGCCCCGTACAGTGACCATGACATCCGGGGGGAGGGGCCATGCGCGTACCGAACGCGGCGTCCGGGGCCCCGGACGCCGAGGCCGACGGGCGGCGGGAACCGCCCGGCTCCGCCCGGGACCCGCTGCTAGGCCGGCTGCCGGCCCCGTACTGGACTGTCCCCTACGTCGCCGGGCGCTTCCCCGGTGCACGGACGGTACGGCAGCGTCCCGGCCTGGCCCTCGGCGCCAACTGCCAGCTCTTCGCCTACGAGGTGCTGCGCCACTTCGGCCTGCGCCCGCCCCCGCTGCGCTCCGCCGAGCTCTGGGAGGACACCCGGGACACGGTCCGCGTCACCGCACCCCGCGCCCTCGACCTCCTCCTCTTCAACCCCTCCGACGACCCGTACGGCGCCCACCTCGGCGTCTGCGCGGGCGGAGGGCGGGTGCTGCACCTGTGCGGCGAGATCGGCCGGCCCGCCGTCTGGGACCTCGCGGACTTCGCCGCGCGGGAGCGCTACCGGGTGGTCGTCGGCGCCAAGCGGGTGACCGCTGGGCAGCCGCCGGACGACGTGGCACGATCGGAACGATGACCGGAAGCCGGCCCGCCACCCCCCAGCACCTCGGCGACCTCGCGCGACTGCGCCGGGTCCGCGACCGCATCGACCGCGAGTACGCGCGGCCCCTGGACGTCGAGGCGCTGGCCCGGGGCGTCCACATGTCGGCCGGGCACCTCAGCCGCCGCTTCCGGCTCGCCTACGGCGAATCGCCCTACTCGTACCTCATGACCCGGAGGATCGAACGCGCCATGGCACTGCTGCGGCGGGGCGACCTGAGCGTCACCGAGGTCTGCTTCGCCGTCGGCTGCTCCTCGCTCGGCACCTTCAGCACCCGCTTCACCGAACTCGTCGGCATGCCGCCCAGCCTCTACCGGCGCCGGGCCGGGGACGGCGCCGCGGGACTCCCCTCCTGCGTGGCCAAGCAGGTGGCCAGACCGGTCAGGAATCGAGAAGCGCCGGGACCGGGGCCGCGTCTAGCGTGAGAACCATGGACATCACCCTTCACACCAGCGTCCTCCCGCACGACGACCCGGACGCCTCCCTGGCCTTCTACCGCGACGTCCTCGGCTTCGAGGTCCGCAACGACGTCGGCCGGGGGAGCATGCGCTGGATCACCGTCGGCCCGGCCGGCCAGCCGGACACCTCCCTGCTCCTCGCCCCGCCCGCCGTCGACCCCGGCATCACCGACGACGAGCGCCGCACCATCGCCGAGATGATGGCCAAGGGCACCTACGGCTGGATCCTGCTCGCCACCAAGGACCTCGACGCCACCTTCGAGCAGGTCCAGGCCGCCGACGCCGAGGTCGTCCAGGAGCCCACCGACCAGCCCTACGGCGTCCGCGACTGCGCCTTCCGCGACCCGGCCGGCAACCTGATCCGCATCCAGCAGCTCGGCTGACCCCGCCCGCCGACCCACCGACCCCACCCGGGCGGCCCCGCGCCGCCCGGCCGGAGGTCCGGAGGAACGGGCGCCGCAGCGGTTCCCGCACGACCATGGAGAGACGATGAGCAAGGGCACGACGACGCCCGCCCCGACCCCGGCCGAACCGGCACCCGCGGCGTCCCCGGCGGAACCGGCGTCCGCCGCGCACACCGCCGACCGCCACGACGTGATCCGGGTGCACGGCGCGCGCGAGAACAACCTCAGGGACGTCAGCATCGAGATCCCCAAGCGCCGGCTGACGGTCTTCACCGGGGTCTCCGGATCGGGCAAGAGCTCGCTGGTCCTCGACACCGTCGCCGCCGAGTCGCAGCGGCTGATCAACGAGACCTACAGCGCCTTCGTGCAGGGCTTCATACCCACGATGGCCCGGCCCGAGGTCGACGTCCTCGACGGGCTGACCACCGCCATCGTCGTCGACCAGCGCCGCATGGGCGCCGACCCCCGCTCCACCGTCGGCACGGCCACCGACGCCAACGCCATGCTGCGCATCCTCTTCAGCCGCCTGGGCGAGCCCCACATCGGCCCGCCCAGCGCGTACTCCTTCAACACCGCCTCCGTCCGCGCCAGCGGCGCCCTCACCGTCGAGCGCGGCGACCGCAGGACGGTCCGGGCCACCTACACCCGCACCGGCGGCATGTGCACCCGCTGCGAGGGCCGCGGCACCGTCTCCGACATCGACCTCACCCAGCTCTACGACGACTCCAAGTCGCTCGCCGAGGGCGCCTTCACCATCCCAGGCTGGAAGTCCGACAGCTTCTGGACCGTGCGTGTCTACGCCGAGTCCGGGCTGCTCGACCCGCACAAGCCGATCCGCGACTTCACCGAGCGGGAGATGCGGGACTTCCTCCACCGGGAGCCCACCAAGGTCAAGGTCGAGGGCGTCAACCTCACCTACGAGGGGTTGATCCCCAAGATCCAGAAGTCGTTCCTGTCCAAGGACCGGGAGGGCATGCAGCCCCACATCCGGGCCTTCGTGGACCGCGCGGTGACCTTCACCGCCTGCCCCGAGTGCGGCGGCACCCGGCTCAGCGAGGCGGCCCGCGGCTCCCGCATCGGCGGGGTCAGCATCGCGGACGCCTGCGCCCTGCAGATCAGTGACCTCGCCGCCTGGGCCGCGGAGCTGTCCGAACCCTCGGTCGCGCCGCTGCTCACCGCGCTGCGCCACACCCTCGACTCGTTCGTCGCGATCGGCCTCGGCTACCTCTCGCTCGACCGCCCGGCCGGCACCCTGTCCGGCGGCGAGGCGCAGCGGGTGCGGATGATCCGCCACCTGGGCTCCTCCCTCACCGACGTCACCTACGTCTTCGACGAACCCACCGCGGGGCTCCACCCGCACGACATCGAGCGGATGAACCGCCTGCTGCTGCGCCTGCGGGACAAGGGCAACACGGTCCTGGTCATCGAGCACAAGCCCGAGGTCATCGCCATCGCCGACCACGTCGTCGACCTCGGCCCCGGCGCGGGCCCCGCCGGCGGCACCGTCTGCTACGAGGGCACCGTCGAGGGACTGAGGAGCAGCGGCACCGTCACCGGACGGCATCTGGACGACCGGGCCGCGCCGAAGCAGGCGGTGCGCACGCCCACCGGCGCCCTGGAGATCCGCGGCGCCGCCACGCACAACCTGCGCGACGTCGACGTCGACCTCCCGCTCGGGGTGCTCACCGTGGTCACCGGCGTCGCCGGGTCCGGCAAGAGCTCCCTGGTGCACGGGTCGGTCCCGGCCGACGCGGGCGTGGTCGTCGTCGACCAGAGCCCCATCAAGGGCTCGCGCCGCAGCAACCCGGCCACCTACACCGGGCTGCTCGACCCGGTCCGCAAGGCGTTCGCCAAGGCCAACGGGGTCAAACCCGGGCTGTTCAGCGCCAACTCCGAGGGCGCCTGCCCCACCTGCAACGGTGCCGGGGTCGTCTACACCGACCTGGCGATCATGGCCGGTGTCGCCACGCCCTGCGAGGACTGCGAGGGGCGGCGCTTCCAGGCCGCGGTGCTGGAGTACACGCTCGGCGGGCGGGACATCAGCGAGGTCCTGGCGATGCCGGTGACCGAGGCCGCGGAGTTCTTCGCGTCCGGGGAGGCCCGGGTGCCGGCCGCCCACCGCGTGCTGGAGCGGATGGCCGAGGTGGGCCTCGGCTACCTCACCCTCGGCCAGCCGCTCACCACCCTCTCCGGCGGCGAGCGGCAGCGGCTGAAGCTCGCCACCCACATGGCCGACAAGGGCGGGGTGTACGTCCTAGACGAGCCCACCACCGGGCTCCACCTCGCGGACGTGGAGCACCTGCTCGGCCTGCTGGACCGGCTCGTCGACTCCGGGAAGTCCGTCATCGTCGTCGAACACCACCAGGCGGTCATGGCGCACGCCGACTGGATCGTCGATCTGGGCCCCGGCGCCGGACACGAGGGCGGCCGGGTCGTCTTCGAGGGCACCCCCGCCGAGCTGATCGCCGCCCGCTCTACCCTGACGGGCGAACACCTGGCCGAATACGTCGGAGCCTGACCGACCGGGCCGGGCCGGGCCGGCCCGGGCCCGACGCCGGGGGCGCGCGATGTCGGGCCTGGCCGCGCTCCCGGCTCCGGTTCCGGTCGGTGGCACGCACCGGTGCCCCGGCGGCCGGTGGTCCGGTGCTCCCCGGCACCGGCCTCTCGCGGACGGGCCGGTGTCCGGTGCCGCCGGGGCACGCCCGTTTGCCGGGGCGCGGCCCGCCGCCGCCCGGGTGTCCGGCCCGGGGGCCGGGGAGCGGGAGCGGCCGTCCCGTCGTCCGGCCGCCGGGGCGGCCGGCTCCGGCGGGGCCGGGGGAGCGGGCCGCGGCGGCCGAGTTGCGGCGCGGTCGGGGGCGGGTTTCGGTGAAAGGGGATTCCTCGCCGCTCCGGGAGCCTTTCATGTCGATGTCCTCGTTCGGTTTCGGCCCGTCCGACCCCTTCAGCGATCTGCTGAACAGGTTCTTCGGGATGTCGCCCGCCTCGTCCCCGCCGGCCGTGCAGCGGGTGCCGATCGGGCGGCTGCTGACCGAGTCCTCCCGGGAACTGCTCAACCTGGCCGCGCGGCGGGCCGCCGAGGACGGGACCTCCGACCTCGACACCGAGCACCTGCTGTGGGCCGCCACCCGGGTCGAACCGGCCCGTTCCCTCCTCGCCCAGGCCGGGGTCGACCCCGGGGCCCTGGGGGAACGGATCGCCGAGGTACTGCCCCGCGAGTCGGGCGAACCCTCCTCGGAGCCGGGGCTGACCCCCGCCGCCAAGCGCACCCTCGCCGCCGCCTACGCCCGCTCCCAGGCGGCCGGGATCTCCTATGTCGGCCCCGAGCACATCCTCGGCGCCCTCCTCGACGGCGACGACAGCGGCGCCGCCCGGCTGCTGAGGGCCGAGGGCGAGGACGTGCGCCGGCTCTCCGGCCTCACCGAGCAGGCGGCCCGCAACGACGGCCCGCCCGCCGAACGCAAGGAACCCGAGACCGCCCTGGAGGAGTTCGGCCGGGACCTCACCGAGGAGGCCAGGGCCGGGAAGCTCGACCCCGTGGTCGGACGCGCCGAGGAGATCGAGCAGACGGTCGAGATCCTCTCCCGGCGCTCCAAGAACAACCCGGTGCTCATCGGCGAACCGGGCGTCGGCAAGACCGCGATCGTGGAGGGGCTGGCCCAGCGCATCGTGGCCGGGGAGGTCCCCGACACGCTCAAGGACAAGCGCGTCATCGGCCTCGACCTGTCCGGCATGGTGGCGGGCGCCCAGTACCGGGGGCAGTTCGAGGAGCGGCTGAAGAAGGTCATCGAGGACGTCCAGCGGGCGCGCGGCGAGATCATCCTGTTCATCGACGAACTGCACACGGTCGTCGGCGCCGGTGCCACCGGCGAGGGCTCGATGGACGCCGGCAACATGCTCAAACCGGCCCTGGCCCGCGGCGAACTGCACGTCGTGGGGGCCACCACCATCGACGAGTACCGCAAGTACGTCGAGAAGGACGCCGCCCTCGAACGCCGCTTCCAGCCGGTGATGGTCCCCGAACCGTCCGTCGAGGAGACCGTGCAGATCCTGGAGGGCCTGCGCGACGCCTACGAGGCCCACCACCAGGTGCGCTTCGCCGACGGCGCGCTGACCGCCGCCGCCGAGCTCTCCGACCGCTACGTCAGCGACCGCTTCCTGCCGGACAAGGCGATCGACGTGATGGACCAGGCGGGCGCCCGGGTGCGGCTGCGCAGCGCCGGCCGGTCCACCGAGGTCGTCAGCCGTGAGGACCGCATCGCCAAGCTGCGCCGGGAGCAGGCGCAGGCCGTCGCCGCCGAGGACTTCGAACGGGCGGCCGGCCTCAAGCAGGACATCGCCGAGGCGGAGGGCGAACTGGCGGGCATCGAGGAGCGGCGCGAGGGCGTCGTCTCCGTCACCGCCGACGACATCGCGGACGTGGTCTCCCGCCGCACCGGCATCCCCGTCTCCCAGCTCACGGCCACCGAGAAGGAACGGCTGCTGAAGCTGGAGGAGCAGATGCACGCCCGGATCGTCGGCCAGGACGAGGCGGTCACCGCCGTCTCGCGCGCCGTGCGCCGCAACCGGGCGGGCATGGGCGACCCCGGCCGCCCGGTGGGCTCCTTCCTCTTCCTCGGGCCCACCGGCGTGGGCAAGACGGAACTCGCCAAGACCCTGGCCGAGCAGCTCTTCGGCGAGGAGGACCGGATGGTCCGCTTCGACATGAGCGAGTTCCAGGAGAAGCACACCGTCGCCCGCCTGGTCGGGGCCCCGCCGGGATACGTCGGCTACGACGAGGCCGGCCAGCTCACCGAGAAGGTCCGCCGCCAGCCGTACAGCGTGGTCCTGTTCGACGAGGTGGAGAAGGCCCATCCGGACGTCTTCAACACACTGCTCCAGATCCTCGACGACGGGCGCCTCACCGACGGCCAGGGCCGCACGGTGGACTTCCGGCACTGCGTCGTCATCATGACGTCCAACATCGGGGCGCGCCGCATCCTCGACCACCACGGGGACGTCTCCGAGATCCGGGACGAGCTGATGGAGGAGCTGCGCGGCCGGTTCCTCCCGGAGTTCCTCAACCGCATCGACGACATCATCATCTTCCACGGGCTCACCGAGGACGACCTCGGCGTGATCGTCGACCACCTGCTGGCCCGCAGCGAGCGGCGGGTCCACGCGCAGGGCATGACCCTGCGGGTGACGGAGGCCGCGAAGAAGCTGCTGATCGCCCACGGCCACCAGCCGGAGTTCGGCGCCCGACCGCTGCGCCGCACCATCCAGGCCGAGCTGGACAACCGCGTGGCGGACCTGCTGCTCGGCGGCGAGGCCGAGCCCGGGGACACGATCGTCGCGGACGTGCGCCAGGACTCGCTGCACTGCACGGTCGTCAGGAACGAGGACGACGGGGACGCGTCCGGCGGCGGGGACGTCGGCGGAAGCGGCCCGGACGCCGGGAGCGGCACCGGCGGCGCGCCGGAGCGCGGGACGGGCTGAGCCGGGCCACCGGCGTGGGGTGCGCGTCAGGGCGACCGGGCACCGGCGGTGAGCACGCGGGGAGGAGCACGCGGCGGGGACGGCCGGGAACGGTGGCCGGGGTCGCGTGCGGCGCCTACTTCGGCGAGGCTCCCGGCTCCACCCCGGCCAGGGGCGACAGCGGCGCGGCCGACGCGGGCAACGGCGACGGGGACCACCTCGGCGGCCTCAAGGAGCTGGTGACCGACCTCGGCGCGATCGACGCCCGCGAGGTGTCGTCCTTCCCCGTCGGCAACGGCATCGTCCTGCGCGTCGGGCGCTACGGCCCGTACACCGAGCGGGGCGAGAAGGACACCGAGGAGCACCGGCGCGCCGACATCCCCGGCGACCTGGCCCGGGCGCGGTGCGGAAGGGGGCCGCCGTGGGTACGGGCGCCGCGTGGGGCTCGGGCGGGACGCGTGCGGCCGGCGTCCGGCGGGGCGGACCGGGCGGTGCGCGGCGACCGGGCGGTGCGGCGCGACGGGTGCGGGCGGTGCGCGGCGACGGGGGCGCGGTGCGCGGCGATGCCCGGTGCCCGCTCCCTCCCCGCATAGGCTCCGACCGTGGACCCGGACCCCCGACCGCCCGCGGCGCGCACCGCCCGCACCCGACCCGGCCGTCCGCCGCTCCCCGGGGCGGCGTGATGTGCTGGAGTCCGGTCGCCGACCTGGCCGCGGGCACCGCCGTCGCGGCCGTGGGCGTCGTCTGCGTGGCCCGGGTGCGCTCGCCGCGCGACCTGCCGCTCGCCGCCCTGCCGCTGCTGCTCGGCGCCCACCAGATCGTCGAGGCGGCCCTCTGGCACACCGGGGGCGGGACCGGGCCCGCGACCCTCGCCTGGGCCGTCATCGCCCTGCCGCTGCTGCCCCTGTGGGTGCCCGCGGGAGTACTGCTCGCGGCCACCGGTCCGGCCGTGCGGCGCCGGCTGTCGCTGCCGATGGCCGCTGGGGCCGCCACGGCCGGGGTGCTCGCCCACGCCCTGGCCACCGGTCCGGTCACCGCCGACGTCCGGGGCCGGACGGTCGCGTACACCCTCGGGCTCACCCATGTGCCGCTGATCGCCGCCGGGTACCTGCTCGCCACGGTGGGCGCCCTGCTGCTCTCCGGCGACCGGTGGCTGCGTGCCCTGGGCTGGGCGGCCGGGGCCGGGGCGGTGGTCTGCTGGGCCGTGTGGCGCTGGGCGTTCGTCTCGACGTGGTGCGCCGTCGCGGCCGTCTGCTCCCTCGTGCTCTGGGGCTGGGTGCGGTCCCGTCCGGACCGCGCGCCCGCGGAGGGCGGCCCCGGGCCCCGCTGAACCGCGCTCCGGGCCCGGAGGGCCTGCGGGACGAGGCGCGGCCCGGGGCGGGGCCGGCCCGGCCGTGCGGGGCGGAGGCCCGAGGGGCCCTGCCCGTCCCGCACGGCCGCACGGCGCCGTCAGCAGCCGCCGCAGTTGTAGTAGGTCACGTCCCAGTGGTTGCCCTCGTCGGCGTAGACGTTGCCCGACGCCGACCGGTACTGCGGCGCGCCGTCGCCGCGGACGCCGATGTAGGTGAAGGTGTTCTTGACGTACGTGGTGAGACAGGTGGACTTGCCGAGGTCGAGCTTGTAGCCGTTCCAGTGCGAGTACGTGCCCGAGGCGTGGCCGGTCTCGGTCCCGCCGGTGATGTTCAGCGCGCAGCCGATGGCCTTCTTGAGCGTCTGGGCGCCCTGCGCGCTGGTGAGGTTCAGCTGGTCGAAGGAGGTGCAGCTCGCGACGTTGCGGTCGGAGCAGTTGCCGGACGACGACCAGGTGACACCGGCCTGGCGGAACATGGACGTCGCGGTGGCGTGGCTGACCTTGGTCGCCGCGGACGCGTCACCAGCGGTGCCGACGACCGCGGTCGCCGGAGCGGCCACCAGGGCGAGGGCGGTCACGAGCGAGCGGACGCGCCGGGCGCGGGGACGGGGTGCGGGGGGATTCACGGGATACCTCCATGCGGTTGCGTCATGCCGCCAGTGGGGTGGTGGAGCATGCCGTGCGGGACGATGGTGCCCGAGCGCTACGCGCGTTCGCCAGGGGGCGTCGCGGTCCCGCGGCCGACGGCCGCCGGATACCGGCCACGGCCGGGATCACATGCCGAGATCACACTCCGGGCGGGAATGCCGGGACGGAGGCCCCGGTTGGCAGGTGTCATGCCCGACTCCACCCCGCGGTCCCCAGCGGCCCGCATGCCGCTCGCCGTGTACATCCTCGGCCTGTCCGTCTTCGCCCTCGGCACCAGTGAGTTCATGCTCTCCGGCCTGCTGCCGCCGATCGCCGAGGACATGGGTGTCTCCATCCCCCGGGCCGGGCTGCTGATCTCGGCGTTCGCCATCGGCATGGTGGTCGGCGCGCCCCTGCTCGCGGTCGCCACCCTGCGGCTGCCGCGCAGGACGACCCTGGTCGTCCTGATCTCCGTGTTCGGCGCCGGCCAGGTGGCCGGCGCGCTCGCCCCCACGTACGAGGTCCTCTTCGCCTCCCGGGTCGTCAGCGCCCTGGCCTGCGCCGGGTTCTGGGCGGTGGGCGCGGCCGTCGCCGTCGCCATGGTGCCGCCCACCGCCCGCGCCCGCGCCATGGCCGTGATGATCGGCGGCCTGTCCATCGCCAACGTCCTCGGCGTCCCGGCGGGCGCCTTCCTCGGCGAGCGGCTGGGCTGGCGGGCGGCCTTCTGGGCGGTCGCGCTGGCCTCCGCCGTCGCGCTGGCCGGCGTGGTGACGCGGATCCCCCGCATCCCGCTGCCCGAGCGCAGGCCCCGCCTCGGCGGTGAACTCGCCGTCTACCGCGACCGCCAGGTGTGGCTGGCCGTCGGGATCACCGCGCTCGCGGGCGGCGGCGTCTTCTGCGCCTTCTCCTACCTCGCCCCGCTGCTCACCGACGTGGCCGGGCTGGCGGAGGGCTGGGTGCCCCCCGTGCTGGGGCTGTTCGGGATCGGCGCGCTGGTCGGCACGGTGATCGGCGGCCGGGTCGCGGACGCCCACCTGTTCGGCGTGCTCCTGTCCGGGGCCGCCGTCTCCACCGTGCTGCTGGCGGCGCTGGCGGTGTTCGCCGCCGTCCCGGCGGTCGCGGTGACCCTCTCGTTCCTGCTCGGCGTCTCCGCGTTCTACACCGCGCCCGCCCTCAACGCCCGGATGTTCAACGTCGCCGGGGTCGCGCCCACCCTGGCCGGCGCGACCACGACCGCCGCCTTCAACCTCGGCAACGCGGGCGGGCCCTGGCTCGGCGGCTCGGTCATCGACGCGGGCTTCGGCTTCGCCTCCACGGCGTGGGCGGGCGCCGCCATGACCGCCGTCGCCCTGGTGCTGATCACGGTCTCGTTGCGCCTGCACAGCCGCTCCCGCGTGGTCGCGGGCAGCCATGTCGCGCTCCCCGCCGCGGAGCGCGCGCCGAGCGTCTGACCCCGGGCCGGCGCCCCCGCTCCCGGGCCGGTCCGCCGCCCGCCGCGTCGCCGTCCGGTGCCGTCGTGCTCGCCGGGACGGGCCTGCCGTGCACGGGCCGTCCCGGGCGTGCCGGTGTCGCGTCGTCAGTCCTCCGGGGCAGGGACGCGCCCCGCCGGTTCGGGCTCCGCCGACGGCAGGAACCGGGCGATCAGCGCCTGGTACACGCCCGCCCCCAGCAGCCCCCCGACCAGCGGACCGACGATGGGCACCCAGAAGTACAGGTTGCCGTACTGGTCCCGCCACGCCCCCGAGTAACCGGTGAGGAAGCTGGCCAGCCGGGGGCCGAGGTCGCGGGCCGGATTGATGGCGTAGCCCGCGTTGGCGCCCCAGGCCATGCCGATCGCCACCACGATCAGACCGATGACGAAGGGCGCCAGGTTGGCCCGGGGCGGGGTGTTGAGCAGGTCGGTGACGGCGAGGATCAGCAGCAGGAGCAGCGCGGTGCCGATCACCTGGTCGCGGAAGGCACCCCACTCGTGCACCGGCAGGCCGGGGTTGCCGTTGGCGGGGAGCGTCGAGAACACGATCTGCGTCCGCACGGTGTGGCCGGGATCGGCCTTCGCCAGCGCCTCCGTGTAGTTCCAGCGGACCACCAGCGCCGCGACGAACGCCCCGGCCGTCTGCGCCAGCGCGTACGGCACCACCTTGCGCCAGGGGAACCCCTTGAACGCGGCGAGGGCCACGGTGACGGCGGGATTGAGATGGGCGCCGCTGAGCCGGGCCGCCACATAGACCCCGAGGGTGACGCCCAGCCCCCACGCCCAGGCGATGCTGTCGTGGTCCCCGAGCCCGCCCGGCGGGTCGGTCAGGGCACCGGCCGCGACCACCTGCGCCACCACGCCGCAGCCGAACAGGATGAGCACCATCGTCCCGGCGAACTCGGCGGACACCTCGCCCACCAGTCCGTACCCCGCGCGCCGCCCGGCCATATGAGTCCGCCCTCCGCCGGAACCACCGGCCTCGACTGCCGTCATGGGGCAGGCTAGGGCGAACGGGGGTGTGGTGCATGTACGGTGCTATTCGCCCATTCGTCCGAAAGGGTGCGCCGGTCCCGGAGTCGCCTCCCGGGACGGCACATTCCGGGACCGGCCCTCCGCAGGCGCCGGAACGGCCGCTTGTGCGGCGTGCCCGCGACCCGTCCCGGGCCGTCGCCCGAACGGTCCGGGTACCGGCGCGCCGCCAAGAACTCCGTGTGCACAATGGTCGGGAGGTGCGACCCCCCGTTGCCGAGCGGTGTCCGACAGAACGAGGCAGCCGAGTGACTCCGACGACGCCCGCAGACGACCGCGACCCGCCGCCGGACGGAAGCGCGGCCGTTCTGCTGCTGGACCGGGACGGCGTCGTGCTGCGGTGCGCGGAAGCCGTGCCGCCGCTGGACGACCGGCCCCTCGCGGAGCTGCCCGGACGGCGCGTCACGGAGATCGCGGCCGACCCGGACGCCTGGACCGCCGCCCTCGCCGCCCCCGGACCGGCCCGCCGGACGCTGCGGACCGCCCTGCTCCGGGAGGACGGCTCGACACTGGACGTCGACGCCGTGGTGACGCCGCTGCCCCCGCCGCCGGGAGCCCGGGACGGCGACGCGCGGTTCGTGGTCCGGGTGGCCCCCGCCGTCGACACGCCCTCCGGCGGAGGCGACGAGGCACTGCTGCGCGCCCTGTTCGGCCAGCACCTCGTCGGGCTCATCGTCCACGCCACCGACCTGCGCATCATCCGCGCCAACCACGACCCGCGGCTGTTGCGCAGATCCCGTTTCCCGGACGGCGAACAGCCGCCCGATCTGCGCCTCACGGACATCCTCGTGGCACGGGACGCCGCCGCCATCGAGGAGCGCCTGCGCCACGTCCTGGACACCGGGGAGTCGCTGATCGGCTGGGAGCGCCGGGCCCGCTACCGGATCAGCCCCGGCCGCGAACGCGTCGTCTCCCTGTCCGCCTTCCGCCTCCACGACTCCCGCGGCAGGGTCACCGGCGTCGCCGTGGTCTTCACCGACGTCACCGAGAGCCATACCTCCCGGCGTCGGCTCGGGCTGCTCTACTCGGCCGCAACCCGGCTGGGCCGCACCCTGGACATGACGCACAACGCCCGGGAGCTGGCCTCCCTGCTGGCGTCCGACTTCGCGGACCTGGCCAGCGTGGACCTCTCCGAGGGGGCCATCCGGGGGGAGGACGCGGGCTCCTTCGGCCCCGGCGCCCAGCTGCGCCGGGTCGCCGCCGCGGCGGCCGAGGGGGAGTGGCCCGAGGACATCCACCAGCGCGGCGAGACCATCCGCGCCCCCGGCGAGCAGAGCGAGGCCATCCGGGAGGAGAGCGAGGCCCTGCTCGGGGGCCGCGCCGTCCTCGTCCCCGACCTGGCCGCCTGGCGGGAGGACCTGGGCGCCGACGCGGAACGGCGCCGGCTGCTCTTCCCGGCGATGGCCTCCTCCGCGCTGTTCGTCCCGCTCCACGCGCGCGGCGGCGTGCTGGGCGTGCTGGCCCTCTGGCGCGGCGGCGACAGCGCGCCCTTCACCGAGAGCGACGTGCCGCTGATCGAGGAGATCGCCTCCCGCGCCTCGCTGGCCCTGGAGAACGCCCGCCGCTACACCACCGAACTGCGCACCGTTGAATCGCTCCAGCGCAGCCTGCTGCCGCCCTCGCGGGTGGCGCTGAGCGCGGCCGAGTCCTCCGGCCTCTACGTCCCCGCCGACAACGCCCAGGGCATCGGCGGCTGCTGGTACGACGTGATCGAACTGCCCGCCGCCCGGGTGGCGTTCGTCATCGGGGACGTGGCCGGCCACGGGCTGGCCGCCGCCGCCACCATGGGGCGACTGCGCACCGCCGTGCAGACGCTTTCCGACCTGGAACTCCCGCCGGAAGAACTGCTCACGCACCTGGACGACCTGGTGGTCCGGCTGGGCGCGGACGAACCGGAGTCCCGGGTCGGCGGGGTGCTCGGCTCGACCTGCCTGTACTGCGTCTACGACCCCGTCACCGGGCACTGCGTCATGGCCGGGGCGGGGCATCCGCCACCGGTCCTGATCACCGCGGACGGTGAGCACGCACCCGTGCCCCTGACCCCCGGCCCCGCCCTGGGCACCGGTCACATGCCCTTCGAGTCGCTGGACCTGACCCTCGCGCCGGGCAGCGTCCTGGCCTTCCCCACCCAGGAACTCGTCCGCGACGAGGGCCGGTCCCGGCGGCTGCGCGAGGCGCTGGCCGAGGCCGTGGCGGCGGGGGAGACCCCGGCCGCCACCGGGCGCGCCGCGCTGGACCGGGCACTGACCGAACCGCCCGCCGACGACGTGGCCCTGCTGGTCGCCGGAGTCCGGCTGCTGCCCCCCGGCTCCACCGCCACCTGGCGGCTGAAGGCCGAGCCCAGCGTCGTCGGCGAGGCCCGGCGGCTGATCGCCGTCCAACTGGCCGAATGGGGCCTGGAGGAGCTGGCCTTCACCACGGAACTGATCGTCAGCGAGCTGATCACCAACGCCATCCGCTACGCGGAGCCGCCCCTCGAACTGCGGCTGATCAAGGACGAGAGCCTGATCTGCGAGGTCTCCGACGCCAGCCAGACCCAGCCGCGGATGCGCCCGGCCCGGCTGATGGACGAGGGCGGGCGGGGGCTGTTCCTCATCGCCCAAGTGGCGCACCGCTGGGGCAGCAGGTACACGCGGTCCGGCAAGACGATCTGGGCGGAGCAGCCGCTCCTCCCCGGCTGAACGGGGCGGTGGCGGAGTCCGCCGGAGCCGCGGCCGGAGCATCCGGGGTCCGAGGCCGGTGGCGGGACGGCGTTCCCTTCCGGACCGTCACCGAGGACACGGAGCCGCGCGGGGGAACGGACCCGTGCGGCTGATGTGGGCCCCGCGTCCCGGGGGTCGGCCCCGCGCGCTGGAGGCCGACCCCGGCCCCCCGGAGCGAGGCACGCGCCCGCCGCGCCGCTCAACCGCTCCTTGCTCACCGGCCCTCCCGCCCGGGGAGGACGGTCCCGAGGGGCGCTTTCCCGCAGCGGGCCAGGGACGGCGCGGTCCCGGGACGGCGCGGAGGCCGGCCGTGGGCCGGCGCACGACGCCGCACGGCCGCGGTCGGCGTCGTGACGGAAGTCCCGGCCGGGTACGGGGCACCGGCCCGGGCACCGCGCCCGCCGGTCACCCCCCGGCCGGGCCCGGGGCGTCCCCCTCCCCGGCCGCCCGGAACTCCACCGCCACCACACCGTCCACCTGGCGGCACAGCTCCTCCAACTCCGTCGGCCGCACCTCCGCCGGGAGCCGCCCGCTCAGGGTGACGTGTCCATGGGTGACGTCCACCTGCACCGAGGACGGCGCCAGCCCCAGCGAGCCGACCAGGGCCTCCTCGATGATCTCGGTCCGGATGAGCCGGTCCTGGCGCAGGAAGACCCGCAGCAGATCCCCCCGGCTGACCACCCCGACCAGCCGCCCCCCGTCGTCGACCACCAGCAGCCGCTTGATGCCCGCCCGCGCCATGGTGCGCGCGGCGTCCACGACGCTCCAGTCCTCGCGCGCGCAGACCGCCGGGGAGGTCATCAGCCCCTCCGCGTCCGTGGCCGCCGCCTTGGCCGCCGCGGGCCGGCACGGCTCCGCCTCCCCGGCCGACCCGTCCGGCTCACCGCCCCACATCTTCTGCAGGAGATCCGCCTCCGAGACGACCCCCACGGGCCGGTGCCCGTCGTCCACCACCGGCACCGCGGTGATGTCGTACTCCTGCAGCAGGTGGGCGATCTCCTTGAACGGTGTCCCGCGCTGGACGCGGACCACGGCGTCGCTCATCAGGTCGCCCACCCTCTGGTGCTTCATCAGGGTCTTCCTCTCCGCTGCCGGACCGGCTCGTCCGGCGTTCGCCGTCCTTGCCCGTGAAACGTCCCGCGCGGCCCCGGGGTGCCCGCGAGCCGCCGCCGCGACCGGCGTCAGATGCACCCGGACGGAGGACAGGAGCGGCCGACGGCGCACGGCCCCGTGACCCGCCGGGAGCCGCCACCCGGGCGCGAGGCCCCCGGCCGGGCCGCTGCCGCAGGTGGTCCGCCCCGCCTCCCGCGGAGGGGGCCGATCCGCGCCCGGCGTAGGAGGGCCTCCTCGCGGGCACATCCCTCCCGGGCCCCGAACTCCGCGGTGTCCCGCCGTGCTCCGCCCGCGAGCGGCGGCTCCGGTCGAGGGCATCCCGACGTCACACCACCCGAACAGGGAGGGGAGACCGCATGACACCCCGATCGCCGCGCGTGCCCCGCTCACCGCGCCCCGCGCGCGCCCGCCGCGCCGCCGTCGCCCTGACCGCCGTCCTGTCGTGCGCGGCGGTGGTGCCCCCGGCCGCGACCGCCGTCGACGGCACGGCCGTCCGGGGAGCGGCGCCCCCGGTGCCGCTGCGGGTGGCGACGTACAACATCCACGCCGGAGCGGGCCAGGACGGTGTGTTCGACCTCGACCGCACCGCGGACGCCCTGCGGGAGCTGCGCGCCGACGTGATCGGCCTTCAGGAGGTCGACGTCCACTGGGGCGAGCGCAGCGACTTCGCCGACGAGGCCCGCGAACTCGCCGCGAAACTCGGCATGCGCGTGTTCCTCGCCCCCGTCTACGACCTCGACCCGGCCACCGCGGGGGCCCCGCGCCGCCGCTTCGGCGTCGCCGTGCTGAGCCGCCTTCCGGTCCTGGCGGCGCGGAACCACGAGATCACCCGGCTCTCCACCCAGACGCCCGACCCCGTCCCGGCGCCCGCGCCCGGCTTCGCGGAGGTCGTGGTCGGCGTGCGCGGGGTCCGCGCGCACGTCTACTCCACCCATCTGGACCACCGGGCCGACCCGGCGGTCCGCCGGGCCCAGGTCGCCGACATGCTCGACGTCCTGGCCGAGGACACGGGGCCGAAGGTGCTGGTCGGCGACTTCAACGCGGAGCCGGGGGCGGCGGAGCTGGCGCCCCTCTGGCGGCGGCTGCGCGACGCCGCGCCGGACGCCGGTCCCACCTACCCGGCGCTCGGCCCCGTCAAGCGCGTCGACCTCGTCGCGGTCTCGCCCGGGGTCACCGTCACCGGCGCCCGTACGGTCGCGACGGCGGCCTCGGACCACCGCCCGGTGGTCGTGGACCTGACGGTGCGCCACCGGGGCCGCCGGCCCGCCCGGGACGCGCCCGTGGGCCCGTCGCCGGCCCCCGCCGGACCGGCCGCGGCCGCGTTGTCCGACCCCCTCGCTACGCTCGGCCCATGAGCGTCTCCCTCTACTACCGGGCCGACCGCGCCACACCCCTGACCGAGGCCGAAGCGGCCCTGGTCCAGCGCGTCGCCGCCGCCCACACCGCCTCCTTCCCCTACGAGGACGAGGAGAGGCTGTACCTCTACGAGAGCGAGGACGACGCCCCCGGGCGGATCGTGGGCGGCTCCACCAAGATGCCGTTCGACCCCGACCGGGTGGTGACGGTCATCGTCCGGGTGCTCGGCTCCGTCACCGAACTGCGCCGCGCCCTGCCGGACGCACGGTGGAGCGTCCACCTGGACGACCTCGACGTGCCCTGGGACGAGGCGGCGGGCTACGCCCTGCCCGGGATGGACCGCCCGTGGCCCGGCGGCGAGGTCTGACCCGCCCCGCCACCATCCCCGCCGCGCGCGGCCCACGAGAAGAGAGCAGGACCGTCATGTCCCGGAACAAGCGCACCGTCGAGACCTACCTGGACGGGTTTCGCAGGAACGACCACGAGCAGATCCTCTCCTGTCTGACCGACGACATCGAGTGGACCGTCTTCGGCGGCTTCCGCCTGACCGGCAAGGAGGCATACGACGCGGCCATCGAGGGGCCCGGCTTCGTACCGCCCCCGCGCCTGGAGGTGGTGCGCATGGTCGAGGAGGACGACGTGGTCATGGCGGAGATCACCGGGGAGGTGGAGCGGGACACCGGTGAGGTGATGCGCATGTCCATGGCCGAGGTCTTCCGGATGCGCGACGGCAGGATCTGCGAGCGGCGCGCCTGGGTGATCGAACTCAAGGAGAACGACTACCGCTGACCCCCGTCCGGCGGTGCCCTCGCACGGTGCCCGCCGGCCGGGGCGCGGTGCCGTGCCCGCACGGGGGCGGGCACGGCACCGCGCGGCGCGTGCCCGTCCGCACGCGCCCGCGGGTCAGCCGGTGCCGGCGCTCCCGCGGTCGTGGACGACGACGCCGTCCAGGATGGTGAGGTCGATGGGGAGCGCGGGTATGTCGTGCGGGTCGGTGGCGCGCAGGTCGCCGCCGAGCACGCACAGGTCGGCCACCTTGCCCGGCTCGATGCTGCCCTTCCACTCCTCGGCGAAGTCCTGCCGCGCGGCGTTGACGGTGTAGGCGCGCAGCGCCGTCTCCAGGGTGACGCGCTGCTCGGGGCCGCTGACCCGCCCCGTCGCCTTGGACTCGCGCAGCAGCATCGCGGCCACGCCGCGCCGCCAGTTGGGCTCGGTGATCGGGGCGTCCGAGCCGACGCAGACCGGGATGCCGGCCTCGGCGGCGGACCGCACCGGCCACTGGTAGTCCGAGCGGGCGCTGCCGACGATGTCGTCCATCAGGTCGGCGATGGTCCACTTGATGGCCGGGTTCATGTTGACGCCGTACCCGTGCGCGGCCAGCTTCGCCAGGCTCTTGGCCGAGGCGAAGTCGCCGTGGATGATGTAGTGCCGGGCGTCCGGCCGGGGGTGGGCCGACTGGGCGGCGGCGAAGGCGTCGACGACGGTGTCGATGCCCCGGTCGCCGGTGACGTGCACGCCCAGTTGGTGGCCGGCGGCGTGGGCGACCCGGATCATCTCGGTCAGCTCCGCCGCCTTGAGCCCGGCGTCCGCGCCGTGCACGCAGAGCGCGCCGTGGCCGCCGCCCTCGTACGGCTCGTGCATCCACGCGGTCTCGTTGGGCGGGACCCCGTCGGCGAACATCTTGACGCCGATCACGGCCAGCCGCTGGGGGTCCACGTCGTCGGGCAGGCCGAGTCCCCTGAGCCCCTCGGTCACCTCCGCCGCCGAGCCGCCCATCGGCGCGGGCAGCAGCAGTACCCGGACGCGACAGGCCAGTTCGTCGGCGCGGGCCAGTTCGACGTAGGCGTGCAGGGTGGCGGTGTCGAGGCCGCCGCCGAGGATCTCCGCGCCGCCGGGGCCGAGGCCCGGCTCCGTGTAGCTGGTGATGCCCTCGGCGTGCAGCGCCGCCACGGCGCTGCGGATGGCCTCCTTGCGCTGCTCCACGGTCGCGGGCGGGACCAGGCCGGTCACCAGGGCCTGCGCGGTCTCCTTGAGGATGCCGGTGGGCTCGCCGTCCGCGTCGACGTCGATGACGCCGCCCGCCGGGGGCTCGGTGGAGCGGGTGATCCCGGCGAGTTCGAGGGCCCGGGAGTTGACCCAGACCATGTGGCCGGAGAAGTCGGTGAGGCAGACGGGGTGGTCGGGGGCGACGGCGTCCAGGTCGGCGCGGTGCGGCCGGCGCGACGGGTCGGCCAGGCACTCGGCCAGGTAGCCGACGTCCCAGCCCAGTCCGGTGATCCACTCGCCGGGAGGAGCGGCGGCAGCCGCCGCGCGCACCGCCTCGGCGGTGTCGGCGATGGACTCCACCGCCGGGTGGCCCAGGGCCAGGGCGAACGGCGGGCTGGTCAGCGCCCAGGCGGCGGCGTGCAGATGGGAGTCGTTGATGCCGGGCAGCACGGTGCGTCCGGCCAGGTCGACGGTCCGGGTGCCGGGGCCGGCGAGGGCCCGGATCTCGGCGTCGGTGCCGACGGCGAGGACACGGCCGTCCCGGACGGCGACCGCTTGCGCGACGGAGAACGCCTCGTCGATGGTCAGCACGTCGCCGCCGGTCAGGATGAGGTCCGCGGTCTGAGGCATCGGTGACCTTTCTGCCTGGTGAAGGGATGTCGGGGTGGGGAGGGGCGCCCGGCCCGGAGCGGAACGCCCCGCCAGGGGCGCGGTGCCGGGCCCGGGGGAGGGGCCGGGCCGGGGCGGCGGTGCGTCGGCGGGCCCGGCGACGGCGGGGTGGACGGGCGGGGTCGGCCCCCGGTGGCCGGGGGTGGACCGTGCCCGAGCGGTACGTCCGTACGTGCGGGTCGGGCCGCCGACGGGTCGGCCCGGCCGGTGCGCGCGGGGTGCGTGCGCGTGGGGTGGTGCGCGCCGGTGGTCCGGTCGTGCACCGGGCCCGGCCGGGTCAGAGGCCGAGTACCCGGCGGAGCCAGGAGAGGCGCGCGGCGAGGGCGGCCCGGGTGATCTCGTGGTCCGGGGCGAACACGTCGAAGCCGTGGAACGCCCCCTGCCAGATGTGCAGTTCGGCCCGGCCCCCGGCCGCCCAGATACGGGAGGCGTAGGCCACGTCCTCGTCGCGGAAGAGTTCGGCGCTGCCCGCCTCGACGAAGGCGGGCGGCAGGCCGGACAGGTCGCCGGCGCGCGAGGGGGCGGCGTAGGGCGACACCCCGGCCGCCGGGTCGCCCGCCCGTTCGCCCAGCAGCGCCCGCCAGGCGAGGATGTTCATCTCCCGCTGCCAGGTGCCGCTGCCGTCGTACTGGTGGCTGGAGACGGTGGTGTTGGTGTCGTCCAGCATCGGGCACAGCAGCAACTGCCCCGCCGGCACCGGTCCCCCGCGGTCGCGCGCCAGGAGGCAGACCCCGGCGGAGAGCCCGCCCCCGGCGCTGCCGCCCATGACGACCAGCCGGCCGGGGTCGACGCCGAGTTCCGCCGCGTGCCCGGCCATCCAGCGGAACCCGGCGTAGCAGTCCTCCACCGGCGCGGGGTCGGGGTGTTCGGGGGCGAGGCGGTACTCCACGTTGACGGCGACGACGCCGAGTTCCTCGACGAGGTCCGCGAGGCGCGCGGTGTCCTGGTGGCGGTGGCCGCTGATCATGCCGCCGCCGTGGATGTTGAACAGCCCCGGGACCGGTCCGGCGGCGCCCCGCGGGCGCAACACGGTGACGTCGAGCGGCGGCGCGCCCTCGGGACCGGGGACGGTCCGCTCCTCGGCGTCGATGGCGCGGCCGCCGATGACCTCGGCGACCGTCGGCAGCGGGATGGCCGACGCGGAGTCGCGGACCGCGGCGACGCCGTCGGGGGAGGGGGCGGGCCCCTCGGCGCGGGGCATCGCGTCGAGGACGGCGCCGAGCGCGGGATCGAAGGGGACGGGGGTGACGCGCATGGTGCTCCCTCGGGGCGGGTCGGACGGGTGGCGGCGGGTGGTCACCGCGGTGCGGCGAAGGTCAGGGCCCGCGCGGGGTTGTCGACCATGATGGTGTGCAGGGCCTCCTCGGCCACGCCGAGCCGCCCCAGCGCGGGCAGGAAGTGGCGCGGGATGTAGTCGTACCCGTGGCCGCCGTACTTCTTGAGCTGGATCTTCTGGCAGACGTCGTGGCCCAGGAGGATCTGCTCCGTGTGGCCTTGCTCCACCAGTTCGGCGACGCCCCGGGCGGTCTTGTGGTCGCTGGTGAGGAACAGGTGCCCCCAGGGGCTTCCGGGGGAGGCGAGGAAGTCGAACTCGACGAAGACGCCCCGCTCCAGCACGCGCCGGCCGAGCGCCGGGTCGGCGAGGATCTCCCCGGCGTGGCCCAGCACGATGCTGGAGGGGTCGACACCCTCCTCCGCGAGGATGTCGAGGACCCGGAGCTTGTCCTCGCCGACGCCGCCGACGTGGAAGGTGACCGGCGCGCCCGTCGCCCTGCTGGCCCGTCCGCTGGCCCGGACGCTCTTGAGTTCGCCGTCGGTCAGCGGCGCGGTCTCCGCGCCGACCTCCCCGATGATGCCGGAGCGCACCCCGGTGCCGTCGGCGCCGAGCACGATGTCGCGCACGATGGTGTCGGCCAGTTCGTCGACGCCGCGCCGGGAGAAGTCCGCCGGGTGGAAGGTCGGCGTGTACCAGCCGCCGCCCATCACGACGGTGAGCCCGGAGGCCAGGGAGAGCCGCCGCAGGGCCTCCGGGTCCCGGCCCAGGCCGATGGGGGAGACCTCGACCAGGGTTCCGCCGCCGCTGTGGGCGAAGGCGAGCACCTCCGTCAGCATCTCGTCGAAGTCGCCCATCACGTCGTTGTCGGCGTTGGGGCGGCCCTGCCGGGTGCGGGCCAGGTTGGCGGAGGTGAGCGGCTCGGCGGCCTCGGGGGAGTCCTCGCCGGGCCGGTGGAACCGGGGCGGGCGGCGCAGGTCGACGAAGACGTGCTCGTGCATGAGCGTCGGGCCGAGCGTCGCCGGGTCGACGGGGCCGGTGACGCTCAGGACCCGCCCGGAGAGGTCGGGGATCTCGAAGGGGTGGCGGCTCACGCGTCGGTCCTTTGCTCGGCGATGGTCAGCAGCCGTCCCGGGTTGCGCACCGTGACGGTCTCGACGAGGGCGTTGTCCGCCCCGAGCATCCGCAGGTAGGGGACGAACTGTTGGAGGAGGAAGCCGTAGCCGCCCCCGCCGTGGGCGAGCAGCCCCGCCTTGGAGTCGATGCCCTGGGACAGCAGGACCCGTCCGGCGTGACCCCGCCGGGCCAGCTCCAGCACGGCGGCGGCCACGTCCTGGTCGTCGCTGGCACTGGCCGCCGAGGGCAGTCGGCCCAGCCGGTCGAACTGGACGAACACCCCTCGCTCCAGCAGGGGTTCGAGGTCGTCGGGGCGGGGGGAGAGCGCGTCGCAGCCACCGACGGCGACGCGGCCGAGATCCGCGCCCTCCTCGGCCAGCAGGTCGAGGACGTGCCGCTGGACGCCGGGGTCGGCGGAGCGGCGGAGCGAGACGGCGGCGCCGGTGGCGGCCGAGGCGCGGGCCGCGGCGGCGAGGACGGCGCGCTCGGCGGGCTCCCGGGGATCGAGGGCGCCGAGCTGTCCGATCACACCGGCGCGGACGCCGCCCACGCCCTCCGTGAGGTCGCGGACGAACTCCTCGGTGAGCTCCTCCGCGGACTCCCCCGCACGGACTCCGCCCCACGCGGGGTGGTGACGGCCGGTGCCCATGACGACGGTGACGCCCGAGGACTCGGAGATCCGGCGCAACCCGGCCGGATCGCGCCCCAGTTGGGCAGTGGTGAGGTCCACCAGAGTGCCGCCACCGGCCAGCCGGAACGCGGCGGCCTCCTCGGCTGCGACCTGCTCGTCGCCGAGCAGCCAGTTGTCCCGGTTGGGGACGCCCAGGGCGATGTCACCGAGCAGGCCCATCGTCAACGGCGCCCGGTAGAAGGAGATCCGGGTCGCGGTGGCCGGGCGGGTACGGCCCGAGGCCGCCCAGGAGTCCGCGGTGTCCCCGGGCGGGGCGGTATCGCTCAGCAGGTGTTCATGGGGGAGCACCGCGCCCAGCGTGTCCGGCGCGACCTCGCCGGTGACGGTGACGACGGTCCCCCCGGGCAGCGGCACGGGGGCCGGCGCACCGGCCGTCCCCGCCGTCGAGTCGGTAGTGGACATGCGGTCACGCTAACAGATGAGATACCTGATCGTATACGATTAGGCGGGCCGGATTTCACGGTCACGGCTCACGCCTCACCGGTCCGGGACCGTGGCGTTCGGCGGTGCCCTCCCCGGCGCCGTGGCGCGGCGTCCCGGGCGGGTTCGATGTCCGTGCGGTGCCCATGGTCCGTGCGGGAACGGGGGCCTGTCGGCACGTCCGTCCGCGGGGCGGTGCGGGGCGCCCCGGAGCCCGCCCGCGAACGGAACCGCCCCCTGGGGGGGAGTCCCCCTCAAAGGGTCGGTGCCGATGAGGGCGGGGAGCGCGCGGGCACGTTCGGCTCGGGCCACCGGGACCCGCGCGTACCGAAGCCCCTCCGTCGCTCCGGGCCGCGCGGCCGGTTCCCGGGGACCGCCGGGCCGTTCCGGGGCCGCTGCCGGACCTGCCGGACCTGCCGGACCTGCCGGACCTGCCGGACCTGCCGGACCTGCCGGACCTGCCGGACCTGCCGGACCTGCCGGACCCGCCGGACCCGCCGGGACCGTCCGCCCCGCCGCGCTACTCGCCGGACTGCGACCGGTGCAGCGCCTCCGCCGTCGCGATCTTGTGCGCGCAGGCCACCCGCTCGATCTCCTGGGCGCCCGCCCGCTCCCCGATCAGCTCCAGCAGCCGCTCGTGCTCCTCGACGGACCGGCGGGCCCGCCCCGGGACATGGCTGAAGGTGGAGCGGCGCATGTGGTCCAGCCGGGCCCACTCCGCCTCCAGCAGCGACACCAGATGGGCGTCCGGGCAGTGCTCGTAGAGCGAGAAGTGGAACTCCCGGTTGAGCGCGGTGAAGGAGGCGGGGTCGAAGTCCTCCAGCGCCGTGGTCATCCGGGCGTTGATCCGCCGGGAGCGCTGGATGTGCCGCGCCGTCATGTGCGGGGCGGAGATCGCCGTCGCGTACCCCTCCAGGCGGGCCAGCACGTGCAGCGAGTGCTCCACCTGGGCGGCGTCGAAGACGGCCACCCGGGCGCCGATGTTGCGGACGACCTCGACGAGCCCGTCGGACTGGAGCCTGCGCAGCGCCTCGCGCAGCGGGATGGTGCTGACCCCGGTCTCGCGCGCCAACTGGCTGAGGACCAGCCGGTAGCCGGGACCGTAGGTCCCGTCGAGGATGCGCGAACGCAGCAGCTCGTAGCTGACCTCGGCCTTCGAGCCCGTGGCCCGGGCCTGCTTCTCCGTGGCACTCATAGGTGTTCCCCTACCCCGGGCCGGGCGGACGCGGCGCGGCCACCCGGCCCATGCACTCGTACTCTCACCGCGCAAGGACCTCAAGGACTGTACGGCGGAACTCCTCACCGGCGAGAACCTGGAGGTGGTCGCCGGGCACCGTGATCAGCTCGGCCCCGTCGACGAGCCCGGCGACCCGCTCGATGCCCCGGGTCATCATGTCCTGCTCCCCGACGACGAGGACCGGCGGCGTGGCGCCGTCCCAGGAGCCCGGGGCGAAGGGCGTGCCGCGCAGCCCCTCGACGCAGAGCGCGAGGCCCGCGGCCCGCTCCCCGTGCGCGCCCACCATGCCCGCTATGGCCCCGGTGAAGGGGTCGGCGGGCGGCGTCCCGTCGGCCACCGCGCGGTGCAGCGCCGCCACGTCCACCGCCTCGAAGGGCTCCGCGGGGCTCAGCCCGCCCAGCACCGCCCGCCGCACCCGGCCCGGGGCCGCCGCGGGCAGCTCCCAGGCGAGCCGGGCGCCCAGCGAGTAGCCGACGACGTCGAACTCCCCGGCCCCGGACTCGTCCAGCACCGTGACCAGATCGCGGGCCTGGGCGTCGGCACCGGCCTCGGCGGCCCCGGCCGGCGCCGGGCTCTGCCCGTGGCCCCGGAGATCGGGCACCAGCACCGTGCGCCCGGCGTCGGCCAGTGCCGCGGCGATGCCGGTGTCCACCCAGTCCCGCCCCCCGTCGGAGCCGAAGCCGTGCACGAGCAGGACGGGCGGCTTCCCGGAGGGGGAGCCGGGAGTGAACGTACGGACGGTCAGACCGGTGCGACTCTGCATCTCTCGCGCCTCTCGCATCGAGTTTCGTATACGATTTGCCATCCTAGCGGTCCGGTGCGCTCGCTGCCATGAATCCGGACGGAGGGCCTTCCCTTCTGGATCGTGGCTGATATCGTATACGATTACTGGACGGATGGTCCGGTGCCGGAGACGGCCCGTGAGCGGGCGAACCGGTCACCGCGAGGACCGCCTCCGTCCGCCGTCCCGCGTCCCCGTCCCACCGGCCCGGCCCGGTGCCGACCGCTCCTCGGCACACGCCCGACGCCGCCCACGCCCCGGGAGAACTCCCATGCCGCATCCGCTGGGAACCCAGCCCTCGAAGATCATCGCCGTCCACCTCAACTACGCCTGCCGGGCGAAGGAGCGCGGACGCGTACCCGACCAGCCCTCCTACTTCCTCAAGCCCCCCTCCTCCCTCGCCGGGACCGGTGACGACCTGGTCCGCCCGCGCGGCTGCGAACTCATGTCCTTCGAGGGCGAGATAGCCCTCGTCATCGGCCGCCGCGCCCACCGCGTCGCCCCCGGACAGGGCTGGGACCACGTCGCCTGGGTCACCGCCGCCAACGACGCGGGCGCCTACGACCTGCGCCACGCGGACCGCGGCTCCAACCTCCGCTCCAAGGGCGCCGACGGCTTCACCCCCCTCGGCCCCCGACTCCTGGACGCCCGCACCCTCGACCCCGCCGCCCTCCGGCTGCGCACCCGGGTCAACGGCGAGACCGTCCAGGACGCCGACACCTCCACCCTCCTCTTCCCCTTCGGCGACCTGGTCGCGGACCTCTCCCGGCTGGTCACCCTCGAACCCGGCGACGTCATCCTCACCGGCACCCCCACCGGCGCCTCCGTCGTCACCCCCGGCGACACCGTCGAGGTCGAGGTCACCACCGCCGACGGTCGGTCCACCGGGGTGCTGCGCAACACCGTCGCCGAGGCCGGTCACGACCTCGCCGCCTGGGGCGCCATGCCCCGCGTCGACGACGCCCTGCGCGCCGACGCCCTGGGCGCCGCCCACATCGCGGAGCCCGCCCTCGATCCCGGACTGGCCCGGGCCCTGAGCGAGGTGGCCACCGCCACCCTCAGCTCCCAGATGCGCAAGCGCGGGCTGCTGCACATGACCATCGACGGCGTGCGCCCCACCGACCCCGCCGCCAAGATGGTCGGCACCGCGCACACCCTGCGCTACCTCCCGCTCCGCGAGGACCTCTTCGCCCGGTACGGCAACGGCATGAACGCCCAGAAGCGCGCCGTCGAGGAACTCCGCCCCGGCCAGGTGCTCGTGATGGACGCCCGCCGCGACCCCACCGCCGGCACCATCGGCGACATCCTCGCCCTGCGCGCCAAGGTCCGGGGGGCCGCGGGCGTCGTCACCGACGGAGCCCTGCGCGACAGCGCCGCCGTGACCGGACTCGGTCTGCCCACCTACTACGCCGCCGAGCACCCCGCCGTCCTCGGCCGCCGCCACGTCCCCTGGGACACCGGCGTGCCCATCGCCTGCGGCGGTGCCCTCGTCCAGCCCGGCGACATCCTCGTCGGTGACGCCGACGGCGTCGTCGTCGTCCCCCCGGACCTGGCCCGCGAACTCGCCACCGAGAGCGCCGAACAGGAGCTCCAGGAGCGCTTCATCGCCGAACGCGTCGCGGACGGAGAGCCGGTCCAGGGCCTCTACCCGCTCGGCCCCTCCTGGCGGTCCGCCTACGAGCAGTGGCGCGACAGCCAGTCCTGACCCACCCGTCCGCACCCCTCCACCCACGGAGCACCCCATGAAGTTCCGCAGCGACCCCGCCACCATCCGCGGCTCCATCGCCCCCGTCGTCACCCCCTTCACCGCCGAGGGCGCCGTCGACCACGACAGCCTGCGCGGACTCATCCGCTGGCAGCTCGAATCCGGCTCGCACGGCATCTCCCTCGGCGGCTCCACCGGCGAGCCGTCCGCCCAGACCACCGCCGAGCGCATCGCCGCCATGCGGACCGTCGCCGACGAGATCGGGGACCGCGTCCCCTTCCTGCCCGGCACCGGCTCCCACAAGCTCGACGAGACCCTGGAGATCACCGCCGCCGCCCGCGACCTCGGCGCCGACGCCGCCCTCGTCATCACCCCGTACTACGCCCGGCCCACGCAGGAAGCGCTCTACCAGTGGTACGCCACGGTGGCCCGCGAGTTCCCCGACCTGCCGCTCGTCGCCTACAACGTGCCCTCCCGCACCGCCGTCGACATCGCGCCGGAGACCGTGCGGCGCCTGTTCACCGACTTCGACAACTTCGTCGGCGTCAAGGAGACCACCAAGGACTTCGAGCACTTCTCCCGCGTCCTGCACGCCTGCGGCCGGGAACTGCTCGTCTGGTCCGGCATCGAGCTGCTCTGCCTGCCGCTGCTCGCCCTCGGCGGCGCGGGCTTCGTCTCCGCCGTGGCCAACCTGGCCCCCACCGCGGTGGCCCGCATGTACGAGCTGTGGGAGGCCGGCGACTTCGACGCCGCCCGGGACCTGCACTACCGGCTCCACCCCCTCGTCGACCTGCTGTTCGTCGAGACCAACCCCGCTCCCGCCAAGTGGGTCCTGGAACAGCAGGGCCTGATCGCCTCCGGCCACGTCCGCCCGCCGCTCACCCCGCCCACCGAGGACGGTCTCACCCGCATCCGCGCCCTGCTCGCCGAGGGCGGCGACCTCACCCAGCAGATCTGACCCACCGAACGGAAGAGACATCCCCATGTCCACCACACCGACCGCGGGCCGCCCCGACGGCCTGCCGGAGCAGATCCGCCACTGGATCGGCGGCGAACTGCTCGACAGCGCCGACGGCCGCACCTTCCCCGTCAGCGACCCCGTCTCCAACGCCCCCTACACCCGGGCCGCCGCCGGCGGCACCGCCGACGTCGACCTCGCCGTCGCCGCGGCCACCGCCGCCTTCCCCGCCTGGTCGAAGCTCGGTAACCGCGAGCGCGCCCGCGTCCTGTACCGCATCGCCGACGCCGTCGAGGCCCGCGAGGAGCGGCTGGCCGCCCTGGAGACCTTCGACTCCGGCCTCCCCATCACCCAGGCCCGGGGCCAGGCCCGCCGCGCCGCCGAGAACTTCCGCTACTTCGGCGACGTGATCGTCGCCCTCGGCGAGGAGGCGTTCCGCGCCGGGGACCAGCAGATCAACTACGTCGTCCGCACCCCCGTCGGCGTCGCCGGACTGATCACGCCCTGGAACACCCCGTTCATGCTGGAGAGCTGGAAGCTGGCCCCCGCGCTGGCCTCCGGCTGCACCCTCGTCCTCAAGCCCGCCGAGTGGACCCCGCTCTCCGCCAGCCTGTGGCCCGAGATCCTCGACGAGGCCGGCGTCCCCTCGGGCGTCGTCAACATCGTCCACGGCATCGGTGAGGAGGCCGGCCAGGCCCTCGTCGACCACCCCGGCGTGCCGCTGATCTCCTTCACCGGCTCCACGGACACCGGCCGCCACATCGTCCGCAGCTCCGCCGCGCACCTGAAGACCACCTCCATGGAGCTGGGCGGCAAGTCCCCGGTCGTCCTCTTCGCCGACGCCGACCTGGACGCCGCGCTGGACTCCGTCCTCTTCGGGGTCTTCTCCCTCAACGGCGAGCGCTGCACCGCAGGCTCCCGCGTCCTGGTGGAACGCCCCGTCTACGAGGAGTTCACCCGCCGCCTGGCCGAGCGGGCCGAGCGCGTCAAGGTCGGCCCGCCCTCCGACCCGGCCACCGAGGTCGGCGCCCTCGTCCACGCCGAGCACTACGCCCGCGTGCTGGACTACGTGGAGATCGGCCGCCAGGAGGCCAGGCTGGTCGCGGGCGGCGAGCGCCCCGCCCACCTGTCCGGGGGCAACTACCTCCAGCCCACCGTCTTCGCCGACGTCCCCCGCGACGCCCGGATCTTCCAGGAGGAGATCTTCGGTCCCGTCGTCGCCGTCGCCCCCTTCGACGACGAGGCCGAGGCCGTGGAACTGGCCAACGCCACCGAGTTCGGACTCGCCGCCTACGTGTGGACGTCCGACCTCAAGCGCGGCCACCGCATCGCCCACGCCGTCGAGTCCGGCATGGTGTGGATCAACTCCCACAACGTCCGTGACCTGCGGACTCCCTTCGGAGGCGTGAAGTCCTCCGGCCTCGGCCGCGAGGGCGGAGCGCATAGTATCGACTTCTACACCGAGTCGAAGATCGTCCACGTGATGCTCGGCGAGGCCCACACCCCCCGCTTCGGTGCGTCCTGACCGTTAGGAGCCGTACTCATGACCACCCCTCCCGACGTCGTCCGCTCCGCATACGCCCAGCTGGTCGTCACCGACCTGGACCGGGCCCGCTGGTTCTGGGTCGACATGCTCGGCTTCCACGTCCAGTACGAGGACGCGTCCCTGCTCTGCCTGCGCGGGACCGACGAACTCACCCACCACTCCCTGGTGCTCCGCAAGGGTGACGTCGCGGCCCTGGACCACCTGTCCTACCGGGTCCGCACCCCCGAGGACGTGGACCGCGCCGAGGAGTACTTCACCGCGCTCGGGCTGCCCGTCCGCCGCGTCCCCCGGGGCGCCGGGACGCCGGGCGTCGGGGACGCCGTCCGGGTCGTCGACCCGCTGGGCTTCCCCATCGAGTTCTTCCACGAGATCGACCGCGCCGAGCGCCTGATCCAGCGCTACGACCTGCACCGCGGTGCCCAGATCGCCCGCCTGGACCACTTCAACATCTGCACCCCCGACATACCCGCCGCCTACGCCCACTACAAGGCGCTCGGCTTCGGCTGCTCGGAGACCATCGAGGGCGACGAGCACGAGCTGTACGCGGCCTGGATGTACCGCAAGCAGACCGTCCACGACGTCGCCTTCACCGGCGGCGCCGGACCCCAGCTGCACCACGTGGGCGTGGCCACCCACGAGTCCCACCAGGTGCTGCGCACCGCCGACCTGTTCGGCGCCCAGCGCATGGAGCACCACATCGAGCGCGGCCCCGGCCGGCACGGCGTCTCCAACGCCTTCTACCTCTATCTGCGCGACCCGGACGGCCACCGCGTGGAGATCTACACCTCCGACTACTACACCGGCGACCCCGACCACGAGACCTACCGGTGGAACGTCCACGACGACCGCCGCCGGGACTTCTGGGGCAACGCCGTGATCGAGTCCTGGTACAAGGAGGCCTCCCCGGTCCTCGACCTCGACGGTCACCCCCAGCCCGTCGTGGAGTCGGCACTGGACGAGTCCGCGGTGCAGGTCGGCGCAGACGGCCTCGGCATCGTCGACCCGTCCAAGCCCGAGGACTGATCCCCGCCCGGGGGCACGGCCGCCCGGCCGCCCCGGGCCCGGAGGGCCGGACGCACCACGCGTCCGGCCCTCCGGCGTGCCCGGGGGCGCGGGGCGCGGATGTGCGCGCGTGAGGGGGCGTGGGCGGTGCCCGGATGCGCGGTGGACCGGGTGCGTGGGTGCGCGGGTGCGCGGGTGCCCCGAGGGCCCGGTCCGCGGGCGATCGGGTGTCCGGTGGACCGGGTGTCCGGGGCGTCCGGTGGCCTGGGCGGTCGTCGGGGCCGGGTGGGCGGGTGTCCATCGGCGTCGTGAGCGCTCCCAGGGGACGGGACGCGCCGCGGCGGCGCCCGCCGTCCGTCCTCTCCCCGCCGTGTGCGCCCTGTCCCTGCCCTGGGTGCCCTGCGCGTCCCCGGGCCGTGGACCGGCGTACGCACGGCACACGGGGCGCCCGTGCACGGGCGCCGCCCGCCGGGCCCGGGGGAGTGGTGCGTCGCACCCGTCGGCCGCCGTCCACCGACCCGGCGCGGTCGTGGCCTCCGGCACCCGTTGCCCGTCCCCCCGGTGGCGTGCGGTGGCGATGCGCGGTGCCGGCCCGGCCGGAACCGTACCCGCCGGGGCCGACCCGGCCGGGACAGTTCCCGCCGGGCCGACCCGGCCGGAACCGTACCCGCCGGGCAGGGAAAGGCCGCTGCCGCCGGGGGTGGACCGGCGGCAGCGGGGTCGGGAAGCGCGGGGAGCAGGGGCGTGGGGGAGGGGCTCAGCCTCCTGTGGTGCGCGGGTCGGCGGGAGTGCCGGGACGGGCGTCCGCCACGAGGACCGTCTCCCCGGCGTGGCGCAGCCGCGGGCGGACCGCGCCCCACACCAGGACGCAGGCGGCGGCGCAGGCGACGGCCATGGTCACCGCCATGGTCACCTCCACCGAGCCGCCCATCGCGGCCAGCGGCGCCACGACGGGGCCGACGGCGAAGCTCGACATGCCGAGCAGGGCGGCCGCGGTGCCGGCCCGCTCCCCGTGCCCCGACAGGGCGAGGGTGGAGCTGTTCGGGCTGATCACGCCGTAGCAGAACAGCACCAGGGCCAGGACCACGAGCAGCGGCACCAGCCCGAACCCGCCGAGGACCGTGCCCAGCAGGGCCAGCGCGGCGACCGCGGTCGCCGTCGTGCCCACCACGTACATCCGCGCCGGACCGGCCCGCCGGACGAGCGCCCGGTTGAACAGCGAACCCGCCATCGCGACGACCGCGT
This sequence comes from Streptomyces sp. SID8352, assembly GCF_009862265.1. Classification (GTDB taxonomy): domain Bacteria; phylum Actinomycetota; class Actinomycetes; order Streptomycetales; family Streptomycetaceae; genus Streptomyces. Next base: position 85,440 of record NZ_WWGX01000115.1, on the reverse strand, counting down.
TCACCGCGAAGACGACGCCGAACGCCTGGGGGCTGAGCCGGAAGCCGTCCTGGAGCACGAAGCTGATCGACGCCAGGTAGGTGAAGAACGCCGTTCCCGTGCACGCCCCGACCAGCAGGTAGCAGACGAACAGCCGGTCGCGCAGCACCGTGCCGAAGCGCCGCCCGGTGTCCGCGAGCCCGCCCCGGTGGCGCTGCCCGGCCGGCAGCGTCTCGGGCAGCAGCGTGCCCGCGACGACCACCAGGACCGCGCCGACCCCGGCGAGGACCACGAAGAGGCCCCGCCAGTCCAGCACGGCCGCGAGCTGGCCGCCCGCGACCGGTGCCAGGACCGGCGCCAGCGCCCCCACCAGCCCGAGCAGGCTCAGCAGCCGGGCCAGTTCGATGCCGGAGGCGATGTCCCGGGCGGCGGCGAGCGCCACCACGACGCCCGCCGAGCCGCTGACCCCCTGCAGGAACCGCAGCACCAGCAGGATCTCGATGCTCGGCGCGAACGCGCACAGCAGCGAGAACACCGTGAACAGCGCGACGCCCCACACCAGGGGCCGCCGCCGGCCCAGCCGGTCGCTGAGCGGGCCCGCCACGAGCTGTCCGAAGGCCAGCCCGAGCATGCACACCGACATCGACGCCTGGGCGAGGCTGTCACTGGTGTGCAGGTCCTTGGCGAGCTGCGGCAGCAGCGGCATGGACAGGTCCATCGACAGCGGTCCGAAGACTTCCATCGAGCCCAGGACGAACGCGGCGCGGCGCGCGCTCATGACGCGCGCGCCGCTCGCCGTGGCCGTGGTCACCCGGACCGGCCGGCGGTGCCGAGGACGCGCCGCATCCACGACTCCCGGGCGGCCACCGCGCTCCGGGACACCTCGGTGTCCGGCGAGAAGCCGGTGAAGCCGTGGTAGCCGCCCGCCCAGACGTGCAGTTCGGCGGCGCCGCCCGCCTCCCAGATGCGGGTGGCGTAGTCGACGGCCTCGTCGCGGAACACCTCGGCCGCGCCGACCGAGACGTACGCGGGCGGCAGACCGGACAGGTCCCCGGCGCGGGCGGGAGCCGCGTAGGGCGACACCTCGGCGGTTCCCCGTCGGGCGCCGAGCAGCGCCGTCCAGGCGGTGTCGTTGTTGTTGCGGTCCCAGATGCCGATGCCGTCGTACTGGCGGCTGGAGACCGTGTCGTTGCGGTCGTCGAGCATCGGGCAGTCGAGGATCTGCCCGGCGAGCGCGGGGCCGCCCCTGTCGCGGGCCATCAGGGCGACGGCCGCGCTCAGGCCCCCGCCCGCGCTCGCTCCGCCGACCACGATGCGGGCGGGGTCGACGCCGAGCGCTGCCGCGTGCTCGGCGAACCAGACGAGCCCCGCGTAGCAGTCCTCCGCGGCGGCGGGCGCCGGGTGCTCGGGGGCGAGCCGGTACTCGACGGTCACGGCGACCGCGCCGTACGCCAGTACGTCCTCGACCAGCCCGGCGACGCCGAACAGCCGGTTCCCGAGGATCATGCCGCCGCCGTGGATGCCGTAGAGGCCGGGCGCGTCGCGGGCGCCGCCCCGGGGGCTGAGCACCGTCAGCTCCACGTCCGGCGCCCCCGCGGGGCCGGGCACGGTGCGGTGCGCGTACTCCACCGGCCGGTCGCCGATGACCTCCTCTACGGGGGGCACCAGGGTGGCGAAGTGCGCGCGGTTGGCCAGGATGGTGTCGGCCCGCAGCGGTATCCCCTCGATGAGGTCGCGGCACGCCGCCAGCCCCGGTTCGAGTTGCGGGTCGTAGGGGACGGGAATCATCGGCTGCTCCTGGGAGAGGGCGGGACGGGGACGGCGGGCACGGTCAGGGGCCCTCGGGGTCCACGACGCCGCGGTCCACCCAGAACGGCTCGACCAGGGCGCGCAGTTCCTCGGCCCCGACCCGCCGCACCAGGTCCAGGGCGCCGATGTTCTGCCGCACCTGCTCCAGCCGGGTGGCGCCGACGAGCGTCGTGGCGTTGGCGGGGTGGGTGAGCGTGAAGGCGACGGCCACCTGGGCGGGCGTGGCGCCGAGTTCCTCCGCGAGCGCGGTGATGCCCGGGACGGTCGCCACGATCGCCTCGCGGATCGAGCCGGGGTCGCGGCCGATCTCCCGGTCGGGCGAGGTGCGGCCGGCCAGGATGCCGCCCTCCAGCACGTCCGAGGCCTGCATGCTGAACCCGGAGCCGAACAGCTCGGCGAACGGCGCGCCGTCCGGGATCGAGCGCCGCGCGAGGCTGTACTTCAGCTGCGCGATCTGCGGTCCGTCGACGCCCCGCTCGGCGGCGATGCGGCGCAGCGCGTGGATGTTCGACGCCGACCAGTTGTTGACGCCCCAGGCCCGGATCAGCCCGGCCCGGGTGAGCGCCGACAGGTCGTCGACCAGGTCCTCCAGCCGTACGTCGTCGCGGCGCAGATCGCCGAGGATCACCAGGTCGGCGTGGTCGAGACCGGTGCGCAGGAAGGCGTTCTTGAGCTGCGGGCCGAAGCCGTCCTCGCCGAAGGCCTCGATCCAGAGCTTCACCGAGGCGAGGTACGAGTCCCGGGGTGCTCCGGTGGCGCGCATGATCGAGCCCCAGAGCACGTCGGTGAAGACCGGGGGCATGCCGGGCATGGCGTAGACGCCGACGTCGAAGAGGTTGACGCCCTCGTCCATGGCGTGGCGGACCATGGTGACGGCGTCCGCGAAGTCCATCCGGTCGAAGGTGTGCCACGAGCCGAGGGAGAGCGCGGAGGCCTCCAGCTCGCTGGTGCCGATGCGGTGGCGGGGCAGCGGTGCGGTGGTCATGGGTGGGGCCTTTCGTCGGTGGCTCGACCGGGCGTCCGCCCGGCCGCGGGGCGGGCGGGACGGCGGGCCGTCGAGTCGGTGGGGCGGTGCGCCGCGTGGTCGGTGCGCCGCGCAGTGCCGTGCTGAGCGGTGCGCTGCTGTGCCGGGCCGTGCGTTCGGGCGCGGGGTCGGGCGGGCACGGTCGTGCGGGAAGTCGGCCGGTGGGGCGGTCACTCGCCACGGCACTGCACGGCACGGCACGGCGAAGCGCGGTGCGGGTCGCCGGGAGGGCCGGGTGGCCGGGTGGCCGGGGCGGGCGGCCGGGTCAGGGGAGGCGGGGGTCGACGACCGCCTTGATCTCCTCGTGGCGGCTCATCGCGGCGATCCGCTCGGACGCCCCGGACAGGCCGACGGGCGCGCCGAAGAGCCGGTCCCAGGGCATGCGGTCGGCGAAGGAGGAGAAGAAGCCGATGGCGTCGTGGTAGTCGGCGATGTCGCCGTTGAGCGAGCCGATGACGTTCAGCTCCTTGCCCATCACCGTGCCCATCGGCACCGGCTCGGAGACCGGTCCGGTGCTGCCCACGATCACCACCCGACCGCGCTGCGCCGCCATCTCCACGGCCTCCCGGCCCACCGAGGGGGCTCCCGCGAAGTCGAGGACCAGGTCGGCGCCCCGGCCGCCGGTCAGCTCCCGTACCCGGGAGACGGCGGCTTCCGAGCCGTCGGCGATGTCGACCGTCTCGTCGGCGCCGAACTCCCGGGCCAGCGCCAGCCGCGCCGGGGGAGCGCCCACGGTGATCACGCTGCCGGCGCCGCTGATGCGGGCGACGGCGGTCGCGAACAGCCCGAGCGCTCCCGAGCCCTGCACGACGACCCGGGAGCCGGGACGGACCCCGCCCGCCCGGGAGAAGGCCCGCAGCACGGTCTTCGCCGCGCAGCCCGCCATCGCGGCCCAGGTGTCCGGGATGTCCCCGGGCAGCAGCAGCTTGGCCGCCCGCGGCACCACGTAGGCGTACTCGCTCAGCCCCGCCGTGGCGAACGGCGGCACGTCGGAGCGCTGGAGGAAGCCGTAGCCGCGCTCGGAGCAGGCGACCGGCTCACGCAGCACGGCGCAGCCGTGGCAGGCGCCGCAGGTCGACTCGGACCAGCCGATGCGGTCGCCGACGGTCAGTTCACGGCCCAGCGCGTCGCGGGTGTCCTCCCCGACGGCGACGATCTCACCGACCATCTCGTGGCCGAGGACCATCGGCAGCATGCCCGGGAAGCTCATCTTGCCGGACCAGATCTCGATGTCGGTGCCGCACAAGGTCGTGCAGACGATGCGCACCAGGGCGGCGCCCGGTTCCGGCTTGGGGGGCAGGGGCAGTTCGGTGAGGTCCAGCGCGGCGCCGTGCGCGGTGAGGACGGCTGCGCGGGTCGACGAGGGAATGTCCATCGGAACTCCTTTTGAATCGAGCGTTTCGGGGGCTCGACGATGCGTTAGTCTACGGACGTTGATTTAAATGTCGAGACCCTGAGAGCAACGAGGAGCACCCGTGCGCAGAGCCGACGGCGACGCCCGCAATGCATCGGCCGACCTGATCCTGCGGGGCGGTGCGGTCCACTCCCTGGCGCCCGGCGGCGGGGACGCGACCGCCCTCGCCGTACGCGACGGGCTCGTCTGCGCCCTCGGCGACGACCGTGAGGTGATGGCCCACGCCGGGTCGGCCACCCAGGTCGTCGACCTCGCCGGACGAGCCGTGCTGCCCGGCATCAACGACGCCCATCTCCATGCCACCTGGCTCGGCGCGATGTGGCCGACGACCCTGTTCGGTGACGAGGCGGGTCCCGGCCCCGTCCCCCACCGGCCGCTCCTCGACGACGCCCAGCGCCGCGAGGCCATCCTCCGGGCCGGAGCCCTGGCCGCCTCCCTGGGCATCACCAGCTACACCGAGCCCGGCCTCGGCCCGGGGGAGGACCACGGCGAGAGCGGTGCCTTCGGTACCTCGGTCGCCCTGCAGTACCGCGCCCTGGCCGCCGAGGGCCTGCTGAAGGCCCGGGTCACCGCGCTGTGGCTGTACGGGGAGCTGGACGGCCCGAGCGATCTGGAGCACTTCCTCGCCGGCCTCGCCGCCCTGGACTCCTTGACGAGCGACCCCCGGTGGCTGCGGTTCGCCGGCGTCAAGATATTCGCCGACGGCATCCCGCCGATGCGGTCCGCCTACACCCACCACTGCTACGCCGACGGCGCCAGCGCCACCCTGCTCGTCGACGGCACCGACGACGCCGACCGCGAGGCGAACCTGGCCCGCATGATCATCGCCGCGCACCGGGCGGGACAGCAGGTGGGCGTCCACGCCACCGGCGACCGGACCATCGACATCACCCTGGACGCCATCGAGCGCGCCCGCGCCGACCACGACGCCGACCTGGGCCACTACATCATCCACGGCGACCTCGTCACCCGTCCCCAACTGCGCCGCATGGCCGCGCTGGGCGTCGGCCTGGACACCCAGCCGGAGATCGCCCTGCGCACCCGCTCCCTGGTGGACGACGCGCTCGGCCCCGGCTCCGCGGCGGCGGCCTGGCCGCTCCAGGCGGTGCTGGACGAGGAGGTCTCCCTCTGCCTGACCTCCGACGCGCCGGTGCTCTCCCCGGACTGGCGGCGCCAGATCGCCGCCGCCGACGCGTGGATGGGTCCTGCGGCCGACCCCCGCGCGCGGATGGAACGCCTTCTGCGCTGCTACACCGTCGAACCCGCCCGCCAGGACCACGCCGCCGACTGGAAGGGGACGCTCGCCCCCGGCATGGTCGCCGACCTGTGCGTCCTGGAGGCCGATCCGCTGGCGCTGGTTCCGGCGGAGCTGCCGGACGTGGCGGTGGACCTGACGGTCGTCGACGGCCGGATCGTCCACGACCGAGCGACGACGCCGGAACCGGTGTGACGGTGACGGAAACGGTGTGGCGGCGCCTGAACCGGCGTGGCGGTGGCGTCGCCCGGGTGGGTGGGCCCGGCTCACCCCCGCGCGGGGCGGTGCTCTCGCTTGGGCACGGTGATCTCGGCGGGGAGCGGCGCTCTCGCTTGCACGGGGTGATCTCGGAGGGGTGTGCTGCTCTTGCTTGCGTACGCTGACCTCGCGGGGGAGCGGTGCTCTTGGCGCGGAGCGGTGCTCTCGGTGGTGCGCGGCGCTCTCGAAGGTGCGCGGGGCGTGCGGATGTGCGGCCCTGCGCCGCGTGGTTCGTTCGCGGATGATTGTTGATGGCGGCGCTCCTTGGGGGCGCCGCTCTTGTCTGTGGGCGGTGCTCTCGATTGGGAGCGGTGTTTGTGGTGGTGAGCGGTGCTCTCGGTCTGCGCAGGTGGCCGGGGCCGGGACCCGTGACCGGGGTCGGGGCTTGGGCTCGGGCTCGGGCCGGGCCGGGCCGGGGGCTGTACCTGGGGCTGAGGCTGCGGCCGGGGCTGACCTGGAGTAACGCAGATCTCTTGTGTGAGCGCCGCTCTCCTGCGTGAGCGCCGCTCTGCCGTGTGAGCGCCGCTCACGCGGGAGGCCGGTGCTCGCTGAAGAGGCTGCCGCACGTGTGGGCTTCGCGTGGGGGCATGCGGCGGGGTGCGGCCTTGGCCGAGCACGGCGCTGCTCTTGCCGGTGGGCACCGCGTAGATCTGGGTCGCCTCCCTGCTGCGTGAGCGCTGTTCGTCGGCGAGGTCTCCGCTCGTGTCTGTGAGCGCCGCTCGCGTCGTTGGCCACTGTTCGCCAGCGAGAGCGCCGCTCGCAATCCGGAGCGGGGGTCACTTGGGAGAACGTTGCTCGCCCTTCTGTGGGGATGGCCCCCTGGGGGGAGGGAGGAGGTCGGAGCACTGCTCACTTCCGAGGTCGCTGCCCGCCCGGGAGAGCGCTGCTCGCCGCGCCCGGGGGTGCTGCTTGTCGGGGAAAGCGCCGCTCGCATTTGAGGCGGCGGCTCGCCAAGGAGAGCGCTGTTCCCCTTCATGAGCGCCGCTCCCTTCTGCGAGCGGGCCGCCTCGATTGTGAACGCCGCTCGCAACCGAGGCCGCCGCTCATTGGGGAGAGCGCTGTCCCCTTGTGTGAGCACCGCCTTCATCCGCGAGCCACCGTCCTGCTCTGCGAGCACTGCTCCCCTTGGCGAGCACCGTCCTCCCCTGTGACTACCGTCCTCTCTTGCGGCCGCTGTCCTCTCTTGTGAGCGTGGCTCTCCTCTGTGACCACCGCTCTCACCTGTTGCCATCGCTCTCCTCTGTGAGCGTTGCCCTCCTCCGCGAGCACCGCTCCCACCCGAGAACGCTGCTCACCCAACTTCACCCAACCTCACTGACCCCCATCGCCCCCCTCGACGCCCCAGCACGCTGAGCGTCACTCCCCCCGGGCCCGTCCGAAGAGCGCGCCTTCCGACGCCGACGAGCGCTGCATCCGCCCCCTCGCACCATCCCCGGGGCAAGGCGAAGGCCCGCACCGTGTCGGCTCCCCGAGGAGAGCCGACCGCACCGATGCGGGCCCGAATCCGCAGGCAACGCCTCCCGACGTGCCCCACGTTCCACGTGCTCCAGGCGCTCCACGCCTGCGCGCGGAACCCGCCCCTACGTGAGCAGTTGCCCCCCGTCCACCGCCAGGCTCGTCCCCGTGATGTGTGCCGCGCCGTCGCCGGCCAGGAAGACCGCCGCCGCGGCGACGTCCTCCACCGAGGCGAACTTGTGCAGCGGGATGCGCTGCTCCCACGCCTCGCGCTGCGGCGAGCCCTCCGGCATGCCGACGGCCATCATCTCGGTGAGCACGGGGCCGGGGGCGACGGCGTTGACGCGGATGCCGCTGTCGGCCAGTTCGATCGCCGACCAGCGGGTCAGCGCGTCCACCGCCGCCTTGCTGCTCTCGTAGCCGCCCATGCCCGGCGTGGGCTGCCGGCCGCCGATCGAGGAGAGGTTGACGATCGCGCCGGCGACCCCGGCGTCGACCATGCGGCGGGCCGTGTGCTGGGTCATGAGGAAGGTGCCCAGCACGTTGGTGCGCAGGATGGTGTCCAGGTCGCCGCCGGGCAGGTCCAGCAGGGTGCCGTGGACGGTGAGCAGTCCGGCGTTGTTCACCAGGACCTCGACCGGGCCGAACTCCTCCTGGACGGAGTCCAGTTCGCGCGTGATCGCGGCCTCGTCGGTGATGTCGAGGGTGCGGCCGTGGACGCCGAGGGCCTGGGCGGTCTCCGTGACGCGCTGGGCGTCCCGGTCCGCGATCACCACGGTGTCGCCCAGTTCGGCGAAGGCCGCGGCGACTCCCCGGCCGATCCCGCCCGCTCCACCGGTGACGAGCACGGTGCGTGTGCGCTGCATTTTCACTCCCCTCGCGCCGAGACCTGTGTCACGGCGTCTCGGTATAGTATACAAGCGTAGACGAAAAAACCCGTGGCTTCCGGGAGGCGCTTTGAGCACTGCACAGTCCGTTCCCCGCCGCCGTTTGGGGCCCGACGGCCCCGAGGTTCCGGTACTGGCACTGGGGTCCTGGAACACCTGGGACCGGATGGAATTCGACGACGCGGTGTCGTTGATCGCGCGGGCCGCGGAGCTCGGCTGCGCCTTCTTCGACGTCGCGCACTACAACATGGGGCCGCACGCGGAGAACGCCCGCACGGACCTGATCTTCGGCCGCGCGGTGCGGGAGGCCGGGCTCGCCCGCTCCGACTGGCAGTTCTGCGGCAAACTCTGGCTCTGGGACTACCCCTCCACCGGCTTCACCCAGCAGATGGAGACGTCCCTGGAGCGCGTCGGCGTCGAGCGGGCCGACATGGTCGTCGTGGGCGACTACTTCGGCGAACTCGACGTGGAACGCGTCGTCACCGACGTCGCCGAGCAGATCGAGGCGGGCCGGTTCACCACCTGGGGTGTGAACAACTGGCAGTACCGCGACCTGCGCGCGGCCATTGACATCGCCCGTGAGCGGGGCCTCGTGCCGCCCGCGTTCGCACAGCTCAAGTACGGCCTGGCGCGCAGGTCGATGGCCGAGGGTGGCTACTACGGCCCCCTGTTCGACTCCGGGGAGCTGGCCCTCCAGGCGTCGGACGTCTTCGAGGGCGGCCTGCTCGTCGGCAACCTCCGGCCGAACCGCAAGATCGGCGCCGATGTCGGCGGTATCCGCGAGCGCATCGCCGACTCGTACGCCGAGGTGCAAAGGCTCGCCGACGGGTTCGGCACCACCCCCGCCCGCCTGGGCATCGCCTTCTGCCTGGCCAACCCCGCCACCGCCAACGTGCTGGTCGGCGTCTCCCGGCAGGCTCAACTGGAGGACAACGCCGGGGCCGTCGCCCTGCTCGACCGGATCGGCGCCGACGCGCTCCGTGAGGCGGTGAGCGGTCTGTGGATCGACCGCGAGGTCGCCGCGGACGGCACCTGGTGACCGGCGCCCCCGACCCGACGGCGCCCGCCCGCCCCACCGCTCCTCCGGCCCCCGGGGCGTCCACCGCTCCTCCGGCCTCCGGGGCCCCCATCGCTCCTCCGGCCCCCAGGGCCCCAGAGGCCCCGCCCCACCCCCGTACGACCACCCTTCAGGAGAACACCATGACCGCACCCGGCACGCCCGCCACGCCCGAGCGCATCGTCGACATCGCCATCGGCTACATGGGCGCCAAGCAGCTCTTCGCCGCCGCGCGCACCGGCCTCTTCCGGGCCCTGGCCGACGGTGAGCGCGATGTCGCCCAGCTCGCCTCGGAGACCGGCCTCAGCGAGCAGATGACGCGCATCCTGGCCGACGCCATGAACGGACTGGGCCTGCTGGAGCGGACCGACGGCCGCTACCGGCTGGCGCCGGACGCCGCGGCCCACCTGAGCGGTGCGGGCGACCTCGACCTGCACCCCTTCCTCGCCTTCCTCAACGAGATCAGCTACGGCCACTGGCTGCAGTTCGACACCACCGTCGACACCACCGAGCCCGGTGAGCTGAAGATGGACGAGGGCCGCTGGAAGTCCTTCATGGCCGGTGTCATGCGCTACAACTCGCTGCACGCCGCGATGCTCGCCCGCTCCTTCGACTTCGGGCCCTACCGGGACCTGCTCGACCTCGGCGGCCTCTCCCCGGAGTTCGCCATCGGCGCGCTGCGGGCCAACCCCGAGCTGTCCGCGCGCTTCGTCTTCGACCCGGCCTCCTCGGAGTCGATAGCCGAGGCGCTCGCCGCGGCCGGCCTCACCGACCGGGCCGTGATCGACGCCGCCCCGACCGACACCGCGGACCCGGGCGGCGAGCACGACCTGGTCATGGTCAACCACGTGATCCACCGCTTCGACGCCGAGCAGAACCGCGCCATCCTCACCCGTGCGCGCGCCGCGGCGCGCCCCGGGGCGACGCTGCTGCTGCTGGACTTCCTGCTGGACGACGACGAGCGCCAGCGCCCGATCGACGCCCTCCACGCCGGCGAGTACTTCGTCATCGACGGCACGGTCGTCTACCCGGAGTCCGAGGTCACGGCCTGGCTGGAGGCGTCCGGATGGCGCCGTCGCGAGGTGCTGGCCCTGCCCGGAAGCCCCCGTGTGGTGGTCGCCGAGGCCGTCTGAGGCACCTCCGGGACACCCGTTTCACACCCTGGTTCCCGCCCGGGGAAAAATGGCCCCGCCGCTCGCCAATTGGCTGCGGCGGGGCCATTGCCTTTTTCGCCGACGACCGTAGACTAACGGCCACGACATGTGAGGTGGCGGACAGGAGAACTCCTCCGCGCACCCACTCTCAATCTGTGGGCCGAGCGCTGCGACGGCGAGAGGTCGGGCGGTATCCCTCTCCCGGATCGATCTGGCACCAGCGCACCCTCTTACACCCGAGAGAAGATTCCATGAAGAGAATCTGGAGAGCCACACTTGTCGCGGTCGCCGCGTTCGCGATGGCCGCGTGTACCAACACCGCCGACACCTCCAGTGGCGGCGCCAAGAACGATATCAAGATCGGGACGCTGCTCGACGTGACGTCCTGGGACCCGGCGCAGGCCGACATCGGTTTCGACGGACCGTACCTGTCGGCCGTGTACGACCCGCTGGTCTCCCTGGACAAGGACTCGAACCCCGTCCCCGGGCTCGCCACATCGTGGACGTACTCCTCGGACCGCCTGACCCTCACCATGAAGCTGCGCAGCGGTGTGAAGTTCAGCGACGGGAAGCCCTTCGACGCCGAGGCCGCGCTGAGCAACCTCGAGCACCTGAAGGCGGGCGTCCGTTCCGGACAGACCTACGCCAACGTCTCCGGCTTCAAGAAGGTCGACGAGGGCACCATCGCCCTCAACCTCAAGAAGAAGGACGACGCGCTCCTCTACTACATGGGGCTCGGCCGCAGCTGGATGGCCTCCCCGGCCGCCATCGAGGCCGACTCGCTCGCCAAGGCCCCCGTCGGCTCCGGCCCGTACACCTTCGACACCGGCCGCTCGACCCCCGGCTCCGAGTACGTCTTCACCAAGCAGTCCGGGCACTGGGACGACAAGACCTTCCCCTTCGGCTCGGTGAGCGTGCTGCCCATCCCCGACCCGACCGCGAGCTTCAACGCCATGCTCTCCGGCCAGCTCGACATCGCCTACGCCAACGCCGCCGACATCCCCCGGGCCAAGGAGAACGGCTGGAACGTCGCCTCCGACGTCGCCACCTGGGTGGGCATCCAGTTCACCGACCGCACCGGCAAGGAGCTCAAGCCCCTCGGTGACGTCCGGGTGCGGCGGGCCATCAACCACGCCTTCGACGGCGCCGCCATGCTGAAGTCCGTCGGTCAGGGCGCGGGTGTCGCCACCAACCAGGTGTTCCCGGCCGGACGCGCGGCCTACGACGAGTCGCTCAACGACCGCTACGCCTTCGACATGGACAAGGCGAAGAAGCTCATGGCCGAGGCCGGCTACGCCGACGGCTTCAAGGTCACCCTGCCGATGTCGTCGATCTTCCAGCCGTGGCAGCCGTCCGTCCAGCAGACCCTGGGCAAGCTCGGCATCAAGGTCACCTGGAAGAACATGTCGCCCGCCGACTACCAGAAGAACGCGGCCACCTACCCCATGTTCGTCGCGGTCCTCGCCCTTGACTCCAACCCGGCGGCCTCGGTGGACGGCCGGATCACCTCCCAGCAGTGGTTCAACCCGAACCCGTCGGTCAAGGACTTCCCCGAGGTCGACAAGCTGGTCGGGAAGATCGAGGCGACGACCGGTGACGCGCAGGTGCCCCTGATCCGTGACCTCAACGAGGAAATCACCGACCAGGCCTGGCAGGACGTGTGGTACCAGGCGAACAACACCTACTTCAGCACCAAGGACATCACGGTGACCCCGATCACCGGGATGATGTTCCCGACCCTGCGATTCGTCCAGCGCGGCTAATACCCGTACCGGTGGGGCCGCCCTTGCGACGGGCGGCCCCGCCCCCAGAGGGGCCCCTACATGATCAGATTCACGATCCGGCGACTGCTGTCAGGACTAGCCCTCCTGCTCGTCGTCACCTCCGCCACCTTCTTCCTGGCGCACCTGGCCATCGGCGACCCCACCGCCGGCCTGCTCGGCAACAACGCCACCCCCGCGCAGCGGACGGCCCTGCACGAACGGCTCGGACTGGACCGGCCCCTGCTCGTACAGTTCTGGGACTGGTTCTCCCACGCGGTACGCGGTGACTTCGGCACCTCGTGGCGCAACTTCCAGCCCGTCTCCGACCAGATCGCGCTGCGGGTCCCGGTCACCCTGTCGATCGTGGTGGCCGCCACCCTCCTCGCGGCCGTCGTCGGGATCGCCGTCGGCGTCGCCACCGGTCTGCGTCCGGGCGGTTTGCTGGCCCGCGTGCTGAAGCTCGCCTCCGTGGTCCTGTTCGCCCTGCCCGGCTTCTGGGTCAGCCTCGTGCTGGTCATGACGTTCGCGGTGCGGCTCAAGTGGTTCCCCGCGGTGGGCTACGTGCCCCTGACCCACTCCGGCTCGGGATGGCTCAGCTCCATCACCCTGCCCGCGGTCGCCCTGGCGCTCGGTGCGATCGTGATGATCGCCGAACAGCTCCGCAACGGCTTCCTGGAGGTCACCAACCAGGACTTCGTCCGCACCCTCCGGGCCCGCGGCCTGTCCTCCCGCCGGGTGACCCTGCACGTGCTGCGCAACGCCTCGCCCGCCGCCCTGACCGTGCTCGCCGTGATGTTCGTCGGCCTGCTCGGCGGCGCCATCGTCGTGGAGATCATCTTCAACCTCCCGGGCATCGGCAGCCTCACCCAGTCGGCCTCCCAGATCGGTGACATCCCCATCCTGCTGGGGCTGACCGCCGTCACCGTCGTCTTCGTCGTCCTCATCAACTTCCTGCTCGACCTCGTGCTCGGCTGGATCAACCCGAAGGTGCGCGAGCAATGACCGATGCCGTGATCCCCGCACCCGGCGACCCCGTCCGCTCCCAGCGACGCCTCTGGTCCCGCTATCTGCGCCGCCCGCTCGGCGTCGCGGCGCTGGTGGTCTTCCTCGCCGTCGTCCTGGTCGGACTCCTCGCCCCGCTGCTGGCCCCGCACGACCCCAACCTCGTCGACTACTCCCTCACCCAGGCCGGACCCAGCTCCGAGCACCTGATGGGCGGCGACTCGGCCGGGCGCGACATCTTCAGCCGCCTGCTCTACGGCGCCCGCACCACCGTCTACGGGGCCGCCATCGCCTGTCTCGTGGGCATCGGGCTCGGTGTCCCCTCCGGCGTGGCCGCCGGGTACTTCGGCGGTGTCACCGACCGGATCTGCTCGTGGATCAGCGACGGGCTCCAGTCCGTGCCCGGAATGATCGTCCTGCTGATCGTGGCGGCCGGCACCGGTGCCGACTTCACGGTGCTGATGGTGACCGTCGGCGCCTTCATGGCCCCCGGCTACTACCGCATCTCGCGCTCCAAGGCCCTCGCCGTGCGCAAGGAGCCCTATGTCGACGCCGCCCGGGTCGCCGGACTCACCCACGTCAAGATCCTGCGCGCGCACATGCTGCGGGCCGTCCAGGCGCCGGTGATCATCCAGTCGGCGCTCACCGCGGGCGTCGCGATGGGCATGCAGACCGGTCTCCAGTTCCTCGGGGTGGGCACCGCGTCGACCCCCGACTGGGGCCAGATGATGAACGACGGCTTCCGCACCATGGGCACCCACCCGCTCATCCTGCTGTGGCCCTCCGCCGCCCTGGGTCTGACCATCGCCGCCCTCGCCTTCATGGGGTCGACCCTCGCCGACCTGGTCAGTGTGCGCACCGAGCCGGTGCGCCCCCGCCGCCGCTCCGCCGCCCCGGCCGCCGCGAAGCAGGTTGACGGCGCGTCCGACGGGAGCACCGCAGCCGAGGCGCCCGCCGCCACCGGCGAGCTGGTGCACGCCGCCGGTGACAGCGCCCTGCGCGTCGAGAACCTCCGCGTCACCTACCGCACCCCGCACGGCGACAAGCCGGTGGTCCGCGGGGTCAGCCTGGATGTCGCCCCCGGCGAGGTCCTCGGCATCGTCGGCGAGTCCGGATCGGGCAAGTCGCAGACCGTGTTCTCCGCCCTGGACCTGCTCCCCGTCAACGGCGGCGCGACCTGCGACGGCATCTGGATCGGCGGCCAGGAGGTCGGCTCGCTGCCCCGGGCCAAGCGCCACGCGCTGCTCGGCACCCGGATCGGCTACGTCCCCCAGGAGCCGATGAGCAACCTCGACCCCTGCTACACCATCGGGCACCAGCTCGTCGAACCCCTGCGCTCCGTGCACAAACTGACGAAGGGTCAGGCCAGGCAGCGGGCGCACGACATCCTCGTTCGGGTGGGCATCACCGACCCCGAGCGCGTCATGGCCTCCTACCCGCACCAGGTCTCCGGCGGCATGGCGCAGCGCGTCCTCATCGCCGGCGCCGTCGCGGGCAAGCCCCAGCTCCTCGTCGCCGACGAGCCGACCACCGCCCTCGACGTCACCGTCCAGGCCGAGGTCCTGGAGCTGCTGCGCGAACTCCAGCAGGAGTACGGGATGGCCCTCGTCATCGTCACCCACAACTTCGGCGTGGTCGCCGACATCTGCGACCGGGTCGCGGTGATGCGGGACGGCCGCGTCATCGAGACGGGACCGGTCGAGCGGATCTTCGCCCAGCCCGGCGACCCCTACACCGCGGAGCTGATCAGGGCCTCGCAGGACGACACCGAAAGCCGCGACGACCTGGACGCGGCGTGGAACACGGCCGGACGGACGGTGCACACGTGAGCACGGACACCAAGGACAGCCCGCTGCTGGAGGTCGAGGACCTCGTCATCGACTACCGCCGCGGTCGCACCGTGTTCCGCGCGCTCAAGGGTGTCTCGATGACCATCGGCGCCGGCGAGTGCGTCGGACTCGTCGGGGAGAGCGGATCGGGCAAGTCGACGCTGGGCAAGGCGATCCTGGGCCTGGCCCCGGTCGCCTCCGGCACCATCCGCTTCGACGGCCGCGACATCACCCACGCCAAGGGCGCCGCCCGGCGGCGCCTGGCCGCCGACCTCCAGGTGGTGTTCCAGGACCCCTACGGTTCCCTCGACCCCACGATGACCGTCGGCCAGATCCTCGCCGAGCCGCTGACGGCCTCCGGCACCGGGAGGGCCGCGGCGCGGGCGACGGTGGCCGAGATGCTCGACCACGTCCGGCTGCCCGCCGACACCGTGTCGCGCTACCCCAGCGAGTTCTCCGGCGGCCAGCGGCAGCGCATCGCCATCGCCCGGGCCCTGGTGCGCCGTCCGCGCCTGATCGTGTGCGACGAGCCGGTCAGCGCCCTGGACCTGACCACCCAGGCCGCGGTGATCGACCTGTTCATCGACATCCAGCGGGAGACCGGTGTCTCCTACCTCTTCGTCTCCCACGACCTCAACGTGGTGCGCCGCATCTGCCACCGCGTCTCCGTGATGTACCAGGGGGAGTGTGTGGAGACCGGGCCCAACGAGACGGTGACCCGCACCCCCGAACACCCGTACACCCGGCGTCTGCTGCTGGCCTCACCGGTCGCGGACCCGGGCCGGCAGGCCGAGCGCAGGAGGAGCTGGCTCGGTCTTCGTGCGACGGCCGGATCGCCAGTAGCGTAGGAAAGACTATGCCGAAGATTATCGACCACGATCAACGACGGCGGGAAATCGTCGCCGTCGCGAAGAAGCTCATCATCCAGGGCGGCTTCGAGGCCGCGACGATGAGGAGCATCGTCGCGGAGGCGGGCTTCGCCAACGGCGCCCTGAAGCGGTACTTCCCCAGCAAGGACAGCATCGTGGCCGCCACGTTCCAGAGCGTGCTCGCGGACATGCACGAGCGGATGATGCAGGAGGGCGACCCCTCCGCCGACCCCCGGGAGGCGCTGCGCCGCGACATCGAGGCGACGCTTCCCCTGGACCGGTACCGCATCGACTCCGCACGGGTGCTGCTCGCGCTGTGGGAGCACTCGATGGCCAACGAGGAACTGGCCGTCCTGTACCGCGACCACCTCCACCAGTGGCGGCGGCTGCTCGGCACCCGGATCGCCGCCGCGCGCGGCCGGGACGAGGCCGCCGACGAGCCCGCCGTGAGCGGACTCGCGGGCGAGATCATCGGCATGTCCATCGGGGCCAACGTCACCTCCCTGATGTTCCCGGACGGCACGCTGATCCCCGAATACCTCGCCCACGTCGACCGGTTGATGCGCAGGCTCGACGACTGAACCGGGCGCCCGCCCGCCGCGTTGACTCACAGGACAAGGATGCCGAATGGACGTGCGAGGCCAGCTTTTCATCGGAGGTGAGTGGACGGACGCCGCCGACGGCGCCGAGTTCACCACCCTGGACCCGGCCACGGGCGCGCCGCTGGGACGGTGCGCCGCCGCCGGGCGGGCGGAGGTGGACGCCGCGGTGGACGCCGCGCGCGGCGCCCTGGCGGACCCGGCGTGGGCCGCCCTGCCCGCGGCGGAGCGCGCCCGGCTGCTCTGGCGGATCGCCGAACTCATCGAGCGCGACGCCGCCGAGCTGGCGGAGCTGGAGACCCGCGACCAGGGCCAGCCCCTTGCCGTGGCGCGCGGGGTGAGCGTCGCCGGGGCGGCCGAGCACTTCCGCTACTACGCGGGCTGGGTCACCAAGATCGAGGGAAGCGTCAGCCCCGTCTCCTTCCCGGACACCCTGCACTACACCCGCCGCGAACCCGTGGGGGTGTGCGCGCTCATCACCCCGTGGAACTTCCCGCTGATGATCGCGGCCTGGAAGATCGCCCCGGCCCTGGCCTGCGGCAACACCGTGATCGTCAAGCCCGCCGAGCAGACCCCGCTGACCACCGTGCGCCTGGTCCGGCTGTGCGAGGAGGCCGGGTTCCCGCCCGGTGTCGTCAACCTGCTCACCGGCGGTCCCGAGACCGGCCGGGACCTCGTCGGCCACCCCGGCGTGGACAAGGTCTCCTTCACCGGCTCCACGGAGGTGGGGCAGGAGATCGTGCGGGCCTCCGCCGCCGACCTCAAGCGCGTCACCCTGGAGCTGGGCGGCAAGGCCCCCAGCATCATCGCCCGGGACGCGGACATCGACGCCGCCGTGCGGGGGAACGTGCAGGGCGCCCTGCTCAACAGCGGCCAGGTGTGTGCCGCCTACTCCCGCTTCTACGTCGACCGGCGACGGGCCGACGAGTTCACCGAGAAGCTGGCCGCCGCGGTCGCCGCCCTGCGGCTCGGCCCCGGAATGGCCCCGGAGACCGAACTGGGCCCGCTGGTCACCGACGGCCATCTGGCCCGGGTGGACGCCATGGTGCGGGAGGGCGTCGCCGAGGGCGCCGAACTGGTCACCGGCGGGGCCCGCGCCGAAGGCCCCCTGGAGCGGGGCAACTTCTACCGGCCCACCGTGTTCGCCGGTGTCCGGGACGACATGGCCATCGCCCGCCAGGAGGTCTTCGGCCCCGTCCTGCCCGTCCTCACCTACGAGGACGAGGACGAACTGACGGCACGGGCCAACGACACCCGGTACGGCCTGGCCGCCGCCGTCTGGACCCGCGACCTGTCGACCGCCCACCGGCTGGTGGCCGGCATCCACGCGGGCGCCGTGTTCGTCAACATGCCCGCGATACCCGACCCCGCCGCCCCCTGGGGCGGTTTCCGGTCCAGCGGATGGGGCCGGGAGATGGGCTCCTACGCGCTGGACGTGTTCACCGAGACCAAGGGCGTGTGGATGCACCACGGTTGAGGCCCGCGCCCGACCGAGGCCCACGCCCGAAGAGAAGAGGACCGGAGCAGATGACTGAGCACACCCCCGACCACGACGGAGTGCGCGCCGCGGTGGAGGCCTATGTGACCGCGGTGAGCGCCGGGGACGCCGGGGCCGTCCGGGCGGCCTTCCGGCCGGACGCCCACATGTGGGGATACCTGGGCACCGAACTGGTGTCAGCGCCCATCGGGGCGTTCTGCGAGGTGGTCGCGGCCGACACCCCGGGGGAGTGGACCCCGGGGTACTCGTACACCGTCCGCTCGGTCGAGGTGAGCGGCGAGGTGGCGGTCGCGGTCCTCGACGAACGCGGCTACCAGGGCCACGACTTCACCAACCACTTCTCCCTGGTGCGGGAGGACGGGGTCTGGCGGCTGGCCGGCAAGACGTTCTTCCGCCGCGACCCGGAGTGATCCCGGCGCGGTGCGCGCACGGCGGAAGGGCCCCGGTGATCCGGGGCCCTTCCGCCGTTCCGGGCTCGGTGCGGCGGGCCCGGAACGGTGCGTCCGGGCGGGCCGACCGCGACGGGCGACCCGCCCGGGCCCGTCGGCGACCCGGCCCGCACTCCCGCGCGACACCCTCCGCGGGTGCGGGAACGCGCGAGGTCCGCCGCGTCCGGTGGCGGGCATTCGCGCGCGGCGCCGGACGGGGCGGACCGGAGGACGGGGGAGGGGGCGCGGGGCACCACCCTCCCACCGGCGTCACAGGTGGTAGGCGTACTCGGTGAACTCCCAGTCGGTGACGTGCCGGTGGAAGCGGGCCACCTCGTCGCGCTTGTACGCCACGTAGGACGCGGTGAAGTCCTTGCCGAGCAGTCCGGTGAGGGCCGTGTCGGCCTCCAGCGCGTCCAGGGCGGCGGTCAGGGACATCGGCAGGACGGGGGAGCGCGCGGCGTCGTAGCCGTAGCCCTCCAGGGGCGCGGGCGGCTCCTCCCCGGCCAGGACGCCGAGCAGGGCGGCCGCCACGGTGCCGGCGACCAGCAGGTACGGGTTGGCGCTGGCGTCCCCGAGCCGCAGTTCGAACCGGGAGGCGGGGCCGCGCTCCGGCGGGACGCGGAGCATGGCGCTGCGGTTGTCCAGGCCCCAGTCGATCAGCCAGGGCGCCAGGGTGTCGGGACCGAAGCGCTTGTACGAGTTGACCGTCGGGTTGGCCAGCGCGGTCAGCGCGGGGGCGTGGGCGAGGATGCCGGCCATGGCGTGCCGCGCGGTGGCGGACAGGCCGTGGGGCGCGGCGGGGTCGGCGAAGACGTTGTCGCCGTCGGCGTCCAGGCAGGACAGGTGGAGGTGGAAGCCGGAACCACCGGCCTCGTTGAAGGGTTTGGCCATGAAGGTGGCCAGGCGGCCCTCCCGCCGGGCCAGTTCCTTGACCGCGGACTTGAAGCGGAAGGCGCGGTCGGCGGCGTCCATGGCGTCGGAGTGGGTGAGATTGATCTCGAACTGGGCGCCGTCGTACTCGTGGTTGCCGCTGCTGACGCCGATGTCCATGGCGGCCAGCAGGCGCAGGGTGCGCAGCAGGTGGTTGTCCGGGTCGGCGCGCAGGCCCGCGGTGTACACGACGCCGTCGGCATCGCTGTAGCGCCGCCAGCCGCGGGCGGCGGCGGGGTCGGCGTCGCAGAGGAAGTACTCCAGCTCCGGACCGACCACGGGCCGCAGCCCGTGCTCCGCGCACCGGTCGAGGACGGTGCGCAGCAGGTCGCGGGGCGACTCGGGGGCGGGCAGCCCGGTGGCCGGGTCGGTGACGTCGCCCAGGCAGGTGGCCACACCGGGCTCCCAGGGCAGGGCGGTGAGGGTGCCGAGGTCGGGCACGACGCGGATGTCGGGCAGGCCGGCGTCCAGTCCGCCGGGGACGGCGACCGTGTCGCCCTGGGGGCTGGTGTGGTAGACGGCGCGGCAGAACGCGAGGCCGTGCTCCACGGCCGAGGGCAGGTGGTCCAGCAGGACGTCCCGGGCCCGTTCGGTGCCGATGAGGTCGGGATAGGTCACCCGGACCACGTCGATGCCCTCGGCGGCGAGCCGTTCCATGTGCCGGCTGACGGTCGGGGTGTCGGTTGCGCTCACCGGGGTCTCCTGGGGGAAGGGGGCGCCCGAGGGGGCTGGGGGCGCGGGGAGAGGAAGAGGAGGCGGAAGGGGCCGTGTCGAACTGCGTGGGCGCAGGAGGCCGTTCACCTGTATGGGATCAAACGGTAGGGAGGGCGACGGGTCTCCCGCAAGGGGTCTGCCGCATAATTTATCCATCCGGATAGGTATTGACCGGAGGTCTCCGGCTTCCTATGTTGTTTGAAGCCAAACGAGCCGGTCGGCCGAGCGGGCCCGCCGGTCCGTCCGTCCCGCCCGTCCGTTCGGTCGCAGGTACGGATCGACGGACCGTCGGGCAACCTGGCCGTCGGTCAGGTCGTCCGGCGGACGGGTGGTCCGGCGGGCCACCCGCTCGACCGGCCGCCGCCCGGCGGTCCGGTCCGTCCGGCGCGGCGCCGGACGCGACCCGTCCGCCCGGGCCATCGCCCCCAGGCAGCCGGCCCGGTCCGTGACCGGCAAGGTCCCGCGCCGCCGGGCGGGGCACCCCGTCCACCCCTGCCCGTGCCGCTCCGTCCGCAACGTCCCGGTCCACCGCCGCCGGGGCGCGCCATCCGCCCGTACCGCCCGGCCGTTCCGCCCCCGCCGACCGGCCGGCCCCGTCCCTCCGGCAGCCGTCCGAGCGGCCGTTCAAGGAGCCCCCAGTGACCAGTGTCCGCGGATTCTTCCACCCCAAGACGGCGACGGGTGACTCCTCGCTGATCCCGTCGCCCCCGTGGCACTACTCCGGCGACCTGCTGACCGTCGAGTACCGCACCGACCCGGCCCGGGTGCGCGAACTGCTGCCCGAGCCCCTGGAACTGGCCGACGAGGACCCCGGCGCGGTCGCGCTGATCTGGGCCGACTGGCAGTCCTGCTCGGCCTCGGGACGGGAACTGACCGACCCGGTGCTGGCCCAGTACAAGGAGGCCTTCGCGGTCGTCCGCTGCAAGTACCGGGACCGCACCTACACCCGCTGCGTGTACATCTGGGTCGACAAGGACTTCGCCGTCGCCCGCGGACTGCACCAGGGCTACCCGAAGAAGCTCGGCTCGATCCACCAGACCCGCCCGCACCCCTACGGCCCGGCCCCGCGCATCGAGGCCGGGGCCCGCTTCGGCGCCAGCCTCGCCGCCGCCGACCGGCGCCTCGCCCAGGCCGTCGTCACCCTGCGGGAGCCCTCCGGGACCAACGGCTTCGTCAACGGCCATCCCATGGCGCACCACCGCTGGCTGCCCTCCATCGAGAAGGGCCGGGGGCTCGCCCTGGACGAACTCGTCGAGTCCGGAGCCGCTTCCTTCGAGGGCGGGCAGCCCTGGGTCGGCGACGCCGAGCTGGAACTCTTCGAGGCACCCACCGAGGAACTGGCCCGGCTGGAGATCCGCGAACCGATCGCCGCCTACTACCGGCAGATCGGCGTGGTGTGGGACGGCGGACGCCTCCTGGAGTCGGGCACCTCCGGGGCGCGGTGACGGCGCTCCCCGGCGCCGCCCCCGCCGGGTGACCGCCCGCACGGGCGCCCCCGTGCCCGGTGCCCGCACCGCACCCGCGCCCGGGGCCGCCCGGGCCCGCACCGCCCCGGAACACGGCGCCCCGTGTCCGCCACCGCAGCACACCGACCGGACCACCAGGAAGCAGAGGCCATGAGCGCACACCTCACCACCGTCGCCGGCGTCCCCGTCGACACCCGGCACTGGATCGGCGGCGAACGGGTCGCCTCCGCCGCCACCTTCACCGACACCTCGCCCATCGACGGCGCCCCCCTCGCCGAGATCTCCCGGGGCACCCCGGCCGAGGCCGCCGCGGCCGTCGCCGCCGCCAGGGCCGCCTTCCCGGGCTGGGCCGCCACCCCCCGCGCCGAGCGCGCCCGCCTGCTGCGCGCCGTCGCCGACGGCGTGGACCGGCGCCTCGAGGACCTCTCCCTCGTCGAGACCACCGACAACGGCGCCCTGCTGCGCTCCCACCGCCGCGGCGTGATGCCCCGTGTCGCCCACAACTTCCGCTTCTTCGCCGACCGGCTGGAGGAACTGGAGCACGAGGACTTCACCACCCGCGACCACACCAACCACGTCACCTGGGACCCGGCCGGCCCCTGTGTCCTGATCACCCCCTGGAACGCGCCCCTGATGCTGGCCACCTGGAAGGTGGCCCCGGCCCTCGCCGCCGGCAACACGGTCGTCCTCAAGCCCGCCGAATGGTCCCCGCTGACCGCGTCGCTGCTCGCGGACATCGCCGCCGAGGCCGGACTGCCGCCCGGCGTCCTGAACGTCCTCCAGGGCTACGGCTCCGAGGTGGGCGACGCCCTCACCTCCCACCCGGACGTGCGCCGCATCAGCTTCACCGGCTCCGTGCCGACCGCCCGCCACATCGCCGCATCCGCCGCCCCGCACCTCACTCCGCTCAGCCTCGAACTCGGCGGCAAGTCACCGCTGCTGGTCTTCGCCGACGCCGACCTGGACCTCGCCGCCGACCTCGCCGTCGAGCAGTACGACAATGCCGGGCAGGTGTGCCTGGCGGCCACCCGCATCCTCGTCGAGGAGTCCGTGGCCGAGGAGTTCACCCGCCGCTTCGTCGACCGGGCCTCCCGGCTCCGCCAGGGCGACCCCCGCGACGAGGCGACCGACATCGGCCCCAACATCCATCCCCGCCAGCTCGACAAGATCGACGGCTTCGTGCGCCGCGCCCTCGCCGACGGGGCCCGCGCCGTCATCGGCGGCCACCGCGGCGAGGGCCAGTACTACGCGCCGACCCTGCTCACCGACGTGCGCCAGGACTCCGAGATCGTGCAGGAGGAGGTCTTCGGCCCCGTCCTGACCCTCCAGACCTTCACCGGCGAGGACGAGGCCGTCCGCCTCGCCAACGACACCCGCTTCGGCCTGGCCGCCACGCTCGCCACCGGCGATCCCTCGCGCGCCGGCCGGGTGAGCGCCCGCCTGGTCGCCGGAACCGTCTGGGTCAACTGCTTCTTCGTCCGCGACCTGCGCGCCCCGTTCGGCGGCTCGCGCGACTCCGGAGTGGGCCGCGAGGGCGGCACCTGGAGCTTCGACTTCTACTGCGACGTCAAGAACACCGTCACCGCTCCGAAGGGATGGAACGACCATGGGTGAGATCGTCGGAGCGGGCCTGCTCGCCCATGTGCCCACCATCGTGCTGCCCGAGGCGACCCGGCTGGAGCTCAACGAGGGCAAGGAGATCACCCTCGTCACCGGACTGCGGGAACTGCGCCGGGACGTCTTCGAACGCGACGACTACGACACCGTCGTCGTCCTCGACTCGCACTGGGCCACCACGGTCGAGTTCGTCGTCACCGCCCAGCGGCGCAGGGCCGGCCTGTTCACCTCCGAGGAACTGCCCCGGGGCATGAGCCGGATGCCCTACGACTACCCCGGCGATCCCGAACTCGCCGCCAACATCGCCTCGTTCGCCGACCGGCACGGCACCTGGATCACCCCGATCGACGACGACTTCCTGCCGGTCTACTACGCCACCATCAACCTCTGGAAGCACCTGGGCGAAGGACTGCCCGACAAGCGCTGGGTGTCCGTCGGCGTCTGCCAGACCGGCGACGCGGAGGACCATCTGCGCTTCGGCCGGGCCCTCGCCGACGGCATCGCCGCCACCCCGGGCCGACGCGTCCTGCTGATCGCGTCCGGAGCCCTGTCGCACACCTTCTGGCCGCTGCGCGAACTGCGCGACCACGAGGCCAGCGACCCCGTCCACATCTTCACCCCCGAGGCCCGCGCCGCCGACGAGGAGCGCATCGCCTGGTTCCGGGAGGGCCGTCACGACCGGGTCCTGGACACCATGGACGAGTTCGCGCGGTTCAAGCCCGAAGCCCGCTTCGGCCACTACCTGATGATGGCCGGCGCCCTGGGCGAGGGCGCCTGCACCGCGCCGGGCCGCCAGTACGGCGAGTACGAGAACTCCGTCGGCACCGGCCAGGTGCTGATGTGGTTCGACCGCCCCGCCGACGGCTGGACCGGCACCCCCGCGCCCCGGCCCACCGATTCCCGCAGCGCCTAGAGAGGCCCCGCCATGCCCGAGTACCGCCGCATCCTCCTCGACGGCGCCGCCGTGGAGACCGTCCGCGACGGCGACGACCTCGTCGCCGGTGACGGACGGCGCGTCCGCGCCGAGGACGCCCTCCACCTGCCGCCGGTCGTCCCCTCCAAGGTGATCGCCGTCCACCTCAACCACCGCAGCCGGGTGGACGAGTTCCGCATCGGCCTGCCGGACACGCCCACCTACTTCCACAAGCCGACCTCGGCGCTCAACGGCCACGGCGGCGCCGTGGTGCGCCCCGAGGGCTGCAAGTGGCTCAACTACGAGGGTGAGGTCGCCATCGTCATCGGCCGCACCGCCCGCAACATCGCCCCGGCCGACGCGGGGGAGTACATCGCCGGGTACACGGTGGCCAACGACTTCGGACTGCACGACTTCCGCGACACCGACGCGGGCTCCATGCTCCGCGTCAAGGGCTCCGACACCCTGTGCCCGCTCGGCCCCGGCCTGGTCACCGACTGGGACTTCCACGGCAAGCGGCTGCGCACCTACGTCAACGGCGAGGTGGTGCAGGACGGTTCGACCGACGAGATGACCTGGGACATGCACTACCTCGTCGCGGACATCGCCCGCACCATCACCCTCCACCCCGGCGACGTGCTGCTCTCCGGGACCCCGGCCAACTCCCGTCCGGTGCGTCCCGGCGACGTCGTCGAGGTGGAGGTCGAGGGGCTCGGGCGGCTCACCAACCACGTGGTCACCGGCCCCACCGCCATCCGCTCCGACGTGGGGGCCCAGCCGACCGAGTCCGAGGAGGTGCTGTCCACCGCGCTCGGCGGCGACTGGGAGTTCCGCGGGATCAGGCCGCCCAAGCGGTGACCGGGGACCCGCCGGTAGGGTCGGCGCCATGACCGAACCCCTCGGGCCCGCCGGTGAGCGCGCCAGCCGCAAGCGCGTGACCAACTACGGGTCGGGCCGGGGCGCCCTGCTGGACGCCGCCGTGCGGGTGGTGGCCCGGGGCGGGCTGCGCAAGCTGACCTACCGGGCGGTCGCGGAGGAGGCGGGCGTCACCCACGGGCTGGTCGTCCACCACTTCGGCTCCCGGGACGCCCTCATCGAGGGGGCCGTCGACCACGCCGTCCGCTCCTCGCTGCGGGTCAACGCCCTGGACAACGGGACCGGCAGGGCCGAGGACTTCGCCGCGGGACTGGACGGCCTGGTGGAGTCCGGGCCGGACCTCCAGGCCTTCCAGTACGAACTCCTCCTGGAGGCCCGGCGCACACCGGAGCTGATGCCGCACCTGCGGGACCTGTACGAGGGCTACTTCGCCGCGGCCCGGCACGACCTGTCCCGCATCCTGTCGCGGCCGGTCGACCGGGGGCTGTCCCGGCTGGTCTTCGCCGCCCTGGAGGGCCTCGTGCTGCACCAGCTGGTCTTCGGCGAGCGGGAGGTGACCGAGGAGGCGCTGGCCGAGCTGCGGCGGCTGCTGGCGGGGCTGGCGGAGCACGGCGACCCCGCCGGGAGCTGAGCCCCCGGCGGCCCCCCTTGCCGAACGGGCCGCTCCACGCCGACCATGGGCCCATATCGTTTGGCCCGAAACGACATCGCGGCCGCCGCGCCCGGGCTGACACCCCCGGACGCCGCGTCCCGCCCCGCATCCCCATTGAATCGAGGCCCACGGTGGACGCCACCGCAGACGACTGGAAGCGCCGCGCGGCGGCGCTGCGCCACCCCGTCCGGCACCTCATCGACGGCGACTGGCACGACGGCGGCGACACCTTCGCCGTGGTCTCGCCGAGGGACGGCACGGTCCTGGCCCGGGTGGCCGACGCGGGCGCCGGGGAGGTGGACCTCGCCGTGGCGGCGGCCCGCCGCGCCTTCGACAGCGGCCCCTGGCCCCGGCTCGCCCCCGCCGAACGCGGCCGGGCCCTGCTCCGCGTCGCCGACCTCATCGAGGAACGCCGCGCCGACCTCGCCCTCACCGTCAGCCTGGAGATGGGCAAGCCCGTCAAGGACGCCCACGACATCGAACTCCGCGCCCTGATCGGCACCTTCCGCTGGTACGGGGAACTCGCCGGCAAGCTCACCGACGAGTCCCCGCACACCGCCCCCGACGCCCTGGCCCTCGTCACCAGGGAACCGGCCGGTGTAGTGGGCGCCGTCGTCCCGTGGAACTTCCCGCTGACCCTCGCGGGCTGGAAGGTCGCCCCGGCGCTCGCCGCCGGCTGCACCGTCGTCCTCAAGCCGTCCGAGCACGCACCCCTGTCGGCCCTGCTGCTCGCCCGGATCGCCACCGAGGCCGGGCTGCCGCCCGGCGTCCTCAACGTGGTCAACGGCGACGGACCGGTCGCCGGCCGCGCCCTCGGCCTCCACCCCGGCGTCGACGTCCTCGCCTTCACCGGCTCCACCGCCGTCGGCCGCCACTACCTGCGCTACGCCGCCGACTCCAACCTCAAGCGGGTCTGGCTCGAACTCGGCGGCAAGTCACCCAACATCATCCTTCCCGACGCCCCCGACCTGGAGCGGGCCGCGGCCACCGCCGCATGGGGCATCTTCTTCAACCAGGGCGAGATGTGCACGGCACCCTCCCGGCTGCTGGTCCACTCCTCCGTCGCCGAACGGGTCACGGAGGCGGTCGTCGGACACGCCCGCACCCTGCGGGTCGGGGACCCCCTCGACCCCGCGACCGAGATGGGCGCCCTGGTCGGAGAGGACCACCTGGACCGGGTGCTCGGCCACGTCCGCACCGCCGTCGACGACGGCGCCCGGCTGCTCACCGGCGGGGAACGCACCCTCGCCGACACCGGCGGCGCCTATCTGCGGCCCACCGTCCTCGACCGGGTCGCACCGGACAGCCGCCTGGCCCGCGAGGAGGTCTTCGGGCCCGTCCTGGCCGTCCTCCCCTTCGACGACCTCGACGAGGCCGTCACCCTCGCCAACGCCACCGACTACGGACTCGCCGCCGGGCTGTGGACCGCCGACCTGTCCACCGCCCACCGGGTCTCGCGCGCCCTGCGGGC
Organism: Streptomyces sp. SID8352; assembly: GCF_009862265.1. GTDB lineage: Bacteria > Actinomycetota > Actinomycetes > Streptomycetales > Streptomycetaceae > Streptomyces. The sequence continues at coordinate 58,518 of NZ_WWGX01000115.1, read as the reverse complement.
CGGGACCGTCTGGGTCAACTGCTACGAGGAGGGCGACCTCACCGTCCCCTTCGGTGGCATGAAGCAGTCCGGCAACGGCCGCGACAAGTCCGCCCACGCGCTGGAGAAGTACACCGAACTCAAGACCACCTGGATCCAGTTGTGACCCCCGCCCCCCGCCCGCTCATCGCCGTTCCGGCCCGCTTCTCCGCCACCGCCTCGGCCCTGCGGTACGCCGCCGAGGTCAACGCCCGCGCCCTGGTGGACGCCGTGTGGCGGGCCGGGGGCGAGCCCGTGTCCCTCCACCCGCACGCCCCCGGCGGTACCGCCGACCCGGCCGCGACCGCCGCGCGCCTGGCCCGCTTCGACGGCCTGCTGCTCCCCGGCGGCGGCGACCTGTCCCCGCACCGCTACGGGGCCCGGGAGATCCACGAGAGCGTCTACGACGTCGACGACGAGCAGGACGCCTTCGACCTGGAGGCCGCCCGGCAGGCGCTTGCCCTGCGGCTGCCCCTGCTGGCGGTCTGCCGCGGTCTGCACGTGGTCAACACCGTCCGCGGCGGCACCCTCCAGCAGGACATGGGCGGACCCGGCCGCGAACACCGGCACCTACGGCACCCGGTGGCGCTCACGCCCGGCTCCGTCGTGGCCGCGGCCACCGGCACCGGCACGGCCACCGCGTCCTGCTACCACCACCAGCGCGTGGACCGGCCGGGCGAGGGCCTGACGGTCACCGCGCGGGCGGCCGACGGCACGGTGGAGGCGATGGAGGCACCGGGCGTCGGCGGCTGGTTCCTGGCCGTGCAGTGGCATCCCGAGGACACGGCCGCGGAGGACCCCGCACAGCAGCGCCTCTTCGACGCCTTCGTCGGCGCGGCACGCGCGGGGCGCTGACCCCCTGGCCGCGCGGGGCCCGCCGGGTGGCACCGGCGGACGTCCGGCGCCCGGTGCGCCCGGCCCGTTCAGCCCTTGGCCCTCCGGCCGCTGCGCCGGGGGGCGGGCTCGGCGCCGTCCAGCAGCGAGCGGCGCCGGTCCTCGCCGTGGCGCTCGACCTGGAGCACCACGCGCCGCAGCCCGTCCGCGAGGTCCCGGCACTCCTCGTCGCTCAACGACGAGGTGACGAAGGCCTCTTCGTCGTTGAACGCCGGGAACACCCGCCGCATGAACTCCTCGCCCTCCTCCGTGAGGCGCAGCAGGACGAGCCGTCCGTCGGTGGGGTGGCCGGAGCGGTGGAGCAGACCGCGGGACTCCAGGGTCCGGGACACCCCGGTCAGCGTGCCCTTGGAGACACCGGCCTCCCCGGCCACGTGCCGGGTCTCCGACTCGCCCCACACCCAGACCACCCACAGCACCACGAAGGCGGTCCAGGTCAGGTCCGAGCCGCGCAGCACGGAGTTCTCCAGGTGGTGGCGGACCGTCGAGGCGGCCCGGTAGATGTTGGCCACGGCCTCCATCTGCTCGCGCCGGATCGGAATGCCGCCGAGCCTGGCCTCCGCGCGCTTCTCCGCTTCCGTGATGGATCGCTGGCCGGGCACGCTCGCTCCCTGGGTCTCCGCTGCGCCTCCGCCCGGCCCGCCGGCCGGTTCGGTCGTTCGGCACCCCAGTGTACGGGCGGCGCCCCTCCGCTCCCCGGGGCCACCGCGAGCGCGGCCGGGTGCGCGCCTCGTCCCCGCGCGCACGGCCGTTCGGGATGCCACCCGGTGGGGGAGGGCGCTCCACATACGGCCCCGGGGGCCGGTCCGGCGGCGGTACGCTGCCCGACTCCGCCCCGCCGAACACCCCGGAGGACCGCATGGCGCACCAGCCGCAGAAGCCGCACTTCACCCAGTCCGTGACCCTCCCCGACGGACGGGCCGTCCGTGTCAGTGCCTACCCCGACGGCGGCATCCGCTTCCATGTCGGCGGCCTCCCCTACGTCCTGACCGAGGCCCGTCTGGGCGCGGGCCCGGGACAGGAGGAGGCGGTGCTCGGGCTGTCCCCCGGCAGGCAGGGGAGCAGCGCCTCGTACAACTACGCGGAGTGGCTGGGGGGCAGGAACCAGCAGGCCGACTGAGCCCCGCCGGGCCCCCGGCGGCCCGATGTGCGTCCCCGCCGGGTCTGCGCTAAGATCATCATTGTTCGGCAGCAAGATCATCGGTCGGACGGCACGCGTTGGTCGTCTAAGGAAAGACGCCCCGCTTCCTGCGGGGAAATGCAGGTGCAAGGCCCGCCCAGCGCTCCACGAGAAGCCCCGCCCCCTCACCGGGGCGGGGCTTCTTCCCGTTCGTCCCGCGGTGGCACGGTCGCCGGGCTCCGGCGCGGGCTCCGGGTTCAGGGTGCTCCCGTTCGCGCGCCCCGGCTCCGTACGGGCCCTGCCGTCGTCCCTCCCTACGGCGCGGTAGCGGTACGGCCGGGTGGGCCCGCGGTGGACGGTCGTGCGGTCCGACCACAGAACGCTGTGACATAGACTCGGCGGGGAGCGAACCGGGAGGATGCGATGGCGGCCGAGTGGCGTCCGGTGCAGCAGTCACGGACCCATGAACTCGTGCTGCGGACCATCGAGGAACGTGTCCTCGCCGGGGACCTGAAGGCCGGCGACCGCCTCCCGCCGGAGCGGGAACTGGCCCCCACCCTCGGTGTCAGCCGCTCCGCGCTGCGCGAGGCGCTGCGCGTCATGGAGACCATCGGGATCCTCGTCGCCCACCCCGGTAGGGGGGCCGACGCCGGGGCCCGGATGGTGCGCAACCCCGACGACGCCCTCGGCCGTCTGCTCCGCCTTCACCTGGCGCTCGGCAGCTACGACCTCCGGGACGTCCTGGAGGCCCGCGTCACCCTGGAGCGCTCCAGCTTCACCACCGCTGCCGCGACCGCGTCCGCCGAGGTCCTGGAACACGCCGAGGAGTTGCTGGCCCGGATGCGGCAACCGGGCCTCGCGGCAGCCGAGTTCAACGAGCTGGACACCGAGTTCCATGTGCTGGTCGCCCGCGGCTCCGGCAACCGTCTCGTCTCCACCCTCACCTCCGCCGTCCGCGAATCGGTGCGCACCCTGATCCTCCGGGCGGAGGAGAACGCGCCGGACTGGGCGGCCACCGCCGCCGCCCTCAACGCCGAGCACGCGGAACTGCTGCGGCTGGTCCGGGCGGGCGACGGGGAGGGCGCAGCCGATCTCGTGGAACGCCACATCCGGGGCTTCCACGGCACGCTGGTCGCCGGCCGCCCCGACGACGTGTGACCCCTGCCGACGCGCGGCCGTCTCCCCCCTCCCGGCCGGTGCCGGTGACGCCGCCCCGCCCGGAAGCGCCCCGGGCCAGGTCGCTCCGGACGGCGCGTGGAGCCCCGCGCCGCCGCGCCCATGGTCACGACGGCACGCGAGCCGGTTCCGTACGCGGGCTGCCCGGCTTGTGAAGGGTTTCTGAAGGCTCCGCAGGGATGCACGGCTCCCTGTCCGGTGGTCTTCAGAGAACGAAGGTTCTTTGATGGCGCTGTGTTCAGCCGTGCTCGGGCTCCACCGGGAGCCACAGTTCGGCGTCGGCCCGGGTCCTGTCCTGCGACAGGCTGGTGCGCAGGATCTCGGGGCCGGTGCAGGTGCGGTACGGGTTCGACGGGAACCACTCGGTGAACACGTCCCGCCACAGCTCCTGAATGGCCTGCGGCGCCGGCCCGGAGGCAGTGAAGACTGCCCAGGTGCCGGCCGGGACGGCCAAGGCGGTCGTGCCCTCAGGAGTGGCGGCGGAAGTGATCACGCCTTGGTGGTAGTCGAGTTCGGTGCCCTCGGCGCGGCTGGGATCCAGATCGTCGCAGACCGCGACGATGCCGTGCGGTTCCTGGTCCGACAGCCTCTCCAGGCGCTCCAGAGCCCGTGGGTCGATCCCGCGCACGAAGTCCATGATCGCCCGGTTCGGGCCCGCGTGCACCAGAGGTACCCGGGTCTTGAACCCGACGACGGTGAAGTCCGCCTTGTCCACGATGCGGTACCGCATACTGCTGCTCCCTTCGATGGTGAGGCGGAAGGCCATCCGGGACTGGGAGCTGAGTGCGGCGCCGGTGCGCCGGGCCTCGCCCGGTCCGATGCCGTGCATGGTGCGGAACGCCCGCGCGAACGCCTCACCGGAGCCGTAGCCGTAGCGCACCGCGATCTCCAGCAGCGTCTCGCGCCCCGCGAGTACTTCGGCGCCCGCGAGGGTGAGCCGGCGGCGCCGCACGTACTCCGACAGCGGCATGCCCGAGAGCGCGGAGAACATCCGGCGCAGGTGGTGCTCCGAGGTGGCCGCGATGCGTGCCAGCTCCTCCACGTCGAGGGCCTGGTCGAGATGGTGCTCGATGTGCTCCATGGCCCGGTTCAGCCGCTCCAGCATGCCCGGCCTCCTTCCTCTTCCTCTTCACGACCACCTTGCCGGCGATGGCCGTGAAGCACTTCTACCCGGCGCCGTGGTCCGTGCCGTCCCCGTCCGGACCGGGGATCTCCCGTCCCAGGCCCCGGCGGATCGCGATCTCCACGGGTGAGTAATCGCCGTCGGCCCGCTCCAGTTCGTACGGCGCGGCCGGCATCAGCGGCGGCTGGGCCATGAAGCGCGGCCGCACCCCGTGGTGCGGTTGCGCCGCGTGCACCAGGAACGGATGGCACAGAAAGACGTCGCCCGGGGACCCGGTGGCGAGGGCGAGTGGCCGGTGGTCGGACGCCGCCACCAGATCGGGGGCCAGGGTCAGTCCGCTCGCCCCGTCCTCTCCGTACTTCTCCAGCACCTTCGGCACATCGAGGTGCGAGCCGACCCGGATCCGGGTCGGGGCGTCCTCCGCACCGACCTCGCTGAACAGGAACAGCATCAGCAGTGCCCGGCCCTGGGAGCGCAGATTCGTGAAGTACCAGCTCTCGCCCTCCGGCAGATAGCTCCCCTCGATGTGCCAGCCCGCGTCGTCCGGCTCCTCCTCGTGCGGGAAGCGCAGCGGGAACGTGCCCAGCGAGTAGCGCGGCTCCCAGCGCCCCGCGCCGACGAGCATGTCATACGCGTGTTGCAGGGACGGGGAGTTGGGTGCGGCGGCGAACGGTCCCTGCGCCATGCCGCCCACCCAGTGCACGGGCCGCGTCCATGTCGACGGGTCGTCCGGGTCGCAGCCGGTCTCCCGCCACAGCAGCCGCGCGCAGTCCGCGGCCACGCGCGGCGCTACGGCGCCCTCCAACTTGACGAAGCCGTCGCGGAGGAAACGGGATACCAAGGTCGTGTCATCCATGCCCCCATCGTGCGACGGCACCGGCCCCGATCACCCGACATTCTCCGCACCGCCTTTGTCGGGTGGGAGGACGGGCGTGTGGTCCCCAGTCACGCCGCCTGCTTGAGTTCGTGCCCGGAGGAGATGGCGCCTCGGCCGCGTGGGCCGGGCGGTGGCGGGGCTCCTGGACGGCCAGTTGCCGGTTGGCCGCCGGCAGGTGTCGTCGACCGGGTCGACCAGGGCGAGCAGGTGCATGGTTCTGCCGATCCGGCCGTACTCGGCAGACGCGGCACCGAGCGGGGTGGGGCGGCCCTCGCGGCCGGAGATCCGCAGCAGCTCGTAGGCCCGGACCTGGCCACGCCGCATCCAGCCCCACGCGTGAGCCGGGCCAGGTGCTCGCCGCATGATCCGGGAAACAGCGCCCACACGACCGTGACCGTTCTCACCGGGCTTTCCTGTACCTCAACCACTCGCACCGGTGTCCGCCCCTCCCGGATGTCCTGGTGCGCCCTCCGTCCCCGAGCCTCGGTGCGATGTTAATGTGGTCGGACCATAAATCCCATGGAGGCCCCGTGCGCATCGGACTCTTCGCCACCTGCCTGGGGGACACCCTCTTCCCCGACGCGGTGAAGGCCACCGCGCTCCTGCTCAGCCGCCTCGGGCAGGAGGTGGTCTTCCCGCCCGGGCAGACCTGCTGCGGGCAGATGCACATCAACACCGGATACCAGCGGGAACCGCTGCCGCTGGTCAGGGACTTCGCCGAGCGGTTCGGCGACGGTTCCCTCGACGCCGTCGTCGTGCCGTCCGGCTCCTGCGCCGGATGCGTGCGCCACCAGCACCCGCTGATCGCGGAGCGGCACGGCGACGCCGCGCTCCGCTCGGGTGTCGCCGCCGTCCGCGCCAAGACCTACGAGCTGTCCGAACTGCTCGTCGACGTGCTCGGCGTCGTCGACGTCGGGGCGTACTTCCCGCACCGGGTGACGTACCACCCGACCTGCCACTCCCTGCGGATGCTCAGGGTCGGGGACAAGCCGCTGCGGCTGCTGCGCGCCGTCGAGGGCATCGATCTCGTCGAGCTTCCGGAGGCGGACGCCTGCTGCGGGTTCGGCGGCACCTTCGCCCTCAAGAACGCCGACACCTCCTCGGCGATGCTCCACGACAAGACCGCCGCCGTCACCGCCACCGGCGCCGACGTCTGCACCGCGGGGGACTCCTCCTGCCTGATGCACATCGGCGGCGGACTGTCCCGCATCCGCTCGGGCACCCGTACGCTCCACCTCGCGCAGATCCTCGCCGCCACCCGCACCGCCCCGCTCGCCGTCCCGGAGGCCGCCCGATGAGCCGCACCTTCCTCGGCATGCCGACCCCGCCGCCCCGCGCCCCCTACGGCCAGGGGAACCTGCGCGGCGAGGAGCCGTTCCCGCGGGCCGCCCGCGGGGAACTGCGCGACGAGCGGCTGCGCGGCAACCTGCGCCGGGCGACCCGCACCATCCGCGCCAAGAGGCTCGACGTCACGGCCGAACTGCCCGACTGGGAGGCGCTGCGCACCGCCGGCGCGCAGATCAAGGCCGACACCATGAACCGGCTGCCCGAACTGCTGGAGCGGCTGGAGAGCGAGGTCACCGCGGCCGGAGGCACCGTCCACTGGGCCCGCGACGCGGCCGAGGCCAACGCCGTCGTCACCCGGCTGGTGAAGGCGACCGGCAGCGACGAGGTCATCAAGGTCAAGTCGATGGCCACCCAGGAGATCGGTCTCAACGAGCACCTCGCGGCCCGGGGCATCACCGCCCACGAGACCGACCTCGCGGAGCTGATCGTGCAGCTCGCCGGGGACCGGCCGTCCCACATCCTCGTCCCCGCGATCCACCGCAACCGCGACGAGATCCGCGACATCTTCCTCGACGGCATCCCCGGGGTCGATCCGGGACTCGACGCCGTCCCCGCCCATCTGGCCGCCGCCGCCCGCGCCCATCTGCGCGAGAAGTTCATGACCACCCGGGTCGCCGTCTCCGGCGCCAACTTCGGCATCGCGGAGACCGGCACCCTCTCCGTGGTGGAGTCGGAGGGCAACGGGCGCATGTGCCTGACCCTGCCGGACACGCTCATCACCGTCATGGGCATCGAGAAGGTGCTGCCCCGCTGGCAGGACCTGGAGGTCTTCCTCCAACTCCTGCCCCGCTCCTCCACCGGTGAGCGGATGAACCCCTACACCTCGCTGTGGACGGGGGTGACCGAGGGCGACGGCCCCCAGGAGTTCCACCTCGTCCTCCTCGACAACGGCCGCACCGCCGCCCTCGCCGACGCCGTCGGCCGCGAGGCGCTGAGCTGCATCCGCTGCTCCGCCTGCCTCAACGTCTGCCCCGTCTACGAACGCGTCGGCGGGCACGCCTACGGCTCCACCTATCCCGGCCCCATCGGCGCCGTCCTCACCCCCCAGCTCGCCGGAATGCACGAGACCGCCCACGATCCCAACGCCTCGCTGCCGTACGCCTCCAGCCTGTGCGGGGCCTGCTTCGACGCCTGCCCCGTGAAGATCGACATCCCGTCGCTGCTGGTCGAGCTGCGCCACCAGAAGACCGAGCGGTCCGGCGCAACCCCCGAACGGCTCGCCATGCGCGCCGCCGCGGCCGTCATGGCGCACCCCGCCCTCTACACCGCCGCCCAGCGGGCCGCGCGGGTGGGCGGCAGGATCGCCGCCGGGCGCGACCGGAGGATCACCGCACTGCCCCCGCCGTTCCGCGGCTGGAGCGACAGCCGCGACACCGCGGCACCGCCGAAGGGCACCTTCCGCGACTGGTTCGCCTCCGCCGAGGGACAGGCCGAACTGCGCGCCGCCGCCCGGACCGAGGAGGACCGTTGACCCCCGACGACACCCCGCCGACGGAGCCCTCCGGGGCGACGGGACCGGCCGGAACCGGGGCCCCGCCCGGGCCCACGGCGCGCCAAGCGGTGCTCGGCCGGGTCCGCGCGGCCCTGGACATCGCCGGGAAGCCACCGGTCACCGTCGAACGCGGCTACCGCACCGGACGCGTCCTGCCCGACGGTGAACGGCTCGCCCTGTTCACCGACCGCCTCGGCGACTACCGTGCCGACGTGCGCGTCTGCGCCGCCGCCGGGACCGCCGCGACGGTGGCCGGTGCCCTGCGCGCGCACGGCGCCCGTACGGTCGGCGTCCCGGCCGGACTCGACCGAGCCTGGCTCGCCGCCTTCGACGGCACGGTGCGCGCCGACTCCCCGGACGTCCCCGCGCCGGACCTCGGCGGACTGGACGGCGTCGTCACCGCCTCGGCCGCCGCCTGCGCCGAGACCGGTACCCTCTTCCTGGACGGTTCCCCCGACCAGGGCCGCCGCGCCCTCTCCCTCGTGCCCGACCTGCACGTCTGCGTCGTCGACCTGTCCTCGGTCGAGACCGGCGTGCCCGAGGCCCTGGCCCGGCTGGTGCCGACCCGTCCGATCACCCTCGTCAGCGGACCCTCCGCGACCTCGGACATCGAACTGGAACGGGTCGAGGGCGTCCACGGCCCCCGCACCCTGGTCGTCGTCATCCGCACCGACGCCTGACACCCCGGGCCCGGGCGCCGGTACCCCCGGGCGCCCTTCCGGGATGCCGCCGCGACACGCCGCCGGATGTCCGCCGGACGGGTCGGTGTCGGGTGCTTCCGGGCGCGTCCGAGTGGGGGAGCGCGGTTGGGGGCCGACGATGTGACGGCCTCGCCGCGGGTCGCGGCCGGGCGGCGGTGTCGGCCAGGAGGAGGGAGCGCCGGGTGGCGAGTACAGGGGACGACCGGACGGTGGTCGGCGGGGAACGGAGAGAGGGCCTGCTGGGAGAAGTGCGGGACGCGGTCTCGACGCGCTCCGCGCTCGTCATGGTGGGGGTGCTCCTGCTGCAACTGGGCTTCGCCCTCTCCTACATGGGCGCCTTCCACGCGCCCGAGCCCCACCGGGTGCCGATGGTGCTGGTGGCGCCGCAGGCGGTGGAGGGGCGGTTGGTGGCGCGGCTGAACGCGCTGCCGGGTGAGCCCGTGCACATCACCGCGGTCGCGGACCGGGCCGAGGCCCGGTCGAGGCTGCTGGAGCGCCGCACCGACGCGGCCCTGATCGTGGAACCGGCCGCGACCACCGACACCCTGCTCGTCGCCTCGGCGGGCGGCCCGTCGGCGGCCGATGCGGCCACGAAGATCGTGGCGGGGATCGAGCGCGCGGAGGACCGCCGGTTCGTGGTGCGCGACATCCGTCCGCCCGCGGCCGGGGACTCCCGGGGACTGTCCTCCTTCTACCTCGTGCTGAGCTGGACGATCGGCGGCTATCTGGCCGCGTCGGCGCTGAACATGGCCGCCGGGTCGAAGCGTCCCACCCTGCGCCGCAGCCTGGTCCGGCTGATGGCGATGGTCCCGTACGCCCTGGTGTCGGGCATCGGGGGCGCGGTCATCGTCGGGCCGGTGCTGGACTGCCTGCCGGGCGGCTTCTGGGAACTCGTCGGCATCGGCACCCTCGTGGTGTTCGCCTCCGGGGCGGTGGGGGTGGCGCTCCAGTCGCTGGCCGGCACCGTGGGCCTGGGCCTCACCATCCTGATCTTCACGATCCTGGGCAATCCCAGTTCCGGCGGGGTGTACCCGCCGTCCCTGCTGCCGCCGTTCTGGCGGGCCATCGGACAGGCGCTGCCGCCGGGCGCCGGGACGACAGTGGTGCGCAACACCGTGTACTTCGACGGGCACGGCACCTCCGGTGCCTACTGGGTGCTCGCACTCTGGGCGGTCGGGGGAGTGGTGGTGGCCATCGCCGCCGCCACGCTGCGTGACCGGCGCGAGGGCATCCTTCCGCTGGTGGACCGGACGCGCCCGGCGGGATAGCGGCGCGGTCCCGCGCCTACGGCGCTCGCCGGGCGGAGCGCGGGACGCCTGACGGAGAGCGGGCCCGGCCACGGAAGAGGGGGCCGGGCCCGTGGCGCGCACGGGCCGGTCGGCGGACGGGCGCGGTGGGTGGCAGGCGTGGAACGCGGGCCCGGAGGGCGGGCGGTGGGAGGGCCGCGGGGGAGGGTGCGGGGCGGGACCGCGGTGCGGGGGAGCGGCGGGACGGGGCGGTGTACGGGGGTGGACCAGGGGTGCGCGGGAGGGTTGCCGCCCGGTGCGGATCAAGCCGGACCCGGTCTCCGGACCCCCTTCGCCGACCGCCCCGTTCGGGTCGTTCTCGGCCCCGCCCGGGCCGCTGACCATGGGATGGACGGATCGGTGTCGGGGTTGCACAGGATGGCACGTTTGGCCGGATCACCGCGCACCTTGACCGAAGTAGTGGTCTAGACCATAGGTCGCCGGGAGTCGTATCGTCGAAGCCGTGACCGCGCGCCGCAGGGCCGCGCGCGGCGACCGTTCCGAGGAAGACCCCCGTCCACCGTTCCCGCCCTGCGCCCATTACGCCGAGGGGACCCGCCTGTGATCGACACAGTGGTGGTACTGCGAGCCGAGGACGCCGTCCTCGACTTTCTCTCCGTGCTCACCCCGACCGTCAACCCGTCCGCAATCCCCGTCGTACGGCCCGGACACGCTCCGGCCGGGCCCGGCCGCGAGGTCCACGTCCTGCTCGCCGACCACGGCGACCGCCTCGTCCTGCCCCCCACCGCCACGCTCGGTGAACGCCTCGCCCTCCTCGCCCGCCATGTGCGGGAGGCCGACGAGAGCGCCGCCTCACCCGGCCCCGACGCCCTCGCCGCGAGCCTCGCCCGCATCGCCACCGGCCGCCCGGTCCGCGTCTGGACCCACTCGCCCGCCGACAACCGGCGCAGCCGGGGCCGCCTCGGCAACGACGTGGCCGACGCCCTCGCCGCGGTCCCGGACGCCGAACCCGTGCTCCACGCCGTCGGATACTCGCCGTTCCTCCAGTTCGTCAGCGACCTCGACCGGCCCCTGCCCGGCGAACTCGTCGCCGCCAAGCTGGACTTCGTCAACCGGCACGCCCGCCACCTGCTCGACAGCGACTCCCCGCAGCACAAGCTCTACACCGGCCGGGTGCCCTCCGCCGAGCGCTACTTCACCGCCGGACCCGGTGAGCGCCGACGGCTGTTCGCCCTGCTGGCCAGCCTGGACGACGAGGCGGCCTCCGTGCCCGACCCCTGGGAGTTCGCCACCTCGGCGTACGAGAACGAGCGGCTGGACGCCACCACCGCCTGGATCGCCCGCCATCTCGCCCCCGACGCCGGGCCGTTGATCGAGGTCGGCGCCTGCGAGGGCGCCCTCACCGCCCGGCTCTCCGGCAAGGGCCACCGTGTCGAGGCCACCGAACCCAACCCGGTCTTCCGCGCCCGGCTCGCCGAGGGCCCCGGATCCGACGGGGCGGTCGGCGTCCACCCCGACGGGCTGGACGACCTCGCGGGCTCCCGCCGCCTGCCCGGCGCCGCCTATCTGCTGGTCGAGATGCTCTACTACGGACAGGATCCGGAGCGGTTCGCCGCACTGCCCACCGACCTCCTCTTCATCGCGCTGGAGCCGGAGGCACTCGACACCCGGCTGCGCCCCTGGATCGCCGCCACCGCCGACTGGGAGCAGATCGACGAGACCGTCCTCGTCCGCCCCGCCCTGGAAGCCGTCTGCGGCGGCCGTGCCCATCTGTGCAAGCGCGGCAGCACGGGTGTCCTGCTGCGCCGCCGCCCCACTCCGACCGAAGGCCGATAACCTCAGTGAGTACCGTCGCTTCCCTGGTCAACTCCTGCCTGATGGCCTCCTACGAAGGCCGGACACCGCCCGAGTGGATACGCGCCGCCGTGGCGGACGGCCTCGCCGGTGTCGGGATCTTCGGCACCAACCTGACGCCCCCCGCCGAGCCCGGCGCCGCGCCGTACGGCACCTTCCACGAGGACATCGCCGCGCCCCTGCGCGCCGTCCGCCCCGATGTGCTGATCGCCCTGGACGAGGAGGGCGGTGACGTCACCCGCCTCGACTACCACCGGGGCAGCCCCTACCCGGGCAACCACGCCCTTGGGGCCGTCGACGACACCGACCTCACCCGCGACGTCGCCCGCGCCATCGGCGCCGATCTGGCCGAGGCCGGTGTCAACCTCTGCTTCGGCCCCTGCGCCGACGTCAACTCCCAGCCCGACAACCCCATCATCGGGGTCCGCTCCTTCGGCGCCGACGCCCCGCGCGTCGCCCGGCACACCGAGGCCTTCGTGCGGGGACTCCAGGAGAACGGGGTCGCCGCCACCCTCAAGCACTTCCCCGGCCACGGCGACACCGGCGTCGACTCCCACACAGCCTTCCCCGACATCGACCGCGACCTGGCCGCGCTGCGCGCCCTCGACCTGCCGCCGTTCGCCGCGGGAGCCGCCGCCGGGGCCCGGGCCGTCATGGTCGGCCACATCCGGCTGCCGCACCTCGCGGAGCCGCCCGCCACCCTCAGCCCCCGCATCGTCACCGGACTGCTCCGCGACGAACTGGGCTACGACGGCGTCGTCGTCAGCGACGCCCTGGAGATGGCCCCCGTCCTCGACCGCTGGGGCTTCGGCGGCGCGGCGGTGCTCGCCTGGGCCGCCGGCGTCGACCTCGTCGTCCTCGGCGCCAGTGGCGTGGAGCACGTGCTGCCCGAGGTGCACCGGGCGGTCGAGGAGGCCCTGGCCAAGGGCGAGCTGACCCTCGCACGGCTGGAGGAGGCCGCCGCCCGCGTCACCGCGCTGCGCCGCTGGGCCGTCCCGACCACCACGGGCGCCCCCCGGCACGGCATCGGCCTCGTTGCCGCCCGCCGCGCCCTCGCGGCCACCGGACTGCCCGGCCCCGACGGCCGGTCGCTGCACACCGTGCGGCTCGCCGGTGAGGCCAACATGGCGGTGGGCGTGGCCCCCTGGGGGCTGGAGGACGCCCTCGCGGGGCTCGGCCGGCTCGCCTCCGCGACCGACGTCACCCCCGAGACCGCGCCGGACGGCGTCCCGCTGCCCGACGACGGTCCGCTCGCCGTCGTCGTCCGCGACGCCGCCCGCCACCCCTGGCAGCGCGACGCCCTGGCCGCCCTGCGGGCCCGCAGGCCCGGCCTCGTCACCGTCGACATGGGCCTGGAACCGGCACCCGGACTGCTCGACCCCCCGCTGCTGCTCACCCGCGGTGCCGGTCTCGCCAACGCCGTGGCCGCCGCCGAACTCCTCACCGGCAGGGCCTGGACCGGCCCGCTGCGCGAACGGTGACCCGCCCCCTCCACGGCTCCTTGCGACGCGACCCCCAGCCCACCGAAGCCCATGGGAGCGACAGCGTGTACGACCTGTGCGTCGGGCTCGGCTACCACTGCGAGTCCACCCACCAGATCCGCCGCATCACCGGTGAGGACCGGGCCCACTACTTCGACTGGCTCGACCTCGAACTCGCCTCCGTCATCGAGACCCTGGAGGCCGACTTCGCCAACGTGCTCCGCCCGGGGCTGAGCGAGCCCTTCAGCGACGGCGCCTGCGCCCTCGACCGGGGCTCCGACATCCGCTTCTTCCACGAGTTCGGGGCGGACGCCGACGCCCCCGGCGGACTGCTCACCCAGGACGCCATCGACCGTCAACTCCCCCGGGTGAGAAAGAAGTTCGACTTCCTCGCCGAACGGTGGCGGGCGACGTCCGCCTCGGCCGCCCGGGTGCTGTACGTCCACCACGACGCCTTCGACGAGTCGGACACCGACGATCTGCTGCGGCTGCGCGCGGCCCTGTCCCGGTCGCACCCCGGGCACCGGTTCGGCCTTCTGTGGCTGCGCCGGACCCCGCCGCCGTCCCGGTCCGCCGCCCGCCTCCCGGACGGCATCCGCTGGGACACCGTGGAGCCCGTCCCCGGGCGTTGGGAGGGCGACGACGCCGGATGGGACCGGGCCCTGGCCCCCTTCCCCCTGCGCCGCCGCGCCCCCGCCCCGGGCACGGCCGGGGCCCGGCCCGCCGCGTGAGGCGTCGGCCGGCCACCGGACGGCGCGGCACCCGGCCGGGCTCGGTCCCCATGTCCCCCGCCCCCTGTCATCCACCCCCCGACTCCCGCCCGGGACCGGGCCGCACCGTCCGGACCGGGACCGCGGCCGGGCAGCCGGACCGTGCCCGTCCGCCGGGCCCGCCGGACCACCGGACGGCACCGGCGCACCCGTGGCCCCGGGCCGCGCGCGTCCCGCGCGCCGGCGGCCGTGCTCCGCGTCCGGCACCGGTCCCCGCACCGGGGGCCGGGACCCGGACCCCGGCCGGTCCCGGCCCGGCGCGGCGCGCGGGGCCCGGCCCCTCGCGCCCGTTCCCCTCCTCCCTCCGCCTCTCCCTCTCCCACGCCTGTCCCCGAAAGGACCGCGCGACCATGGCGCCCCCCGCACGTCCCCGTACCGTCGTCCTGTCCCCGCACTTCGACGACGCGGCCCTCTCGCTCGCCGGGCTGCTGCCCGAGCTGCCCGGCCCCGTCGACATCGTCACCGTCCACGGCGGGGTGCCCGCCCCCGACGCCCCCGTCTCCTGGTGGGACACCCAGTGCGGCTTCTCCTCCGCCGCCGAGGCCCACCGGGCGCGCCGCGCCGAGGACGCCGCCGCCTGCGCCCTGATGGGCGCCCGCCAGGTGCTCCTCGACCACGCCGACGGCCCCTACGCCCCCGAGGGAGCCACCCTCGACGGACTCGCGGCCTTCCTGCGCGAACTGTCCGGCGACACCCTGGTCCTCGCCCCGCTCGGCAGCAACCAGCCCGACCACGAGGCCGTGCGGCGCGTCGCCCTGCGTGTCCTCGCCGACCTGGGCGCGCCGCCGCCCTGGATCTACGCCGACCTGCCCTACACCGGCCACCTGCCCGAGTGGGGCACCCCCGCGGCGAGCGACGCGCTCGCCCGCAGCTCCCGGTGCGGACTCGCCTACCAGGACCTCCTCACGACCCACCGCACCACCGTCCGCCACGCCCTGACCCTCGACGACGCCCAGTGGGCCGCCAAACGCGCCGCCGTCCTGTGCCACGGCTCCCAACTGGCCCCGGTCGCCGAGGAGCACGGCGGCTTCCTCGCCCGCACCGGACCGCTGCGCGCCGAGCTGGTCTGGTCCCTGGAGGCGACGGCCCCCGCCGCCGGACGGCCCGCCGAGGGGAGCCCGGCGTGCTGACCGGCACCGCCCCGCCCGAGCGGCCGGTCGTCCTCGCCGCCCGGGGCCTGGTCAAGGAGTACCGCAGGGGACGCGCCGTGGACGGCGTCGACCTCACCGTGCACGCCGGGGAGCGCCTCGGTCTCCTCGGGCCGAACGGAGCCGGGAAGACCACCACGCTCCTGATGTGCCTCGGCGCCGTCCGGCCGGACGCGGGCGGCGTGGAGATCCTCGGCCACCCGCTGGAGGGACGGCGCGCCCGCGCCATGCAGGGCCTCGGCTTCGTGGCCGGATACCTGCCCCTGCCCGACCGGGTCAAGGTCCGCGAGTACCTGCGGCTGTACGCAGACCTGTACGGGCTGCGCGACGCCCGCGGCGCCGTGGAACGGGCCCTCACCCGCTTCGGCATCGGCCATCTCGCCGGGGCCATCGGCACCGAGCTGTCCAGCGGGCAGCGCACCCTGGTGGGCATCGCCAAGGCCGCGCTGCACCGCCCCCGGCTGATGGTCCTCGACGAACCCACCGCCTCGCTCGACCCGGACATCGCCCTGCGGGTGCGCACCGCGCTGCTCGACCTGTGCGCGGAGGAGGGCACGGCGCTGCTGGTCACCAGCCACGACATGGTCGAGGTGGAACGGCTCTGCGAGCGGGTCGTCTTCCTGCGCCTCGGGCGCATCGCCGCCGACGGCACGCCCGCCGAGGTCGCCGGGCGCTTCGGCCGCGACGACCTGGAGGGCGTCTTCCTGCACCTCGCGGGGGAGCCCGGCCGGGACGGCTCCGGCACGGCACGGGACGGGGCCGCCGCATGACCACCACCCCCGTCACCCCCGCGCCGCCCGCCGGACCGGGCAGCGAGGCCCTGCGCACCCCGGCCTCGGCCTCCCTGCACCGGGTCCTCGCCGTCGCCCGGCGGCAGTGGCTCGTCCTCAAGCGCAGCCCGCACCGCTTCTTCGACGTCCTGGTCTGGCCCCTCGTCGACACCCTGCTCTACGGCTCCATCGGACTGTTCGCCGCACAGGCCGCCGAGGCCGCGGGCGGCGAACCCGGCACCGCGGCCACCGTCACCGTCTACCTGCTCAGCGGCACGGTGCTCTGGCACCTCGTCCACCAGACGCAGATCTCCCTGGCCACCGGCTTCCTGGAGGAGACCTGGTCCCGCAACATCCTGGGACTGCTCGCCACCCCGACCCGCGCCTGGGAGTACCTCGCCGGAGTCGGCCTCTTCGCCCTCGTCCGCACCGCCGCCGGCACCCTGGCCGTCGCCGCCCTCGCCTTCGGCGCCTACGCGTTCGACGTCACCACCCTCGGGTTCGGGCTGATTCCCGTCGCCGCCCTGCTGCTGGTGTGCGGCTGGTCGGTGGCGCTCCTGGTGGTCGGCCTGGTCCTGCGCTTCGGCAGCGGGGCCGAGGCCCTCGTCTGGGGAGCGCTGTCCGTGGTGATGCCGCTCTCCGGGGTGTTCTCACCCGTCTCCACGCTGCCCGCCGCGCTGCGCCCCATCGCCCAACTGCTCCCCACCACCCATGTGTTCGCGGTCGGCCGGGACCTGGCCGCCGGGCACGGCATCTCCTGGGGACGGCTCGGTCTGGCCGCCGCGGGCACCGCCGCCCTCGCCGCCCTCAGCCTCTACGCCCTGCTGCGGATGCTGCGCACCTTCCGCCGCCGGGGGCTGGTCACCCGCTACTCCTGACCCCGCGCGCCGGGGAACCGCGCCGGGTGGTGGTGCCGTGGACACCGCCACCCGGCACGGCGCGCCGGAAGCAACTCCGCCGGGTGTTTCCAGCCATGTTCGCTTCGAATGTTTTCGGTCTGCGGCGCGCCGCCGGGACGTGTCCTTTTTTCGTCGGGGAGCCGCCCGTCGGGACACGCGCCGTCACAGCCGACCCACGAGCTGGAGTAACCGCACGCTCACTGATGGTCAGCATGTTCGATTCGCGGGGGGCCGGAGCTACTTCCGGCCTCCCGTTTCGTACCCCCATTCGACACCGGGCCGCCGGAGAACGGCGTGTTGCCGTCGTCTCGCGGCCCGGCGCGGTGTCACGGGTGCTTCACCCCCCGGTCACCGGGGCAAACGGCTGACGAAATGGGGGACGAGCCGGGTGGTTCGCGAAGGATGCCCGGAGACCTTGGGGGTTGCACATGGTGCGTGTTCTCGTGGTGCACGACTCGCTGCTGATGCGTTCGGCACTGGCTCAACTGCTGCTCTCCTCAGAGGGCTTCGACGTCTCGTCGATGTCCTCCAGAGGTGTCGAACCGGACGAGGACGACCTTCCGCCGGACGTCTGTGTCGTGGACGGGGAGTGTCTCGCCGGAGAGGAGGAGCCGCGCCGGGCACCGTACTGGCGCCTGGGCGGGACCGGACTGATCGTCCTGACCGCGCCCGAACGGCCGGGCGTGCTGCGCCGCGCCTTCGACGCCGGTGCGCTCGGCTTCGTCAACAAGGACGCCCCCTCCCAGCGGCTGATCTCCGCCGTGCACGCCGTCGCCAAGGGGGAACGGTTCGTCGACGAGAAGCTCAGCGTCGCCCTGCTCGCCGCCTCGCAGCGGCCGCTGACGGCGCGCGAGCTGAGCGTCGTCTCGCGGGCGGCCCAGGGCGCGTCGGTCGCGGAGATCGCCGGCGCCCTGCACCTGTCGCGGGGCACGGTGCGCAACTACATGGCCAGCGCGATACGCAAGGTCGGCGCGCGCAACCGCGTCGACGCGATACGCATAGTGCAGAGCGCCGGCTGGATGTGACGCGCGGGTGGGGCACCGGGCGCGCCGGCTGCGCGCGGTCAGTCCCGGATCTCGTCCCAGTGTCCCACCAGATCCCGGTAGAGCGGTGAACGGCCCAGCAGTTCCCCGTGGGTGCCGCAGTCCGCGCCGACACCGTCCAGGACCAGCACCCGGTCCGCCCGCAGCGCCGACGACATGCGGTGCGCCACCACGAGCAGCGCCCCCGGCCGGCGGGCGAGCGCCTCCTCGGCCCGCGCCTCGGCCGCCGCGTCCAGATGGCACGTCGCCTCGTCGAGCAGCAGCAGCCGCGCCGGGGAGAGATACGCCCGTACCAGCACCAGGAGTTGGCGTTCGCCCTGGGACAGCTCGTCCGGCCGTAGCGGCGCGTCCGGTCCGCCCAGCCGCCGCACCAGCCCGTCGGCACCCAGCTCCCGCACGGCGGCCAGGACCTCCGCGTCGCTCGCGTCCGGCCGCAGATAGGTGAGGTTCTCCCGGACCGTACCGCTGAAGACGTACGCCTGCTGCGGCAACAGGGCACGCAGGGAAGTCAGTTCGGTGGACGGCAGACCGGTGACCCGGCGGCCCGCGACCTCCACCGTGCCGAGGGTCGGGGCCAGTGTCCCGGCGACCAGGCGGGTGAGCGTGGACTTGCCGATGCCGCTCGGTCCGACGACGGCCAGGTGCTCCCCCTCCTCGACGCACAGGTCGAGCGCGTCCAGCACCGGCTCCGCCCGCGCCCCGTACGCCAGCGTCACCGACCGCAGGCGTACGGCGGGCACCGGGCGCCGGGGCGGCGGCACGGGCGCCCGCGGCGCCCGGGCTTCGACGGGGGTGCGGGGGGCGGGCGGGGTCCCTGTTCCCGTGCCCGTGTTCGTTTGTGTGCCGGTGCCGGTGCCGGTGCCGGTGCCGGTGCCGGTGCCGGTGCCGGTGCCCGGGCCCGTGGCTGTGCCGGTGGCCGTGTGTGTGTCCGGCTCCGGCCCCCGGGCCTGCTCCGGGTTCGGCGGTCCGGTGTCCGCCGGTTCCGGTCGGTGCGAACGGTGCTCCTCGGCGCTGCCGGGGCCCGTGGGGGGCGTGGTGATCCGGTCCAGGACCACCAGCAGCCGGGTGCCCGCGGCGCCCAGCGCGGTCATCAGGGTGTGCAGGGCGGGCAGGAGCGCCTGCGCCAGATAGGTGAAGGCACCCAGTACGGCACCGGTCGAGACGCCCCGGTCCCTCAGGGCGGGGACGGCCAGGAGCAGGAGCAGGAGCGGCAGCTGGCCCGCGATGCCCAGGGCCAGGGTGCGCAGTCCGGCCCACCGGGCGAGGACGCGTGCCGTCGCGGCGGCCTCCGCGACGAGCCGCTCGCCCCGCTCCGCCACCTCCGGCTCCGTGCCGCAGGCGGTGATGTCGCGCAGCGCCCGCCGGGTGCGGGCCACATGATCGCCCAGGGCCTCGTCGGCGGCGAGTGCCCGCCGCTGCGCCGCCCCCGTCGGCCGCAGGGTGGCCAGGAACAGCGCCAGGCCCCCGGCGAGCGGCGGCAGCACGACCACCAGCAGCGCCGGGTCCAGGGAGAACAGGCCCACCAGGGCCCCGGCGGCGGTGAAGACGAAGGAACGCAGGGTCAGCACCAGGCCCGCGAAGCTGTCCCGCACGATCTCGACCTGATTGGTCAGCCGGGAGACGGCCGCCCGGTCCCCGCCGCCGGGGCGGACCCGCGCACCGGCCATGGACCGGTCCACCGCGCGCTCCACCAGCCGGTCCCGCAGCGGCTCCGTCAACTCCGCGAGCTGGGCGAAGACCCCGCGCACCACGGGCGCCCCGAGCAGCACGGCGACCCCGGCCGCGGCCAGCCAGCCGAGCCCGACCGCCGTCCTCCCGGCGAGGAACCCCGCGTCCAGCGAGCGGGCGACGCCGTACCCGATGAGGAACGTCTGCGCCGACTCGGCCAGCGACCACAGCGTCAGCCGGGCGACGGCGCCCTTGCGGCGGGCGAGGAACCGGCGGGCGGGCGGCAGGACGCGCCGCAGGGCGCCGGACCCCTCGCGTCCCCCGGCCGGGGGACGGTCATGCAGAACGGTCATGTTCGCGCCTCCCCGCGCATCGCGTGGCGCGGTCGCGGCGGCCGGGCCTCGGGCCGGGTGCCGACGCCCGTGCCGTCGTCGACGTCCGCGCCTGCGGGTGCGCCTGCGCCTGCCTCTGGGCCCGAGCCCGCGTGTGGGTGCGGTCCGGTGATGTCGCCGTCCCGGTCCGTGCCGGTGCCGTCGGCCGCGGCGGTGTGCCTATCGGTGTCGCTCTCGGTGTCGGCTTCGGTGCCGGTCCGGGCCGCGGTGGCGGTGCCCGCTCCGGCGGCCGGTGCCACGGCCGCCCGCCCGGCACCGTCCGCCGGGGGCCGGCCGGTGGCCACGGTTCCGGGACCGTCCCCGGCTCCCGAGGGCTCGCGGGCCCGGACCCTGCCGACGCGCCGCGGCTCCGCGGGGCCCGCCGCCCGGATGCCGTTCCCGGCCCTCGCGCACTCCGTGCCCCCGGCCCCCGCCCCGGCGAAGTCGTCCACCCCGGCGCCGTTCCCCGCCCCCACCGGGCCGTCCGCC
>NZ_WWGX01000115.1:0-37944 GCF_009862265.1 Streptomyces sp. SID8352 | reverse complement strand
GGGCCGTCCGCCCCTGCGGGGCCGTCCGCCCCTGCGGCGCCCTCCGTGCCCGTCGCGAACACCGCCCGGTACCCGGCCTGTTCCCAGAGCCTTTCATGGGGACCCACCGCCCGTACCCGCCCGCCGTCCAGCCAGATCACCAGATCGGCCCGTGCCGCCACCGACGGGCGGTGCGCGACCACCAGCCGGGTCGCGTGGCCGAGCGCGCGCCGCATCGCCCGGTCCACCGCGTGCTCGGTGGCCGTGTCGAGGCTGGAGGTCGCGTCGTCCATCACCAGCAGCCGTCCCGTGTGCGCGAACGCGCGGGCCAGGCCTAGGCGTTGGTGCTCACCTCCCGAGAGCGGCACCTCGTCGAGCCGGGTGTCGTAGGTGTCCGGCAGCCGCCGGACGAAGGCGTCCGCGTCCGCGATCCGCACGGCTTCCCGCACCCGGTCGGGCGGCGCCGTGCGCGCCCCGGCGGCGACGGCCCCGGCCACGGTCCCGTCCCCCAGGACCGGGCGGGCGAAGGCGAAGCCGACCGCGGTGCGCAGCTCTTCCCGGGTCAGGGCGTCGAGCCGGACCCCGTCGAGCAGCACCTCACCCGCGTCCGGGTCGGCCAGCCGTCCGGCCACGGCGGCCAGTGCGGACTTTCCGGCGCCGCTGCGGCCCACGACCGCGGCGGTCAGCCCACCGGGCACCACGATCGCGTCCGCCCTCAGCACCTCGGTCCCGCCGCGCAGCACCCGCACCCCGCGCAGTTCCAGGGTCCCGGGGCCGTCCGGCGGCAGCACCGCGGTGCCGTGGCGCAGGGCGGGCAGGGACTCCAGCTCGGCGGTCCGCTCCCGGGCCGCCCGGCTGCGGACCAGCGCGCCGAGCACGGTGGCCGCGCCGCCGAGGCCCGCGGCGAGCTGCGCGTACCGGCATGCCGCCAGCAGTCCCCCGGCGCTCAGGGCGCCCGCGCCGAGCCGGAGCCCGCCGACCGCCGTGGCCGCCAGCGTCAGCAGCGGGACCAGGACGTTGCCGGTGGCCAGGGCCCGGCCGTGCAGGGCCCACATCCGCCGGCCCAGCGCGGAGAGGCGGCCCAGCGGGGCCAGGACCCGTGCGCGTTCCCGGGGCGCCGTCCCGGCGGCGGCGATGGTCTCGGCGCCCTCCAGGGTCTCCAGCAGACGGCCCGCGATGTCCGACTGCACCTGCTGGTAGTCCCGCACCGACGCGCCCGTGTCGCGGGCGAAGACCCGCAGCACCAGGGCCAGCGCGGGCAGTCCGGCCAGTACGCACAGGGCCACCCAGAGGTCCACCAGGACCAGGGCCGCCAGGGCCCCGGCCGGAGTGATCAGTGAGGCCGCGAGCGCGGCCCTCGCCGCGGGCCCCCCGCCCGCGTCGGCCGCGTTGAGCGTCAGCCGGGTCGCCGTGTCCCCGGGGGTGTACGGGCGGGCCGCGTCCGGGGCGGCACGCAGCAGCCCGGACAGGGCCCGGGAGCGGACCGACGCGGTCCAGCCCGCCGTGCACCGACCGGTGAGCAGGGCCGTCAGGCCGTCGAGGAGCACCTCACCGGTGAGCAGGGCCACGCTCAGCGCCGGCCAGTGGTCCGCGGATTCACCGCGGAGCAGCAGATCCAGTGCCCGGCCGAGGACCAGGGGCTGGGCCACGGCCATCGCCGCCGCAGTCAGGGAGCAGGCCAGCACCAGCAGTTCGGGCAGCCGGCCCGGTCCAGGGTCCGGGGAGCCGCCGGCCGTGCGTTCCGTCCGGCGGACCCTGGTGGTCCCGTCCCTCACAGCCGCCCCTCCCTGGGATCGGCACCGGCGCGTCCCCGGTACGGGTCCGGGGACGCGCCGGTGCCGGAACGCACGGCCCGCCGCGCGGAACGCGGCGGGCCGCCCTGATGTCACGCGAGCGCGTCGCGCCGGTCGCGTCAGTTACAGGTGGTGATGCTCAGGCTGCTGTCGCCGCAGAGCAGCAGGCTCGCGCGGCTGCCGGTCTCCACGTCGCCCATCGCCTCTTCCTTCGGGGTCTCCATGGACTGCAGGTCGAACAGGTTCATCGCTCATCCCTTCGTAGGACAACGTGCTACTTCACGGTCTCCGGTGAGACCGGCTCATGGGCGGCGCCCGGGCGCCGCGGTGGGGGGAGGAACGGCAGACCGGCGGGCCGGTCGCCGCGTACCGAGGCGACGGCGAGGAGACAGCCGGCCGTCCCGGTGGACAGGTCCATGGACAGGCGCATCATCTGCTCGCCGGGGAAGGCGAGCCGTCCCTCGTACGCCATGGCGTGCCAGGTCAGCGCGGAGAGCTGGCGGCGCACGGCCGCCGGGCCGGTGCCGTCGCCCGGGGTCGTCGTCCGGCCGAGGTGCAGCACCATGCCCGCGACGCCCCGGTACAGGCCGGGCTGCGCGTAGAACATGGCCTGCGCGGCGCGCACGATCTCCCTCCTGGCCCCTTCGAACGCCTCGTCGGCGCGGTGCGCCAGGTAGTCGTCGAGGACCATGCCGATGCCGACGCTGCCCGCCCCCAGGTACGGCATGGTGCGCCAGCCCTCGTCGACCTGGAGGGCACCGCCCGCGCCGCGGACGCAGCGCGCGAGGTCCTGGCGGAGCGCGGTCCCGGCGAGGTCCAGCAGCCCGGTGTCACCGGTGCGCTCGTACAGGCGCAGGAACAGCAGGGCGCTGCCGGTCGCGCCGTGCAGCAGTCCGGCGCGCGGCCGGTGTCCCGGAGCCCCTCCCGCGGCCCCGGTGGTGAGCGGGCGCGCGCTCAGCTCGGCGCACCGCAGGGCGGCGTCGCGCAGGGCCGGGTCGCCGGTGGCGGCGGCCAGCGCGTCGAGGGCCAGCCCGACCCCGGCGGTGCCGCCGTGCAGGTCCGCCGCGAGGCCCTCCAGGGGGTGCTCCAGGAGCAGCCGGGCCAGATCGAGCGCCTGATCCCGGTGGCCGAGGTGGTCCAGCGTCCAGGCGAGTCCCGCGACGCCGTCGTGGAAGCCCAGCGGCATGCCCGACGGAGGCTCTTTCACATGGTCCAGGAGCCAGCGCTCCCCGTCCTCGTCGCGCCCCGCGCCGCTCTCGGCGAGCGCGTACAGCACCCCGGCGGCGCCGTGGCCGAAGGCGAGGCCGCCGCCCGCCGTGGCGAACTGGGCGATGTCACCGGGGAAGAGGCGGTCGTCGCGGGACGGGGTGGCGGAGGCGCGGATCGCCCCGGCCATCGAGTCCCGGCTGCGGGGCCAGTCCCCGGGCTCCACCGGCACGAAGCGGTCGCCGGAGCGCCGTGGTGCCGGGGGCCGGGCGGCTGCCCCGGCGATCTCGTCGACCGCCGCGTCCAGGAAGGACCGGGGGACGGGGAACTGCTCCGCGACCACGGCGGCCAGATGCGCGGCCTTGCGCCGGTCCAGTGCGAGCAGACTGGTCAGCGGCAGGAACAGGGCCAACCGCAGACAGGCCAGGGCGTAGCGGTCGACGGCGGTGCCCCGTCGGCCGGGGGGTGCCACGAAGCCGGGGTGCGCGACCGTCTGCCGGCCCGGTTCGTCCACCCCGTGGGCGGCCTCGAAGTCCAGCAGGGCGACCCGCCCGTCCTCGCGGATCATGATGTTGAAGAGATGGAGGTCGTTGAAGACCACGCCCCGTTCGTGGACCTGGGCGACGGCCCGCTCCACCTGGGCGTGGACGTCCAGCGCCCACGCGGTGTACTCCGCCAGGCGCCGCTCGTCCGGGTCGGCCTCGATCAGCGGGTGGCGGCGGGCGAAGAAGGTGTTGAGCGGCTTGCCGTCCAGGTACTCCAGTACCAGGAAGTGGTGCTCGCCGACGGTGAGGGCGTCGCGCACCTCGGGGGTGCAGTCCAGACCCGACAGCCTTTCCAGGGCCCGGCGTTCGCGCCCCAGCCGGGCCACCGCGTCGGCCCCGTCGGCCGCCAGACCGGCGTGCGGGCGGGCCTCCTTGAGGACCACCGTCTCCCCGGTGCGGGTGTCCCGGGCGCGGTAGACCCCGCCGCCGTTGGAGAAGTGCAGCGCCGCCTCGACGGTGTACGGGATGTCCGCCAGCGTCGTGGTGGACCGCGTCTCCAGGTGCGGGCGCAGGAACTCCGGCAGCCCCACCCAGTTGGGCGTCCGGAAGACCGGGCCGCGCGGATCGGGTACGAGGACCCCGTCGGGACGGGCGATGGCGGGGCGCAACTCCCCTTCCTCGTCGTAGCAGTTGCGCCGGGTGAAGCTGCCGTAGCGCACGTGCACCGGGCCGGCGCCGAGGCGCAGGTCGCTCAGGATGTGCGGGCCGGACTCACCGTCCAGCAGCGCGGACAGCTCGCCCGCGATCCGCTCGAACCGCTCCTCGTCGGGCGGGTAGACGGTGATGAACTTGCCGCTGCCCGCCCGGTCGGCGTACTTGGCGTTGCGCTGGTGGAGCAGGTAGCGGCTGGGCACGAACTTGAAGGCGACCCCGTGCTCCAGGCAGTACCGCCGTACGCGCTCCAGCACCGCCTCGGCGTTGTCGAGGCGGGCGGAGACATGGATCTTCCAGCCCTGCGCGGGCAGTTCGACGCCCACGGGGCGCAGCGCGAGCCAGTCACCGCTCTCGCCGCTCCGCCATCCCTCGGGGACGGGCAGGGTGGCAGCCGCGTAGCGGGTGCCCGCCGCGGCGGTGCCGTGGGTTGTGCGGTGCGGCGCGTCGTAGAAGGACGGGTCCGCGTCGCAGTACACGGCGTAGCCCTTGTTCACAGCCGCTCCCTCCACCGGTCGTTGCCGTGGAAGACGCTGTCACGCACGACGGTGTCCCGGACAGTCGCCGCTGTCATGTCTCCGAGGTGCGGAACGCACGGGTATCCGCGGGCGGCCGGGGTACGGGTACGCGGGCGACGGCGGGTGCGCGGGCGACGGCGGGTGCGCGGCCGCGCGAGGGAGGCGGTGGAGGGCGCCCGGCGGGTGCGCCGGTGGGCGCGGAAGGGTGAGCCGTTCCCGGCCCACCACCGCGCCGTTCGGGGCAGACGACGTCAACGCGGAGTGCGCCGACAGGAGTTGACCGAGCGGGGCCGGGATGCCGACGGGTACGCACTGGAGGAGCCCGGGGTGCTGCGGCGGTACCGGAGTGGCCGCCTGGGCGGTTCGGCACGGCGGACGGTGAGCGGGTGCCGCGTTTGGATCTGCACCCGGGCAACGTCGTCCCGGCCCGGCGGGGCCCGGTGGTGATCGGCCGGCGCGGTGCGGGCGCCGGGCATCCGGCTGCCGACGCGGGGACGACCATCGTGACCGTGGGCAGTGCGGACCCGCCGGGACTCGCCGAGCGGTCCGGTCGCAGTTCCCGCTGGCGCGCGGTGGATTTCCCTCCCCGGAGTACCCTGCCAGTCCGCAGTCAGTCCGTGGGACCCCGTGAACAGCCGTCTGGAGTCAACGCATGAATACGACAAACCCCCGTGCCGGATCCCTGGACGGGGTTCCGCCGCAGGCCGGGATCGGTCCGCAGGCATTCCGTTCCCATGTCTGAGCAGCTGCCGGCGTGCCCGGAGTGCGGCGAGGCGTACATGTATGAGAGCGGCGCGCTGCTGGTGTGCCCGATGTGCGGCCACGAGTGGTCGGCCGGGGCCGTCGCGGACGAGGGCACCGCGCCCGCGACGGTCCGCGACGCGGTCGGCAACGAGCTCGCGGACGGCGACACGGTCACCGTCGTCAAGGACCTCAAGGTCAAGGGCGCCGGTGGGGGCGTGGTGAAGGTCGGCACCAAGGTGCGTGGCATCCGGCTGATCCTCGACGGTGTCGGCGACCACGACATCGACGCCACGGTACCCGGATTCGGCCGCATGCAGCTCAAGTCGGGCGTCGTGAGGAAGTCCGGCTGAACCGACGCCCCGTCACGGTCGGCCGACGGGGGGACCCCCGGACGGCCACCGCCCCGTCCTCATGCCGGTGATGAGCCGTGCGCCACGTCGTGGAGCACGGCGGAGGCGTCGGGCAGCAGCAGGCGGAAGACACAGCCCTCGCCGGGGCGGTTGTCCAGCTCCAGACGTCCGCCGTGCGCCGAGGCGATGGCGGCGGCGATGGCGAGCCCGAGGCCGGAACCGGGGCTGTCCCCGGCCTCGGGCAGGTGCGCGGGGGCCGGCCCGGCATCGGCGCCGCGCGCGGGCCGGTGCGTCCGCCCCGCCGGTGTCGCGCGGTAGAAGCGCTCGAAGACGTGGGGTGCCTCGTCCGGCACGATCCCGGGTCCGTCGTCGGCGACCTCGATGACGCAGACGGGCAGCCCCGGCGGCAGGACCCGGCCGTGCCCCGGTGTCCGGTCCTCGGCCGCGCGGGCCGCGCCGACCCGGACCCGGACGCGGCTGTCCGGCGGCGTGTGCACGCACGCGTTGTGGAGCAGGTTCCCGAGGACCTGCGCCAGTTGGTGGGGGTCGCCGGGCGCCTCGACGACGTCGAGGCCGGGCTCGGGACCGGTGGGGAGGGCTTCCAGCGGCTCCAGGGAGATGGCGCGGCGGGGATGGCGGACCGCCGTGGTGGCGATGGCGTCGGCGGTCAGGGAGAGCAGGTCCACCGGCTCGCGGTGGACCACGGGCGCGTCGTCGAGTTTCGCGAGCAGGAACAGATCGTCCACCAGGCGGCTCATCCGCTCCGCGCTCCGGGCGATCAGGACATGGGCCTCGTGCAGTTCGCGGCCCGTCAGGTCCGGCCCGGCGAGGAGCAGTTCGGCGAACCCCTGGATGGCGGTGAGCGGGGTGCGCAGTTCGTGCCCGGCGTCAGCCATGAAGTGCCGCAGCCGTGCCTCGGAGGTCTCGGTCCGCCGCAGCGCGGTGCGCAGCCGGTCCAGCATGGTGTTGAGCGCCAGGCCGAGCCGTCCGACCTCCGTGTCGGGGTCGGTCACCGGGACGTTCAGCTCCAGCGCGCCCTCGGTGATGTGCTGGGCGGTGTGCTCGACCCGGGTGAGCGGCCGCAGCCCCAGGCGCACGGCGCCGTTGCCCAGGACGACCACGCCCACGGCGACGGCGAGACCCAGCCCGAGGCTGAACCAGAGCATTTTGGTGGTGGCGCCGTCGACCGTGTTCAGGGGCAGCGCGACGACCACGCGGGTGCCGCCGGGTCCGGGCTGGGTGACCGCCCGCCAGCCCGCCCCCTCGCCCTCGGACGGCAGGGTGCCCGGCCTCCCGTCGGCCAGCCCCAGGCCGTCCGCCGAGTCCGGGAGCCGGGGCCCGGGACCGTTGCCGCTGCCCAGCGAGTCCCGCAGGAGGTGGCCCGCCCCGTCGTAGAAGAAGACCCGGTAGTCCGAGGGCAGGACGTCGTCCGGGCGCGGTGGCGGCCGGCGCAGCATCGTGCCGTGGGCCATGTCCTCGAAGACCTGGTCGGGCGGGCGGAAGTGGGAGAGCCGGTGGTCCACCTGGTCGGTGAGCCAGGTGTGCAGCACGGTCAGCGCGGCGACCTGGCACAGCAGGACGATCCCGGTGGCCAGCAGACCGGCTATCAGGACGAGGCGACCGCGCAGGGAGCGCGGACGCAGTCGGCGCGGCCACCGGGTCCGTCGGCGGGCCGGTCCCTCCCCGCGCCCGCCCCGCGAACGGCTCATCCGTCCGTGGGGCGCGGCTCGTCGCGGGGCAGGCGCAGGCAGTACCCGACGCCGCGGACGGTGTGGATCAGCGGCGGGGGCTCGCTGTCGACCTTGCGCCGCAGGTTCTTGATGTAGGTGTCGACGATCCGGGTGTCGCCGGAGAAGTCGTAGCGCCAGACCTGCTGCAGTATCTCCGCCTTCTCCAGGACCCGCCCGGGACGGGCGAGCAGACAGGCCAGGAGACGGTGCTCGGTCGGCGACAGCCGCAGCGGCCGGTCCCCGCGCCGCACCTCGCGGGTGGCCTCGTCCAGCGTCAGGTCGGCGTAGCGCAGGGGCGGGCCGACCCCGGTCGCGGGGGCGTTGCTGCGGCGCAGGATGGCGCGGATGCGCAGCAGCACCTCCTCCAGGTGGAACGGCTTGGTGACGTAGTCGTCACCGCCCGAACTGAGGCCGATGATGCGGTCCTCGACGCCGGTACGGGCGGTGAGGAACAGCACCGGTGTGTAGACGCCCTGGGCGCGCAGGAGCCGGACGAGCCGGAAGCCGTCCGTGTCCGGCAGCATGACGTCCAGGACGATCAGATGGGGCCGTCGGCTGCCGGCCTCGGCCATGGCCTCCTGGCCGCTGGCGGCGCTCGCCACGGTGTAGCCGGCCACGCCGAGCGCCGAGACGAGCAGTGCGCGGATGCCGGCGTCGTCCTCCACGACCAGGACCGTGTGCCCGGCGGCGCGGGTGCGCGCGGAGGTGTGCGGATCGATCACGCTCGGACACCTCGGGACGGATTGGGACGGTACCCGCGGCGGGCGCGGGTCCTGGTCGGGTCGGACACGGTGCGGGGGCGGCGCTCAGTCGGTCGCCCCGTTCACCTCCTTGTCCTTGGCGAGTGCGGTGGTGCGGTCGCTGATGGTCGTCGCGAGCTTCGCCGACGCGGCGTCGAGAGCCCGCGAACCGGCCCCGGCGGCACGTGCCTGTCCGGTGACGGTCCTCAGCTCCCTCGCTGCCGCGCCCGAGCCGTAGAAGGTCCGGTACAGCTCCTGGTAGGTCCTGCGGTAGACGCCGTCGAAGGCGTCGGTCTCCAGGAACCTGGACTTGAGGATATGCCCCATGGAGATCCCCTTGGGCATGCCCTCGGGCATCCCTTCGGGCGCCCCGCCCGGGGGCGCTCCGGGCGGGGCGCCGCCCGGCCTGCCCCCGCCGGGCGCCCCTCCTCCCGGCAGTCCGACCGGACCGACCGGGTCGCGGGGGCCGGCCGTCGCGTCGCCGCCGAAGGTGAGGTTGTAGTCCCAGCCGAGGACGGAGAACTTCTTGGTGTCCAGGTCGTACCAGAGGAGGTAGTTCTTGCCGGGCCCCGCCATGTCGTCGAAGTTCAGCAGCAGGTTCTGCGAGGCGGCGTACAGGGCGAGGGAGTCGACGTCGACGTGGTCGCCCAGGTGGCGGGCGAATTCCTCGTCCGACGCGTTGTCGACCCACTTGATCAGCTTCATGACCGGTTCGAGGTCCCGGCTGCCCTTCTTGTTGAGTTGCTTGAAGGAACTCTCGTACTCGCTGGGGTCGTCCCCGCGGTACGCGAAGCTGCCGCCCGCCTTCGCCTTGTAGAGCACGCCGTTGCCGTCGGCGAGGTCGTCGGCGTAGTCGGTGCCGGGCGACTCGACCATGAGGCGTGCGACGGCGGGGCGGTCGTTGACCTTCACCCGGGTGAAGGCGTACCGCTCCGACTTCTGGCCGCTCTCGGCGATCAGGGAGAGCGACAGCGCCTCGTTGAGGGGCACTTGGGCGTTGCTGCCGGGACGCAGCGAGATCTCCCGCTCACCCTGGTAGGCGCGGCCCTCGACGAACTCGTCGATCTTGACGAGCCAGGGCAGTTCCTCGGGCTGCTTCGCCGACAGGTTGTACTGCACCATCCCGCCCGGCCCGCCACCGGGCCCGCCGGGCCGGTCCGCGCCACCGGGCGGGACCGCGCCACCGACGCCGTCCCGCGTGCCGGGAACGCCCGCGCCGTCCGGGGGACCGGGAACGCCCGCGTCCGCGTCGTCCGGGGGACCGGGCGGGCCGGAGGAACCGGCGGTGCCGGGGGCCCCGGTACCAGGGCCCCCGGGGAAGCCGTCCGGGGGCGGCTCCGGGCGGTCCCCGCCCTTCGCACCCTCCGGGCCGCCGGTGGCCGCGCCCTGAGTGGTGCCCTGCGCGGGGAAGGGCGCGCCGCCGGGAGGTCCGCCCCGTCCGCCGCCCGGCATGCCGCGGCGGCCGCGCAGCGAACCAAGAGTCGAGTTGCCCTTGAGGCGGATGCCGACGTCGTCGAGGCGGACGCCGTCGATGACGAGGTCGGCCCGGATGTACTCCTTCGCGCCGTCCTCCTTGAACTCCTTCATCATCTTGTCGAAGTCGGTCTGCCGGTAGGTGAGCCGGAGGGAATGGGTCACCGAGGCGTCGTACAGGCCCACCGTCCCCCCGACGTCGTCGGTGACGGCGTCCGCCTCGACCCGCGAGGCCGATGTCACGTAGGGGGAGACCCGGGCGTCCCCCAAGAAGCAGACCATCGCGGCGAGTCCGACGCCGAGGGACGCCACCGGCTTCCAGTGGTGGCGCAGCCGTACGGGCAGCCGGTCCTTCAACCGCCTCCCGTGGGGTGCCCGGGTCCCGCCCGCCATCACAGGTCCGTGGTGTCGTAGCCGGTCAGCACGGTGACCCGCTGGCCGGACGTCCGCTCCTGGAGGGCGCTGACGAGATCGCCCGGCTCGGCGCCCTTCTTCAGCCGCACGGTGTAGAAGACCTCGCTCAACGCCCCGCCCCGGATGGACTCGGTGCTCACCAGTTCGAACTCGCTGGTGTACTTGATCAGTACGTCGCGGATCCGGGGCGTGTAGTCCTCACCGGCCGGGACCTGGACCTTCACGACCTGCCGCTGCACGTTCAGCGCGAACCAGTTGAACTTGAACATCACCAGGACCACGGCGCAGATGACGACGGCGCCGACCGCGGCCAGCGTGTAGAACCGGGCACCGCAGGCCATTCCGATCGCCATGGCCAGGAAGATGAAGCCGACGTCCCTGGTCTCCTTGACCGCGTTGCGGAAGCGGACCACCGAGAGGGCGCCGACCAGCGAGAACGCACGAGCCAGGTTCGACCCCACGACGAGCATGATCAGGGCGACGATCATGCCGACGATGACCAGTGTCTGGACGTAGGACTGGCTGTAGGACACGTTGCGGTGCGTGTACCGGTACACGTAGCCGATCAGCGTGGACAGCACGAAGGACAGCACCATCGCCGCCACGACGTCGGCGACGCTGAACGTGCCGCTGAGCTCCTGCAGATCGAGATCGAAGTTCACTGTGCTCCTGCCTTCGCCGACGCGGAACGCTGCGCCGGCCGCCGCCGGGGCGGCTGCTCGTTGGTGGGGGTGGCGGGGGCGGCGGGCGGTGGGCAGTCCGCCGCGCCGATGTGGAAGACCGAGCGCGGGGCCAGCCCGAACGCCTCGATGGACTGAACGTACTTGGAGATCCGCACGAGGTTGAGGTCGCGCCGTGCGGCCAGGTCCGTGATCCAGTGCGGTGTGCGCTCGTTGACCTTGACCTCCATGACCGACATGTGCGGCGGGATGGTGAACCGGTTCTCCGGTGTGGCGATTCCGAAGTGGAAGTCCCGGTCCCGGCCCCGGACGCGGCGGTCGAAGGTGATCCGCAGGCCCGTGTCCGCGTCCCGGCCGACCAGTGCCTCGCGCTGGTACCCGGTGACGGCGGTGGCCCGGAGGTTCAGCCGCACGATCAGTTCGAGGACCTCCTGGACGAAGGCGCTCTCCCGCGCGGAGTGCTCCACCGTCTCCCGGTCGTCGCACAACCGCCGTGCCACGTCGTAGGGGAGGGTGATGCGGCGCTTCTGGGTGACCCGGTTGACGCGCTGCTTGATCTCCACGCAGACCGGGGAGTCGCCGGTGACGCCGTCGAGGTCACCGTAGTGGCGGATGCGGAGCTTGCGGCGGAACTTCAGGCCCTCGATCTTCTCCCAGTAGAAACGGAGTTGAGGGGTGTCGTAGTACAGGCTCCACACGCCGTACCCGCCCGGTGGGCTGTGCGGGTCCCATTCCATCCGCTCGGCGAGTTCGTCCCGGATCTCCGCCGCCCGGTCCACCGGTACGAGGTACTTGAGCTCGAAGCGGTTGAACGCGTGCAGCCGGCTGGCCACGTGCAGTGTGTCGCCGGGCGCCTCGGCCCGTTCCGTCGGGGGTGCCTCCCCCCGGTCCTCCCGCGGCCCGGCTGACTTGGAAAAGAACACCTTGCGCCTCCCTGCTCGTATGTCGCGGTCCCACCGGCCGCGCATACGCAACCAACGGCGCATGAGGAAGCCATGAGAATCGTGGGTTGATTCGGGGAGTCCTGAGAATGGCCGAAACGTGAACGGCCCGTGTGGGCGAGATGTCACGACTGTGCGCGTCGGCGTCCGGGCCCGTGTGGCACCGGTGCGGGGGCTTCCCGGACGCCGCGCCGGGGTGGTTCCGGGACCGGCCCGGAGGAGCGGGGCGCCGTAGGTGTGCTCGGCGAAGGCTCCGGGAGGGCGGGATGCCCGGAGCGCGGATCCTCGGAGCGCGGGTCCCTGGGGCCGGGCTGCCCGCGTGGACGGACGCGGGGCCCTCGTCCGACAGGGGGGAGGCGGGCGGGACCGTGCTCCGCCCGCTGCCCGTCAGTGGGCCGTGGGCGCCTGGGCGTCCCGCTGCGAAGGCCGGCTGTCGCGGCCCGTTCCGGTGGGCCGGATCGATTCGCTGTCACCGGTGCCGGGCGGCATCTGCCCCGGGAGGGGTGCCGGTGGCCTTCGGGTGGGTGGCGCGGTCGTCCCCGCCGCATGCGCTGCGGCGGTCCTCCAGGCAGCCGTCACCGCGAGGCGGGCCCGGGCGGTCGCGGCCGGCTCGTCATCCTTGAGCAGCAGGGGAGACCCGACATGGACGTGGAGGCGCGGGCGCCGCACCGACGCGGTGGCCAGCCCCGCGAGCTGTTTGAGGGGCGAGCCGGAGACGATGCGGCGGGCGCCGGCCTGGCCGAGCGGGATGACGGGAGCGCCTGTGCGCCGCGCGAGCCGGGCGAGGCCGCGGCGGAAGGCGCCCGGCGCGGCTTCGGCCGAGTCCTTGCGGTCGGGGAGCCCGCCCTCGGCGTAGATCAGGATGTGCCGACCCTCCTCCAGCGCTTCCTGTGCGAGGTCGAGCGCCCGGAGCGCGCGCGGGTCGCCGCGGTGGACGGGTATGTGGCCCTCCCGGGCAAGGAGGCGGCCGAGGAGGGGCACCCGCCAGAGGCCGGCTGCCGCGAGGACGACCGGCCTGGCTCCGAGACGGTGCAGTGCGGCCAGGACGACCGCCGGATCGGCCGTCGAGCTGTGGTTGGCGGCGATGATACCGGCGGGAAGGTGTTCCGCGCCTTCGTCGGCGGTGACCGTCAACTGCCCGAAGGCGGGGACCAGACGGTCGGCGAGGCGGCTGAGCATGTGCTTCCTCTCCGGGGCGATCGAGATGAGCTCCATCGTCGCTCACGGGGCCGCCGGCGCGCCTGAGTGCCCGTACTCATCCGCCGTGTGTGCCGCTGAGCGGGCGGCGGGGCCCGGAGGCGACGGTCTCGTGCCCGGTGTTCACGTGGCCGCCTCCGCCCTCCCGGGGGCGAGTTCGGCGATCAGGGCCTCCACGAGGGTTCTGATCTCGTCGCGGATCGGGCGGACGGCCTCGATGTCCCGGCCGGACGGATCGTCGAGCTTCCAGTCGAGGTAGCGCTTCCCGGGGAAGACGGGGCAGGTGTCGCCGCAGCCCATGGTGACGCAGACGTCCGACTCGCGGACCGCGTCGACGGTGAGGGCCTTCGGGGCCTGCCGGGAGATGTCGATGCCGGCCTCGGCCATGGCCTCGACGGCGGCCGGGTGGATCCGGGCGCCCGGGGCGGTACCGGCGGAGCGGACCTCGATGCGGTCCCCGGCCAGATGGGTCAGCCACGCGGCGGCCATCTGGGAGCGGCCGGCGTTGTGGACGCAGACGAACAGGACGGAGGGTTTGTCGGCCATGGTGCCGGTCCTCTCTTGTCGTATGGCGGAACAGGGCCGCCGACGCCTTGCGTACCTGCACTGGCATCAGCGGACACTGATGTGACAGTATCAGTGCATGCTGACTTCAGTCGATCCTGATGTGTTGCGGGTGCTGGGCGACCCCCTCCGTCTGGAGATCGTGACCCTGCTGGCGCGCGAGACGCTGTGCACGACGCATCTGGTCGAGGAGACCGGAGCCAGGCAGACCAACCTGTCCAACCACATGAAGGTGCTGCGCGAGGCCGGGATCGTGGAGACCGAGCCCTGCGGCCGCTTCACCTACTACAAGCTCAAGCCCGAGGTCCTGGCCGGCCTGTCCGAGCGGTTCGCCGAACTGGCCGCCTCGGCCCGTGCCGCCGTGGAGAACAAGAGGGCCTGCCCATGACCCCCACCGATCCCACCACCACCGCCCGCGCCCCGGGTGCCGAGGCGGCCGGGGACGACTCGGTCGCCGGAAGGCTCTCCACCCTCGACCGCTGTCTGGCGGTGTGGATCCTGCTCGCCATGGCCGTCGGCCTCGGCCTGGGCCGTCTGGTCCCGGGGATGAACGACGCGCTCGCGAAGATCGAGGTCGGCGGAATCTCCCTGCCGATCGCGCTCGGCCTGCTGGTCATGATGTACCCGGTCCTGGCGAAGGTCCGCTACGACCGGCTCGACCGTGTGACCGGCGACAGGAAGCTGCTGGTCTCCTCACTGGTCATCAACTGGGTCGTCGGCCCCGCGGTGATGTTCGCGCTGGCGTGGATCTTCCTGCCGGACCTTCCCGAGTACCGCACCGGCCTGATCGTCGTCGGGCTGGCCCGGTGCATCGCCATGGTCATCATCTGGAACGACCTCGCGTGCGGCGACCGGGAGGCGGCTGCCGTACTCGTGGCCCTCAACAGCGTCTTCCAGGTCATCGCGTTCGGCCTGCTCGGCTGGTTCTACCTCGACCTGCTGCCCCGGTGGCTGGACCTCGGCGACGGCCAGGGCCTGGACGTGTCCGTCTGGCACATCGCGCTGAACGTCGTCGTCTTCCTCGGCGTCCCGCTGCTGGCCGGCTTCCTGACCCGCCGCATCGGCGAGCGGAAGCTGGGCCGTGCCGGGTACGAGGCGGGGTTCCTGCCGAGGATCGGGCCCTGGGCGCTGTACGGGCTGCTGTTCACGATCG
The DNA here is from genome assembly GCF_009862265.1 of Streptomyces sp. SID8352. GTDB lineage: Bacteria > Actinomycetota > Actinomycetes > Streptomycetales > Streptomycetaceae > Streptomyces. The sequence goes on along the minus strand of NZ_WWGX01000115.1, from coordinate 23,266 downwards.
TCATCCTCTTCGCCCTCCAGGGGAGGACGATCACCTCCCAGCCCCTGGACGTCGCCCGGATCGCGCTGCCGCTGCTGGTCTACTTCACGGTCATGTTCTTCGGCACCTTCCTGCTCGGCAAGAGCCTGGGCCTGGCCTACGACCGCACCACGACCCTCGCCTTCACCGCGGCGGGCAACAACTTCGAGCTGGCCATCGCGGTCGCCATCGCCACCTTCGGCGTCACCTCCGGCCAGGCCCTGTCCGGCGTCGTCGGCCCGCTCATCGAAGTGCCGGTCCTGATCGGGCTGGTGTACGTCGCTCTCGCCTGGCGAAGGAGGTTCGCCCACGGCGAGGTGGCGACCGCCCCCTGACGCGGCGCGCGGACGTGGTGGCGGTCGGCGGCGGGCGGCCGGACCCCGGGGGCTGCCGAACCGGAAGGCGCCGCGGCCCGTGGCTCCAGGGGGCGCGGCAGGTACGGGGACGCGCGTCCCGCCGGCGGTCAGTCGGCGGCCGGCTGCGTGAGCAGGGTGCCCATCGCCGCGAGCACCGACGGTTCGACGCGGTAGTAGACCCAGGTGCCGCGCCGCTCGGAGGTGAGCAGGCCGGCCTCCCTGAGCTTCTTCAGGTGGTGGGAGACGGTGGGCTGGGAGACGCCGACATCGGAGATGTCGCACACGCACGCCTCCCCGTTCTCGTGCGAGGCCACCGCGGAGAACAGCCGCAGGCGGACCGGGTCGCCGAGCGCCTTGAACATCCGTGCCGCGGTCTCGGCCTCCCCGGCGGTCAGCGGGCGCTCGGTCAGCGGTGGGCAGCACGGCGTCACGTCCCGGCGGTCAGCGGGCTCGAACGGCGGCAGCACCTTCGCATTCGACATACTTCTATGTTGACACACGTCGAACCAAGGGGCTCCGGCCATGTCGCCGGCCCGTGAGGCGCGAGGCCGGGTGCCGGGCGGCCCCCTCCGTGTCGCGGGCCGGTGAACCGGTACGGACCCCGTGGCGCCGGACGGTCCGGGGCGCCCGGACGTCCCGGAGGCCCGCGCGGGCAGCCGGCCGCCGTCCGGGTCCACGGAAGGACGCCGTCCGCGCGACCGGCCCGCGCCGACGCGGCAGCCCGTGCGGATCCCGGCGTCCTGGCGGCGGGTACGGGCATCGAGGGAGGCGGCGCCCTCGTCCCGGTGCGGGAACGGCCGCCGCCGGGGAACGGTATGCCGGGCGGGAAGCCGTGCCGGGCGGGCGAGAGCGGTGTGGGGCCGTCGTGGTGCCGTCGTGGCGCCGCGGCCGCGGCCGCCCGGCCGGTCGCCTCCGGCGCACCGGGCCGCATCCCGCGGCGCGGCGGGATGCGGGCGCCGGAGAGTCCGGACCGCCCCGTCGATGACGGCGGCACCGGGGTGCGCCATCGGCGAACCCATGATTTCGATGAATGTCTATGTTGACGCTTGTCGATACAGGTGTCACCCTGGATCGCGCAAGCCATCGACAGACATCGAAACAAGCAAGGAGTCGCCGTGAACGCGTCCGCCAGCGAACTGCCCGTCATCGTGATCGGAGCGGGTCCCGTCGGCCTGGCCGCAGCCGCCCACCTGGCCGACCAGGGCCTCGAACCCCTGGTCCTGGAGGCCGGCCGGACCGCCGGCGCCGCCGTGCGCGAATGGGCCCACGTGCGCCTCTTCTCCACCTGGAGCGAGGTCGTCGACCCGGTCGCCGAAAAGCTCCTGGCCCCCACCGGCTGGACCCGTCCCGACCCGGCCGCCCACCCCTCCGGCGGCGACTGGGCCGACCTCTACCTCCAGCCGCTCGCCGACGCCCTGGGCGACCGCGTCCGCTACGGCGCCCGCGTCACCGGAGTCTCCCGGGCCGGACGGGACCGGATCGTGGACGCCGACCGGCACCGGCAGCCGTTCGCCGTGCACATCACCCACGCCGGCGGCGGGGAGGAACGCCTCCTCGCCCGCGCCGTCGTCGACGCCTCCGGCACCTGGAGCGGACCCGGCCCGGCCGGCGCCGACGGCCTCGCCGCCCTCGGCGAGAAGGCCGCCGCGGACCGCGTCACCTACCGCGTCCCGGACCTCCGGGACCCGGCCGTCCGCACCCGGTACGCGGGCAGGCGGACCGCCGTGATCGGCTCCGGAGCCTCCGCCTTCACCGCGCTCGCCCACCTCGCCGACCTCGCCAAGTCCCATGACGGCACCGGGACGAAGGCGGTGTGGGTCCTGCGCCGGGGCATCTCGGGCTCCACCTTCGGCGGAGGCCGGGCCGACCAGCTCCCCGCCCGCGGCGCCCTGGGCCTGGCGGCGAAGGCGGCCGTCGACGGGGGACAGGCGGACGCAGTCACCGGCTTTCGCACCGAGGCGATCGAACGCGCCCCCGACGGCCGCCTGATCCTCACGGGCGAGGACGGACGCCGCCTCGAACCGGTGGACGAGGTGATCGTCCTGACCGGCTTCCGCCCCGACCTGTCCTTCCTCGACGAACTCCGCCTCGACCTCGACGAACGCCTCCAGGCGCCCGTCGGGCTCGCTCCCCTGATCGACCCCAACCAGCACTCCTGCGGCACCGTCTACCCGCACGGTCACCGCGAACTCGCCCACCCCGAACGGGACGTGTATCTGGTCGGGATGAAGTCCTACGGCCGCGCGCCGACCTTCCTCGCGATGACCGGCCACGAGCAGGCACGCTCCGTCGCCGCCGCCCTCGCGGGCGACCTCGAGTCCGCCGACCGCGTCGAACTCACCCTGCCCGAGACCGGAGTCTGCGGCGGCGCCGGCCTGTTCGACGACCCCGGCCCCGCACAGTCCGGCGGCGACGGCTGCTGCGCACCGGCGCCCGGGCTCATCCGGCTCGGCGCCTCCACGGCGGCCGAAGGGGACGCCGGGCAGAACCCCGCGGGCGGCTGCGGCACATGACCGGCCTCTGTGCTCCCGCGTCCGGGGCCGCGACGGTCACCGGGCAACGGTCGTGGCCCCGCGCCGCCCTGCCCGCCCTCTGCGCCACAGTGCGGGGACGCCTTGCGGCGGGGACTGGTCGGCCGCCGATCGGTTCGGCCCCGCTCAGCCCCGCCGCCGGCCGGGATCATGATGCGGGGCGGCCGCTCGTCGGCGCCGGCCACGAGCCGGAACCGAAAGACCTTCGCTCCCGCCCCCGGCCGTAGGCTGGCGACGAGGAGGCGGGGATGATCCAGGGTGTGGGGCCGCTGGTGCACCTGTCCGACGGACCGGGCGGGCTGTCGGTGTGGGGCGTGGCCGAGCCGGAGCGGTGGGGCGCGGACGTGAACGTGATGCTGGAGGCGGGTGAGGACGTCCGGTCGGTGGATCTGCGACTGCTCGGGCGGGTGTTGGCGCACCTGGACGAGATGGTGGCGAAGGCGCGGCGGTTCGCGTGTGCGCGACTGGGGGTCCCGGAGGAGCGGGCGGCGTTGGACGCTCCGGAGGTGAACTTCTACACCGACGGGTGGATGCTGCGGTTCGTGGAGGGGGGTGTGCCGATCTGCGAGCCGTACGGAGTGGGGGTGGTCTTCGAGGGGACGCGGCCGGTCCGGCTGGAGGATCTGAGCGAGGCCGAGGCGATCGGGGACTGACCGGCCCTCACCGGGAGTCGTCCCGGTGCCCACGCCGCCGGGTGTGTCGAAGTGTCGCCAGTGGCCCGGCCGAAGGAGGGCGGTCCTGCGGCGCCGTCCCGGGCGGGGGTGCCGGGGAAGGGACCAACGGCCCTGCGGGCAGGGCCGGTCGGCCGGGGAGACGGAACCGGGGAAGCGCCCATGCTGGGTGGTGACCGAACCGATGCCGCCCATCGGTACGCCTCGTACGACGGCACTCCGCGCCGGCGTTGGCGGCCACGTCCCCGTCCCGGCCGCCCGGGCAGCGGAGCGTACGAGGCGTGGCGGGCGGTTCGGTCGCCGCGTCCGGCCCGTTGTACGGGGCCGGACGCGGCCGTTCCCCCGGCGGGAACGGCACCGGGGGCCGCTGTGCGGGGTCCCCCGGTCCGGGCAGCGACCCGCCGCACATCACCGGCGTTTCCGCCGAGGCAGGACCCCATGCCATGGACGGCTCGCAGCGCCGTGCCCGGACCCCGGTCACCGTGCACCTGACCCCGGTCACCGCGACCGGAGCGGCTCCGGCCATCGCCGCTCCGGCATGGTGCTGCACGGCCGTGGCGGCCGGAAGTGGATCCGGGCCGAACCGGCCGCCCAGTGGATCATCCTCCCCGCCTCGGGCTGCCCGCCGGGCCGCCCTCTGGAACCGTCCGGCCGCCCGAGAGGGACCCATGGGCCCATGCCCTCGCCGCCGCCCGGACACGACGGTGATGGCGGGAAGCCGCTACCTGGGCAGCGGGCCCGGGGAACGCGCTACCGGTCGGGCACCACGCCGCGGGTCCGGCCCCGCTCGGGACGTGGCCGCCCGGAGCACGGGCAGCACAGTCGGGCCCACCGTCCGACGGCGCCGGGTGGAGGGCCGGGTGGGAGTGCCGTCCCCCGGCCGGACGGCGTGACCGGGCACTCTCCGGGCGCCCGGTCACGGACGCCGTCCGCAGGGGCGGACTGTGAGGGCGTCCCGGGAACACCCGGGCCGCCTTGCCGGCACCGAGGACCTCAACGGCCGACGGACCGCGGTGTCGACGGCCGTACCGTCGCCGTTCCGGACTCTTCGGGCCCGCTGATAGGTTCCCGGGGTGAGTGAGCAACCGCCCGGCGGCGGCACCGAGCTGTCGCCCGACGAGGTCGAGGCCCTTCGCACCAGATGGTCGTCCTGCTGGACGCCGAGTGAGGTCGCGCGGCGGCTGGCAGGGGTCGACACGCCCTGGTACGTGGCCGCGGGATGGGCGCTGGACCTGTTCCGGGGCAGGCGGACCCGTGCCCATGGGGACATCGAGATCGCGATTCCGGCCGCGGGCTTTCCGGAGGTCCGCGCCCGCTTCCCCGGGTACGTCTTCGACGCGGCGGGCCGTGGCCGGGTCTGGGAGGACGCCGCACCGGAGGTGCTGGCCGCCGTACATCAGACATGGCTCCGCGATCCGGCGACCGGGAACTACCTGCTCGACGTCTTCCGCGAACCGCACGACGGCGACACCTGGATCTGCCGACGCGATGAGCGGATCCGGCTCCCCTACGGCGACATCGTCCATCGCACCCCGGACGGCGTCCCGTACCTGGCACCCGAACTGGTCCTGCTGTTCAAGGCCAAGAACCCCCGCCTGAAGGACCGCGCGGACTTCGAGGCGACCGTCCCGCACCTGAGTCCGTCTCAGCGCGGGACCCTGGCCGCCCTGCTCGCCCGGGTGCACCCGGGGCACGCCTGGATCGCGGATCTGTAGACGACGCTCCGCCGGCGGGCCCGAGTCCCGCGGCCTCGCGGCGTCACCGGGACTGCGACAGAGCCCTGGCCCCGCAGGTGGAGCCGGTCGGGGACGACCACTCGTGGTGGGGGCCGGGCCACGACGGCTGGGGGCCGGGCGGTTGGGACCGGAGCTGCCCGGCAGCCGTTCGTGAGGACGGGCACGGTGCGGCGGAGTGGTCTCAGCCGGTGTCGAGGCCGTCGATCAGGCGGTTGAGGAACCGGGTGAAGGTCGCTTCGGGCGTGAGGGGACGGCTGGGAGCAGCGAGGGCCTCGGCGAGTTCCGGGTGACTGCCGTCCGCGGCGACGGCTGCGAGGTAGCGGGCCTCGGCTGCGGCTCGGTCGGGGGACTGCGAGGCGGCGGTCCGCGCGATCTCATGGGCGACATGCCCGGCCACGAATGCGGTGAGCTGGGCGAAGACCTCCAGCTTCGCCGCACCGTCCAGCCCGGTGGGCCGCAGGACGGCGAGCGCGCGCTCCAAGAAGGCCAGGGTGTTGGGACCGGGGACGCGACGGGCGGCCAGAGCGGTGGGCAGCCAGGGGTGTCGCAGCATATGGGCGCGCTGGAGGTGAGCGATGGTTTTCAGGTCGGCGCGCCAGTCGCCGGTGGGAATGCTCGTGGTCGGGAGTTCGCCGCTGACGTGGTCGACCATCAGTTCCAGCAGCGTCTCCTTGTCGGGGGCGTAGCTGTAGAGCGACATGGCGCCGGCTCCGACCTGCGCGGCGACTTTCCGCATGGTGACTGCTTCGAGCCCCTCCGCATCCGCCAGGGCGACAGCCGCCGCCGTGATCGCCTCTCGGCTGTAGGCGGGCTTGCGGCCCCTGCGGGGCCGGGCCGAGCTCAGCCAGAGCTGCTCAGGGCCGACGCCCGGGGCGTCGGCCCCTCCTTCACGGGGCATGATCCGCTGCCTCCCTTGATCGAGGTGGCCCTTGCGGACCTCATCCAAGCATCCTCTATTCTCGTACGCTGTACGGATATCAAGGAGGGGAACGATGGCAGCACGCACGCACGGCCCTGCGCCGAGACCGACCTGGGCACCGCCTTCCGGTAAGCCGCCACTTGCCTCACGGCTGATGAGGGCGACCTGGCGCGGCCTGCCGGCCAAACGACACGATGTCGGGTGGGAGCCGGAGCTGCTGGCGCCGGCCGCCGACGGCAGCCCGCTGATCACGGACCACTACTTCCCGCGCGCCGAGGGCGACTTCCCCACTCTCCTGGTGCGCTCGCCGTACGGCAGAGGTCTGCCGTGGTCGCCCATGTACGGCGTGCTCTTCGCCGAGCAGGGCTTTCACGTGGTGCTGCAGAGCTGTCGCGGCACCGGCGGTTCCGGCGGTGAGTTCGATCTGTGGCGCAACGAGGCCGCTGACGGCCAGGCCGCGGTGGCCTGGCTGCGCGAGCAGAGCTGGTTCAACGGAACACTGGGGACCGTCGGCCCCAGTTACCTGGGCTACGTGCAGTGGGCTCTCGCCGTGGACCCGCCGCCGGAGCTGAAGGCGATGGTGGTGCAGGTGGGGCTGCACGATCCTCACGCCCTGTTCCACGCACGGGATGCATTCCGCCTGGAGAACGCCCTCGCCGTCGGCGTCGGCATGACGTATCAGCACCAGGGGACGGCAGCGTTTCTGAGGGCGACGCTGCGTCTGCGGCGGCGCCTGCGTGATGTGGTCATGCAGGCACCGCTGCGCGGGGCGTGCGTGTCCGCCCTCGGAGGCGATGTGTCCTGGCTGGATGACGTGATGTCGCACCCGAACGCCGACGACGCGTACTGGCAGGGTGCGTCGTTGGCGGCGGTGGCGGAGCGGCTGAATGTGCCGACCGGTTTGATGACCGGGTGGCACGATGTGCTGAGTGACCAGACGTTCGAGCAGTACCGCCGACTACGTGAGGCCGGCTGCGAGACCGCCTTGCTCGTCGGCCCCTGGACCCACACGTCCGCGCTGCAACGGGGGTGGCCCGAGGTGTTCGCCGAGAGCCTCGCCTGGCTGCGGGCGCACCTGTACGCCGATCCCTCCGGCCTCCGTCCTACCAGGGTGCGCGTGCACGTCGGCGGCGAAGACGATTGGCGGGACCTCGACGACTGGCCGCCGGCCACGGCCGCCGGCCCGTGGTTTCCCACTGCCCAGGGGCATCTCACCCAGCAGGCTCCCACCGAATCCGCACCGCTGACGTCGTTCCGCTACGACCCGGGCCACCCCACCCCCTCTCTCGGCGGCCCGTTGCTCTCCCGTACGGCCGGTCCTCGCGACAACAGAACGCTGGAGATCCGGGACGACGTACTGACGTTCACCGGCCCCCCGCTGACCGAGCCCATGGACATCCTCGGCCGGATCTCCGCGCGGTTGAGCATCTCCACGGACACTGGCCACGCCGACGTCTTCACCCGTCTGTGCGACGTGGACGCACAGGGCCGCTCCGTCAACGTCTGCGACGGGCTGGGCCGACTTCGGACAGCGGAGCAGGCGCCCTCGCACACCACCGTGCCGATGGGTTCCACCGCCCACCGCTTCGCCGCCGGTCACCGCATACGCTGGCAGATCAGCGGAGGCGCCCATCCGCGCTACGCCCGCAATCCCGGCACCGGGGAGTCGCCGGTGGACGCCACCACCTTCACACCCGTGCGCATCACGCTCCATTCGGACTCAGCGCTGATGCTCACGACGCTTGCCCGCGGTTCCGGGCTCGGCCCTCAGGAGGACGGCTGACGAGTGCGGGGCTCTCGGACCCTGCGGGCGTGGGCGAGGTCCGCGGCCTGGTCCAGCGTGTGGAAGGCGTCGTGGCGTCCGTGGGCGTCGTTGAAGGCGGGCACCGTCTCGTCGGGGAAGCCACGCCGGACCGTCTCCAGGAGGACGGCGAGCGCGTCGTGCAACTCGGCGGTGCCGGTGGCCTCGGCGTCCAGGCCCGTAGAGGCGGCGGGCGCCGTCCCGGCCGGCGGTGGAGCCCTGGCACCAGCCGTCCCGTTCCGGCCGGACGCGGGTGCGCCGGAGAACGGCGGCGGCCGGGGCCGGGTGGAGGGCGGCGGGCGGCCGGTACGGCTGGACATCGTGGCTACGTGGACGATGTCGGCCAACGGGTTCGTCCCGGTCGAGGCCGCCGGCCACTCGACGGCTACGACCACCTCACCACCCCGAGGACGGACGGTGCGCCGCCGACCGGATCCGCGGGCGGAGTTCATCGAGATGAGGGACATCGGCCATTTCCCGATGAGTGAGAACCACCCGCGCTTCGCACCCTGTCCGAAGCGGGCCCCGCAGATGATCGAGGAGCGCACCGCGCCCGCCGCCCGATCGGGCGCGGGCGGCGCTCCACGGTTCCGGCGGAGCGCGAGCGCATTCACCGGTCGTGTGTCCGGCCCCGTCATCGGCGCCTTACGCGCGCACAGCCGGCGAACGGCACCGGGTGGACCGGCGTCCGGCCCGGCGGTGCCGGGCGGCACGGCACCCGCTCTCCCACCGGGGTACCGGCGGGACCGGTCAGCCCGCCGGGTACGGCAGCAACTGGGCGTCTACCCGCTCCCAGGCGGACCTCAGCTCCGCCAGCAGCTCCGGCCGGTCCCCGGCGCGGTCCGCCTGCTCGCGGACGTCGGACGCGAGGTCGTAGAGGTGGTCGCGGCCGGACGCGTCGCGGTAGTACTTCCAGCCGCCCCGCCGCAGTGCCCGGTTGCGCCGCACCCGCCAGAACAGGTCGCGCTCGGGCACCCGCTCCCCGCGCAGCAGGTACCCGGCGAGGCTGTGGCCGTCCAGCGGGTGGCCGGGGTCCGGCCGGGCGCCGCCCAGCTCCAGCAGCGTCGCCGTCCAGTCGGGCGAGTACACCGGCACCCGGCTGACCTGGCGGGGGTCCACGCGGGCCGGCCAGCGCAGTACCGTCGGCACCCGGATGCCGCCCTCCAGCAGCTCCGACTTGCCGCCGCTCAGCGGCCACTGGTAGGAGAATCGCTCGCCGCCGTTGTCACTGGCGAAGACGACGACCGTGTTCTCCTCCTGGCCCGAACGCCGCAGCGCGGCCAGGACCTTGCCCACCGATGCGTCCAGGTTCTCCACCATCTCCCGGTACTTGTCCACCGAGCCGCCGTCGCGGTGCTGGAGGGCGCCCAGCACCTCGCCGGAACGGATCCGCCCGGCGATCTCCGCGCCCGTCTCCCCGTCCTCCTCGGTGAGCCAGGGCCAGTGCGGAGTGGTGAAGTTGAGGTTCAGCAGCCACGGCCGGTCGTGGCGCCGGCCGACGTACTCGACGGCCCGCTCCGTGAGCACCGTGGTGTAGTACCGCAGGTCCTGGTGGGTGGCGTCGCCCTCGTAGAGGTCGTACTCACCGAGCTGGCCCAGCTTCGAGAAGTACTCCAGGGCGCCCCCGAAGTTGCCGAAGAACTCGTCCCAGCCCGAGCGGGTGGGGCTGTAGCGGGGAAGCCATCCGCAGTGCCACTTGCCGATCAGCGCGGTGTCGTAGCCCGCCTTCTTCAGCAGCGAGGCCAGCGTGGGGTGGTCCGGGTCCAGCCCCTGGGTGCGGTTGCCGATGGGCTCGGCCAGCCCGCCGGGGGTGCGCCCCGGGAAGCGCCCGGTGTACAGGCTGAACCGGGTCGGGGAGCAGGTCGCGGAGCCGGAGTAGGCGTCGGTGAACCGCACGCCCTGGGCGGCGAGCCGGTCCAGGTGCGGGGTTCTGATGTGCGGCGCGCCGTACGAGGACAGATCGGCCCAGCCGAGGTCGTCACCGAGGATGAACAGGAAGTTGGGCCGGGAGCGGGGCCGGGGGGAGCCGGGGCGGGAGCGGAACGGGCGCTCGGCGGTGGGGGAGGGGGCGGCGGAGGCCGGTGCGGGGACACCGGCGGCGGTCGCCACCGCGCCGCCTCCGACCAGACCACCGAAGGCACGACGGGATATTCCGGGCATGAGTGATCCTCGGGGGTGGGGGACGACGGGGAAGGCGGAAAGCCCGGGGGAGCCGGGCGGGCCGGCGCCGGGTGGGCGACGGCCCCATGCCCTGGGACGCTCCCAGCCGCCCGGCGAGCCGGTCAAGAAGATCACGAGCCCGTTCACGAACCCGAAACGGCCCGACACACCGCCGAGTCGGCGCCGTGACGGAGGGACCGCGCGGCCACACCCCGCACCCCGCCGCGCCCGCCGAGACCCCGCCCGGCACCCCCGGCGAAGGGCGGGCCGACGCTCAGCTCTCCGCCCGGGCCCCGGCACTCCGGACACCGTCCGCCCCGCCAGGGATGCGAGGGGCGCGAGGGGCGCGAGAGATGTAAGGGATGCAAGGGATGTGAGGGAGGCGAAGGGTGCGAGGGACGCGAGCACCGCCCCCGCCCAGGGAGAGCGCACCGGCCTCGCGCAGCTCCCGCCGGACCGGCACCCGGTGCCCGGAGGGCTCCGCGGGCAACTCGACCACGCGCACGAGTCGGCGGCTCACGCGTTCACTGCTCGGCACGGGGAGGTGGGCGGCAGCCGTCGCAGCGGCCGGTGTGCGCTCACTCCGGGGCGAGGGTCCCGACGGAGTCGCGGGAGTCCGCGGTCCCGTCGTCGGTGATGAGGCCACGCCGGTGTTCCCCCAGCGCGGACGCGGAGGTGGCCGGTCGCGGGTCCCCGCCTCCGGCGACCGGGGAGGCGGTGAGGGCGCCGCTGGGGGCGCTCGTCTCGGAGAGGGCCGGCCGCCGGACCGTCGCCGCCAGGACGCGCGACCCCGCCGGGCGGGCCGTACCCGCCCCGAGCGGGGGGCCTCCCGTCCGGGCCCAGCCGCTCCGCCTCCGGTGTCGCCGATCCGGCCCGGACGCCCTCATTCTGCGCCTGACCTGCCTGAATCGATCTTGGAGAAGTCCGAATTACCGAGTTCACGGAGTTCAAACCATGAATCGCGCAAGATTTCCGTGGGAAATCCCGCCGCCCGGATCGGGACTCGACCGAAAAATGTCCCCCGCCGACGCCCGTTCCGTCTCGCGCACGGGAAGCGAGTTGGCCGGATTCCCGCTTACCGAACCGGCGTTGGGCCGAGGGGGCCGGACACCCGAACGAAAGGTCGTGCAGGGTTCAAATATTTCATCGCCTCAGAGGGGTGATATCGCGTCACATCAACGGCGTTGGCGCGCTGTTGGGCAGCGGCGGCGGAGCCGTCCTGTCATCCGCCATACCAGCAGGAGTCCCCGGTATCCAGCCCTTCTCCCGCAATGTTTTGCAAGTACGCTGTCACCTGCCGTGCGAGAGCCAGTTCGACATCCCGGAGTTTTGTGGCCACCGGGACCGATTCCGGTGCACGGTCGACCACGTTTCTTCGTTACTGGGGGGTGACTTGTGGCGGAGGCCCACGCGATCCGATTCGACGTGCTCGGTCCGCTGGGAGTTCGGTCCGACGGAATCCCGGTGAATCCGGGCTCGGCCCGGCAGCGCGCGGTCCTGACGGCCCTTCTGCTGACGCCCGGGCAGCCGGTCGCAGCGGCACAGCTCAAAGAGGCCGTCTGGCCCCGGAACCCGCCCAACGACGTGATGGCGAACCTGCACAGCTACGTCTCCAACCTCCGGCGGATCCTGGAACCCGGCCGGCAGCCGCGCAGCCGTGACACGATGCTGCGCCGCGAACCGGCCGGGTACGTGCTCGTGGTGGACCCGGAGGCCATCGACGCGGTCCGCTTCGAGCGGCAGTTGTACGAGGGGCGTCGGCAGCTGAAGTCGGGGGCCTACCGGCAGGCGGGCCTGACGCTGGCCGGCGCGCTGGCCCTGTGGCGCGGACCCGCGTTCCCCGAGGTGAGCGACTACGCGCTCGGTGCGCAGACGGCCTCGCGGTTCGAGGAGTTACGGCTTCTGGCCCTGGAGACCCTGTGGGAGGCCGAACTGGCCGAGGAGCGCGACTTCTCGGTGATCGCGGCCGAACTGCCGACGCTGACGATGCGGTTCCCGACCCGCGAGCGGTTCAGCTGGCTCCTGATGAAGGCCCTCTACCGGACCGGCCGACGGGCCGAGGCGATCGAGGCCTACCACCGCACCCGGCGGGCGCTGGCGGAGGAGTACGGCGTCGACCCCGGCGCGGAGCTGCAGCAGTTGTTCGGCACGATCCTGCGCGGGGACCCGGTCGTCGGCCGGTGCTGAGGCACGGGCCCGCCCGGTACGGGGGCCGGGGCGCGGCCGGACGGCGGCGCCGGTGACCCCCGGCCCCGCCGACCGGGGCGGGACGGGCGGCGGGCACCGCCCGGCCACCCGCGCCGTCGGTATCCCGCCCGCCGCTCGGCCCTGAGCGGCGGGAACCGCTCCGGCGCCGTCCGGCCGCCCACGCACCCCCGGGCCGCGCCGCCGGCCCCGGAGGGGGCACGACGGCCGGCCCCGGCCGGGCCCCGGTCCACGGCACCGACCGCCGGCCGTGCTCAGGCCCGCGCGGAGTGCACCACGTCCGCCAGCACCTTCGGCAGCTCCCCTGCCGCCTCCGCCGTCCGGGCCCGCCAGGCGACGTGCCCGTCGGGGCGGACCAGCACGCAGCCGTCGGCCTCGACCTCGCGCAGCCGCTCCCACTGCCCGTACGGGTCGCGCAGGCCCTCGGTCGCGCCGATCACCCGCACGGTGACCTCGACGCCGGTGAGGCGGGCTGCCTCGCGCGCGGCGTCGTGCCAGGGGGCGCCGCCCCGGCCGGTGAGCAGGACGAAGCGGCCGCGGCCGGTCACGTCCAGAGTGGAGCGGCGGTGGCCGCCGTCCTCCAGCCAGGCGTGCGGCACCCGGGCGCCGGGCCAGGTGGTGGGCCGGTAGTACAGCTCGGGATCGCGCTCGGGCGCCGGCTCGGGAGTACCGTCGTCGACCCGGGCACCGCCGCGGTAGCGGTAGCCGATCTCCACACCGTGCGCGTTGGCCTGGTAGTTGATCCGGTCGGTGGCGGCGGCCAGCGCGGCCCGCCGGGCGTCGGCCTCCTCTCCGACGTCGCCGAGGGAGCGCAGCAGCTCCCACTGCTCGGCGGCGCTCTGCCCGGCGGTGTAGCCGAGCGCGGCGGGGATGCCGAGGAAGTCGAGCATGCTGCGCACCGCGCGGTCGACGACCTGGCCGCCGACCGGCTGCCGCTCCTCCTGGTAGGTGTCGAGCAGGCTCGGGGCGGCGGTGCCGTCCAGGACCAGCCCGAGCTTCCAGCAGAGGTTGAAGGAGTCGGCGATGGCCGTGTTGAGGCCGAGGCCGTTGGTGGGCGGCATCTGGTGGACCGCGTCGCCCACGCAGAACACCCGGCCCGCACCGTAGCGCGGGGCCACCGTGGCGTTGACCTCCCAGGGGGAGACCCGCTTGACCGTGACGGGCACGACCGGGTCGCCGATGCTCTCCCGCAGATGGGCGATGATCTCGGCGTGGTCCTCCGGGTCGAAGGAGTCGCCCTCCTTGTGGAACCGCAGGTACATCCACTCGTTCCACGGGCGGACGTTGACGAACACCCGGCCGTCCTCGGGCGGGTTGCCGGGGACGGCGCCGATGTACAGGATGCCGGGGCGGTGGGCGCTGTAGCGGGAGAGGTCGGCCTCGAACCAGATGGAGGCGGCCCTGGCCAGGCCGGTGGCACCCTCGACGGTGAGCCCGAGCTGCTCCATGACCCGGCTGCGGGCGCCGTCCGCGCCGATCACGTAGTCGGCGCGCACGGTGTACCGCAGTCCGGACTGCCGGTCGGCGATCACCGCGGTGACGCCGTCCTCGTCCTGCTCCAGGCTCAGGAACTCGTGTCCGAAGCGCAGTTCGCCGACACCGGCCTCGCGGACCTGTTCCACGAGCAGCGGCTCCAACAGGTGCTGCGGGAGGTTGCACATGACGCTGGGGCTGGCGGCCTGGTAGTCGCCGACCCGGTCCGGACCGTTGCCGTAGGCGCCGAGACGGCTGACCTCGGGACCGGCGAACGTCGTCATGAAGACGAAGTCGGCGAGCAGTTCGCGGGGCGCGGCCTGGGCGAGCACGGCACGCTCGGCGCCGAGGTCGCGGAGGATCTCGCCGGTGCGCTGGTTGAGCAAGTGGGCGCGCGGGGTGTGCGCGGTGCCCGGGTACTTGCCGACCGCGAGGTGACGCACGCCGTAGCGGGAGAGCGCCAGCGAGGCGGTCAGGCCGGCGGGGCCGGCTCCGACGATCAGGACGGGGACGCGGACGTCGGGGTTGGCGCGGTCGTTCACGAGGATGCCTTCCTTGCGTACCCGGCGTAGACCACCGAGGTGTCCTTGTGCTCGGTGAGCTGGAAGCGACGGCCCAGCTCGCCGTACGTGATCCCGCCCTTGGCGCGCAGCCGCATGTCCCGGAGGAGGTCCAGCTGCGGCCGGTTCGAGGCGAAGCCGATCAGGTCCTGGTTCTCCAGCCCGTGCCGGCGGAACACCGCGTGCAGTTCCTGGGGCTTGATGAAGGCCTTCCAGTCGTGCAGGTCCTTGGGCGCGAAGCTGACGGACTTCCAGTCCTGCGCCATCTTGATCATGGCGAGCCTGGAGCGGAAGGTCCGGTTGATCGTGTCGTAGAGGTAGTAGGAGCCGGGCTTCAGCACCCGGACCGCCTCGGAGACGGCCTTCTCCACCGAGGTGACGTGCTCCAGCGTGTCGCAGCAGTACACCAGGTCGAAACCGGCGTCCGCGAAGGGCAGCTCCTCCGCGACGCCCTGCTGGTAGTCGATCTCCAGGCCGGACTCCTCGGCGTGTGCGGCCGCGGCCGCCAGCGAGGGCCCGGACGGGTCCATCCCGGTCACGTCGCAGCCCGCGCCGGCGAACAGCTCGGCCAGCAGACCGCCCCCGCAGCCGATGTCCAGCACCTTCAGGCCCTTGAGCTCCATCCCCAGACGGGTGGTCAGCACCTTGCGGAAGTAGGCGAACCGCGCCGGGGTGAACGCCTCCAGGGTGGCGAACGGCTGGTTGTCGTTCCACCAGGAAAGGTTGTTGTACACGTCGTTGTTGACAGCCACGGTCGGGTACCCCTCAGGAGAGCTTGATGGTCGGGCGGTAGAGGTCGAGCCAGACGGCCAGGTCGAGGACGCGTTCGAAGGCCTCCCGCTCGTCCCGGCTGACGGCCCCGGCCGCGCCGCGAGCGGCGCCGGTGAGTGCCGCGCGGTCGAAGAACTCGACCGCCTGGTGGTCGCCGGAGAGCAACTCGCCCACCTGCCGCTGCAGTTCGGCAACGTAGCGCAGCTCCTGGGTGTTCGGGTAGAGCGCCTTCCGCCGCTCCAGCACCGACGGCGGCAGCACGTCGGCGACGGCGGCGCGCAGCAGGCTCTTCTCCCGGCCGTCGAAGGTCTTCATCGCCCACGGCGTGTTGAACACGTACTGCACCAGCCGGTGGTCGCAGATGGGCACCCGCACCTCCAGGCCGACGGCCATGCTCATCCGGTCCTTGCGGTCGAGGAGCTGGCCCAGCAGGCTCGTCAGGTGCACGTAGCAGAACCGGCGCATCCGCTGCTCGTGCGCGGACTCGCCGGGCAGGACCGGGAGCCCGGCGACGGTGTCGGCGTAGCGCTGCGCCCAGTACCCGGGCACGTCCAGGGTGCGCAGCAGCAGATCCGGGTCGATCAGCTTGGTGGGGTGGGACTTGGGGATGAGCCCCGCGGCGGTCACCCAGGGGAACATCTCCACCTCCTGGACGGCCGGGAGGTGGAACCACGGGTAGCCGCCGAAGACCTCGTCGGAGGACTCACCCGACAGCGCGACCGTCGAGTGCTGCCGGACCGCCTTGAACAGCAGGTACAGCGAGTTGTCCGCCTCGCCGAAGCCGAACGGAAGGTCCCGCGCGGTCACGGTGGCCCGGCGCACCTCGGGGTTGGCCAGCTCCTGGTGGTCGAGCACGATGTCATGGTGCTCGGTGCCGACGTGCTCGACGACGGCGCGGGCGAACGGCGCGTCCTGCGAACCGCGCCAGTCGTCCGGGCGGAAGGCCGCGGGCTGTTCGAAGTCGACGGTGAAGGTGCGGGGCCGCTCGCCCCGGTCGGCCATTCGCCGGCCGGCCAGCGCCGTGAGGGCGCTGGAGTCGAGACCGCCGGAGAGCAGCACGCACTGCGGGACGTCGGCGACCAGCTGCCGGGCGACGCTGTCCTCCAGCAGCTCACGGACGCGCCGCACGGTGGTCTCGGTGTCGTCCTGGTGCTCGGCGACCTCCAGCCGCCAGTACACGTGCTCGCGCGTCCCGGAGCGGTCGAAGGTCACCATGGTGCCCGGCTTGACCTCGTGCATGCCCGCCCAGACGGAGCGCCCGGGCTCCTTGACGAACCCGAACAGCTCGCGGAAGCCGTCGGTGTCCACCACCGGCGAGACCGCCGGGTGGGCGAGCAGCGTCTTGGCCTCGGAGCCGAAGATCACGCCGTTCTCGGTGGGGTGGTAGTAGAGCGGCTTGATGCCGAGCCGGTCGCGCAGCAGCACCAGCCGCTCCACCCGGCCGTCCCACACGCCCATCGCGTACATGCCGTTGAGCCGGTCCGCGATCTCCAGGCCCCACTCCAGGTAGCCGCGCAGGACCACCTCGGTGTCGCTGGTGGTGCGGAACTCGTGGTTGCGACGGCGCAGTTCGTCGCGCAGCTCGGTGAAGTTGTAGGCCTCGCCGCTGTACGTCAGCGCGACCGGGCCGTCCGGCGTCTCGACCACCATCGGCTGCAGGCCGGTCTCCAGGTCGATCACCGCGAGTCGGCGGTGACCCAGGGCGGCGCCGCGCGACACCCAGGTGCCGCCGGAGTCCGGGCCGCGGCAGACCATGGTCTCGGTCATGGCCCGCAGGGCGGGCAGTTCACGTTCGAGGTCGAGCTGGAAGTCGATCCAGCCGGCGATCCCGCACATTCGCGTGTTCCTTCGGTCGGTCGGGAGAGGGGGCAGGGGGCCGGATGCCCCCGAGGGGGTCAGCTCAGCGGGTCGCGCCGCCGCGCGGCCATGTGGGCGGGCAGGCCGTCGATGTGCGAACGTCCGGTGGGTGCGAAGAAGAAGCGGTCCAGCGCACCCCCCACGAAGGAGTACGGGCGGTTCAGCTCGGCCGCCCAGCGCCAGCTGAACCGGGAGCCGGCCCCGGACGGTTCGACGACGTAGTCCTCGACCAGACGGCGGAAGATCGGACTGGTTCCCTCGACCGCGGCGAAGGTCTTGCGGGTGCCCTCCTCCCAGCGGTAGAAGCGCTCGCGCAGGACGAGGCCGCTGTTCATCTCGATCTCGCGGGTGGTGCCGACACCGAACGGGCGCGGCGAGGTCCAGGTCAGCTGCCGCATGCCCTTGGTCCAGCTCGACACGCCGTCCCCGACGAGGGCGGCCCAGGTCTCCTCGGGGGAGAACGGAACCTCGACGGAACGGGCGTGGTACAGCGGGGCGGAGGCGAACAGCGAGTCGTCGGCCTCCTCGATCGGATACCAGCGGCGGGCCATGAGGACGGGTCCTTTCCCGGGACGTGCGGTCGGTGCGTGGGGGTGAGTGGGACGAGAGGGGTGAGGAGTCTGCGGAACCAGGGTCTTTCGTTTGGACCAGGCCGGATCAGGGAGCGGGGTCCGGCGCCGTGCGTCGCAGGGCGGAGGAGGGAGTCAGGGCGCAGCCCCGGCGACCGACGACAACGCGGCGAGGTGCGGCGCCAAGGCCCACGAGCCCGGCGTGACCCAAACGAGAGGCCCTACGGCTTGCGGCCCCGGAAGAGGGCGACGCTGCCGCGCGTCACGAGGTCGAACTCGTCGAAGTTCTGCTTGAGCTGGTCGCGCAGATCGGCCAGGTCGTCCTCGTCGTTGTGGAAGACGCCCTTCTGGTTGAGGTTCTTCATCAGCCAGCGGCCGGGGCCCGACACCGGCACCCCGGAGGACAGGACGGTGTGGCCGAACACGGTGCCGCCGGAGCGGACGGCGGTGGCCGCGTGCCGGATCGCCCGGCCCTTCTCGCGCAGGCTGCCCGGCACGCAGTGCAGCAGGAAGCTGAGCGAGGCGGAGTCGTGACTGCCCTCGGGGACCGGAAGCGGTTCCAGGCAGTTGGCGACGACCTTGGTGGTCCTGAGGTGGGCGAGCCGGTGTGCGGCGAAGTCGAGCGTGGTGGGGTTGAGGTCGGCCAGCGTGATCTCGGGGTTCGAGACCGGGAAGCGGGCCCGGTCCAGCAGATAGCCGGTGCCGACGCCGATCTCCAGGTGCTTGGCGCCGAGGCAGGTGTTGTACATCTTCAGGAAGTCGCGCGGCGAGGCGCGCCAGAACAGCGGGGCGCTGCCGCGGAAGACGATGAAGTCGTAGAAGGCGAGGTTGCGGCTGTGGTACGGGGACTGCCCGTCGTCGACCGCCTGATCCAGGGAGACGCCGGGGCGGTGGTCGTGGTCGGTGCTGTTCATCCTGCTCTTCTCCGGTTCGGTCGGGCTGCTGGTTCGGTTCGGGGCCCGCGGGTCACGCGGTCGTCGCGGTGAGCCGGTCGAGGACGGCCCGCATGGTCGCGGGGGCGTGCTCGCCGGTCAGGGTGAAGTGGTCGCCGGTCACCTCGGTCCCGGTGTGCGGGACGGGCCAGGCCGCCCGCCACCCGGCGGCCGGGAAGCCGGGGAGCGGCCGGTCGGCCCGGAACAGCAGCGTGGGGGTGGCCAGGGGTTGCGGCTGCCAGTTCGCGAACAGCAGGCCGTAGCCGCCCATCGCGGTCAGACAGACGTCGTCCCAGGCGGTCCGGTCGTCCGTCAGATAGCCGGCGATCCGCTCCT
This sequence comes from Streptomyces sp. SID8352, assembly GCF_009862265.1. Classification (GTDB taxonomy): domain Bacteria; phylum Actinomycetota; class Actinomycetes; order Streptomycetales; family Streptomycetaceae; genus Streptomyces. Next base: position 4,371 of record NZ_WWGX01000115.1, on the reverse strand, counting down.
GGACACGGGGCAGGACCTCGCTGCCGGGCCGGTAGCTGTCCAGCAGGACCAGCGCGGCCGGTGCGGTGCCCCGCTTCTCCAGCCGCTCGGCGACGGCGTGCGCGATCCAGCCGCCCGCCGAGTGCCCCAGCAGGACGAACGGCGCTCCCTCGGCGAGGCGTTCGACGTCCTCGGTGTGCAGGTCCACCAGCGCGTCGAGGTCGGCGGGCAGCCGCTCACCGGCGGTGAAACCGGGCGCGGGCAGTGCCCACAGCTCGTGCCGTCCCCGCACCTCCGCGGCCAGCCGGGCGTACTGCTGGGCGCCCGAGCGGGTGGCGAAGGACGGGAAGCAGAAGAAGCGCGGCGCGGCCGGTCCCCGGGCGAGCCGCACGGGAGCCGGACGCTCCCCGGAACCGGGCGGGGTATCGAAGGTGTCCCGGAACCGGGCTGCGGCCGCGAGGAGTTCGCCGAACTCGGCGAACCGGCCCTCGGCGGCGGCACGCGGGGCGAGCGCGGTCAGCAGGCCGCCGCCGGCCGCGGCGGCGTCCGCCCCGGCGGGAGCGGCGTCCAGCCCGGCCCGCAGATGGGCGGCGAGCGCGTCCAGGGTGGGGTGGTCGAAGACGGCCGTGGCCGGCAGGGACAGACCGGTGGCGGCCGCCAGGGCGGCGCTCAGCTCGGTGGCGGCGAGCGAGTCGAGGCCCAGCTCCGGCAGGGGGAGACCCGACTCGACCTCCTCGACCGACTCGTGACCGAGCGCGGCGGCCACCTCGGCGGCCACCAGATCCCGCAGCAGCAGGTGCCGTTCGGCCGATTCGAGGCCCGCCAGCCGTTCGCGCAGCGACCGCGACGCTGCGGCTCCGACGGGCTCGGCAGGCTCGCTCGGCTCGGTGGACGCGGCGGGGACCGACGCCGCGCCGACGGCTGCCGTGGCGACGACCTCGGGCCAGAACCGGCGGCGCTGGAAGGCGTAGGTGGGCAGGGTGAGGGGCTCCGCCGCGACACCGGCGAACACCGCCGCCCAGTCGACCGGAACCCCGTGCACATGGGCGCGGGCGAGCGCGGTGAGCGCGCTCTCCGCCTCCGGCCGACCGGACCGCAGCAGCGGCACCGCCACCGGGGCGGCGGCCTCCGGCCGGTCCGCCGACGCGTCCCGGACCAGCGCCGACAGGACACCGGACGGCCCGAGTTCGAGAAAGGCCGTCACCCCGTCCCCGGCCATCGCGCGCACACCGTCGTGGAAGCGCACCGTCTCCCGGATGTGCCGCACCCAGTATTCGGGGGTGCACACCTCCTCCGTCACCGCGGGCCCGCCGGTCAGGTTGGAGAGCAGCCGGATCCGCGGCGGCCGGTACTCCAACTCCCTGGCCACCCGCAGGAAATCGTCCAGCACACCGTCCATCAGGGGCGAGTGGAAGGCTCGGGCGACGCGCAGCCGCTTGGTGCGGCGTCCCTGCGCGGCGAGCCGCGCCGCCACCTCCTCGACGGCCTCGGCCCGCCCGGAGACGACCGTCGCCCGGGGCCCGTTGACGGCGGCCAGACCGAGCACGTCCTCCCGGCCCGCCAGCAGCGGCAGCACCTCCGCCTCGGCCGCTTCCAACGCCGTCATCGCGCCGCCCTCCGGCGACGCCTGCATCAGCCGGCCGCGCGCCGAGACCAGTCGGCAGGCGTCGTCCAGCGACAGCACCCCGGCCGCGCAGGCCGCCGTCAGCTCGCCGATCGAGTGGCCGCCGACCCAGTCGGGCGTGACCCCCCAGGACTCCAGCAGCCGGAAGGAGGCCAGGCCGACCGCGAACAGTCCGGCCTGGGTGTACACCGTCCGGTCCAGCAGCTCGGCCGCCGGGGAGCCCTCCTCGGCGAACAGCACCTCGCGCAGCGCGAGGCGGCCCGGGGCCGCCAGGTACTCGTCCAGCGTGTCGCACACCTCGTCCAGGGCACGCGCGAACACCGGGTACGCCTCGTGCAGACCGCGGCCCATGCCCGGGCGCTGGCTGCCCTGGCCGGGGAACAGGAACCCGACCCGGCCACCGCCGACCGCGGTGCCGCGCACCAGACCCGGCACCGGCGTACCCGCCGCGAGCGCGTCCAGTCCGGCGCGGAGTTCGTCCAGGTTCCGGCCGAGCAGTACGGCGCGGTGCGGCAGGGCGGCACGGGTCAGTGCCAGGGCGCGGCCGACGGCGGCCGGGTCCAGCGGCTGCGGCTCGGCCGGGTGGGGCGCCGCGGCATCTCCCCGGACCCGGTCCGGCCGGGCCAGGTGCGCCGCCAGCCGCTCTGCCTGGGCGCGCAGCGCGGCCTCGCCCCGCGCCGACACCGTCCAGGGAACCAGCGGCAGCGGGGCCCGCCCGGCCGGGGCCGGCGCGGGCCGGGGCGCCTCGGCGGGCGCCTGCTCCAGCACGACGTGCGCGTTGGTGCCGCTGATGCCGAAGGCGGACACACCCACGCGGCGCGGACCGTCGTGCTTCGGCCAGGCGACCGGCTCGGTGAGCAGCGCGAGGCCACCGCCGGACCAGTCCACGTGCGGGGTCGGCTCGTCGGTGTGCAGGGTGGGCGGCAGCACGCCGTGCCGCATCGCCTGCACCATCTTGATCACCCCGGCCATGCCCGCGGCGGCCGCCGTGTGGCCGATGTTGGACTTGACCGACCCGAGCCACAGCGGGCGCCCGTCCGGCCGGTCCCGGCCGTACGTCGCGAGCAGCGCCTCGGCCTCGATCGGGTCGCCGAGCGGGGTGCCGGTGCCGTGCGCCTCCACCGCGTCCACGTCGCCCGGGGCGAGCCGGGCGTTGGCGAGCGCCTGGCGGATCACCCTTTGCTGGGCGGGGCCGTTGGGGGCGGACAGGCCGTTGCTGGCACCGTCCTGGTTGGTGGCCGAGCCGCGCACCACGGCGAGCACCGGGTGCCCGTTGCGGCGGGCGTCGGAGAGCCGCTCCAGGAGCAGCACGCCGGTGCCCTCGCCCCAGGCGGTGCCGTCCGCGCCCGCGGCGAACGGCTTGCAGCGTCCGTCCGGGGCGAGGCCGCGCTGGCGGCTGAAGTCGATGAACGCGTGCGGCGTGGTCAGCAGGGTGACGGCGCCGGCGATCGCCAGGGTGCTCTCGCCGGAGCGCAGCGACTGGCAGGCCAGGTGCATTGCGACCAGCGAGGACGAGCAGGCGGTGTCGACGGTGACGGCCGGGCCCTCCAGCCCGAAGACGTAGGACAGCCGGCCGGAGATGACGCTGGCCGCGTTGCCGGTCAGCATGTAGCCCTCGCCGCCGGCACCCTGGGTGAGCAGCGGGTAGTCCTGGCCGCTGGAACCGGCGAACACACCGGTGCGGGAACCGCGCAGGGTGGTCGGGTCGATGCCGGCGTTCTCGACGGCCTCCCAGGTCGTCTCCAGCAGCAGCCGTTGCTGCGGGTCCATGGCCAGCGCCTCGCGCGGCCCGATGCCGAAGAATCCGGCGTCGAAGCGGTCGGCGTCGTGCAGGAACCCGCCCTCGCGCACATAGCTGCGGCCGGGGCGGTCCGGGTCGGGGTCGTAGATGCCGTCCAGGTCCCAGCCACGGTTCCCGGGGAACGGGGTGACGGCGTCGCGGCCCTCCGCCACCAGCCGCCACAGGTCGTCCGGCCCCGCGACCTCGCCGGGATAGCGGCAGGCCATCGAGACGATCGCGATCGGCTCGTCGCTGTCGACGGCGGCCCGCACCGGCGCGGCGCGGTCCTCGCCCGGGGCGCCGGCGAGTTCGGTGAGCAGGTGTCCGGCCAGCTCCTCGGGCGTGGGGTGGTCGAAGGCGATGGCGGCCGGCAGCCGCAGGCCGGTGGCCGCCATCAGCCGGTTGCGCAGCTCGACGGCGGTGAGCGAGACGAAGCCCAGATCGCGGAAGGGGCGGCCGGGGACGACCGGATCGTCCAGGCCGAGCACGGCGGTGATGTGCTCGGTCACCAGATCGAGCAGCAGCCGTTCCCGGTCGGGCCGGGCCAGGCCCGCGAGCCGTGCGCGCAGCCCGGACCCCGGGGTATCGCTCTCGCTCTCGTCCGGCTCGGCGGTGGACACGCCCGCCTGCGGGGCCGCGTCCGGGAGGGGCTCGACCCAGTAGCGGCGCCGTTGGAAGGGGTAGGTGGGGAGGTCGGGGTGGGTGCCTGTGGGGAGGAGGGGTGTCCAGTCGACGGGTGTGCCGTGGGTGTGGAGGTGGGCGGCGGAGGTGAGGAGGCGGGTCCAGTGTCCTTCGCCGCGGCGCAGGGTGCCGGTGACGGTGACGGCCGGGTGTCCGGTGTCCTTGGTGGTGTGGAGGGTTTCTTCGATGGCGGGGGTGAGGACGGGGTGGGGGCTGATTTCGATGAAGGTGTGGTGGCCGTCGGTGTGTGCGGTGTGGGTGGCGTCGGTGAAGCGGACGGTGTGGCGGAGGTTGGTGTACCAGTAGT
>NZ_WWGX01000114.1 GCF_009862265.1 Streptomyces sp. SID8352 | reverse complement strand
GTACGCCGCCGTCGGGTGAGCCGCCGGTGTCGCCGCCGTCGAAGACGACGGTGGAGACGGATGACGACCCGGGTCTGTCCGTGGTCAAGTCCGCCTCCACGCAGGAGCCGGACAAGCTGGTCCTGGGTGAGGAGATCACTTACACCTTCCTCGTCAAGAACACCGGGAACGTCACGATCAAGGACGTGACGGTGGACGAGGGCGAGTTCAGCGGCAGCGGCGACCTGGGCGCGGTGGTCTGTCCCGCCGACGAGGCCGCGGCTCTGGCCTCGGGCGAGCAGATGACCTGTACTGCCGTCTATACGGTGACGCAGGCCGATGTGGACGCGGGTTCGATCACCAACTCCGCGACCGGGACGGGTGTTCCGCCGCGGGGTGAGCCGCCGGTGTCGCCTCCCTCCGAGGTGACCGTCCCGTCGCCGGTGGAGCCCGCGTTGGAGGTCGTCAAGACCGCTTCCACCGACAAGCTGGTGGTGGATGAGAAGATCACCTACACCTTCCTCGTCAAGAACACCGGGAACGTCACGATCAAGGACGTGAAGGTCGACGAGGGGGAGTTCACCGGCAGCGGCACGCTGGGTGCGGTGGACTGTCCGGAGGAGGGGACCGCGTCCCTGGCCCCCGGCGAGACAGTGACCTGCACGGCCACCTACACGGTCACGCAGGCCGACGTGGACGCCGGCTCGGTGAAGAACTCCGCGACGGCGACGGGTACGCCGCCGTCGGGTGAGCCGCCGGTGTCCCCGCCGTCGGAGACGACGGTGGAGACCGACGACGACCCGGGTCTGTCCGTGGTGAAGACCGGCTCCACCAGTGAGCCGGACAAGCTGGTCCTCGGCGAGGAGGTCACCTACACCTTCCTCGTCGAGAACACCGGCAACGTCACGATCACCGACGTCGAGATCGACGAGGGTGAGTTCAGCGGCAGCGGCAAGCTCGGCGCGGTGGACTGCCCCGCCGGGGCCGCCTCGCTGGCACCGGGCGACACGGTCGTATGCACCGCCGCCTACACGGTCACCCAGGCCGACGTGGACGCCGGTTCGCTCACCAACTCCGCGACAGTGACCGGTACTCCCCCTCGGGGCGAGCCGCCGGTGTCCCCGCCGTCCGAGGTGACCATCCCGTCACCGCCGGAGCCCGGCCTCGTCGTGGCCAAGTCGGCCTCCACGGGCACACTGGTGGCTGGTGAGGAGATCACGTACAGCTTCGCCGTCACCAACACCGGCAACGTCACCCTGAAGGACGTGACGGTCGACGAGGGCGAGTTCACCGGCAGCGGCAAGCTCGGTGCGGTGGACTGTCCGGAGGAGGGGACCGCGTCCCTGGCTCCCGGGGACACGGTGACCTGTACTGCCGTCTATACGGTGACGCAGGCCGATGTGGATGCGGGTTCGGTGGAGAACTCGGCGACGGCGACGGGTACGCCGCCGTCGGGTGAGCCGCCGGTGTCGCCGCCGTCGAAGACGACGGTGGAGACGGA
>NZ_WWGX01000113.1 GCF_009862265.1 Streptomyces sp. SID8352 | reverse complement strand
CGAGCTACCCCCGCGGATGCGGGGACGACTGCGGGAGGCCCATGACCCCCAAGGGGAATCAGGAGCTACCCCCGCGGATGCGGGGACGACACCTCCTGAGCTGCGGTGATGGCAGCGAGGGTACCTGTTTTCCTTTACCTCGTCCGGGATCTGGGGGTGTTGTCAGTTACCAGGCGCTTGCTGCGCGCCAGGCCGTCGTTCCCCCAGCCGCACCCGGCGGTCGTGGAGGTGGTGGAGCGGCAGGCGCAGGTGCTGCGGGTCCTTTTCCACCAAGTCTTCCTCGAACCGGAGCAGCCCGGCCCCGATCAGGCAGGCTCGCGCTGAACGCCGTCGTCAGGCTGGTGCCTCCCACACGGGGCCCTGCACCGTGCCCGCGCCGAACGAGCCGGGAGCACCAGGGCACATTCCACTGGACGAACTGCTGGTGCTGGAGGCCCGGGAGACCGGTCGGGTGCGGCAGTGCGGCGGGACCATGGACACCAAGCGCGGCCGGGCCGCGGCGACGGTGGCCCGGCTGCTCGGGTGCACGGCGTCGGCGGGCGAGCGGGTGCTGGAGCGTCTGGAGGACGGCAAGCTGGTGCTGCGGGTGCGTCTGAAGACGGGCTCGGGCCTGCGGAACCGGTCGCGGCTGGTGGTGCCGGCGGTCGCCGCCGCGCACGGCCGCACGGTCGCCGACGACGTCCAGGAGGACCGTGCGCAGGTCCCGGAGTCCGAGTTTTCAGACCCCGACGTTGCGGCAAGGGCTGGTGAGGCGCCGGAGACGGAGACGGGACCCCAGGTCAGCGGCGTGCCGGTGACGGATGTGGCGGCTGTTGCAGAGCCCGACGTTGCGGCAGCCCTTCACACTGACCACCCTCACCTGGTTGCTCCCGCCTCTTCACTTGCTCTCTCTGATGGCTTTTCCGGCGAAGGCCGTGGTGGGTCCGGTGATCTGCCGGACCGCGCGTGTCTGCGCGAGGACGGCGGCCCGCTGCGCGGGGAACAGCAGGAGAAGTCCCCGTCGATCAGCAGCGAGCCCGGCCGCGGGCCGGTGGGCAGCGGCCCGGTGCGGGTCGTTGACGGCGTGGGTCAGGGCAGGCAGCAGCGGGGGAGGGTGCCTCTGCCGCCGGAGGATCTGCGGGCCGTCCTGGCCCCGGTCGACCTGGTGTGGGCACGGCTGGACCGTGCGGCCGCCCGCCGCTTGGTGGAGGCCGCCGCCCGCAGTGAGCTCAAGCGGGTGGAGGGCTTCGCGGGCCGCACGGACGCACCGCAGGTGCTCGCCGACCGGCTCGTGCGGCGCCTGGACGAGCAGCTGCGCACCGGCGGCCCGATCACCGACCCGGTGGGCTGGCTGCTGGCCCGGGGCCTGCCCCAGCGTCAGCAGTGCGGCGACGCCCGGTGCGACGACCGGATCCTGCTCGACACCGGCCGGGACTGCCCGCGCTGCGAGGACCGGCAGGCCGACCGCCGCGCCCAGCGCCACGCGGTCGCGGCAGCCGTGGACGCCGCGATGCCCGACGCCTCCGAGGACGAGCGCCGGACAGCCGCCGACCGGCAGCTGCACCAGGACGTGACCGCGCAGGGGTGGGCCCGCGAGCACGAGTGGGAGCAGGTCCGCGCCCGTCAGGCCGCCGCCAAGGCCCACCGCGCCGAAGCCGCGGCCGCGCAGCCGGCCGACAACGTCCCGGCCGCGCCGGTGGCCCCGGTCGCGATGCCCGCGCCGCGCCCTGCCCCCGCCGCCGTCCCCGCCGCGGAGCCGGAGTCCGCCGACATCGACGACCAGGACCTCGTCCTCGAGGACCTGACCCGCGAGCAGGTCCTGGACTGGCGCAACCGCGCCGCCGCCGACCACCAGCTCGTCTTTGACCACATCGACCGGTACGGCGAGCTGTCCGCGCAGCGCCTTTTCACCCGGGCGTTCGTCGCCCAGGTGCAGCGCCTCGCGGGCCTCGGGCACCTGGACCTCGGCTTCTCCACCTGGGGGCAGGCGTGAGCGGCGGCGAGACGTCCGGCGTCGACCTGGCCCGGGTCGCGCTGCGGGCCGCCAGGGAAGCGGCCCGCAAGAACGGCACCGGCCCGAAGGCGAAAGCGAAGCCGCGGATCGTTCGTACGGTGCGCCGCGACGGCCGGGAGCCGATGGGGCTCGGGGCGGCGATCAGCACGCTGGTCACCGAGCGCGCGTGGGAGCTCTCGGCCGCCGGCGCGACGCTGTGCGAGCGGTGGGCGGCCATCGCCCCCGAGCTCGCCGGGCACGTCGCCGCCGTCTCATACGACGCGGACTCCGGCCGGCTCACGGTGTGCCCGGAGTCGCCGGCCTGGGCGACGAAGGCCCGGCTGGAGCAGACCCGCATCATCGCGGCCGCCAACAAGTCGGCGGGCCGCACCGTGGTGCGCGCCCTGCGGATCCTGGCGCCCGGCACGGTGGCGGTGCCCGAGCCGTCCGACGCCGGTCCGGAGCCCGCGACCGCGCCCGCCGGGCCGCCGCGCACGAGGGAGACCGCCTCGGACGGCTACCGCCGCGCCCTCGCCGCGCACCAGGAGGCGGCGCCGCCGTCGCGGGTGGACCCGCACATCGCGGAGGCGGTGGAGCGGCAGACCGCTGCGATGCGGGAGCTGCGCCGCGCGTTTCCCGAGCCCGACGACGTCACCGAAGATGCGCTGGCCCCGATCGAGCAGGCCTGTGCGCGGCGCCGCCGCCAGGCCGCGGCCACCGAGGCCGCCGCCCTGCGCCGGGCCAGGGCAGAACGCGCTGCCAGGGAAGCCGGGATGGCGGCCGCCGTCCCTCAGCCGGCTGCGCTGCGGACCACGGCGTGAACCGGGCATCGGTGAGGAGCGACGGCGTTAGGCCGGACGTGATGCCGACCGCGTCGGCGGCGGCCAGGTCCCGGAGGTCGGCGGCACGGTCGGCGGCGTCGGCCAGGACCGGTTCGGCCTCCTCAACACCGCAGCGGGTTCCGGATTCGAACATGCGCGCCCCCACGTCCTCGTGCGCGCCCCCGTTGTCACTGGTGGCGGGCACAATGCTGTCAAGTCACTCATCTGGACCATCAGGGAGCACGATGGATCGGCGCCTCATCCAGACAGCGGTCTTCGACAGTGCGGACTCCGACGACCCGGCGGTCTGCCCGGAGACCGTGCATGAGCTGGAGGCCTTTCGGATCGAGCACGAGGGCCAGACGATCTGGTGCGGTACGAAGTTCGAAGGCGGCTGCGGACGCCGGCTCACGACCCGGCTGTGCACCGACAAGATCTGCCACTTCGCGCACTACGGCTCCGACGGCTCCGGTGGACCCTGCGGCCGCACCACCAAGGACAAGGACAGTGCCAACCACCTGTTCGCCAAGGCCCATCTGGCAGCGTGGCTGCATGCCCAGGGCCTGACGGCCCGCTTCAGCTATCCCGAACCTCTCGGCTCCGCCGTGATCGCGCACCTCGATGACGGGCGCACCCTGCTGGTCCACCTCGACCGCAACAATCCCGTCGACTGGAACAGCGACGCCTGGGAAGTCATCCTCGGGCCCGGCGTACCCGTCCCCGCGACCATCCTCGAACAGCGCGGATACGTCCAGCGCCTGAGCTTCAAGGACCGGCCCGGAGGCGGACGCTCCATGAAGTTCGGCACCGAACACCCCGGCAAAGGCACTGAGTGGGACACTCCCGACGACGTCACGCTGACGCCGAAAGGCATGAACACCACCACGCGCCCCGACGCGGTCCGCGCGCCACTGAACAGCCGCCCGCCACAGCACACGCCGGGCGCGGCGGGCGTCCGGACAATCGTGACCGTCGACCCGAAGCCCTACGCGGACGGCACCGCCCGCCAGGAGGACGCGGTCAAACTGGCCGTCATGCACATCGACCGGGCCCTGCGCGAGAACCACCGCGTGTACACCGCAGTACAGGCCGTGAAACGGCTCCTGCAGGAGGAGAAGCTCCCGGAGAACATCGCCCGGTTGCGCATGGCCCTCGACCGCGGCGAGAAGCGGCTGGCCCTGGATGCCCAAGAACTTGATGAGGTCCTGCGGCAGCTCCAGCACAACCCCACGGCCCTGCTCCTGGCGAAGGCCGACAAGCTGATGGCGGACGGGAACGTCTCAGATGCTCAGAGGGAGATCCTCCGCCTCGCCAGGCAGCAACACCGCTCCACACAGGCCGAGCGCCAGCGGACCGACGCAGAACGCGCGGCAGCAAAGGAACGCCAGTGGCAGCAGGAACTCCGCAGGCGGCAGGCCGAACGTGCGCGGGCCTACGCGCAGGAAGAGGCCGAACGCCGCGAACAGGCCGCCCGTGCCGAGGAGGAACGGGCCGCCCGTGACCAGGCGGCGCGGTTGCAGGCGGAGAAGGACCACGCTGAGAAGCTCTCCTACCTGGCCCCGTTCGTCCTGGGAGCGCTGAAGAAGGCGGCCAGGGAAGAGCGCTCCGCCACGTGGCAGGAGATCAGGGAACGCACGGGCCAGCGCGAACTGGCCCGTCTCGATCGCCGGGACCGGCTCGCGGTGCTGGAAGCCGTGGAGAAGAACACCAGCCCCGGCGCTCCACTGTGGTCAGCTGTCCTCGCCGCCGCCGGCACTCAGGAAGTCCTGCACCTATACCGCGACCTTGCCGAACGCCTTGAGCGCCACGTACCCGATGACGACACCGAACTCCTCGCCCAGGTCACCGCAGAATGCGCCCTGCTACGCCGCCCTTGGTAGAGCCGACCAGCGCGTCGTTCCGGGCGCGGCAGGACATCCTCAACCGTCACATCGAGGGTCGCGGCCGCCGACGCCGGTAGACGGGCTCGCCGTCAGGCCGCGGGTGGCTGACCAGTGGGCGTGGTCTGATCGGCGGGCTGGTCCAACTGCTGCTGGCGGCGCCGCTGCTCGTTGCGGCGGTCTTCGACCCGCTGGGTGAACAACTTCAGTGCCTGCTGCTCCTGGTCAGCGTCGAAGTCGCTGTAGGGGCCGACGCCAAGAGCAAAGGCGTTGGCCTCCTCCTCGATGGCGTCTGCGGTCTGGAGCAGGAAGTAGCTGCGCTCGCGGTACTTGTAGTAGCCGGTGAAGCCGATGGCGACGATCGTGATGTTCTGCCAGGTGAACTGGTTGCGGGTGTCCAGGGCGGCGACGGTAGTCGTGGACGCAGCCCCGATCATGATGAGGTTCTGCAGCGTGTTGTGGATGAGCCGGTACTTGCGGCTGTCCGTCCGGTGCTGCTCGATCACCCCGGCCACGTCCTCGCGGTAGAGGCTGCGCCGCTCCTTCAGCGTCGGGTGGATGAGCGCGCTGAGGAACCGGAGGGCCTCACGCTTCGTCGCGAGCACGTCCTCCAACTTGGCCAGGCTCAGCTGGCCGCGGGGAGGCGCGGCGACCCAGGCGGCCACGCCGGAGACCAGCGCCAGCGCTGCGCAGATGATGTCCGCCTGGAGGAACCGGGAGGGTGATCCCCAGGTCAGCACGGTCCATAACAGGCCCGTCAGGACCGTACCGCCAGCCACGGTCAGGGCTGCGCCCATCGTGCGGACCCTCCTCCTTCGCCGTGCCAGGTCCCGCTCGGTCTGCTTCACGTCGTGCCTCAACTTGCGCAGCGAGGCGTGTTCGTCGGCCCAGATCTACCAGGCATTCCGGGAAGTCGGACGCGCTGTGCGTACAGCCGTGCTCCTTCGCTACTTGTCCGACCCCGCGCTGCGTGAGCAGATCCAGCGGGCGACCAACAAGGCCGAGGCATACAACGGGTTCACCAAGTGGCTCCACTTCGGCAACGCCGGCTGGCTGAACAGCCGCGACCCGGAACTGCAGGACAGGGCAGTGAAGTTCCTCGACCTTGTCGCCGCGAGCGTGATCTTCTCGACCACCATCGACATGACCAAGACCCTCCGTCAGATGGCCCACGAGGGCTGGCCCCTCCGTGCGAGCGATCTGGCGGTCCTCAGCCCCTACCGGCGCGAGAACGTGCTCCGCTTCGGCGACTACACCACCGACGGACTCCACATTCCCCCACCCGCCTACAACCCGGCCCTCCACGCCACCACCGAGCGGCCGTGACATTGTCTCGTCGTCGGTCCGTGGAGTGGCCGGCACGTTCGAACAATGGATGAACAGGATTGGGCCCTACCGTCCGGCTTCGGCCCCGAGTTCCGCTAGGCGGGTCAGGGCGGGCAGAGCCGCGGCAATGGCCTCTCGTTCCGCGGGCGTCAGCTGGGCGATCAGCGGGGTCAGGTGACGGCCCCGGTCCTCGTGCCGGGTCTGGCCGATCTTTCGGCCGCTGTCGGTGATGTAGACGATGGCGGCGCGTCCGTCCGTCGGGTCGGGGCGGCGTTCCACGAGACCGTCGCGTTCGAGCCGGGTGATCAGTTGGGTGAGTCCCGGCTGGCTGATCTGCTCGGTCTTGATGAGTTCGGTCAGCCGCTTCGGACCGCTGAAGGCCAGGGTGTCCAGCACGGACAGTGTCGTGAACGACAGTTTCTGGACCGCCGGAAGCCGGATGTAGTAGCGGTTGAAGTTCTCAATCGCCCTGATGAGGGCACCTACATCCAAGTCTGTCTTGGTGTCGGCACGCTGCGTAGAAATCATCCTGGAAATATATCGCAGACTTATATAATGTCGTTTGACGCCGTGGTCCGGGCGCACGGTCTGCGGCATGCCCTGGCGCAACGGCGCGTCAATGAACTGGTAGAGCGCTAGGTGAGGAACTCACACCCATGACTGTGCGAATCGGCATCAATGGCTTCGGGCGCATCGGCCGAAACGTCTTCCGTGCGGCGGCGGCGCGGCCTTCGGAGCTGGAGATCGTCGCCGTCAACGACCTGGGTGACGTGCCCACGATGGCCCACCTGCTCGCCTACGACTCGGTCCTGGGGCGCTTCCCGGAGCAGATCACCCCCGAGCCGGGCGCGATCCGCGTGGGTAACCAGATGATCAAGGTCCTCGCCGAGCGTGACCCCGGCGCCCTGCCCTGGGGCGACCTGGGAGTGGACATCGTGATCGAGTCCACCGGCATCTTCACCGAGGCCGCGAAGGCGCGCTCACACACCGAAGGCGGCGCGAAGAAGGTCATCATCGCCGCTCCGGCCAGCGGCGAGGACATCACGCTGGTGATGGGTGTCAACGAAGACGCCTACGATCCAGAGCGCCACACCATCATCTCCAACGCATCCTGCACTACCAACTGTCTCGCCGTCCTGGCCAAGGTGCTTCACGACGCCATCGGCATCGACACCGGCATGATGACCACGGTCCACGCCTACACGCAGGACCAGAACCTTCAGGACGCCCCCCACAAGGACCTGCGCCGGGCCAGGGCCGCGGCCCTGAACATCATCCCCACCTCCAGCGGCGCCGCCAAGGCCATCGGCCTCGTCCTGCCGGAACTCGCCGGCCGGCTGGACGCCTTCGCCCTGCGGGTGCCCGTCCCCACCGGCTCGGTCACCGACCTCACGGTCACCACACTCCGTCGCATCACGGTGGACGAGGTGAAGGAGGCATACGCGGCGGCGGCCTCGGGACCGTACAAGGGACTGCTGTCCTACACGGACGCACCCCTGGTCAGCACCGACATCGTGGGCGACCCGGCCTCCTGTGTCTTCGACGCCGGGCTCACCCGGGTGTCCGGCCCGCAGGTCAAGGTCGTCGGCTGGTACGACAACGAGTGGGGCTACTCCAACCGCCTCATCGACCTGGCAGCGCTCGTCGGGTCGTCTCTGTAGCCTCTCGCCGGCCCGGCGCCCGCACCGCCCCCCGCACAGCAGCAGCGGCGTCCGCACCGCTGCGCCACGTTCGACGCCATCGACGCCGTCGCCGTGTCCGGATGCCTGACGAATCCCCACGTTCGACGTCACGAGGGCAGAACCAGATGAATGAACTTCCCAAGCTCCCGTTCGACAATCCAGCTGTCATGGGCATAGCACCCCAGATGCGCACGCTCCAGAAGGAGGGGCCGATCGCCAGGGTGCGGACCGCCGGTGAGGACGCCTGGCTGGTCACCCGCTACGACGAGGTGCGCAAACTGCTCGCCGACCGCCGGCTCGGTCTCAGCGACCCCAAGCCGGAGCGGGCGGCCAAGAACACGGCCAGGCTCACCATGATGGCGCTGATGGCCGGGGACGACTACGACACCGAGGCCACCGAGCATCCGCTGATGCGCGAACTGCTCGTGCCCCGGTTCTCCACGCGCCGGATGCGACTGATGAAGTCCCGGATCGAGAGCCACGTGGACGAACTGCTCGACCAGCTGGCCGGCAGCGCACCGCCGGTCGACCTGCATCGCGCGCTGTCCTTTCCGCTGCCGACCATGGTGGTCTGCGATCTGCTCGGCGTGCCGCTCGCCGACCAGGAGCGGATCGGACTGTGGGCGAGAGGCACGTTCGACCAGAGCGACAGCGAGCACTCGGTGAACACCTTCCAGCAGGTCGTCGACTACATCACGGAACTGGTGATACGCAAGCGGACCGATCCGGGCGACGACATCCTGTCCGAGCTGATCGCCCAGAAGGGCGGCTCGCTGTCCGACGAGTACATCGCCCGACTGGGGTGCGCCGTGCTCCTGTTCGGCTACGAGACCACCATCGTGCGCATCGACATGGGCGTCCTGCTGATGCTGCGCAATCCGGACCAGCGTGCCCAGCTGGCCAAGAACCCCGGACTCGCGCCGGCCGCGGTCGAGGAGATCCTGCGCCTGGCCGTCGGCGGCAAGGGTTCGAACGCCCTGATACCCCGCTACGCGCACAGCGACATCACCGTCGGCGGGACGTCGATCCGGGCCGGGGACGCGGTGCTGCTGGCCATCGGCGCGGCCAACATCGACAGCCGGGCGTACCCCGACAGCGACCTCCTCGACCTGACCCGGGTCAAGCCCAGGACGCACATGGCGTTCGGGCACGGCACCCGGCACTGCATCGGCCGCGTGCTGGCCCGGATCGAGCTGACCGCGGTGTTCGAGCGGCTGTTCCGCAGACTGCCCGACCTCCAGCTCGCGGTACCCGAGGAGTCGCTGCGCTGGCAGGAGCACCGGATCACCGGCGGGTTCGACGAAATCCCCGTCACCTTCTGAGCGGCACCGCACGAGCGGCACCTTATCCGTTGTTTGACGTTCCTCCCCCACGCACACAGACGCCACGAGGACACAGAACCATGACGGACACTTTCAGCGACTATGTCGACTGCACCCCCCTACTCGACGACCGTGAGGCCCTGGAGCGGTTCTACGACGAGCACGGCTACGTCTACCTCCGCGGAGTCCTGGACCGTGACCTCGTGCGGACCGCCGCCGAGCAGATGCTCGCGGGCCTGATCGCACTCGGCCACGCCGCCCCCGGCACCACGCTCGACACCCTCAGCATCGAGTCCTTCGAAGCCGTCGACGAGGTGGCGATGCACGACTACGTCAAGTACGACGACCTGTGGAACCACCCCTCCACCCTCAAGGTCTGGGAGCAGGTCTTCGGCGAGCCCGTCTTCGTCTTCAAGTCGACGACGATCCGCTACTACCCCTCCGCCGCGGGCTCCGCGGAGCCGAGCTTCCTGACACCGCTGCACCAGGACGGCTTCTACATAGGACCGAACAAAGACTTCCGCACGGCCTGGCTGCCCCTACTCCCGACGACCCGCGACATAGGCGGTGTCGCCGTCGCCGACGGCAGCCACAAGAAAGGCCCCCGCGAGCACGTCGTCACCGAGAACTTCCGCCGCTTCGGGCACGCCGTGCGCGGAATCCCGGCGGAGGAGTTCGGAGCGGACGAGGAACTGCTGTTCTCGCCCATGGAACCGGGCGACGTGATCATCTTCCACGCCTTCATGTGCCACAAGTCCATCCCGAACGTCTCGGTGAACCCGGCCGGTATGCGGATGTCGATGGACACCCGCCTTCAGCCCGCCTCCTCGCCCCGCGGGTTCAACTCCCTAACCCCCTGGCCGGAGTCCGCGAAGGACGCCTCCAAGGGAATCCTGTCGAAGATCACCGGAACCCCCACCGTCACCGAGTGACACTGCCGTCCCGCATCCGCCCCAACCGTCCCCCCACGAACGCCTGGTAGGCAGCGCATGACGATACGCGAGGGCCTCCCCCCTCTGAAAGCGCCCAGCGCGACACCCGAACCCTCGGCCGGCCCGGAACCGGCCGCCGCGGGGCTCACCGGCATCGCCCTGCTGGTGGTGCTCACCGGATACGTCCTGTCCATCGTGGACGCCTCCATCGTCAATGTGGCGCTGAACTCGATCAGTGACGACCTCCACGGCGGCCCCGCCGCACTGGAGTTGGTGGTCTCCGGCTACGGCCTCACCTACGCCCTCGGCCTGGTACTGGGCGGGCGGCTGGGCGACGCCTTCGGCAGGCGGCGCCTGTACGCCTACGGGCTCGCGGCGTTCATCGTCACCTCGGCGATGTGCGGACTCGCCCCGACCATCGAGTTCCTCGTCGTGTCCCGGCTGTTGCAGGGCGCCGCCGCGGCCATGCTCGTCCCGCAGGTGTTGGCGACGATCCAGGCGGTCACCGCGGGCCAGGCGCGCGCCCGTGCGATCGGCATGTACGGCGCGACCGCAGGCGTCGGCATGGTCATCGGGCAGATCCTGGGCGGGCTGCTGGTCTCGCTGGACGTCGCCGGGATCGGCTGGCGGATGGTCTTCGTGATCAACGTGCCGATCGGAGCGGCCGCGTTGCTGGCGATCCGGCGCGTCCCCCCGACCAAGGCCGACGTGAAACCGGGCTTCGACCCGCTGGGCACCTTGCTGTTCGGCGTCACCATGGTCTGCGTCCTGGCCGTGGTCGTGGCGGGCCCCGACCTGGGCTGGCCGCTGTGGCTGTGGTCGTTGCTCGTTCTCGCCGCGCTGGGGACGCTCGCGCTGACGCGGGTCGAACGCCGTCTGGAGGCGCGGGACGGCTCACCGCTGCTGTCCCCGTCGGTGCTGTCCCATCAGGGAATGCGTAGAGGGCTGGCGGCGATGGTGCCGTTCTCGGCCGGCTTCGGCGCCTTCCTGTTCGTCTACGCGCTGATCGCCCAGGGCCACTTCGGCTTCGACGGGCTCGCCTCCGGCGCGGCGATGTCGCCGTTCGCCGTGGCGTTCTTCGTGGTGGCACGGTTCACCCCGAGGATCGCGGCGGCCCTGGGCGGCCGGATCGTCACCCTGGGCACCGTCGTGCAGGGCGCGAGCCTGCTGCTGCTGGCGCTGGTGCTCCGGCTGGGCTGGCCGCACCCCTCCCTGGTACTCGTGCTCGTCGGGATCGGCCTCTTCGGCGCGGGCGCCGCGCTGATCGGCCCGACGCTGTTCCGGATGATCCTCGCCGACGTACCCTCCGCGCAGGCCGGCATGGGCAGCGGTGTGCTGGTGACCAGCCAGCAGATGGCGACCGCGCTGGGCGCGACCGTCGGCGGAACTCTCTACATCTCCCTGGCCGGCTCGCTGTCGACGGTGTCGGCGGCCGTGCTCGTTCTCGCCCTGTTGGGGTGCTTCTCGGTGATCGTTCTCGTGATCAGCCTGAAGCTCCCCGACCCCAGCTGACATCCGCGCCCCTCGAACGGCGCGATCTGTTCCAGTCCTTCTCGTCGGCAGCGGCACGCCGTCCTTCGGCGTACCCGCGCGCAGAAGCGGAGACAGCCAAGTGCAATCGCAGACAAGGGCAGCCGTGGTGACCGGTGCGGCCAGCGGCATCGGCCTCGCCCTCAGCGCCCGCTTCGCACGGGCCGGCGCCGCCGTCGTCATGGCGGACATCGAAGGCGACGCACTGCACCGCCGCGCCGCCGAACTCACCGCCCAGGGCGGCCAGGTCACCGCCGTGACCGCCGACCTGACCGACCCGGACGCCGTGGAAGGGCTGGCGGACACGGCGTTCGGCCTGCTCGGCGACATCGACGTGGTGTGCAACAACGCGGGAGTCCTCGGGCCCGTCGGACAGCCCCTGTGGGAGGTGCCGCTGGAGCGGATGCGGCAGGTCTTCGAGGTGAACCACTGGGCGCACGTCCTGGTGGCCCGCGCCTTCGTCCCCCGGCTGCTGGAGCGCGGCCGGCCCGCCGATCTGATCCACACCGCTTCGATGTCCGCCTTCGTCGTCGGCGCGGGCAGCGCCGCCTACGCCGCCTCCAAGCACGCCGACCTCGCGGTCGCCCGCAGTCTGCGCGCCGATCTGCGGGGCACCGCGATCCGGGTGTCGGTGCTGTGCCCCGGCCGGGTCGACACCCCCATGGTCCACGGACTGACGGCCCCGCGCGGCGCCGGCGGCGACACCTCGGTGAGCGCCGAGGACGTCGCCGGACTCGTGTGGGAGTCCCTCGGCTCCGGCCGCTTCTACCTCTTCAGCAACTCCGACGCCCCGCTGCGGCTACGCGATCAGTTCGACGACGTATGGCGTCAAGTCTCCCTTCCGCCCCCTTCCCCCGAGGAGGAGCCTGTGGCACGAACCGAAAGCGACGACCATAGTGATGAAACACTGACCATCGACCTGGAAGCGGTGCGGGAGAAATACCGGCAGGAACGCGACAAGCGCAGCGTCGGCCGCACCTACCAGTTCGCGCGCGGTGACTTCAGCCGCTACGCGCAAGACCCCTACACCGCATGGCAGGAGCGCGAGCCGTACACCGACGAGGTGGACGTCGCGGTCGTCGGCGCCGGCATCGGCGGCCTGCTGGCCGGCGCGCATCTGCGCGAGGAGACCGGCCTGGAGCGCATCCGGCTGATCGACGAGGCCGGCGACGTCGGCGGCACCTGGTACTGGAACCGCTTCCCCGGCGTCCGCTGCGACGTCGAGAGCTACATCTACATGCCGCTGCTCGAAGAGACCGGCACGATACCCACCGAGAAGTACTCGACCGGGCCCGAGATCTTCGCCCATCTCCAGAAGATCGCCCACCAGTACGACCTCTACCGCGACGCCCTCTTCCAGACCACCGTCACCGAGCTGCGCTGGGACGAGGCCGCCGGGACGTGGCTGGTTAGCACCGACCGCGGCGATCTGATCCGGGCCCGGTACGTGGCCATGTCGATCGGCTTGATGCACCGCCCCAAACTCCCCGGGCTGCCGGGCTTGGAGACGTTCGCCGGGCACTCCTTCCACACCAGCCGCTGGGACTTCGACTACACCGGCGGCGACGCCACCGGCGGCCTGACCAAGCTGAAGGACAAGAAGGTCGGCGTCATCGGCACCGGCTCCACAACCATCCAGCTCGCCCCGCACCTCGCCGAGTGGGCCGAGCAGCTCGTCCTCTTCCAGCGCACCCCGGCCGCGGTCGACGTCCGCGGCAACCGGCCCACCCCGTCCGACTGGGCGGACAGCCTCGAAGAGGGCTGGCAGCCGCGCCGGATGGAGAACTTCCACGCGCTGACCTCCGGTGTCCCGCAGGACGAGGACCTGGTCCAGGACCGCTGGACCCAGACCACCGCCAAGCTGGCCGCCGCGATCCTGCCCACCGGCGACAACGGCGGCGATCCGCGGGAACGGGCGCTCGCGGCCGAGCGGGCGGACTTCCTCAAGATGGAGGAACTGCGCGCCCGCATCGACAGCGTCGTCACCGACCCCGCGACCGCCGCCGCACTCAAGCCGTACTACCGCGTGTACTGCAAGCGGCCCTGCTTCCACGACGGCTACCTCCAGATCTTCAACCGGCCCAACGTGACCCTGGTCGACACACAGGGGCAGGGCGTGGAGCGGCTCACCCCGGCCGGGGTGGTCGCCAACGGCCAGGAGTACCCGGTCGACTGCCTGGTCTTCGCCACCGGCTACGAGCACGAGTTCGCCGTCCCGTACATCGACCGCGCCGGCTACGACATCGTCGGCCGCGACGGCGCGAGGCTGTCGCAGAAGTGGGCGGACGGGGCGCGCACCCTGCACGGACTCCAGGTGAATGGTTTCCCCAACTGTTTCATCCTGTCCAAGATCCAGGCCGGCCGGCACGTCAACATCGCCTACATGCTGAGCGAGCAGACCCGGCACCTCGCGCACATCGTCAAGTGCGTCGAGGAGCGCGGTCACCGGGTCGTGGAGGCGTCCGAGGCCGGCGAGAAGGAATGGGTCGAGGAGATCCTCCGGCTCGCCGCCAACGATCTCGGCTTCCTGGAGAACTGCACGCCCGGCCTCTACAACAACGAGGGCAACCCGAGCGGAATGCCGCTGCTCAACTCCAGCTACGGCGGCGGCTCGGTGGAGTTCGTGAACATTCTCCGGCGCTGGCGCGAGGCGGGCGACCTCGCCGGCCTCGAACTGCGCTGACCACCCCCACCCCTCTGTGAAAGGCGGCAACGCCCATGGACGTAACGCCGATACCCGGCGCCGCTCTCGGCGCCGTCGTGCACGGCGCCCAGGTCACCGGTGACATGGACAAGGCCCAGTACGACGAGATCTGGGCGGCGCTCGACACACGTCTCGTCCTCGTCTTCCGCGGCCACGAGACCCCCACCGACGAGGAGTTCCTGGCCTTCGGCCGCCGCTTCGGGTACATCCCGAAGACCGGTCTGACCAGCGGCGCCCACCCCGACCACAACGAGATCCTGATCGTCTCCAACCTGGAGGAGGACGGCCGCAAGATCGGCGTCGGCGACGCCGGATGGATGGGCTGGCACACCGACTACTCCTTCCGCCCCCGCGTCGCCCAGGTCGGCTTCCTGGAGGCCGTGGAAGTGCCGTCCTCCGGCGGCGGGGAGACGCTCTTCACCGACATGTACTCCCTGTACGAGTCGCTGTCGTCCGAGGAGCGCCGACTCCTGCACACCTACCGGGTCCGGCACGCCCTGCGCACCGGGTACGAGGAGACCATCGAGGAGGAACTCCAGGGCGAGGTGTCCCTCGACGAGAGCACCGCGCAGATCCAGCCCGAGGACGGCACCTCCACCATCCACCCCCTCATCGCCCGCAACCCGCGCACCGGCCGCCAGTCGGTCTACATCAGCACCCTCAACACCAAGCGGATCGTGGACCTCGCCCCCGACGCCAGCCGCAAGCTGCTCGACGAACTGCTGACGCACGCGGGCAAACCCCGGTACACCTACGCGCACACCTGGCAGCCCGGGGACATCGTCATGTGGGACCAGCTCGGCACCATCCACGCCAAGCAGGCGTTCGACCCGGCCGAACGGCGCATCATGCGCCAGGTCGTCAGCATCTTCGACGACCCCACCGGCCCCTGGCGCGCGGAGGCCGCCGCATGAGAACCGCCCCCGCCTGCCTCACCCACAGCCGGGTCACGATCACCCCGGCACTGCGCGCCGCCGTCGACCGGCTCGACCACCGCTCACGTCACCAGGCGGCCTATCACCTGGGCTGGATCACCGCCGGCGGCGCACCCACCAACGCCGACGCCGGCAAGGCCGTACGGCCCGCACTCGCGCTGCTGTCGGCCGAGGCGGTCGGCGCACCGCCGGAGGTCGGCCTGCCAGGCGCCGTCGCCGTGGAACTTGTGCACAACTTCTCCCTGGTGCACGACGATCTGATGGACGGCGACGAGGAGCGCCGCCACCGGCGCACGGTGTGGAAGCTGTGGGGCCCCTCCAGCGCCATCCTGACCGGTGACGCGATGCTGGCGCTCGCCCAGGAGGTGCTGCTGGACACCGGGCTGCCCACGGCGGCGCCGGCCGCCCGGCTGCTGACACGCGCCACCCGGCATTTGATCCGCGGCCAGGTCCAGGACCTGTCCTTCGAAAAGCGCCCGCACGTCACCGTCGAGGAGTGCGTCGACATGGCCGCCGGCAAGACCGGCGCGCTGCTGTCGGCGAGCGCCGCGATCGGCGCCGTCCTCGCCGGGGCACCGGAGGCGACGGTGGACGCGCTGGCGCTCTACGGCGACCAGGTCGGCGTCGCCTTCCAGCTCATCGACGACGTTCTCGGCATCTGGGGCGACCCCGCCGTCACCGGCAAGTCGGTCCACTCCGACCTGCGCTCCCGCAAGAAGTCCCTGCCGGTCAGCCACGTACTGAACCAGGACGGCCCGCTCAGCGACGAACTCGCCGCCTGGCTCACCACCCCCGGCGAACCCGATGAGGAGGAACTGCGGCGCGTGGCCGGGCTGATCGAGGGCGCCGGCGGCCGCGACTGGGCGCTGGCCGAGGCCGCCCGGCGCATGGCGCTGGCCGAGGACGCCCTGCGCGGTGTCGACCTAGACGCCGGCGCGCGGGACGAACTCCTCACGCTCGGTCGGTTCGTCGTCGACCGCCAGGTCTGAGGCCGGGCCGGCCCCCGTACCCGTACACCCCTCTCCAGCTTCCGACGCTCCGACCGGCACAGCACCCCGCCAGGGCACAACCTGCCCGCCGCATCTCCCTGACCCCACCCCCAAGGATTCCCTCATGCCCCAGGATGTCGACTTCCACATACCCCTGCCGGGCCGGCAGAGCCCGGACCACGCCCGCGCCGACGCCGAGCAGCTCGTCTGGCCGCGCTCGCTCGGCCTGATCAACTCCGAGGCGGCGGCCGAACGTCATCTGCGCGGCGGCTACGCCGACCTGGCCTCCCGCTTCTACCCCCACGCCACCGGCGCCGACCTGGACCTGGGCGTGGACCTGATGTCTTGGTTCTTCCTCTTCGACGACCTATTCGACGGGCCGCGCGGCGAGAACCCGGAAGACACCAAAGAGCTCACCGACGCGGTCGCGGCAGCACTGGACGACCCCCTCCCCGACACCGCGCCCCCCATCGCCCACGGCTTCGCCGACCTCTGGCGGCGTACCCGCGAGGGCATGACACCCGCCTGGTGCGCGCGCAGCGCCCGGCACTGGCGCAGCTATTTCGACGGCTACGTCGACGAGGCGGAGAGCCGGTTCTGGAATACGCCGTACAACTCCGCCGCCCAGTACCTGGCCGTACGCCGGCAGACCATCGGGGTGCAGCCCACGGTCGACCTCGCCGAGCGCGCGGGCCGCTTCGAGGTGCCGCACCGGGTCTTCGACAGCGCCGTGCTCTCCGCGATGCTCCAGATCGCCGTCGACGTCAACCTGCTGCTCAACGACATCGCCTCGCTGGAGAAGGAGGAGGCCCGCGGCGAGCAGAACAATATGGTCATGATCCTGCGCCGGGAACACGGCTGGGCCAGGGACCGCAGCGTCTCCCACATCCAGAGCGAGGTACGCGCCCGCCTGGAGCAGTACCTCCTGCTGGAGTCCTGCCTGCCGCAGGTCGCCGACATCTACCGGCTCGACGAGGCCGAGCGCGAGGGCCTGGAGCGCTACCGCAACGACGCCGTGCGCACCGTGATCCGCGGCTCCTACGACTGGCACCGCTCCTCGGGCCGCTACGACGCCGAGTTCGCGCTCGCCGCGGGTGCCCAGGGCTACCTGGAGGAGCTCGGCAGCCCCGCCCGCTAGCAGTTGCCCACCAGCACCGCACCAGACCAGCAGAGACGGGAAGTTGAGAATCGAATGACGGAGCAGACCACCTTCTCGGCGGGAGCGGCGCCCGGGGCGCTCCCCGTCGTGGGACACGCCTTGCAGATGATGCGCCACCCCGTGAACTTCATGACCTCGCTGTCGGCCCACGGCGACCTGGTCGAGATCAAGATCGGCCCCACCACGGCCTACGTCCCGACCCACCCCGAACTGCTGCGGCAGGTCCTGACCAACGACCGCGTCTTCGACAAGGGCGGCATCTTCTACGACCGCGCCCGTGACATCGCCGGCAACGGCCTGGTCACCTGCCCGTTCGCCGACCACCGCCGCCAGCGCCGGCTGATGCAGTCGGCGTTCACCCGCGGCCAGCTCAAGCGGTACGCCGAGGCCATGCACGCCGAGATCGAGGACACGGCGTCGCGCTGGGAGGACGGCATGGTCGTCGACGCCTTCCAGGAGATGTACGGCATGGCCCTGCGCACGGTCGGCCGCACCCTCTACTCCACCCCCGTCAGCCCCGAGCTGGCCGCGAAGGTGGAACGTTCCTTCGACGTCGTCCTCAACGGCCTGTTCCGGCAGATGTTCCTGCCCGCCTCGATCCGCCGGCTGCCCCTGCCGTCCCAGCGCCGCTACAAGAGCAACCTGGACTTCCTGCACGAGACCACCCAGCACCTCATCGACGACTACCGCAGCTCCGACACCGAGCGTGACGACCTGCTCGCCGCCCTGCTCGCCTCCCGCGACGACGACGGCGGCCGGCTCGGCGACAAGGAGATCCACGACCAGGTCATCACCGTCATGGCGGCCGGCACCGAGACCGTCGCCGGCACCCTCACCTGGGTCTTCTACCTCCTCTCCCAGCACCCGGAGATCGAGGCCGCGCTCTACGACGAGATCGACACCGTCCTCGACGGCCGCGCCCCGCAGTGGGACGACCTGCCGAACCTCTCCCTCGCCGACCGGATCATCTCCGAGACGCTGCGACTGCACCCGCCAGCCTGGCTGTTCACCCGCCTCACCGCCGCCCCGACCGAACTCGCGGGCCGGCAGCTGCCCACCGGCTCCACCGTCGTCTTCAGCCCCGCCGCGGTCGCCCAGTACGAGGAAGCCTTCGCCGACCCCAAGAAGTTCGACCCCGACCGCTGGCTCCCGGACCGGATCGCGCCGGCCTCCCGCCACGCCTACGTGCCGTTCGGCACCGGCGCCCGCAAGTGCATCGGCGACCTCTACGCACGCACCGAGGCCATCCTGGGGCTCGCCACCATCCTCGGCCGCTGGCGGGTGACCTGCGAGCCCGGCATGGACATCCGCCCGGTCCCGCTGGCCACCGTCTACCACCCGCGCCGGCTGCGCCTGAGGCTGGACGCCCGCACCCCGCGCCGGACGGCCGCCGCCGTCCCCGTGCCGGGGGTGGTGTGACGTGAGAGAGGGAAACGTCGTCCTGGCCCAGCCTCGCGGCTTCTGCGCGGGCGTAAGGCGCGCCATCGGCATCGTCGAGCGGGCGCTGGACCTGCACGGGGCGCCCGTGTACGTACGCAAGGAGATCGTGCACAACCACTACATCGTCTCCGAGCTGGAGAAACGCGGCGCGGTCTTCGTCGACAGCGAGGAGGAGGTACCGCAGGGCGCGGTCTGCGTGTTCTCCGCGCACGGCGTCTCCCCCGGAGTGCGCTCCGCCGCCGCCAGCCGACAGCTCGAAGTCATCGACGCCACCTGCCCGCTGGTCTCCAAGGTCCACCAGGAAGCGGTGCGCTTCGCCCGCGACGGCCGCACCATCCTCCTCGTCGGGCACGAGGGCCACGAGGAGGTCGAGGGCGTCCTCGGGGAGGCCCCCGACCGGATCGTCGTCATCGAGACCGAGGACGACGTACAGCGCCTCGGCCTGCCCAACGACACCCCGGTCGCCGTCCTCACCCAGACCACCCTCTCGTTCGACGAGACCGAGCGCGTGGTCGAGGCCCTGCGCGCCCGCTTCACCGACCTGATCACCCCCGGGGACGACATCTGCTACGCCAGCCAGAACCGGCAGAACGCCGTCAAGGACCTCGCCCGCGACAACGAGCTGGTCCTGATCGTCGGCTCCGGCAACTCCAGCAACTCGCTGCGCATGGTCGAGGTGGCCCGCGACCACGGCGCCGCCGCCCATCTGGTGCCCGACGAACAGCACCTTGAGGCGGCCTGGCTGAAGGGCGTCTCGTCGGTCGGCATCAGCGCCGGGGCCAGCGCCCCGGAGATCCTCGTCGACGGGCTCGTCGCCCGGCTCGCCGAACTCGGCCTCGACCACGTCGAGCTCCAGCGGGGCATCGCCGAGGACGTCGTGTTCTCCATGCCCGGCCGGCTGGCCGACCCGCTCACCGGCCGCGTCCCGCAGACACCGCTGGCCGGCGAGGTCTCGCCCGCACCCGGTGGGGCGCGATGAATCCGCCACGGGAGAAAGAGGGGTGCGCCATGCCACACCTGGAGGACATCCGGGGGCCGGAGGACCTGCGTGCCCTGTCCCCGCACGCGGCCCGGGAACTGGCCCCGCAGATCCGGCGGCTGCTGGTGGACACCTGCGCCGTCAACGGCGGCCACCTCGGCCCCAACCTCGGGGTCGTCGAACTGTCCATCGCCCTGCACCGCGTCTTCGACTCCCCCCGGGACAAGATCCTGTGGGACACCGGCCACCAGGCTTACGTCCACAAGATCCTCACCGGCCGCACCGAAGCCCTCGCCACGCTCCGCCGGACCGGCGGGATGTCGGGGTATCCCAGCCGTGCCGAGTCCGAGCACGACGTCATCGAGAACTCCCACGCCTCGACCTCCCTGTCCTGGGCGGACGGCCTCGCCCGCGCCAACGCCCTGCTCGGACAGAGCGACCGCGCCGTGGTCGCCGTGCTCGGCGACGGCGCACTCACCGGGGGCATGGCCTGGGAAGCCCTCAACAACATCGCGGCCGCCCCCGAACGCCCCGTCGTCGTGGTCCTCAACGACAACGGCCGCTCCTACGCCCCCACCATCGGCGCCGTCGCCGCGCACCTCGCCGACCTGCGCGCGGGCGATGCCCCGCAAGCCTTCTTCGAGAACCTGGGTCTCGCCTACCTCGGCCCGGTGGACGGCCATGACATCGAGGCCGTGGAGACGGCGCTGCGCGAGGCCGTCGCCCTGCGCAGGCCCGTGGTGGTGCACTGCGTCACTGAGAAGGGCCGCGGCCACCTCCCCGCCGAACAGGACGACACGGACCGCTTCCACGCCGTGCGCGCCGCCTCCGCCCAGAAACCGGGGGGCGCACCGAGCTGGACGTCCGTATTCGGCAGCGAGCTGGCCGACCTCGCCGCCGACCGGCCGGACGTGGTCGCCATCACCGCGGCCATGCTCGACCCCACCGGGCTCAGCGAGTTCGCCCGCCGCCACCCCGAGCGCGTCATCGACGTCGGCATCGCCGAACAACACGCCGTAACCGCCGCCGCCGGACTGGCCCTCGGCGGGATGCACCCGGTCGTCGCCCTGTACGCCACCTTCCTCAACCGGGCCTTCGACCAGCTTCTGATGGACGTGGCCCTGCACCGCGCCCCGGTGACCTTCGTCTTGGACCGGGCCGGCGTGACCGGCGACGACGGCCCCTCGCACAACGGCATGTGGGACCTGTCGCTGCTGAACCTGGTGCCCGGCCTGCGGCTGGCCGCCCCACGCGACGCCGCCACCCTGCGCCGAGTCCTGCGGGAGGCCGTGGCCTGCGACGACGGCCCCACAGCCCTGCGCTTCCCCAAGGGCTCCAGCGGAGCGGACATCCCGGCCGTGGACGTCTGTGCCGGGCTCGACGTCCTGCACCGCGGCGAGCGTCCCGACATCCTCCTGATCTCCGTCGGCGCCATGGCTGCCACCTGCCTCGACGTCGCGGAACGGCTGGCCGAGCGGGGCGTCGGCGTCACGGTCGTGGACCCCCGCTGGATCAAGCCGGTGCCACCCGAGCTGACCGGGCTCGCCCTCGACCATCTGCTGGTCGCCACGGTCGAGGACAGCGGCCGGGCCGGCGGGGTCGGGGCGCACGTCGGCCAGGCGCTCAGCGACGCCAGATCGGGAGTGCCGGTGCACGTCTTCGGCATCCCGCAGCGCTTCCTCGACCACGGCTCACGCTCCGACGTCCTGGAGGCCAGCGGCCTCACGCCCCGCCATCTCACCCACGCTCTGCTGGAGGCCCTGCCCCCCGGATGGCAGGCCCCACAGCAGGCCACCGCCGAACTCGGCGTCGGCTGACACCGCGCACCCCGAGGGGCGGTCGACGTCCACCCGCACGGCGACGCCCCCGCCGACCGCCCGCCCCGCAAGCCGCTCACCAGGCGCGCCCGCTCCCGCCGCCACGCCTGTCCTCAGCATGTCCACAGCCCGGTCCGCCCGGACCGGCCGACCCTCTTGGGGAACTGTCATGCCTGTCGCTCTCGGAGTGCCGACGGTGCCGCCGAGGCTGGCCCGACGACGTACCAGCCGTCAGATCCAGGTAGGGACCGTACCCGTGGGCGGCGACGCCCCGGTCTCGGTCCAGTCCATGACCACGACCCGCACGTCCGACATCGGCGCGACCCTCCAGCAGATCGCCGAACTCACCGCGTCCGGCTGCCAGATCGTCCGCGTCGCCTGCCCCACGCAGGATGACGCGGACGCCCTCTCGACGATCGCGCGCAAGTCGCAGATCCCGGTGATCGCGGACATCCACTTCCAGCCGAAGTACGTGTTCGCCGCCATCGAGGCCGGGTGTGCCGCGGTCCGGGTGAACCCCGGCAACATCAAGCAGTTCGACGACAAGGTCAAGGAGATCGCGCGGGCCGCCAAGGACCACGGCACTCCGATCCGCATCGGCGTGAACGCGGGCTCGCTGGACCGGCGTCTCCTCCAGAAGTACGGCAAGGCGACGCCGGAGGCCCTGGTCGAGTCGGCGCTGTGGGAGGCGTCGCTCTTCGAGGAGCACGACTTCCGGGACATCAAGATCTCGGTGAAGCACAACGACCCGGTCGTCGTGATCGAGGCGTACAAGCAGCTCGCCGCCCAGTGCGACTACCCGCTGCACCTCGGCGTGACGGAGGCGGGCCCGGCATTCCAGGGCACGATCAAGTCGGCCGTCGCCTTCGGCGTGCTGCTCTCCCAGGGCATCGGCGACACGATCCGCGTCTCGCTGTCCGCGCCGCCCGCGGAGGAGGTCAAGGTCGGCATCCAGATCCTGGAGTCCCTGAACCTCAAGCAGCGCGGCCTGGAGATCGTCTCCTGCCCGTCCTGCGGCCGCGCCCAGGTCGACGTGTACAAGCTGGCCGAAGAGGTCACCGCGGGCCTGGAGGGCATGGACATCCCGCTGCGCGTGGCCGTCATGGGGTGCGTGGTGAACGGACCCGGCGAGGCCAGGGAAGCGGACCTCGGTGTCGCCTCCGGCAACGGCAAGGGGCAGATCTTCGTCAAGGGCGAGGTCGTCAGGACCGTCCCCGAGTCGAAGATCGTCGAGACGCTCATCGAGGAGGCGTTCAAGCTTGCGGAGCTGATGCGGCAGGACGAAGACGACGTCGACGACTCTTCCGGGGCCGCCCCGTCCGCCGGGCAGGAGACCGCCAAGTGAGCACACCGACCGCCGTCAGACAGCTCGACCGGGTCGTGATCCGCTTCGCCGGTGACTCCGGCGACGGCATGCAGCTGACCGGCGACCGGTTCACGGCGGAGACGGCCGGCCTCGGCAACGACCTGTCGACGCTGCCGAACTTCCCCGCCGAGATCCGCACCCCCGCAGGCACCCTGCCCGGAGTGTCGTCGTTCCAGGTGCACTTCGCCGACCACGACATCGTCACCCCCGGCGATGCCCCGGACGTCCTGGTCGCGATGAACCCGGCCGCACTCAAGGCCAACCTGGCCGATCTGCCGCGCGGCGCTGAAGTCATCGTCAACACCGACGAGTTCACCCGGCGCGCCCTCACGAAGGTGGCTGGAGTACCAGCCCGCTGGACGACGCCACGCTGGAGGCGTACCGGGTGCACCCAGTGGCGCTGACCACGCTGACCGTCGAGGCGCTCAAGGACTCGGGACTCACCCGCAAGGACGCGGAGCGGGCGAAGAACATGTTCGATCTGGGCCTGCTGTCCTGGATGTACCACCGGCCCACCGAGGGCACCGAGAAGTTCCTGCGCACCAAGTTCGCCAAGAAGCCGCAGCTGGCCGAGGCCAACGTGACCGCCTTCCGGGCGGGCTGGGACTACGGCGAGACCACGGAGTCGTTCGCCGTCTCCTACGAGGTCGCCCCGGCGAAGCGCGCCTTCACCCCGGGCCGCCACCGCAACATCTCCGGCAACCTCGCCCTCGCCCTGGGCCTGGTGGCCGCCGCCGAGCGCGCGCAACTGCCGCTGTTCCTCGGCTCGTACCCGATCACCCCGACCTCGGACATCCTGCACGAGCTGTCGCGGCACAAGAACGCGGCCCTCGGCGCCGCCTTCGGCGGATCACTGACGGTGACGACGACGTCCGGGCCGGGCGTGGCCCTGAAGTCGGAGACCATCGGTCTCGCCGTCTCCCTCGAACTCCCCCTCCTGGTCGTCGACATCCTGCGCTGCGGCCCCTCGACCGGCCTGCCGACCAAGACCGAGCAGGCGGACCTGCTCCAGGCGATGTACGGCCGCAACGGCGAGGCCCCCGTCCCGGTGATCGCCCCGCATACCCCGGCCGACTGCTTCGACGCGACCCTGGAGGCGGCGCGGATCGCGCTCACCTACCGCACCCCGGTGTTCCTGCTCTCCGACGGCTACCTCGCCAACGGCTCCGAGCCCTGGTGCATCCCCGACGTAGCCGAACTGCCCGATCTGCGAGTGGAGTTCGCCACCGCGCCGAATCGCCCCGACGGCTCCTTCTGGCCGTATCTGCGCGACCCCGAGACCCTGGCCCGCCCTTGGGCGCTCCCCGGTACCCCGGGCCTCGAACACCGCATCGGCGGCATCGAGAAGCAGGACGGCACGGGCAACATCTCCTACGACTCCGCCAACCACGACTTCATGGTCCGCACCCGCCAGGCCAGGATCGACGGTATCGCCGTCCCCGACCTGGAGGTCGACGCCCCCTTCGGGGACGCCGGGCTGCTGGTACTGGGCTGGGGATCGACGTACGGTCCAATCACCGCGGCGGTGCGTGCGGTGCGGGCCGCCAGAGGCCGGGTCGCCACCGCGCATCTGCGCCACCTCACCCCCTTCCCCGCCAATCTCGGTGCGGTGCTGCGCCGTTACGACCGGGCCCTGGTGCCGGAGATGAACCTCGGCCAGCTCGCGCTGCTGCTGCGCGGGCGGTTCCTGGTGGACGTGCGCTCCCACACCCAGGTCTCCGGCATGCCGTTCAAGGCCGCGCAGCTGGCCGCTGTGATCGAGGAGAACGCAGAAGACACGGAGGACCCCGGTGCCCACTGACCTCCCGCTCACCGCGAAGGACCTCAAGTCCGACCAGGAGGTGCGCTGGTGCCCCGGCTGCGGGGAACTACGCGATCCTCGCCGCCGTCCAGGGCTTCATGCCGGAGCTGGGTATCGCCCGCGAGAACATCGTCTTCGTCTCGGGCATCGGCTACTCCTCCCGCTTCCCCTACTACATGAACACCTACGGCATGCACTCCGTGCACGGCCGCGCCCCCGCCATCGCGACCGGCCTGGCCTGCGCCCGCACCGACCTGTCGGTGTGGGTGGTCACCGGCGACAGCGACGCGCTGTCCATCGGCGGCAACCATCTGATCCACGCCCTGCGCCGCAACGTCAACCTCAAGATCCGGCTGTTCAACAACCAGATCTACGGGCTGACCAAGGGCCAGTACTCGCCGACCAGCGAGCAGGGCAAGGTCACCAAGTCGAGCCCGATGGGCTCCCTCGACGAGCCGTTCAACCCGCTGTCGCTGGCCATCGGCGCGGAGGCGTCCTTCGCCGCCCGCACGATCGACTCCGACCGGGGGCATCTCACGGACGTCCTGCGCCAGACCGCCGCCCACCCCGGCACGGCCCTGGTGGAGATCTACCAGAACTGCAACATCTTCAACGACGGCGCCTTCGACGCCCTCAAGAACCCCGCCACCCGCGACGACGCCCTGCTGCGCCTGGAGCACGGCAAGCCCTACCGGCTCACCCCGGACGCCGAGAGGCTGTCCACGACGTCGCGGACCCCGACCCCACCGCCGCCTTCGCCCTCTCCCGGCTACGGCATCCCACGCCCATCGGGGTCCTGCGCACCGTACGGCGCCCCGTCTACGACCGGCTGATGGACGACCAGCTGGAGCGGGCCGTCGCCGGGTGGGGCCGGGGCGACCTGGCCGCGCTGCTGGCCGGCAACGACACCTGGACGGTCGGGGCCTGAGCCCCCGACGAGCACCGCACACCGACAGCGACACGAGCAAAAGGAAGCATCCGTGACCTACGTCATCGCCCAGCCCTGTGTGGATGTCAAGGACAAGGCCTGCATCGAGGAATGCCCCGTCGACTGCATCTATGAGGGCCGGCGGTCCCTGTACATCCACCCGGACGAATGCGTCGACTGCGGCGCCTGCGAACCGGTCTGCCCCGTCGATGCGATCTTCTACGAGGACGACGTGCCGGGGGAGTGGACGGACTACCACAAGGCGAACGTCGAGTTCTTCGACGAGCTAGGCTCGCCCGGCGGCGCCAGCAGCCTCGGCCCGGTCGAGCGCGACCACCCGCTCGTCGCTGGACAGCCGGTCCGCACGGCATGAGCCAGGCCGGAGGGGGCCGCCGGGCGGGCATCACCGTCCGGGCGCCGGGCAAGGTCAACCTGGCGCTGTCGGTGAGCCCCCGCCGCCCGGACGGCTACCACGAACTCACCACCGTCTTCCTGGCGGTCGGCCTCCACGACGTGGTGCGGCTCGCCCCCGCACCGCGGCTCACCGTCACCGTCCGGGGCCCCGGCGCAGCCGACATCCCCGCCGGTGACGGCAATCTGGCGGCGCGGGCTGTCCGCCTGATCGCCCGCGCCGCCGGGGTCGAACCGTCTGTCGCCGTCCACATCGACAAACGCATCCCCGTCGCCGGCGGCATGGCCGGAGGCAGCGCCGACGCGGCGGCGGCGCTGGTGGGCTGCGACGCGCTGTGTGGCCTTGGCCTCTCCCGGGAGGAACTACTCCTCCTGGCCGCCGAACTGGGCAGCGACGTCGGCTTCCCGCTGTACGGCGGGGTCGCGCTGGGCACCGGACGCGGTGAACTCCTCACTCCGCTGGAGATTTCCGACGCCGGGGTGTTCCACTGGGTCTTCGCGGTGTCACCGCACGGCCTGGCCACCCCGGCGATCTTCCAGGAGTACGACCGGCTGCGGCGGACGCGGCTTGCCGACGGCGAGCGGCCCACGCAGGAGCGGGTGGCGGAGGTGACGGATGCACTGAACAGCGGCGACGCCGCCCTGCTCGCGGCGGCCGTCAAGGACGTCAACGACCTTCAGGAAGCCGCCCTGTCCCTGCGCCCGGAGCTGGCGGACACGCTGCGACTGGGGCCAGAGCACGGCGCCCTGGCCGGCCTGGTCTCGGGCTCGGGACCGACTTGCGCCTTCCTCACGGAGTCAGCACGCGCGGCGGCGACACTGGCCACCGCCCTGTCCGCGACCGGCTGCTACCGCGACGTCCTCGTCACAGCCGGCCCGGCGAACGGCTGTACGGCGGCCCCGGACTGGACCTAGGGCTGTCGAGGCCGGTACCGGAGAAAATCCGGAAACTGGCCCCTCGGCGTTCGACGCGAGGCCCAGCAGCTCCCGCCGCGAACGGTCGATCCGACCGATGAAGAGCATCTACGCAAGGCTGGATCGTTTCTTCGAGGCCGCCGATACCCAGCGGATCGAGTACGTCGCGTCCTTGGTCAGGCAGTAGCCCTCGACCTGGTGGGGATGACTCCAAGCGCGCGCCGTCTGAACCCTGCAGACCTCCACGATGACGTTCTCCTACTCGACCAGGTCACCGTCTCCGTGCTGGCCACCGCCTACCGGCCTCGGTAGCTCAGGCCGCTGAGTTCGGAGACACGTAGGGACTGCTGCACGGATGAGTGACACGTGACCTGGCTTGCTGAGAGGCGGCCTGGACGGATGTTGCAGTGCCCAAGCCGTATCCGAAGGAGTTTCGCCAGGGCGTCGTGCGGGTCGCGCGTAGCCGCAAGCCCGGCGTCACGCTGAGGTGGGCCGCCGACTTCGGCGTCCACCCGATCACGCTGTCGAAGTGGCTGCGCCGCGCCGAGACCGACGAGGGCGCCAGGTCCGCACCGGTTTCGGGTGAGTTGGCTGAGCTGCGCGAGGCCGCGAGCGAATCCGGCTGCTGGAGCAGGAGAACGAGGTCCTGCGCCGGGCTGCGGCGTATTTGTCGCAGGCGAACCTGCCGGCAAAATGATGCATCCGCTCCGTGAGCTGGCCGTCGCCGGTGCGCCCCTTACCGGGTGCCGGTGGCGGTGACGTGCCGGGTACTCAAGCTGGCCCGCCAGCCCTACTACCAGTGGCCGGCCAGGCCGGTCACCGATGCCGAAGTGAAGTTCCCCCAGACCTGTGGCTAGAACCCGCAGCTCGCAACTTGGGGACATAGCCATGCGGCCCACGGACAGTGACGCGGCTGCTTGAGTGAGGCACGCAGATCTTTGACTGCTCCCCTCCCGGGCCCGGACCCATGTCAAGCGGAGCTCGGCCAACGGGGCCGCCCGCAGCCTCGGTGAACTGGGATTCTGCTTCGCAGGCGACCCGAGTCGTTGCGGTACCGGCACGGCATCCCCGATGGGGTCTCCCGACGGTACCGGTCTCGCTCCCGTGCGGGCTGGCCTGATCTTGGAGCGCCGGAGGCGGTATACGGTGGCCCGGGGAGCAGGCCTCCAAGAGGCAGGTGCTTCGGTTTTGGCATGGGGTGTTTTCTGCGGGTACGTGTGGAAGGACAGGACGTGACGATCAAGGACGTCCCCGAGGGGTGGGAGATCCGGGCGACAGAGACTCCGTTCGTCGGGAACAAGACCTCGGTCCGTACCGACGAGGTGGTCATGCCCGACGGCTCCGTGGCCCGCCGCGACTACCAGGTGCACCCGGGGTCCGTGGCCGTCCTGGCCCTCGACGACGAGGACCGGGTGCTGTTGGTCCGCCAGTACCGCCACCCGGTGCGGCAGCGGCTGTGGGAGATCCCGGCCGGGCTGCTCGACGTGCCCGGCGAGAACCCGCTGCACGCCGCCCAGCGCGAGCTGTATGAGGAGGCGCATGTCAAGGCCGAGGACTGGCGGGTGCTGACCGACGTGTACCCCACCGCTGGCGGCTGCGACGAGGCCGTACGGATCTTCCTGGCCCGCACACTGTCCGAGGTGGACGGCGAGCGCTTCGAGGCCGAACACGAGGAGCTCGACATGGAGCTGGCCCGAGTGCCGGTCGATGAGCTGGTGCGCGGTGTGCTTGCCGGCGACCTGCACAACAACTGCCTGGTGGTCGGGGTGCTTGCGTTCGTCGCGGCGCAGCAGGGTGACGGCCTGGACGCCCTGCGTCCGGCCGAGGCGCCCTGGCCCGCGCGTCCCTGCGAGTCCTGACCCTCTCATCCCCCGATCCGGTGTGACGATCGCCTGATCCGGTCGGGCGACGTGTCCGTCGCACTCCGCCCGGTGCGTCGCGGAGAGCGAACCCGGCGACATTCACCCCGTCGCGATGTCCGGCACGCTGCCTCGGGTTCTTCGAGCAGCGGGCCCCACTGGCCGCACCGCCCGAACGGCCGAATACGTCCCGTACGAGGGCTTCCGGCCGGTGCTCCCCCGAGTTTTGAGTTATTCGAGCAGGGACTCCGGAGCACACATCGGACGCCGCCGCTCCTTGACGGGCGAACGTCACCTGCTGGGGCAGCCGCTGCGGAGCGAGCGCCCGCAGCGGCCCTCACCGCCGAGCCGGCGCTTCACCGGCTGGGAGAACCGGATCAGTCCACGGGGTGTTGTCGGTGTCGCAGCGGCCGCCGAACTGCGGCTCGCGCTCGTCCCGCCCCATGTGACCAGCGGAGACGAACACGCAGGTCTCATCTGGAAGTCGGCCCTGCGCGCCGGGGTTACGAGCGGGGGTGGGGAAGAGGAGGAGTGATTCCGTCGGTCTCTGGCTCCCCGGCCGAGAGGTCTCCGGCTCTCTGACCGGCGGTCCCTGACTTCCTGTCCGACAGCTGAGGCCGGCCGAGGGCGAGCGGTCGCTCGCCCTCGGCCGGCGGGGTGCGTCGGGAGCCGATCGCGGGCACCGGCCCGCCCGCCTTCCCGCCGGGACCGGTGTGAGCGACCGGTGATCCACCACCACAGCTGAGCCCGGTACGGCAGTTGCCCACTCACCCCGTACGGACGGATGGTGCGCCTGGCCCTGTATGGGCGGACCGTGCGGGCCCCCGTACGGGAGGACGGCGTGCCCGACCCAGGCCGGGTTGATTGCGGCGGCGCCATTCGCGCGGGCAGGGCAGGGCATCAAACACGCGATTCCGCGAACCGGAGCCATACGGGTCGTAAGGCCATACTCCCGGTCAACTCTCCCTTTGCGCACGACCCGAGGCGCTGTTCCCGGCGCCGTCGGCGGGTGCCGGGAAGGGCCGGTTGAATGCGGTGCGCAGCGGTTGACGACGGATGCTCCGTGTGCTGGGCGCGGTGTCCGCCGGGGTCCCCGGAGCCCCGGTAGCGACGACGTTTTCGCGCCCCTTTCCGGGGTGTGCTCCGCACCGTGGCCCTGCCGCGTTCCCGCAAGGGGGCTTGACCTTGCGTGATAGATGCCACAGACTACGATGCATTCTCATTGAGGGCATGAATTTATATGCACACTCGATGGTGGGATCAGCACTCACTCAAGGGAAGATGCGATGACTCCCCGTTCCTCGACCATGCGCGGTGCCTGCACCGCGGCTGTTTTCGGACTCACTGCCCTGTCGCTGGCCGCCTGTGGCGAAGGGTCCACCGCGGATGGCAGCGGCAAGAAGGTCATCGGTGTCTCGGTCGCCGACCAGAAGTCGCTGTTCTACGTCGCCGAGGTCGCCGGCATCAAGGCCGAGGCCAAGAAGCACGGCTACGAAATCAAGATCACCTCGGCCAACAACGACTCCTCGGCCCAGGTCAAGCAGGTCAACGACCTGCTCACCCAGCAGATCGGGGCCCTCATCTTCACCTCGCAGGACTCCACCGCCGCAGCCGCCGGCGTGCGCGCGGCCAACCAGGCCGACGTCCCGGTCATCGCCGTCGACCAGCGGCCCGAGTCGGGCGAGGGCAAGCTCGCGACCTACATCGCGACCGACAGTGTCAAGGCCGCCTACGACCTCTGCACCTGGATGTTCGAGCAGATCGGAGGCGAGGGCGAGATCGCCATCCTGCACGGGGTGCTCGGCTCCACCGCGGAGATCCAGCGCACCGAGGGCTGCAAGAAGGCGATCAAGGAGAACCCCGGCATCAAGGTGGTGGCCGAGGAGACCGCGAACTGGGACGAGACCCAGGCGTTCAAGGCTACCCAGAACGTCCTCACCGCGAACCCCCGGCTCGACGCCGTCTTCGGCGAGAGCGACGCGATGGCGATCGGCGCGTCCAAGGCCGCCAAGAAGGCGGGCAGGGAGATCTTCTCCGTCGGCATCGACGGGTTCCCGACGATGTTCGACGCCGTCGAAAGCGGCCTGACCCAGGCCACCATGGCGCAGAAGCCCTACGTGATGGGCCAGCTCGCTGTCCGCAACGCGATCGCGCTGATGGATGGCAAGGGCGACGACATCCCCGCCGAGCAGTACCAGGACACGACGCTCATCGACGCGAAGACGGTCAGGAGCAACAAGGTCGAGGACTTCTACGGCCCCGACGCGCGGTCCGCCAAGTGACGGCCGGCTGACCGACTTCCGAGCCCAGCGGCGACCCGTGCGGTGCTGCGCCCACCGAGCCTCCCAGCACGACCCGGCTCAGCCAGCACCGCCTCGTGGTCCCACGAGTCACTCCTGAGAGGGAGGCGAGATGAACCGCGCAGGAGACGGCGCGAACGCCGGCCTGGTGTGCACCGGCCTGGTGAAGACCTACAGCGACGTGACCGTGGTGAAGGCAGTCGACTTCGCCGTCCGACCCGGCACCGTGGTCGGCCTGATCGGCGAGAACGGGGCCGGCAAGTCGACCCTCAGCTCGCTGATCACCGGTGTGGCCCAGCCCGACGCCGGCATCATGACGCTCGACGGGCAGCCCTACAGCCCCGGCAGCCCCGCCGAGGCGCTGCGCGAGGGCGTGGTGCTGATCCACCAGGAGATCCGGCTGCTGCCCGACCTGTCAGTCGCCGAGAACATCTTCCTCGGCCGTCAGCCGCGGCGCCGGGGCCGCATCGACCGCGACCGGATGAACCGGGAGGCCGCCGACCTGCTCGCCTCGCTCGGTGCCGACCTCGACCCCCGGCGTCTGGTGCGCGGACTGTCGATGGCGGTCCAGCAGGAGATCGAGATCGCCAAGGCGCTCAGCCGCCATCCCCGCTACGTCGTCTTCGACGAGCCGTCGGCCTCACTCGGCGAGAGTGAGACCGAGCATGTCCTGGACCGGATCCGGGCGCTGCGCGAGCGCGGCGCCGGCGTCGTCTACATCTCCCACCGCCTTGACGAGGTCCGCGACGTCTGCGACGAGATCGTCTGCCTGCGCGACGGCTCGCGGGTCGCGTCCTGGCAGGACAGCAGCGTTGCCAAGGAGCAGTTGGTCAACGCGATGGTGGGCCGCGAGTTCACCTACGAGCACGTGCCGCCCAAGCCCAGCCGCGCCGACATCGTCCTCAAGGTACGCGGCCTGAGCCGCACCGGCGTCTTCGAGGACATCTGCTTCGACGTCGCCGCCGGCGAGGTGCTCGGCATCGCCGGCCTGGTCGGCGCCGGCCGCACCGAGGTGGTGCGGGCGATCGCCGGCCTCGACCGGCCGGACGCCGGCGAGGTCCACGTCGAAGGACGCCGGCTGCCCTGCACCAGCCCCCGCTCGGCCATCAAGGCTGGCGTGGTGCTGGTGCCGGAGGACCGCAAGGGCCAGGGCCTGCACCTCAACCGCTCCGCCGCCGACAACATCACGCTGCCCTGGGAAGGCCGCCTCACCACCGGCGGCGTGCTCACCGGCCGCACGGTGAAGAAGATCGCGGCCGAGCAGCGTGCCCGCCTCGACATCCGCGGCGACATGGCGCTGCCGGTCCGCTCGATGTCGGGCGGCAACCAGCAGAAGGTCCTGATCGGCAAGTGGCTGGTCCACGACCCCAAGGTGCTCATCGTCGACGAGCCCACCCGCGGCGTCGACGTCGGCGCCAAGATGGCGATCTACCAGATCCTCCGCTCGCTCGCCGAACAGGGCCTCGCGGTGATCGTCGTCTCTTCCGAGCTCGAGGAGGTCCTCGGGCTCTCCCACCGTGTCCTCGTCATGTCGGGCGGCCGCCAACGCGGTGTCCTGCGCCGCGAGGAGGCCACACCCCAGCGCGTCATGGAGCTCGCCGTCCCGGCCGGAGCCGACGAGCCCGACGCGCCCTCGCTCACCACTACCGCAGCAGGAAGGTGACCATGCCCACGAACCAGGCCGCTCCCCCGGCCCGTGACACGACAACCACGTCGGCCCGCGCTGTCGTCGCCCCGTCCGGCAGCAAGCGTGCGGCCGACGGCCTGCTGGGCCCCGTGCTGAACGCGCTGCGCGCGCTGCCCGGCCCGCTGCTCGGCCTCATCGCCCTCGTGGTGGGGCTGTCGTTCCTGTCGCCGTACTTCCTGACCCAGCGTAACCTCATCAACATCGTCAGCCAGAACGCCGACATCGGCATCATGGCCGTCGGCGCCGCGCTGGTGATCCTCATCGGCGGCATCGACCTGTCGGTCGGCTCGACGCTGGCCCTGTCGATGATGACCAGCGCCTGGCTCTTCCGCGAGCACCACCTGCCCTTCGCCTTCTGCGTGCTCGCCGGCCTGGCCGTCGGCGCCCTGGTCGGCCTGACGAACGGCGCCCTGTCGACCTACGGCCGCATCCAGCCCTTCGTCGCCACCCTGGCCACGATGTCGGCCGCCGCCGGCCTGGCGCTCTACCTGACCGACGGCAACCCCATCAACGGCTTCCCGGACTGGTACCTCGCGATCACCAACACCGACATCCTCGGCTTCCCCCTGGAGGCCTACATCCTGGTGCTCACCTACCTGGTCACGGCCTTCTGGCTGCGTTTCCGCCCCAGCGGCCGCGCCCTCTACGCCGTCGGCGGCAACGCCGAGGTGGCCCGTCTCTCCGGCCTCAACGTCACCCGCATCAAGATCACCGTGTACGTCGTTGCCGGCCTGCTCGCCGCGCTCGCCGGCATCATCGTCGCCTCCCGCCTGGACTCCGCCCAGCCGACCGCCGGCACCGCAGACCTGCTCAACGTCATCGCGGTCGTCGTGATCGGCGGCGCCAGCCTCTCCGGCGGCTCCGGCAGCATGCTCAACACCTTCATCGGCGTGCTGATCATCGGCGTGCTCAACAACGGCATGTCGCTGCTCAACGTCTCGCCCAACCTGCAGCCCGTGGTGATCGGCATCGCGATCATCATCGCCGTCCTCACCGACCGTGCCAGCCGGGCCCGCCAGGCAAGCGCCTGACCGACCCACCAGCTCCGAGAGGAACCAGCGTGCCGACCCACGTCGTCCACCCCGTCCGCGACCTGCTGCGCCAGGTCGACCCCGAGGGCGAGCTCGCCCCCTGCTCGCTTCGGCAGCTGCTGCTCGGGCCGGGCGCGATCACAGCGGTCGCGACCACGGTCGAGGAACTGCTCGCCGCGGCGGGCCGGGCGCCGACCGGCCGACCCACCGTCGCCCTGCTGGTCGACCCGGTGCCGATGACCCGGCTCGGCGCGGACCTCAAGGACCTGGTCGAGCGGCAGCTGGCCGAGCGCTTCGAGGTCCGTCGGGTACTGCTCGACGACGGGCACCCTGAGCTGCACGTCTCCGACGCCGTCCTGGCCGACGCCGTCCGCGGCGTGGCCGCCGCCGACGCCGTGGTCGCCCTCGGCGGCGGCACGATCAGCGACCTCGGCAAGCTCGCGGCGTTCGCCGGCTCCGGCCCCGCCCCGGTGCTGGTCGCGGTGCAGACCGCCGCCTCGGTCGACGGCTACACCGACGACGTGTCGGTGGTGCTGCGCGACGGGGTGAAGCGCACGGTTCCCTCGCGCTGGCCCGACGCCGTCGTGGCCGACGCCGAGACGATCGCCGAGGCGCCGGCCCGCATGAACCGCGCCGGCTTCGGCGAGATGACCTCGATGCTCACCGCCCCGGCCGACTGGCGGCTGGCGAACCTGGTCGGTACCGACACCACCTTCCACGAGGGCCCGATCCGGCTGCTGGAGGTCGTCGGCGCCGACATAGACACCTGGTCGCCCGGGGTGCGCGGCGGCGACCCCGACGCGGTCGCCGCCCTGACCCGGGCACTGGCCCTGCGCGGTCTGGCGACCGGCATCGCCGGGACCACCGCGGTGCTCTCCGGCGTCGAGCACCTGGTCAGCCACATGCTCGACCAGCACCACGCCGGCCACCACCTGCCCATCGGACTGCACGGTGCCCAGGTGGGCGCCGCCGCAGTCGTCGCCGCCGCGGCCTGGGAACTGCTCCTCGACCGGCTCGCCACCACCGCCGCGCCCAGCTTCGACGAGGAGGTGCTGGACCCCGGCCGGGCCCGCGCCCGGGTCGAGCACGCCTTCGCCGGCCTCGGTGCCGGCATCGCCACGGAGTGCTGGCACGACTACGAGCGCAAGCTCGGCGCGGTCACCGCCGCGCGCGGCCGGCTGGCGGAGGCGCTGCGCGCGTGGAACCGGCACGAACCGGAACTGCGCCGCCTGGTTCGTCCGAGCGCCGAGATCGCCGCCGCCCTGCGCGCCGCTGGGGCCCCGGCCACGCCCGCCGAACTCGACCCCTTCGTCCCCCGTCCGCTGTGGCGCTGGGCGGTCGCCCACTGCGCCCTCATGCGCAACCGCTTCACGGTCGTCGACCTGCTGATGTTCCTCGGCTGGTGGACCGACGCCGAGGTCGACGAGGTGCTGGCCCGTGCCGAGGCCGCCGTGCGGTCCGCTGACGGTCCGGAGCTGGTGAGCTGAGATGACCGACGACTACGTGATCGGCGTCGACTGCTCGACCACCGCCGCGAAGGCCGTCGTCTGGCGGGCCGACGGCGTCGCCCTCTCCGAGAACCGGCGCGTCTTCGACCTGAGCCAGCCGCGGCCGGGCTGGGGCGAGCAGAACGCCGAGGACTGGTGGACGGCTACCAAGTCGGCGCTCAGGCGCGCCGTCCAGACCGTCGACACCTCTCGCCTGCGCGCGCTGAGCATCACCCACCAGCGCGAGTCCTTCGTGTGCCTCGACCACGCCGGCAAGCCGCTGCGACCGGCGATGCTCTGGCTCGACACCCGCGCCACCGAGGAGGTCGCGAAGTACGGCACCGCCGAGGTGCACCGCATCACCGGCAAGCCGGCCAACCCGACCCCCGCCTGGTACAAACTGCTCTGGCTCGCTCGGCACGAGCCCGACACGATGGCCCGGGTCAGCAAGGTCGTCGACGTCCAGGGCTTCCTGGTGCATCGGCTCATCGGCGAGTGGGTCACCTCGTGGGCCAGCGCCGACCCGCTGGGCCTGGTCGACATGGCCACCTTCGACTACGGCGACGGCCTCCTCGCCGCCGCCGGCCTGACCCGTTCCCAGCTGAGCGAACTGCGTCCGCCGGGCAGCGTGCTGGGCACGCTGCTGCCCGAGGTCGCCCACGAACTCGGCCTGCCGCTGGGGCTGCAGGTCGTCGCGGGCGCCGGCGACGGCCAGTGCGCCCAGCTCGGCTGCGGAGTCACCGGGCCCGAGCGCGCCTACCTCAACCTCGGCTCCGGCATCGTCTCGGGCACGCACAGCGACGAGTACGCCCACGGCACGGAGTTCCGCACCCTCGCCTCGGCGATCCCCGGCGCCTACACGCTGGAGACCTTCCTCGGCGGCGGCACGGTCAACCTCAGCTGGTTCGTGGAGAAGTTCTCCGGCGTCGACACCCGCGCCCTCGGCCTCGACCTCACCCCCGAGCAGGTCCTGGAGACCGCCGCCGCCAAGCTGCCGCCCGGCGCCGAGGGTCTGTTGGCCCTGCCCTACTGGGCCGGCGCGCTGACGCCGTACTGGGACCACAACGCGCGGGGCGCGCTGATCGGGCTCACCGGCATCCACGGCAAGTCCCACGTCTACCGCGCGCTGCTCGAGGGCATCGCGCTCGAACAGCGCTTCCTGACCGCCGGTACCGAGACGGCGAGGGGCCGACCGATCAACGAGGTCGTCGCCCTCGGCGGCGGCTCCCGCAGCCCGGTGTGGTGCCAGATCATCGCCGACGTCATGCGCCGGCGGCTCACCGTGGTGAAGGAGCCCGAGAGCACCTGCCTCGGCGCCGGCATGCTGGCGGCCGCAGCCGTCGGCGTCCACGCCTCGGTGGCCGCGGCCACCGAGGCGATGAGCGGCACCGCCTCGGCCTACGAGCCGGTGCCCGAGACCGCCGCCGTCTACGACGGCATCTACGAGGTCTACCGCGACATCTACCCGGTCAACCGCGACCTGTTCGCCCGGCTGGCGGCGGTGACGACGTGCACGTGACCGAGCCCCGCCCCTACCGCGGCTATCTCTTCGACCTCGACGGCACGATCTACCTCGGCGACGAACTGCTCCCGGGCGCGCGGCACCTGGTGAGGACGCTCCGTGAGCGCGGCCGCGAGACGCTGTTCCTTTCCAACAACCCCACCCGCGATCCCCAGATGTACGCCGACAAGCTCGGCCGCCTCGGGATTCCGACCCCGGTCAGCCACATCGTGAACCCCGTGGTCACCATGGCCGCCTGGCTGCGGGCGGAGGCGCCCGGCGCGTCGGTCTTCGTCATCGGTGAGGCGCCGCTGGTGCGAGCGATCGAGCAGGCCGGCCTCCGGGTTACCGACCGGGCCGAGGAGATTGACATCGTCGTCGCCAGCTACGACCGCGGCTTCGACTACGCCAAGCTGCAGATCGCCTTCGACGCCCTGTGGCAACACGGCCGCGCCCGGCTGGTCGCCACCAACCCCGACGCCTACTGCCCCTTCCCAGGCGGCCGGGGCGAGCCGGACGCCGCCGCAGTGATCGCCGCGATCGAGGCCAGCACCGGCAAGCGGTGCGAGGTCAACGTCGGCAAGCCCTCGGCGGTGATGTTGGAGACCGCGCTGGGCGTGCTCGGCCTCGCCCCCTCGGAGTGCGTGATGGTCGGCGACCGGCTCTACACCGACATCGAGATGGCCGTCGATGTCGGCGTCGACTCGGCCCTCGTGCTCACCGGTGAGAGCACCGAGGAGATGGTCGCCGCCCTGCCGCCCGAGCGCCGGCCCACCTGGGTGCTGCAGCGCATCGACGAACTGCTGAACCCGGCGGAGGTGTGAGAT
The DNA here is from genome assembly GCF_009862265.1 of Streptomyces sp. SID8352. Taxonomy (GTDB): domain Bacteria; phylum Actinomycetota; class Actinomycetes; order Streptomycetales; family Streptomycetaceae; genus Streptomyces. The sequence continues at coordinate 1,069 of NZ_WWGX01000113.1, read as the reverse complement.
GACCCTGCTCTCCGGCACCGGTACCCCGACCGCCCTGGGCTCCGCGGCGCCCGGGCAGGTGCGCCTGATGGCCGTGATCTCACGGCTCTACCACGTGCACGGACTGCGCCAGCGCGACATCGCCGTCCGTCTGGACATGTCGCAGGCGCGCGTCTCGAGGGTGCTGAAACAGGCCGAGGCCCACGGCATCGTCCGCACTGTCGTCGCCGTCCCCGAAGGGCTGCACCCCGACCTCGAAGAGGAGCTGGAGCACCGGTTCGGGCTCCAGGAGGTGCACGTCGTCGAGGTCGGCCCGGCGCGCGGCGACACCGCCGTAGTCCTCGGCCGCGCGGCCGCGCGCTACCTCAGCGAGGCCGGCCTCTCCGGCGAGGTGGTTGGCTTCACCTCGTGGAGCCGGGCCCTGCAGGAAATGGCGCGCGCCACCCCGCTCGCCTCCCGCCCGGCCGCCCGGTACGTCGTGGAGATGCTCGGTGACCTCGGCTCGCCGCTGCTGCAGCACTCCGCCGCGCGCTCGACCCAGGCGATGGCCCACGCGCTTGGTGCCGAGGCGGTCTTTCTGCGCACGCCCGGCGTCATGCCCTCCCCGGCGATGAGGGCCGCCGTCCTCGGCGACGCACACGTGCGCCGCGCGCTCGACCTGCTCGACCGGCTCGACGTCGCCTTCGTCGGCGTGGGTCCGCCCGATGTGCACAGCGGACTCGAGGCCGGCGACCACTACTTCACCACCGAGCAACTGGCCCGGGTGCGTGCCGCCGGCGCGGTCGGCCAGCTCAACCAGCGCTTCCTCGACGCGGCAGGCCTGCCGGTCAGGACCCCGCTGGACGACCTCGTGGTGGGCAGCACCCTGGACGCCGTCGTTCGGGCCCGGCGGCGCGTCGTCGTAGCCGGCGGCGCCGCCAAGCACCGCGCGATCGGCGCGGCCCTCGCCGGCGGGTACGTCGATGTGCTCATCACCGACGTGGCGACCGCCCGCGCGCAGTTGGCGACCGACGGGGCTCGCGAGGCCCCCGCAGTACCGGAGCCGCCCGTGACCTAGCCCGTCCGGATGCGGGATGACGTGGCGCTTGTA
>NZ_WWGX01000112.1 GCF_009862265.1 Streptomyces sp. SID8352 | reverse complement strand
GCGGGGGGTCGGGCCGGGGGGCGGGGGGATACGGGTGAGGGGGCGGGCGGGGTCGGGGTGTCGGGGGCGGGGTGGACCACCGGGGCCGACGCGGGCGGGTGGGCCTTCGCGGGGGGCGGGGCCGGGCTGTCGTTGCCCGCCAGGGCGAGGGCCAGGGCCGCCGCCGCGGCGACCGCGACCACGCCGCTCGCGATACCGGCCTTCACCGGCGCGCCCAGCCCCTCCGAGGCCGCCGAGCCGCCCGAGCCGCCCGAGGAACCGCCGGCCGCCGCCGCGCCCGCGGCACCGACCGCGCTCGCGGCCGTGCCGCCCCCGGCGACGAGCCCGGCCGCCTTGGCGTATCCGGCGGCGCCGAACCAGCCGATGACCGCGACCGGCACCACGGCGGGAATGCCGTTGGCGACCTCCGCGATCTGACTGGCGGCCAGGCGGCAGCGGGCGCACTCCTCCAGATGCTTGCGCAGCCCCCGTTCGGCACGGGTGCGCAGCCGGCCGCGGGCATAGGTGCCGAGCTGGTCGGCCCAGCGGGCGCAGCCCGCCTCGGCGGCCAGCGCGTCGCTGACGTGGGCCTGGAGATAGGCCTGCTTCAGCCCCTCCCGGGCCCGGCTGGCCAGCACCCGGGTGCCGTTGGCGTCCAGGCCGAAGAGCGTCGCCACCTCGCTCGGCGACTCGTCCTCGACCTCGGTGTGCCAGAGCACGGCCTGCCACCGCTCCGGCAGCGACCGGAAGGCGCGCATGGCCATCGACTGCTCGGCCTCGTGCATCGCCCGGACATCGGCGCCCAGCTCCAGGGTCTCGTCCTCGGACACCGCGGACGAGCGCGCCGACTGTGTCGCGAACACCGCGAAGTCGTCGACCAGATGCTCGCGCCCGGCCGACCGCGTCCACCCCGCGGCGACCCGCCGCACACTGGTGAGCAGATAGGCGCGCACCGCGTACTCGGGGCCGGAGCCGCCGCGCACCGCCTGCAGCACGCGGGCGAAGACCTCGGCGGTCAGATCGTCCGCGGTGTGGGCGTCACGGCAGCAGGTGCGGGCGTACCGGCGCACCGCGTCGGCGTGGCGCCGGAACAGCTCCTCGTAGGCCGAGTCGTCGCCCGCGCGCATCCGGCCGATCAGCTCGGCGTCGGACGGCGGCAGGTCGCGCGGGGGCGGCAGGACCCCCTCGCCCTCGTCCGGCCCCCGCTGCGCCGGGACGCCGCCCGACGCGAAGCCGCCGGGCCGCACGGCCCCCGGCGGCGGGCCGTCCCGGGGGACGTCCGCCCGGCCACCCTGTTCCGGCACCTGCGGCGGACCCCCGGTCTCGGGGCCGCCCTCACCCGGGGGACCGTTCCGCCCGTCAATGCTCATCTCGGAAAGCCCCCGCCACCTTCCCGGCCAGTACTGAACACCGGGTCAGCGTGCCACACGTGCTGCGGCCGGGGCCTTCCGGGACCCAACCGTCACCCGTCCGTGGGCACTTGGCGATACGGAGCGCCCACGCTCAGGCGTTCGGGGTGGGAGCTCCGCACCGCGGCGGCGCTCACGCGGGGCGGGACCGCAGTCCCTCCAGCAGGATGTCCAGCAGTCGGGCCGAGGCCGCCGCCTGCTGTGCCGGATCGGGCAGCGAGGGCGCCGCCGTGGCGATCACCAGCAGTACGTCCGCCACCGACACGTCGGTCCGCAGCTCGCCCGCGGCCCGGGCCCGCTCCACCAGCCGGCCCACGACCTCCAGCAGCGCAGCCGCCCCGTGGTCGTCCACGGCGGGCACCGGGGCGGCCGCGGCCACCGGCTCCTCGGGCACCAGGCGCAGATCGCCGGGGGCGGGCTGGTGGCGCTGCTGCGGCACCCGCAGCTCACCGGCGGCGCCGGACCCCGGACCGTCCTGCTCCTCCGCGACGCCGACCCGCAGCACCTGCGGCGGCAGCAGCCGGCCGGCCCCGGACGCCACCGACGTCCGCAGGAACCGGGACAGCGCCGACCACGGCTCGTCCTCCTGCCCCAGCGCGGCCCGCGCCTGCTCGGTCAGCCTGGCCGTCTCCTCCTCGGCTATACGCCGGACCAGGACGTCCTTGCTCGGGAAGCGCCGGTACACCGTGCCGACCCCGACCCGGGCGCGCCGCGCCACGTCCTCCATCGGCGCGCCGTACCCCAACTCGCCGAAGACCTCGCGGGCCGCGCGCAGCACGTGCTCCAGATTGCGCTGGGCGTCCACCCGCAGCGGCGCCGTCCGCGGACCGTCCGTCCGCGCGCCGACCGCCGTGCTCACCGCCGCCCCGCCCGCGACCGCGGACGCGGCGGACGACCAATGAGATTCCTGAACATGCATAGACAATCCCCCGGTAATGACGTCTCCCCCCGGAGACTCTCCCCGCCATCGAAAGACGGAGTGTCCGGAACAGGCCCGCCTCGGGTGGTCCAGTCGTATGGACCCGATGAGGCCATCCCCCCACACTCCGTAGCAATGAACATAGTTGAGTGGGCGTCAATTCAGAAGGGGCACGTTCCGCGCGGTGTGGCAGGCGCCCGGAGCGCGCGGCGTATGCGCCCCGGGAATGCCGCCGTCATCCCCGGTTCCGACCCCTGCTGACCTGGGCGGCCGTGGCCCGGCCCGGGGAGGGGGACCGCGCGGCGTCCGGGTGGTCCCCGGTCACACAAATTGACGGGCCTGTGGACAAACGCGTGCGCCGGGTGCGTCATGGGATGGTGAAGGAACGTGCGCGCATTCTCGTTGTCGGCGGCGGCTACGTCGGGATGTACACGGCCCTGCGGCTGCAGCGGAACCTCAGGGGCGAACTGCGGAGGGGGGAGGCCGAGATCACCGTGGTCACCCCCGACCCCTACATGACGTACCGGCCGTTCCTGCCCGAGGCGGCGGCCGGATCGATCTCCCCGCGCCACGTGGTCGTGCCGCTGCGCCGCGTCCTCGACCGGTGCCGCGTCGTCGTGGGCCAGGTCCGGTCCATCGACCACACCACCCGCACCGCCACCCTCACCACCCTCGCCACCGAGGACGAGGGGACGGGCGCCCGCCGCACGACCTACGACGAACTGGTCCTCGCCCCCGGCTCCGTGGCCCGCACCCTGCCCGTCCCCGGGCTCGCGGAGCACGGCATCGGCTTCCGCACCGTCGAGGAGGCCATCGGCCTGCGCAACCACGTCATCGAGCAACTGGACATCGCCTCCTCCACCCGCGACCCCGCGCTCCGCGCCGCCGCCCTGACCTTCGTCTTCGTCGGCGGCGGCTACGCGGGCGTGGAGGCGCTCGGCGAACTGGAGGACATGGCCCGCCACGCGGCCCGGCACTACCGCAACGTCTCCCGCGAGGACATGAGGTGGATCCTCGTCGAGGCCACCGGCCGCCTCCTGCCCGAGGTCGGCGAGGACCTCGGCCGCTACACCGTCACCGCACTGCGCCGCCGCAACGTCGACGTGCGGCTGCGGACCCGCCTGGAGTCCTGCGCGGACCGGATCGCGGTCCTCAGCGACGGCTCCCGCCTCCCCACCCGCACCGTCGTGTGGACCGCCGGCGTACGCCCCCACCCCGTGCTGACCGCCACCGACCTGCCCCTCGACGAGCGCGGCCGGCTGAGATGCACCCCCTGCCTCGACCTGGACGGCGCCCCCCACGCCTGGGCCGCGGGCGACGCCGCCGCCGTCCCCGACGTCACCGCCGGGGAACCCGGCCGGACCTGCGCCCCCAACGCCCAGCACGCCGTGCGCCAGGCGGCGGTCCTCGGCGACAACCTCACCCGCGCCCTGCGCGGCGAACCACTGCGCGCCTACGCCCACCGGAACGCCGGCTCCTTCGCCTCCCTCGGCTTCCACAAGGGCGTCGCCCAGGTGTACGGGCGCCGGGTGACGGGCCTGCCCGCCTGGCTGCTGCACCGCGCCCACCACCTCGGCCGCGTGCCCACCGCCAACCGGAAGGCGCGCGTCCTGGCCGAGTGGATCCTCGCCGGACTCTTCCAGCGGGAGATCGTTTCCCTCGGGTCGCTCGAACACCCGCGTGCCGAGTTCGAACTCGCTGCCGGTGGAAAGCCTTCCCCGGAACCACCGGGCGACCCGAAGGGGTCGTCCTGACCCACAGCGGGAACTCCGCCGGACCGCCCGGCGTCCGACGGATGTCGGCCGGGCCCGCATCCTGCCAGACTGGTCCACCACCGCGGGCGCCCCACCGCTCGACCCGCGCGGCCCCGGGACCGGCCGGTACCGGCCCCGGCCCGCCGACGACTACACGAGGCAAGGATTCGTGAACTTCACGCGCTGGAGCGCCCGGCTCCCCGGAACGCAGCGCCGCGCCGCAGCGCGGACCGACACACGGGACCCCGCCCTCTCGCGGGGCCGACGGGCGGACGGCTCCGTCCCCGCCGCCCGCGCCGGCCGGTCCGGTGACGACACCCGGCCCGTGCCGGCCGTCGACGACCTCCCGGTGCGCGACGTCCTCGACCGCGTCCCGGCCCTCGTGGCCCTCCTGCACGGGCCCGACCACCGCGTCGCCTACGTCAACGACGCCTACACCGCGGCCTTCGGCGCCCGCCCGCCCGGGGCCCGCGCCCGCGACGCCCTGCCCGAACTCGACGAACTGGGCCTCTTCCCCCTGCTCGACCAGGTCCAGCGCAGCGGCAGACCCCGCACGCTCAAGTCCCGCAGGGCCGCCGGCGGCCGCTCCTACACCTTCACCTGCACCCCGGTCACCGAGACCGGGCGGGACGACGGCCGCGGCGTGCTCGTCTTCGCCATCGATGTCACCGATCACGCCGAGGCCGCCGAGCGGCTGCGCGCCAGCGAACGCCGCCAGAGCGAGACCGCCGTCACCCTCCAGCGCTCCCTGCTCCCGCAGGAGCTGGAGGCCCCCGACGACCTGCGCGTCGCCGCCACCTACCACCCCGGCGGCACCGAGGCCGCCGTCGGCGGCGACTGGTACGACGTGATCACCCTCGGCGGCGGCCGCACCGCCCTCGTCATCGGCGACGTCATGGGCCGCGGCGTCCGGGCCGCCGCCGTCATGGGCCAGCTCAGGACCGCCGTCCGCGCCTACGCCCGCATCGACCTGCCCCCGCACGAGGTGCTCCGGCTCCTCGACGGCCTCGCCGCCGAGATCGACGCCAACCAGATCGCCACCTGCGTCTACGCCATCCACGACCCGAACGAGGGCCGCCTGGAGTACGCCTCCGCCGGACACCTGCCCATCCTCGTCCGCGACGAGCACGGCACGGTCCACCGCGCCGACGAACCGACCGGCCCGCCGCTCGGCACCGGCGACTGGGTCCACTCCTCCGGCTCCGTCCCCCTCGCCCCCGGCTCCACCGCCGTCCTCTACACCGACTGCCTCGTCGAACGCCGCGACCAGGACCTCGACGAGGGCATCGCCGCGCTGGAGCACGCCCTGGCCGGCGCGACCGGCAGCCCCCAGGTGGTCTGCGACCGCCTGATCCGCTCCGCGGGCGTCACCCCGGACCACGACGACGACGTGGCCGTCCTCGTCCTCCAGCACCCCGCCCGCCGGGGCGCCGAGGCCGAACTGTTCCGCAACGCCGCCCTCGACCTGCTCGGCGGCGTCGAGGCGGCGCCCCGCGCGCGGGCCTTCGCCTCCGGCGTCCTCACGAGCTGGCGCTTCCCCGCAGACCTGCACGACCTGGGCGTGCTGGCCGCCAGCGAGCTGGTCGCCAACTCCCTCCAGCACGGCACGCCCCCGATGCGCCTTCGGCTGCGCCGCACCGACCGGCGCCTGATCATCGAGGTCACCGACGGGGACGACCACCTGCCGAGGCGGCGCCGTGCCGAGCCGGGGGACGAGTCCGGACGCGGCATCGCCATCGTCGCGAGCATCGCCACCCACTGGGGCGCCCGCCACACACCCGGCGGCGGCAAGGCCGTCTGGTGCGAGTTCCTCCTGCCCGGCCCGCCGGGGAACGCCGGAGCGGTGGTGCGCCGGTGACCCAGGGGGTCCACCGGCGCACCACCGCTCTCCGTCGGAGCCGTCCCGGCCGCGCCGCCGCGCCGCCGGGACGGATCAGCGCGCCGCTCAGGCCTCCGCCGCCGCCACGGCGCCGACCGGGGGCCCGCCCTGCCGGACCACCCGGGCCCGCGCCAGGGACGGCTGGTTCTGCACGTCCGTGAGCTGTCGGCCCAGCCGCACCGCCAGCACCGTGATGCCCAGCGAGAACAGCAGGAACATCACGATGTACGGCCCGTGCAGCGAGGCCCCCAGCGGGCCGCCCACCGCCGGCCCGATCGCCAGCGCGAGCTGCTTGACCAAAGCGAACGCCGAGTTGTACTGCCCGGCCATGCCGGTCGGCGCCAGATCCGCCACCAGCGGGGCCACCGTCGGCGACAGCAGCGCCTCACCCAGCCCGAACAGCGCGTACGTGGAGACGAACGCCGCCGTCGCCATCGCCTGGCTGCCGTGCCCGAGCCCGGCGTAGCCGGCCACCGCCCACGCCACGGCCCAGATGAGGCCCACGGAGGCGATCACCCGGGAGCGCTTGCGCCGCTCCACGAACCTCAGCACCGCGAACTGCGCGATCACGATCACCAGCGTGTTCGCGGCCAGCGCCGTGCCCAGCGCGGACGTGGAGATCCCGGCCGCCTCGACGCCGTAGGCGCTCAGCCCCGACTCGAACTGGCCGTAGCAGGCGAAGAACAGCACGAAGCCCAGCACGCAGAGCTGCACCATGGCGCGGTTGCCGAGCAGCTCCCGCCAGCCACTGCCCGCCGTCCGCCCGGGCACCCCGGCCACCCGCGGCGCCCGCGGCATCCGCACCGTCGCCATCACGGCGACCAGCACCAGGAACATCGCCGCCTCGATGGCGAACAGCAGGGTGAACGACGCGGGGCGGGAGGCGTCGACCAGATGGCCGCCGATGAGCCCGCCGACCCCGAGCCCGAGGTTCTGCAGGAAGAACTGCGTGGCGAAGGCCCGCGACCGCGTCTGCGCCGAGGAGCAGTCCACGATCATCGTCGCGAGCGCCGGCTGCATGACGGCCTGGCCCGCGCCGAGCGCCGCCGCGGACAGCAGCACCGTGGCGGCCCCCGCGGCGAGCCCGAGGCTCAGCGAGCCCAGCGCGGCGGTGACGAGGGCGACCAGCAGCACCGGCAGCGGGCCGCGCCGGACGATCGCCCGTCCGGCGAACGGCAGCACGACCAGCGCGGCCACGGCGAAGACGGCGAGTACGAGACCCGCCGTCATGGACCCCAGCCCCCGTACCTGCGCCACGTAGACGTACAGATACGGGACCGTGAAGCCCAGCCCGAACGCGCTGAGTGCATTGCCCACATGAATCCGGCGCATCGCAGCGCCCATCGCCCTGGTCACGTTCACCCTCTCCGGGATCGCAAGCCCCAGCCGTTAGGGCTGAAGACTTAGAAGCTAAAGTTCGAAGATAAACAGTACACAGCGAAGGACTTCAAGGCAAAGAGGCCGCGTGCCATACTGCGCCCATGGGCGACACCTCCGGCGCCGGCGAGCCGACACTCGAAGAGCAGATCGCCGCCTACCAGCGCGAGTTCCAGGACCTCGATCCCCAGGTCGAGAAGATCGTCTCGGCGCTCTCGCGTCTCAACCGCCGCATGAACGTGGCGTACGGCCGCCAGACCGCCGAGCTGGGCATCGGCAACACGGACTGGGAGGTCCTCAAGGCGCTGGTGCTGTCCGGGGCCCCCTACCGGCTGGGCCCCGGCGAGCTGGCCCGGCGGCTCGGCCTCACCCCGGCCGCGATGACCCACCGCATCGACCGCATGGTCGCCGAGGGCCTGGTCACCCGGGAGCGGGACGAGACCAACCGGGTCCGGGTCATCGTCGAGCTGACGGCGGAGGGGCGCGAGAAGTGGCTGGAGGCGATGCGCCTGGCCACCGTCTTCGAGGGGGACCTCCTCCAGGACCTCTCCGCCGAGGAGCGGACTACCCTGGGCGAGGTCCTCACCCGTCTGCTGCGCCGGGTGGAGGACGCCCAGCCGGACGCCGGCGGGCGGCTGAGCGACCTCGATTAAAGATCTTGACAGCGTCGCTTGACAGCCCCCTCGGCGATCCGTAGTGTTCTCCGGGTTGCCACACAGCCGTAACGGTTTTGCGGCAGCACCTCCCGCCGCGGTAGCGGCACCCCACACCACCAGCAGGATCTCCTTCGGGAACGTGTTTTCGGCATGCCCGAATTCGTATTCCCGGCGGGGCCCGACGACCCGGTCGACACCGATTGGGAATCGCCGGAGGATTCCGCTAGTGTCTGGGACGCCGCAACGGCCCAACGGCCGCACCGGCAGCCCCCTCTGACGGGGAATCGGGACCGGAAGGTTCTGATAGAGTCGGAACCGCCGGAAAGGGAAACGCGGAAGCGGGAACCTGGAAAGCACCGAGGAAATCGGGTCGGAAAGATCTGATAGAGTCGGAAACGCAAGACCGAAGGGAAAGCGCCCGGAGGAAAGCCTGAGAGTGAATCTCGGGTGAGTACAAAGGAAGCGTCCGTTCCTTGAGAACTCAACAGCGTGCCAAAAGTCAACGCCAGATATGTTGATACCCCGACCT
>NZ_WWGX01000111.1 GCF_009862265.1 Streptomyces sp. SID8352 | reverse complement strand
GCGTGTCACTTCTGCGCAGAGGGGGCCCCACCGTTCACGCCGGCCTTGCGGGCCGCGGCGATCGTGGCGGCGGACGGCCTGGTCCTGGTGAACTCGTCATGGCCGACCAGCGTCGACTTCCACTGGTCGGCGGAGGTGGTGCCGGACGTCAGCAGCCACTGGGTGCTGATCCGCGGGTTGGAGCCGCCGAAGTACTGGCCGCTCCAGGTGGTCGCGGAGTGGGCGTTGCGGTAGCTGTTGCGCCAGGAGACGGTCCAGCCGAGTGCCGTGCCGTGGTCCGGCGCGGGAAGGGTGTCGAAACGGCCCTTCACCACGTACTGGTTCTCGGCGTTGCCGACCGCCGAGTCGTATGTGCCGGTGAGACTGCCGTTCGCGTGCGCCGTCACCGTGAAGGTCGAACCGAGTTCGTTGTACCAGGTACCGCTGAGGCCGTTCGTGGCGGTGGCCTTCGTCGCCTTCGCCTTGGCCGTGCCCGGGTCGGCGGAGGCGTTCGCGCCGAAGGCGACGAGGGCGAGCGATGCGGCCACGGCGGCCGTGAGCACGGTCTTTTTCTTGTGAGACACGAATTCTCCCCTGATCAGTGTCCACGAGACTGATGAGCGACATGGTGACGCTCGTGGCTCAGTAGCCTCTCCCAATCTCCGCAGACCTCGACAGTGAAATTCCGGACGTCCTTGAAGACGGCATGGGATTGCGGGAGCGCCACTCGTGTCCCTGTGCCGTGTGCCGGCCCGGGCGGGGGCAGGGCGCCCTCTGCCTCGTTCTTCGTGATGAGCGCGGCAGGAACCGCGAGATCGCCGTCGGCGCCGGATTCGGACACAAGGCTGTTTCCGGCTGAACGGAGCAGGAATTCACGGAGCCGAAAAACAGCGGCAAGAAGAATCCGTGTCCAATAATGATCCGCGATCAATGGTGATTCTTTCCGGAGAGAAAGATCCAGCTCTTTTCGGTGGCCTATCGCGTTCAGCGGACGCACGCGGGCAGCCCCCGTCGGACTGGGGAAGGGGATGACGCCGGAGGCCAGCACCTCCTCTGCGACCGGCCCGAGCAGGGCGAGGACACGCGCCGCCCCGTCCGGCCCAAGCACCGCGGCCAAGGCGTCTGTGCAGGACTCGATCTCGCAGCCGTCCAGGCGCTCCGCTGTCAGCACGGCCACATGTTCGACCCCCTCGGTGCTCACGCAGCGCCGTCCTGGCCTGCCGGAGCGCGCCGACCGGGTCGTCCCCCGGCACGTCGCCACCGGCGGTCAGCCCCCGGTTCGCTGCGAACAGCGGACGCCCCGCGCCGTCCGCCACGTCGGCCGCCCGCGCCAGCGGGGGCAGGAGCTCCGCCGCCGGGGGCGCCACCCGGGGCAGGACGGCGACCGCGGCCTCGCTCCGGGCGCGGAGGACCGCGTCGGGGGCGCCGAACGACCACGCGCCGGGGGTCGCCCGCCGCACGCACCATGGGCGGGTGGAAATTGTGGAAGGCGGCCTCCACAGCCCCGGCAGCCACCGCTCCGAGCGGCGCGACGCGCATCGTGAAGTACCCCCTTGGCGGAGCCGGGGCCGCGGCCCTCGGCGCCGGTCCCGCCGCCACCGCAGGGACCGGGACCCCGCTCCAAGCACCGCACCCGCGTGGTCCTCCTCCTGGGCACCGGCGTGGGCCCGATCGCCCCCCGATCGTCCTCAGCGGCAAGCGCAACGGCCGTGGTGCACGGAGACAGGGTGTACCTGGTCGACCTCGGTCACGGCACCCCCTCCGGCTCTTCCGCTCGGGCCTGCTCGGCGAGCCCGCCGATCTCGGGCGGGTGCGCGGGATCTTCTTCACCCACATGCACTCCGACCACGTCACGGAGTGGCTGTCCCTCTACGACACCGGTCCGGTCAACGGGCGCCTGCAGGATCCCCGGGACCGCATCGTGCTCGGCTTCATAGCGCCGACCGCCGCGACGTGGGTCGCCGACGCATACCGCACCGACGACGCCCTCGCCCGCCGCCCCTCTAGACGACGAGGAAGGCGCCGCAGACCGCCAGGGCCGATGTGCAGAGAGCCGCCGTCAGGGCGCGGGGAACGGTGAGCGGGCGAGGCTCCGGGGCCGAGGCGAGGACGCGCACACGCCCGTGGGCGGCACCGAGCACGGCCGACCAGAGTGCGCAGCACAGGACGGCGGGCACCGCCGCGCCGTGGTGCAGCGCGGACTTCGCGGCGAGCACGACGACGACGGTGCCGGAGAGGGTGGTGCGGCGCCAGGCCAGACGGGTGCGCTCGGGCTGGAGACCGGGGTCCCGGGGCCGGGCGCTGCGGGCGTCTCCGGTCGGCATGCTCAGCCCTCCCGGCCGACGAGGACCACGACCACCATGACCACGGCCACGACGGCGACGATCAGGCTGAGCAGGGCCGGGAAGCGGGAGACGGGAAGGTCCTCGCCCTTGCGCATGGCGCGTTCGCAGCGCACCCAGTGGCTGACGGCGCGCAGCGCGCACAGCACGCCGGTCGCGAGCAGCGCGAGCGCGAGCCCGACGCGCCAGCCCCGGCCCAGGCCGGGGAGGAACTGGTCCACCGCGAAACCGCCGCCGACCAGGGCGAGGGCGGTGCGCAGCCAGGCGAGGAAGGTGCGCTCGTTGGCGAGCGAGAACCGGTAGTCCGGGGTGGTGCCTTCCTGCCGAACCTCCTCGGGGGCGAACCAGAGCCGAGCGTTCCGTATGAATGCGATCACCGGATGACCTTACGACATGACTCATGGGCATATACAACTACCTGTACCGGATGAGAAATCATCGTCATGGTCTGCCGCACTTCGCCCCGGTGGACCGGTCGCGCCGTGGTCCGCGCTCGCGGGGCCCTCCGTCCCGGGGACGGCACTCCGGAGCGCCCGGGGAGGGCGGGAGCACGGGCGCTCCCGCCCTCCCCGGGCGCGGGGTCAGCGGGTCCGGCGGCCCCGTACCCTCAGCCGCATCAGGTCCTCACCGAGGACCAGGTCGCCGCCGTAGTCGCGGCCCACCCGGGAGCGCCACCGGCCGACGGGGATCTTCGGGGGTGTCGGCGAGGTGAGGCCCAGCGGGACGATGTGGGAGAGGGCGAGCCGCCGCGCTCCGGCGTCGGCGGCCACGCCGCCGACCTCGGTGATGTCGGTGTGGCAGCCGCGCAGCCCGCGCACCATGTCCTCCGCGGTACCGGTGTCGATCATGCGCTGGCCGTCCATCACCTCGTGGACGAGCAGGTCGGTGCCGCGCGCCAGTTCGACCAGGTTCGCGCTCGGTGTAGTGTCCCCGGAGAAGGTCACGCTGCCGTGGTCGGTGTCGAACCGGAAACCGAACGCCGGGAACGGCCAGTAGTGGGTGACCAGGGTCGCGCTCACTCGCACCCGGTCGTCCTCGTACACGGTGAACGGCCGTGTCCTCGGCGGCGCCGGCAGGGACGCCGGAGCGGTGACCGGGATGTCGTGCGGCACCACGAGGTCGCGGATGTCCGGTCCCATCCGGCTGGCGATGCCCTGGCTGTTGGTGGTGGTGGCGAAGCCCTCCAGAATGCCGTGGTGGACGTCGGTCATGCCCGGGTGCGGGTTCTCCGGCCGGATCAGCTCCACACCGGGGGCCGGGGTGCCCGGCGGCAGGCCGAGGGACGGCGGGCCGTAGACGTGCAGCCGGTCCGGGTAGCCGTAGCCGACACCGGGGATCGGGCGTCCGAAGAGGATCATCGGGAGGTAGTCGCTGAAGTGGTCCGCGTGGAAGTGGGTGACGAACAGGGCCCGCACCATCGCGTGGGTGATCCCGGCCGCGTAGAGCTGCCGGACCACTCCGCTGCCGCAGTCGACCACGTAGGCACGGCCGTCGACCACCACGGCCTGCGAGGTCATCTGCCGGTCCGTCATCGGCACCGGCCCGCCGCCGGTGCCGAGCAGCACCACGCGCAGACCGGCCCACTCGCCCCGGTGGGCTCCGTTTCCGGCGGACCCGGGGGCCGCGACCGCGGCGCCGGAGCCGCCGAGCGCCATCAGACCGGCGCCGCCGACCGCACCGGCCGCCTTGAGCAGGCCCCGCCGGGAAGGGGGCTGCGCGCTCCCCGCGCAACAGGGGGTGAACTGCGATCCGTTCATTTCTGCGCTCCGTTCGACAGCGGCGCGTGCCGCTTCCTGAAGGGATGCCTCGTCCGGACCGGACGAGGTGTGATCGCGTGTCCGCCCGGACCGCGGCGCGGTGCGTCATCGGTGCGGGCGGGCCGGGCGGCGCCCCGGACGCGGACCCGTCCGGTCCGCGCCGGGTACGGCCCGGGTACGGCCCGGGTACGGCCCGGGTACGGCCCGGGTACGGCCCGGGTACGGCCCGGGTACGGCCCGTGGGTGCCGGACGCGGCCCGGTCCGTGGGCGCGCGGGCGGGCGGCCCGTACGCGGAGGACCCGGAGTGGTGGAGAGAGCGGGGGCGGGCCGAGGCGCCCGGAAGGGCGGGCGGGGTCCCGGGAGTCGGGTGGGCGAGCCGGGGGTGCCGTCCTTCCGGTTCCCGTGCCGGGCTCCCGTCCGGCCCGCACACCGTCCCCTCCGGTCCCGCGGCGGGTTCGGACCGCCGGGGCCCGGGGGTGCCGGCCGCTTCCGCGACCGGTCGCCCGCCTCAGGGGCGGGGAGAGCGACCGTGCGGGGTCACGGACGCGACCGGCACGCTGTACGAGGGGAGCGCCGGCGCGGCGCCCGCCCCGCGGCAAGGGGTGGTTGCGGCACCGCCGGTGCCCGCGGTGCCGACGCCGCCCGTGCCCCGGCCTACGGCGTCAACCGCTCCTTGTCGAATCCGGCGACGACCTTGTACCCGTCGCTCAGTGCGGTGATCTCGTCCCGGCCGATGACGTCGTCGATCCGCTCGAACGGCCGGTCGCCCGTGCGCTCGTGGACCTCCCGGAGGATCGCGTCCGGCGGGTTGGCCCGGTTGGCGAGGACCACCCGGGACGTCGCCGGGAGGCGGATCTCCTCGTAGCGGCGCAGCGCGGTGAGCGGGTCGCCCCCGGCGAGTTCCGCGGCCAGCACCCCGGCGTCGAGGATCGCCTGCGCGGCTCCGTTGGAACCGCGCGGGACCATCGGGTGCGCGGCGTCGCCGAGGAGGGTGATCCTCCCCTCGGTCCAGTGGTCCAGGGGGTCCTGGTCCACCATCGGGTACTCCAGCACCTCGTCGGCCGCGCGGATCATCGCCGGGACGTCGAGCCAGTCGAAGTGCCAGTCCGCGAACGGACCGATGAAGTCCTCGATGAGCCCCGGGGTGTTCCAGTCGCGCCTGCCGCGCTGGGGCGCCTCGCACTCGGCGACCCAGTTGACCAACTGGCGTCCCTGGTCGTCGACGGCGTCGCGGATGGGGTAGATCACCATCTTGCCGGTGGCGAGCCAGCCGGCCCGCACCATCGACGCCCCGGACAGGAACCTCGGCCACACGGTGGTGCCCCGCCACATCATGCAGCCGGTGTACCTGGGCGTGGCCGACCCGGGGTGGAACTGGCGGCGGATCGCCGAGTGCACGCCGTCGGCGGCGACGACCGCGGCGGCGGAGAGGGAACCGGTCGTTCCGTCCGGGTGCTCGATCCGTACCGTCGCGCGGTCCGCGTCCTGGGACGCCGAGACGACCCGGTGGCCGAGGCGGACCGCGTCGGAGCCCAGGCGTTCGAGCACCGCGTCCAGGAGGACCCGTTGCAGGTCGCCCCGGTGGATCGAGAACTGCGGCCACGCGTAACCGGCGTGGCGGCCGGCCGGTTCGGTGTGGACGTGCTGGCCGAAGCGGTTGAAGAAGGCCGACTCGGCCGTCGTCACCGCGACCGCCGCCAGCGCGTCCTCCAGCCCCAGGCGGGAGAGACCGCGGGTGGCGTGCGGCAGCAGGTTGATGCCGACGCCGAGCGGCTCCAGTCGCGGGGCGGCCTCCAGGACGACGCACCCCACGCCCCGGTCGTGCAGTTCCAGTGCCAGGGTCAGGCCGCCGATCCCGGCGCCGACGATGATCACCGCTGGCTCAGTCGCCATGGCTTCCTCCCGTGGTGTCCAGCAGCACCTTCAGTGCCGTTCCGGTGTCCATCGCCGCGTAGCCCGCCGCGGCGTCGGCGAGCGCGAGCGTCCGGTCGATCAGGGGCGAGGGGTCGAGTCGGCCGGTACGCACCTCCTCGACCAGTCGGGGGAGGTAGTGGCGGGCGGGCGCCACCCCGCCGCACAGGCGGATCTGGCGTCCGAAGAGCCGCATCGGCGCGACCGGGTCCACACCGTGCGGGACGCCGACGTACCCCACTCCCCCGCCGGGTGCCACCACGTCCAGCGCGGTGTCGAAGGCGGACTGCATGCCGACGCACTCCACCACCCGGTCGGGCAGCCGTCCGCCGAGGAGTTCCCGCACCCGCTCGACCGGGGACTCGTCGCGGGAGACCCGCAGCGTCTCCACGTCGAAGCCTTCGGCGACGGTCAGCCGCGCCGGCTGCTCGCCGAGCAGCACCACGCGTCCGGCGCCGGCGCGGCGGGCCGCGGCGGCGGCCGAGATGCCGACGGCCCCGTCACCGATGACGACGACGCTGTCACCGGCGGCGACGCCCGCGAGGGCCACGCCGTGGGTGCCGGTGGCGTACACGTCGCACAGCGGCATCAGCCGTCGGGCCAGTTCCGTGCCGAGTTCGTCGGCCGCCCAGGGCAGCGGGACGAGGGTGGCGTCCGCGTAGGGCACACGGATGGCCTGGGCCTGGGCGCCCGCCCAGTCCCTGCCCCAGATCCCGGCGTGCTCGCACAGGGGCTGCAGCCCGCTGCGGCACTGGTGGCAGTCGCCCTCGGAGAAGACGAACGGCGCGATCACCGGGTCGCCCGGCCGGACCGAGGTCACCGCGGCGCCGACGTCGAGGACGCGTCCCAGGAACTCGTGGCCGATCCCGCCGGGGGCGTGCGGGACGATGCCGCGGAAGGTCCACAGGTCCGATCCGCAGATGGCGGAGTACAGGATCTCCACGGTCACGTCGGTGGGGTCGACCACCCGCGGGTCCGGGACCCGTTCGACCGTGATGTCGAAGGGCTTGTTGAATCTCGTGGCCAACATGGTCGGCCTCTCCTCTCAGGCCGTGTGCACGGTGGTGGGCAGGGCGCTCAGGCCGCGGATCAACTGGTTGATGCGCCGCTGCGGCGTGCCGGTCTCGAACCGGACCACCCGGTCGGCCAGCGCCTCCAGGATCGAATGGCCCTCCAGCCTGGCGAGGCCCTGGCCGGCGCAGCCGTGCATGCCGTACCCGAAGGCGACGTGCTCGGCGGCGTCACGGCGCACGTCGAACCGGGTGGGGTCGGCCCAGCGGCGCTCGTCCCGGTTGGCGGAGGCGTACATCATCATCACGCGCGAGCCCTCGGGCAGCAGCGTGCCCTCCACGTCCACGTCGCGGGTGGTGACGCGGCAGAAGAACTGCACCGGCGACTCGATGCGCAGGATCTCGTTGAACGCGCCGGGTATCAGCGCGCGGTCCGCGCGGACGGCGTCCCACTGCTCGGGGTGCTCCGCGAAGTACCAGACGGCGTTGCTGATCGCGTTGATGGTGGTGTCCAGGCCGGCGGTGACATAGGCGGACATCAGCGGCACGCACGACGCGGGGTCGATCTTCCCCGCCTCGGCGGCCTCGTAGATCGCCCGGCCCATGCTGCCCGGGGCGAGCTGGTCGGGGGTGGCCCGGGTGGCGAGGTACACCATCTGGTCCTCCAGCAGCGGGAGGGCGGCGTCGGTGCGCGGGCCCTCGGGTCCGCTCGCCGAGAAGGCGGCGTCGGCCCAGGTCAGGACCTTGTCGCGGCCGTCCTGGGGCAGCCCGATCAGGTCGAGCACGATGGACAGCGGGAAGCCCTGGGCGAGGTCGGTGACCGTGTCGAAGCTGCCCCTGTCGACGAGTTGGCCGACCAGTTCGGCGGCCCGGCGCCGGATGTCCTCGCCGAGCCTGCGGATCTCGCGCGGCGACAGGCGTTCCGCCAGGACGCCGCGCAGCCGGTCGTGCTCCGGCGGGTCGGTGGCGATGATAAGGCCGCGGGTGGCCTCGTTCGCGACGTCGTTGAGGCCGATGCCGCCGGCCGAGGAGTACGTCTCCCAGTCGCCGAGGGCGGCCCGGACCTGGGCGTGGCGGCCCATCGCGTGGACACCGAGGCGCGGCAGGTAGCAGACGGGGCCGGCGTCGCGGATCCGCTGGTACAGCGGCCACGGGTCGAGCATCGCCTCGTCGGTGAAGAGGTCGATGTCCAGGGCCGGTGCGGGGTGGTTGGTCATTGTGGCTCCAGGAACGGGGTGGGGATCGGGGTCATGCGGCGGGGACGGGCTCGGTCGCGGCGAGCCGGTGGAGCCTGCCGACCGGGACCCTGCGGTTCACGGTGCCGGCGGCGACCGGGCGGCCGTCGAGGGTCCACTGGAGGAGGGCGTCGGCGTCCCGGAGCGAGCCGTCGAGCACCGACAGTTCGGTCCCGGGACGGATCTCGCCCGCGATCTTGATGTCCAGGCCCCACTGCTCGGTCCAGAAGAACGGCCGGGGCCGGTGGACGGGTGCCTCGTCGCCGCGGACCAGCGCCGCGGCGGCGGAGCGGGCCTGGTCGAGCGCGTTGGCCCAGTGCGGCGTCCGGCGCGGTCCGGCCGGCCCGTGGGGGCGGGCGGCGAGGTCACCGGCGGCGACGATGTCCGGGCGCACCCGGCAGCGGCTGTCCACGGTGACCCCGGCCGGTGTGGCGAGCCCGGTGCCGTCGAGCCATTCGACGTTGGGCCGGCAGCCGACCGCCGTGATCACGACATCGGCCTCGTGCACGGCGCCGGAGCCGGTGCGCACACCGGTGATCTCCCGGTCGCCGAGCAGTTCCACGCCGTCCTCGTCACGGACGAGGCGGACGCCCTCGGCGGTGGCGGCGGCGGCCATACGGGCCGCCAGGTCCCGGCCGAACTGGCGGACGAGGTGCGGGTCGCGGTCGACGACGGTGACCTCGACGCCGAGCGAGCGCGCGGAGGAGGCGATCTCCATGCCGAGGAAGCCGCCGCCGACGATGACCGCGGAGCGGGCGGTGGCGAGGCGGTCGCGCAGGGCCAGGGCGTCGTCGAGATCGCGGACCACGCGTTCGCCCAGGGAGGTGCCCAGGCGCCGGGCCCGCGCCCCGGTGGCGAGGACGAGCCCGTCGTAGGGCACCTCCTCGCCGTCGGCGAGGAGCACCCGCCGCCGGGCGGTGTCGAGGCTGGCCGCCCGCGCGCCGGTGCGCAGCGTGACACCCGCGGGCAGGGCGGACATGAACACCGACTCCGCCCCTTCCGTGCCCTTCAGGACCGCCTTCGACAGCGGGGGCCGCACATAGGGCGCGTACGCCTCCTCGCTGAGGACGGTGATCGGTCCGTCGTGCCCCTCCTGGCGCAGCGCGTCGCAGGCGGTCGTGGCGGCCACCGAGCCGCCGACGACGACGATCTCCCGCCGACCGCTACGCATCGGCCATCCCCAGCGCGGCGACCGGGCAGACGCGCACGGCGGCCTCGGCGGCCTCGGTCAGGGCGGGCGGGACCTCCTCCAGGAGGATCTCCAGTTCGCCCTCGTCGTCCAGGCGCATCAGGGTCGGCGCCGCCTGCTCGCAGAACCCGTAGCCCTCGCAACGGGCCCGTTCCACTGAGATCTTCATGCGACTTCCTCTTTCGTACTCGGGTGTGGTGCCGGCGGGCGGGGTCAGACGGGGTAGGTGCCCGGAGTGGCGCGGGCCGTGACCCACTGCCACTGGGTGAACTCGTCGAGGTTCCAGTGGCCGCCGTACCGGCCGCCGTTGCCGGAGTCCCCGGTGCCGCCCATGGGCACGTGCGGGGCGTCGTTGATGGTCTGGCCGTTGATGTGCACCATGCCGGTGCGCAGCCGCTCGGCCAGGGCGAGGCCGCGCCCCAGGGAGCCGGTGTGGATCGCCGCCGACAGCCCGTAGCGGGTGGCGTTGGCGAGTTCGACCGCCTCGTCGTCGTCGGAGAAGCGGGTGACGGGCAGGACCGGGCCGAAGATCTCGTCGTGGAAGGCGCGGGCCTCGGGGGTGACGCGGTCCAGGACGGTCGGGGTGTAGAAGGGTCCGTCCTGGGTGCCCCCGGCGCGGAGCACCGATCCGGCGGCGACCGACGCGGTGACGATCTCGTGCACCCGGTCGGCCTGGCGCTCGCTGATCAGCGGTCCGACCCGCACCTCCGGACGGGTGGGGTCGCCGACGGTGAGCGAGCGGACGTGCGCGGTCAGCCGCTCGACGTAGGCGTCGGCGAGCGACTCGTGGACGAGGTGGCGGCCGGTCGCCATGCAGATCTGCCCCTGGTGCAGGAGCGAGCCCCAGGCCGCGTTGTTGACGGCGGCGTCCAGGTCGGCGTCGTCGAGGACGATGTACGCGTTGTTGCCGCCGAGTTCGAGGACGACGCGCTTGAGCATGCCCCCGGCGATCTCGCCGACCCGGCGCCCGGCCGCGGACGATCCGGTGAACGAGATCACCGCGGTGTGCGGGGAGCGGACGACGGCCTCACCGGTGTCGGCGCCCCCGGGCAGCACGTGGAGGAGGCCGTCGGGCAGTCCCGCCTCCTGGAAGATCCGGGCGAGCAGCACCCCGCCGCTGACCGGGGACTCCGGGGCGGGCTTGAGGAGCACCGCGTTGCCCAGGGCCAGCGCGGGGGCGACGGCGCGGATCGCCAGCATGAGCGGGGCGTTCCACGGCGAGATGACGCCGACGGTGCCGACCGGGACCCGGCGCGCCATCGACAGCACTCCGGGCGTCTCGTGCGGGAGCAGGTCCCCGCAGGGCACGTCGACCAGGGCGGCCGAGGCGGTCAGCTCGCCGACGGCCTTGACGATCTCCTGGGCGGCCTTGGGCCGTGTGCATCCCGTCTCGCGGATCATGAAGTCGGTGATGTCGTCCCGGTGGGCCTCCAGTGCCGCGACCGCGCGGTGCATCACCGCCGCCCGCTCCCTGAACGAGGTGGCGGCCCAGCCGGGCTGCGCCGCGGCGGCCGCGGCCCCCGCGTCCGCGACGTCGTCGGCGGTGGCGGTACCGATGGTTCCCAGCCGGGTGCCGGTCGCCGCCTCCGAGACGGCGGCCGGTGTGCCGGATCCCTTCCGCCAGCCGGACGAGTACAGTCGACCGGTCCAGATCTCAGGATCGAGGATGCTCACGTGGGGTCTCCCTTTCGACGGGCGTCGCACCGTCCTCGCCGGACGCCTTGGCCGAAAAGGTATGTGGGACAACCGTGATAAGGCTCACTCCGGTGTACTAATGTGCGCCCAGGATTTCCGACACCGTGTCGGATTGGCGGTAGACGGTTGAACCTTGATGATGTAGTCCAGAACCTGGCCGAACAGCTCGACCGTTCGCTCGTGCTGTACGACGCCGAGCTGAACCTCGTGGCGTTCAGCGCCCATGACGACGACGTCGACGACGTGCGCCGGACGGTGATTCTCAGCCGCCGCGGCAGCGCGCGGGCGCGCGAGATGATCCATCGCGCGGGCGCGCACCGCGCCCACGGCACCGTGGTGATCCCGCCCGACGAGAAGACCGGCGCGCCGGCCCGGGTGATCTTCCCGGTGCGGCGCGGCGACCGCCTCGTCGGGTACATCGCCTACATCCACACCGGCACGCCCGACGAGGCGGCGGCATGGTCCCGCGACGCGCTCGACGTGGCCGCCGACGACCTCAAGGAGCTGCTGTACGAGCGCGAGCTGGGCCGCAAGCGCGATCTGGTGCGCGTCAACGAGCAACTGACACGTGTCCTGTCCGGCGACGCCGACGCGCGTACCGAGGCGGCGAACGTGCTCCGCGGCACGCGCATGATCGGCGCGTCGAGGACCTTCACGGTCCTCGTCCTCACCGTCGGCCCACCGGACGGGGAGCCGTCCATCGAGGACCGGCTGGCCCTCGACGACTGCATGGCCGAGCTGCTGCGCAAGTCGCCGTCCAGGGTCGCGGGGACGGTTCTGGCCACGCACGCCGTCGCGATCACGCCGCGCCGGGTCAACCAGGAGCGCATCGCCGAGCACCTGGGCGGGGAGGAGTTCGCCCGGCTGCGCGCCGGTGTCGGCGACCCCCGGGAGGATCTCGTCGACGTGGTCGGGTCCTACCGGGAGGCCCTGGTGGCGGCCCGGGCGGCCTGGCTGGACAAGCCGACCTACGGCCCGGTCGCGAAATGGTCGGACCTCGGGCTCGACCGGCTGCTGGTCCAGCTCCCCCTCGACTCCCTGACGCGCCGGGACCTGCCGCCCCCGCTGCAGAAGCTGCTGGCCGTCGACGGGGGGCCCGATCTCGTCGCCACGCTGGAGAGCTACCTCGACAACGCCTGTGACGCGCAGGCGACCGCCCGGGACCTCGTGATCCACCGGAGCACGCTGTACTACCGGCTGGACCGCGTCCGCGAGATCGTCGACATCGACCTGGGAAGCGGCAGCGTACGCCGGGAGCTGCACACGGCGCTGCGCGTCGCGACCCTGGCGGGACTGCGGGGCGCCCGCTGACGCCACGCCCGCGGAGGGCGCCCGGCACCGTCACGGGGCCGGGCGTCCTCTTCGGCACGTGCGCGTCCCCGGCCGGGGCGGCGATCGCCGGTGGGCGCGGTCGGAGCCGGGCGGCGGCTCCGACCGGGTCACGGGGCCGGTGCCCGGCGGCGGCTCCGACCGGGCGGAGCGCCCGTTGCCCGTCCTGGTGTGGGCACCGCCGCGTTCCGGCGGCATCGGCACGCGCCCGGGCGGGAGGACGGAAGGCGTCGGAGGACGGGAGGGAACGGAGGACGCGGAGGAGGCCGAGGGGAGCAAGGACGCGGAGGGAGGGGGAAACAGGGGCGGGCCGGTCGGCGGATTTCTTTCCGCCGACCGGCCCGCCCGTGGGAGCCGTGTCGCCCGATCCTCCGAACGCCCGCTCCCCCCCTGTGGGTGCCCGGTCGGTACGGGGCGCGCCCCGCATCGCGGGGCCCTCCCCCCGCATCCCCGGTTCATGACGCCGCACCGCCCTGGGCGCGCCCCTGGGTGAGGCGTGCCCAGGGCGGTGCGGCACACTGCCGGGGAACCGTGCCGCAGGTCCCGGTCCGGCCGTCCGGACTCGGGGCAGTCGGCCGTCCGACAGCGCCGGCGCCGGGGCGCCGGGGCCGCCGGTGCCCGCCGGGTCACCGACGGCCGCCGGGTCACGTGCGACGGCGGCCGTCCTCGCGGGACCGCAGTCCGGCCCTCAGTGGTGGCAGAGGCGCGCGCCCACCGTGGTGAGGTGGTCCGTGACCAGGCCCCGCGCGCGCTCCTCCTCCCCCGCCTCGATGGCGCGGTAGATCTCCTCGTGCGCCTCGATGGTGCGGACCATGGTCTCCCTGGTGGTGCCGCTCGCGTAGTGGGCCCGCCGGGAGTGCCCGAGCGCCTGGACCGACGCGGCCAGCGCGGGGTTCTCCGACGCCGTCCCCAGCGCGTTGTGGAACCGCAGCGCCGAGTCGGTGAACGCCTCCGGGGAGTCCGTGAGGGTGCGCGACTCCGCCAGTGAGCCGCGCAGCGCGGACAGTCCGGCGTCCGAGCGGACCCGGGCGGCCAGCGCGCCCGCGGCGGGTTCGACGGCGAGCTGCGCGTCGAGGAGCCGGGTGCTGTCCAGGCCGACCAGATGGAGCTGGACCGCCATGGCGTCCGCGTACCGCTCGACGCGGTCGGCCGGCGCGGCCACGTCCAGCGTGCGGTAGTCCCCGGCCCAGTACAGCAGCGGTGCCCCGTCCCGGCCGCCCGCCGCGACGACCTCCCCGATCAGGATCTCGTGGTCGCCGCCGGGCAGCATCGCGTGCAGCTTCGCGTCGAACCAGCTCAGGCTGTCGCTCACGATCGGCGCGCCGGTGGTCATGGACTCGGTCGCCAGGCCGGGGAAGTCCCCCTCGGCCCGGCCCCGGCCGCGGGTCGAGAAGTACCGCGACACGTCCTGCTGGTGGTCGGCCAGCACGCTCACGGCGAGCCGGCCCGATTCCCGGACCTCCGCGAGGAAGGGGCTGCTGGAGTTGACCGAGACGGTCACCAGGAGCGGGTTGAGGGACAGCGAGACGAAGGACGAGCAGGTGATGCCGTAGACGTGGTCGCCGTTGCGGGTCGTGACGATCGTGACGCCCGAGGCGAAGTGGCCGGCGGCCTTCTTGAACCCGGTCCGCGGGTCGGTGGTGGTCATGGCGTCTCCCGGAACGCGTAGATGTCGAGCGTCAGTTCACCCGAACGCAGTCTGTCCATGTAGGCGTCCTCCTTCTCGACCCGCGCGCGGGCCGCCGTGACGACCTCGTCCACGCGCTCCGCCGGGAGCACGACGATGCCGTCCTGGTCGGCGACGACGAGGTCGCCGCGGCGCACGGTGCGTCCGCGCAGCGTGACCGGCGCGCCGACGGTGCCGCGCCACTCCTTGCCGGTGCCGCGGATCGCGATCGAGGACGAGAACGCCGGGAAGCCGAGCCGCTCCAGCTGGGCGGTGTCGCGCACTCCGCCGTCGATGACGAGTCCGCGCACCCCCCGGGCCAGGGCGGCGACGGACAGCACCTCGCCCCAGTAGCCGCAGCGCGATCCCCCGGCGTCGACGACCAGCACGTCCCCCGGCACGGCCGCCTCCAGCGCCCAGTGCAGCGGCAGGTTGTCGGCGGCGGCGGCGAGCACGGGCAGGGCGGTCCCGCACAGGCGGGCGCCGGGCCAGGCGGGCCGCAGCCCGGGGTCGAGGTCGCAGTCGGAGCGGGCGGCCTCGAACAGGGTGGCCGTCCCCAGTTCCAGCAGTTCCGCCTCGTCGTGGGTGAAGGGGGTGACGGTCATCGGGTTCCTCGTCGCTGCAGTTCGTGGTAGCCGTGGGCGGCCCGCGCCTCGGCGATGGTGGCGCCGGCGAGCGCGCCGGCGAGGGTGCTCTCCTCCCGCTCGTGGATCTCGACCGCGACACCGAGGACGCGGTCGAGGGCGGCCGCGGGGATCACGACGACGCCGTCCTGGTCGCCGACCAGCAGATCGCCGGGGCGGACCTGCACCCCGCCGACGGCCACCGGGTCACCGGTCCCGGCGACCTCGACCCGGTCCTTGCCGGTGCGCATGTACCGCCCGCGGCTGTAGACCGGGTAGCCGAGGCCGAGCGCGCGGTGCACGTCGCGGCAGACGCCGTCGACGACGGTGCCCGCCACGCCCTTCGCGTGGGCGACGGCCGTGAGGATGTCGCCCCACACCGTGCAGTCGGTGCGGCCCTGGTTGTCCAGGACGACGACGGAGCCGGGCGGCACGTCGTCGAGGTAGTCCCCGACGGTCCCGGGCGGGTCCCCCGCCGGCCGGTAGCGCACGGTGAAGGCGCGTCCGACCATGCGCTGCCCCGGTCCGAGCGGGGCGAGCCCGTGGAGGCCGCCGGGCAGTCCGAGCCGGTCCAGCGCGTCGGAGAGGGTCGCGGTCGACAGGTGGGCGAGCCGCGGTTCGACGGCGGTGTCGTTGTCGGGTGCCGCGTCGGTGCGGCTGCCGGTCCCGGTCACGGGATCTCCTCTGCGGTGACGGTGGGGAACTGGGAGTCGTGCATGACGTCCACGATCGAGCGGCCCGCGCGCACCGCCCCGGACATCGCGGCCTCCCGGGCGGCGATGCGTTCGGCGAGGGCGATCACGCGTCCGGCGTGCGCGGCGGGGACGAAGACCACACCGTTGCGGTCGGCGGCCACGAGGTCTCCGGCGGAGACCCGGACGCCGCGGATCCGGACGGGCACGTCCATGTCCTCCTGGACGATCCGGCCCCGGGCGCTGACCGGGACGGCCGCCCCGGCGAACAGCGGCAGTCCGAGGTCCGCGCATTCGGGCACGTCGCGGCAGGCGCCGTCGACGACGACCCCCGCGATCCCGGCGGCCACGGCGGCCTCGGCGAGCAGTCCGCCCCAGCAGGAGACGTCGGTGCGCCCGTGGTTGTCGATCACGATGACGTCGTCGGGGCGGGCCGCGGCGACGGCGGGGCTGGCGATGTGGGTGGCGGGTCCGTCCGACGTCCTGGGGGCGGCCCGGACGGTGCGGACCCGTCCGGCGACGGTGCCGGAGGACGGCCACATCGGGGCGAGGCCGGTGGTGGCGCCGGGCAGGCCCAGGGTGTCGAGGGCGTCGGAGACGGCGCACACGTCCAGGGCGCGCAGCCGCGCGACCGCGTCGGGCGGGAGGGGGGCGGTGTCGAGCGGATCAGTCATCGGCGCGGCTCCAGGTCACGAAGCCCATGGCGTTTCCGGTGCCGGCCTCGGTGCGGTAGCAGGGGCGGTAGTCGGTGGAGGTGACGCTCAGCCCGGTCTCGGCGGCGATGCCGGCCACCGTGATCCAGTTGCGCAGTTCGGAGGTGCCCGAGCGCATCAGGGCCGGGTCGAGCGAGGTGAGGTACCGCTCGTCGCCGGCCCGCAGGGCGGTGAGGAAGTCGCGGTCGAGTTCCTCGTCCACCACGAAGTGCGACAGCCCGCCCGAAGCGACGACTCCGACCCGCAGGTCCTCGGGGAAGTCCGCCACCGCTCGGCCGAGTGCCCGGCCGAACTCGTAACTGCGGGCGGCCGAGGGCGGATTGGGCTCGTAGAAGGTGTTGACGAAGACCGGGACGAACGGGATCGGACAGGTCTCGCCGAGGATCCGCTGGTAGATGAAGCCCCATCCGTGCGGGATGCCGTGGTTGGCGTACCGGCCCGGCGGCAGCGTCCGTGACGCGGCCACGTCGAAGCCCTGCTCACCGCCGCGTTCGATGAGGTGCCGGGCGAGGCCGGGGTGGCACGCCCGCACGACGGTCTCCGCGGGCACGTCGCCGAGCGCGGCCTCGGCCAGGCCCGGTGCCATGGCGGCGAGCTGCTCCTCGGTGAAGGGCACATGGGCGACGTCGTCGCCCCAGTAGACCGCGAAGGCGGGCAGCAGTTCGTCGCCGTAGACCTCCTTGTGGTCGCTGCTGACGATCAGCAGCACGTCGACGTCGGCGTCGGCCACGTGCCGGCCGAGCCGGTCCATCGCGGCCTGCGAGGCGTCCCAGTTGGCCTGCATCGCCTCGGGCGTGCAGTGCTCCGAGAAGTCCTCGCGCACCGCCCTCAGGGACGCGAAGTCATGGGCGCGGCCCCGGAATTCGAGGGCGGGGTTGCGCCGGTCGGCCAAGCCGCGCTCGGCCCATCCGGACGGCGGTGTCTTGAGCTGGGGGCCGTGCGAACAGCCGATCCCGGTGACCACGGTCGCCATGGCGCGGCCCTCACGCGGTCCGGGCCGGGGCGCCGGCGCCGGCGCCGATGGGGAACACCGCGCGGGCGTTGCCCTCGAACAGGGCGGTGCGGTCGGCGTCGGTGAGCCAGTCGATCTCGTCGACCAGCAGGTGGATGTCGTCGAACCAGCGGCCGTTGTCCGGGTTGATCTGGGAGCCGGTGCCGGGCTTCTCGGTGCCGAAGAGGCAGCGGTCGACACCGACGGTGCGGATCAGCAGTTCGATCGCGTCCCGGGTGTACAGGCAGGTGTCGAAGTACAGCCTGCGGAGCTTGTCCAGGTAGGGCGTCGCCCCGGAGCGCACACCGGACGGCAGGAAGCGGCCCACCTGGTAGGGGATCGCGCCGCCGCCGTGGGAGACCACGATCCGCAGCTCCGGGAAGTCCT
Organism: Streptomyces sp. SID8352; assembly: GCF_009862265.1. Taxonomy (GTDB): domain Bacteria; phylum Actinomycetota; class Actinomycetes; order Streptomycetales; family Streptomycetaceae; genus Streptomyces. The sequence goes on along the minus strand of NZ_WWGX01000111.1, from coordinate 45,938 downwards.
GGAGCACCGAGGAGTTGAGCAGGCTCCAGATGGCGACCGTCTCCTCCTGGATGAAGTGGAGGCTGTACGGCTCGCGCGCCGGGGGCCGGCATCCGGCGGCGTGGATGAGCGCCGGGACGTCGAGTTCGCACAGCGCCTCGTAGAGGGGGTACCAGTAGCGGTCGCCGAGCGCGGGCGGGGTGGCCGTGCCCTCGAACGGGTCCGGATTGAGCAGGGCGCCGACGAAGCCGAGTTCGGTCACGGTGCGCCGGAGTTCGCCGACCCAGCGGGCCGGTTCGAGCTCCGGGCTCTGCGGCAGCCCGGCCACACCGAGGAACCGGCCGGGGAAGAGCTGGGTGGAACGGTGGATGAGGTCGTTGGTCTCCTCGGTGAACCACTGCACCAGCTTGCCCTGTTCGCTGTGCATCATCTGGTAGGGCCGCGGCGAGATGAGCTGGACGTCGACCCCGGCGCCGTCGATGTGGTCCAGGTGCGAGACGTTGCCGAAGCTGGGGTGGGGTTCGGTGTGCGCGGCACGGAGCTGGTCGTCGCTGATGCGCGGGGCGCCCCGGCCATGAGCCCCCCGGTGGGACAGGAGTCCCGACTTCCAGGCGTACAGTTCGGCGGGCGCGCTGAGGTGTCCGTGGACGTCGATGATCATGGGTGATGGTCCTCTTCTGGGTGGTCGGGGGGTCAGCCGAGCGGGGAGGCGATCACCCGGCGGATGCGGGCGTCGGTCTCGGAGCGGTCGTAGCCGCGCAGCAGCCGGGCGCGGCCCGCGCCGGGGTCGCCGCGGTGCAGGTACTCGTACAGCTCCTGGCGCGCCCCGAACCCGTCGCCGACCAGTTCCCAAGCGAGCCGGAACAGGCGCGCCTTCTGGTCGGCGGCCATGCCGCGGCCGTGCATGTACCGGTCGATGAAGGGACGCAGCTCGGGGCTGGCCAGGTCGGCCTCGGAGGGCTGCATGATGAGCCCGGACGCCCCGATGCGGCGGACGATGGCGACGACCCGCGCCGACACCTCCGCGGACCAGAAGCCGAGGCCGTAGGAGGGCGCGGGCGCGAGCAGACCGGTCGGGGTGCGCACCGCCGTCGCCTCGGCGCCCGCGATGCCGAGCCGCAGCGTCTCCGCGTAGGACACGAGTTCGCCCAGGTCCTCCTGGATGCCGCGGAAGCCGTCGACCCCGATGCTGTCGGCCAGCATGGCCGCCACCGAGACGAAGGTGCGCAGCCGCTCGTGGAAGCGGATGTGGGTGCTCTGCATCGACCAGGCGTTGATCCGCGACAGGCCCTTCAGCGCCAGCAGGCCGTCGCCGAGCAGGAACACCCGCTCCCAGGGGATCTCGACGTCGTCGAAGAAGAGCATGGCGTCCTGCTCGTCGTAGCCGCGCGCGAGCGGGTGCGCGTGTCCGGCTCCGGAGCTGCCGAGGGGTTCGCGGCACAGGGTCTTCAGCCCGGGGGTGTTCATCGGCAGCGCGAACCAGATGACGAAGTCCTCGGCGCCGCGCTGAGCGGAGACGCCGTTGAGGTAGACCAGCACCTCGTGGGCGAAGGGCGCCAGAGTGGCCAGTTGCTTCGCGCCGCGGATGACGACGCCCCGGTCGTTCTCCTCGATCACCCGCAGGGCGAGGTCGGGGTCGTCCAGGGGGCTGGCGCTGCGGTCGATCTGGGGGTCGCCGAGGGCGTGGGTGAGCACGAGGTCGTGCTCGGTGGCGTAGCGGTGGTAGGCGATCGCGTTGGCGCCGAAGCCGGGGCGGTTCGTCTCCAGTTCGGCGTGGTAGTCGCGCAGGCCGACGACGACGTTGGCCATGAAGTCGGGGGCGCGGCCGTGCTGGCCCAGGCTCTCGGCCATCCACCACCGGGAGGCGGCGAACTTGGCCCGCAGGTCCTCCGGGGTGGTCGGGAGGCTGTAGGAGCGGCTGACGAGGTTGCCGGTCTCCTCCGAGGTGGTCAGCGCCACCTCGCGGGCGGCCGGGTCCGACCGGCGCAGGTCCAGCAGATGGGCGATCCGGTCGACCGCGCCGCGCAGTTCGGGGTGGGCGGCGACGTCGCGGACCCGTTCCCCGCCCAGCCACACCTCGCGGCCGTCGTCGAGACTCGCCCGGAAGTCGTCGCCGGTCACGGCGCCCTTGGCGTCACTCACATCCATCATGTCCCTCGCGTATCCCTCATGTGCGGTCGGCTGGTTCCGCCGAGACGGCGCCTTCGTGGGGCTGATCGGCTGGTACGCATGGACGCTACGGAGGCACCGCGGCCCGCCGCATGGGCGTGGTGAGGGAACCGGGGGCCGCCGGATGCGACACGGTGTCGGGTCGGGCACCCGGCGGGGCCGGTGAGCGCAGGGGCCGTCGCCGACCGGGCACGGCCGCCGACGGCACGGTTCCACCGGTTCGACACCGGTCCGACAGGTTCGGTCACCGTGCCGTCCTGACGGCCACGGAGCCCCGCCCGGACCTCCGGCCCCCCGGCCTGAACGCGGACGAGAGGACCACCCTGCCGGTCTTCCTCGACTACCTGCGAGGTCCGTCCTCGCGAAGGCGGACGGCGTCCCGGAGCCCGCGGTGCGCAGCGCCGGTGTGCCGTCCGGGACCAGCCCGCTCCGGCTCCTCGGGCGTCTGGCGGTCGTCGAGCTGAACCGGTTCGTCCGGGCCTGCGCCGGGGAGGGCCCCGAGCGCTGGGACGACGACGGCGCGGTGTCCGCCGAGGACACCGCGCCGGACGTGGCGAACGCCTACCGCAGGGGGGATCGCCAGGGCGAACCAGATCGTCCGGGCCCGCACCGACCTGGACCGCCCCGGCGCCCGCTCACTGCGCGCGACCCCGCCGCCGTCGATGCGCTGGGCGCTGGTCCACATCGTCGAGGAGACCGCCCGGCACGCCGGCCACGCGGGCATCCTGCGTCAACGGTTCGACGGCTCGACCGGCCGGCAGCCGCGCGCGGGGCACGCGGAGCGGCACCGGGCAGCACCGGGCGACCGCCGCGCCGGGATACCGGTGGTCGGCGCGGGACCCGGGGAGGGAGGCCGGGGCCCGGGGGACAGAGCCCGAGGAGCGGGCCCGGCCGGGGTGGCGTCCCGGCCGGGCCCGCTCAACTACCCCTTCCCCACGGGGTTTTGCCGAGGGGGAGGTCTCCGCCCCTCACCCGATGCGCATGCACGGCGGGCGACACCGCACAGGCGCGACGGCCGACGCGCGAGGGCGGGCTGCCCGCGGCCGACGAGACCGCGGGGCAGCCCGCCCCGGATGCCGAGGGCACCCGCCGCGACCGGCGCCGACCGGCACCGCTCGGCCGGCAGGGGGCCGTATCCCCTGGGATCACCCACGCTCGGCGGGCGGCCGTGGGCTCAGGACCGCCCGGACCCGCCGAGGTACCGGGGCGGGCCGTGCCCGGTCAGGGCGCCGGGTCCGGCGCCCTGGTGAAGACGGCCCCGGCACCCTCGTGAACCGGGCCGGTCACCGTGACGGGGCGATCGCCGTGCGCCAGTACCTCACGGCAGCCGAGCCCGATGAACGGGTCGTCGGCCGACCCGATCCGCCGCATGTCGGCCGCGGCGAACCCGTAGACCACCCGTTCGACACCGGCGAGGTAGAGCGCGGTGGCGCACATCGGGCAGGGCTCGCCGCTGGCGTACAGCGTGGCCCCCCGCACGGCGGCCGGTCCCCGCGCGGTACCCGCGGCGCGGAGGGCGTGCGACTCGGCGTGGGCCGTGATGTCGCCGGTGGTCCGCACGGTGTTGCGCCCCTCCGCGAGCACCGAGCCGTCCGCGGCGACGAGGACGGCGCCGAAGGGACGGTTCCCCTCGGTCCCGGCCCGTCGGCCCAGCTCGATCGCGCGGGCGAGACGGGTGGCGTCGGTGCCGTCGGTCCCCGTACCGGGCCGGAGCCCTGGTCGTGTCATTCCTGTCTCCTTGTCGTCGTCATGGCCTGCTCCGGGAGCCCGCACCACGGGCCTGCCCCGGGAGGCCCCACCACGGGCCTCTTCCTGGAGGCCCCACGGGCCTGTTCCACGGTGGGCCGCCGGCCCGGCCCCGCCTCGCCGGGCGCGGCGAGCACCCGGCCGGAGGCCGCCCCCGTACCGGCGGGCCGGGCGCACCGTTCACGCCGGTGCCGCGTGTTGCCACGCGCGGGCGATGGCGCGGTGGCTCGCGAGCCGGGCGGGCAGCCCCGGCGCGCACAGCTCTCCGTCGCGCACCACCGGCACTCCCCCGACGAGGGTGTGCCGGACCCGTGGCGGCCCGCAGCGCGGCCATGCCTCGACCAGATCGGTGTGCGCCCCGGCGAACATCACCTCGTCCAGTTCCCAGACGGCGATGTCGGCGCACATGCCCGGTCCGAGGGCGCCGATCTCCCCCTCCCGGCCCAGGCAGCGGGCGGCGCCCACGGTGGCCAGGGCCAGCGCCTGCCGTCCGCTCATCGCCGGGGCCCCGCCGGTCGCCCGGGCCAGGAGCATCGCTGTCCTCGCCTCCAGCCAGGGCGAGGCGGAGTCGGCCGAGGCGGAGCCGTCGGTGCCGAGCCCGACCGTCACCCCGGCGGCCCGCAGGGCGGACAGCGGGGCGATCCCGGCGCCCAGGAGCGCGTTGGAGCTGGGGCAGTGGGCGACTCCGATGCCGGCCGCCGCGAGGTCGCGCACCCCCTCCTCCCCGGGGTGGACGGCGTGCGCCACCCAGGCCCGTCCGCCCCAGCCGGAGTCGGCGAGCAGCCGTCCGGGCGGGCGGCCGAACCACGCCCGGCACTCCTCCGCTTCGCCCGGTTCCTCGAAGAGGTGGGTGTGGAGCCGGGCGTCGTGGCGTCCGGCGAGCCGGGCCAGGTCCTCCAGGAGCGCGGGCGTGGTGGCGGCCAGGGCCGTGGGCCCCATCGCCACCCGGGTCATCGCTCCGGCCGACCGGTCGTGGAAGGCGTCCAGCAGGCGCGCGCTGTCGGCGAGGACGTCGTCGGGCCGCTCCGCCCAGGAGGGCACCTCGTCGCGGTCCGCGCCCGGCCGGGCCACGACGCTGCCCCGGACCGGGTGGAAGCGCAGCCCGACCTCGCGGGCGGCCGCCACCTGGGCGTCGACCAGCCGTGGCCGCGGATGGAGGTAGAGGTGGTCGGCGGTGGTGGTGCAGCCGTTGCGGGCCAGTTCGGCGAGGCCCACCCAGGTGGAGACGTGGGCCGCCTCCTCGTCGAGTCTCCGCCAGAGGGGGCGCAGGACGCCGAGCCAGCCGGACAGGCCCTCGGCCGCGGCGGGCGCGAAGGCCCTGGTGAGGTTCTGGAACAGATGGTGGTGGGCGTTGACCAGACCCGGGGTGACCAGGGTGCCCGAGGCGTCGAGGACGCGGCGGGCCGGTGGTTCGGATCCCGGGGGGCCGACGGCGGCGACCATGCCGCCGTCGGCCGCCACCCAGCCGCCCGGAATGTCCTCCCCCGCCATGGTCACGACCAGCTCGGCGCCCCTGACCAGCAGGTCGACGGTGCCCGGTGCCCGATCGCGGACCTCGGTACGGGGTGCCTCGGCGGGGCCCGGCGGACAGTTCGCGCGGCGGTCGCCGGGGAGGGTGCTCACGCGGGGACCACGGGCAGCGCCGACCAGTCGTCGCGGTGCGACAGCGGCTCCACCCCGTCCTCGGTGACCAGGAGCATGTCCTCGATGTGCAGGATCTCCCCGGCCGGTCCGTAGGTGTCGGGTTCGATGTTGATGACCATGCCGGGGACGAGGACGGTCTCGTCGCGCGCGTGCAGGGAGGGCCGTTCGGTGCCGCTCACCCCGATGCCGTGCCCGATGCCGATGTGGCCGTAGTTGAACAGCCGGATGCCGAGGCGTTCGGTCTGCTCCCGGCAGTACAGGTAGACCTCGCCGCAGGTCCGGCCCGGCCTGATGAAGTCCATCACCCGACGGTTGAGGGTGTACTGGGCGGCGTAGGCGGTCTTCTGCGCCTCGGTGGGGGTGCCGATGACGGCCATCCGGCCCGCGTCGGTGTAGAGCAGGCCCTGGTAACGGGACTTGACGTCGAGTCTGAGGTAGTCCCCCTCGCGGATGAGGCGGTCGGTGGGCGGCCCGATCCGGGCGGCGCCCTCGCCCGTGCCGACCAGGGGGTCGATGTTCCCGAACCCGTGGCCGCGCATCGCCTCGGTGAGCCGGTCGGCCGCCTCGCGCTCGCTCTCGCCCACCCGTACGCCCTCGATGCAGGCGGCGAGGGCCAGTTCGGTGAGCCTGGCGGCCCGGGTCATGATCTCGATCGATCCCTCGTCCTTGACCATCCGCAGCGTGCGCAGCACCGCGTCACCGGGCAGCAGCCGGGCCCCGGGCAGCAGCGCGGAGAGGCGCTGGAAGAAGACCACGGGCATCCGGTCCGACTCGTAGCCGATCGCGGCGGAGCCGAGACCGCGCCGCAGCAGGTCGGCGGCGACCGTGTCGACGATGCCGGAGGGGAACCGGGCGCCCTGCTCGTCGTAGCCGACGATGTCGGTGATGGTGGTCATGGACGCCACCGTGGGGACGGTCTCCTCGCTGGTGTAGACGACGGGCCGGCCCTCGCGCGGCCACCACACGAGGTTGGGCCGGTCGAGCATGCTGGCCGAGCGGAGCGGCGCGCCGGCCGCGAACTGGACGTTCTCCAGGCCGAGCAGCAGGACTCCGTCGAGGCCGGCGGCGGCGAGTTCGCCGGGCATCCGCTCCGACAGGTCCTTGGTGGTCGTGGTGTTCACAGGTGGTCCTTTCCCAGCGCTGCCGACTCCTCGGAGTAGTGGCAGGCCGTCCAGTGGTCGGGGCGTACTTCCCTGAGTGCGGGGAGTTCGGTGGCGCACCGCTCCCGGCCGGCGCCGACGGGGCAGCGTGCGGCGAGGGGGCAGCCGGCGGAGGCCGCGGCGTTGCCCTCCGCGGTGCGGAGCATGATCTTCTGCCGTCCGGCGGAGCCCGGATCGGGCACGGGCACGGCGGAGAGCAGTACGTGGGTGTAGGGGTGGGCGGGGTGGTGGAACAGGTCGGCGGCGGGGCCGATCTCCATGACCCGGCCTCCGTAGAGGACCATGATCCGGTCGCTGAAGTGCTCGGCGACGGCGAGGTCGTGGACGATGAAGAGATAGGTGATGTCCTGCTCTTCGCGGAGTTCGCCGAGGAGGTTGAGCACCTGGGCGCGGACCGAGACGTCCAGCGCGGAGACGGGCTCGTCGAGCAGGACGAGTTCGGGGCGGGCGACGACCGCCCGGGCCACGGCGACGCGCTGCTGCTGCCCGCCGGAGAGCATGTGCGGCTTGCGGTCGGCGAACCGGGGGCCGAGGCCGACCCGGTCCAGGGCCTCCGCGGCCCGGCGGGTGCGCTCGGCGGGGTCGGCGACCCCGTGCACCCGCAGGGGTTCCTCGACGATGGCCCGGATGGTCATGCGCGGGTCGAGCGAGCTGGCGGGGTCCTGGAAGACCATGCCGAGTCTCCGGCGGGCCAGGCGGACCTCGCGGTCGCGGGCGGTGGCGAGGTCGACGCCGCCGAAGTCCACCGTGCCCCGGGTGGGCGCGGTGAGCCGCACGACGCACCGGCCGGTGGTGGACTTCCCGCAGCCGGATTCGCCGACGATGCCCAGGGTCTCGCCGCGGGCCACGTCGAAGTCGATGCCGCGCAGGACGGGGGTGGCGCCGGGCCGGTTCCCGAACGGGCCGCGTCGGGCGCCGTAGGTCTTCTCCAGGCCCTGGACGCGCAGCAGCGGGTCGGTGAGCGCGGGGCGCAGGCCCGGCCGGGCGGGGGGAACCGGGCGGGCCGGTCCGTCCGGGTGCGGTCCGGTCCCGGGCACGGCGCCCGTTCTGGGGGTGTTCCGGTGGCCGGCGGTGGCCGCCGGGTCCCTGCGGCCGGTGCTCATGACGGCTCCTTCCCGGTCGGCGCGGTGTGGTCGACCGGCAGATGGCAGGCCACGGTGACGTCACCGAGGCCGGTGGGCACGCCGCGGCTCTCCGGGGTCCCGCCGAGGCAGTCGGCCTCGTCGTGTCCGGTGGCGCAGCGCGGCGCGAAGGGGCAGCCCGCCGGGAGCGCCGCCAGGTCGGGCGGGGAGCCGGGGATCATGGGCAGTGCCCCGGAGCGGAGCCGGTCCCGGCGGACGACGGAGTCGAGCAGGGCGGCGGTGTAGCGGTGGCGCGGGCGGGTCAGCACCTCGGCCGCGGGGCCGCGTTCGACGATCCGTCCCGCGTACATGACCTGCACGGTGTCGCACAGTTCGGCGACCACCCCCAGATCGTGGGTGATCATGATGATGGCGGTGCCCCGTTCGTCGGACAGGCGGCACAGCAGTTTCAGGATCGATGCCTGGGTGGTGACGTCGAGGGCGGTGGTGGGTTCGTCGGCGATGAGCACCCGGGGCCCGTTGGCGAGCGCCATCGCGATCATCGCGCGCTGCCGCATGCCTCCGGAGAACTGGTGCGGATGGTCGTCCGCGCGGCGCCGCGCGTCCGGGATCTCCACGTCGCCGAGGAGGTCGACGGCCAGGGACCGGGCCTGGCGCGGGGTGACGTCCTGGTGCAGCCGGATCGCCTCGACGATCTGCTGGCCGATGGTGCGCAGCGGGTCGAAGCCGGTCATGGGGTCCTGGAAGACCATGGCGATGTCGCGTCCGCGGACGGCGCGCCACTGTCGTTCGGACAGTTCGTGGAGGGCGGTGCCGTCCAGGGTCACGGTTCCGCCGGTGACCCGGCCGGGCGGGTCGATCAGCCGCATCAGCGAGCGGGCGAGGGCGGACTTGCCCGAGCCGGACTCGCCCACGACGCCGAGCCGCTCCCCGCGGCGCAGGTCGAAGCCGACGTCGTGCACGGCGGTCACAGTGCCCTGGGGGCCCGCGAACCGGGTGCGTATCCCGCGGACGCCGAGGACCACCTCGCGGTCGGCGACCCGGGCGCCGGGCGAGGCCCGGTGCCGGGCGGTGTCGGTGGACCCGGGGGCGGGGTCCGGGGCGGACGGCCGGCCGTCGGCCGGTCTGCGGAGGGTGTTCATCGGGCCGCGCTCCTGATCCGGGGGTCGATGACGCCGTAGAGGAGGTCGACGACCGTGTTGAGGACGACATAGGCGATGGCGCTGAGGAAGACGAAGGCCTGCACCACGGCGAAGTCCTTGCGGAGGATGGAGTCCACCACGAGGCTGCCGACGCCGGGCCAGCCGAAGACCTTCTCGGTGAGCACGCTGCCCGCGAGCATCTCCGCCAGCACCAGCCCGGCCGCGGTGATGGTGGGCAGTGCCGCGTTGGGGAAGGCGTGCCGGACGAAGGAAGCGCGGCGGCTCACGCCCTTGGCCCGCAGGACCACCATGTACTGGCCGCGCAGGGACTCCAGCAGGTTGCCGCGCAGCAGCCGGATGAGGAAGGCGCACGGGACCAGGGCGAGGACGACACCGGGCAGGATCAGGTGCTGCACGGCGTTCCACGCGGTGGCCGGCTCGCCCGCGAGCAGGGCGTCGACGGTGTGGAGGCCGGTGGTGGACGGGGGCGGTTCGAATCCGGGGGAGAGTCTGCCCTCGGGTCCGGGGAGCAGGGGGAGGGCCTGGGAGAAGAGGACGAGCAGGATCAGCCCCAGCCAGAACTGCGGGGTCCCCAGTCCGATCGAGGACACCCCGCGCACCAGCCGGTCCACCCAGGCACGCCGGGAGTAGGTGGCGAGGACCGCGAGGCACACCGCCGTGGTGACGGCGATGGCGAAGGCGAACAGGCCCAGTTCGAGCGAGGCGGGGAGCCTGCTGGTGATCTCGTGCCGGGCAGGCTGCCCCACCGAGTACGCGAAGCCCCAGTCCCCCTGGAAGAAGGAGGCGAGGAACTTGACGTACTGGACGGGTATCGGCTGGTCGAGTCCCATGGCGGTCTCCTGGGCCCGGACCGTCTCCTCGGACGCCAGCTCCCCGGCGGCGAGCCGGGCGGGGTCGCCGGGGAGGACCCGCATCAGCAGGAACGCCAGCAGGGACGCGCCGAGCGCGGTGGCCAGTCCCCAGCCGGCCTTGGTCAACAAGGTACGCACTGTGCCTCCTTCAGATCCGGTCGTAGGAGCCGCGGGGGTCGAGGATGTCCCGGGCACGGTCGGCCAGGACGGAGCCCGCGGTGACGGCGACGAGCAGCCCGAGTCCGGGGAAGACCCCGATCCACCACTGGCCGGACAGCGCGTACTGGAGTCCGTCGGTGATCATCGAGCCCCATTCGGGGGTGGGCGGGGGCGGGCCGAGCCCGATGAAGCCGAGCGCGGCCAGGGTGAGCACCGACCAGCCGAAGGCGGCGGCGGCCTGGATGACCAGGGTCGGTACCACCTGGGGGACGACGTGGCGCAGGGTCACCCAGGTGCGGGAGGCCCCGAGGAGCTGGGCGCTCTCCACGTACGGCATGGACCGGATGCGGATGACCTCGCTGCGCAGCACCCGGGCGAACCACGGCACGGAGGCGATGACCAGTCCGAGGACCCCCGAGAGGGTGCCCGCGCCCAGGCCGACCGCCACGGCCATGGCGAGCATCAGCGGGGGGAAGGCGAGCAGGGTGTTGATCAGCCAGTTGAAAAGGCTGTCCGCGCGTCCCCGGGCCAGGCCCGCCACCACCCCGAGGGTCCCGCCGAGCACGGCGCCGACGGCGGTGACGGCGAGCCCGACGAACAGGGAGATGCGGGCTCCGGCCAGGAACCGTGCGAAGACGTCCCGGCCGAGGGAGTCGGTGCCCATGGGATGGGCCGCCGACGGTGCGGCGAGCACGCTGCCCAGGTCCACCCTGGTCGGGTCGTGGCCCCAGAGCAGCGGGCCGAGCAGCGCGGCGAGCAGGAAGAGCAGGAGGGTTCCGCCGGCCGCGGTGAGTGTGGGCTGGCGGCGCGGGGCGCGCAGCGCCCGGTGGAGGGCGCGGCCCTTCGCGGTCCTCTCCCGGCCCGGTGGCGCCGGGGTGGCGGGGGCCTCGCTCCGGTGCCGTTCGATGACGGGCACCGCGGAGTTCGGGGTGCTTGGTTCCATGGTCGGGCTCCTCGTCAGCGGGACACGGCCCAGTCGGTGAAGTCCATGAACTTGGCGTACGAGTAGTGCGTGACCGATGTGCCCAGGACGGCGACGTGCTGGAGGGCGTACAGCGGGATCCGCGGCGATTGGGCGCGCCAGTCGCTGTTGATCTCGGCGTAGAGCTTCCGGGCGGTCCCGGGGTCGGGTGCGGCCTGGGCCCGGGCGAGCTTCGCGTCGAGGCCGGGGATGCAGACCTTCGCGTTGTTGAAGGGGCTGTCGCAGGAGGCGGTGAGGGCGAGCTGGTAGCCGGCCGTGGGCACGCCGGGGCCTTCGAGGACCAGCGCCGAGGTGTAGTCGCCCTTGGTGAAGCGGGGGGTGAAGTCGCTGGGCGCCAGCTTCTCGATCTCCACCTTCACGCCGATCTCCTGCCACACGCCCTGGAGGAGGGTGGCCAGTTGCTCGGCGCTCGGCGCGGAGGAGTTGATCATCATCGGGACGGTCACCGGGGTCTTCACGCCCGATTCGGCCAGCAGTCTCCTGGCCTCGGCCACATCGGTCCGCAGGGGCTTCGAGCCGGGCGCGTCGTAGCCGGCGACGCCGGGCAGGACGGAGCCGTAGTACAGCTCGCCGAAGCCGAAGCCGACGGACTCCAGCATCTTCTCGTAGGGGACGGCCAGGGTGAGCGCGGCCCGGAACTTGACGTTGTCGAGAGGTGCCGCGTCGTTCCTCAGGGCGACCTGGGCGAACAGCGGGGCGCGGTGCGCCTTGAGCCGCAGGCCCTTCTCCGTCTCCAGGCTCTTGACGCTCTGCGGGGGCAGTCCGAGGGTGACGTCGGCCTCGCCGGACTTGGCGCGCAGGGCGAGCGTGGGCGCCGAGGTGACGTAGTTGATCCGGATGGTGGGGGTAGCGGGCCTGTCGCCCCAGTAGCCGGGGTTGGCGGTGAGCACCGCCGTGGAGTTGGGCTGGTAGGTGGTCAGGGAGTACGGGCCGGAGCCGGCGGTGTTCCCGGCCATCCAGGTGCTGAGGGTGCCCTTCTTCACTCCCCCGTTGGCCTCGACGACCGCGGGGTTGACGATGCTGCCCGCCGGGGTCGCCAGTCCCGCCAGGAAGTCGGCGTTGGGGGCGCGCAGGCGGAAGACGACGGTGTTCGCGTCGGGGGTCTCCACCTTGGTGATCAGGGGCGGGGCGCTCATGCCCGCCTGGAGGTAGAAGGTGGCGCAGGTGCCCATGGTCAGCACCCGTTCGACGGAGTACTTCACCGCCGCGGAGTCCATCGCGCCGCCGTCGGGGAACTTCGCGCCCTCGTGCAGCTTGAAGGTGTAGGTGCGACCGGAGTCGGTGACGGTCCAGCTCTTGGCGAAGGACGGCTCGATCTTCGTCGGGTCGTACTCGCTGGTGCCGTCGGGCCCCGGCTTGGTGGCGTACCGGGTGAGGCCCGAGTACAGGTTGTGGATGAGGCTGAGGTCGTCCTGGTTGCAGGCCGCGGCGGGGTCGAGGGTGGTGTTGCCGGTCGCCCAGTTGACGGTGAGGGTGTCGGACGTCCGCTTCTCACCACCGCCGCCGCTGCCGCCGCTGCCGGAGCCGCCGGCGGTGCACGCCGTGGCCGCGAGGCCGAGAGCCGCGAGAAGGACGACCGCCCGTCTGCGCCGCATTGTCATGGAGAACACCAGAGAAACCTTTCTTCAAAGGAATGTGGATGCCCGTGGCCTCCACCTCAGTTCGACCGCGCCCCGCGCGGTCCGAGAAACCGCAGGGCGTTCCCGCCCAGCACCAGGCCCCGCTCGTCGGCCGTGAGCGTCTTCGAGCCGCGCACCACGGCACCCACCGGTCGTTCTCCGAGCGGGTAGGGGTAGTCGCTGCCGAGCATCACCCGCTCGGCGCCGAGCGTGTCGATCAGCAGCCTCAGCGGACGTTCGTCGAAGACGACGCTGTCCACGAAGAACCGGCCGACATAGGAGGACGGCGGCATCCGGGAGGTGCCGACCACGTCGTTCCTGCGGTGCCAGGCGTTGTCCATCCGGCCCAGCCAGAAGGCGAACGACCCCCCGCCGTGGGCGAAGCAGATCCGCAGGCTCTCGGGCACCCGGTCGAAGACCCCGCCGAGCACCATCGCGAGGAGGGAGAGATGGGTCTCCGCGGGCATCCCGGCGAGCCACTGGGCCATCCACCGTTCCAGCCGCGGCCCGGTGGGCAGGTCCCAGGGGTGCACGAACACCGGGGCGCCGACCCGGGCGCAGTGCTGGAGGAAGGTGACGATCCCCTCGTCGTCGAGGTCGCGGTCGCCGACGTGGTTGCCGATCTCCACCCCGCGGTGGCCGGCGGCCAGGCAGCGGTCCAGTTCCCGGCAGGCCGCGTCCGGGTCCTGGAGGGGCACCTGACAGAACGGCAGCAGCCGGTCCGGGGCCTGGGCGCAGATGTCCAGCGCGAGGTCGTTGAAGACCCGGGCGACCGCGAGCGCCTGGTCCGCGGGCCGTTCGTAGCCGAAGAACACCGGTGTCGGGGAGACCACTTGGACGTCGACGCCGTCGGCGTCCATGTCGGCCAGCCTGGTCGGGACGTCCCAGCACTCCGCGCCGATCCGGCGGAACTCCCGGGAACCCAGCATGATCATGGCCTCGCGGCCCGGCCCGCCGCGCAGCCACGGCCAGTCCCGGCCACCGCCCGCCACCTCGGCGAGGTCGGGCCAGTGTCCCGGCACGTGGTGCGTGTGCACGTCGATCACCGTCATGTCGCCGCACCGCCCCGGCCGGGGTGGAGGGCGCCGCACTCGCGGCAGGTCCGGGCCCGCTCGTCCGCGTAGAAGTCCTCGAAGACCGGGGGCAGGTCGGTGACGATGTCGCTCACCTGGAGTTCCGCCTCGTGGACGAGTGCGCTGCACTCCCGGCAGTACCACTGGAAGCACTCGATGGTGCCCTCCTCGCGTACCCGCTCCAGCACCAGTCCTATGGAGCCGGGTTCGGGCCGCTGGGGCGAGTGCGGGATGTTGCGCGGCAGCAGCCACATCTCGCCCTCGCGGATGTGCACGGTCCGGGGGCCGTCCGGGGCCATCAGATGCACGTGCATGTCGCCCTTGATCTGGTAGAACCACTCCTCGAACGGGTCGACGTGGTAGTCGGTGCGCTCATTGGGCCCGCCCACCACCTGCACGATCAGGTCCTCGGAGCCCTCGAACACCACCTTGTTGTTCACCGGGGGCAGCAGCTCCTCGGCGTGCTCCTTCAGCCAGCGCGTGAAGTGGGCCGTCGTGGGAATGTCCATCAGGGGTTCTCCTTCGGTGCGGGGTCCGCGGGCACATGGGCGACCGCCTGGATCTCGATGAGCAGATGGGGGTGCGGCAACTGGTGCACGGCGACGGTGGTACGGGTCGGCCCCGACTCGTCGAAGAAGGCCCCGTACACCTCGTTGTATCCGCCGAAGTCGTTCATGTTGACCAGGTACGACGTCACCTGGACGAGGTCCGAGAGGTCCGCGCCGGCCGCCGCGAGCAGATCGGCGATGTTGGTGATCACGGCCCGGGTCTGCTCCCGGATGTCCAGCCGCGTCGTGCCCATCGCGTCGCTCTCCGCGCCCACGATCGAGTTGTCCGGACGGCGGCTGCTCGTCCCGGAGATGAAGAGGAGGTCCCCGGCCCGGCGGACATGGGGGAACCGGCCGCGCGGGACCGCCTTGCCCTCGACGGTCACCGCCGCCCGCAGTGCCTCAGCCACGGCCGCCCCCCGAGATCAGCGAGGCGGAGCCCAGGCCGTCGACGCTCACCCGTACGGTGCTGCCGGCCGGCAGCGGCGCCGCCGCCGTCGCCGCGCCCGCGAGGACCAGCGTGCCCGCGGGCACGGGGATCCCGTAGCGCGCGGCCAGCACCGCGGCGGCGGCCAGGGCGTCCAGCGGGTTGCCCAGGATGGCCGCCGTCGACCCGGTCCGGACCTCGGTCCCGTCGATGTCGAGCCGTACGCCGAGGTCGGCCAGCCCGTCCGGCACCTCCGTCCACTCCCCCACGGTGAACGCCGCGCTCGACGCGTTGTCGGCCACCACGTCCACGAGGCTGAACCGGAAGTCCCGGTACCGGGAGTCGATCACCTCCAGCGCCGGGGCCACCGCCGTGACCCGCGGTTCCTCGCCCGGCCGCAGGTCCGCGCCGAGCAGGAAGGCGACCTCCGGCTCCACCCGCGGGTGGATCAGCCCGCCCATGTCCAGGCCGCCCCCGTCGTCGACCCGCATCGCGTCGGTGAGCCGTCCGACGATCAGCTCGTCGACGCCCATCTGCGCCATCTTGGCGTGGCTGGTGAAGCCGAGCTTGATCCCCACGGGACGCTCGCCGCGCGCGCACCGCAGCGCGAGCAGCGCCTCCTGCGCCCGGTAGGCCCCGGCCAGGTCGAAGGCCCCTTCCTCGAACTGCGGTACGGCCCCGGCCCTCCGCTGGGCCTCGTCCAGCACCGCCGCCACGTCGTCGGGGTGCGTGGCCCCGCCGATCCCTCCTGTCGTGCCCGCTCGCGCGGTCGCGCCGTTCCGTGGGGTGTCTTGCGTCCGTTGCACTGTGCTTCGTCCTCCAGATGTCCATTGGGTGCGGCGACGCGTCCGGGCGCGCCCACGCCAGGGGCGTGGGCGGCCGGTCTCCGCCGTCGTCGCGCGTCCGGGCGTGCCCCCGGTGGGGGGCGGTGCCGGGACGGTCGTGCGCCCGGGACCCCCGCCCGGACCGCGTGTCCGCGTGTCCGCGGTGGCGAGGTGTCCCGGGTCTGCGGCTACAGCTCCACGCAGACGTTGGTGGGCTCCGTGTAGAAGTGGAGCGAGTGGGTGCCACCCTCACGGCCGATGCCGGAGAGGCCGAACCCGCCGAAGGGTGAGCGCAGATCGCGCAGGTACCAGCAGTTGACCCAGGCGATCCCCGCGCGCATCCGCTGGGCGACGCGGTGGCCCCGGCGCAGGTCCTCCGTCCAGACCGCGGCGGCCAGGCCGTACCGCGTGTCGTTGGCCCTGCGCACCACCTCCTCCTCGGTGTCGAAGGGCAGTACGGCGCAGACCGGGCCGAAGATCTCCTCGCGCACCGCCCGGTGGCCGTCGTCGAGCCCGGTGACGACGGTCGGTTCGATCCAGGCGCCCCCGTCCAGGTCCCCGCCCAACTCCGGCACCCCGCCGCCCGCCACCAGCCGGCCGTCGGCGCGGGCGGCGGCGTAGAAGCCGAGTACCTTCTCGCGGTGCTTGCGCGAGATGAGCGGGCCGAGGTTCGTGGCAGGGTCGTCGGGGCGGCCGGGGCGCAGCGCCCCGGCGCGTTCCGCCAGTCCCTGAACCACCGTGTCGAACACCGACCGCTGGACGTAGACCCGTTCGGTGCACAGGCAGACCTGGCCGGTGTTGGCGAAGACCGACTCGGCGAGCCCGGCGACGGCACGGTCGAGGTCGGCGTCCTCGAAGACGATCGCCGCGTTCTTCCCGCCGAGTTCGAACGAGACGGGGGTGACCCCCGGCGCGACCGCCCGCATGATCGCCGAACCGGTGGACGACTCCCCCGTGAACGTGACCGCGTCGACGCCGGGGTGCGTGGTCAGGAACTCGCCCGCGGACTCCGGCCCGAAGCCGTGGACAACGTTGTACGCGCCGTTGGGCAGCCCGGCCCCGGCCATCACCTCGGCGAGCAGGGCGGCGGTCGACGGAGTCTCCTCGGAGGGCTTGACGACCACGGCGTTGCCACAGGCCAGGGCGGGCGCCACCTTCCAGGTGAGCAGGAGCAGCGGAAGGTTCCAGGGCACGATCACCGCCACCACCCCCACCGGCTTCCGGAAGGCGTAGTTCAGCGCCCTTCGCCCCGTCGGCGTCTCCGTGTGGAACGCGTCGAGCCCCACGGTCGCCGCCATGTCGGCGAACTGGCGGAAGTTCGCGACGGCGCGTGACACGTCCAACTCCCGTGCCAAGCGCTCCGGTTTACCGGTGTCCGCCACCTCGGCCGCGACGAAGTCCTCGAAGCGCTCCTCGATCCCCTCGGCGATCCTGCGCAGCAGGGCGACGCGGTCGGGCGTGCTCATCCGTGCCCACGGTCCGTCGTCCACCGCCCGGCGCGCGGCCCTGACGGCGGCGTCCACCTCCTCCCGCCCCGCCTCGTGCACTTGGGCAACCACGCCGCCGTCCACGGGGCTGATCTTCTCGAAAACGGCGGAACCTTCCACAAAGGCCCCGTCGACAAAACCCCGGACACTTCTGGGATGCATGATTCGCCCCCTCTGTCACCTATATCAGGGTGTTCATACCGAACCGACCATTCTGGTCCGATGTCCGAGGACAGTATGGCTGGATCTTAGAAAAAACAAGACCTAAGATGACGGCAGTGCACTTGTGTGCATGTCATGCGTCATCCGAGCGAATCGAGGATCCATGCAGTCCACGGGCATCGCGAAGCCGGTCACCGTGCACGAGGCCGTCCTGCACGAGCTGCGCAAATGGCTCTTCTCCGGACGGCTGACGCCGGGTCAGCCCCTGCGCCAGGAAGCCATCGCCGAGGAGCTGGGCGTCAGCGTGGTGCCCGTGCGCGAGGCGCTGAAGACCCTGGAGACCGAGGGCCAGGTCACCTACCGTCCCCGGCGGGGCTTCTCCGTCACCTACCTGGGCATGGACGAGCTGATCGAGCTGTGCGACATCAGGTGCAACCTGGAGAGCCTGGCGGTGACGCGCGGGCTGCCGAACCTCACCGAGGAGGACCTGGTCACGATGGACCGGCTCCTGGACGAGATGGCCGCCAGCGCCGAGAGCGGCCAGGTGATCGAACTGGGCCGGCTGGACCGGCGCTTCCACTTCCTGGTCTTCGAGCGCGCCGGGATGCCGCAGCTCCTCCGCCTGATCACCCAGCTCTGGGACAAGTCGGACCCGTACCGCGCCATGTTCTTCTCCGACGACAACCTGCGGCGCTACGACAGGAAGGCCCACGACGAGATCCTCGCCGCCACCCGCCGCCGCGACGCGGTCGAACTGTGCGCGCTGCTCGACGAACACCGGCGCAGCGCGCTGAACAAGCTCGGGCACCTGCTGCAGAAGCCGGGGAAGTAACCCCGTGCGCGGAGCCCCGGCGTGCCGGGGCCATCAGGGCTCGTCAGGGCTCGGCAGGGGGCCGACGGCGGCGCCGGCCGCCCGGCGGTCGGCCGCGCGGGGCGGGGGCGGGCGCCGTACCGGGGCCTCCCCGTCCTGCGGTCGGCGCTCCTGGCACTGCCCGGAGCCGTCGTGCTCACCACGGCCTGCGTCGTGGCCCCGAGGGCCGTCGACCGCTTCGGCAGGCGCGCCGCGCTGCTCGTGTGCCACTTCTCCATCGCCGCCGGTCTCCTCCTGCCGCTCCTCACCACCGCCACCGGCGGGACCGGCCGGCACATCGCCTCCACCGTGGTCGCGGGCCTCGGCTACGGCATCTCCTTCGCCGTCGTCGCCGACACCGCCGTCGCCGCGGTCCCTGCCGAGCGGGTCGGCTCCGCCGGGGCGATCGCCGAGACCAGCAACGAGATCGGCAACGCCCTCGGCATCGCGCTGCTCGGTTCGCTCGCCGCCCCGGTGTTCCGGCTCGGGGTCCCCGGCCTCGCCCCCACACTCGACGAGGCGCTCCAACTCCCCGGCCTCACGCCGTCGGTCGTCACCGACGCCAGGTCGGCCTTCGTCACCGGCCTGCACGTCGTCGCGGCGACGGCAGGACTCCTGCGCCTCGTCCTCGGCCTGCTCACACGCCGCCGGCTGCCACGGGAGGACGTCGGGGGCGGGGCCGGGAGGGAACTCGGGGCGCGGGCGACGGCGAAGCCGTGATCCGGGCTTCCCTCCGGGAGTGTTGTCCTGGTGACGCCACAAGGAGCACCGCGGAGAGCGGTCCCGCCATGCCCTCCCCCACCGCCGGACAGTCGAGCCCCACGCCGTGAAGGGCCGCGCCAACGGGCACCGGCCGACGACCGCACAGAGCACTCGTCCCTCAACTGAACTCACCGGCATGGTCGATGGCCCATCGCGCGAACGTGCGGGCCGGGCGGCCGGTCAGCCGCTCGACGTGATCGGTGACGCGCTTCGACCCCGGTCGGCGCGCCGAGGCGGCGATCAGCGCCTCCACCAACCGCTCGGGACGGCCGTCCGCGAGCATGCGGGACCGGGCGGGAGCGGGCGGGACCGGCGGGAAGCGCCGTGAAGCTCAGTCTGCGCCCGAGGGCGTCACCGAGCCGGGCGACCTGATCGGCCCGGCCGAGCACCTCGGGCCCGGTCAACAGGTAAGGGGCGGGGGCCCGTTGGGCGTGGTGCGGAGCGAGCAGTACGGCCGCGGCCGCGTCGGCGACATCGCTTTCGTCGACGACGGCCGTGCGCGCGGTGTCCACGCCGGCGATCACGTCGCCCACACGCAACTGAGCTGTCCAGCCACGGACGTTGGAGGCCAGCGTGTCACTGCGCAGGACCACGGGCCGCAGTCCGGCGTCGCGCAACAGGACTTCCATGTCGGCGTGCACCTGGACGATGGGATCGCTCTGGCGGGCGGCGTCGTCGTCCATCGCCGTCGAGGACACGTAGACGACACGGGGGCGCGGCCGCGACGAGTTCCGCGACCACGGGGTGGGCGGGAGCGGAGTCGAGCAGGGGCCAGAGGAGAAGGACGGTGTCGATGTCCCGGAGCGCGGCGCGGAACACCGCGGGTTCCGTGAGGTCGCCGACCACCGATTCGGCATCGTCCGGGAGGCCCGGCGTCCGGCGGTGCACCAGGCGGCGCACACGCGCCACGTACCCGGAGGCGGTCGACGACCGCACGGCCGAGGTTGCCGGCCGCACCGGTGACCAATACCGAGGCACCACGACGGGCGCCCGTGGCATCGAGGCCCATGTGTTGCGGCATTGGGAGGAGACGGGGGCGCTCACCGTGCCCCGCGACGGCCACGGCTACCGCGTCTACGACGACAGCGCCCTGGAGCAGGCACGCACCGTGCTGAAGCTGCGCCGCGTCGGGCTGTGCCTACCGGAGGTGAGGGCCGCGATGACGCCGAGGAAACAGGATGCGCAGGCGGTGGTGAGGGCGAAGATCACCGCACTCGAGGGCGAACTCGCCCGCACACGCCAGGCCATCACCTTCCTCCTGCACACCGTCGAGTGCCGGCACCGCTACCTCGACGACTGCCCGGACTGCGCACACTTCGTCCGTGAGCCCTGATCGGGCCTTCTTCGAGGCTCCCCGCCCAGCGCCGACCGGGCCCCGCAGGCGTCCTGCCGGCCGCCGCCCGGCCTCGGTGGCGAGGGCGCCGACGGCCGGCTCCGCGGACCGTGGTGGTGACGGGGTCACGACGGGCCGGGTGAGCCGGAGGGCCGCAGGTCCGGGACCGGCGGCAGCGATGCGGGGGCTCCCGTCCCGGATGGGGCTCGGAATGCCTCGATCACGTAGGCGGCGAAGCGGCGGGAGGCTGCCGGCCGGGCGGCGGGAGGGGCGTCCAGGACGCCTTGGTGGGCCATGAGCATGAGGACCAGGTCGTCGACGACGAAATCGGGGCGGAGCCGGCCGGAGGCACGGGCTCGGCGGGCCAGTTCGGTGACCGCCGGTACGGTTCCTCCGCGGTCGGCGGTGAGGTCGGCGGCTTCGGGGAAGGCCGTCATGGCGGTATCGGCGAAGTCGCGGCTGTGTGCGTGGAGTTCACAGATCCGCTGGATCAGGCTCTGGAAGCCGTGCCAGGGGTCCGGGTCGGCGAGGGCGTCACGGACGGCGGTGTGGCAGGCCCGGCGCTGCTGGGTGAGGGCTTCGGCGATCAGGGCCCGCTTGGTGGGGAAGTGCCGGTACAGCGTAGCGGGGGCCACGCCCGCGTGCCGGGCGACTTCGCGGACGGGGGCGCCCAGGCCGTCCTCTCCGAACACCGCGCGGGCGGCGTCCAGGATCCGGGCCCGGTTGTCGTGGGCGTCGCGGCGGGCGGATCGAGGCAGTCGGCGGGTCATTCTCTCTCGTTTCGGTCGGGCGGACCGAGCGGTCCGGTACGGTCCGATCGCGGCATCGTCGTCCCGCCACCGGTTCAGGGAGACATCATGAAGGCTGTCGTCATCAGGACGTTCGGTGATCCCGGCGGGCTGGAGGTCGCCGACCTGCCCGTGCCCCTTCCGGCGCCGGGCCAGGTGCAGATCGCCGTGGAGGCGATCGGGGTGGGCGGGGTGGATGCCGTCATCCGCCGCGGGACCCTCCCCTCCCACGGTTTCAGGGCAGGCCACCTTCTGGGCAGTGAGGTCACCGGAACTGTCTCCGCCCTGGGAGAGGGCGTGGACGGCTCATGGGTCGGGCGGCGTGTGTGGGCGTCCACCGGCCTGTCCGGCGGGTATGCCGCGTACGCCGTCGCCCCGGTCGATGAGGTGCTGCCGCTGCCTCATGGCCTCGGCAACGCGGAGGCGGTGGCCCTCGGCGGCTCCGGCGTCGTGGCCCACTTCGCTCTGGAGCGGGCCCGCTTCGCGCCGGGCGACGAGGTCCTTGTCCGGGGGGCCGCGGGCAGCATCGGGATCACGGCCGTCCAGCTCGCGGCCGGCGGAGGGGCGGGCGCGGTGGCGGTCACCACGTCCTCGGCGGAGCGCGGTGCCCGGCTGAAGGAGCTCGGCGCGACCCATGTCCTGGGCCGGGCGGGCGAGGGGGGACCGGACGCGCCGGAGGGCTTCGATGTCGTGATCGACGTGGTCGCCGGTGCGCGGCTTCCGGTCTTCGTGGACAGGCTGAACCCCAACGGGCGTTACATGGCCGTCGGCGTGGTCGGCGGGCCGCCGCCGGTGGACTTCGGCATGCGGTTGATGGCCGGCTTCCGCAGGTCGCTGTCGTTCGCCACCTTCAGCTCCGACACGGTGCCCGGGCCCGACCGGCAGGCCGTACGGGCCTCCCAGTTCGCCGATGCCGCGGCTGGGAGGCTGCGCGCGGTCGTGCACCGGGTGCTTCCGCTGGAGGAAGCGGCGTCGGCCCACCGCGCGATGGACGCGGGAGAGGTGTTCGGGAGGATCGTCCTCACGCCCTGAGCCCGGCGTCCACAGCATGGTGCGGATCAGCTTCGCGGGCAGATGCCGCGCACGGTCAGGGCGAGCAGCCGTTGCGCCTCGGCGGCAGGGTCCTGGTGCTGCTCCGTGGCGAGCGTGAGGCCGGTGACCAGCGTAATCAGGTCGGCCGTGGTTACCTCGGGCGCCACCGCGCCGGACCGGGCGGCACGGTGCAGCAGCGGGTCCACGGCGCCGCCGAGCCGGGCCGAGCAGGCGTTCACGTGATCGGCCTCGTCCGCCGCGTCCTTGAGCAGGGCATCGGCCATGCCGCGTGCGGAGGTTGCGTACCGGGTGAGGGCGCTCAGCCAGTCAAGCAGTGCGGACCGTGGGTCGTCGGCGCTGGTGAGTTCCGCGGCGAGGGCGCACAGTGCGTCGATCCGGTTGCTGAACACCGCTTCCAGAAGGGCCCTCCGGGTGGGGAAGTGCCGGCGGACGGTGGCCGATCCGACTCCGGCGGTACGGGCGATCTGCTCCAGGGAGGCGTCGGCACCGTGCGCGGCGACCTCGGCTTCCGCTATGGCAAGGATCAGGGCGTAGTTGCGCCGGGCGTCCGCGCGCTGGCCGGTCATGGGGCGTCTCCGTGCTTGCTAAGTGGCGGGGCCCTCCGTATCGTACCCGGGGGTAAACGGCGGGCCCCGCCATTTACCTTCGGTACTCGGCGGAGGAGCTTCATGACCACGCAGTCCGTTGTTCCCGTTCTGGTCGCCGGCGCCACCGGCCGCCAGGGCGGTGCCACCGCGCGCGCCCTGATCGCCGCGGGGATTCCCGTCCGGGCGCTGGTCCGCGACCCGGCCACCGACCGGGCGAAGGCGGTCGAGGCGCTGGGCGCCGAGCTCATCACCGGTGACCTGGACGACCCCGGCTCGGTACGCCGCGCCGCCGAAGGAGCGCGCGCGGTGTTCTCCGTCCAGATGCCCGACATGGACGGCCGCGGCTTCGACGGCGAGGTCGCGCAGGCCGTCAACCTGATCGAAGGAGCCCGAGCCGCGGGAGTCCCGCAGTTCGTCCACACCTCTGTCTCCGGTGCGGGGCAGCATGTCAGCTGGGTCAAGGACCAGTGGGCGTGGATGGAGCCGTACTACAGCGCCAAGGCCGGGATCCAGGACCGGGTCCGTGAGGCGGGCTTCACGCACTGGACGCTCATCAAGCCGGGCTTCTTCATGGAGAACTTCCTCCCCTCAGCCCGGATCATGTTCCCCCGCGGCGTCGAGGGCGGGCTGGTGACCCTGCTCAAGCCCGCGACCCGGCTCTCCCTCGTCGCCGTCGCCGACATCGGCACGGCGGCGGCCGCGGCCATCGCCGAGCCGGAACGGCTCGACCGGGTCGAACTCGAACTGGCCGGCGACTTCCTGTCCATGACGGACATCGCCGCGATCCTCTCCCGCGCCCTGGGCGTCGAGTTGGCGGCACCCGACATGACCGGCGAGGAGGCGACCGTCGCCGGGATGCCCGACATGGGCTTCGCGCAGGCCTGCATCAACGAGGAACCCCAGCCGGCCCGCCCCGGTTTCGCGAAGGATCTGGGCCTGCCCCTCACCACCTTCGAGAGGTGGGCGCGGGACCAGCTCCGGGGCGACGGGCAACAGGGGACCTCTTCAGGCGACCTGTCCGCCGCCGACGCTCCGCACGAGGGGACCCGGGAGAGCGGGTGAGCCTCGGCCGCACCGTGATGCCCCACCTCTTCGACGGCCGCTCCGGGACGGCCTCGGCGCCGCCGAAGCACGCCTGCACACCGGCCCAGGCCCAGGTAATGGACACCGACCGATTCACCGTCGACGTGTCCCGTGGCACCGAAGAGTGAGCGCGTGCCGTCGAAGTTCCCCCCGTGCCGCAAGGCCTGAGGTCGATCGCGGGCTCAGCGCAGCACATCGATCGCGTAGAGGGTGCCGACGGCGGTGGCGAGGGTGCCGAGGAGGAGGCGGAGGAAGGTCTCGGACAGACGTGGTTGGAGGCGGGCGCCGAGGTAGCCGCCGATGAGGCCGCCGAGGCCGCAGGCCGGGCCGAGCAGCCAGTCGGGGGCGATGCTGCCTGGATGGGCCAGGGAGAGCAGGGCGTAGGTGGAGGCGCCGACCAGGGATGTGGCGAAGGTGGAGGCGAGAGCGGCGGGGGCGACCTTGGCGACGGGGACGCCCCGTCCGACGAGGATGGGGCCGAGGATCGAGCCGCCGCCGATCCCGTAGATGCCGCCGACGACACCGACCGCGAGCGCCAGACCGGTCACCGTCCGGGGGCGGGGCTCGGGGCGTCGGTCCGCAGGGGGTGCGGGTCGCAGGGTTCGGGTGATGAGCCAGATGCCGAGAGGCAGCATCAGCGCGGCGACCAGGAGGCGGAAGACATGGGGACCGGGCAGGACGAACACCCGGACGGCCGCTCCGAGGACGACGCCGGGCAGCGTGCCCAGCACGAGGCGGCGTGCGAGCGGTCCGGCAAGAGCGCCGTCGCGCCGGTAGCGCAGCAGGGCGCCGGGTCCCGCCACCACGTTGTAGAGCAGGTTGGTGGGGGTGACGGCGGGGTTGGGCACGGCGAAAACGCTGAGCTGCACCGGCAGCAGGAACAGCGCCCCTGACACTCCGACCGGCGCGGTCACCGCGGCGATCAACATCCCGACCGCGAGGCCGGCCACCCCCGACTCCCACGCCATCCGCTCCCCCGCCCGTCGCGACCTGCTCGAAGAGCAACGACCGCCGAAGTCGGCGTCGTCACCGGCGATGTCACCCTCGCCACCACCTGCGCCGCGACGGCGAGGCGGACCTGACGACCCAGCACACCGAAGCCGCAGAATGCCACACCTTGACCGGGAGCCCCGTGCCCTTCCCCGCCGACGGTCCGACCGCCCTGCACGCACCCGTCCTGGACCTGGTGCGCCAGGGAGGCGGAGCGGAAGCCTCCCGCTGATTCACAGACAGCCGAGGCATATCCGTCCTCCCACTTCCCCGCCCGGGCAGGCAGGGCCCGTTCACTGACTCAGCGATCTCGCGGGAGAACGCAGCAAGGTCCACCCGTTCCCGTTGCCCTCACGTCCGCCTCGAAGTCATTCCCGTAGACGCCGTGACTGAATGCCTACCCGTCGACATCCGGCATCACTGTCAGTGGCGGCTGCGATGCTGCAGGCATGACCCCTTGGAACCTGCTCGTCCTCGACGAGGCCCTGCGGGGCAGTTGGGCCGCCGACACCTGTTCCCCCGACGACTTCGCCCGCGCCGGCTGGCAGCCCGCCAACCCGGCGTGGGGGCACTGTGACATCACCGCCCTGATCGTGCACGACATCTTCGGCGGTGATCTCATGGTCGGCGAGGTCCATCATGCGGGGGAACAGCACGGATTCCACTGGTGGAACCGCTTGCCGAGCGGTGCGGAACTCGACCTGACACACGAGCAGTTCCAGGACGGCCAGACCATTACCGAGGGATGCGCCGTCAAGCGCCCGCCAGGACCTCTGCCCCGGCGCCGAGAGGAGTACCTTCGCCTGCGTGAGCGCGTCGTCAAACGCCTCGGCCATCTTCCCGAACCTGCCGCCTGACCACCATGGAACCCTCCACGTCACAGGCCGCGCGCGGAGCACCCCCGGCCGCCGCCGCGCAAGCCCGGACACCGTCGCCCCCGTGCCCCGATCGCCCACGGCACCCCGATCGCGCCGGGTGGCCCCTCGGCCGAACGAAGCCCGTCGCGGGCGATCGAGTCCACGCCCGGGTGCACGGTCAGCTCTGCGGCGAACAGCGTCGGGGCGCCCCCGGCGGCGGCCCGCGCATCGGCGAGTTCCCCGACGTGCAGGTGGGCGGTGCCGGTGATCATCTCGCTTCCCGGACCGCCGGGGCCTCCGTGGACGACCAGTGGCCCATGGCCGCCCTCCGGCGGAGGCAGGGCGGCGCGGGCCTCCTCAGTCCGCGAGGCTGCGCGGCCTCGGCGACCCGCTGGGCCCAGGCGGACAGAAACTCGCCCAGAACCCTCCGCGAACTCAGGAACCGGCCGTCGGCGCCGGTGTCAGCGGCTCTCCGTTGAGCTGGGTCTCGCCCTTGAGCGACCACCACAGTTCCCCGTCGGTCGTGAGGAAGGGGGCCCACGTTCCCCCCACCGCCCCGCCCTTCTCCAGGACGTCGGCGACCTCGGTCAGGTACGCCGCCAGCGACGGCCAGCCGTCGGCGAAGACGCCGCAGTGGTCGTGGTAGGCCATGCCGAGGCGGCCCTGGTCGGGGCCCGGGCGCATGTCGATGATCTGGGCGTCGCCGTCGCTCTGGGCCCAGGGAATCCACTGGGGGTGCCACCAGGGCTCCTCGCCCTCGGGCTCCGGCTCGTCCTCGTCGGCGCGGGTGTACTCGTCGATCTCGACGCACATCTGCCAGTGGTCGACGATCCCGGCGACGGGCTCGGGCGGCCTCAGGGGCAGGCAGTTGTCCCAGTGGCGCAGGCCGTTGTGACAGGCGAGGGAGGCGAGGAGGTCCGCCGGGAAACCAACCCCCATCTCGGCCTGGGCCGCCTCGACCGCCGCCGGG
The DNA here is from genome assembly GCF_009862265.1 of Streptomyces sp. SID8352. Classification (GTDB taxonomy): domain Bacteria; phylum Actinomycetota; class Actinomycetes; order Streptomycetales; family Streptomycetaceae; genus Streptomyces. Next base: position 19,590 of record NZ_WWGX01000111.1, on the reverse strand, counting down.
TCGGCGGGCGGCGCCAGCACCTCGTAGGAGTCCGGGGCGTGGGCGCGCATCCACGCGTCGATGCGCGCCCAGGCGTCCCGCACCGCCCCGGCGCGCGCCTCGTCCCCGACGGTCCCCGTCGTTCCGTGATCGCTCATGCGTCCGATCCCACCACACGTCACCGACTCGGCGGAATCGCGTTCCCCCACGCCCGCCCAGCCGCGTCCACCGCCGGCGGCAGACCGGACGACGCGAGAGCCGCGAGACCGTCCACGCGGTCACCAGCCTCGACGCTCACCAGACCACTTCCGCCGACCTGGCCACCGCGATCCGCGGCCACCGGACAGTGGAAGCCCTGCACCACATGCGCGACGTGACCTTCACCGATGACGCCTCCACCGTTCGTACCGGGACCGCGCCCCGCGCCATGGCGACCCTCCGCAACCTCGCCATCGGCCCGCTGAAAACCATCGGAGCGACCAACATCGCCAAGACCACCCGGGCAATCCGTGACCAGCCCGAACGAGCCCTCCCACTCCCGGGCATCACCAGCAACCCCGACACTCAGGTCACTAGCGGGTGGGGACGCTCGCACGGGCGAGGACGGACAACTCGAACGGTCGGAGCGTGTCGGAACGTTCCCACTCCGCAGCGTCGATCGTCTCGCGTTGCCGGGCGTACTCGGTCGGCTGGAGCCGGTGCTCGAGCAGGAGGGCGTCCATCTGCTCGACGCTGAGGAAGGTTCGCCAGGGCTCGCCCTGCTCGGCCGCCGCCGCCATGACGCCCTCCGCGTACGACTGCCCCGCCTCGTCGCGGAGTCCGGCCGGGAGGATGTGCTCCACGATGAGCTCTGTGCCGGGTGCGAAGCCGCCGATAACGGCCAGGGTCTGCCTGATCGCCTCCGAGGTCAGGTACATCGTGACCCCGAGCCAGCTGACCAGCGCGGGTCGGCCCGGATCAAAGCCGGCCCGCGCGAGGTGACCGGTGAGTGACCGGGCGGACTCCTTCTCGAAGTCGACCGGAACGAAGGAGGCGGACGGTGGCACCGTTGTCCCCGTCTCAACCAGTAGCGCCCGCTTCCAGTCTTGGGTCGTCGGCTTGTCCACCTCGAACACCCTCACGTCGTCGGCCAGTTCCGACCGGAATGCGAAGGAGTCCAGTCCCGCGCCGAGGATCACGTACTGGTCGACGCCCCGGTCGGCCAGCTCGGCGAGTCGGTCCTCCGTGTAGCGGCTGCGGGTCACGGCCGTCGTCCGTGCGCCGGACAGGACTGGGTGCCCACCGTAGGACCGGTGGTAGCCGAGCAGTTCCTCAGCACGATCCCCCAGGAAGGTCTGCGCCAGGGGGTCGACGAAGATCGAGGGAGTCCCATCGACGAGGAGGTGTGCCGCACGGGCCGCGGCCGACATGAGAGCTGTCCGGCTGGGTTGTCCTTTGTTCATCATGACGCCGAACACTAGCCCAGGAATTAAGCATTATAGCACAAATATAAAACTTTTGGAACGGGTTCCGGGTTCGTTTTTGGTAACGACGGCTGTCCTCGCGAACCCCACCAACCCGCGGGTCGACTTCGAGAAGCGGCGACATCCCGCGTGTCCCATCCCCCGCGGGAATGCCCAACGGCCAAACAGCGCCGGACCAATTACGGGTCGACCTGCGGGGCAGAGCCACTGGCGCACGTCAGAGACGTTCCTGCGGACCTGCCGGGCTGGGCCGCTGCCCTTGGCCGACTCCGGACCATTCCCGGGCACCCCGAGGAGCCCTGCGGACCGCGGGAATCCGGCCACCGCCGACGCGCTCGCCTCGCGGCCAGCCGATCGCCACCCAGGGAACAGACCCCTACGGACGGCCACCCCACCGTCATTCCACCGAAAAGAACACGCCATGAAAGATATCGGCCAACTGGCCGACCTTTCTTTCGAAGAGGCCCTTCGGCGGCGCCCGTTCTGCCACTGATCGCGGAGGTCAGTCCTGCGCCCCGCCCGAGGCGTCGAATAGTTTCCCATGCCGTCGGTCTCCACGGCCGACCGATGGGCGATCCCCACCCGCATCAGGAAGTCGACAATGCCTCACGAACCCCCCCGCGACCCTCGATTAAGCCTCCATGAACGGCGTGTTGCACGCCCCGGCCATGGCCGAACAGGTGCATTACGCTGGCCGAAGGTACTGCCGCAGAAGGTCGGACGTCACAGCGTAAAGCCTATCCCCCGAGGAATCCTGTGAAGTTGTACGAGCAACCGGACGGACTTGTGACCGTCGTCGGAGCCGGTGCCATGGGAGCCGGGATATCCCAGGTCGCGCTCCTCGCCGGCCACCGGGTGCTCCTGCTGACCCGCCGCGCGGAGAACTCCCGCCGAGGCCGGGAGGAAATCGAGAGCCGCATCCTCCGGCTGGTCGACAAGGGGCGGCTGGACAAGGAGCAAGCGCTCGCCGCCCTGGACCGGCTCACCACCTCGGAAGAATTACCGGAAGTGGCATCGGCCGGCCTCGTCATAGAGTCCGTGCAGGAGGACATGGCGGCCAAGTCCGCACTTCTGGCGGACATCGAGAAGCATGTGGGCGAGGAAGCCGTCATCGTCACCAACACTTCCTCCCTGTCCGTGACCGCTCTCGCCGCCGGCCTGCGAAACCCGGCCCGGTTCGCGGGACTGCACTTCTTCAATCCGGCTCCCCTGATGGCGCTGGTCGAAGTGGTCTCCGCGCCGTCCACGGCCGAGCGCACCACCCGTTTCCTGCACAGGACCGCGGAACGCTGGGGAAAGACCCCGGTGCTCTCCGCCGACCTGCCCGGATTCATCGTCAACCGGGTGGCACGCCCCTTCTACGGGGAGGCGCTGCGCACCCGGGAACAGCGGGCGGCGTCACCGGCCACCATCGACGCGGTCCTCACGGGCTCGGGGGGCTTCGCCATGGGCCCCTGCGCGCTGATGGACCTCATCGGCCACGACGTCAACGAAGCGGTCACCCGGGGAGTGTGGAGCGCCTTCCACCACGACGCGCGCTTCGCCCCCTCCCTCGTCCAGCGCAAGCTGGTGGAGGCCGGGTACCTCGGCCGCAAGGCGGGCCGAGGGTTCTACGACCACGCGTCCGGCGCCGCCCGGCCCGCTCCCGACACCCGCGCCCCGGTGTCCGCACCGCCGCCGCGTCTGGTGCGTCTGCACGGTGACGCCGGGCCCGCCGGAGGACTCGTGGACGTGCTCGTCGCGGCCGGGATCGCCGTCGAGCGGGTGGCGGCCGCCGCCGGCAGCGCGCTGGACGGGATGTTCGAACTGCCCGACGGGACACTGCTGCGTCTGACCGACGGGCGTACGGCCGACCGGCACGCCCGGCGTACGGATCGTCCGGTCGCCCTCTTCGACCTGAGCCCGGACTTCGCCACCTCCTCCCGTACCGCCCTGGCGGTGAGCGGGCGAGCCTCCGAGGCCTCGCGGGACGCCGCGGTGGGCCTGTTCCAGTTGCTGGGCAAGGACGTCAGCACGGTGGACGACATCCCGGGGCTGCTGGTGTTCCGCACCGTCGCCATGCTCGTCAACATCGCGCTGGACGCGGTGGCCGACGGCCTGGCGAGCGCCGCCGACATCGACACCGCCATGCGCCTGGGCACCAACTACCCGCTGGGGCCGGTCGCCTGGGGCGAGCGGATCGGGCTGCCCTCGGTCCTCGCCCTGCTGGAGAACCTCGACGACGAACACCGGGACGGGCACTACCGCCCCTCCCCCGCACTGCGCCGCGGCGCGCTGCGCGCCGGCCCGCTCGCGGCCTGACCCCTCATGCCGGAAAGGGACACACCACCGATGCAGGCTCTGTCACACCTCGCCCGGGACGTCGCGTCGGCCAAGGAGCAGGGGCGCTACCGGACGTACCTGAATCTGGAGCGCCGCGCCGAGACGGCCCCGCGGGCCGTGCTCCACGCCGCCGACGGTCCGCGCGAGATCACCGTCTGGTGCTCCAACGACTACCTCTCGCTGAGCCACCACCCGACGGTCACCGACGCGGTCGCCGACGCGGTGCGCGGCGTGGGCCTGGGCACCGGCGGCGCGCGCAGCATCTCGGGCACCAGCACCTTCCACGAGGAACTGGAGGCCGAGCTCGTCTCGCTCTACCGCAAGGAGCGGGCGCTGCTGTTCAGCACCGGCTTCGCGGCCAACGACGCCACCCTGTCGGTGCTGGGGCGGCGCATACCCGATCTGGTGATCTTCTCCGACGAGCTGAACCACGCGTCGATCATCCAGGGCGTCCGCAACAGCGGCGCGCAGAAGAGGATCTTCCGCCACAACGACACGGGTCACCTGCGCAAGCTGCTGGAGGAGACGGACCCGGAGGCGCCCAAGCTGATCGCCTTCGAGTCCCTGTACTCCATGGAGGGCGACTTCTCCCCGATCCGGGAGATCGTGGACGTCGCCGAGGAGTTCGGCGCCCTGACCTACCTGGACGAGATCCACTCGGTCGGCATCTACGGCGAGGAGGGCTCCGGCCACGCGGAGGAGCAGGGCGTCCGCGACCGGATCACCGTCTTCCAGGGCGGTTTCGGCAAGGGGCTCGGCGGGGCCGGTGGTTACATCGCCGGGCCGGCCCCGGTCATCGACAGCGTGCGGACCTTCGCGGCCCCGTTCGTCTTCAGCACCTCCGCCCCGGCGCCGCTGGTGGCCGGCGCGCTGTCCGCGCTGCGTCTGGTCCGCCACGACTCCACCCAGCGGGACCTGCTGCGGGCGCGCGCGTCGGAGCTGAAGGAGGGACTGGCCGCGCGGGGCATCCCGGTCATCTCGCGGGACAGCCATGTGGTCCCGGTGCTCGTCGGCGACCCGCACCGCAACAAGCAGGTCAGCGCGCTGCTCCTGGGCGACCACGGCATCTACGTCCAGCCGGTGAACGCGCCGACCGTGCCCGAGGGCACCGAGCGGCTGCGCGTCACGCCCACCTCCCGTCATACGGCCGAGGACGTCCGGGCGTTCATCGAGGCGCTCGACACCGTGTGGTCGACGGCCGGTCTTCCCCGCAGCCGCTGATCGCACCGGCCGACGGCCGTCGCCCCGGCATGAGTTCCGAAACGGTTCTCGTGCCGGGGCCGCGGCCGATCCTGAACACAAGATCTCAAGGATTCCCGTGAAAAACGCCACCCCGCCCGTGCTCTGGCTGCTCGCGGTGGGCGCCTTCGCCATCGGCACGGACGCGTTCGTGATCGCCGGTGTGCTGCCGGAGATCGCGGACGGCCTCCATGTCTCCCCCGGTGCCGCCGGTCAGCTGATCACCGTGTTCTCCCTGACGTACGCGCTGTCCGCCCCGGTCAGCGCCACGATCACCGGCCGGCTCTCCCGCCGGACCGTACTGGCCTGCGGGCTGGGGGTGTTCATCGTCGGCAACGTGATCTCCGCCCTGGGCCACTCCTACGGATGGGTCGCGGCGGGCCGGTTCGTCGCCGCGCTCGGCGCCGCCTCGTACACGCCCCAGGCTTCAGCCGCCGCCGCGTCCCTGGTCCCCGAGGAGCGCAGGGGCCGGGCACTGGGCATCGTCATCGGCGGCCTGACCATGGCCACCGCGCTGGGGGTGCCGATCGGCACCTGGATCGGCGGGCTGGCGGGCTGGCGGGCCACGCTGTGGGCGGTCGCCGCGCTGGGCGCGGTCGCGCTGCCGGGGGTCCTGATGCTGCCCAGGCTGGAGCCCGCGGGCAGGCACCCGCTGGCCGAACGGCTCGCGGGCCTGCGCAACCCGGCCGTCCTGATCACCCTGTCGGTCACCCTCCTCGCCGTCACCTCCGAGCACGTGGTCTACACGTACATCGGCCCGGTGCTCCAGGACGCCACCCACGGCGGACGGGCGCTGTCGGTGCTGCTGTTCGTCTTCGGCGTCGGCGCCGTCGCGGGCAACGCCATCGCCGGGATCGCCACCGACCGGCTGGGAAACCGGGCGGTGCTCCTGCTCGCCGTCGGCGGCATGGCGGTGGACCTGGCCCTGCTGCCGCTGTGGTCCGGGTCCCTGATCGGGGCCGGTGTCGCACTGTTCGTCTGGGGCGCCACGGGATGGATGTACCTCGTGCCCCAGCAGCACCGGCTGCTTTCGTTCAGCGAGGCGAGCGGCCCCTTCACCGTGGCGCTCAACAGCTCCGCCCTGTATCTGGGCATCGCCATCGGCGGTGCGGTCGGCGGCCTCCTCGTCAACACCTGGGGCCCCGGGTCGACCGCCGTGCCCGCCTTCGTCCTCGCGGCCGTCGCCGTCGCCGTCGCGGCCCTCACCTACGGACGTCCGACCCCCACCGGTCCGGCGCGGGAGACACACAGTGATCCCGCGCGGCAAGGAGTTTCCGACGATGCCTGACCGACCTGCCGACGACCCCGTCGTCATCACCGGGATGGGCACCATGCTGCCCGGTACCGGATCGCCCGCGGAATTCTGGCGGCACGTCTCGGGCGGGCGCTCCCAGATCGGGGCCCTCACCCGGTTCGACGGTCCCGCCGAGGGGCTGCCCGTGCACGCGGCGGCCGAGATACGCGACTTCGACCACACCGCCCGCCTGCCCGGCCTCGACCCCTCCCACGCCCGCAAGTACAGCCGGGAGATCCTGATCGCGATGTCCGCGCTCGTCCAGGCCCGCGACGACGCGGGCCTGGGCCAGGGGGATGTCGATCCTCGGCGGCTCAGCGTGGTCTTCTCCTCGTCGCGCGGCCCGCTCTCCTGGTGGCAGCCGGTGCTGCGCGGCGAGGACCCGACGGCGTACGACGACAAGGGCGCCATGTTCCGCGGGCTGCCCGGCACCCCGGCCAGCCTGGCCGCCATCCACACCGGGGCGCGGGGCCTCGTCACGACGGTCAGCAACGCCTGCGTCGGCGGCCACCAGGCCATCGGCCTGGCCCTGCGGGAGCTGCGGACGGGCGGCAGCGACGCCGTCCTGGTCGGCGGCCACGAGTTCCCCATCCTGCCCGAGGTGGCGCATTGCTACCGGGCGCTGGGCAGCGGTGTGCTCTCCACGGAGTCCGAGGACCCGTCCCGCGCGGTGCGCCCCTACAGCGCCGACCGCGAGGGGTTCGCCCTCGGCGAGGGCTCCGTGGTGCTGTGTCTGGAACGGGAGTCGACCGCGCTGCGGCGCGGGGCCCGGGTGTACGCCCGTGTCCTCGCCCACGCCTCGATGAACGAGGCCGGCCACCCCACCACCATGGATCTGACCGGCAAGGTCACCGCCGGTCTGGTGGTGGAGGCCCTGGAGGAGGCCGGGCGTCGCCCGGACGAGGTGGGCTACTTCTGCGCCCACGGGACCGCGACCCGTTACAACGACCTCGCCGAGAGCCGGGCCCTGCGCGCGCTGTATCCCGGCCGCGGCCTCGGGGCGTTGCCCCCGATCAGCTCCAACAAGCCGATCTACGGGCACACCTTCGGCCTGGCCGGGATCATCAACGCCGCCTCCACCGCTTTGATGCTGCACCACCAGCGGCTGGCGCCGACTGCCAATCTGACGACGCCCGACCCGGAGTGCGACCACGACCACGTGGCGGAGGGCGCCCGCGACACCTCGTTCGATCTCGCGGTGTCCATGTCGTTCGCCTTCGGGAGCCAGACGTCGGTGCTGGCGATGGGGGCGGCGGCCTGAGATCCGCGCCCCGGCCACCCCGGCGTGCCCCGTTGGCGGAACGTCCCGCCGGCGGTGCCCGTCGGGCAGGCGGCGACCACCACGTTCGTCGTGCGGGCGCCCGGCGCCCGGTCGAAGGTGCCGCCGCAGGTGATCAGGCGCGGCTCGGGGCGGCCGGGTCGCGCGACAGCCCGGGGATCACGAGTGGAGTCCCGGTCACCGGGTCCGGGACGATCAGGTTCGGCAGTCCGAGGACTTCCTCGATCAGAACCGTGTCCACGATGTCCGCCGGCGGGCCCTCCGCATGGACGCGGCCGTCCCTCATGGCCACGAGGTGGTCGGCGAACCGGCATGCCTGGTTGATGTCATGGAGCACCGCGATGACGGTGCGACCGCTGTCGCGCAGCGTGGCGAGCAGCGACAGCAGTTGGTACTGATGGGCGAGGTCCAGGTACGTCGTCGGCTCGTCGAGCAGCAGATACGGCGTCTCCTGCGCCAGCGCCATCGCGATCCAGACCCGCTGGCGCTGGCCCCCGGAGAGCCGCGCGACCGGGCGGTCCGCCAGCTCGGTCACCCCGGCCGCCGCCATCGCCTCCCGTACGGCCCGGGCGTCGGCGGCCGTCGTGACGGAGAACGCCGAACGGTGCGGGAAGCGTCCACGCGCGACGAGCTGCCGTACCAGCAGGCTCTCCGGGGCCGTGAGTTCCTGCGGAAGGAAGCCGATCTGCCGGGCGAGCGCCTTCGGCTGGTACGTCTCCATCGCGCGACCGTCGAGGAACACCGCGCCGGCTGACGGCTTGAGCAGCCGGACGAAGGCGCGGAGGAGGGTCGACTTCCCGGAGGCGTTGGCGCCGACGATGGCGGTGAACGCGCCGTCCGGGATGTCCAGGGTGAGGTGGGTGGAGATCGTCCGGTCGCCGTAGGCGAGGGTGATGTCACGCGCCGTCAGCCGCGCTCCGGCGGCAGGTGTCCCGGTGCCGGTCGAGGCTGCCGTTCGGGGCGCCGTCGGGGATTCGGCCGGGACATCGGATTCGGTCGGGGCAGGGGATTCGGTCGGGACGTCGGACTCGGTCACGGGCGGTTGACTTCCTTGATGAGCAGCCAGAGGAGGTAGAGACCGCCGATCGCGGTCGTCACCGCGCCGACCGGCAGTGCGATCGGGGCGATCAGGGTCTGTGCGATCAGATCGGCGGCCAGGAGCAGCACCGCGCCGGTCAGCGCCGCCGGTGCCAGCGGCACTCCGGGCGCTCTGGTGAGGCGTCGTCCGATCTGCGGCGCGGCGAGCGCGATGAACGCGATCGGACCGGCGACCGCGGTCACGGTGGCGGTGCAGCAGACCCCCGCCGCGATCGTCAGGAGCCGGTGACGGTTCAGGCTGACTCCCGTGGTGACCGCGAGGTCGTCGCCGAGCCCGGTCTGGTGCATGGCGCGGGACACGGTGGCGAGCAGGGTCGCGAGCGCCGCGGCGATGGCCAGCGGGAGGGTCAGGTCGTCCCAGCCGATCCCGTTGAGGGAGCCCGCGCCCCAGCCGGACACGGCGAGGGCGACGTCCAGCTCGGCCCGGAGCACGATCCAGGCGTTGAGGGCGGTGAGCATCGCGTTCACACCGATGCCGATCACGATGAGCCGCAGGCCGCTGAGTCCGGACCGCAGTGACAGCAGCAGGATGACCGTCGCCGTGAGCAGCCCGCCCGCGACCGAGCCGAGGGCGAGCTGGGCGGAGGTTCCACCGAGGACCGTGATCGAGACCAGCGCGCCGGTGTACGCCCCGGTGTCGAGGCCGATCACGTCCGGGCTGCCGAGCGCGTTACGGGTGAGATTCTGGAAGACGGCTCCCGCGCAGCCCAGCAGCGCGCCGAAGACACCGGCGGCGGTGGTGCGGGGCAGCCGCCATTCGCGGACGACGATCACCGATTCCCCCTGCCCGGCGAGCGCGCTCAGTGCCTCTGCCGGGGTGCTCCAGGTGTCGCCCCGGCAGAGTCCGGCCACGAAGAGCACCAGCAGCACCCCGAGGAGCGCGCTCGCGCCCAGGACCGTACGCCGTTCGAGGCCGAACGGCGTACGGGACTCCTCGTGCGCGGAAGGGGCGGGGGTGTCGGGGGAAAGGGCCGTCAAGGGAGGGTTCGTGCGTGTCACAGTGCCTCCGCCCCATGGCGGTGGGCGCTCCAGATGAGCACCGGAGCGCCGACGAACGCGGTCACGACGGACACGGGCACCTCACCGGTCGTGAGCAGCACCCGTGCCGCGATGTCCGAAACCAGCAGCAGGACCGGCCCCAGGACCATGGAATACGCCATCAGCCACGGCACCGATCCGCCGGCCGGCCGCCGGACCAGGTGCGGGACCATCAGGCCAAGAAAGGCGATCGGTCCGGCCACGGCCGTCGCCGCGCCCGCGAGCAGGGTGATGACGGCGAGTACGGCGAGCCGGGAGCGCACGACATGGATGCCGAGCGCGTGGGCCACGTCCTCCCCGAGCGACAGGGCGTTCAGCGGCCGGGTGAGCGCCATCGCGCAGACCAGGGCCACGACGATCGTCACTGCCGGCAGCGTGAGCGGGAGCTGTTCGCGGCCCGCCAGCGAGCCGACGGCCCAGAACCGGAAGTGGTCGAAGGCGTCCGGCAGCGTCAGCCGCAGCCCCAGGGAGATCCCCGCGAGTACGGAGCTGAGAGCGACGCCCGCGAGGACCAGCCGCAGCGGAGCCGTCCGGCCGACGGCCTGGACCACGAGAGCGGCGAGCAGCGAACCGATGAGCGCGAGCCCCAGTTGTGCGGCCTGGGAGCCCGCGAGCCCGAACACGGTGCCGAGCGTGATGGCGAACCCGGCTCCGGCGGTCACTCCGAGGATGCCCGGCTCGGCCAGCGGGTTACGGGTCAGTGTCTGCATCAGCGCGCCCGCGGCGGCGAGGGCCGCGCCCGCGCAGATCCCCAGGATCGTCCTGGGCACCCGGATGCCGCGGACGATCAGATGGTCGTCCGTGCCGGCATACCCGGTGAAGGCCCGCCACACCTCGCCGGGCGGGACCGTGTGGGATCCCATGCTCACACTCGCGACCGCGACGACGACGAGCAGACCGAGAGCGGCGAGCAGGAACGCGGTTCTGGGCAGGGCCACGGCTTCTCCCAGGGGCGGCCTGTCCCGCGGGGGCGCCTCTTCGCCCTGCGGGGACGCCCCTGTCCGGGTGCCGTCGGACATCCTCGTTCCACCGGCTCGGTCCGTGCTCCCGGAGACCGGTGAAGACGCGGGCCCGTACGGTTCCGGCTCACCGACAGGGCCCGTGTCCCCCGGTGCTCCCGTGGACGAGCGCGTGTACACCCGTCCCGGTGGATCAGTCATCAAGGCCGGCGACACCGCGCTTCCAGTACCCGGTGAACAGCGCGTCGAGGCGGCCCCTGGCCCAGGCGCGCAGCGGTTTGATGTCATCCGCCTCGCCTGCGGCGAACAGGAACACGCCCGTCGGGGGAAGGTCGAGGGCTTCGACCGTGGCCGCGAGACGGGAGCGGTTCCTCTCCCGTACGAGCCGGGTGAACTCCACCCCGGCGCGCGGGGCGAGCGGATAGGCGTGCTCATCCGCGTGCTCGGTCTCGATCACGAAGTGGGCCGAGACCCCGCTCGGGGACTCCTCCAGCCAGCGCGCGGCGGCTGGGAGCGCGGTGGCGTCGACCGCGAAGACATAGTGGTCGTAGGTGTGCGGGAACGCCTTCGCTCCCGGTGGTCCGGCGATCGAGACCTGATCGCCCGGTTCGGCGGCGAGGGCCCACTCGGACGCGGTTCCGCCCGGATGGAGCACGAAGTCCAGGTCCAGTTCGCCGGACTCGGCGTCAAACCGCCGGACGGTGTACTTCCGGGCGGTGGGCAGCGGGCGCGGCCAGTCGAGCATCAGCCGGTCGTTGGCGACCGGGAGCCGGAGGGTGCCGTCCGGATCGGGGAAGACGATCATGACGTGATCGTCGGCCTGGTAGCTGTGAAACCCGTTGAGAGAGGGGCCGCCGAGGGTGAGCCGCACCATGCGGGGGCTCACCTGCTCCTTGCGGAGCAGCGGCACGGTGCGTATGCCGATCGGATAGCCGATCCGCACGGTGCCGCTGCCCGACCGGTGGTGCGCGGCGACCCGCTCGCGCGGATTGAGGCGTTCGATGCTCATCGGTCGAGCAGCGGCGCGAGCGCCTTGTCGGTGGCTTCGAGCGTCTTGACCGCCGAGGCGTAGGTGGCGGCTTCCGTGAAGGCCAGCGGGAAGACCTTCCCGGCCTTGACCGCGGGCAGGTTCTTCCACAGTTCGGAGTCGAGCACGTACTGCACGGGCTCGCTCACCGAGCCGTCGTCCTCCACGGTGTAGGTGATGACGTCCGCGTCGCCGAGGCTCGCGGGAAGCTCCTCGATGGAGGGGAACTCGCTGACGTCGAGCGCGCCGCCTCCCTTCTCCTTCACCCGGCCGTAGTACGTCACTCCGATGTCCTGGGCGATGTTGGTGCCCCAGGACTGGGCGAACTCACGGTGGAAGGTCCCCTTGGCGACATCGCCGTAGGCCCCGACATGGCCGAAGTCCACTCCCTTGAGGGCCCCGGCGTACTTCGCGGCCAGCTCGGCCGCCTTCTTCTCGTACGCGGCGCGGCCCTGCTCGAAGTGGTCGAGCCTGCCCGCGGCGTCTGCCTGCCGCTTGGAGAGTTCACGCCAGGCGGAGGGGACGGTGGGGCCGATGGCAACGACGGGGGCGATGGACTCCAGACGCTTGACGTCGATGTCGGCCATGACCGGCTTGGGCACGCCGATGACGATGAGGTCCGGCTTGGTGCTCGCGATGGCCTCGTAGTTCGTCTCCGCCGCGAGGGCGCCCGCGACCTTCTTCAGGCCCTTGTAGGTGGCGAGGTCGTCCTTGTCCATCATCGCCAGGCCCCGGTCCCACGTGGAGATGCCGACCAGATCGGCACCGGCCTCGATCAGGACCGGGACGGCGTAGCCGGTGGCGACGACCCGCTTGGGGTCGACCGGGATCTCGACACTGCCGTTGTCGGCGGCGAACACACGGGTCTTGACCGCGTCACCGGACTTCCCGCCGGAGCCCGAGCCGGACGTGCCGCAGCCGGCCAGCAGGGCGATCGAGAGCGTCGCCGCTCCGGCGATGAGAGCGCGTGACGGACCGCGCGAGGGGCGAGAGGACATGAGGGCGTTCCTTAGGGCTGCACAAGTGGTGCGGATATCGGCGAATCACCCGGAAACCCCGGGCTGCCCAGTTAGGTTAGCCTTACTTAAAATCCTTTTGATGTCGATGAGAGGTCACCTCATGTCGATCACAGGACCCAGCGGTACGGATCCTGCCCGCTGCGACGAGTACGCCTACGGCCTCGGCGACCCCGCCGGCATCCTCGTGCTGCGGTACCGCTCCGCCGGGGCCCTGGAGTTCGGCACGAGCCGCCAGGACTTCCTCCATCAGCTCTACTGGTCGCCGGACGGCGTGCTGTCGACCGCGTACGGTCGGCACAGCGGCTTCGTGGGACCGCAGGAGGCGTTGTGGTCCGAGCGCGCCGTCGCCCACGAGGTGCGGGCCGCCGACCGGCAGACCGTGTACCGGATCTGTCTGCGCCAGGTGCCCGAAGCACTGGCCGAACTGCGCATCGGCCCCGTGACCGTCGGAGGGGAGGCGGCCCGGCTCATTGAGACGATCGCCTCCCCCGGCTTCGGGGAGAGCGAGGCGCTCATCGCGCGGCAGCGGATCCTGGCGGACCTTCATCCCTCCCCTGAGGACGTCGCCGATCCGCGCGCCCTCGGTCTCGGCCACGCGCTGGCCGTCACGCGGCTGATGTCCCACGATCCCGGCGACGCCACCCGGCTCGACGAGTGGGCCGCACGGCTCCACATCAGCGTGAAGAGCCTGCAGAGGGACTTCCTGCGCGAGTTCGGCACCTCGTACACCCACTGGCGCACCGGGCTCCGGCTGCGGGCTGCCCGCGTGCTGCTGGGCAGCGAACCGGTCGCCACGGTCGCCCGCCGCGTCGGATACGCGAGCCCGTCGGCCTTCGTCGTGGCGTTCACGAAGGAGTACGGGCAGACGCCCGGCCGGTACGTCCGCGCCCTGCGGGACGACGGACGCTGATCCCCTGTCGCCGTGCTGCCCGGCGCCATCCGCGTGCTCCCCGGACCGTATCCACGGTGGGCCTCGCCGCGCGGGTCGCCCGCCCCGGCTGTTCCCGCGCCCCGCTCGGCGCGGCCCCTCGCCGGTGATCGAGGGATTCGGCGCCGTGGCCGGGTCGCGGTGGCCGGGCACCTCCGCCCTGGCTCGGCGAGAGCCCGGGGGGGCGCCCGTCAGGGCGGGGTGTGCGGCTCGCCGGCCGCCGCGAGGAGGCGGCGGGCGCGCTCCAGCACAGGCCTGTCGATCATCTGTCCGTCGATGGTGGTGACGGCCTCCTCGGCGCCGAGGACGGCGCGGGCCCAGTCGAGTTCCTGCGGCGAAGGCCCGAACTGCTCTCCGGTGAGCGCCAGTTGGGAGGGATGGATGCAGAGCTTCGCGGTGAACCCCAGCCGCCGGGCGTGGGCGATGTCCACGCGGAGCACGTCGATGTCCCGTACGGCGGTGCTGACACCGTCGATCGGAGGGGCGATTCCGGCGGCCGCGGAGGCGACGACGACGCGGGAGCGGGAGTAGGCCAGGGCGGCGTGATCGTCGTGGGCGACGCCGAGCTGCGCGGCGAGGTCCACGTTCCCGAAGGCGGCGCGGACGACTCCGGTGGTGGCGCACACTTCGCGGGCCCGTTCCACGCCGAGAGCCGTCTCGATCAGGGCGATCAGATCGCAGCGCCCTGCCGCACGGGCGGCAACCCCGGCTAGCTCAGCGGGGTTCTCGGCCTTCGGCACCATGACGGGGCAACCGTGTTCCACGGCCGTGTCCAGGTCGGCTTCCGACCAGGGTGTCCCCCGTGCGTTGATCCGTACGACAGCCTGGTTGCCCTGCGCGAGCCAGGCGCTGGCGTGTTCGCGGGCGGTCTCCTTGTCGTCCGGGGCGACGGCGTCCTCAAGGTCGATGATGACCAGGTCGGCCCCGGAGGCCGACGCCTTGTCGAAGCGGTCGGGCCGGCTGCCCGGCACGAAGAGCAGGTTCCTGGCGGTGGCGATGCGATCGCGGGCGGCGGTCAAGCGAAGATCACCTCGGAGGTGGCGTGCTGCGCCCGGCGGTGGGTGGCAACGCTCAGTCGGGCGCCGTCGCCGGTCGGGGTGCCGTGGAGCGCGAAGTGCTCGCCGGTGAAGACCGGGTGCCGGAGCCGGTAGGAGTGGGCGCGGATCTGGCGTGTCGGCGCGTGCAGGCGGGGCAGTTCGAGCATCAGCAGCGCGAGCAGCGGGCCGTGGACGACGGGGGCCGGGTAGCCCTCCTCCTCGCGGCAGTACGGGGCGTCGTAGTGGATGCGGTGCGTGTTCGCGGTCAGAGCGCTGAAGCGGAACAACAGGCGCGTGTCGGGGTGGTACGGAAGCCGCCACTGCGCGCCGGACTCGGGGATGCCGGTTTCGTCGAGCACCTCGGGATGCCGGCCCTTGCTGCGCCCGGAGCGGTAGACGATGTCCTGTTCCTCGACGAGGCGGATGCGCCCGTCCTGCCGGAACTCGCGCCGCTCGGTGACGAAGAGCATCTCCCCGGTGCGGCCGTGCTTGACGGTCACCGCGCTCAGGCTGCTGACGCGCTCGGTGGGTCTGCCGAGGCGGAGCGGTTCGGTGATCTCGCATCGGCCACCGGCCCACATGCGCTGCCGGGCCGGCACGGGCGGGAGGAAGTGTCCGTGCAGCGGGTGGCCGTCGGGGCCGAGTTCACTCCGGGCCGGCCAGTTGAGGAAGTACAGCCAGTGCCACAGCGGTGGAAGCGGGTCGCCCGCCCCGGCGACGGGCTCGGGGAGGTCCAGTACCGCGGAGAGCGCCGCAACCGGCCCCGTGTGCAGCGTGTCCTCGTCCATCACCGGAGAGGGATCCCACGTCTCCACATACGAGCCGAGCGTCGGATTCCCGGGACGGGCGGGGGAAGGAGGTGGCATCGGGAGCCTCCGGGCGTGAGTGGGGACGATTCCTGCAGCGGGTGGTCAGGGCCTGCGCGGAGCACGGAGCCTCGGCAGGCCGGCCCCTTCATCATGATCCCTGATGTTCACGATGAGGAAATAGAAAATTGTGATCCGAGTATGACCTGTCCGCATGACGGCACCGGCCTCCACACCGGAGGTCCGGAGTCCGCCCTCACGGCCGCCGGGAGTCGTCGGGGCCGTCCCCCGCGGACAGTTCGGCCGATGGCCACTTCCCCAGCTCCACGGCGGACTCGATCTGCCGCACCAGTTCCTGCGCGACGACCTTCACGGCCGGCGGTGTGCGCTGGAACCTGGGCGCGCACAGCACGATGGAGCGACGCACCTCGGGCTCGCTCAACGGCGCGGCACTGACCGTGCCGCGCCTGGCGTCCTCCGCGATCCCCAGACCCGGCAGTACCGTCCAGCCGTGCCCCGCGCGCACAAGGCGCTTCTGCACCCGCATCGAGTTGGTCTCCGCGATGACGTTCAAGTCGGCTCCGGCGCGCGCGGCCGCCGCGTCGATCAGGTTGCGCAGGGCGTGTCCCGGCGTCGGCATCACCAGGGGGTTCTGCCCCACCTGCGCGAAGGGGACCGGGCGGTCGTCGCGCAGACCGGCGGAGGCCGGGGCCACGGCCCACAGCCGCTCCCGGACCAGCGGACGGGCGTTGAGGGAGGGTGTGCTGGCCAGGTTGTAGAGGAGCGTCAGGTCCAGGTCCCCGTCGTCCAGCCATTGCTGGAGATGCCCCGAGTAGGCCGTCAGCAGTCGGAGCCTGACGTCGGGGTGACGGCGGGCGACCGCCGACACGAGCGGCTCGGCCAGAAGATCGGTCGTGCTCGACAGGAGTCCGAGGGTGACGATGCCCGTCACCCTGCCGGGGGTGGGCTGCACCTCGGCCCGGGCCCGCTCCAACTCCGCCAGGGCCCGCCGTGCGCGGTCCACCATGACTGATCCGGCCTCGGTCAGGCGCATTCCCTGACCCGTCCGCTCGAAGAGGGACGTGCCGAGTTCCTCCTCCAAGGTGCGGATCTGCCGGGTGACAGCGGGCTGGACCAGGTGCAGCAGTTCCGCTGCCCGCGTCACGCTGCCGACCTCAGCCACCGTGACGATCGCCCTGAGCTGCTTGATGTCCATGTCGTCCTCGCCGTCGCCGTCTCTTCGGCCGCCATCCGGAGCACGTATACGGCCATCAACAAATTCTATTTCTCATAGCTCACCATTACGTCTCATGATTGTGCCACGTTCTGCACTTCCCAGGAGTGACTCAATGGCCGAGCGCCGTGAAGACCTGCCGTTCGCCGGCATCACCGTCGTCAGCATCGAGCAGGCGGTGGCAGCTCCGTTCGCCACCCGCCAGCTCGCCGACCTGGGCGCCCGGGTGATCAAAGTGGAGCGCCCCGGCGGCGGCGACTTCGCCCGCCGCTATGACACGACCGTCCACGGCCAGTCGAGCTATTTCGTGTGGCTCAACCGTTCCAAGGAATCCGTGACGCTCGACCTGAAGTCGGAGGCCGGCCGGGCGATTCTGGAACAACTGCTGGGCGAGGCCGACGTGTTCGTCCAGAACCTCGCCCCCGGCGCCGCCGCCCGCATGGGCCTGAGCCCGGACGCCCTCGGCGAACGCTTCCCCTCCTTGATCCCCTGCACCATCTCCGGCTACGGAACCACGGGCCCCTGGGCCGATCGGAAGGCGTACGACCTGCTGGTGCAGTGCCAAACGGGCCTCGTGTCACTGACGGGCAACGAACACGGCGCCGCACGCGTCGGCGTGTCGATCGCCGACATCTCGGCCGGGATGTACGCCTACTCGGGCATCCTCACCGCTCTGTTCAAGCGGGCGACCACGGGAGAGGCCCGAGCCGTGGAGGTGTCCCTGTTCGAGGCACTGGCCGAGTGGGTCAGCCAGCCTGCCCACTACACCCGTCACGGAGGCACACAGCCGCCCCGCATCGGCACCCAGCACGCGACCATCGCCCCGTACGGCGCCTACCCCGCGGCGGACGGCAGGGCCGTGCTGTTCACGGTGCAGAACGAGCGGGAGTGGGCCGCCCTGTGCGAGCGGTTCCTCCGGCGGCCCGATCTCATCGAGGACAAGCGCTTCGCCACCATGTCCGACCGGGTGGCCCACCGGGACCAGCTGAACGGGATCATCGGCGAACGCTTCAGCCGGCTCGACAGCGGCGAGGCGATGACGCTCCTGGACGGTGCGGGTATCGCCAACTCCGGCGTCAACGACATCGACGACTTCCTGGCCCATCCCGTGCTCGAAGGGCGCGGCCGCTGGCAGGACGTACGGATTCCCGGAGGGACGACGATCCCCGCGCTCGTGCCCCCGGCCGATCTGGCCGGAATCCCCCCGCGTATGGGCCCTGTGCCCTCCGAGGGGGAACACACGGAGAGCATCCTCGGCGAGCTGGGATACGGCACGGCCGAGATCGAGCGCCTGCGTACCGACGGCGTCATCTGAAACCCCCGCGGCTCCCCGTGGCACCACGTCCGCCACACCGACACCGACTCCCACTCCCACTCACTACTTTCCAGGAGCAAGAAGGCATGGGCACTCTGGACATCCTCTCCGAGGACGAACAGTTCATCGTCAAGACCGTCCAGGAGTTCGTCGACAAGGAGGTGAAACCGGTCGTCCAGGAACTGGAGCACGGCAACGTCTACCCCGAGGACCTGATCGAGCGGATGAAGCGGCTCGGCATCTACGGCCTCGCCGTCCCTGAGGAGTACGGCGGCACCCCGGTCTCCGTGCCCTGTTACGTCCTGGTCACCGAGGAACTGGCGCGCGGCTGGATGAGCCTCGCCGGCGCGATGGGCGGCCACACGGTGGTCGCCAAGCTCCTCGCGCTCTTCGGCACCGAGGAGCAGAAGAGCCGCTGGCTGCCGAAGCTGGCCACGGGTGAGGTCCGCGCGACCATGGCGCTCACCGAGCCGGCCGGCGGCTCGGATCTCCAGGCCATGCGCACGGTCGCCCGCAGGAGCACCGATGGCGACGGCTACGTGGTCAACGGATCGAAGACCTGGATCACCAACTCCCGGCGCTCCGGCCTGATCGCCCTGCTGTGCAAGACCGACCCGGATGCCAGCCCCACCCACCGGGGCATCTCGATCCTGCTCGTTGAACACGGACCCGGCCTCACCGTCTCCCGCGACCTGCCCAAGCTCGGCTACAAGGGCGTGGAGAGCTGTGAACTGGCCTTCGACGGCTACAGGGCGCCGGCCGACGCCCTGCTCGGCGCGGTCGAGGGCAAGGGCTTCAGCCAGATGATGAAGGGACTGGAGACCGGACGTCTTCAGGTCGCCGCCCGTGCTCTCGGCGTCGGCCGCGCCGCGCTGGAGGACTCACTCGCCTACGCCCAGGAGCGGGAGTCGTTCGGCAAGCCCATCTGGCAGCACCAGTCCGTCGGAAACTACCTCGCGGACATGGCCACCTCGCTCACGGCCGCCCGTCAGCTGACCCTGTACGCCGCCCGGGAGGCGGAGGCTGGCCGCCGGGTCGACATGGAAGCGGGGATGGCGAAGCTGTTCGCCTCCGAGACCGCCATGCAGATCGCGCTCAACGCCGTCCGGATCCACGGCGGTTACGGCTATTCGACGGAGTTCGACGTCGAACGCTATTTCCGTGACGCCCCGTTGATGATCGTCGGTGAGGGCACCAACGAGATCCAGCGGAACGTCATCGCAAGCCAGCTCGTCAAGCGTGGAGGTGTGGACGCGTGAAGATCCTCGTCACCGTGAAGTACGTGCCCGACGCGACTGGCGAGCGGGGCTTCGCCGATGACCTGACCGTCGACCGCGACGATGTGGACGGTCTGCTCTCGGAGCTGGACGAGTANGCGGTCGAGCAGGCCCTCCAGATCGCGGAAGCCCGTCGGGAGGCGGGTGACGATGTGGAGATCACCGTCCTCACGATGGGCCCGGAGGACGCGAGGGACGCCCTGCGCAAGGCGCTGTCGATGGGCGCGGACAAGGCGGTCCATGTCGAGGACGACGACCTGCACGGCACCGACGCCC
>NZ_WWGX01000110.1 GCF_009862265.1 Streptomyces sp. SID8352 | reverse complement strand
AGGGCGTCAAGGACACCGACCCCAAGGTCGAGGTCCTCTCGCAGTACCTGACGCAGACCGCGGAGGAGGGCGGCTTCTCCAGCCCCGACAAGGGCCGCGCCGCCGCTGAGGGCCAGATCGAGAAGAAGGCCGACGTCGTCTACCAGGCCGCCGGCCTCTCCGGCCAGGGCGTGATCGAGGCCGCCGCCAAGGCGAAGGTCTGGGCGATCGGCGTCGACTCCGACCAGTACGGCCAGGAGGCCCTCGCGGCCTACAAGGACCACATCCTGACCTCCGCCCTGAAGGACATCAACGGCGCGGTGTTCGCCCTGGCCACCTCGGTCCGCGACGGCAAGCCGCTGACCGGCGTCAAGACCTTCGACCTCAAGTCGGACGGCGTGGGCCTGGCCGAGACCAACCCGAAGTACGGCGAGATCGCGGGCCTCAAGGACGCGGTGGACAAGGCCAAGGAGGGCATCGTCTCCGGTTCCATCTCGGTCAAGTCGGAGTAACCCGGTCCGCCGGTCCCGGACGGGACGCCCCGGTCGCCCCGTCCGGGACCGGCGCCCCGTCCGGCGCGGGGCACCGTCCTCAAGGGCGGCGGCCGCACTCCGCGGCCCGTGCTCCGCGGGGCCGGGTTCCGGCTCCGCGTCCGCCGCGTCCGCCCCTCCGCTCCGGAGCCCGTGGCGCCCCGGCCGCCGTCCCCGTGGCGCGCGGCCGGGCCCCCGCTCCGGGACGTCACCCGGACGGCTCACGGCCGCCCACGGCCCCTTACGCCCGACTTCGCCGTGTCACCCCGCGCCACCCTCCGTCCGCCGTCCGGCCGCCCCGGGCGGCGTCCGGTGAGTCCTTGCTCACGGCGGGACAACAAGGTGGACAGAAGGGGTTTTCAGGTAGGTCTACGCGCGTTAATCTGCGCAAAGCCAGCGCCGAAGCCGAACCGTCCGGCGCTTGTACGACAGGAGCACCACTCATGCGCCGGATTTCCCGGATCACGGTCGCAGGCGCAGCGACCGCCTCCCTGGCCCTCGCCCTCGCCGCCTGCGGCGGGACCTCGACCTCCTCGGACTCGGGCGGGTCCGAGGACGACAAGGGCCTCGCCATCGCGTACGACGTCGGCGGCAGGGGCGACCAGTCCTTCAACGACGCCGCGTTCGCGGGCCTGGAGCAGGCGAAGAAGGAGTTCGGCTACAAGACCGCCGACATCGAGCCCACCGACGGCGAGACGGACGCGGACAAGCAGCAGCGCCTGGAGTCCCTCGCCAAGCAGGGCTACAACCCGATCGTGGGCGTCGGCTACGCGTACGCCGCCGCCGTCAAGGGCGCCGCGGACAAGTACCCGGACACCACCTTCGGCATCGTCGACGACGCCACCATCACCGCGAAGAACGTGGCCGACCTCGTCTTCAACGAGGAGCAGGCCTCCTACCTCGCCGGTGTCGCCGCGGCCAGGAGCACCAAGTCCGACGTGGTCGGCTTCGTGGGCGGCGTGGACATCCCGCTGATCCACAAGTTCCAGGCCGGCTTCGAGCAGGGCGTCAAGGACACCGACCCCAAGGTCGAGGTCCTCTCGCAGTACCTGACGCAGACCGCGGAGGAGGGCGGCTTCTCC
>NZ_WWGX01000011.1 GCF_009862265.1 Streptomyces sp. SID8352 | reverse complement strand
GCCGGCGCCGGCCGGCGTCTGCGCCCCTACACCGAGACGCTGCCCAAGGCTTTGGTGCCGGTGGGTCCGGAGGGTGCGGAGGAGAGCATCACGGTGCTGGATGTGGCGCTGGGGAATTTCGCGGAGGTCGGGCTGACGGAGGTCGGTGTGATCGTGGGGTACCGCAAGGAGGCGGTGTACGCGCGCAGGGAGGCGCTGGAGGCGAAGTACGGGGTGCGTCTGACGCTGATCGACAATGACCGGGCGGAGGACTGGAACAACGCGTATTCGCTCTGGTGCGGTCGGGAGGCGCTGGCGGACGGGGTGATCCTGGCGAACGGTGACACGGTGCATCCGGTGTCGGTGGAGCGGACTCTGCTGGCGGCGCGGGGTGAGGGGCGTCGGATCATTCTGGCGCTGGACACGGTGAAGTCGCTGGGTGAGGAGGAGATGAAGGTCGTCGTGGACCCGGAGAAGGGGGTGCGGCGGATCACGAAGCTGATGGATCCGGCGGAGGCGTCGGGTGAGTACATCGGGGTGACGCTGATCGAGGGGGGTGCGGCGGCGGATCTGGTGGACGCGTTGCGGGTGACGTTCGAGCGGGATCCGCAGCTGTACTACGAGGACGGTTACCAGGAGCTGGTGGACCGGGGTTTCCGGATCGACGTGGCGCCGATCGGCGAGGTGGAGTGGGTGGAGATCGACAACCACGAGGACCTGGCCAGGGGCAGGGAGATCGCGTGCCGGTACTGACGCGGCTCATCCCGTCACCGGTCGTCGTTGACATCCGCCCCGGAGCCCTCGACGACCTCGCCACCGTCCTCGCGGACCAGCGGGTCTCCCAGTCCGGCCGGCTCGCCGTCGCGATCAGCAGCGGCTCCGGCGCGCGGCTGCGCGAGCGGGTCGCCCCGTCGCTGCCCGGCGCCGACTGGTTCGAGGTCGGCGGCGGCACCATCGACGACGCGGTGCGGCTGGCCGACGCGATGAAGAGCGGCCGCTACGACGCGGTCGTCGGGCTCGGCGGTGGCAAGATCATCGACTGCGCCAAGTTCGCCGCCGCCCGGGTCGGGCTGCCCATGGTGGCCGTGGCCACCAACCTCTCCCACGACGGCATCTGCTCGCCCGTCTCGATCCTCGACAACGACGCGGGGCGCGGCTCCTACGGGGTGCCGACGCCCATCGCGCTGGTGGTCGACCTCGCGGTGATACGCGAGGCCCCGATCCGCTTCGTGCGCTCCGGGATCGGCGACGCCGTCTCCAACATCTCGGCGGTCGCGGACTGGGAGCTGGCCCACCGGGTCAACGGCGAGCGGGTCGACGGCCTGGCCGCCGCCATGGCCCGCCAGGCCGGGGAGGCCGTCCTGCGCCACCCCGGCGGCTGCGGCGACGACGGCTTCCTCACGGTGCTCTCCGAGGGGCTGGTGCTGTCGGGCATCGCCATGTCGATCGCCGGGCACACCCGGCCCTCCTCCGGCGCCTGCCACGAGATCAGCCACGCCCTGGACCTGCTGTACCCCCGGCGCGCCGCCAGCCACGGGGAGCAGGTGGGCATCGGTGCGGCCTTCGCCACGCATCTGCGGGGCGACGAGGAGGGCTCCCGGCTGATGGCGGACGTGCTGCGGCGCCACGGGCTGCCGGTGCTGGCCGGGGAGATCGGCTTCGACGACGACGAGTTCGCGCGGGCGGTGGAGTTCGCCCCGCAGACCCGCCCCGGCCGGTACACCATCCTGGAGCACCTCGATCTACCGCCCGGCCGGATCAGGGCGGCGTACGCCGAGTACACGGCCTCCGTCGGGGGCTGAGCCGCGCGGGGCGTCCGGGCTCCGGCCGTGCGCGCGGCCGGGCCGCCGGGCCCGGTTTGACCACGGTCCGACGGGACCGTAATCTTGACCGTCGGCGTGTCGACTGACCCGCCACATCCCCGTAAACCTTTTCCTTCCGGGTGAGGGCCGTCGCCGGCCGCCACCGGGAGAGGCCGTCCGCGTGTGTCACCGGGTGGCTGGACTGCGGGGGTGCCGTTCCCGAGCGAGAGAGTGAGATCCGCGTGTACGCCATCGTGCGCAGCGGCGGTCGCCAGCACAAGGTTGCTGTCGGCGACGTCGTCGAGGTTGACAAGATTTCCACCGCCAAGGTCGGCGACACGGTCGAGCTCTCGACCCTGCTCGTCGTCGACGGCGACGCGGTGACCAGCGACCCGTGGGTGCTGGCCGGGATCAAGGTCCAGGCCGAGGTCGTGGACCACCACAAGGGCCAGAAGATCGACATTCTGCGCTACAAGAACAAGACCGGCTACCGCCGTCGTCAGGGCCACCGCCAGCAGTACACGGCGATCAAGGTCACTGAGATCCCCGCGGCCGCGAAGTAAGGGACTGAAGAGACATGGCACACAAGAAGGGCGCATCGTCCACCCGGAACGGTCGCGACTCCAATGCCCAGCGGCTCGGCGTGAAGCGCTTCGGCGGTCAGGTCGTGAACGCCGGTGAAATCCTCGTCCGCCAGCGCGGCACCCACTTCCACCCGGGCGCGGGCGTCGGCCGCGGCGGCGACGACACGCTGTTCGCCCTGCAGGCCGGCTCGGTGCAGTTCGGCACCAGCCGCGGCCGCAAGGTCGTGAACATCGTTCCGGTCGCCTGACCCGAGCGCTTCGCGAGGCGGACCTCACTTCCCGGCCGGGAAGCGGGTCCGCCTTTCGCGTGTTGATACTGAGACATCCGCACTTTCTGGAGGCACCCCACCATGACCACCTTCGTGGACCGCGTCGAGCTGCACGTCGCCGCGGGTAACGGAGGCCACGGCTGTGCCTCCGTCCACCGTGAGAAGTTCAAGCCGCTGGGCGGCCCGGACGGCGGCAACGGCGGCCGGGGCGGCGACGTGATCCTCACCGTCGACCAGTCGGTCACCACGCTGCTGGACTACCACCACTCCCCGCACCGCAAGGCCACCAACGGCAGGCCCGGCGAGGGCGGCAACCGCTCCGGCAAGGACGGCCAGGACCTGGTGCTGGTGGTCCCCGACGGCACCGTCGTCCTCGACAGGGCGGGCAACGTCCTGGCCGACCTGGTCGGGCACGGCACCTCCTTCGTCGCCGCCCAGGGCGGCCGGGGCGGCCTCGGCAACGCGGCGCTCTCCTCCGCCCGGCGCAAGGCGCCCGGCTTCGCGCTGCTCGGTGAGCCGGGGGACCTGCGGGACGTCGTCCTGGAGCTGAAGACCGTCGCCGACGTGGCGCTGGTCGGCTACCCGAGCGCCGGCAAGTCCTCGCTGATCTCCGTGCTCAGCGCCGCCAAGCCGAAGATCGCCGACTACCCGTTCACCACCCTGGTCCCCAACCTCGGTGTGGTGACGGCCGGTTCGACCGTCTACACCATCGCCGACGTGCCCGGGCTGATCCCCGGCGCCAGCCAGGGGCGCGGCCTGGGCCTGGAGTTCCTGCGCCACGTCGAGCGGTGCAGCGTGCTGGTGCACGTGCTGGACACCGCGACGCTGGAGTCGGACCGCGACCCGGTCTCCGACCTGGACACGATCGAGGAGGAGCTGCGCCAGTACGGCGGGCTCGGGAACCGGCCGCGGCTGGTCGTCCTCAACAAGACCGACGTGCCCGACGGTCGGGACCTCGCGGAGCTGGTCCGGCCCGATCTGGAGGCGCGCGGCCTGCGGGTCTTCGAGGTGTCGGCGGTGGCCCACAAGGGACTCAAGGAGCTGTCGTACGCGCTGGCCGAGCTGGTCGCCAAGGCGCGCGCCGACCGCCCCCGGGAGGAGGCGACCCGCATCGTCATCCGGCCGCGGGCCGTCGACGACACGGGCTTCACCGTCACCCAGGAGGAGGACGGGCTGTTCCGGGTGCGCGGCGAGAAGCCCGAACGCTGGGTCCGCCAGACCGACTTCACCAACGACGAGGCCGTCGGCTACCTCTCCGACCGGCTGAACCGCCTCGGTGTCGAGGCCGCGCTGATGAAGGCCGGGGCGCGCGGTGGCGACGGCGTCGCCATCGGCCCCGAGGAGAACGCGGTCGTCTTCGACTGGGAGCCCTCGGTGACCGCCGGGGCCGAGATGCTGGGCCGGCGCGGTGAGGACCACCGCTTCGAGGCACCCCGCCCGGCCGCCCAGCGCCGCCGCGACCGCCAGGCCGAGCGCGATGAGCACCAGCGCGAGTTTGACGACTTCGAGCCCTTCTGAGTCCGAAAACGAACGCAACCAATTGTCCGTTACGTAATCTTGAATCAGTGTTCGCCCCGTGGTGAAACCGGTTGCCCCAGAGGGCGCTCTTAGGGAGAAAGTCCCTTTGTCGCGCGCTCTGGGGGAGACGATATGGGCTTCGCGCCCGCCGACACGCAACCGACCGACCACCCCAAGGTGTCGGTGATCATCCCGGTCTACAACGCCGCCGAACACCTGCCGCAGTGCCTCCAGTCGATCGTCGACCAGTCGATCGGCTTCGGCAGCGTCGAGGTCGTGGCGGTGGACGACGGCTCCACCGACGGGAGCGGTGCGCTCCTCGACGCCTGGGCCGATCGGCACCCCGGCCGGATCAGGGTGGTCCACCAGGAGAACTCCGGTGCCCCGGGCGGCCCCCGCAACCGGGCCGTCGCCATGGCACGCGGGGAGTTCCTGTTCTTCGCGGACCCGGACGACTACCTCGGCACCGAGGGGCTGGAACGGATGGTGGCGGCGGCCGAGCGCAACGCCTCCGACGTGGTGCTCGGCCGGATCAAGGGGGTGGGCCGCTCGGCCCCCGTCACCCCGTTCCGCCGGAACGTCGAGGGCGGTGACGTCTTCACCGCCAAGGCCGTCTGGTCGCTGACCGCCCAGAAGCTCTTCCGGCGCTCGCTGGTGGTGGAGCACGGGCTGCGGTTCGCCGAGGGCCTGCGGCTGGCCGAGGAGCAGGTCTTCGTCGTCCCCGCCTATCTGCTCGCCCGTTCCATCTCCGTGGTCGCGGACTACGACTGCTACTACCTCGTCCACCGCGACGACTTCCCCCACCTGACCCAGCAGGTGCCCGACCCGGAGCCGTTCTACGGCAACGTCCGCGACGTGGTGGAGATCGTCGCCCGGCACGTCCCCGCCGGTGAGCGGCGCAACTCGCTGCTCTACCGCTGGCTCAGCCTGGAGGTGCTCGGCCGCTTCGGGGGGCGGTTCGCCGCGCTGCCCGAGCCGACGCGCCGCCGGTACATGGAACTCGCCGACGAGCTGATGGACACCTGCTTCCCCGGTGAGGTGGTGGAGTCGCTGCCGCCGCTGGCCCGGCTCCGGTGCCGGCTGATCCGGGAGGGCTCCCTCGAGGAGCTGACCGCCCTGACCACCCTGGTCCCCCGGCCGAAGCAGGCGGCCAAGCCGAAGCCCGCGCCCGCCGCCCCGGCAGCCCCCGCCGCCGCGCCGTGCCGCACCCCGCGCCGCCGTTACACCCCGTCCCGCATCCTGGCCGCCGGGCGGCGGCGCATCGGGCGGCGGCTGCGCGGCACGGGGGACGGCTGACCGTCGGCGACCGGCGACCGGCGACCGGCGACCGGCGACCGGCGACCGGCGGGCGGCGGTCATGGGAACGGGCCGGGCCCCGCGCGTCGTGCGCGGGGCCCGGCCCGTTCCGGGGGCTCAGGGCCGGATCACAGCTCCCGGGCCTGCTCCAGCATCCGGTCCACGACCCGCGCCGAGGCGCCGCCGTCGTCCAGGTCGCAGAAGAGGTGGTGGAAGCGGTCGAACCGCTCCTGGTACTCCGTCCGCACCCGGTCGACGTCCCGGATCGCGTCCACCAGCTCCTTGGAGTTGTTGATCAGCGGTCCGGGGGAGTCCTGCTCGAAGTCGAAGTAGAACCCGCGCAGCGTGTCCCGGTAGTGCTCCAGGTCGTAGGTGAAGAACAGCATCGGCCGCTTCAGGTGCGCGTAGTCGAACATCACCGACGAGTAGTCCGTGATCATCATGTCGGCCGCGAGGTAGAGGTCCGCGATGTCCGGGTACTCCGAGACGTCGAAGACGAACCCGTTGCCCGCGCCCGGCACCGCGTCCACCACGTTGGAGTGGCGGCGGATCAGCAGCACGTGGTCGTCGCCCAGCCGCCGCCGCGCGTCGTCCAGATCGATGCGCAGGTCGAAGCGGTACTGCCCGGCGCTGTGCGACTGGTCGTCCCGCCAGGTCGGCGCGTACAGCACGACCTTCTTCCCGGCGGGCAGCCCCAGCCGCTCCTTGACCCGCTCCGCGATGCCGTCCCGCTCGGGCGAGTACAGGTAGTCGTTGCGTGGGTAGCCCGCCTCCTGGATCTCGCCCTCGTAGGAGAAGGCGCGCTTCAGGATCGGCGTGGAGAAGCGGTTGGAGGAGACGAGCAGACTCCAGTTCTTCGCCTCCAGCGCCAGGCGGTTCTGGTACTCGCGGTCGAAGTGCAGCGTCTCGATGTCGTGCCCGATCTTCTTCAGCATCGTGCCGTGCCAGGTCTGCACGATGACCTGGCCGGGACGGCGCACCACCCAGTCGGGCAGGTGGGCGTTGGTGACGATGTAGCGGCTGGAGGCCAGCGCCTCGTACCACTCCCGGCCCCACATCCGGACCGGCTCCACGCCCTCGGGCAGCGTGACCTGGCCGTCGCGGACCGCCCAGAGGTGCTTCAGCTCCGAGCCGCGGCGCACCAGCTCCTCGTACATGGCGCGCGGGCTGTCGGAGAACTGCTTGCCGTTGTAGCTCAGATAGAAGACCTGCTCCTTCAGCGGCTGCTGGAACAGCGGCTCGTAGACCTCGGCGCGCAACTGCCGCTGGCGGTACGGGCCGCGCTCCAGGTCGCTCAGCTCGGAGCGGGCGTTGAGCTGCGGGAAGTCGCCCCAGCGGTTCTCCAGCCAGTAGCGCCGGCCGCGCAGTTCGGCCTGGACCGGGAAGGCGTCGGAGGCCAGCCGGTCGATGACGAAGGGCACGTCGGGCACGCCCTCCTCGTCCGGCCGCAGGAAGATGTTCCAGCGTCCGGCGCGCAGCGGCGCCCCGCCGTCGCCGCCGAGGAGGGACGGGTCGAAGGCCACCTCGAAGCGGCCGTCCTCGCCCCAGGTGGTCTCGACGAACCGCTCCTCGTACCGGCTGCGCGGCTTGAGCAGGAAGCGGGAGCCGGTGAGCCGCGGGTCGACCCGGGCGGAGAGGGTGATCCGCCCGTCTTGGACCTCCGCGCCCTCGAGCACGGCCCGGCGGGTGCGGCCGGAGAACTTCAGGAAGCCGGTGTGGCCCGCGATCACCGCGACCTGCACCAGGTGCGCCTGCTCCCCGAGGGAGTCGGGCAGCGGGAACTCGGCGTCGCCCAGCCCCTCGCGCATCACGGTGCCGAAGCGCCGCTCGCCGCCCCGCGCGTCGGTGGCGACCAGCACGGTGGACCAGGTCCGCTTCTCCGGCTGGGCGATCTCGTCGACGCCCTCGTGGAAGACCAGGGCCACGTCGGCGACCGGCACCAGGACGGAGAACTCCTGGCGGTCCCCGACGCGTTCGACGGTGACGGGGTAGTCGAAGGTCTCGGCGCCCTTCTGGTTCTTCACCCGCAGCGTCACCCGCTCGCCCTCGGCCAGCGGCTCGCGGATCTCACCGCTCACCCGGATCCGGTCGCCCTCCAGGGCCCGGTCGGTGATCAGGGCGCGGACCTTCTCGATGCGCAGCTTCAGCGCGCCCCGCTCGACGGCCGGCATCAGCCGGAAGTCCGGGCTCAGCCAGTGGTACGGCGGGAAGTTGCACGGCGCGCCGCCGCTGGAGTGGACGGAGTGCCGGCGCACCAGGCCGGAGGCGAAGATGCCCAGGCCCACGTGCCAGAGCGCCTCCTGCCACTCGCCGCCCTTGCGGAGCTTGGCCGGGTCGAGGGTGACCTCCCAGCCCGCCCAGTCGTAGTTGTAGCGGTCCTGGCCGGAGTTGGTGGTGACCTCGGGGCGCTGCACGCCGCGGGCCGGCAGCAGGACGCGGCGCCGGGAGCGGTCCTTGCGGAGCTGGAGGACCTTGACCGAGGAGTGCCGCGAGGCCAGGTCGATCTTGTCGATCCAGGCGTTGCCGGACAGCACCAGCTTGCCGTCGACCCACTTGATCTCCTGGAGCGGGGCCCGCATCCTCAGGTGCTGGTCGATGCGGAGGGCGCCCCGGGGGAGCTGGAGGTCCGCGCCGGCCAGCGAGGGGAACGAGGCGTACTTCCGGAGCAGACCGCTGACCTCGGGCGTCTCCCGGCGGCGCTGCCCGGCCAGGAGGGCGATCAGCTCCTCCATCTGGTGCTTGCGCACCAGCAGCCACTGCACGCGCAGTTCGGCCGGCAGCTCCATGACGAGCTTGGGGTCGATGCTGTCGAGGAAGCGGTTGGCGGAGCGCAGGAACTCGGCGCGGTACTCCTCGTCGCCGTCCGGCACCACGTTGAGGAAGAGCCGCAGGTCGTCCATGAGGACGCGGGTGTCGTACTCGCGCTTGAGCCGGGCGTTGGTCTCACCGCTCCGACCGGCGAGGAAGGAGCTGATCTCCATCACGGAGGTGACGCGGTCGCGGACACCGGCCGGGTCGGTGCGGCGCTGGGTGATCGAGGGGGCGGACTCGCCCTCGCGCAGCCGCCAGTAGTAGCAGGGCTCCGAGATGACGTCGACGTTCTCGGCCAGGTAGTGGGCCCGCAGGGTGACCGGGGTGTCCTCGTACAGCCGGCCCTCGGGGAAGGCGAAGCCGTGCTTGTCCCAGAAGGAGCGGCGGAAGACCTTGTTGCAGGCGATGCGGTCGGCGACGAGCTTGGCGTAGCGGGATATGTGGGTGCTCACCCGGGCCTCGCCGGCCAGCATCCGCATCAGCGGGACCTGCCAGGACTTCTCGCCCTTGAGGTGGAAGACGTTGCCGGTGGCGAAGTCGGAGCCGCTCTCGTCCAGGCTGCCGACCATCAGCCGGTAGGCGTCCGGGGGTATGAGGTCGTCGCTGTCGACGAAGGTCAGGAACTCCGACTCGGGCGACAGCTGGGAGGCGCCGGTGTTGCGGGCCGCGCCGAGTCCGCCGTTCTCCTTGCGTATGAGCTTGAACCGCGGGTCCCGGGAGGCGTATTCCGCGGCGATGTCGGCGGAGCCGTCGGGCGAACCGTCGTCCACCATCAGGACCTCGAAGTCGCGGAAGGTCTGCGCCGCGAGCGAGTCCAGGCAGTCGGGGAGGTAGCGCTCCACGTCGTAGATGGGGACGATGACACTGAGCCGAGGGGCCATGGCTTGGTGATCTCCTTTCCGGGTCAGGCCCGCTCGACCGGTGCGAGCGCCTGGGCGGGGGTCGGGGCGTGGGAGCGGTCGTCGAACGGGACGATGGGCAGGGGGCTCTCGTCACCGAGGAAGACGCGCCGGACGACGCGTTCGGCCGCGTGCCCGTCGTCGAACTCGCAGAAGCGACGGCGGAAGGCGTCCCGCAGCGCGGTCGTCTCCGGGCTGTCGTAGGCGCCCGACGCGAGCAGCCCGATCAGTTCCGCCTGGGTGGTGGCGACCACGCCGGGCGGCTCCCGGAGCAGGTCGAAGTAGGTACCGCGGACGGCCGAGTACACGTCCCAGTCGGGGACGTAGCTGATGACGGGCCGGTCCAGCACGGCGTAGTCGAACATCGCCGAGGAGTAGTCCGTGATCAGCGCGTCCGCGGCGAGGTACAGCTCCTCCACCCGGGCGTGCCCGGAGACGTCGAGGACGCGTCCGGTGCGGCGCAGCTCCGCGATGTGCGGGGAGCCGCCGTAGAAGTAGTGGCCGCGGACCAGCACCGTGGCGTCCGGGCCGAGTTCGGTGGCGAGCCGGGCCAGGTCCAGCGGCGGGGTGAAGCCCGGCTGGTACTCGCGGTGCGTCGGCATGTAGAGGAACACCCGGGCGCCGTCGGCCAGTCCCAGCGCCGCCCGGGCCGCGCGCACGTCCTCGGCGGTGGCGTTGACGAGCACGTCGTTGCGCGGGTAGCCGGTCTCCAGGGTGGTGTACGAGCAGGGGTAGACCCGCTCCCACACAACCGTGGAGAACCGGTTGGAGCTGACGCTGAAGTCCCAGCGGTCGCACCGCTCCAGGAGCTTCTCGAAGTCCATGTCGGTGGAGGCCGGGTACTTCTGCTGGTCCAGGCCCATGGTCTTCAGCGGGGTGCCGTGGTGGGTCTGCACATGGATCTGGCCCTCGCGCTTGACGACCGAGTCCCCGAAGTTCACGTTGTTCACGAGGTACTTGGCGCGCGCCACGGCGGCCCAGTACTCCCGTGAGCCCACCCGGACCGCCCGCACGCCCTCCGGCACCGCGGCCGCGGACTCCGGCCGGATCGCCCAGACGCGGCGCATGTGCGGTGCCCGGCGGGCCAGTTCGGCGTCGATGGCGGCGGGGTTGCAGGAGACGCTGCGGCTCCAGTAGGCGGAGAACAGCACCAGGTTCTCGTCCAGCGGCAGCCGGAGCTGCGACTGGTAGAAGGCGCCCATCGCGCCGCGCTTGGAGCGGTTGATGGCGGTGCGGGCACGGGTCCGCACGCGCCGGCGGAGCTTCACCGCGGCCAGGGCGCTGACCATGGTGGCGTAGGCGTCGCGCTCCAGCAGGGCGTACTTGTGGCCGCGGCCGGCGGCCGGGCGCTCGAACCCCTCGGGGAGGCGGGCGCGGTAGTCCGCCGAGGCGCGGTGGAAGAACTCCGCCCGCGCGTCCTGCGGGAGGCGGCCGGGGCGCTCCAGGACGGTCAGGTAGTGGTCGGCCATCTTGCGGAACAGCGGCGCGCGCCACCGGGCGAGTTCCTCGTGCGCGTCGAGGTAGTCGAAGACCCGCTGGTACTGGTCGAATACGTCGAAGTGCTTGCGGCTGACGGTTTTGAGGATGTTGCCGCCCTCGCGGCGCTGCCGGTAGAGCACGCAGACCCGGTCCAGGACGGCGATCCGCTCGGCGCTGATCATCGAGCAGAACGTCCAGGGGGCGTCCTCGTAGTACCCGGGCGGGAAGGTCAGGCCGGTGCGGGTGATGAAGTCCCGCCGGTACGCCTTGTTCCACACGATCTGGAGCAGGTCCAGCAGTTGCGGGCGCTCGGTGAGCGGGAAGACGTCGGGGCCCTGTGCCTTCAGCAGGTCGGCGCGGAGGTTGGGGCGGACCCGCCCGTCCCAGTAGGTGCGGGCGTAGTCGAAGACGAGGATCTCCGGCTCGCCGGTGGCATCGATCCGGTCGCTGATCGCGGACAGCGCGCCGGGGGACAGGGTGTCGTCACTGTCCAGGAACAACACGTAATCGCCGGTGGCCTTTTCCAGCCCCGCGTTGCGCGCCCGCCCCAGGCCGACATTCTCCGTGAGGTGAATCACATGAATGCGGGAGTCCCGTGCCGCGTACTCGTCGAGAATTGCGCCGGACCCGTCGGGTGAGCAATCGTCGACCGCGATGATCTCGAAGTCCGCGCGGTCCTGTCCGAGTACGGAGTCGAGGCACTCGGGCAGATAGCCCTGCACCTTGTAGACCGGGACGACGAGAGAGAGTTTGGGCATCCTTACAACCTGTTCC
Source organism: Streptomyces sp. SID8352 (assembly GCF_009862265.1). Lineage (GTDB taxonomy): Bacteria > Actinomycetota > Actinomycetes > Streptomycetales > Streptomycetaceae > Streptomyces. The sequence continues at coordinate 106,254 of NZ_WWGX01000011.1, read as the reverse complement.
GAGAACTGACCACGGGACCGCGGGCTGGTGCCCGGAAGCGTTCCGGGCGCCGGTGGGCCGGGAGCGCGCCGCCGCATCAGCGTAAAGGATTCACGTGGAGTTACCGCGGGCACGGTAGCCGGACGGCCCGTGCCGTGCCACCGAGGCAAATGCCCCGCGCGGGGCGGATGAATCGCCCCGGGCGCCGCGCGGGGAGAACTTCCTCACATCCGGGAACCTGTTGGGCTTTCCGTACTTCCGGTCCCCCGTGTCCCGCGTGCCCCGGCGGCTTTCCCCGGCACGGGAACGGGTCCGCGCGCGGGCCCAACTCCCGGGCGGCGCCGGGCGGAACGAAGGGGCCGGTCACGGGACGAACGGGACACGCGGCGAGGCGGAAGGGGCGGGAGGTCCCCGGGGCGGGGGCGGGGGACGCGCGCGGCAGGTGTCCGGCGGCCCGGGGCCCGGCCGTTCGCCGGCCGCGCGGGACGGCGGCCCGCCGGCCCCTCGCACCGCACCGGCCGACGCCACGGACGGGTCCGGCGCCGCGGACGGGACGGCGTGATTCGTGACGAGGCTGTGACAGGTACGGGGGTGCGGTCGGATGAGCGGCGGGGCGGCCGCTCCGCCGCGGCGCGGGGCGACTGCCGAGGGGTGGGGGCGCCCGCGGTCCCAGCGGGGCGGCCCCGGGTGCGGGGGTGGCGCGATAGGACGGGCGCGACAAGGGGGCAGGCGCGGTGCGGCGGCGTGGGCGTTCCGGGCGCCGCCGCCCCGGCGCCGCCGGGTGCGGCGTGCGGAGGTGGAAGAGGAGCGGCGCGGCGAGCGGCGGTGCGCGAACCGACTCGCGTCACGGCTCGCTCCGCCGCAGCGGCGGGCCGACCGTCGGGCGTAGCTCCCGTAGCTCCTGCGGCTCGTGCGGCTCCCGCAACTCGTGCCCGGTGACGTCGGTGCGGGTGCGGGTGCGGGTGCGGGTGCGGGTGCGGTGCGCGTCGTGCGCCCGGTGTGCGCTGTTCCGGCGCTCCTCCGGTCGCCCTCGCCCGTCCGTCCAGCCCGTCCGTCCCGGGCTCGTCCCGTCCGTCCGGGACCCTTGCGGCACCGGGTCCCGGGGGGTCGCGTCCGGGCTGCGGACGGGCACGCGGGGCGGCGCGGGTTTCGCGTAGATTACCGGCGAGCGACCGGACCGGCCGCGGGGCGACGGGAGAGGACGGGCGGCACTGTGGCAGGGGCGAGGGAGACCGTGGGAGAGGCCCGCAGGGTCGTGGTGAAGGTCGGCTCCTCCTCGCTGACCACCGCGTCCGGCGGACTGGACGCCGACCGGGTCGACGCGCTCGTCGACGTGCTGGCCAAGGCGCGCGGCGGGGACCGGGAGGTCGTCCTCGTCTCCTCCGGCGCCATCGCCGCCGGGCTGGCCCCGCTGGGGCTGCGCCGCCGCCCCCGCGACCTGGCCCGCCAGCAGGCCGCCGCCAGCGTCGGCCAGGGCCTCCTGGTCGCCCGCTACACCGCCTCCTTCGCCCGCTACGGCGTCCGGGTCGGCCAGGTCCTGCTGACCACCGACGACATGAGCCGCCGCTCCCAGCACCGCAACGCCTCGCGCACCCTGGACAAGCTGCTGGCGATGGGCGCCTTCCCGGTCGTCAACGAGAACGACACCGTCGCCACCGACGAGATCCGCTTCGGCGACAACGACCGGCTCGCCGCCCTCGTCGCCCACCTCGTCCACGCCGACCTGCTGGTGCTGCTCTCCGACGTCGACGGCGTCTACGACGGCGACCCCTCCCGCCCCGGGACCTCGCGGATCGCGGAGGTGCGCGGCCCCGCCGACCTCGCGGACGTCGAGATCGGCAGCGCGGGCCGGGCCGGGGTGGGCACCGGCGGCATGGTCACCAAGGTCGAGGCGGCCCGGATCGCCGCCGCCGCCGGCATCCCGGTCGTGCTCACCAGCGCGGTGCACGCGGCCGACGCCCTGACCGGCGGCGACACCGGCACCTACTTCCACCCCACCGGCCGCCGCTCCGCCGACCGGCTGCTCTGGCTCCAGCACGCCTCCGCCCCGCAGGGCGCCCTCGTCCTGGACGACGGGGCCGTGCGGGCGGTCGTGGAGGGCCGCAAGTCGCTGCTGCCGGCCGGGATCGCGGGCGTCGAGGGCGACTTCGGCGCGGGCGACCCGGTGGAGCTGAGGGACACCGCCGGGCGCGCGGTGGCCCGCGGCATGGTCAACTTCGACGCCCGGGAGATCCCCCGGCTGATCGGCCGCTCCACCCGCGAACTGGCGCGCGAACTGGGACCCGCGTACGAACGCGAGGTCGTACACAGGGACGATCTGGTGATCCTGCACCCGTAATGGGCCGAATCGTCCCCGAATCGGTGGTGGACGTTCCGCAAAACCGCCCCGGGATCTTCCGGGGCCTGCTCAACTTTCCTCACAGTGACGGGGCCCGGCCGACCACCGGGCCGACGTGTGGGTGAAGGAGGCCGTCGTGAGCGGAGCGCGCCCAGGGCCGGCGTCCCGCGGGGGACCCGGCCACCGCGGCGGCACGGGCTCCCGGGCCGGGGGCGGCCCCGGCGGCCGCACCGGTTCCCCGGTGAGCGGGCGTGCCGGGGGCGGACCGGGAGGCCGCGGCGGAAGCGGCGGGGGACGGGGCGGCGGGGGCCGCGGCGGGTCCCGCCAGCCCGGCGAGGAGCGGACCCTGACCAGCGTCGCCGCCGGCGACCGGTTCCGGGGCGAGGAGCCCGCGCACACCCCGCGCCTCTGGCACGTCACCCTCAGCGTCAGCGGCGCCCGCGCCCCGCTCACCGAGGTCCGGCGCGCCCTGGAGCAGCTCGCCCACGACCACCCCTTCCTGCTCACCAGCCGCTACGCCGACGACCACGCCGAGATCCGCTACTGGGAGGAGGCCCGGGACCTGCACGACGCCGCGGCCGTCGCCCTGCGCCTCTGGGGCGAGCATCGGCAGACCGCGGGGCTGCCGCCCTGGGAGATCGTCGGCCTGGAGGTCATCGACCGGGCCACCTACCACCAGCGCATCGCCGCCGGATACGGGCCCGCCCCGGCCACCCCCGTCGGCGTCCACCCCTTCTGACCGGTTCCGCCCCCGCCCGGGGACCCGGCTGCGGCCATGTCTCGGGGTGTGGAACGGGAGCGGGACCCCGGGCCCGGCGCACTACCCTTTCCCCCATGACCACGCTCTCGCCGTACGACTCGATGTCCCCGGTCACCCGGGCCGCCTACCGGGCCAAGGCCGCCGCGGCCGACCTCGCGCCGCTGCCGCGGGCCGCGAAGGACGACGCGCTGCTCGCCGTCGCCGACGCGCTGGAGGTCCGTACGAGCGAGATCGTCGAGGCCAACGCCCAGGACGTGGCCGCGGCCCGGGCCGGGGGCACCCCCGAGGCCATGATCGACCGGCTGGTCCTGACCCCGGAGCGGCTCCGCGCCGTCGCCGCCGACGTCCGCGACGTCGTCGCGCTGCCCGACCCGGTCGGCGAGGTCGTCCGCGGCTCCACCCTGCCCAACGGCATCGACCTGCGGCAGGTCAGGGTCCCGCTCGGGGTGGTCGGCATCATCTACGAGGGCCGGCCCAACGTGACCGCCGACGCCGCCGCCCTCTGCCTGAAGTCCGGGAACGCGGCGCTGCTGCGCGGCTCCTCCTCGGCGTACCGCTCCAACACCGCCCTCGTCCGGGTGATCCGCGACGCCATCGGCGGGGCCGGGCTGCCCGCCGACGCCGTACAGCTCGTGCCGGGCGAGAGCCGGGAGAGCGTGCGCGAGCTGATGCGCGCCCGCGGCCTGGTAGACGTGCTCATCCCGCGCGGCGGCGCCTCGCTGATCAACACCGTCGTCCAGGAGTCCACCGTCCCCGTCATCGAGACCGGCACCGGCAACTGCCACGTCTACGTCGACGCGCAGGCCGACCTCGACACGGCCGTCGACATCCTCGTCAACTCCAAGGCCCAGCGGCCCAGCGTCTGCAACGCCGCCGAGACCCTTCTCGTCCACCAGGACATCGCCGCCGCGTTCCTGCCGCGCGCCCTGGACGCCCTCGCGGACGCCGGGGTCACCGTGCACGCCGACGAGCGGGTGGCGGCGTACGCCCGGGGCTCCCGGGCCACCGTCGTCCCGGCCACTCCCGAGGACTGGGAGACCGAGTACCTCTCCTACGACATCGCCGCCGCGGTGGTGGACTCGCTGGACCGGGCGGTCGAGCACATCCGGCTGTGGACCTCCGGCCACACCGAGGCCATCGTCACCACCTCGCAGCAGGCCGCCCGTCGATTCACCCAGCTGGTCGACTCCACCACCGTCGCCGTGAACGCCTCCACCCGCTTCACCGACGGGGGCCAGTTCGGCTTCGGCGCCGAGATCGGCATCTCCACCCAGAAGCTGCACGCCCGGGGCCCCATGGGCCTGCCGGAGCTCACCAGCACCAAGTACATCGTCACCGGCGACGGACACGTGCGGGGCTGACCGGACGGGGCCTTAGCCGCCGGGCGGATTTCCCCCATCGCCTGTCCGAAGCGACCCCCCGGGTCTACTCTGGATCCGTGCCGGAGGACGTGGGGGGTTCGCCGTTTCCCGACGGCTGGAATCCCGACGACGACCACGACCGCGGAGGGTCGGACGAAGAGTTCGCCTCCGTGGTCTTCGACGAGGACTTCGTACGCGCCGCCACCGTCCGCGAGCCGAGCGCCGTCGAGCGCCTGCTGGCCGCCGCGGAGGCGCGGGCCGAGGCCGCCGAGGCGGAGGCCGCCCACCGGGGCCACGCCCGGGGCGAGCGCTACGACGACGGCTACGACCCCTTCGGACCCGACTCCGACCTCCCGGACCCCGACGACGACGTCGACCCCCTCGACCGGCCCTACGGCGCCCCCGCGACCTACGGCCCCGTGCGCTGGCACCGGCCCGTCGCCTGGCTGCTCGCCCTCCTGATGGGCATCGGCATGGTCGCCCTGGCCTTCGTCGCCGTCTACCGCGGCGCCGCCGCGGGCGGTGCCCCCGGCCGGGCCCCGGCCCCCGCCTCCACCGGCCCGGAGCAGGGCGGCGCCCTCGGCCCGTCCGGCGCCGCCGACCGCGTCCCCTCCGCCGTGCCGGCGCTGCCGGGCGGCCCCTGACCTGCCCGGCCGCGTCCGCGGCGCCGGACGAAGTCCCCCGCACCGGCGCGTTTACCGGGGCCCGCCGAAACCTACCCTGAAGGTATGGGAGGGCATGGTGACCCGCCGGAGGGCACTCCTCCGGGCGGAGAGGACGAATACCGATCCGTCGTCTTCGACGAGTCGTTCATCCGCGCTGCCCGGCTCCAGGAGTTCTCCGCCCGCGAGCGCCTGGGCGACCACACGCCCGCCGTTCGCCGCCGCCCCCCGCTGCACCGGGGCCTGCCCCGGCAGGCCATCGCCCTCGTCGTTCTGATCGCCCTCGCCTTCGGCACCGCGGTCTACCTCGGCGTGCGGCACTCCATCCAGGAGCCGGGCGGGGGAGCGGCCGACCGCCCGGCGCGCACCACCGTCGTCCCGCTCGCGCCCCAGGACCGGGTCCCCGGCGCGGACGACGCCGCCGAGCTGTACGCGCACAGCCCCGCCGCCCGGCTGAGCGCCGGGGCCGCGGGCATCCCGCTGCCGGACACGCGGCCCACCGCGCACTTCTCGGACGAGCAGGTGCGGGACGCCCTGATCACCGCCAAGGACTACATCGTCCGCTCCTCGCTCGACCCGGCCGTGCTCGCCGGACGCGACGTCCGCCCGGTGCGGACGCTGCTCGACAGCCGCCAGTTCGCCCAGTTCGACGAGGGACTCGCCCATCCCGCCGCGGACGGGCGGCACGCGCCCACCGGATGGCTGGTGCGCTTCGACCCGTCCCGGGCGGTGCTGGCCGACGACGAGATCCGGGTGCGGGGCGTGCTGCGCGCCCGGGAGAGCGACTCCTCCACCCTGGAGGTCACCGCCGACCACGTCTTCGTCTACGCGCTGCGGGCACCCGGCGACCCCCACGCCCGGGTCTCGCTGTTCACCGTGCGGCGCGAGCTGCGCCTCCACTTCGACCGGGAGAACCTGCGGCTGCACCGCACGCGGCTGGTCAGCGCCCAGGTCCAGGCGGGGCCGCTGTCCTGCGGGGAGGACGCCGCGAGCCGGCTGCGCCCGCTGCTCGCCGGGCAGAGCGCGGGGCCCGCGGCGCCCGCCGTCACCGATCCGTACAGCACCTCCGGGGCCACGGTCCTGTGCGGGACGCTGGCGCGGGAGGCCCAGCCCAGGGTGTGAGCGGGGGCCGGGCGGGGCGGTGGCCCCCGCGGGGGCGGGGCCACGGGCGGCGCCCCCGGGGTCATTCGGTTCGCGCCGGGGCGCCCGCTTCACCGCCGGTGGGGCTTCACCGCCGGTGGGGCAGGGGAGCGGGGTGCGGGCCGTCCGTCGGCCGCGTCCCGGGCCGCCCCGGCATCCGGCGCCGCCCGTCGCGCGACCGCCGGGACGGGTACGCGGAATTGCCGGTGGACCCGGCGCGGGGCGCCACCGGCGGACGCTCAGTCCCTGCCGCCGGGGGAGACGTCGCCGGGACCGCCGGGCCCATCGGTGTCCCCGGGACCACCGGTGCCGCCCGCGCTCCCCGCACCACCGGGCCCGTCGGGGCCGGCCGTGCCGTCCGGGCCCGCCCCCGTGCCCGGACCGGAGCCGCCCGGTGCCGCCGGGCCGTCGCCGGACTTCCCGGACCGGGCCGAGGTGAAGCCGCCGAAGCCGCGGCGGACCCGGTCGCCGAGGTCCCCGGCCCCGCCCGCGATGTCGTTGACCAGCTTCATCAGCGGGTCCTTGGAGCCGCGCACGTGCGCGGCGTAGCCGGCCGCCGACTCGCGGAAGGAGTCCCGGACCGAGGCGTCCCCGTCCTCCTCGCGGCGCGGGTAGTGGCCCTCCATGATCCGCTGGAAGTCCCGGGAGGACTCCCACTTCTTCAGCTCGGCCGCGCGCACCGTGGTGAACGGGTGCGAGCGGGGCAGCACGTTCAGGATCTTCAGCACGGAGTCGCGCAGATCGCCCCCGGCCTCGTACTCCTTGGCCTGCTCCAGGAACGCGTCCACGTTCATCTCGTGCAGGTGGTTGCCGCCCGCGATCTTCATCAGGCCCCGCATCGAGGCGTGCAGGTCCTGGCCGACCAGGAGCCCGGCGCGGTCGGCGGACAGCTCCGACTTGCGGAACCACTCGCGCAGCGCCGTCACGATCCCCATGATCGCGAGGTTGCCCAGCGGGATCCACGCGACCCGGACCGCGAGGGAGGTCAGGAACAGCAGGATGGTGCGGTAGACGGCGTGCCCGGAGAGCGCGTGCCCGACCTCGTGGCCGATGACCGCGCGCATCTCCTCCTCGTCCAGCAGCTCGACCAGCCCCGTGGTGACGACGATGATCGGTTCGTCCAGGCCGACGCACATCGCGTTCGGCACCGGGTCCTGGTTCACGTACATCGGCGGGACCTTCTCCAGGTCCAGGATGTAGCAGGCGTCCCGCAGCATGTCGTTGAGGTGTGCGAACTGCCGGTCGGAGACCCGCACCGAGTCGGACAGGAACAGCAGCCGCAGGCTCCGCTCGGGCAGCAGGCCGCTCAGCGCCTTGAAGACCGTGTCGAACCCGCTGAGCCTGCGCAAGCGCGACGAGGGCGCTGCGGTCCGCGGGGTGCTCGTAGGCCCGCGAGGAGATCCCGGGGTAGCGCCTGCGCTGCCTGCCCGGAGTCCTCTCCCGCCCGGTGTGCTGCTGGCCGTCGGACATGTCTTCCCCCATGTGCGTCTGTGTGACCGTGTGGCGGCCGGCTGACGGCCGGTGTGGACGGCGCGGCGCCCCGGACCCTCCGGGGTCGGGCCCCCGCGGGCCCCCTCCCGGGTCCGCCGTGCCCCCGGGGCCTGGTCCAGCCTAGGCGGCGCTACCGTGGACGGGCAGCACAGCGAAGGAGTACACGCCATGGAGCACTTCCCCCACGCCCTCCGGCTCGCCGAGGCCGCCGCCGAGCACGAGGGGGCGGGCAACCTCCTGCGGACACTGCTGATCGTGATGGTGGTGGGCTCCGCGCTGACCGCGTGGTTCCTGCTGCGGGGCTACAGGCAGAAGGACGACTGAGGCGCTCCGGAGGTTCCCCGGACCGGCCCAACGGCGGAGTCGGCGTGATCGTCCGTGGACAGCCCGCATACGATGAGCCGACGTCCTTATCCCGCCCACACCTGATAGGTCCTGCCGAAGATGAGCTTCCACAGCACCGCTGTCCAGTTGGTCACCGTCGCGTCCGAGGGGGGCGAGGGTCACGGCGGCAACCACGACAGCCTCAACCCCCTCGCCGTCGGCCTGAGCGCGTTCATCATCCTGATGCTCCTGTTGTGGATCACGACCCGTTTCAACCGCGACCGCTGAACCCACCGCGTTCCGGGGGATCTGGCGGACGGGGGGTCCTGGCCGGGCCGGTAGGGTCTGCACGCATGGGAGAGCAGGACATGCCTACCGGCCCGGCGCACGGCACGGCGAGAGGCGAGCGGGACCGCACGCCGACCGGCCGCGCCCTCGGCCCGCACCCGGTGACGGGCCCGGCGGGCACGACGGCGGTGCCCGGCAGGCGCAGGCTCGGCGTCATGGGCGGCACCTTCGACCCGATCCACCACGGGCACCTGGTGGCGGCCAGTGAGGTCGCCGCGCAGTTCCGGCTGGACGAGGTGGTGTTCGTCCCCACCGGCCAGCCCTGGCAGAAGAGCCACCGCACGGTCTCCGCGGCGGAGGACCGCTATCTGATGACGGTCGTCGCCACCGTCGAGAACCCGCAGTTCTCGGTGAGCCGCATCGACATCGACCGCGGCGGCCCCACCTACACCGTGGACACCCTGCGCGACCTGCGCGCCCTCAACCCCGAGTCCGAACTCTTCTTCATCACCGGTGCCGACGCCCTGGCCCAGATCCTCACCTGGCGCGACAGCGAGGAGCTCTTCTCCCTCGCGCACTTCATCGGCGTCACCCGGCCGGGACACCATCTGACGGACGCCGGACTGCCCAAGGGCGGGGTCTCGCTCGTCGAGGTGCCGGCCCTGGCCATCTCCTCCACCGACTGCCGGGCCAGGGTCGCCAAGGGCGACCCCGTCTGGTACCTGGTGCCGGACGGCGTCGTGCGCTACATCGACAAGCGACAGCTCTACCGCGGCGAGTGAACCGAGAGGGCCACCGGTGAACGACCGATACGACGCGGGACACGACGACGGCACCGCCACCCCGTACGACATCGTTGGCTACGACGAGTACGGCCGCCCGGTGTACGGCCGGACCGAACCCCAGCAGCCGTCCCCCGACCGCTTCCCGGCCCAGGGCGCGCACCGGCAGCCGTACGACCCCTACGGGCAGGGCACCCCGTACGACGACCGGGGCGGGCACGCCGCGCAGGGCGGGCATGTCGCCCAGGGCGGCGGCCACGGGGACGGGCAGGGGCAGGGGCAGGGGCAGGGGCAGGGCTACGGCTACGGCTACGGCTACGACCCCTATGCCGCCGGGCAGCAGCAGCCCGCCCCCTACGACCCCTACGGCACCCAGGGCGGCTACGGCGCGGGCGTCCAGCAGCCCGCCCAGGACCCCTACGGCACCTACGGGACGTACGACGGCTACGGCGGCACCGCCGCCCCGCAGCAGCCGGACGGCGACACCGCCGTTCCGCAGCAGCCGTACGACCCCTACGGGCAGCTGACGCCGGACGGCACCCGGCCCCATGAGGCCGGGCAGGACCGCGGCATCCCGCCCCGGACGGGATCCGGCGGACGATCCGCCCACGCCGCGCCGACCGACGGCTTCGACGGCCGGGGCGGACCGGGCGGTGAGCAAGGCCCGGACGGAGCCGGGGGCCCCGGCTCCGACGGCCGCGGCACCCACGGGGGCGCGGCCGACGGCCACGGCGGAGCGGCCGGGGACCCGTCGGCCGGGGACCCCGGCTCTCCCGCCCCGGACGACTACCGCACCGAGCAGTTCGCCTTCGTCGAGGAGCCCGCCGGCGACTCCCAGGACGTCATCGACTGGCTCAAGTTCACCGAGAACCGCACCGAGCGCCGCGAGGAGGCCCGCCGACGGGCCCGCCGCCGGATCCTCGTGCTGACCGTCGTCCTGGCCCTGGTCGTGGCCGGCGGCGTCGGGGCCCTCTGGTACACCGGGAAGCTGCCCGGGACGTCCTCGTCCGGCTCCGGAAGCGGGGCCCCGGTGGCGGCCGGCGCCCAGAAGCGCGACGTGATCGCCGTCCACCTGCACGACACCAAGCGGGGCTCCACCTCCACCGCGCTGCTGGTCAACAACACCACCACCCGGCGCGGCACCGCCGTGCTGCTGCCCAACTCCCTGGCCCTGACCGGCGACGACGGCAGCACCACCACGCTCGCCGACTCGGTGGACGAGGCCGGTCCCGACGCCACCCGGACCGCGCTGGACTCGGTCCTCGGCACCGAGATCGAGGGCACCTGGCGGCTGGACACCCCCTTCCTGCAGATCCTCGTCGACCTCGTCGGCGGCATCGAGGTCGACACCGACGCCGACGTGCCCGACCCCGACGCCGGGAAGAAGGGCGCCGCGCCCCTGGTGCACCGGGGCGCCAAGCAGAGCCTGAGCGGGAAGATGGCCGTCGCCTACGCCACCCACCGGGGCGGGGGGGAGTCCGCCGACGCCCAGTTGCAGCGGTTCGGGCAGGTCCTGAACGGCGTGCTGCGCAAGCTCTCCTCCGACCCGGAGGCCGCCACCGTCACCGTGCAGACCCTCGGCCAGGTCCTCGACCCCCCGCTGACCGAGAAGGACCTCGGCACCTTCCTCGCCGGGCTCTCCGACCTCGCCAAGGGCGGTGACTTCGGCACCGCGCTGCTGCCCGTCGGCGAGGGCGGCGCGCTCGGCGCCGAGGCGGCCGACGGCATCGTCAAGGACGTCCTGGGCGGCACCGCCAAGAGCCCCGACGAGGACGCCCCCGTCAGCGTCCGCGTCCGCAACGCCACCGGCGTCGAGGACCGCACCGGCAAGGCCCGCGTCACCCTGGTCAACGGCGGCTTCACGGTCGTGCAGGGCGGCAGCGCGGGGACCCCCGCGGCCGCCTCCGAGGTGGTCTACGCGGAGCCCGGTGACAAGGAGGACGCCGTCCAGGTCGCCCAGACCCTCGGCCTTCCCGTCTCCGCGGTCCGCCAGGGCGAGGTCGGGTCCAACGCGGACGTCGCCGTCACCCTCGGCCAGGACTACCGCCCGGCGGAGCAGGGGGACAGCTCTTAGGGCCTCTCGTTCGGATCATGCCGGGCTCGCGGGGTCCGGCCCGATCCAAACGAAAGAACCCGGGGGACCGGAGCCCCGTCCGGCGGGCGGGGCCGCCGGCGGCGGTCGTGGTCCGGCGGGCAAGGCGCCGTCGGCGGTCGTGCGATCCTTGGGATTCACACGACCGCCGACGGAAAGCCACGCAGTGACCGCGACCGACCGCTCTCTGGAACTCATCACCACCGCCGCGCAGGCGGCGGCCGACAAGCTCGCGCACGACATCATCGCCTACGACGTCAGCGACGTGCTGTCGATCACGGACGCCTTCCTGCTGGCCTCCGCCCCCAACGACCGCCAGGTCAAGTCGATCGTCGACGAGATCGAGGAGCGGCTCAGCAAGGAACTCGGCGCCAAGCCGGTGCGCCGCGAGGGAGACCGCGAGGCCCGCTGGATCCTCCTCGACTACGTCGACATCGTCGTCCACGTCCAGCACAGCGAGGAGCGGGTCTTCTACGCCCTGGAGCGGCTGTGGAAGGACTGCCCCGAACTGGAGCTGCCCGAGGACGCGCGGGCGACCCGCGGCAGGGCCGAGGAGCACGCCAAGCGGCAGGCCGAGGAGGAGGCGGCGGAGCCCGGGGACGACTGGTGACCGGCGCGGCGGGCGGGGCGGCGCCGGGCACCAGGGGCCGGGGCCGCCGCATCGTCCTCTGGCGGCACGGCCAGACCGACTGGAACCTGGAGCACCGCTTCCAGGGCTCCACCGACATCGGGCTGAACGCGACCGGTGCGGCCCAGGCCCGGCGCGCCGCCCGACTGCTGGCCGCCCTGTGCCCCGACGCCATCGTTGCCTCCGACCTGCGGCGGGCCGCCGACACGGCCGCCCACCTGGCCGCGCTCACCGGCCTGGAGACCGTCCACGAGAAGGATCTGCGGGAGACCTACGCCGGTGTCTGGCAGGGGCTCACCCACGACGAGATCATCGCCCGGCACGGCGAGGAGTACGCGGCGTGGAAGCGCGGCGAGCCGGTCCGCCGGGGCGGCGGCGAGCTGGAGACGGAGGTCGCCGACCGCGCCGCCCCCGTGGTGCTCCGGCACGCCGAGCGGCTCCCGGAGGACGGCACGCTCGTCGTGGTCAGCCACGGCGGCGCCATCCGCACCACCATCGGCCGCCTCCTCGGCCTGGAACCGCGGAGCTGGGAGGGCCTGGGCGGCCTGATCAACTGCTGCTGGTCCGTGCTGGGCGAGGGCGCCCGGGGCTGGCGGCTGCTGGAGCACAACGCCGGCACCCTGCCGGAACCGGTCCTCGGCGACGACGACTGAGGTCCCGGCGGGGCCGGTCCCTCGGGGCTGGGTCCTCCGGGTCCGGGCCGTCCGGGTCCAGGTCGGCGCGGACGCGGGTGCGGTGCGGGGAGCGGGGTGCGAGGCGGGCGCCGCCGGGCGCGGGAAGCGGTCCGCGCCGGGCACGCCAGGGTCCGCTCACGGGTCCGTCCACCGGCCTGCCCGGGGCCCGCCGCCCGTCCTCCGCCCGCCCGTCGCGGGGCCGGGAGAGGCCCCGGACCCCGGATTTCACTTTCCGGCAGGTCGCAGGCTAAAGTTCTTCTTGTTCGCCCCGCGGAGCGGAGCGGAGGACCACACGGCCCGGCCGGGTGGTGACAAGGGGCTATAGCTCAGTTGGTAGAGCGCCTGCATGGCATGCAGGAGGTCAGGAGTTCAATTCTCCTTAGCTCCACAGTTCACGGACGAATCCCGTCCCCCTCGGGGGGCGGGTTTTTTCGTGCCCCCAGGCGTGAGCCGCCCCGGTCACTGGGCATACGTTCCACCAGGTCCGTGTCCGGACCGGTACCGAAGCGTCGCTGACCGTGTCGGCCCGGTCATGGCAGAATCAAACGGCCGGAAGGGGACGCGGCCCGACGGGAGGGAGTGGCGATGTCTGCGAGCATCCTCGGGGAGGTCGGTCACCTCACCGACGGAGCGGTGACACCGCGCACCACCAGCCTTCCCCTTCCCGGTTCCGCCCGGGCGGCGCGGGTTCCCGCCGGTCCCGTCGGCGGCTGCCGCGCGAGCGCGGCCCTCGGCCACCGCCGGGGCTGAGCCATGGGTGCACACAGGCGGAAGTGCGACTGGTGCGGCAGCGGCACGCCGATCGTCCGCGACATGGAACCGGTCAATCCGGACTACCAGTACTGGTGCGAGGAGTGCGCGCGGGCGCTGATCATAAAGGGCGACCCGATCGAGACGTACCGCGAGCTGGAGGGCGAGCCGATCTACGGCCGGCTCCTGGAGGAGCACTGCACCCTCAAGCGCTTCTACTCCTTCGTGACGGCCTGAGCGCCTTCGTGACGGGCCGAGCACCCGGTGGCCCGGGCGGCGGCCGAGGGGGCCGGGGCCGGCCGGGGGCCGATGGCCGGCTGGAGGGCCGGGGCGGTGCCGGGTCCGGTGGCCGCCCGTCCGGAGGCCCGCCCGCCGGTGCGGCGGGACGCGTCCGGGCCGCATCCCGCACCGTATCCGGGCAGAACGGAAACGATTTGGTGTTGGACCCCGGTGACCGTGTAATGTTGGCGTCGCCGCCGGGGAAACCGGGCGGACAAAAGCAAGGGGCTATAGCTCAGTTGGTAGAGCGCCTGCATGGCATGCAGGAGGTCAGGAGTTCAATTCTCCTTAGCTCCACAGAAAACCCCCCGGATCGGTGGCCATCAATGATCCGGGGGGTTTGCCGTTCCCCTCTTTCCCCGCCACCCCTTCCGCCTCCCGCGCCCGCCCATTCCCCGGCCCCTTCGTCCCGGTGGCGGTCACGCAGGGTGAGGCCGCTCGTCGCGGCGCTCTCGACGACTGCGGTACCCTGACGCCATGCGTGCCGTACGCCTTCTGCTTAGCGAGCCGCGCTGATCAGTCCCGACCCCGGCCGAAGCCCGGTGGCCGGAATCGGCGCGGCGTCCCCTCCTGTGCGAGGGGATTTTTCATTTCTGGAAGTCGCGGCCGACGGCAGAGACGATCGATGGAGCTTTGAGGATCATGAGCGAGACGAACCCCGCGGCGACCGCCCCCGTGGCGGCCGACACCGCGCCGCACCGCTACACGGCCGCCCTGGCCGCCGAGATCGAGGCACGCTGGCAGGACTTCTGGGACGCCGAGGGCACCTACGCCGCGCCGAACCCCAAGGGCGACCTGGCGGGCGACCCGGAGCTGGTCGCCCGGCCCAAGAAGTTCATCATGGACATGTTCCCGTACCCCTCGGGCGCGGGCCTGCACGTCGGCCACCCGCTGGGCTACATCGCCACCGACGTCTCCGCCCGCTTCCAGCGGATGACCGGCCACAACGTCCTGCACACCCTGGGCTTCGACGCGTTCGGCCTGCCCGCCGAGCAGTACGCCGTGCAGACCGGCACCCACCCCCGCGTCTCCACCGAGTCCAACATCGGCAACATGCGCGCCCAACTGCGCCGCCTGGGCCTGGGCCACGACCAGCGCCGGTCGTTCGCCACCATCGACCCGGAGTACTACCGCTGGACCCAGTGGATCTTCCTGCGGATGTTCAACTCCTGGTACGACGAGGAGGCGCGCCGGGCCCGCCCCATCGACGAACTGGTCGCGCAGTTCGCCTCCGGCGAGCGCGCCCTGCCCGGCGGCGGCTCCTGGGACGGGCTGACCGGGGCCGAACGCGCCGAGGTCCTGGGCGGACACCGTCTGGCCTACGCCTCCGACGCCCCCGTCAACTGGTGCCCCGGCCTGGGCACCGTGCTGGCCAACGAGGAGGTCACCGCCGACGGACGCTCCGAGCGCGGCAACTTCCCCGTCTTCAAGTCCAAGCTGCGCCAGTGGAACATGCGGATCACGGCCTACGCCGACCGTCTGCTGACCGACCTGGACGAGCTGGACTGGCCCGAGGCCATCAAGCTGCAGCAGCGCAACTGGATCGGCCGCTCCGAGGGCGCCCGCGTCGACTTCCCCCTGGACGGCGAGCGCGTCAGCGTCTTCACCACCCGCCCGGACACCCTGTTCGGCGCGACGTACATGGTGCTGGCGCCCGAGCACCCGCTGGTCGAGAAGTTCACCGGGGACACCTGGCCGGAGGGCACCCGGGAGGAGTGGACCGGCGGCCACGCCACCCCGGCCGAGGCCGTCGCCGCGTACCGCGCGCAGGCCGCCGCCAAGTCCGACGTCGAGCGCCAGGCCGAGGCCAAGGACAAGACGGGCGTCTTCATCGGCGCCCACGCCACCAACCCGGCCACCGGCGAGCCCGTCCCGGTCTTCATCGCCGACTACGTCCTGATGGGCTACGGCACCGGCGCCATCATGGCCGTCCCGGCCGGTGACCAGCGCGACTTCGAGTTCGCGCGCGCCTTCGGCCTGCCCGTCCGCTGCATCGTCGAGCCCACCGACGGCCGCGGCACCGACACCGCGACGTGGGAGGACGCCTACGCCGCCCACGACGCGAGGATCATCAACTCCGCCAACGGCGAGATCTCCCTGGACGGCCTGCCCGTCGCCGAGGCCAAGGCCCGTGTCACCGAGTGGCTGGAGCGGACCGGCACCGGCGAGGGCACCATCAACTTCCGGCTGCGCGACTGGCTGTTCAGCCGCCAGCGGTACTGGGGCGAGCCCTTCCCCATCGTCTACGACGAGGACGGCGTCGCCCACGCCCTGCCCGAGTCGATGCTGCCGCTGGAGCTGCCCGAGGTCGAGGACTACTCGCCGCGCACCTTCGACCCGGACGACGCCGACACCCGGCCCGAGACCCCGCTGTCGCGCAACGAGGAATGGGTCCACGTCACCCTGGACCTGGGCGACGGGCGCGGCCCCCGCCGGTACCGCCGCGAGACCAACACCATGCCCAACTGGGCCGGATCCTGCTGGTACGAGCTGCGCTACCTGGACCCGCACAACTCCGAGAAGCTGGTCGACCCGGAGATCGAGCGGTACTGGATGGGCCCGCGCGACGGCATGCCCCATGGCGGCGTCGACCTGTACGTCGGCGGCGCCGAGCACGCCGTGCTGCACCTGCTGTACGCGCGCTTCTGGTCCAAGGTCCTGTTCGACCTGGGGTTCGTCTCGTCGGCCGAGCCCTTCCACCGCCTGTTCAACCAGGGCATGATCCAGGCCTACGTCTACCGCGACGGCCGGGGCATCGCGGTGCCGGCCGCCGAGGTCGAGGAGCGCGACGGCGCCCACTACTACCAGGGCGAGCGGGTCTCCCGGCTGCTGGGCAAGATGGGCAAGTCGCTGAAGAACGCGGTCACCCCGGACGAGATCTGCGCCGAGTACGGGGCGGACACCCTGCGCCTGTACGAGATGGCGATGGGGCCGCTGGACGTCTCCCGGCCGTGGGAGACGCGCGCCGTCGTGGGCCAGTACCGGCTGCTGCAGCGGCTGTGGCGCAACGTCGTCGACGAGGAGAGCGGCGAGGTGACCGTCGTCGACACCGAGCCCGCCGAGGACACCCTGCGCGCGCTGCACAAGGCGGTCGACGGGGTCCGCGGCGATCTGGAGGGCATGCGGTTCAACACCGCCATCGCCAAGATCACCGAGCTGAACAACCACCTGACCAAGACGGGCGGCGCCGTGCCGCGCGCGGTGGCTGAGCCGCTGGTGCTGATGATCGCGCCGCTGGCCCCGCACATCGCGGAGGAGCTGTGGCGCAGGCTGGGCCACACCGACTCGGTGGTGCACCGGGACTTCCCGGTGGCGGACCCGGCGTACGTGACCGATGAGACCGTGACCTGCGTCGTCCAGGTCAAGGGCAAGGTCAAGGCCCGGCTGGAGGTCGACCCGGCCATCTCCGCGGAGGAGCTGGAGAAGGCGGCCCTGGCCGACGAGCGGATCACCGCCGCGCTGGACGGGGCCGGGGTCCGCAAGGTCATCGTGCGGGCGCCGAAGCTGGTGAACATCGTCCCGGCGTGACCGGGAGCGGGGCGGCTCCGGGGACCCGGGCCGCCCCGGCGCGGACGGGGCCCGGTCGCCGGTCGGCCGGGCCCCCGCCGCTGTGCGGGACCGCGGGCGCGTGGTCGCGCGGGTCGCGCGGGTCGTCGTCCGGATGGACCCGGTCCCGGTCCCGGGAGGTGCCGGTGCCGGGGCGCCGGTCCCGGGAGGTGCCGGTTTCGCGCGGGGCGCGGGTGGCGGGAGCGCCTCGGGGTAGTCCCCTACGGGCAGGGTCCGGGTTCCCGGGGCCCCACGGGGCCGGTCGTTGCGGTTACCGTGGAGGAGCGGCGCGGAACGCGGCCGGCCGGTCGGAGGAGGAGCTTCGTGGAAGCAGTGATCACCATCGTCGTCCTGCTCTTCGTGCTCGCGGTGGTGCTGGGCGTCTACGCGACGGTCAAGGCCGTGGGCGCGGCCAAGCGCAGCGCCGACCGCCACATCCACCAGGCGCGCCGCAAGGTCGAGGACCACACCCTGCGGGCCAGGTCCTTCCTCCAGGCGGGCCCCGCGGCCGAGATCGCGGAGCTGCGCCTCTCGCTGCGCACCTCGATGCGCGCCACCCAGGACGCCCTGTACGCGGGCGTCGCCGAGGACCAGTCGCTCAAGGAGTCCCTGGCCCTGTTCGAGCGGCTCAGCGCCCACGGGCACGAACTCGACGACGAGCTGCGCCGACTGGAGGGCGAGCCCGACCGCACCACCCTCGCCGCCCGGCTGCCCGAACTGCGCGAGCGCACCGGGCGGGTGACGGGCTCCGCCGAGTCCCTGCGCTGGGCAGCCCGGGACCGCGCCCGCCGCTTCGCGGACGACGACCTTGACTCGCTGAGCGCGCAGATCGACGTCGAGGCGGGCGCCCTGCGCCACTGGACCGGGGCCGAGCCCCCGCCCGCCGCCCCTGCCTCCCCGCCGCAGGCCGCCCCGGCCTCCGGCACCGCGCCGTCCTGGCCGAAGGCCCCGGCGCAGGAGGACCCGCGCCCCGCCATCACCCCGCCCGCCCCGCGGCCCGTCCCTCCCTGGCAGCGGCGCACCCGTCCGGAGAACACGACCTGATCAGCGGCCCGGGGAGGCCGGGCGCCGGGGCCGGGCTGCCGTGTCGTCACTACGGCAGGTAACCTCCAGCTCATGTCCTGCCATGTCGCGATCGTCACCGATTCCACGGCCTACCTCCCGGCCGAGACGATGGGGCGGCACGGGATCACGGCGGTGCCGCTGACGGTGGTCCTGGGGGACCGCGCCCTGGAGGAGGGCACCGAGATCTCGACCCGCTCGCTCGCCCTGGCCCTGCAGAAGCGGCGCCCGGTCACCACCTCCCGCCCCAGCCCCGAGCTGTTCGCCGAGACCTACCGCAGGATCGCCGAGTCCGGTGCCGAGGGCATCGTCTCCCTCCACCTCTCCGCCGAACTCTCGGGCACCTACGACGCCGCCGTACTCGCCGCGCGCGGGGCGTCCGTCCCGGTGCGGGTGGTGGACACCCGCATGCTCGCGATGGCCCTGGGCTTCTGCGCGCTCGCCGCCGCGGAGACGGCGGAGGAGGGCGGCACCGTGGACGAGGCCGTCGCCGCCGCGGAGAAGCGCGCGGCGGGCACCTCCGCCTACTTCTACGTCGACACCCTCGACTATCTGCGCCGGGGCGGGCGCATCGGCGCGGCGCAGGCCCTGCTCGGCTCCGCGCTGGCCGTGAAGCCGCTGCTGCGGCTGGCCGACGGGCGGGTGGAGCCGCTGGAGAAGGTGCGGACCGCCTCCAAGGCCATCGCCCGGCTGGAGGAGATCGCCGCCGAGCGGGCCGGGAGCGGCCCGGTCGACATCGCCGTCCACCATCTCGCCGCCCCCGAACGGGCGTCGGCCCTGGCCGACCGGCTGCGCGAACGCGTACCGGGACTGGCCGACCTGCATGTCAGCGAGGTCGGCGCGGTG
This sequence comes from Streptomyces sp. SID8352, assembly GCF_009862265.1. GTDB lineage: Bacteria > Actinomycetota > Actinomycetes > Streptomycetales > Streptomycetaceae > Streptomyces. Next base: position 87,252 of record NZ_WWGX01000011.1, on the reverse strand, counting down.
ATCGGGGCGCACACGGGGCCGGGGTTGCTGGGGGTGGTGGTGTCGGCGCGGTAGGGCGTCGACCGGCCGGGCGCGGGCGGGACCCCGGCGGCCGTGGAGGGCGCCCGGCGGGTGGGGCGTGGGCGGGGCGCGCGTCCGCGGGGCGCGCCGGAGCGTGCGCGGGGGGTGCGGTGACGCGTCCGCGTCCGCGTCGACGAGGGCGGGGCGCCACGGGTGGTGTGGCGCGGCCTGCGTCGCGTGGCCGGGCGAGGGGTGACGCGCCGGTGGTCCCGACTCGGCGGCTGAGGCTGACCGCTGACCCGTGACGACTGAGCGGGTGGGCGTCGGGTGACGGGGTGTTCGGCGGTGGCCCCCGGGATTCGGCGCGGGGCGACTGGTGGTCAGGTTCAGCCCGGGGCGTGACGGCTCGATCGCACGGACGGGTGAGCCGCCGTCAGCCGTGAGGGGGCTCATCACCTCCGAGGGTGATGGAGTTGTCCACAACCGGGCCGTGATCCACCGGAATCGACCATGATCATCGCGAAGGGGCCGAGCCGTTCCATCCTCGGCCCATGGCACTTCGATCTCCTTCCCGCACGGGGGCCGCGAGCAGCGGTCCGGGCCGGGCATCCGCCTCCGACGGCCGTCTCCGCCACCGGCGCGCACCCCGCGCCCGGCTGCCGGAGAGTGGGGACACTTCACCGCCCGGTGCCCCGCACCGATCCGCAGGGGCGGACGGAATCCGCCGACGGGCGGAGGCCCTCTTCGCTCCACCCCAACGGCTCCCGCAATCGGAGGAGTTCGTCGCAGCGGACGCAACTGCCGGTACCCGGACGCCCCTGCGGGCGGATTCGGTGCCCCACCCCGGACCTCTCCCACGCGCCTGGGGCCATTGGGCGGTGCCGAGCGGCGGGCCCGGTCGTCCCGCCCACCTGACGGGGAGGCAGGGCGGGACCGCGCGGGCGGGGGTGGCTGGGGCGCGGCCGGACGGGGAGCGCGGACCGGTGCCGAGCCCGCCCGCCGGACCAGAGGCGAAAGGAGATGACGACGGCCGGGCGGCCGATACCTGGGACGGGTCGGCCGGTGCCGCCCGGTCGGCGGGGCCGTTGGACGACTGGGAGCCGCAGCCGGAGCCGAGGGCGTTCCCGGCGGACGGGGGCCGGCACGGTGAGGAGGTGACGGCCGGCGCATGGCGCGGAGCCGTTGGCACCTGGGCGGCCGGAGAGGCGGGCCGGGCGGAAGGGCCGGAGCCCTCGGAGGGACGGCAGCCGGACGCCTTCCCCGTTCAGGTCCCTGCCGCTGCCGCTGCCGCTGCCGCTGTTTCGGTTTCTGTTCCCGCCCCGACCCCGGCCCCACTGGCCTCGGAACAGGGCTGGGTACGTGGGCGTAGGCAAGGGGCCGAGTCGTGGGACGGAGTCGATCCGGAGGGCACGGCCGGGAGGCGGCACGGGGCCGGGAGGGGACCGGGCTTCGCCGGGCCGCCTTCGGCAGGTGCCCCTGGGGACGTGTCTCCGGAGAAGTACAGCGCCGAGGAGTTCCGCGCCGAGGAGACCCGCACCAACAGGGGCCGCGTCGAAGGGAATGGCACCGACGCGACCCGCGCCGACCGGATTCGTGCTGAGCACACCCGTGAGGAGAGGCCCGGCGCGGAGGCGTACCGGTCGGAGACGTACCAGGGAGGGGCGGCCCTCCGGCCGGGGAGGTCCGGCGACGGGGAGACCGGTGCCGGGGCAGCCGGTGCCGGAGCGAGCGGTGCCGGAGAGCGCGTCGCCGGGGCGGCCTGGCGGGAGCGGGCCGGGTGGGCGCTGCGGGAGCGGATGCCGGTATGGCTCCAGGCCCGGTGCGGGATGGAACGGCGCGGTGTGGCCGCCCTCGCCGTACTGCTGCTGGTCGCCGCCGCCTTCGCCGTCCAGCACTACCGGGCCGCGCGCCCCCACTCCGTTGCCGCCCCCGAGGTGGTCCGGCAGGCGGCCCTCGATGTCAGGGCCCCGGAGGCGGGACCGGTCCCGGCCGCGCCCGCACCCACGGCGTCGGCGGCGCCCGGGATCGTGGTGGACGTCGGCGGCAAGGTCCGTGAGCCCGGCGTGCACCGGCTGCCGGCCGGGTCCCGCGTCGCGGACGCCCTGCGCGCGGCCGGCGGGGTGCGGCCCGGTACGAGCACCGACGGGCTGAACCGCGCCCGCTTCCTCGTGGACGGTGAGCAGGTGATCGTGGGCGCGACCCAGCCGCCCGATCCGGGCCCGCAGGGGGCGGGCACCGTGCCGGGAGCCCCGGCCCCCGGTGCTCCGGTCTCCCTCGGCACGGCCACCGTCGATCAGCTCGACACACTGCCCGGCGTCGGCCCCGTGCTGGCCCAGCACATCGTCGACTACCGCACCCGGCACGGAGGCTTCCGCTCCGTGGACGAACTCCGGGAGGTCAACGGGATCGGCGAGCGCCGCTTCGCCGATCTGCGCGACCTCGTACGGCCATGAGGCCACCGTTCGCGGCCCCAGGCCCCGATCCCGCCCTCCGCCCCGGCTCCGGCCCCCATGCCCACGGGGGCCACGGAGCCAGCCCCGGTGTCGACCATGGCCGTGGCCTCGGCCTCGCCCCCGGCTTCAGCCCCTGTGCCAGCCATGCCTCCGGCTCCTGTGCCGGCCACGCCCCCGGCTCCGGCCCCGGTCCGGCCCCGGGACCCGCACCCGGCCCTGGTCCTGGATCTGCTCCCGGCTCCGGTCCCGTCCCCGTCCTCCGCCTCGGGACCGGTACCGTCCCCACTCCCCACCGTCGTCCTCAAGCAGGCTTCGACCCCGATCCGCGTCCGGCTTCCGGACCCGTTCCCGGCTGTGCTGCCGGCACGGGGCGCGCTCCTGATAGGGGCGGTGGGGGCGGTGGGAGCGGCGGAGGTTCCGGCGCCCGCCCGGACCGCGGTCCGGGCCGGGGCGGCGGGGCCCCTGGCCCCCGCCAAGCCCCCGGTCCTGGCAGGGGCGGTCGAAGGCCCGGAACCGGTCCCGGCCCCGGTCCCGGCCCCGGTCCCGGCCTCGGCCCCGGCCCCGGCCCTGCCGGGTGTCCCGGCGGCCCCGGCCGTCCCGCCGGAGCCACCGGCGGCCGGCGCGCGTCCGTGCACGCCGCCTCCGGGCACCGGCTCGGCGCCGCCCGGCCCCGGCAGGAGGCACCGGCGGACCTGCGGCTGGTGCCGCCCGCACTCGCGGCCTGGGCGACGGCCGCGGTGACGACGGGGCTGCCGTCCGGATGGGCCGTCGGTCTCGTGACCGGCAGCGCGGTCCTGGCGGGCGCGCTGCTGCTGACGGCGCGTCGGGACCGGGCGCACCGGCGCACCGCGTGGGGGCGGCCGACCCGGGTGGCGGTCGCCGCCGTCCTCCTCTGCGTCGCCGCTGCCGCCGCATCGGCCGCGCTGCACGGCGCCGACCTGCGCCGCGGCCCGCTGCCCGGGCTGGCGCGGCGGGCGGCCACCGTCACCGCGGAGGTGGAGGTCACCGCCGACCCCCGGCTCACCCGGCCCCGGGTGAACGGGGACCGGGCGGTGCCGCCCACCGTCCTCATCGAGGCCGACGTGCGCGAGGTGACCGGCCCCGACGGAGCGGCGGCGGTGACCAGGACACCGGTGCTGCTCCTCGTCGACGTGGGTGCCGTGCGGCCGGGCGCCGCCGCCGGGGAGCCGGTCGCCCCGAGCTGGCTCGGGCTGCTGCCGACGACCCGGCTGCGGGTGACCGCGCGCACGGCGCCGCCGCTGACCCGCGGGGACCGGATCGCCGCCGTGCTGCGGGTGCGGGCCCGGGGAGCGCCGGAGGTGACGGCGGGCCCCTCGGCCCCGCAGCGGTTCGCGGGACGGCTGCGCGCAGGGCTGCGCGAGGCCACCGCCGGTCTGCCCGGTGACGCGCGGGCGCTGCTCCCCGGGCTGGTCGTCGGGGACACCTCGCGGATCACCCCGGAGCTGGACCGGGCGTTCAAGGAGACGGATCTCGCGCACGTCCTGGCCGTGTCCGGCGCGAACTTCACGATTCTGCTGGCCCTGCTGCTGGGCCCGCCCGGTCTCGCCCGGCACAGCGAGCGGCGCGGCCTGGCGCCCCGCGTCGGCCTGCCGCTGCGGGCCACCGCGCTGCTCGGCGGGCTGCTCGCGGTGGGCTTCGTCCTGGTCTGCCGCCCGGACCCGAGCGTGCTGCGGGCCGCGGCCTGCGGTTCCGTCGCGCTGCTCGCCCTCGCCACCGGGCGGCGCCGGTCCCTGATCCCGGCCCTGGCCACGGCGGTCCTGCTGCTGGTGCTGTACGACCCGTGGCTGGCGCGCGCCTACGGCTTCCTGCTCTCCGTGCTCGCCACCGGGGCCCTGCTCACCATCGCCCCGGGATGGAGCGCGGCCCTGCGCCGCCGCCGGGTCCCGCCGAGGCTCGCGGAGGCGCTGGCCGCCACCGCCGCCGCCCAGGCCCTGTGCGCGCCGGTGGTCGCCGTGCTGTCGGCCCGGGTGAGCCTGGTGGGGGTGCCGTGCAACCTGCTCGTGGAGTTCGCGGTGGCGCCGGCCACCGTGCTGGGCTTCGCGGCGCTGGCGGCGGCCCCGCTGGCGATGCCGGTGGCCGAGGCGCTGGCCTGGTGCGCCTCCTGGCCGGCCCGGTGGATCGCCGGGGTGGCCCGCGCCGGGGCGGCGCTGCCCGGGTCGGGGGTGGACTGGCCGGGGGACTGGGGCGGGGCCGCGCTGCTCGCCCTCGTCATCGCGGCCCTGCTGCTGACCGGCCGTCGGCTGCTCCGGCACCCGTGGTGGTGCGTCCTGTGCGCGGTGCTGCTGGTGCTGGCGGTGATGCGGCCGCCGCCCCTGGTCCGGGTCCTCACGGGCTGGCCGCCGCCGGACTGGCGGCTGGTGATGTGCGACGTCGGCCAGGGGGACGCGCTGGTGCTCGCGGCGGGCGGGGGCGCGGGCGTGGTGGTGGACGCCGGTCCCGATCCGGAGCGCGTGGACCGCTGTCTGCGTTCGCTCGGCGTCACCCGCGTCCCGCTCGTCGTCCTCACCCACTTCCACGCCGACCACGTCGCCGGGCTGCCCGGGGTGCTGCGGGGCCGCTCGGTGGCGGCGATCGAGACGACGGCCCTGGAACAGCCGCCGGAGCAGGCGGAGTCCGTCCGCCGGCAGGCGGCGGCGCGGCGCATCCCCGTGCGGCGGGCGGTGTCCGGGGAGCGGCGCCGGGCGGGGTCCCTGGAGTGGCGGGTGCTCTGGCCGGGGCCGGAGCCCCCGGTGCCCGGGGAGGGCCCGAACGACGCCAGTGTCACCCTGCTGGTCCGCACCGGAGGACTGCGCCTGCTGCTCCTGGGCGATCTCGAACCCCCGGCGCAGCGGCGGCTGCTGGGCTCGCCGGGCGCGGCGGGGGCCGTGGGGCGGGTGGACGTGGTGAAGGTGGCGCACCACGGCTCCGCCCACCAGGACGCGGGTCTGATGCGGACTGCCGCCCCGAGGCTGGCGCTGATCAGTTGCGGTGCGCACAACTCCTACGGTCACCCCGCCCCCGGGACCCTGGCCGCCCTGCGCGCACTGGGCGCGGCCGTGCTGCGGACGGACCGTGAGGGCTCTGTGGCGGTCACGGGCACCGCGACCTCCCTGCGGGTGGCGACGGAGCGGGAGGCAGACTGAACCCATGGAAACCGCCCAGGCAGACCTCCTCCTCCGCCGCATCGGTGCCCGGCGTCCGGCCCGCCCCACCGCCGGGGCGCTGCGGGAGCTGCACCTGCGGCACCTGGTGGAGGTGCCCTTCGAGAACCTGTCCGTGCACCTCGGCGAGGAGATCGTGCTGGAGGAGGGGCGGCTGTGGGAGAAGGTGGCGGGCGCCCGGCGCGGCGGGTTCTGTTACGAGCTGAACGGGCTCTTCGGGGCCCTGCTCCGCTCGCTCGGCTACGAGGTCGAGCTGCTCGCCGCGCGGACCTACGGGGACGGCGGCCGGCTCGGCATCCCGTACGACCACATGGCGCTGCGGGTGCGGACGGAGGACGGCGGTGACCTCCTGGCCGACATCGGGTTCGGCGCGCACAGCCACCATCCGCTCGACCTCGGGGAGCGGGGCGACCAGCACGAGCCGGGGGGCGTCTTCCGGGTGACCGGGGCGGGCCCCGCGCCCGGCGGCCGGGACACGGCGGGCGGCTCGGCGGGCCCCGGCGACCTGGACGTGCTGCGCGACGGGACGCCGGTCTACCGGCTGGAGACGACGCCCCGCGCGCTGTCCGACTTCGTGACCGGGGCGTGGTGGCACAGCACCTCGCCGCGGTCGCGGTTCGTGACGTCGCCGGTCTGCTCCCGGCTCACCGAGGACGGCGGGCGGGTCACGCTCCGCGGCCGCAGGCTGGTGGTGACGGCCGCCGACGGGCACCGGGAGGAACGGGACCTGGCGACGGACGAGGAGGTGCTGACGGTGTACCGGGAGAGGTTCGGCATCGTGCTCGACCGAGTGCCGGATGTGTCCGGAGTGTGAGAATTCCCATCTTGTGACCCTGTGTTGGCGGTAAAGCGCCATGGATGTTCGAATGGGCTTTTGGTAACAGTTCTTTCGGGTCACACAGAGGGTGTCGCAGATGATCGGCCGCTGGCTGGGAAACCGAACACGGCGTACGCGACGGACGGGCCCCCTGGCGGCGGTGCGGACACCGCCCAGCGCCGGGGTGCTGAGCTGCCGGGTGCTCGACCCGGTCCACGAGCCGGTGCCGCACGCGGAGTTCTCGGTCACCGACGCCATGGGGCGCAAGGTGGTCGGCGGCGGCACGGACCCGTACGGGTCGTTCGTGGCGACGGTGCCGGCGGGGGAGTACCGGCTCGCGGTGTCCGCCGAGGGCCACACCCCCTACCGGGCGTCCGTGGCGGTGGCCGAGGACTCCCTCGCCCCGCTCGGTGACATCACGCTCCGGGCGGCCCGGCCGCCGGAGCAGCCCGCGCCGGGCGACTGGGAGATCGAGCCCACACACTCCTCGATCGCGTTCACCGCGCGGCACATCGGACTGGCCCGCGTCCACGGGCGGTTCAACTCCTTCGCCGGGGTGGTGCGCATCGCGGACGAGGTGGAGCGCAGCGCGATGCACGTGGTGATCGACGCGGCCTCCATCGACACCAACGTGCGGATGCGGGACGACCATCTGCGCTCGGCCGACTTCCTGGACGTGGAGCGGTTCCCGGTCCTGGAGTTCTACGGCGACCGGCTCGCCCACCGGGGCGGCGGCAAGTGGGGCCTCACCGGCGCCCTGTCGCTGCACGGCGTGACGCGCACCGTCACGCTGGACCTGGAGTACCTCGGGCTGGGCAACGGCGTGGAGGGCGAGGTCCGCGCGGCCTGCCGGGCCACCACCGAACTGCACCGCGACGACTTCACCATGAGCTGGCAGACGATGCTGGCGCGGGGGATCGCGGTGGTCGGGCCGAGCATCCGCGTCGAACTGGACGTGCAGTTGGTGCCCAAGGGCTGACCGGTCCGCAGCGTCCCCGGCGGTGCCCGACAATGGCTCCCGTGAACGATGTGCGACATGTGCTGGTGCTGCCCGACCGCGACGCCGCGGAGGAGGCGGCGGAGGCGCTCGGGGAGCGGTTCGGGGTCGACGAGGAGCCGCGGCTCCTCCGGGACGCCCTGGCCGGAGAGGACGACGCCGAGGACGCCCAGTGGCTCGTCGTCCTGCGGGACGCGGCCGGGCGGCTGGACGCCGCCGCGCTGGACGCGTTCGCGGGCGAGTGGGACGGCTGGCGCGAGGAGCCGTGACGCCCGCCGCCGGACGGGAGGCGCCGGCCGGGGGCGTGGGGTGCCGGTGCGGGACGCGTTGTCAGTGGCGCGTGGGATGCTTGGCGCGATGGCCAGGAAGACTGCGAACGACGACCTCCTCGCCCCGGTGACGCTCGCCGTGGGCCAGGAGGACCTCCTGCTCGACCGCGCCGTGCAGGAGGTGGTGGCCGCGGCGAGGGCCGCCGACGCCGACACGGACGTGCGCGATCTCACCCCCGACCAGTTGCAGCCCGGCACCCTCGCCGAGTTGACCAGCCCCTCGCTCTTCTCCGAGCGCAAGGTCGTCGTCGTGCGCGACGCGCAGGACCTCTCGGCCGACACGGTCAAGGACGTGAAGGCGTACGTCTCCTCGCCCGCCGAGGAGATCACCCTCGTCCTGCTGCATGCGGGCGGCGCCAAGGGCAAGGGCCTGCTGGACGCCGCGCGCAAGGCGGGCGCGCGCGAGGTGGCCTGCCCGAGGATGACGAAGCCCGCGGACCGGCTGGGCTTCGTCCGGGCCGAGTTCCGCGCGGCGGGGCGGTCGGCCACGCCCGAGGCGTGCCAGACGCTGGTGGACGCGATCGGCAGCGATCTGCGGGAGCTGGCGTCGGCGGTGTCACAGCTCGTGGCGGACGTGGAGGGCACCATCGACGAGGCGGTCGTCGGCCGCTACTACACCGGGCGTGCCGAGGCCTCCAGCTTCACCGTCGCGGACCGCGCGGTCGAGGGCCGGACGGCGGAGGCGCTGGAGGCGCTGCGCTGGTCGCTGGCGACGGGGGTGGCGCCGGTGCTGATCACCAGCGCCCTGGCGCAGGGCGTGCGGGCCATCGGCAAGCTGTCCTCCGCGCGCGGCGGCCGTCCCGCCGACCTCGCCCGTGAGCTGGGCATGCCGCCCTGGAAGATCGACCGGGTCCGGCAGCAGATGCGCGGCTGGACCCCCGACGGAGTGTCCGTGGCCCTGCGCGCGGTCGCCGAGGCCGACGCTGGCGTCAAGGGCGGCGGGGACGACCCCGAGTACGCCCTGGAGAGAGCCGTCGTCACCATCGCCCGAGCGGCCCGCTCCCGGGGCCGCGGCCAGGCTGTCTGAACCGACGTCTACCGTTCGGAGCGGGGGGAGAGAGAGCCGCGACGCTCCCGTACCGTCGTGGCATCGGGAGCCCATGAAGTTGGTCCGCGTCCGGTCCCGTGGACACCGACTGTCGCCCCATCCCACCACCGGGGCGCTCGACATCCCGGTCGGCACCTGCCCCGGCAGCCATGCGCCCACGGCACCGAACTCGGCCGCAACCGGGCGGAACCTTCGGTCGTCCGCCCCGGTCCAGGTGGACGGCGGCCAGCCGCGTTCGGCGATGGTGTCCCGCAGGCGGGCCGTGACCGAGCGGACACGGCTGGACGACAACTCTCTCCGGGGCCCACCGGCTCGATGTCTTCACGAGAGCTCTGCCGGGCAGCGGTGGACCAGTCCCATGACGCACGAAAGGTCTCTGAGCATGCGGCGGTACGTTCTCACCGGCACGCCGGGCGCGGGCAAGACATCGATCCTGCGATGTCTCGCAAGGCAGGGCTTCGAGGTGGTCGAGGAGGCCGCGACCGCGGTCATCGCACGAGCGCAGGCTCGGGGCGAGGCCGAGCCGTGGGCGCGGGCATCCTTCATCGACGAGGTCGTCGAACTGCAGAAGCAACGGCAGCTGGGAACCCCGGCCACGGACTCCGTCCAGGTGTTCGACCGGTCGCCCGTCTGCACCCACGCGCTCGCGCACTACCTGGGGCGGCCGGTGTCCAGTGCGCTGACGGCAGAGATCCAGCGGATCACTGCCGAGGAGGTCTACGAGCGACAGGTGCTGTTCGTCCGCAATCTGGGATTCTGTGAGACCACCAGCGCCCGGCGGATCGGTTTCCAGGAGTCGCTCGTATTCGAGAAGATCTATGAACAGAGCTACCGTTCGTTCGGTTTCGAACTCATCGACATCCCTGCGGGCGACTTGGCCGACCGTGTCGCCGCAGTCGGTTCGGTGATCTCGCGGCCCGACTCATGAGCGACACCGGTCGTCACCCGTTCGTCGCCCCGCCGCCCAGCGCCCGCCCCTGATCCGTGTCCGTCACGACAACCGCAGAAGTCCAACGACCACCGAATGAGCGAGAGTTGGCACGCAGAAGCCCGTCGGCTCCGGGCGGCGCGCAGGGCCGCGCACCGGAGGGTGAGCGCGTCGAGCCGGCACCCCGCGCCGGCCGGGCCCGACGGGGGTGCTCCCCGCCGGTCCGTCCGGAGGCGCCGCGCACCGTCGCGTGCCCGCCCGGCGGGACGTGGCCTGCCCGCTTCGCACCCACGAAACCCTTGAAGGGAACCATGACCACCTGGACCGCTCGCCCCGAAACCGCCGAGGACGTCTCCGCCGTCCGGGACATTCTCCTCGCAGCCTTTCCCACGGCCGCAGAGGCCGGCATCGTCGACGCCCTGCGCGCGGACCCCGGTGCCTGGTTGGACGGCCTGTCGATGATCGCCGCCACCCCCGACGGCGCCCCGGTCGGGTACGCCCTGCTCACTCGCTGCCATGTCGACGGCCGGCCCGCTCTCGCCCTGGCCCCGTGCGCCGTGCTGCCCTCGGCCCGGCGAACCGGCGCCGGTTCCGCCGCCATTCGCGCTGCCCTGGACGCTGCCCGGGCCATGGGGGAGAACCTCGTCCTCGTACTGGGCCATGCCGCCTACTATCCGCGGTTCGGCTTCGCTCCCGCATCCCGCCTCGGCATCCGCGCACCCTTCGACGTACCCGACGAAGCGATGATGGCTCTTGCCCTCGACGACGCCCGCCCCGTCCCGACCGGCACCATCCAGTACCCTCCCGCGTTCGGCGTCTGACCACTTCCCGCAGTACCCGGGCGCGCGCCCGATCACGGCGTGATCACCCTGTTCTCCGGATGATCCATGCCGTCTTCGGGTACTCCCCTCAGGACGGCGACCTCCTGCCGAGCCGTCCGAACACCGGTGGGCCGTACGAGACCGACACGTACGACTCGCTGGTCTCGTCGAGGACGGTGACGACGAGAAGACCCGAGCGCGGCGTGGCGGACATGCCTGACTCCGCGGCCACCGAGGTGGGCGAGCGGTTCAGGTGCCGGAGCGGCGCCGCAGGGGCGGACGGGCGCCCCGCGGCCTGCTCCGCCTCGCCCCCCTGCCGCGCCCCGACCGGCGCGAACGTGGGCGCGGATCGCTTCGGGCGGGGGCCTGGCGGCCGGTCCGGCCGGTGCCGTCGGCTCGGCCGGGGGCCGGTGCCCAGGTCGGCTGTGGTCAGCTGAAGAAGTGCCAGTTGCCCTTGATGGGCTGGGGGTAGCCGGTGTCGGCGCGGTCGGCTTCGAGGTCGTAGCGGACGTACTGGTCGTCCTTGAACAGGTAGACCTTGTCGCGGTTGGTGGGGTGGGGGGCGGCGGCGTCGATGCCGCGGTTGAAGGAGTCCGGCAGGCCGGGCCAGTTGCCCTTGATCGCCTTGGGCCGACGACGACCTTGTCCTCGGGGACGTTGTAGCGGACGTACTGGTCGTCCTTGAAGAACCAGACGATCTCGTCGTCGCTCGGGTGGTTGACCGCCGCGTCGAGGCCCTGCTGGAACGCGGCGGGCAGGCCCGTCCATCCCTCCGCGATGGTCTTCGGGTACCCGGGCGCGGCCTCGTCGGCCTCCAGGTTGTAGCGGACGTACTGGTCGTCCTTGAACAGGTAGCCCACGGTCGGCTGGTCGCGGCGGTTGAGTGCGGCGTCGATGCCTCGGGTGAAGGAGTCCGGGAGTCCTGCCCAGTGCCCCGCGATCGGCTTCGCTCCGTTGACGCCCTCGTCGGTCTTCAGGTCGTAGCGCACGTACTGGGTGTCCTTGAGGAACCAGGCGATCTGCCCCTCGTCCCTCGATCGCAGCACGGCGTCGATCCGGCGGTAGAAGCTCTCCTGCAACTCGGTGGCCATGAATGCCTCCTGGATCTGTTCCGGTGGTCGGTCCGGGTCACCCGCTCCACGAGAAGAGGCCCATGGGTCAGGGCGGCCCGCCGCACCGGTCCTGCTCTTCCACAGAGCCACATATGCGCGGCTCACACGAATGAGTGGCCGGATTCAGGCCACCTCCGAACAGGCGTCCTGTCGATGCCCGCGGATCGCCGGAGGCGGCCGGACGCAGCACGGTGCCGGACGCCGGGACGGCGTGGAACCGGCGGGCACGCCACTGGTCGGCCGCGCCCACCGAGGCCGCGGAGGGCTACGGGGTGGTGAGGGCGTCGAGCCGGGCGGCGAGGTCGGGGTGGGTGGCGGCCAGGTGGGGGCGGGCGGCGGCCAGGGGGGGGCGATGAGGGCGGCGGGTCGTCGAGGGCGAGGGCCGCGTGGAGTTCGCCGAGCGGGAGGCGGGTCGTGTCGGGCAGGTCGGTGAGGGCGGTGATCTGGCCGACGAGGCGCCGCAGGTCGGCCGCGTAGACGGCGGACGCCCGCGGCCCGGACCGCGACGGGCACCGGCCCGACGCCCTCCGGCCTCGAGCCGGGGCGACGCGCTGCGCCCCGGCCGACCCGTCGTGATGACACAGCAACGCCCCCGGAGTGGGTCCGGGGGCGTTGTCGCAGCGTGGCGCACTACGAAGTCTGTCCGTGAATCGAGGTAGAGGGCTCGATGCTCCTCACGGGGGTGTGAAAGTCGACCCGACTCGCGAACGCGGCCGCGCGCGGGTCACGGGATGCCGGGTGGGAGCGGATGAGAGAGGGCCCGCTCTGGTTCCTCCCGGCGGTCAAGTCAGGAACTTCAGCCCTTGAGGGCGACGACCTTCTGCGCCAGCGCCGACTTCTTGTTGGCGGCCTGGTTCTTGTGGATGACGCCCTTCGAGACGGCCTTGTCGAGCTGACGCGCGGCGAGGCGCTGGTACTCGGTGGCCTTCTCGGCGTCACCCGCGGCAGCGGCCTCGCGGGCCTTGCGGATCGCGGTCTTCAGAGAGGACTTGACGGCCTTGTTGCGCAGCCGGGCCTTCTCGTTGGTCTTGTTCCGCTTGATCTGGGACTTGATGTTCGCCACGAAATGAGCCTTCTCTTTCGATATGTACCGACGTGTCCCGTACCGATCGAGGGCACGGGACACAGCCACCCACACTACCAGCGGCCCGCCGGACCTCCCAAAAGCACCCGGCCCCCGCCCCGCGGACCGCCCGGCTCCCCGCCCCCGGGCCCCCGGGGACGGCCCCGGGCCCGGCTCCGGCCCGGCCCCGACCCGGCCGGGGGCCCGCCCGGACCCCGCCACGGTCCCCACCCGTGGGACGATGGAGGCTGCGTAACGATCCGACCCGAGACCGCAGACACTGCGGACGCCTCAAGAATCAGGACCCTGCGTGCCCGCGATCCCTAGCCATGTGCCCGAGCCGAGCCGTACCGACCCGGCTCTGATCCGCAACTTCTGCATCATCGCGCACATCGACCACGGCAAGTCCACGCTCGCCGACCGGATGCTCCAGTTGACCGGTGTGGTCGAGCAGCGGCAGATGCGCGCCCAGTACCTCGACCGCATGGACATCGAGCGCGAGCGCGGCATCACGATCAAGTCCCAGGCGGTGCGCCTGCCGTGGGCCCCCACCCACGACAAGGGCAGCACGCACATCCTCAACATGATCGACACCCCCGGGCACGTCGACTTCACCTACGAGGTCTCGCGCTCGCTCGCCGCGTGCGAGGGGACGGTCCTGCTCGTCGACGCCGCCCAGGGCATCGAGGCGCAGACCCTCGCCAACCTGTACCTGGCGATGGAGAACGACCTCACGATCATCCCGGTGCTGAACAAGATCGACCTGCCGGCCGCGCAGCCCGAGAAGTTCGCCGAGGAGCTGGCCAACCTGGTCGGCTGCGAGCCCGGCGACGTGCTCAGGGTGTCCGCGAAGACCGGTCTCGGGGTCGAGGCGCTGCTGGACAAGGTGGTCGCCGAGATCCCCGCCCCGGTCGGCGTCAAGGACGCCCCGGCCCGCGCGATGATCTTCGACTCGGTCTACGACTCGTACCGCGGGGTGGTCACCTACGTCCGGGTCATCGACGGCCAGCTCAACAAGCGCGACCGCATCCGGATGATGTCCACCGGCGCGACCCACGAGCTGCTGGAGATCGGCACCAACTCGCCGGAGATGCTCCCCGCCGACGGCCTCGGCGTCGGCGAGGTGGGCTACCTGATCACCGGTGTGAAGGACGTGCGCCAGTCCAAGGTCGGTGACACCGTCACCACCCAGCACAAGGGCGCCGAGGAGGCCCTCGGGGGGTACAAGGACCCCAAGCCGATGGTGTTCTCCGGCCTCTACCCGCTGGACGGCTCGGACTACCCGGAGCTGCGCGAGGCCCTCGACAAGCTCCAGCTCAACGACGCCGCGCTGGTCTACGAGCCGGAGACCTCCGCCGCCCTCGGCTTCGGCTTCCGCGTCGGCTTCCTCGGCCTGCTGCACCTCGACGTGATCCGCGAGCGCCTGGAGCGCGAGTTCGGCCTCGACCTGATCGCCACCGCGCCCAACGTGGTCTACCGGGTGATCATGGAGGACGGCGTGGAGCACGTCGTCACCAACCCGAGCGAGTTCCCCGAGGGCAAGATCGAGGAGGTCTTCGAGCCGGTCGTCCGGGCGACGATCCTCGCCCCGACCGAGTTCATCGGCGCCATCATGGAGCTGTGCCAGACCCGGCGCGGGACCCTCCTCGGCATGGACTACCTCTCCGAGGACCGGGTGGAGATCCGCTACACCCTCCCCCTCGCGGAGATCGTCTTCGACTTCTTCGACCAGCTCAAGTCCAAGACCCGCGGCTACGCCTCCCTGGACTACGAGCCCACGGGCGAGCAGAGCAGTTCCCTGGTCAAGGTCGACATCCTGCTCCACGGCGACAAGGTGGACGCCTTCTCCGCCATCACCCACAAGGACCAGGCGTACGCGTACGGCGTGCGGCTCGTGGCCAAGCTGCGGGAGCTGATCCCGCGGCAGAACTTCGAGGTGCCGGTCCAGGCCGCCATCGGCTCCCGGGTCATCGCCCGCGAGACCATCCGCGCCATCCGCAAGGACGTCCTCGCCAAGTGCTACGGCGGTGACATCTCCCGCAAGCGGAAGCTGCTGGAGAAGCAGAAGGAGGGCAAGAAGCGGATGAAGATGGTCGGCTCGGTGGAGGTGCCGCAGGAGGCCTTCATCGCGGTGCTGTCGAGTGACGACGGCTCGGCCTCGGCCAAGAACAAGAAGTAGCGCCCGGTCCGCCGCCGCCGTCCGCCGCCCGCCGCGGGCGCGGCGGACGCGGCGGACGCCCAGGGGCCCGCCGCGCCCGGCGCGCGGCGGGCCCCTTCGCACGTCACGGGCGGCTCCCCGGCGGAAGTGTCCGGGCGCGGAGTCTTACGTCCCGGCCGGTCGCCCCTTAGTCTGAATCCACCCCCGTAGTTACTCGCGAGTTAAGCAACGGCCCGGGGCAGGCCGTGCCCTCACCCCGAACCGTGCCGTCCCGGCCGCACCCGCACCGCACCGAACCACCGTCCGAGAGTGAAAACCAGCCACACCTGAGCCAGCCGCACCGTCGCGGGCCCGGAGGATGTCGTGAGCGACACACAAGCACTGATCGAGAACCGCCCGCCCTCCGTGGCGGGACTCTTCCTGGAGCGCGTGGCGGCCACGCCGGACGCCGAGGCGTACCGCTACCCGGTGCCCCCCGTGTCGGGCGAGGGCCCGGACGAGTGGCGGTCGATGACCTGGGCGCAGGCCGCCGAGCGGGTCGACCGGATCGCCGCCGGGCTGATCGAGCTGGGCGTGCGGCCCGAGCAGCGGGTCGCCCTCGCCTCCTCCACCCGGCTGGAGTGGATCCTCACCGACCTCGGCATCATGTGCGCGGGCGCCGCGACGACCACGGTCTATCCGCAGACCAACTCCGACGAGTCCGCCTACATCCTGTCCGACTCCGAGAGCCGGGTCCTGGTCGCCGAGGACGCCGTCCAGCTCGCCAAGGCCCGCGAGCGGCTGGCCGAGCTGCCGGACCTCACCCATGTCGTGGTGATCGACCCGGAGGGCGCCGACACCTCGGACGAGCGGGTGCTCACCCTGGACGAGCTGGAGCGCCGGGGCGCGGCCCGCCTGGAGCGGGAGCCGCAGCTCATCAAGGAGCGGGTGGGCTCCCTCACCGGGGACCAGCTCGCCACCCTGATCTACACCTCCGGCACCACCGGCCGCCCCAAGGGCGTCCGCCTGCCGCACGACAACTGGTCCTACATGGCCAAGGCCATCGCGGCCACCGGCCTGATCAACGGGGACGACGTCCAGTACCTCTGGCTGCCGCTGGCCCACGTCTTCGGCAAGGTGCTGCTCTCGGGCCAGATCGAGGTCGGCCACATCACCGCCGTCGACGGCCGGGTCGACCGGATCATCGAGAACCTGCCGGTGGTGCGGCCCACGTACATGGCGGCCGTGCCGCGCATCTTCGAGAAGGTCTACAACGGCGTCGCGGCCAAGGCGAAGGAGGGCGGCGCCGCCAAGTACCGGATCTTCCAGTGGGCCGTCGGTGTCGCCCGCGAGTACGCCCGGGTCACCCAGGACTCCTTCCGGCGGACCGGCACCGCGAGCGCCCCGCTCGGTCTCACCGCCCGGCACGGCGTCGCCGACCGGCTCGTCTACGCCAAGCTGCGCGCGGCCTTCGGCGGGCGGCTGCGCGCCTGCATCTCCGGCAGCGCGGCCCTCGCCCCCGACATCGGCTACTTCTTCGCCGGCGCCGGCGTGCACATCCTGGAGGGCTACGGCCTCACCGAGTCCTCCGCCGCCTCCTTCGTCAACCCGGGCGAGGCCTACCGCACCGGCACCGTCGGCAAGCCGCTGCCCGGCACCGAGGTGCGCGTCGCGGACGACGGCGAGATCCTCATGCGCGGCCCCGGCATCATGGAGGGCTACCACCGGCACCCCGACAAGACCGCCGAGGTGCTGGAGCCGGACGGCTGGCTGCACACCGGCGACATCGGCGAGCTGTCCGTCGACGGCTATCTGAGCATCACCGACCGCAAGAAGGACCTGATCAAGACCTCCGGCGGCAAGTACATCGCGCCGGCCGAGATCGAGGGCCGGTTCAAGGCGGTCTGCCCCTACGTCTCCAACATCCTCGTGCACGGCGCCGCCCGGAACTACTGCACGGCGCTCATCTCCCTGGACGAGCCCGCGATCATGAAGTGGGCGGCGGAGAACGGCCTGGAGGGCCGGACCTACGCCGAGGTCGTCGGGGACCCGGCGGCGGTCGCGATGGTCGACGGCTACGTCACGGAGCTGAACGAGGGCCTCCAGCGCTGGCAGACCATCAAGAAGTTCCGCCTCCTGTCCCGCGACCTCGACGTGGAGCACGGCGAGGTCACCCCGAGCCTGAAGCTCAAGCGGCCGGTGGTGGAGCGCGAGTACAAGGACCTCATCGACCAGATGTACGAGGGCGCGCGCGAGGCATAGCCGGGCGCGGGGCGGCGCGGGGGCGGCGCGCCCGGCCGCGGCGGACGCGCCGCGCGGGATCCGGCCGACCGCCGCCCGCCCCGCGGCGGACCCGGACGCGCGGCCCCGTGCGGGCCCCGCCCGGCCCGCGCGGCGAGGGCCGGGTCCGCGGCGTCGGGGCCGGTCCCCCGCGTCCCTCCCGGGCGGAGGACGAATATGCCCGTCGCTCAAATATGTCCGGTTTCCGGACGGATTCGACCATCCGGGTAGCATGGTTCTCCCTCAAGGCGGACCACTTCGGTAACTCCTTGCTTCCGTACCGGGTCGGTCTGTCACTCTGTCGGCGACTGCGGACCCACCGCACGCACTTGCCCGGGGGAGACCGCCCATGGGGGCCATTCCGACGCAGAGGGAGACCGTTCCACGCGCCGAGGGGGCGCACCCGCCCGCCGCCGGTGCGCCCGGGGGCGCGACCGGCGCGCCCGCGGCGGAGGACGCGCGGGCCCACGTGATCATGCTCGGCAGCTCCCTCGCCCCGGGCTCCGCCCGCGCGCTGCTGCGGTCCGCCTTCACGGAGTGGACCGCGCGCGGCCTGCCCGGCGCCGCGCTCCTCACCGAGCGGCTGGCCTCCGACGCCCTGCTCACCGTCAGCGAACTGGTCACCAACGCCGTGGTGCACGCCGGTACGGACATCGAGGTGGCCTGTCTGCTGGAGGAGTCCGGCACGCTCGTCGTCGAGGTCATGGACCGCCACCCCGACTGCGCCTCGCACGGCGGCGAGGGACCGGGCGGCGCGCCGGGCGGGCTCCCCGAGGAGTACGGCCGCGGCCTGGGCCTGGTCGCCCGGCTCGCGGACTCCTGGGGCGTCACCCACCGTGCCGGCGCCAAGACGGTGTGGGCCCGGCTGCCCGCCGACGGGGAGGGAGCGGCCGACGCCCCCGGACACGACCTCCGGCGGTGGCCCGGCCCGGGGCGCCCCCCGTGGCCCGACGCCGGCCCCGGCTCCGACTGGCGCGGGATCCGGGACCGGGAGTGGCTCGGCCGGGGCGCCCTCTCCTTCCTCGCGGAGGCGTCCGACCTGCTGGCCGGGCAGCTCGACGAGGACCTGGTCGCCTCCCTCGCCGGGCAGCTCATCGTGCCCCGGCTCGCCGACTGGTGCGCGGTGTGGCTGGAGGACGAGGCGCGCGGGGCCTGGGCCGACGGCACCGGCGGCACCGCCGGACTGCGCCCGCCCCGCGTCTGGCACGGCAACGAGGACCACGTCGACGAACTGCGCCGCGCCCTGGAGAAGGACCCGCCCCGCCCAGGCGGCCCCTGGCACGCGGGCCCCGTCGTCCACCCCTGGCCCGGCGGCTCGCTCGGCGCCCACGGCGCCGCGCTCGCCTACCGGCTGGCCGCCGGGGGCAGGCCGCTGGGGACCCTGGTCATCGGGCGGGCCGGCACCTCCTGCTTCCCCGAGGAGATCGGCGGCCTCGTCGAGGACCTCGGCCGCCGGGTGGCGCTCGCCATCGGCGCCGCCCGCCAGTACGCCCGGCAGGCCACCATCAGCGCCGTCCTCCAGCGCGGTCTGCTGCCCGGCGCGGTGGCCGAGATCCCCGGGGTGCGCAGCGCCCTCGTCCACGAGCCCTGCGACAAGGGCGGCCCCAGCGGCGACTTCTACGACCTCTTCCCGGCCGGTGAGGGCCGCTGGTGCTTCGCCGTCGGCGACGTCCAGGGCAAGGGCCCCGAGGCCGCCGTCGTCATCGGCCTGGCCCGGCCCTGGCTGCGGCTGCTCGCCCGCGAGGGGTACGAGGTCCCCGACGTGCTCGACCGGCTCAACCAGCTCCTCCTCGACGACGCCACCGAGGCCGCCGACGCCGCGGCGCGCGCCCTGGTGGCCGCCGGAGGCCGTCCGGTTGCCCCGGGCGACGGTCCGCAGACCCGCTTCCTGTCCCTCCTCTACGGCGAGCTGGTCCCCGTCGACGGAGGCGTCCGCTGCACCCTGGCCTCCGCCGGGCATCCGCTGCCGCTGCTGCTCGCGCCCGACGGCACCGTGCGCGCGGTCGCGGAACCGCAGACCCTCCTCGGCGTCGTCGAGGACGCGACGTACACCAGCGAGACGTTCGAGCTGTGCTCCGGGGACGTCCTGCTGTGCGTCACCGACGGCGTCACCGAGCGGCGCGACGGCTCCCGCCAGTTCGACGACGGCGACGGGCTCGCGGCGGCGCTCGCCGGGTGCGCGGGGCTGGACGCGGGGCTCGTCGCGGAGCGGATCAGGCGGCTGGTGCACGAGTTCGGCGCCGAGCCGCCGGGGGACGACCTGGCACTGCTGGTGCTCCAGGCCGAGTGAGGGCGCGGACGCCCCGCCCTTCACGGCCCGGGGACCGGACCGGCCGCGCCCGCGCCGCCGCGCCCCCGTCCCGCTGCGGCCGACCCCGGTCGTGCCCCGCCCCCGCGTGCCGTGGCCCCGGCCGCGCGGTCCGTGCCCGCGCTCCCGCGCTCGCCGTGCCCCGTGCTCGCCGCGCTCGCCGCCTTCCCGGACGGTCGCCGCGCCCGCCGCGCCCGCCCGTCCCGGCCTGTCGCGGCCCGGCCTGTCCCATCCCGTCCCGGCCTGTCCCGGCTCGGCCCGTCCCGGCCCGTCCGGGAGGACGGGGGAACCGCACCCGCGGGCGTACGGGACAATGGAACGCATGCCCTCCGCACTTCCCGACGGCGAACCCGTCCCCGCCGACGGCGCGCTGCCCGCCGCCGCGCTCGCCGGGGCGGCGGACCGCCCCCTCGGCTTCTACCTGCACGTCCCGTACTGCGCCACCCGCTGCGGCTACTGCGACTTCAACACCTACACCGCCACGGAACTGCGCGGCACCGGCGGCGTCCTCGCCTCCCGCGACAACTACGCCGCCACCCTGGCCGACGAGGTCCGCCTCGCCCGCGCGGTCCTCGGCGACGACCCCCGGGAGGTCCGCACCGTCTTCGTCGGCGGCGGCACGCCGACCCTGCTGGACGCCGCCGACCTGGTCCGGATGCTGAGCGCGGTGCGCGAGGAGTTCGGGCTCGCGGCGGACGCGGAGATTACGACGGAGGCCAACCCGGACTCGGTCGGCCCCGAGTACCTCGCCGCCCTGCGCGCGGGCGGCTTCAACCGGATCTCCTTCGGCATGCAGAGCGCCAGGCGCCACGTGCTGGAGGTGCTGGACCGCACCCACACGCCCGGCCGGCCCGAGGAGTGCGTCGCGGAGGCCCGCGCGGCGGGCTTCGAGCACGTCAACCTCGACCTGATCTACGGCACCCCCGGCGAGTCCGACGACGACTGGCGGGCCTCCCTGGACGCGGCGCTCGGCGCGGGGCCCGACCATGTCTCCGCCTACGCGCTGATCGTCGAGGAGGGCACCGGGCTCGCCCGGCGCATCCGGCGGGGCGAGGTGCCCATGACCGACGACGACGAGCACGCCGACCGGTACCTGATCGCCGAGGAGACCCTGTCGGCGGCGGGCTTCGCCTGGTACGAGGTGTCGAACTGGGCCTCCTCCGAGGCCGGGCGCTGCCTGCACAACGAGCTGTACTGGCGGGGCGCGGACTGGTGGGGGGCCGGACCGGGCGCCCACTCGCACGTCGGCGGGGTCCGCTGGTGGAACGTGAAGCACCCCGGCGCCTATGCGGCGGCCCTGGCGGCCGGACGCTCCCCGGGGGCCGGGCGGGAGGTGCTCACCGAGGAGGACCGGCGGGTGGAGCGGGTCCTCCTGGAACTGCGGCTGCGCGAGGGCGTGCCGCTGGACCTGCTGCGCGAGGCGGGGCTCGCCGCCTCCCGCCGCGCGCTGTCCGACGGCCTCCTCCAGGAGGAGGCGTACGGGCGGGGACGGGCGGTGCTGACGCTGCGCGGACGACTGCTGGCGGACGCGGTGGTGCGCGACCTGGTCGACTGAGCGGCCCTTCCCGGGCCCGCGACCCCGCCGGGCCCTTCCGGGGCCCGCCGCGCCGCCGCGCGGGCCCGCCGGTGCGCCCCGGGGCCCGCGCGGTGGGGGAGCGGGGTCCCATCGCGGGAGGCGGGGGACGAACGGCGTGGCCCCGCCCCGCCCCCGGAGGGCCGTGCCCTCGGCTTCGTCGCACCCCTCGGCCTGCTGCTCGGTGCGGTGGCCGTGGTCCCGCTCCTCCGCGTGGACCTCTTCGGCCGGGACGGCGACCAGCGGGGCCGACCCCCTCACGGGCACGGCTCCCGCCCCCCTCGCGGGCGGTCCCTCCGCGCCGCCCCTGCCGCGAGCCGCTCCCCGCAGGGTCGCCCCGCGCCGTCCCCGCCGCCTGCCGCACGTCGTACGGGCCCCGCCGCACAGGGCCCCGTCCCCTGAGCCGGTCCGGGCGCGGTGCCGCCCCGCGCGGGCCGCCCGTCACACCCCGCCGGCCCCTCCGGGCGGCCGCCCCGAGGTCCGCCCCCGCGGGCACCGTGCCAAGGGCCGGACCGGCGGCGAGGCCCCACCCGGTGCGGACCGGCGGTGAGCCCTCCGCACCGCGCGTGCGGGACCGCCCGCCGCCACGGCCGGGCCGCGGAGGCCGCACCCGCCCCGTCGCGGGGCACCCGGAGCGCGCCCCGCGCGGATCACGCCGTCACATGGTCGATCAGCCGTTCCACGCTGCCCAGCAGCGCCGGTTCGAGGTCCTTGTACGAGCCCACCCGGCCCAGGATGTGCTGCCACGCGGCGCCGGTGTTGTCGGCGGGCCACCCCAGCGCCCGGCAGACCCCCGTCTTCCAGTCCTCGCCCCTGGGCACCCGTGGCCACGCCGCGATGCCCACGGACGACGGCTTCACCGCCTCCCAGACGTCGATGTAGGGGTGGCCGACCACCAGCACGTCGTCACCGGTCACCGCCTGCGCGATGCGCCACTCCTTGGAGCCCGGCACCAGATGGTCCACCAGCACGCCGAGCCGGGCGTCCGGGCCGGGCGCGAACTCGTCGACGACGGACGGCAGGTCGTCCACGCCGCCCAGGTACTCCACGACCACGCCCTCCACGCGCAGGTCGTCGCCCCACACCTTCTCGACCAGCTCCGCGTCGTGCCGCCCCTCGACGTAGATGCGCCCGGCGCGGGCGACCCGGGCGCGGGCGCCGGGGACGGCGACCGAGCCGGACGCGGTGCGGGTGGGGCGGACCGGACCGCGTCCGGGGCGGGTCAGGGTCACGACGCGGCCCTCCAGCAGGAAGCCGCGCGGCTCCATGGGGAAGACCCGGCGCTTGCCGAAGCGGTCCTCCAGGGTGACCGTGCCCGCCTCGCAGCCCACCACCGCGCCGCAGAACCCGGTGCCGGGCTCCTCGACGACCAGTCCCGGTTCGGCGGGGACCTCGGGCGCGGGACCCGGCTTCTTCCAGGGAGGGGTCATATCGGCGGAGTACTGGCGCATTCGGGTGACGATACGAGGAACGCGCGGCGCCCGATCAGCGCGACACGCCGAACCGGTCGGCCAGCGCGTCCCGTTGGGCCCGTACGAAGGCGGCGTCGACCACCGCTCCGTGACCGGGCACGTACCGGGCGTCCTCCCCGCCCAGCTCCAGCAGCCGGTCCAGTGCCGGCGGCCAGTGCGAGGGCGCCGCGTCCGGCCCGGCCTGGGGCGGGCCGGACTCCTCGACCAGATCGCCGCAGAAGACCACCGCCGGGTCGCCCGGCACCAGCACCGCCAGGTCGTGCCCGGTGTGCCCGGGGCCCACCGCGGTCAGCAGGGCGCGCCGCCCGCCGCCCAGGTCGACTTCCCGCCCGCCGGTCACCTCGTGCCGCGCCGGCGCCAGCGCGTCCACCGCCTCCGCAGCGAGCCGCGGGTCCAGCCCGTTGGCCACCGCGTCCGCCCGCAGCGCCTCCCGGCCCCGTCCGCCCGGCGCGAACAGCGCCCGGGTCCCGGCCGCCCCGAGGACCTCCGCCCCGGCGAACACCGCCGCCCCGAGGACGTGGTCGAAGTGCGGGTGGGTCAGCGCGACATGCGTCACACGGCGGCCGGTCAGCCGCTCGGCCGCCGCCCGCAGCCGGGCGCCCTCGGCCAGGCTCGACCCCGCGTCGACCAGCAGGACCGCGTCCGTGCCGACGACCAGCCCCGCCGTGCAGTCCCACACCGGCAGCCGGCACCGCCCGACCCCGGCCGCCACCCGTTCCCAGCCCGCCTCTTCCCATCCCACGCTCATGGCGACGACGCTAGCGGCGCGGCACCGGCCTTGCCCCGGGCGTACCCCACGGCCGTACACTGGGCCGGGGAAGTCTGGCACTCGCGCCCGATGAGTGCCAGGACGGACCAGGCGACGTGGGGCGACGACTTCAGGAGGTGCGCGCGGTGCTCAGTGAACGCAGGCTGAAGGTCCTGCGCGCCATCGTCCAGGACTATGTCGGCACCGAGGAGCCCGTCGGCTCCAAGGCCCTCACCGAGCGGCACAACCTCGGCGTCTCCCCGGCCACCGTGCGCAACGACATGGCGGCCCTGGAGGAGGAGGGGTTCATCGCCCAGCCGCACACCAGTGCCGGGCGCATCCCCACCGACAAGGGCTACCGGCTCTTCGTCGACCGGCTGGCGGGCGTCAAGCCGATGACCGCCCCGGAGCGGCGCGCCATCCAGAACTTCCTGGAGGGCGCCGTCGACCTCGACGACGTGGTGGCCCGCACGGTGCGGCTGCTCGCGCAGCTCACCCGGCAGGTAGCCGTGGTGCAGTACCCCTCGCTGACCCGCTCGACCGTGCGGCACGTGGAGCTGCTGGCCCTCGCGCCCGCGCGGCTGATGCTCGTGCTGATCACGGACACCGGCCGGGTCGAGCAGCGTGTCGTCGACTGTCCGGCGCCGTTCGGCGAGGTCTTCCTCGCCGACCTGCGGGCGCGGCTCAACAGCCGTGTCGTGGGGCGCCGGTTCACGGATGTGCCGAGCCTGGTCGAGGACCTGGCGGACGCCTTCGAGGCCGAGGACCGCGGTACGGTCTCGACCGTGCTCTCCGTTCTCCTGGAGACGCTGGTCGAGGAGAACGAGGAGCGGCTGATGATCGGCGGCACCGCCAATCTCACCCGCTTCGGGCACGACTTCCCCCTTGTGATCAGGCCCGTCCTGGAGGCGCTGGAGGAGCAGGTCGTGCTCCTCAAGCTGCTCGGTGAGTCGAAGGACGCGGGCGTGACCGTACGGATCGGTCACGAGAACGCCCACGAGGGACTCAACTCCACGTCCGTCGTGTCGGTCGGTTACGGTTCGGGCGGCGAGGCGGTTGCCAAGCTCGGCGTGGTCGGACCGACCCGCATGGACTACCCGGGAACGATGGGAGCGGTACGCGCAGTGGCACGGTACGTCGGACAGATCCTGGCGGAGTCGTAGGTGGCCACGGACTACTACGCCGTACTCGGCGTGCGCCGCGACGCGTCCCAGGACGAGATCAAGAAGGCGTTCCGGAGGCTCGCGCGCGAGCTGCACCCGGACGTCAACCCCGATCCGAAGACGCAGGAGCGGTTCAAGGAGATCAACGCCGCCTACGAGGTCCTCTCCGACCCGCAGAAGAAGCAGGTCTACGACCTCGGCGGCGATCCGCTGTCCCAGTCGGGCGGCGCGGGGGCCGGCGGCTTCGGCGCGGGCGGCTTCGGGAACTTCTCGGACATCATGGACGCCTTCTTCGGCACGGCGTCGCAGCGCGGACCGCGCTCGCGCACCCGCCGGGGCCAGGACGCCATGATCCGCATCGAGGTGGAGCTGGACGAGGCCGCGTTCGGCACCACCAAGGACATCCAGGTCGACACCGCGGTCGTCTGCAACACCTGCAACGGCGAGGGCGCGGCGCCCGGCACCTCGGCGCAGACCTGCGACATGTGCCGCGGACGCGGTGAGGTCTCGCAGGTCACCCGGTCCTTCCTGGGCCAGGTCATGACCTCCCGGCCCTGCCCCCAGTGCCAGGGCTTCGGCACCGTGGTCCCCACCCCCTGCCCCGAGTGCGCGGGCGACGGGCGCATCCGCTCCCGGCGGACGCTCACGGTGAAGATCCCGGCGGGCGTCGACAACGGCACGCGCATCCAGCTCGCGGGCGAGGGCGAGGTCGGCCCCGGCGGCGGTCCGGCCGGCGACCTCTACGTCGAGATCCAGGAGCTGCCGCACCCGACCTTCCAGCGCCGGGGCGACGACCTGCACTGCACGGTCACCATCCCCATGACGGCGGCGGCCCTCGGCACCAAGGTGCCGCTGGAGACGCTGGACGGCATGGAGGAGATCGACATCCGCCCGGGCACCCAGTCCGGCCAGTCGATCCCGCTGCACGGCCGGGGCGTCACGCATCTGCGCGGCGGCGGCCGGGGCGACCTGATCGTGCACGTCGAGGTCACCACCCCGACCAAGCTCGACCCCGACCAGGAGCGCGTGCTGCGCGAACTGGCCGAGCTGCGCGGCGAGGAGCGCCCCCAGGGCCAGTTCCAGCCCGGCCAGCAGGGCCTGTTCTCCCGGCTGAAGGACGCCTTCAACGGCCGCTGACACCCGCGCGGGGCCGGGCGTGCCTCCGGGCGGTCCGGCCCCGCGCCGTCCGGTCCGGGGCCCGTCCGGCGGGGCCCGCCCGGCGTGTTCGGGATTGTCCGGCTTGCCCGGGGCCCGGCCCGCCGGTGCCGGGCGGACGGTCGGGTTCGGACTTGCCCAGGAGGCATGACACCATGCGGTCATGTCCTCCGCACTGACCGATCTCTTCCCCTACCCGATCGTGCAGGCGCCCATGGCCGGCGGCGTCGCCGTGCCGCGGCTCGCCGCCGCGGTCTCCGAGGCGGGCGGGCTCGGGTTCCTGGCCGCCGGGTACAAGACCGCGGACGGGATGTACCAGGAGATCAAGCAGCTCCGGGGACTGACGGGCCACCCCTTCGGGGTCAACCTGTTCATGCCGCAGCCGGAGACCGCCGACCCCGCCGCCGTCGGCGTCTACGCCCACCAGCTCGCCGGGGAGGCCGTCTGGTACGAGACCGAGCTGGGCGACCCCGACAGCGGACGCGACGACGGCTACGACGCCAAGCTCGCGGTGCTGCTGGACAACCCGGTGCCGGTGGTCTCGTTCCACTTCGGCGTCCCCGGCCCCGAGGCCGTCGAGTCCCTGCACCGCGCCGGCAGCTTCGTCCTGGCCACGGCGACCACCGCGGAGGAGGCCAGGGCCGTCGAACGGTCCGGCGCCGACGCGGTGATCGCCCAGGGGGTGGAGGCCGGCGGCCACCAGGGGCGGCACCGGGACGACCCGGAGACCGACGCGGCCGGCATCGGGCTGCTGGCGCTGATCACCCAGGTGCGCGAGGCCGTGGACCTGCCGATCGTCGCCGCGGGCGGCATCATGCGCGGCGGCCAGATCGCCGCCGTGCTCGCCGCCGGCGCCGACGCGGCCCAGCTCGGCACCGCCTTCGTCGCCGCCTCCGAGTCCGGCGCCCACGCCCTGCACAAGCGGGCCCTCACCGACCCGCTGTACGTCCGGACCGAACTCACCCGCGCCTTCTCCGGCCGCCCGGCCCGCGCGCTGGTCAACCGCTTCGTGCGGGAGCACGGGCCGTACGTCCCCGCCGCCTACCCGGACGTCCACCACCTCACCGCGCCGCTGCGCGGGGCGGCGGCCAGGGCGGGCGACGCGCAGGGCATGGCGCTGTGGGCGGGCCAGGGGCACCGGCTGGCCCGGGAACTGCCCGCCGGGCGGCTGGTCGAGCTGCTGGTCGACGAACTGGCCACCGCCGGGGCCGAGTTGGCGCACTACACCGGGGGAGGCGCGGGCTGATGACGGCACCCGTGTTCGTGGTCGGCTCCCTGCGGTCCGAGGACGTCCCCGGCGGGGAGTACGTCCTCGACGGTCCCGAGGGGCGGCACGCGGTCTCCGTGAAGCGGCTGCGGCCCGGCGAGGCGCTCGTCCTCACCGACGGGCACGGACGCTGGGCCGAGGGCCTGGTCCGGGCCGCCGAGGGCAAGGACCGCCTGGTCGTCACCGGCCTGGGGACGGTCCGCGAGGACGCCCCCGAGGAGCCCCGCATCACCGTCGTCCAGGCCCTCCCCAAGGGCGACCGCGGGGAACTGGCGGTGGAGACGATGACCGAGGTCGGCGTCGACGCGATCGTGCCCTGGGCGGCGTCCCGCTGCGTCACGCAGTGGCGCGGCGAGCGCGGGGCGAAGGCGCTCGGCAAGTGGCGGGCGACGGCCCGCGAGGCCGGGAAGCAGTCCCGGCGCACCCGCTTCCCCGAGGTCGCGGACGCGATGACCGGCAAGCAGGTCGCCGCGCTGCTGGCCACCGCCGACTTCGCCGCGGTGCTCCACGAGAGCGGCGAGGAACCGCTGGCCAAAGCCGCGCTCCCCGCCGCCGGTCACCTCGTGCTAGTCGTCGGGCCCGAGGGCGGGGTCTCCCCGGAGGAGCTGGCGCTCTTCGCGGAGGCGGGCGCCCGCCCGTACCGGCTGGGCCGCAGCGTCCTGCGCACCTCCACCGCCGGTACGGCGGCGGCGGCCCTCCTGCTGACCCGCACGGGCCGCTGGTCCTGAAACCACGGGGCGCGCCGGGCGCTTGGCCCCCCGCCGCACCCGGCGCCCCGGCCGACCGGCGCCCCGGCCGGACGGCGTGTGCCGGGCCGGCGTCCCGGCCCGTCCCCACCCCTCCGGTCATGGGCCCCGTCCCGCCCTCGACGTGGTGAAGTGATCCGAACCCCTGTCGGTCGGCCGCCGGGGCTGCATAGGCTGAGGGGGTGACACAGCCCGCAGCGCCTGCCTATCTCCGGTTCCCGCATCCGCACGGTGAGTTGGTCGCCTTCACCGCCGAGGACGACGTGTGGCTCGCCCCGCTCGACGGTGGCCGCGCCTGGCGCGTCAGCGCCGACAACGTACCGGTCAGCCATCCGCGGATCTCGCCCGACGGCACCACGGTCGCCTGGACCTCCACCCGCGACGGTGCCCCCGAGGTGCACGTCGCCCCCGTGGACGGCGGCCCCGCCCGTCGGCTCACCCACTGGGGCGGTGCGCGCACCCAGGTGCGCGGCTGGACCCGGGACGGCCGGGTCCTCGCCCTCGGCGCCCACGGCGAGGCCAGCGTCCGCCGCACCTGGGCCCGCGCCGTGCCCCTCGACGGGGGCCCCGCCGAGACCCTTCCCTACGGCCACGTCGGGGAGGTCGCCCTCGGACCGCGCACCGTGCTGCTGTCCGCCGCGAGCCGCGACGCCGCCTGGTGGAAGCGCTACCGGGGCGGCACGGCCGGCAAGCTCTGGATCGACGCCCAGGGCGACGGCGAGTTCGTCCGGCTGCACGAGGACCTCGACGGCCAGATCGAGTACCCCTTCTGGACCGGGGACCGCCTCGCCTTCCTCAGCGACCACGAGGGCACCGGCGCCCTCTACTCCTCCCTCGCCGACGGCGGCGACCTGCGCCGCCACACCCCACTCGGCGGCTTCTACGCCCGCCAGGCCGCCACCGACGGCACCCGCGTCGTCTACACCAGCGCCGGTGAGCTGTGGACGCTGGACGACCTGGACGGCGCCGAGCCGCGCCGGCTCGACATCCGCCTCGGCGGCTCCCGCACCGACCTCCAGCCCTACCCGGTCAACGCCGCCCGCTGGCTCGGCGCCGCCTCCCCGGACCACACCGGCCGCGGCAGCGCCGTCTCGGTGCGCGGCGGCGTCCACTGGGTCACCCACCGCTCCGGCCCCGCCCGCGCCCTCGCCGCCACCCCCGGGGTGCGCACCCGGCTGCCGCGCGCCTTCCGCGCCGACGGCGAGGAATGGGTGGTGTGGGTGACGGACGCCGAGGGCGACGACGCCCTGGAGTTCGCCCCCGCCACCGGCCTCGCCCCCGGCGCCACCCCGCGCCGCCTCGCCGCCGGACGGCTCGGCCGGGTCCTCGCCCTCGCCGTGGCGCCCGACGGCAGCCGCGCCGCCGTCGCCTCGCACGACGGCCGGGTGCTGCTCGTCGAGCGCGAGTCCGGCGAGGTCCGCGAGGTCGACCGGAGCGAGAACGGCGACGCCACCGGCCTGGTCTTCTCGCCCGACTCCTCCTGGCTCGCCTGGTCCCACCCCGGCCCCGACCCGCTGCGCCAGCTCAAGCTGGCCAACACCACCGATCTGTCGGTCAGCGAGGCCACCCCGCTGCGCTTCCGGGACCACGCGCCCGCCTTCACCCTGGACGGCAAGCACCTCGCCTTCCTCTCCACCCGCTCCTTCGACCCGGTCTACGACGAGCACGCCTTCGACCTGGCCTTCGTCGAGGGCGCCCGCCCCCACCTGATCACCCTCGCCGCGACCACCCCCTCGCCCTTCGGCCCGCAGCGCCACGGCCGGCCCTTCGAGACGCCGGACCGCGAGGAGACCCCCGACAGCGAGGGCACCCCCACCACCCGCATCGACATCGAGGGCCTCGCCGACCGCATCGTGCCCTTCCCGGTCGAGGCCGGCCGCTACTCGCGGCTGCGCGCCGCCAAGGACGGCGTCCTCTGGCTGCGCCACCCGGTCACCGGCGTCCTCGGCGCCTCCCGCGCCACCCCGGACGCCTCCGACCCGGGCAACGACCTGGAGCGCTACGACCTCGCCCAGCTCCGCGTCGAGCACCTGGCCGGCGACGCCGACGGCTTCGAGGTCAGCGGCGACGGCAAGCGCCTGCTGCTCTGGACCGAGGGCCGCCTCAAGGTCGTCCCCAGCGACCGGCGGGCCTCCGGCGACGAGGACAGCGACACCAACATCACCGTCGACCTCGGCAGGGTCCGCCAGATCGTCGACCCGGCCGCCGAGTGGCGCCAGATGTACGAGGAGACCGGCCGTGTCATGCGGGACAACTTCTGGCACCCCGGCCTGAACGGGGTCGACTGGGAGGGCGTGCTCGACCGCTACCGGCCCGTCCTGGACCGCGTCGCCACCCATGACGACCTCGTCGACCTGCTCTGGGAGGTCCAGGGTGAACTGGGCACCTCCCACGCCTACGTCATCCCGCGCGGCGGCCACGGCGACGGCGCCCGGCAGGGCCTGCTCGGCGCCGACCTCTCCCGCCACGAGGACGGCCTCTGGCGCGTCGACCGGGTGCTGCCCTCCGAGACCTCCGACCCGGAGGCCCGCTCCCCGCTCGCCGCGCCCGGCGTCGCGGTCCGTGCCGGGGACGCGGTCGTGGCCGTCGCCGGACAGCCCGTCGACCCGGTCACCGGCCCCGGACCGCTGCTCGTCGGCACCGCGGGCAAGCCCGTCGAGCTGACCGTCCTTCCGGCCGGCGGCGGCGAGGCGCGGCACGCGGTCGTCGTCCCCCTCGCCGACGAGGAGCCGCTGCGCTACCACGACTGGGTCGCCGGCCGCCGCGCCCACGTCCACGAGTCGTCCGGCGGGCGGCTCGGCTACCTCCACGTGCCCGACATGGTCGGCTCCGGCTGGGCCCAGCTCCACCGGGACCTGCGCGTCGAGGTCGCCCGCGAGGGACTGGTCGTCGACGTGCGCGAGAACCGCGGCGGACACACCTCCCAGCTCGTCGTGGAGAAGCTGGCCCGGCGCATCGTCGGCTGGGACCTGCCGCGCGGCATGCGCCCGCAGAGCTACCCCCTGGACGCCCCCCGGGGGCCGGTCGTCGCCGTCGCCAACGAGTTCTCCGGATCGGACGGCGACATCGTCAACGCCGCCATCAAGGCGCTCGGCATCGGACCCGTCGTCGGCACCCGCACCTGGGGCGGCGTCGTCGGCATCGACAGCCGCTACACCCTGGTCGACGGCACCCTGATCACCCAGCCCAAGTACGCCTTCTGGCTGGAGGGCTACGGCTGGGGCGTGGAGAACCACGGCGTCGACCCCGACGTCGAGGTCCCGCAGCGCCCGCAGGACCACGTGGCGGGCCGCGACGCCCAGCTCGACGAGGCCGTCCGCATCGCGCTGGCCGCCCTGGCGGAGAACCCGGCGAAGACCCCGCCGGAGCTGCCCTGACGGGGCGCCCCGGGCCGCGCGCGCTCCCCGCGGGCGGGCGCGCGGCCCGGGGCGCCCTTGCCGTACCGGTCCGCGGCGCCGTAGCCTCCCGGCCCCGGCGGTGATGACGGCGCCCGGCACCCCGTGGACGCCGCTCGCTACCATGCCCCCAGAAGATCACCACATAAGGAGCGCCAGATGGCAGGGGAGCCGCATGAGGACTGCCTGTTCTGCAAGATCGTCGAAGGGCGGATCCCCGCGACGATCGTCCGCGAGACGGAGACCACCGTCGCGTTCCGCGACATAAACCCGCAGGCGCCCACCCACGTCCTGGTGATCCCCAAGGCCCACTACCAGGACGCCGCCGCCCTCGCCGCCGGGGCCCCCGAGACCGCCGCCGAGGTGCTGCGCGAGACCCGGGCCGTCGCCGAGCAGGAGCGGCTGGACAGCTACCGCACCATCTTCAACACCGGCGCCGGGGCCGGCCAGACCGTGTGGCACGCCCACGCCCACGTGCTCGGCGGGCGCGGCCTCGAATGGCCCCCCGGATAACCGGCGCCCCGTGTCCGTCCGCGAACTCGTCGTCCTCGGCACCGCCAGCCAGGTCCCGACCCGGCACCGCAACCACAACGGCTATCTGCTCCGCTGGGACGGCGAGGGCATCCTGTTCGACCCCGGCGAGGGGACGCAGCGCCAGATGCTGCGTGCCGGGGTCGCCGCGCACGACCTGAACCGGATCTGCGTCACCCACTTCCACGGCGACCACAGCCTGGGCCTCGCCGGGGTGATCCAGCGGGTCAACCTGGACCGGGTCCCGCACCGGGTCACCGCCCACTACCCGCGCTCCGGACAGCGCTTCTTCGAACGGCTGCGGTACGCCACCGCCTACCGGGAGACCGTCGGCATCACCGAGGCCCCCGTCGACGGGGACGGCCCGCTCGCCGTCACCCCCGCCTACACCCTGGAGGCGCGGCGGCTCTCGCACCCCGTCGAGTCCTACGGCTACCGGCTGACCGAGCCCGACGGCCGCCGCATGCTGCCCGAGCGGCTGGCCGCCCGCGGCATCGCCGGCCCCGACGTGGGCCGACTGCACCGGGAGGGCTCGCTGAACGGCGTCGCGCTCGACGAGGTGAGCGAGGTGCGGCGGGGCCAGCGGTTCGCGTTCGTCATGGACACCCGGCTGTGCGAGGGCGTCCACGCCCTCGCCGAGGGCTGCGACCTGCTCGCCATCGAGTCGACCTTCCTCGACGAGGACGCGGCGCTCGCCGAGGAGCACGGCCACCTCACCGCCGGGCAGGCGGCCCGTGTCGCCCGGGACGCGGGCGTGCGGCACCTCGTCCTGACCCACTTCAGCCAGCGCTATCCCGACCCGGCCGAGTTCGAACTGCGGGCCAGGGCCGCCGGGTTCGAGGGCGAGCTGACCGTGGCCCGCGACCTGCAGAGCGTCCCGGTTCCGAAACGTCGGTGAACCGGCCGTACGATGCTTTGATGCCCCTGCCCAAAGCCGAACTGCACCTGCATGTCGAAGGCACACTGGAACCGGAGCTGGCCTTCGAGCTGGCCGCCCGCAACGGCGTGTCCCTGCGTTACCCGGACACCGGGGCCCTGCGCGAGGCGTACCGCTTCGAGGACCTCCAGTCCTTCCTGAACCTGTACTACGAGCTGATGACCGTCCTGCGCACCGAGCGGGACTTCGAGGATCTCGCCGATGCCTACCTCGCCCGCGCCGCGGCACAGGGCGTACGGCACGCGGAGATCTTCTTCGACCCGCAGGCCCATCTGGCCCGGGGCGTGACCATGGACACCGTGGTGGAGGGCCTCTGGCGGGCGCTCGGCCGCAGCCGCTCGACGCACGGCGTCTCCACCCGCCTGATCATGTGCTTCCTGCGCGACGAGTCCGCCGAGTCGGCCCTCGCGATCCTCGACGCCGCCCGGCCCCACCTCGGCCGGATCACCGGTGTCGGCCTGGACTCCGCCGAGGTCGGGCACCCGCCCGCCAAGTTCCGCGAGGTCTACCGGGCCGCCGCGGAGCTCGGGCTGCGCCGGGTCGCGCACGCGGGCGAGGAGGGGCCGCCGGAGTACATCACCGAGGCCCTCGACGTGCTCGGTGTCGAGCGGATCGACCACGGGCTGCGCTGCGCCGAGGACCCGGCGCTGGTCGAGCGGCTGGTGCGGGAGCGGGTGCCGCTGACCCTGTGTCCGCTGTCCAACGTCCGGCTGCGCACCGTCGAGACCCTCGCCGACCATCCGCTCCCGGCCCTGCTCGACGCCGGGCTGCTGTGCACGGTCAACTCCGACGACCCGGCCTACTTCGGCGGCTACGCCGGCGACAACTTCGACGCGGTCGGCGCCGTGCTGGGGCTCGGCCCGGAGCGGCTGCGGGAACTGGCCCGCAACTCCTTTCTCGCCGCCTTCCTGGACGACGAGGAGGAGCTGAGGGCGCGCTACCTCGCCGAGGTGGAGGCGTACGCCTTCCCGTAGCCGTAGCCGTAGCCGTAGCCGTAGCCGTAGCCGTAGCCGTAGCCGCCGGGGCGCCGGGTGCCGTGGCCGTACGGCCCGGGGTGCCTGGTCAGGTGCCGGGGCCGGGGCCGGGCGCGGTTCCGGACTGCCAGGGTCCGGCCGTGCCGTAGGCCCGCTGGACGGGGGCGGCGGGCGCCTCCACGGTGATCTCCACCACCGGCTGCTCCACCGCCCCGACCTCGGGCACCGCCCCGCCGGACGTGCCGGTGGTGGCGGCGACCAGGGCGGCCGGGGTGCCGCCGCGGCGGCGGACCGCGCCCGGCAGCAGCGGCCGGCCGCCGGTGTGCAGGGCGACAGCGGTCATCGGCGCGGCGACCAGCAGCAGGCCCGCGGCCAGCACCAGGCCCATGCCCGCGTAACCGGCCTGCGCGGAGAGCGCGCTGCCGGTCAGCGGACCGGCGGCGGTGCCCAGCGCGGAGGCCGAGCCGACCAGCGCCGCCCAGCGCCCGCGCGGGTCCAGCGAGGCGGCCAGGCCGATCAGATACGACAGGACCACCGGGTAGAGGGTGTTCCAGGCGATCTCGCCGGTGGCGAAGACGGCGGGCGTGGTCGCCGCCGCGCTCAGCGCGATGCATCCCGCGATCAGCACCGTCCCGCCGCCTATCGGCACGGCACGGCCGAGCCGGGGCCCGATCGCGCCCGCCGCCAGCACACCGATCAGACCCGCGCCCAGGGCAGCGGCGAGCACCGCGCCGAGGGCCGCCTCGCTCAGCCCGGCCTGGCTCAGCCCGATCCGTCCGCTGACGCCCCACAGGGAGTTCTGCGCCAG
Source organism: Streptomyces sp. SID8352 (assembly GCF_009862265.1). Classification (GTDB taxonomy): domain Bacteria; phylum Actinomycetota; class Actinomycetes; order Streptomycetales; family Streptomycetaceae; genus Streptomyces. The sequence continues at coordinate 53,029 of NZ_WWGX01000011.1, read as the reverse complement.
GGCCCAGAACAGCACCGTGACGGCGAGCACCGCGCCCGAACGGCGGTGGGGGAGCGGGGCGGTGGCGGCCGGATCGGTGCCCGGCGCGTCGGGTCCGGCGGCGGCGCCGGCGGGCAGCCGGCCGGTCAGCGGCCACACGGCCAGCGCGGTGAGCGCGATGGCCGCCAGGGGCAGCCCGTGCGAGCGGCCGAGGTGCGGCACCGTCAGATAGACGGCCCCGGCCAGCGCGGAGACGCTCAGCAGTCCCAGCGTGGAGGCCCGGTGCGGATCGCGCTCGGCGGCGATCCGGGTGGCGGCGACCGTGGTGGCCGTACCGGAGCCGAAGCCGCCCACGACGAGTCCGGCGACGACGGCGGGCACGGCGGTGGTCAGCGCGGCCCCGCCGTAGCCGAGGACGGCCAGCAGCAGTCCGAGGCGGGACAGGGCGCGCGGGCCGGTGCGCTGCACCCGGGAGGCGAGCAGGAAGCCCGCCGACGCCGAGCTGAGCAGCAGCGCGCTGCCGACGGCGCCCGCCTGGGTGGCGGAGAGGGGGAGGCCGGTGTCCAGCCTGCCGACGGTGGTCGGCAGCAGGTAGGGCGGCATGTACCCGGCGGTGAAGAGGGCCACGAGGGGCCAGGGTGCGGTGGTGCGGGGGGCGAACACGGGCGTTCCAGGGCGTGCGGAAGGGAGGGGAGTGGGCGCCGACCGTCGACGTGGACAGGGACGTGGACAGGAACGCGCGCGCAATTTGTATCAAGCGGGGGCCGGTGCGAAACAGACGAGATGATGTGATCTGAGTCACATCGCGGTTTGATGTGTTGGATGCTGGGTAGCAGGATGGGCCACCCGATCATGGAACGGGGCCCCGGGACCCCCTCCCACCGGGCCGTGAGCCCTCCGGCGGCGGCCGGTGATGGTGCACACTGTGCTGATCCGCACCACGCTCAGGAGCGCCATCGTGACCGCGTCCACCGTGTCCGCGGCGTCCGACGGGAGCGCCGCAGTCCCCGTCGTGCCCGCCGTCCCCGCCGACGAGCGGACCCACCGCCATCCGCCGGGGGGCCACCGCCACACCCAGGTCGACCCGCTGGCCGCGGTGCGCACGCCGCACGACCCGCCCTGGGACGTCTACCTCACCGGCACGGTCTTCCTCGACATCATCCTCACCGGGCTCGACTCGGCCCCGGTGCGCGGCACCGAGTCCTGGGCGCGGGGCATGGGCTCCAGCCCCGGCGGCGTGGCCAACATGGCGACCGCGCTGGCCCGCCTCGGCCTGCGCACCTCACTGGCGGCGGCCTTCGGCGACGACCACTACGGTGACTACTGCTGGGACGCGCTCTCCCGGGGCGAGGGCATCGATCTGACCCCCTCGCGCACCGTACCCGGCTGGCACTCGCCGGTCACGGTCTCCATGGCGTACGAGGGGGAGCGCACCATGGTCTCGCACGGCCACGAGCCGCCGCCGGGGGAGCCGGTGCCGGACTGCCCGCCCCGCGCGCGGGCCGCGGTCGCCTCCCTCGCGCCGGGTGTCCGGGACCCGTGGATCGCGGAGGCCGCCGGGCGCGGCACCCGGATCTTCGCCGATGTCGGCTGGGACGACACCGGCGCCTGGGACCTGGCCGGGCTGGCCGACCTGGCGCACTGCGAGGCGTTCCTGCCGAACGCGGCCGAGGCCATGCGCTACACCCGCACCGACTGCCCGCGCGCCGCGGCGCACGCGCTGACCGCGCACGTCCCGGTCGCGGTGGTCACCCTGGGCGCGGAGGGCGCGTACGCGGTGGACCGGCGCACCGGGGAGACCGCCGAGGTCCCCGCCATCGCCGTGGAGGCGCTGGACCCGACCGGCGCGGGGGACGTCTTCGTCGCCGGGTTCGTCGCCGGCACCCTGGCCGGCTGGCCCCTCGCCGACCGGCTCTCCTTCGCGGGGCTGACCGCGGCGCTCTCCGTCCAGGAGTTCGGGGGATCCCTGTCGGCGCCGGGCTGGCCCGAGATCGCCACCTGGTGGCACGAGGTCCGCTCGGTCGAGGAGCAGGATCCGGCCGCCCTGCGCCGCTACGCCTTCCTGGCCGGTCTGCTCCCCGGCGACCCGGTCGCCCCCTGGCCCCGCCGCCGGGCGGTCCCCACGATCGGCTACCGGCCTCCGGCCTGACCCGAGGGGAGGACGGGCCCGGGGCGGCGGGGTCCGGCCGGGCTGCGGGGGCGCCTCGGGCCCGGAACGGGGCGTCCGGGGCCCGGTGGGGTGACGGGTCCCCGGGGCCCGGCCCCTGGTGTGCCGCGGCGTCCTCCTGCGCGGGCGCCCGGTGCTTTCCGGGGCCTCCGCGCCCTCTTCCGGGGCAGGGAATCCCGGACCCCCGCCGGAGTTCCGCCCGCTCGCTGCCGGGACGCGAGCCTTCCGCCGGAGCCCCGCGGCCCTGCGTAGCCCCCCTGGCGGACCTGGGACCTTCCCGCGCGGGCCCCGGTCGGCTCAGAAGCCCAGGCGGCGGAGCTGCTTGGGGTCGCGCTGCCAGTCCTTGGCGACCTTCACATGGAGGTCGAGGAAGACCGGGGTGCCGAGCAGGGCCTCGATCTGCTTGCGGGACTTGATGCCCACGTCCTTGAGGCGCTTGCCCTTGGGGCCGATGATGATGCCCTTCTGGCTGGGCCGCTCGATGAAGACGTTGGCGTGGATGTCCAGCAGCGGCTTGTCGGCGGGGCGGTCCTCGCGCGGCAGCATCTCCTCGACGACGACGGCGATGGAGTGCGGCAGCTCGTCGCGCACGCCCTCCAGCGCGGCCTCGCGGATCAGCTCGGCGACCATGACCTGCTCGGGCTCGTCGGTGAGGTCGCCCTCCGGGTAGAGCGCGGGACCCTCGGGCAGCAGCGGGACCAGCAGCTCGGCGAGGAGGTCCACCTGCTTGTTGGCGGTGGCCGACACCGGGACGATCTCCGCCCAGGTGATGCCCAGCTCCTCGCCCAGCCGGTCCACGGCGATGAGCTGCTCGGCGAGGGTCTTGCTGTCGACCAGGTCCGTCTTGGTGATGATGGCGACCTTGGGGGTCTTCCGGATCCCCGCCAGCTCCTTGGCGATGAAGCGGTCTCCGGGGCCGAGCTTCTCGTTGGCCGGCAGGCAGAAGCCGATGACGTCGACCTCGGCCCAGGTGGCGCGCACCACGTCGTTGAGCCGCTCGCCCAGCAGGGTGCGGGGCTTGTGCAGCCCGGGGGTGTCCACGAGGATCAGCTGCGCGCCCGCGCGGTGCACGATCCCGCGGACGGTGTGCCGGGTCGTCTGCGGGCGGTTGGAGGTGATCGCCACCTTCTGCCCGACCAGAGCGTTCGTGAGGGTGGACTTGCCCGCGTTGGGGCGGCCCACGAAGCAGGCGAAGCCGGCCCTGTGGACGCTCTCGGCCGGTTCTTCGGATGACTGGGTGCGCACGCTCATGGCGCCCATTGTCCCTGATCCCCGGGCCCCGCCCGCACCACCGGCCCACGGCGTCGGCCGGGACCCCCACGGCCCCCGGCTCACCCGAGCGGGCCGGGCCGGGTCCGGCGCCCGGGGCACGCACGCGGCCGCCCGGACGTCCCCACCCCACACCGGCCCACAGCCGGGGACGCCCTCTGAGCCGCCGACGCCACCCGGGGACGACCGCCGGAGCCGCCCCGCGCCCCCGGCGGGAGCGGGACCGGCCCGGTCGCGCTCCGCCTCTCGCCCGGCGGTGCTCCGGCAGGACTCGGCGTCGATCGCCCGGACCGCCGACCGCCAGGGCGTCACCTGCGTGGAGGCGCATTCAGCGATCTGATCCGGGTGCGTCCAGCAGGACCCGCTCGGTGACTCCGTAGGCCTCCGCCGGGCGTGCTCGATTCCACCGTCATCGCCGGACGTGGGCCAGCAGGGTGCGCAGGACGGCCTCGGCGTGTGTCCAGAGCAAGGATCCCGCGGCGGCGGGGAGCAGGTGCCGGGTCGCCGTCGGGATCATCCGGGCGAGCGTTTCGCCCAGATCCGGGGAGTGGACCGGGCTGGTGTCCTGCTGTCCGTACCAGAGGTCGACCGGGACGGCGATGTCGGCGGGGTCGAACGGCCAGCGGCCCATCGCCAGGACGGTGTCGCGGGCATAGCCTGCTGGACCCTGGCTGAAGGCCTCCTCCATCGCGTGCCGGAAGGCGTGCTGGAAGACCGGGTCGGTGTAGACCGCGCGATCCGCCTCGGGGCTCGTCGTGATGATCAGGTCCCACAGTGTGTCGGCGCTGCCGAAACCGGCGAAGGAGGCCTCAGCGGCGCCGGGGTCGGCCGCGACGGCGTCCACCATGTCCCTCACCTGCGGGTCCAGCGAGTGGGCGAAGCGAGGATGGGCGAGTTCGTCGCTGCCGGACACCACCGCCACCGCGTTCACCAGACCGTTTGCCGCCAGGGCGAGGGCGAAGGGCGCCCCCTGCGAGAACCCCACCGCCGACGGCGCCCGCAGGGCCCGCTCCTGGACGAGGTGCCGGATGTCGACGGCCCAGCTGGTCAGGGTCCGGCCGGGGGCCGGGTCGGAGGCGCCGAGGCCGGGCCGGTCCACGCTGATGAGCCGGACACCCGCTGCGTCGACGAGGCCGCCGCCCAGACCGAGCCGTCTGCTGGTGGCCGCCCCCGGGCACAGCAGCACCGGGGTGCCGTCGGCTGGTCCCCATTCCGCCCAGCCCAGGAGCCGACCGTCCGGCAGCCGGACCTGTCCGAGCCGCGCTGGTTCACACACGCCGTAATCCACGATCCCCATTGTCCCGTGCCCGCCTCCGGGACTCCGTGGTTCGGACCTCGGGGTGTCTCAGGTCCGGACCGTGAGGTGGTCCTCGGGCCCGGCCCGCAGAGGGGCCGAGCCCCAGGACGGCGGTGTCCCCGGGCCCGGGGTCGGGCTGCGGGGCTGTGTCAGGGGGCCGGGACGGTCTCGCGGACGGTTCCGTCCGGGGCGGCCAGCAGGACCGGGGTGCCCGTGCCGCCCAGGTCGCCGACCGCTGCCAGGTCCTCGGCGGAGGCCGACTCCGCGGCGGTCACCACGGCCGCCGCCTCCAGGGACGTCGCTCCGGAGGCCACCGCCATCGCCACCGCCGTGCGCAGCGCGCTCAGCCGCAGGGAGTCCAGGGCGACCGTCCCGGCGACGTATGTGCGGCCGGTCTCGTCGCGTACGGCCGCGCCCTCCGGCACGCCGTTGCGGGCCCGGGCCGAGCGGGCCAGGGTGACGATCTTGCGGTCCTCGGGGTCGAGGTCGGGGGTCTCGGTCATGGGTCGAGCATACGGAGCCCTGCTGCCCGCCCGGCATGCGGCCGCCCGGCCCGAGGGACCATGGACTCCCGGTGCCGCAGCCGTCCTGCCGGGCGACGCCTCCGGTACCGCGGCCGTCCCGTGGGGCACCTCCCGCAGGACGACCGGCCCCGGCGCCGTAGCCGTCCCGTGGGGCGACCGGCCCCCGGCACCGCGGCCCTTCCGCCGAATGACGGGCCCGGTGCGGCAGTCGTACCGGTGGGTGACCGGGTGACCGGGTGACCGGGTGAGCGACCTGGCGTTCGGCGGTCGGCGCGTTCGCGCGGTGACCGGCCCCTCCGACGGGCGGCCGGAGCCGCCACGTGCGGGTCCCGCCCGCGGGCAGCCCGGCGTCCGGTCGTCAGGGGCGGTCGAGGCGCAGCCGGGTCGCCCGCGGGAGGCCCGCCACCACCAGGTCGTAGGAGTCCTCGGTCAGCTCCCGCACCACCCGGTCCGGCAGGTCCGCGTCCGCCGTCACCGTGTTCCAGTGCCGCTTGTTCAGGTGCCAGCCCGGCACGATCAGCTCCGGGTGCTCCCCGCGCAGCCGCACCGCCTCGTCCGGGTCGCACTTCAGGCTGACCTTCAGCGGGCTCGCGTCCAGCGCGGTCAGCGCGAACATCCTTCCCTCCACCCGGAAGACCGACGTCGCCGCGTCGAAGGGGAAGTCCTCCGCCGAGCCGTTGAAGGAGAGGCAGAGGGCCCGCAGCTCCCCAGGGGTCACTCCGCGTCCTCCGGCCCGGCCGGCTCCTCCGGGTCCACCGGCTCCACCAGCACCGTCACCACCTTGTTCCGGCGGCCCGCCGCCGCCTCCGCCGTGAGCCGCAGCTTCCGTCCGTCGGACAGCTCCACCCGCGCTGTGGCACCCGCGATCGGCACCCGGCCCAGCGCCTTGGCCAGCAGTCCGCCGACGGTCTCCACGTCCTCGTCGTCGAACTCCTCCAGCCCGTACAGCTCGCCCATGTCCCCGATGTCGAGGCGGGCGGTGACCCGGAAGCGGCCCCCGCCCAGCTCCTCCACCGGCGGCAGCTCGCGGTCGTACTCGTCGGTGATCTCCCCGACGATCTCCTCCAGGATGTCCTCGATGGTGACGATCCCGGCGGTGCCGCCGTACTCGTCGACGACGACGGCGACGTGGTTGCGCGCCTTCTGCATCTCGCGCAGCAGATCGCCCGCGTTCTTGGTGTCGGGCACGAAGACCGCGGGCCGTATCGCGGTGGAGACCAGCGCGTTCTCCGCCTCCCGGCTGACATGGGTGCGGCGGACCAGGTCCTTGAGGTACACGATGCCCACGATGTCGTCCTCGCTGTCCCCGGTGACCGGGATGCGGGAGAAACCGGAGCGCAGGGCCAGGGTGAGCGCCTGGCGGATGGTCTTGTAGCGCTCTATGACGACGAGGTCGGTGCGCGGGACCATCACCTCGCGCACCAGGGTGTCGCCCAGCTCGAACACCGAGTGCACCATGCGGCGCTCCTCGGCCTCGATCAGCGACTCCTTCTCCGCGAGGTCCACCATGGCCCGCAGCTCCGCCTCGGAGGCGAACGGGCCCCGGCGGAAGCCCCTGCCGGGGGTGAGCGCGTTGCCGAGGAGGATCAGCAGCGAGGGGATCGGGCCCATGACCCGGGCCAGCGGCAGCAGGACGTACGCCGCCGCCGTCGCCGTGTTCAGCGGGTGCTGGCGGCCGATGGTGCGCGGCGAGACGCCGACGGCGACATAGGAGACCAGGACCATCACCGCGATGGCGACGACCAGCGCCCGCGCGGTGCCGTCGAACTGCCGCAGGCAGGCGTAGGTGACCAGGGCCGCGGCGGCCATCTCGCAGGCCACGCGGACCAGCAGGGCCACGTTCAGATAGCGGGTCGGATCGGCCGCGACCCGCGCCAGTTTGGCGCTGCCCCGCCGGCCCGACCGGACGGCCTCCTCCGCGCGGAAGCTGGAGACCCTGGCGAGCCCCGCCTCCGCGCACGCGGCGAGCCAGGCGATCACCACCAGGGCGACCGCTCCGGCGACGAGCGGGAGGCTCATGAGACGGTGGGGGCCGGGGACGGGCCGGTCAGGCCCTTCTCCGCGCGCCAGCCGTCCACGATGGCGGCCTGCAGACCGAACATCTCGGCCTTCTCGTCCGGTTCCTCATGGTCGTAGCCGAGCAGGTGCAGCACCCCGTGGACGGTGAGCAGCTGCAGCTCCTCGTCCATGGAGTGCCCTGTCGGCGCCTCCTCGCCCTGCCGGGCGGCGACCTCCGGGCAGAGCACGATGTCGCCGAGCAGCCCCTGCGGCGGCTCCTCGTCGTCCTTCGACGGCGGACGCAGCTCGTCCATCGGGAAGGACATGACATCCGTCGGGCCGGGCAGGTCCATCCACTGGATGTGCAGCTGCTCCATGGCGTCGGCGTCCACGACGATCACCGACAGTTCGGAGAGCGGGTGGATGCGCATCCGCGCGAGGGCGTGGCGGGCGATGTCGAGGATCGCCTGCTCGTCGACCTCGGTTCCGGACTCGTTGTTGACGTCGATCGACATGGTCGCGCTGGTCTACTTCCCCTTGGCCTTGGCGCCGGGTCCGTTCCGCGCGCCCTGGTGGGCGTCGTTCCCGGTGCCGTTCCTGCTGTCGTACTTCTCGTAGGCGTCGACGATACGGCCCACCAGCCGGTGCCGGACGACATCGTCGGACGTCAGCCGGGAGAAGTGGACGTCCTCGACGCCGTCCAGGATGTCCTGGACCTGCCGCAGCCCGGACTTGGTGCCGCCCGGCAGGTCGACCTGGGTCACGTCACCGGTGATCACGATCTTCGAGTCGAAGCCGAGCCGGGTCAGGAACATCTTCATCTGCTCGGGGCTGGTGTTCTGCGCCTCGTCCAGGATGATGAACGCGTCGTTCAGCGTCCGGCCGCGCATGTACGCCAGGGGCGCGACCTCGATGGTGCCCGCCGCCATCAGCCGGGGGATGGAGTCGGGGTCGAGCATGTCGTGCAGCGCGTCGTAGAGCGGGCGCAGATAGGGGTCGATCTTCTCGTACAGGGTGCCCGGGAGGAAGCCGAGCCGCTCGCCGGCCTCGACCGCCGGGCGGGTCAGGATGATCCGGTTGACCTGCTTGGACTGGAGCGCCTGCACGGCCTTGGCCATGGCCAGGTAGGTCTTGCCGGTGCCGGCGGGGCCGATGCCGAAGACGATGGTGTGCTTGTCGATGGCGTCGACGTACCGCTTCTGGTTGAGCGTCTTGGGGCGGATGGTGCGTCCCCGCGAGGACAGGATGTTCTGCGTGAGCACCTGGGCCGGGGTCTCCTGCCCCTCGCCCTCCCCGTTCCCGCTCGCCCTGAGCATGGCGATCGAGCGTTCCACTGCGTCCTCCGTCATGGGCTGCCCCGTGCGCAGCACCAGCATCATCTCGTCGAACACGCGCTGGACGAGGGCCACCTCGCGCGCGTCGCCGACGGCGCTGATCTCATTTCCCCGGACATGGATGTCGGCCGCCGGGAAGGCCTTCTCGATCACGCGCAGCAGCGAATCTCCCGACCCCAGCACCGTCACCATGGGGTGCCGGGCGGGGACGGTGAACTGTGCTCTCGCCTGCCCCTGCGCGGGCGGGTGAGCTGAGGGTGTCTGCGTCATGGGCCGGCGCTCTAGGCCTGCTCGTCCTCCTCTGCGGCGGGTGCCGCGTGACGGGTGGGTCTGCTGACTCCAGCGTACGACTCCCCGCCGACACCGCCGAGGGCTTTTCCCCGGCGGCTCCCGGAAGGGCCCCGGCGGAGCGGGCGCTCAGGCGCCCCGCTGCCGCCGCAGCACGTCCCGGAACCAGTGGTACGACGTCTTCGGGGTGCGTTCCAGCGTCGCGAAGTCCACGTGGACCAGCCCGAACCGCTGTGCGTAGTCCTTCGCCCACTCGAAGTTGTCCAGCAGCGACCACACGAAGTAGCCGCGCACGTCGCCCCCGGCGGTGAGCGCCGTGTGCAGGGCGCGGAGGTGGCCGTCGAGGCAGGCGACGCGGTCGCGGTCGTCGAGGCCCTCGCAGGAGCAGCCGTTCCCGGTGATGACCACGGGCGGCAGCCGGTCGCCGTAGCGGTCGCGCAGTCCGGTGAGGAGTAGGGACCCGGGGTGACGGGACGGGGGCGGGCCCGCGAGGGCGGGGGCGGTGTCCGGCAGCGCGGGGGCGGAGGCCCGTGTGGCGGCCCGTAGGGCCGGGGCCGGAGTAGGCGCGTCGGTGTGTGGGGTCTCCGGCGCGGTGTCCTCCGCGGAGGGGTGGGCGTGGGGCGGCGGGGAGGCCCCGAGGAGCCCGGGGAGGTGTCCACGGGACCGGCGGCGTCTGCGGGCACGGCGGCGGGACCTGCGGGTCCGCGGGAGGTCCCGAGGCGTCCGGCGGGGTCCGCACCCCCGTGCGGGGCCGGTGCGCCGGGGTGGGGGCGCGTGCGTGGACCCGTGCGGGCGCGCGGGCTCCTCCGTGCGGCGCGCCGGTCCACCGCCCGCACACGGGACCGCCGCTCGTACGCCCCTGACCCGGCCCGCGACCCCCACCGGTCCCACGGGTCCCACCGTCCCGGTCCCCGACGGCGCGCGCCTCCGGAGGCGGCGAGGCAACCACCGGCAACGGTCCGGGCGGTGCCGCGTCCCCCACCCGCGCCCCACGGTCCCGCCGTCACCGACGATCCCCCCACGGGCGGCCCGGTTCCCCGCCGGCCGCGGACCGCCGACGGGTCGCTGAACCGCCTCCGCCCGCCCCGCGCCCGGCGGACCGCCGTGGCACGCGGGAAGGGGCTCCGGCCCGGCGGCCCGGCCCGGAGCCGTGTGCCGGGCCGGAGCCGCCTGCCGGGCCGCCGCCCCCGTGCTGTGGGTCGGACCCCGCCCCGCGCGGCACGTGGGGCATCCGCCCCCGCGCCGCGCTTCGGGGCTCCGCCCCTACGCCCCCTCCTTCAACACCCGTGAGATCAGCCTGCGCTGCTCGTCCGTCAGCCGGGGGTCGGCGGTGTACACCGTCCTGCCGTCGACGGTGATCTCGTAGCCGAAACCGTCCGGCACGCCGGGCGGGGGCGCGCCCCGGCCGCTCGCGACCACCCGCTCGGCCAGGGCCCGCCACTCGTCCGCGTCGGGCCGCCCCGCCGTGTCGATCTCCGCGTGGCGTTCGATGCCCGCGAAACCGCCCGTGCGCCTCACCTGAATCCGCATGGCTCAGTGTCCCGTACGGGGCTACGACGTGGGCACCCCGACCTGCTCCCACGCCTTGGCCACCGCGTCCAGGTCGTCGCCCTCGCCGAAGCGCTCGCGGGCGGCCGCCACGGTCAGCGCGGCGAAGTCCGCGAACTGGGCGTCCTGGGCCAGCTCGCCGCCGGCCAGCACGTCGTACCAGACCTGGCCGGCCTTCTCCCAGGCGTTGCCGCCGAGGGCGGTGGCGAGGAGGTAGAAGGCGTGGTTGGGGATGCCGGAGTTGATGTGGACGCCCCCGTTGTCGCGGCCGGTGCGCACGTAGTCGTCCATCGTCGCGGGCTGCGGGTCCTTGCCGAGGACGTCGTCGTCGTACGCCGTGCCGGGGGCCTTCATGGAGCGCAGCGCGACCCCGGTGACCCGCTCGGCGAGCAGCCCGGCGCCGATCAGCCAGTCGGCCTCGGCGGCGCTCTGGCCGAGCGTGTACTGCTTGATGAGGGAGCCGAAGACGTCGGACACCGACTCGTTGAGCGCGCCCGGCTGCCCGTAGTAGGTCAGATTGGCGGTGTGCTGGGTGACGCCGTGGGCCAGCTCGTGGCCGATGACGTCGACGGGGATGGTGAAGTCGAGGAAGATCTCGCCGTCGCCGTCGCCGAACACCATCTGCTCGCCGTTCCAGAAGGCGTTGTTGTACTCCCGGTCGTAGTGCACCGTCGCGTCCAGCGGGAGCCCGGCGCCGTCGATGGAGTCGCGCCGGAAGGCGGTGAGGAACAGCTCGAAGGTGGCGCCGAGCCCCGCGTGGGCGCGGTTGACGGTGGCGTCCTTGCCGGGCTCGTCGCCCTCGCGGCGGACCTTGCGGCCGGGCAGGTCCGTCCCGTGCCGCGCGTCATAGATGGTGCGGTGGGGCTTGCCGGCCTCGGCGCCGGCCCGCGGGGCGACGCCGGGGGCGCCGATGACGGTGGTCAGACCGCGGTGGGTGCGCTCGAAGGCGTCGCGCTGGAGGGTGCGGCGGGCGGGCCCGGCGAGGACCGGGTCCGCGTGCCGGGCGAGCCGGTCGAGGACGTGGGGCGGCACGATCGTGCAGAAGACGGGCTCGAAGCGCCCGTGGGTGGTGATGCCCGAGGAGGTCGTCATGGAAAAACCATCGCACTGTGTGACTCGACTGTCACCAGAAGCAACCGTGATGGATGAACTGCGGTGCGCGGGGGGTTCCGTGGCGGTCGCCTTGGTGGTATGGAGCACGTTTTGTCCGGATAGCCCGTGCGGTCCCGCATACTGGGACGGACCCGCGCGACCGGCGTGGCTCGGCTAAGGTGCGGAGCATCATGCGTTTCGGGCTGCTTCTCCTTAGCTGCCGCGGCGAGGGCCTGTAGAAGGCCGACTCCCTCCCCGCGGAGCTTGGTGGTGCCGTCGGCCGTCCTTCCGGACACGCGGACACCGCGGCAATCACGAGGAGCCCACACCATCATGGTCAACCGCCAGCAGCCCAGCCCCATGCCCACCGGCAAGTACCGCGGTTACGAGCAGGTCGACATCGCCGACCGCACCTGGCCCTCCCGGCGGATCACCGCCGCCCCCCGCTGGCTCTCCACCGACCTGCGCGACGGCAACCAGGCCCTGATCGACCCGATGTCGCCCGCCCGCAAGCGCGCGATGTTCGACCTGCTGGTCAGGATGGGCTACAAGGAGATCGAGGTCGGCTTCCCGGCCTCCGGCCAGACCGACTACGACTTCGTACGGTCGATCATCGAGGACCCGGACGCCATCCCGGAGGACGTGACCATCTCCGTCCTGACGCAGGCCCGCGAGGACCTGATCGAGCGCACCGTGGAGTCCCTGAAGGGCGCCCGGCGGGCCACCGTCCACCTGTACAACGCCACCGCGCCGGTGTTCCGCCGGGTCGTCTTCCGGGGCTCCAGGGACGACATCAAGCAGATCGCCGTCGACGGCACCCGGCTGGTCATGGAGTACGCCGAGAAACTGCTGGGCCCGGAGACGGAGTTCGGCTACCAGTACTCGCCGGAGATCTTCACCGACACCGAGCTGGACTTCGCGCTGGAGGTCTGCGAGGCGGTGATGGACACCTACCAGCCCGGCCCGGGGCGCGAGATCATCCTCAACCTGCCCGCCACGGTGGAGCGTTCGACGCCGTCCACGCACGCGGACCGCTTCGAGTGGATGGGCCGCCACCTGTCCCGCCGCGAGTACGTCTGCCTGTCCGTGCACCCGCACAACGACCGCGGCACGGCGGTGGCGGCGGCCGAGCTGGCGCTGATGGCGGGCGCCGACCGCGTCGAGGGCTGCCTGTTCGGGCAGGGCGAGCGGACCGGCAACGTCGACCTGGTCACCCTGGGCATGAACCTGTTCTCCCAGGGCGTGGACCCGCAGATCGATTTCTCCGACATCGACGAGATCCGCCGCACCTGGGAGTACTGCAACCAGATGGAGGTCCACCCGCGCCACCCGTACGTTGGGGACCTGGTCTACACGTCCTTCTCCGGCTCCCACCAGGACGCCATCAAGAAGGGCTTCGACGCGATGGAGGCCGACGCGGCGGCCCGCGGCGTCACCGTCGACGACATCGAGTGGGCGGTGCCGTACCTGCCCATCGACCCCAAGGACGTGGGCCGCTCCTACGAGGCGGTCATCCGGGTCAACTCGCAGTCCGGCAAGGGCGGCATCGCCTACGTCCTGAAGAACGACCACAAGCTGGACCTGCCGCGCCGGATGCAGATCGAGTTCTCGAAGATCATCCAGGCCAAGACCGACGCCGAGGGCGGGGAGATCACCCCGGCGGCGATCTGGGACGTCTTCCAGGACGAGTACCTGCCCAACCCGGACAACCCCTGGGGCCGCATCCAGGTCGCCCAGGGCCAGACCACGACCGACCGCGACGGCGTGGACACGCTGACCGTGGAGGCCGCCGTGGACGGGCGGGAGACCACCCTGGTCGGCTCCGGCAACGGGCCGATCTCGGCCTTCTTCCACGCGCTGGAGGGCGTCGGCGTCGACGCGCGGCTGCTGGACTACCAGGAGCACACGATGAGCGAGGGCGCCTCCGCCCAGGCCGCCTCCTACATCGAGTGCGCCGTCGGCGACAAGGTTCTGTGGGGCGTCGGAATCGACGCGAACACCACGCGCGCCTCGATGAAGGCCGTGGTCTCGGCCGTCAACCGCGCATCTCGCTGACCAGCCGAATCAGTGGTTTGGAGCCCCGACCGCCCGAAAAATGGCGGGCGGGGCTCCGTCGTTTACCGGCCAGGGTGACGCCGAGGTCACAGAAAGGTCTCCTCCTGGGTACTGACTCCACGTCGGCGATGTGGCTAACATCACGCCAGCGCGGCGATGCTGCCGTGCGGCTATGGAGGTGCGACGTGCTGCCTGGACGGGGACGAGACGACCGAACTGCCCGGCTGCCACGCGTCGTGGGCACGCGCACCGCCTGGACCCCCATCGGTGACGGCGAGTTCTTCTGCCCCGGCTGCGGCGGCGACCGCAACTACCAGCGGCTCACCGGCCGCCGGCGGCTGACCGTGCTCGGGGTGCCGGTGCTGCCCCGGGGCGAGTCCGCGCCCACCGTGGAGTGCGCGGCGTGCCGCGGCCACTACGGCACCGAGATCCTGGACCACCCGACCACCACCCGCTTCTCCGCGATGCTCCGCGACGCCGTGCACACCGTCGCCCTCGCGGTGCTCACGGCGGGCGGCACCTCCTCGCGCACGGCGCTGGAGACGGCCGCCGTCGCGGTGCGGGCCGCGGGCTTCGAGGACTGCACGGAGGAGCGGCTGAGCGCCCTGGTCGAGGCGGTGGAGGCGGACACCGGGCGCATCCACGGGGAGCCGTGCGTGCCCGGTCTGGCCATAGAGCTGCACGAGGCGCTGGACCCGCTGGCCCCGCACCTGGCGGCGCCCGGCCGCGAGTCGATCCTGCTGACCGGCGCCCGTATCGCCCTGGCCGACGGCCCCTACACCCCCGCCGAGCGCGACGCCCTCGCCACGGTCGGCGCGGCCCTGACCCTGCCCTCCGCCGACGTCAGCCGCCTCCTCCACTCCGCGGGCACCCCGTCCTGACGGGGCGGCCGGACACCCGCTCGCCGGGGAGCCGCCGGGCCGCGGAACCCCGGGGGGAGCGGCCGGTGCCGTAGTGCCGAACGGCCGCGGGCCGGGCCGAGGCGCCGCCGTGCGGCCGGGCTCCGGGCACCCGTCGGGCTGTCGGGCATCCCCCGCCGGGCCGCCGCACCGCACCCGACCGCACCGCGTCGTACCGTCCGGGAGCCGCCCGGGGCGGCGTCGCCGCGTCCGCCGGGGACGCCGCGCGGGCGGGCCGGAGCCGGGGCCCCGCGGGTCCGGGCGTCGGGGCCGGCGTGGCTCCGGCCGCGGGGACGGCGCGCCGCACCGGCCGTCCCCGCGCGGCGCGACCCCGGCGCGCGCCTCACCCCTCGGCCGGAGTGAGCGGCAGCCCCAGCACCAGCCGGTGCATCCCGGGGCCGAAGTAGTCCGGCCGCAGTCCCGCGTCCGGGCCCTCGGGCCGGAAGCCCAGCGAGCGGTAGAGGCGGATCGCGGCCCGGTTGGCGGGCTCCACGGTCAGTCGCACCCGCGCGACCCCGTCCCGGCGCAGCCGGGCGATGATCTCCGTCATCAGCTCCCGCCCCAGCCCCCGGCGCCGGCGGTCCCGGGCCACGCACAGGCCCAGGATCCAGCTGTCCAGTCCCAGCGCCGGCGTCGTGGTGGCGGCCAGCACATAGCCCCGTAGCCGCCCCTCGCCCGCGTCGAGGACGAGGAAGTGCTCGGCGTACATGTCCCACATCTGGCGCAGCAGGAAGCCGGGGTAGGCGACGTCCTGGAACACCTCCCGGTCCAGCCGCAGCAGTTCGGGCAGATCCTCCTCGCGCGCCGTGCGCAGCACGAGCCGCGCCCGGTCCGCGGACGGCGTCCGCCCGTCCCGCCACTCGCGGCGGTCCGAGGGGATCCCCAGGGGACGTTCCAGTGATTCGGCGGTCATGCCACCTCCCGGTCGCGACGGCGTCAATGTCGGTGATCTGCTGTCACACCCCCGGAAGAATGGACGGTTCGGTGGCGGCAGGTGACGCGATGTCGCTACAGTGAGCGCTCAACTTCCTTCATTCAAGGGGAAGTTGGCGTATGCATCGATGCGCCCGACGTGCCCCCGGCACTGGAGGAGTGGCGAGTTCGCGGCTGTCCGCGGCCGCCTCGGTGGCCTACCGTGCGACCAATGGGGGCGGCACCGCCTACGGCCGGCGTTCACGGGCCGCGCGCGGCACACGGTCCGTCCACACATCGAGCGGAAAAACGGCAGGGTGATTATGGATCGCAACGCCGACGCGCCCTGGTCGAAGTTCGATCCGGAGACGTACGTCGACAACAACTACCGGACACCACTCGATGTCGACGTGCTGATCGTCCGGCTGATGCGCGATCATTTCGGCCGGTGCTTCTCCGGGGGAATTCCGGATTCCGTGCGCGGGGTCGACGTGGGCGCCGGGGCGAACCTCTATCCCGCGCTCTCGATGCTCCCCTGGTGCCACAAGGTCCTGCTGCTGGAATACGCCCCGCCGAACGTCGCCTACCTGGAAAGACAGCTCGCCCCCGGAGGATACGACGCCGCGTGGGACGCCTTCTGGGAGGTGCTGGCGGAGGCGCCCGCCTACGCCGCGGTCGAGCCGAGGGAGAGGTTCGGCGAGATCGTCCGGGTGGAGCGCGCCAACCTCTTCGACCTCGACGGACGGCGCCGCTGGGACATCGGGACGATGTTCTTCGTCGCCGATTCGATGTCGGAGTATCCCGAGGAGTTCGAGGCCGGCGTGCGCAACTTCATGAGCAGCCTCAACGACGGCGCGCCGTTCGCCGCCGCCTTCATGAAGGAATCCGTCGGATACCGGGTCGGGGAACACCGTTTCCCGGCCTTTCGCGTGAACGAGGCGCGGGTGCGGGAAAGCCTGGAACCCCTCGCCGGGGAACTGGAGATCCACGATCTCCACCACATGGTGCGCCCGGGACACGAGGGAATGCTCCTCGCCCTGGGACGGCGCGATACGGGGATTGCCGCCCCCTAGGAACGGGGACGGACCGACAAGGGGCACCGGGATCTGTCTGAGGGGGGCGGATGCAGATCAAGCCGCGCCAGCATCTGCTGGACATCTGGCGGGCCATGGCCCGGCACTCGTTCGAGGACGGAAAGCCCATCCTGGGCGAGACCGACGGGACGAGCAGCGTCGCGGACGCCGAGCGGCTGCTCTGCCTGCTCTACCCGGCCACGGAGGTGCCCGCCTTCCGGCTCGACCAGCCGGACACCACGGAACGGGACGTGCTGCGGGCCCTGGAGCGGATCGGGACCCGGCTGGAGATCCCCGCCAACATCATCTCCGCGCTGGCCCACTTCATGCGCACCCACACCGACGCCGACAACCGGCCCACCTTCCCCGGCGGGCACTACTTCCGCCCCGGCGGACCCGGCGTCGAACTCTCCGACGAGCAGAGCCGGCTGGGCGTGGTCGACTCCTACTCCATGTCGATCACGCTCTGCCTCGCCACCCTCGGCTTCCTCAAGGTCTACGAGGCCAGCACCGCCCGGCCCGAGATGCGCCGGGCCATCGGCGAGCTGCGGGAGACCACCAACACCCGGCTGACCGCCGCGATGATCAGCCTGCTGCGCTCCTTCACCGTCAACGTCTTCGACGCCGAGTCCGAGCAGGGCAAGCGGCTGATCCAGGTCATCGGGCAGGGCAGCCAGTCCGACCGGCAGGTCCTCCAGCAGTTCTCCCGCCGGCTGCGCCCGCTGCGCGCCACGATCATCGAGAGCCTGACCCGCGGCATCCAGTTCGACGAGAGCATCCGCGACGAGAGCCAGCTCTTCGAGTGCGGCTGGGCCTGGGGCGTGGTGCACGGCGCCCCGGAGGTCGCCGACCTGGAGACGCCCTTCCCCGGCCAGCCCGACGGCTTCGCGGACCGGCTCCCCTACGTGTACTTCACCGTCGTCGCCCTCGACGGCATCCAGGACCTCTTCTCCGAGCGCACCCTGACCCTCGGCCTCCTCGGACCCGACCAGCAGAAGCTCGCCGAGGCCCTGCGGCTGCGCTGGGAGCTGAGCCAGCAGTACTGGTCGGCCATCGCCCGCTTCGGCGCCGCCCGCTGGCCGCTGGAGGACCTGCCCTGGCAGACCACCGGACTGCGGCTGGAGTCCGAGTACTTCTCCCTCACCGTCGCCGCGATCCTCGTGCACGACCTGATCCGCCGGAAGGCCACCGACGACGACCTCACCCGCACCGTCGCCATCATGGAACGGCTCGCGGACCGGGGCCGGGTCACCAGCCGCATGACCCGCGACGACCCCGCCGTCCGGCTGCACCACCCCGGCGTCACCATGCCGCTCGCGGGTTCCGAGCGCACCGGCGGGCTCCTGCTCTGGAGGATGACGGACTTCTCCGCCCAGCTCCTCAAACGCAGCATCCAACTGGCCGAGCTGTCCCGGAACATCGCCGCCCAGGACCGGCTGCTCCGCCTGGCCGAGCAGGTCTTCGAACACCTGTGGAGCCGCCGGATCGAGGGCGAGGACGCGGACGGCGTCGGGCTCTGGGACGACGCGCGGGCCGTCTACCCCGACGCCCGCGACGTCGGCCCCCGGATGTCCTGGAGCATCACCGAGCGCATCACCGAATGCCTGGTCGCCGCCCGCAACCTCTACGAGCAGCAGCCCATCCGCAGCCCCGAACTCGCCGGACTGGCGCGGGAACTGCTCAGCGAGGCCACCCACCTGTTCGGCAAGGAGCAACTGGAGGCGGGCTCCACCCGGGACGGGAGCCGCGCCCGCGCCCTGCGCAGCATCGAGAGCCGCCTCGACCACGCCCGCGAACTGGTCGACGAACGCCCGGCCACCGCCGTCTCCCTGGCCCTGCCCGTGCTCCAGGAACTGGACACCCTGGCCCAGGCCAGGGGCGCAGCGGCGCAGGAGGTGTGAGCGTGCTCGTCTTCGCCGCCTCGGACAAGGGGGGCACCGGCCGCTCGGTCACCAGTGCCAACCTGGCCTACCAGCGCGCCCTGGCCGGGGACCACGTCGCCTACGTGGACTTCGACTTCGGCTCGCCCACCGCCGCCGCCGTCTTCGACGTGCCGGACGCCCTGCGCGGCACCGGAGAGCAGGGGCTCCACTCCTACCTGGAGGGCACCGCCGCGGAACCGGTCCGCGTCGACGTCTGGCGGCGGACCGAGCACCCCCAACTGCGCGCCCGGCCCAACCGGGCGGGCCGCCTGGTGCTGTTCCCCGGCGACGCGGGCGGCGGCGAGTTCGCCACCGGCGAGGAGGTGCGGGACCGCTGCGTGGACCTGCTGCTGCGGCTGCACAGCGAGTTCGACATCGTCCTGGTCGACCTCAGCGCCGGACGCAGCTACGCCGTCGACATGATCCTCGCCGCGACCGCCCACCCCCGGATGCGTTACGTGCCCTTCCGCTGGCTGGTCTTCCACCGCTGGACCCGCCAGCACGTCATCGCCGCCGCCGGGCTGGTCCACGAGGCCCACGGACTCCTCGCCTCCGGCGTCGAACGAGGCCACGACGAGGACGCGCTGCGGTCCGCGATCCGCTTCGTGCGGGCCGCCGTCCCCGACCCCGAGTCGCCCATCTGGGCCCAGGGCACACCCGCCCAGTCCGCCTGGATGCAGGCCTGCGACGACGCGCTGCGCCGGCTGGCGGCCGAGCAGCGCGTGGGGGACAGCGTCGTCCTCGGCATCGTGCCCCTGGAGCCCACCCTCCAGTGGCGCGAGCAACTGATCACCGAGGAGGACGTGCTCTCCACCCAGATCGCCAACAAGGAGACCCTGGAGGCGCTGGAGGAGATCGCCCGGCGGCTCACGGACGACGAGCACTGGGGGCGGCCGTGAGCGACGGCGGACACCCGGCGGCGGACGGGGACGGCGGCTTCCGGGAGACGGCGGCCGAGCCCCGGGTGGCGGCGGTGCCGCTCGCCCATCTCTCGCTGGAGCTGGGCCACCTGTACATGGAGGACTTCGAGGCCGGGCCCGAACGGCTGCGGCGGCACTTCGCCCAGGTGCGGCCCTGGGCCGAGGCGGCACGGGCCGCGGCCACCGCGCGGGCGGGCGGGAAGCGGCCCCGGATCAGCACCTGCTTCCTCATCGACGACTACTTCACCCGCTTCGCCACCCCCGCCGAGGTGGTGCCCATGCTCCTGGCGGAGGCCGGACGCGCCGGGCTGACCGTCGACTACCTCGCCCGCGAGTCGGGCTGCGCCGTCACCGGCACGGTGCCCGTCGCGGAGGCGGTGGCCGGGCGGATCGTCGAGTCCCCGCCGCCCGGCAGCCACGGGCTGCGCCCCCCGGCCGTCGAGACCGGCTGGCTGGCCAACGGCGAGCGCGGCCCCGCCGCCCGCGCCCCGCAGGCGATGAAGCGGGCCGCCGCCTGGCAGCCGCCCCGCGAGACGGCCGCCTGGCGCCACTCCGTCTTCCTGGACGCCGAGCTGTGGAGCGAGGACGACGACGGACGCCGCACCTGGTCCTGCCCGTTCCTCGCCGCGGTCTGGCAGCTCGCCCGGCTGGGACTGCTGCGCCACGAGGGCGAGGCGGTCCTCGTCCCCCGCCCGCACACCGGTGACGGCTTCCCCGCCGACTGGGACGAGCTGCCCGCCCTGGTGCAGCTCACCGAGCGGCCCGCCGCCTTCTCCGCGTACCGGACCTGCTCGGTGCTGCCCAACCGGTTCCTGCCCGTCGAGCACGCGGTGCGCGTCGTCCTCGACCAGATCGAGGTGGACGCCACCGCGCTGGCGCAGGCCACCGGGCGCTCCCGGCAGGAGGAGCGGGACGCGGCCGTGCCGGACTCGGTGGCCGACCGGATCTCCTACGTCTTCTACGCGGGCCGGTGACATGGCGCCGGGGGAGGGGACACCGCGCGCCGTGCTCGCCTGCGGCGAGGTCCGCACCTGTCTGCTGCCCGCCCGGCAGGCCCTCGACATCCGCTCCGCCGCCCAGCTCCTCGGACTGCGCGCCGACGAACGCGTGCTGCTCTCCGAGCGCCCCAACCTGTACGCCAGGTCCCCCGGCACCCTGACCGGCGTCGACTGCCCGCTGCCCAGCGCCACCGGAGCCCGCGTCCGCGCCGTCGGCACCGTCGCCGCGCGGGCCTCCCTCACCGAGGGGCGGGTGCTCCAGAGTTCGGCGTACTTCCGGCTGCCCGCCTCCGGGCCCGACCAGCGGCGCCCCTGGGGCGAGTACCTGGTGCGGCCCGGTCTGGTCGAGCCCCTCGGCCGGCTGCCCCGCGACGCGGTGGCCGCCGGGGTCCTCGGCGGCGGGCGCCGGGGCGATCTCGACGCGGGGCTGATAGCGGACGGGCTGCTCACCCGGCTGCTGCGCCACCCGCTGCTGGACCACCGGCCGCCGCTGAAGTCCCGCCCCACCCGGCTGCGCTGGGTGGCGCTGCCCACCGCCCCCGGGGAGGGGCCCTCGCTGGAGCGGCTCACCCTCGCCGAGGACGAGCTGCGCACCCTGCGGCTGCGGGTGCCCGAGGGCACCCCCGGCGCCGACCTCGCGGACCTCTGCGACGACCTCGCCCTGCACGACTGGCTGCTGACCACCCTGGTCCGGATGCTCGACGGCATCCGCTTCGGCGCCGGGACGGCCCAGGACGGCCCCGCGGTCGTCCGCGCGGTCCGCCCCGCCGTCGACCACCTGCTGCACCTCTGGATGCCCGGGGCCCGGGTCCCGGCGTACCTGACGCCGTTGTGGGAGCCCCTGGAGACCCGGCCGGGGTTCACCCGCCAGTGGCGGACCCTCGTCCAGCGCATTCGCGACCAACTGGCCCTGTACGCCGTCCCCCAACCGGCCCGGGAGGTGGAACCGGCACCCTGACCCGGCGCCGCGCCGCCACCGCCGTACGGCGTGCGGGACCGGAGCCGCCCCCGCGACGGCACCGGCCCGGCACGAGGGAACGCCGTGCACCCGTCCGCCGCCCCGCCGTCCGGCACCCCGCCGTCCGGCACCGTACGACCCGCCACCGCACGACCCTCACCACCCGACCGCACCGCCTTCCGCACCACCGTCCCCGCACATCACCGCACCACGCCCGATCCGAGCGCGTCCCGACGGGGGGAGCAGCGAGATGAGCACGGCACAGTCACCGCGGCCCGACGAGGCAGGCCGTACACCGGAAGGACCCGGACGGTTCCGGGCATGGCGGGGCGCCGCCCGTGGCGCGCCCGCCGTCGTCCGCTGGGGGCCACCCGCGGCGCTCGGAGCGGTCGTCGGGGGCGGTGCCTGGGGCGTCATGGCGCTGCTCGCCCCGGACTCCGGGGGAGTGCGGCGGATCGTGGCCGCCGTGCTGTGCGCCGTCGTGGCGCTGCTCGCCCAGTACCTCCTGGACCTGGACCCGCGCGCCCGCGCCCGCGACCGGGCGGCGGCCGAGCACATCCGCCGGGTGGAGAACGCCCTGGCCGGACAGGGCGCCACCGTCCGCGACGGCCTGCACCGGCAGGAGGAGGACCTCCGCGGCGCCCTGCACCAGCAGGAGGAGCATCTGCGCGGCGCGCTGGGCCGCCACACCGAGGAGGTCAAGCGGGCGCTGGTCGAGCAGCGGCGGGCGCCCCAGCCCTATCCGCGGCTGGACCGGGCCCGCGCCGACGGGGTGCCCGAACTGGCCAAGAACTTCGCGGAGGTGCTGGCGCCCGGCCCCGCTATCCTCCACTCCTTCGTCCGGCTGGAGATGAAGCGGGTCCTCGGTCACATGGCCGACCTCACCGGTCTGAGCGCCGAGTGCGCGGGCGAGAACCACGACTGGATGCTCACCCTCACCCGGGCCGCCGAGCACTCGATCAGCGCCATCAGCACCTCCGTGGACCGGGAGTTCTGGAGCAGCGAGCCCGCCGGGCGCTACCTCCAGGCCCAGCAGCGGGCCATCGAGGAGCAGGACGTGCCGGTGCGCCGCCTGTTCCTGCTGGGGGGAGCCGCCGACCTGGACGACCGGCTGCTGCGGCTCTGCGAGGAGCAGGAGCTGCTGCGCATCGAGATCCGCGTGGCCGTCCTGCCGGAGCTGCCGCCGAACCTCCAGCGCGGCACCACCGACGACTTCATCGTCTTCGACGAGCAGGTCTCCTTCGAGATCGAGCAGGACCTGCGCGACGTGAACGTCCGCACGCGGCTGCTCGCCCGCCAGGACCACGTGCAGGGCCGGATGAAGCGCTTCCGGGAGCTGTGGGACGCCGGGATGGGCCTGCGCGAACTGGAGGTCCGGGTCGACGCGGAGCAGGACGGCAACTGGATGGTGGACCACGGCTGAGACGGCCCGCGGGCCGCGCGGGTCCGCGCGGTCCGTCGCCGCCACCGCGGCTCCGACCCCGGCGCGCCGGCATGCCCGCCGCCGCCATCGCCCCGGCGCGGTCCCGTCCCGTCCCGCCGCGTCCCCGTCCGCCCGGCCTATCCGGCGGACGGGGGCCGCCCCCGGCGGGTGCCGGGCCCGGCCCGGACGTGCACGCGTTCCCCCTGCGGGCCGAACAGGTTGAGGATCTCCACGGGGGACCCGTCGGCGGGGCCGAACCAGTGCGGCAGGCGGGTGTCGAACTCGGCGGCCTCACCCGGCCCCAGGACCAGATCGTGGTCGGCCAGGACCAGCCGCAGGCGCCCGGACAGGACGTACAGCCATTCGTACCCCTCGTGGGTGACCGGCTCGGGCCGGTCCTGCTCCGGGGGGATGACCGACTTCCACGCCTGGAGCCCGCCGGGCCGGTGCGACAGCGGGATCACCGTCCGTCCGTTGCGGACCCGGGGCCTCGGGCGCACCCGGGGGTCGCCCACCTCGGGCGCCCCGACCAGCTCGTCCAGCGGCACCTGATGGGCCTGGGCGAGCGGCAGCAGCAGCTCCAGGCTGGGGCGGCGCAGGCCCGACTCCAGCCTCGACAGGGTGCTCTTGGAGATGCCCGTCGCCTCGGCCAGCGCGCCCAGGGTCACCCCCCGCCCGGTGCGGATGCGGCGGAGCCGGGGGCCGACCCCGGCCAGCGCGGCGGCGATCTGCGACTGCTCGTCCATGCCCCCATTCCACCGCCTCCGTTGCGGAAACGGCAACAGGAGTTGTTGCCCCGGTACCCGGCGCGCACCATCGCGGGCAGGAGGTTGTCCCCATGAACGATACGAAGCACGACCCGAACGGCACGGCCCCGCGCGGCGACCGGGACGGGACCCACGACGTGGTGGTGGTCGGCGCCGGAGCGGCCGGACTGAGCGCCGCCCTGCTCCTGGGCCGCGCCCGCCGCCGGGTGATGGTGGTCGACGCCGGTGAGCCGCGCAACGCCCCCGCCGCCCACATGCACGGCTTCCTCTCCCGCGACGGGCTGCCCCCGGCGGCCCTGCTCGACCTCGGGCGGGCCGAGGCCGAGCGCTACGGCGTCCGGTTCGTCCGGGGGCGGGTGGAGCGGATCGACCCCGGCTTCCTCGTCCGGCTGGCGGGCGGGGTGGTCCTCGGGGCCCGCCGCCTGCTGGTCGCGACCGGGCTGCGCGACGAGCTGCCCGCCATCCCCGGGGTGCGCGAGCGGTGGGGCAGGGACCTGCTGCACTGCCCCTACTGCCACGCCCACGAGGTCCGCGACCAGCCCCTGGCCGTCCTCGGCACCCACCCGGGAGCGGTGCACCAGGCCCTGCTGCTGCGGCAGTGGAGCGACGACGTCGTCCTCTTCCCGCACACCCTGGACCTGACCGCGCAGGACCGGGAGCGGCTGGCGGCGCGCGGCCTGCGGCTCGCGGAGGGCGAGGTCACCCGGCTCGTGGTCGACGGCGACCGGCTGCGCGGTGTCGAACTCCGCGACGGCCGGGTCGTCCCGCGCACCGCCGCCTTCGTCTTCCCCCGCCCGGTGCCGCACGACGACCTGCTGACCGGGCTGGGCTGCGCCCGGGGCGACGACGGCTGGATCGCCACCGACCGCACCGGCCGCACCGACGTCGCCGGGGTCTGGGCGGCGGGCAACGTCGTCGACCCGCGCGCCCAGGTCGTCACGTCCGCCGGCATGGGATCCGCCGCCGCCTTCGCCCTCAACACCGATCTGCTGGAGGAGGACGTCGACCTGGCCGTCGAGCGGCACCGGGCGGCCTCCGCCGCGCGATAGACCGCCCGTGTCCCCGCCGGGCACGCCGCCGCCCGGCGGGACGGCGGCGCCGGGGAACGCGCCGACGCCCCTCGGCACGGGCCTCGCCGCCGGGTCCCCACCGCCGCGCAAGTGCTCCCGCGCCGAGGGGCGTTGCCCGGCTCTCCCGGGGACGAGGACCGGTACGCCCGGCTCCGCCCGGATGGCGGCGGCGTCCTCCCGGCACCGGTTCGGCCCTCGCTCCGGGACGCTTCCGCGTCGCCTGCCGCGAACCGTTGGCCATGACCAACCCCCTCGTACCGATCGGTACTTGCGGCGCCGGCCCCTTCCGGGTGCGGACACGCTGCGCCACCACGGCGACACGAAGGGTGAACGCGGGTGAGAATGGGGAGCACCGTGGAGGTACGGCACGCGACGGCCCGTGTCGAGGAAGCGGAGGACATCGTGAGGGAATTGCGCGAGCTGCTCGCGGCGGCGGGAGTCACCCCGCCCTCGCCCGGACCCGGCCCGGTCACCCCGGCGGGGGAGGCGCCCCGCCCGCCCGTGGAGCCGGTCCGCCGCTCCGGCACCGCCGCGCGGCGGCCCGCGGCGGTGCCGAGGTGATGCCGCCCGTCGGCGCGCACGCCGTCGACACCCGCATCGGACGGGTCGGCGTCGTCATGGGACGGCAGGGCCCCTACGTGCAGCTCCGCCCCTACGGCGGCGGCCGGGAGTGGGACGCCGTGCCCGGGTACGTGCGCTACGCCACCCAGTCCGAGCGGCTGAGGGCGGCCACGGCGCACGCCAACGCCCGCAGCCGGGGCGAGGTGCTCTGAGCCATGCGCGAGAATGGACGCCATGAGTCTGTTCCGCGACGACGGCATCGTGCTGCGCACCCAGAAGCTGGGTGAGGCGGACCGGATCATCACCCTGCTCACCCGCGGTCACGGACGCGTGCGCGCCGTGGCCCGGGGAGTGCGCCGCACCAAGTCCAAGTTCGGTGCGCGGCTGGAGCCCTTCTCCCATGTGGACGTGCAGTTCTTCGCGCGGGGGAGCGAACTGGTCGGGCGCGGGCTGCCGCTGTGCACGCAGAGCGAGACCATCGCGCCGTACGGCGGGACCATCGCGACGGACTACACCCGCTACACCGCGGGCACCGCCATGCTGGAGACCGCCGAGCGGTTCACCGACCACGAGGGCGAACCGGCGGTGCAGCAGTACCTGCTGCTGGTGGGCGCGCTGCGGACGCTGGCCCGGGGCGAGCACGCGCCGGGCCTGGTGCTGGACGCGTTCCTGCTGCGCTCGCTCGCGGTGAACGGCTACGCGCCGACCTTCGGGGACTGCGCCCGGTGCGGACTGCCCGGCCCCAACCGGTTCTTCTCGGTCGGCTCCGGCGGCTCCGTGTGCGCCGACTGCCGGGTGCCCGGCAGCGTCGTACCCTCGCCGCAGGCCCTGATCCTGCTCGGGGCGCTGCTCACGGGGGACTGGGCGACGGCCGACGCGTGCGAGCCGCGGTACGTGCGGGAGGGGAGCGGACTGGTGTCCGCGTATCTGCACTGGCACCTGGAACGCGGTCTGCGCTCGCTGCGCTACGTCGAGAAGTAGACCGGGAAGACACCGAGGAGACGAGAGACACATGTCCGTACGCGGGATTCTGGGGCGGCAGCGCCGCGAGTACCGGGCACCCGAACCCCACCCGTCCGGCGCGCGGCCCCCGGGCCTCGGTGAGCTGGTGCCGCAGCACGTGGCGATCGTCATGGACGGGAACGGCCGCTGGGCCAAGGAGCGCGGGCTGCCCCGGACCGAGGGGCACAAGGTCGGCGCCGAGCGGGTGGTGGACGTGCTCCAGGGCGCCATCGAGATCGGTGTGCGCAACATCTCCCTGTACGCCTTCTCCACCGAGAACTGGAAGCGCTCCCCGGAGGAGGTCCGCTTCCTGATGAACTTCAACCGCGACTTCATCCGCAAGTCCCGCGACACCCTGGACGAACTGGGCGTGCGGGTGCGCTGGGTGGGGCGGATGCCGCGGCTGTGGAAGTCGGTCGCCAAGGAGCTCCAGGTCGCGCAGGAGCAGACCCGGGACAACGACCTGCTGACGCTGTACTTCTGCATGAACTACGGCGGCCGGGCGGAGATCGCGGACGCGGCGAAGGCCATCGCCGAGGAGGTGCGGGCCGGGCGGCTCGACCCGGCGAAGGTCAGCGAGAAGACCCTCGCCAAGTACCTCTACTACCCGGACATGCCGGACGTGGACCTGTTCCTGCGGCCGAGCGGCGAGCAGCGCACCTCCAACTACCTGCTGTGGCAGAGCGCCTACGCCGAGATGGTGTTCCAGGACGTGCTGTGGCCGGACTTCGACCGGCGCGACCTGTGGCGGGCCTGCCTGGAGTTCGCCTCCCGGGACCGGCGGTTCGGCGGGGCGATCCCCAACGAGGAGCTGCTCGCGATGGAGGGCCGCACCGAATAGGGCGCGCCCGCTGCCCGCCGGGCCGCGCGGACGGACGGCCCGGTCGGGCCGGACGGCCCGGTCGGGCCGGATCGCGCGGACGGGCCGGGACACCCCTGGTGCCCCGGCCCGTCGTCCGTTCCGTATCCCGGCCGTCCCGGGCCTGCCGTCAGTCGCCGGCCTTCGCGCAGTCCGCGCAGGTGCCGAAGATCTCCAGGGTGTGCGCCACGTTGACGTAGCCGTGGTCGGCGGCCACGCTCTCGGCCCACTTCTCCACCGCCGGCCCCTCCACCTCGACGGCCTTGCCGCAGGTGCGGCACACCAGATGGTGGTGGTGGTCGCCGGTGGAGCACCGGCGGTAGACGGCCTCGCCGTCGGCGGTGCGCAGGACGTCCACCTCACCGGCGTCGGCGAGGGACTGCAGGGTGCGGTAGACCGTGGTGAGCCCGACGGAGTCGCCCTTGTGCTTGAGCATGTCGTGCAGCTCTTGGGCGCTGCGGAACTCCTCGGCCTCCTGGAGTGCTGCCGACACAGCGGCCCGCTGCCTGGTGGCGCGGCCCCTCACGGGCGGTCCAGCGGTCGTCACCGGATTCCTCCTCAGTCTGTGGCTTGGCTGGCCCATTGTGCCAGCCGGGCCCGCCGGAGTCAGGGCCCGCCGGCCGGGTCGCCCCCCGGGGCCGTCCGCGCCGGGGCCCCGGCGGCCGGGACCCCGGCCCCGTCCGAGGGTGCCCGGCCCGCCGGGATCGCGCACTCCGCGGGGTCGGCGGCGGGCCCGGCCGCGGCGGCGGCCCGCGCGCGCCGCCGGGCCAGCGGCGCGGCCAGCGCGGTGAGCACGAGGAAGGCGCCGATGGTCAGCAGCACGATCGTCGCGCCGGGCGGCACGTCCTGGTAGTACGAGGTGACGGTGCCGCCGAGGGCCACCGCGACCCCGATCGCGACGGCGACCGCGAAGGTGGCCGCGAAGCTGCGGCCGAGCTGCTGCGCGGCGGCCACCGGCACCACCATCAGCGCGGAGACCAGCAGCAGCCCCACCACGCGCATGGCCACCGTCACCGTCATGGCGGCGGTGACCGCCGTGAGCAGGTTCAGCGCCCGCACCGGCAGCCCCGTGACCCGGGCGAACTCCTCGTCCTGGCTGACCGCGAAGAGCTGGCGGCGCAGTCCGACGGTGACCAGCACCACGAAGGCGGCCAGCAGGCAGATCGCCGTGACGTCGGACTCGGACACCGTGGACAGGGAGCCGAACAGGTAGGAGGTGAGGCTGGCGTTGGAGCCGGTCGGGGCGAGGTTGATGAACATCACGCCGCCGGCCATGCCGCCGTAGAAGAGCATCGCGAGGGCGATGTCGCCGCGGGTGCGGCCGTACCAGCGGATCAGCTCCATCAGGACGGCGCCGAGGACGGAGACCAGGGCCGCCATCCACACCGGGGACCAGGAGAGCAGGAAGCCGAGGCCGACCCCGGTCATCGCCACGTGGCCGATGCCGTCGCCCATCAGGGCCTGGCGGCGCTGGACCAGGTAGATGCCGACGGCCGGGGCGGTGATGCCGACCAGGACGGCGGCGAGCAGCGCCCGCTGCATGAAGGCGTAGTTCAGGATTTCCATGGGGGCCTCGTCAGCTCAGCAGTCCGGTGTGGAGGGGTTCGGCGCCCTCCGGGGCGTGCGGGTGCACGTGGTCGTGGCCCGGCAGCGCGTGCTGGCCCACGGCCTTCGGGGGCGGGCCGTCGTGCAGGACGCAGCCGTCGCGGAGCACCACCGCGCGGTCGATCAGCGGCTCCAGGGGGCCCAGTTCGTGCAGGACCAGCAGGACGGTGGCGCCCGCGGCGACCTGCCGGCGCAGCGTGGCCGCCAGTACCTCCTGGCTGGCCAGGTCGACGCCCGCCATCGGCTCGTCCATGATCAGCAGTTCGGGTCCGGCGGCGAGGGCGCGGGCGATCAGCACCCGCTGGTGCTGGCCCCCGGACAGGGCGTCCACCGGGTCCCCGGCGCGGTCCGCCATGCCGACCAGCTCCAGGGCCCGGCGGACGGCCTCGCGGTCGGCCCGGCGGAACAGCCCGAAGCGGGTGCGGGAGAGGCGGCCGGAGGAGACCACCTCGCTCACCGTCGCCGGGACGCCGCCCGCGGCGGTGGTGCGCTGGGGGACGTAGCCGACGCGGGCCCAGTCGCGGAAGCGCCGCAGGGGCGTGCCGAACAGCTCGACCGTGCCGTCGGTGAGGGGGAGTTGGCCGATGAGGGCGCGCACCGCGGTGGACTTGCCGGAGCCGTTGGCGCCGAGCAGGGCGACGACCTCGCCGCGCCGCACGGTCAGGTCGACGCCGCGCAGCACGGGACGGGAGCCCCGGTCGGCGCGGGCGCCGCGCAGGGCGATGACGGGTTCGTTCATGACCGCTCCCCGGTCGTCGGGATGTGTGGCGGAGTCGTCGCGCGGTGTGGTCATGCCGCGCCCAGGGCCTTCTGGAGCGCGGTGAGGTTGGACTCCATCACCTGGAGGTAGTCGTCGCCGCGGGAGTGCTCGGTGATCCCCTCTATGGGGTCGAGGACGTCGGTGCGCAGCCCGGCGTCCCGGGCGACGGTCCGCGCGGTCCGGTCGCTGACCAGCGTCTCGTGGAAGACGGTGGTGACGCCTTCGGCCTTCGCGGTCCGCTGGAGGTCGCGGACGCGGGCGGCGCTGGGCTCGGCCTCGGGGCTGAGCCCGCTGATGGCCCGCTCGGTCAGTCCGTAGCGCTCGGCGAGGTAGCCGAAGGCGGCGTGGGTGGTGATGAAGACCTTGGTCCTGGTGTTCCGCAGGCCGGTCTCGAAGCGGGTGTCCAGCTCGCCGAGCCGCTTCACCAGGGCGGCGGTGTTCTTCCGGTAGTCGGCGGCGTGGCCGGGGTCGGCCTTCTCGAAGGCCCGGCCGACGCCCTCGGCGACCTCGGCGTAGCGGACCGGGTCGAGCCAGAGGTGGGGGTCCGTGCCGCCGTGGTCGTGGCCGTCGTGGCCGTCGTGGCCGTCGTGGTCCTCGTCACCGTGGCCCTCGTCACCGTGGTCGTCGTCGTGGTGGGCGTCCACGAGGGTGGTCAGGGAGCCGGCGTCGATCTTCGTGGCGATGCCGGACTGGGATATCGCCTCGTCGACGGCGGGCTGCAGGCCCTTGATGTGGAGCGCGGCGTCGGCGTCCTCCAGCCGGGCCCGCTGCCTGGCGCTGACCTCCAGGTCGTGCGGCTCCTGGCCGGGCTGGGTGAGGCTGGTGACGTTGACGTGCTCACCGCCTATGCGCTCCGCGAGGAAGGCCATGGGGTAGAACGACGCGACGACGTCGAACCTGTCCGTACCGCCCGTCCCGGTGTCGTCGCCGGCGCAGGCGGAGAGGGTGCCGAGGCCGAGTGCTGCGGCCACGGCGACTGCTATGCCGGATATGCGGCGTCGTCGTATGTTCATGACAGTCATTTTCAATGATTTTGGAAACCGTTGTCAACAAGCGTCCCGGGCGGGTCCCTCGGGAGGGTGGCCGGGGAGGCGGTCCGGAGCGGTCCGGAGGCGGTCCCGGAGGCGGTCCGGAGCGGTGCCGCGACGGTGCCGGGGTGTGCCGGGACCCCGGCGGGGCCCCCGATTTGGCCGGGGGGTGTCCCACGCCGGTAACCTGGGGCATTCGCTGGAAGCAATCTCGCTTCGTCGCCCGTCGTCGTAATGAAGAGAGCACCGTGGCCGCCGACAAGATCGACACCATCGTCAGCCTGAGCAAGCGCCGTGGCTTCGTTTTCCCCTGTAGTGAGATCTACGGCGGCCAGCGTGCCGCCTGGGACTACGGTCCGCTGGGTGTCGAGCTCAAGGAGAACCTCAAGCGCCAGTGGTGGCGCTACATGGTCACCTCCCGCGAGGACGTGGTGGGTATCGACTCGTCCGTGATCCTCGCCCCCGAGGTGTGGGTGGCGTCCGGTCACGTCGCCACCTTCTCCGACCCGCTGACCGAATGCACCGCCTGCCACAAGAGGTTCCGCGCGGACCACCTGGAGGAGGCGTACGAGGAGAAGAAGGGCCGCGCCCCCGAGAACGGCCTGGCCGACATCAACTGCCCCAACTGCGGCAACAAGGGCCAGTTCACCGAGCCCAAGCAGTTCTCCGGGCTGCTCTCCACCCACCTCGGCCCGACCCAGGACACCGGCTCCGTCGCCTACCTGCGGCCCGAGACCGCGCAGGGCATCTTCACCAACTTCTCCCAGGTGCAGACCACTTCGCGCCGCAAGCCGCCGTTCGGCATCGCCCAGATGGGCAAGTCCTTCCGCAACGAGATCACGCCCGGCAACTTCATCTTCCGCACCCGCGAGTTCGAGCAGATGGAGATGGAGTTCTTCGTCAAGCCGGGCGAGGACGAGAAGTGGCAGGAGTACTGGATGGAGCAGCGCTGGAACTGGTACACCGGCCTGGGCCTGCGCGAGGAGAACATGCGCTGGTACGAGCACCCGGCGGAGAAGCTCTCCCACTACTCCAAGCGCACCGCCGACATCGAGTACCGCTTCCAGTTCGGCGGCAGCGAGTGGGGTGAGCTGGAGGGCGTCGCCAACCGCACCGACTACGACCTCTCCTCGCACGCCAAGGCCTCCGGCCAGGACCTCTCCTACTACGACCAGGAGGCCGGAGAGCGCTGGACGCCGTACGTCATCGAGCCGGCGGCCGGCGTCGGGCGCGCGATGCTCGCCTTCCTGCTGGACGCCTTCATCGAGGACGAGGCGCCCAACGCCAAGGGCAAGATGGAGAAGCGCACCGTGCTGCGCCTCGACCCGCGGCTGTCCCCGGTGAAGGTCGCGGTGCTGCCGCTGTCCCGCAACGCGGACCTGTCGCCCAAGGCCAAGGGCCTCGCGCAGGCGCTGCGCCAGCACTGGAACATCGACTTCGACGACGCCGGTGCCATCGGCCGCCGCTACCGCCGCCAGGACGAGATCGGCACGCCGTACTGCGTCACCGTCGACTTCGACACCCTTGAGGACAACGCGGTGACGGTGCGCGAGCGCGACTCGATGAAGCAGGAGCGCGT
The DNA here is from genome assembly GCF_009862265.1 of Streptomyces sp. SID8352. Lineage (GTDB taxonomy): Bacteria > Actinomycetota > Actinomycetes > Streptomycetales > Streptomycetaceae > Streptomyces. Next base: position 21,142 of record NZ_WWGX01000011.1, on the reverse strand, counting down.
GTCGCTGGACCAGATCGAGGGCTACCTGGCCTCCCGCCTGATCGGCTGCTGACCCTCCTCCTCCGCACCACCAACCCCTGGGGCCCCGCTCGCACACCGAGCGGGGCCCGCTTTCCGTGCTGCCGTTTCGAGGCCTTCCCGGAAGTCTCATGCACCGGATTCGGCCGGTGGGGCAGTCGGGTTCGGCAACGCGTGTTCTGCGGGAGAGCGCGGTGCCCGTCCTGCCGCTCCCCGCTGATGACCTCGTGGAGCCCGGAAACGATGTGGACCAGGCGGATCCGAACCGCCACGAGGACGCCGAGGTTGTGGAGCGGTACGGAACGGATCGCGGTTGCCCGGGACCGTGATCCCGGTGGTGAGGGGCGCCGAGGCGGCAGGTGACCGGCGCCGGTCATCCCGTCCGGGACGCCCACACCGTCGCGGGCGTCGGCTCCTTCTCCGTCCACCCGGTTTCATCGGGGCGGAGGGCATCCCCCGTCTCGCCGGGCTTCGCGGTCGTGGCCGGGGTCCGCTCCCGCGCCTGTCCGGCGAACCGGAGGGCGTCGTCGATCTCGCTGAGCTTCACTGAGGACAGGACGGCCGCCCGCTCCATCAGGTCGTCCCGGGACACAGTGGTCAGCCATGTGCACGGGGTGAAGCCCGGACGCGGGAGCGCGAGCCGCAGCACGCCTTCGAACGGCAGTCCTTCACCGGCGCCGACCGTCACTTCGATGCCCAGACCGCTGATGTCGAAGCCCGCCGGAGCGACGACCTGCATCACCCGGATCCCGGACGGGTCGTCACCCGACAGCAGTACGACCAGCCTCCGCTCGTCGAACTGGACCCACCAGACTTCGCCACGTTGCACGAGTCCTCCAGAGGCATGACGGCAGGCAGGCGCCGCGCGACCCCGACGCGCTGTGGAGACGGGCGCGGCCACCGTTGATCATCGGTGTGCGAAGACTGAGGATCAGGTGGTGGCCGTAGGTCACAGCGTAGACCCCGGCCGCCGACAGGAGGGGTTGGAAGGGCTGATGGCCCGGATCGCGGGCCGGTTCCCACGGGTCGAACCCCGGAGTCGGGTCGGGCGGTTGGTGCTCGGGCTGCTGTCGCCCGCCCGAAGTCACCGCGGAAGTCGGGAAGTTGCGCGCGGAACGTCGCCCGGGAGGGCGTGGCGGAAGCTGTCCGCAGGGAGCGGAGCCGAGGGCCACCGCTTCTGCGACCGGGCCGTCGCCGACCTCACCGCCCCTGGCCCGGCGGTGCCGGGTGAGGAGGCGGGGTGCGGTTCTCGCCGGCCGGTGCCGCGCGCGGCGGTGTTCGCGGCAGCCCGGCGGCATGCCCAGGGGCCCATGGGGGGCGGCGGACGCGCCGAAAGCCGCGCCCACCGGCCGGCGGGGCGGCGGTGGGCGCGGGTGGGGCGTGTGGCGGGGCCGGGGTCAGCGGCCCTGGAGGGCCTTGACGTTGTCGCCGAAGGTCCAGTTCCGCGAGCCGTCCCAGTTCATCGACCAGGTCATCAGGCCCTTGAGGCTGGAGCCGTAGCGGCTGTAGGCCTGGGAGACCAGGGAGGGGCTCATGTAGCCGCCGCCGGCGCCGGCCTGGGCGGGCAGGCCGGGGACCTGCTTGTCGTAGGGCACCTTGATGGTGGTGCCCTGGATGACCAGGCCCTTGTTCAGGCAGTCGGTCTGCGCGGTGAAGCCCTGGACGGTGCCGGCCGAGTAGGAGTCGCCGGAACAGCCGTACATGGAGCCGTTGTAGTACTGCATGTTCAGCCACCACAGACGGCCGTTGTCCGCGTACTTCTTGACGATGGGCAGGTAGGCGCCCCAGATCGAGCCGTACACGATGCTGCCGCCGGTGACGTAGGCGGTCTCGGGGGCCATGGTGAGGCCGAAGTTCGAGGGCATCTTCGCGAGGATGCCGTCGATGATGCGGATCAGGTTGGACTGCGAGGAGGACAGCGTGCTGATGCTGCCGCCGGCCACCAGGCCGGTCTCGATGTCGATGTCGATGCCGTCGAAGTTGTACTTCTTCAGGATCGGCACGATGGTGTCGACGAACCGGTCCGCCACGGCGGTCGAGTTGAGGTCGATGCCAGCCGCGGCGCCGCCGATGGAGAGCAGGATGGTCTGCCCGGCGTCCTTCGCGGCGCACATCTCGGCGGGGGTGGCGACCTTGACGTTCTGGTCCATCCCGTCCTCCCACAGCGCGGTGCCGTCGGAGAGGATCACCGGGAACGCGGCGTTGACCACGTTGTAGCCGTGCTGCAGGAAGCGGGAGTCGTTGATCGGGGTCCAGCCGAAGGGCGGGTGGACGCCGTTCTTGGCGCCGTCCCAGTTCTCCCAGTAGCCCTGGAGGACCTTCCCGGCGGGCTTCGACTTCACCGCGCAGGTGTCCGCCGCGGCGGCGGAGCCCGGAGCCGTGGGGGCGGCGGGGGCTGCGGACGCGGAGGTGATCGCCAGGGGGGTGATGACGGCGGCCGCCAACGCGGCGGCGAACAGGCGGAGTCTGCGACGGAACATGCGGGTGCCTCCTGTGGGGGGAAGGTGGGGGCGGCGCGGGCATGACATGGCGCAGCCATGACAATGCTCTGGTCCAGACCATTCGTCAAGAGTCTCAGGAATCACCGCCGGGGGCCGGGGGTCCGGGCGGCCGTGCCGGGCCGGGCCCCCGTGTCGCCCGACCGGAGCAGTCCGGCCCGTCGGCCGCCGGACGGTCCCCCGCACCCCGGCCGGTCGCGCCGCCGCGTCCGCCGGGTTCCCCGCCCGACCGCTCCGACCTGCGGATTCGGCCACTGTTCGGGGTGCGGACGGCCCTCCGTACCGCCTCCGGACCGCCCCGCCGGGAACCTGCGGAGCCGTCCCGGCCACCACCGCCGCACGCGGGGAGAGGCCACCGGGCGACCCTCCGAAGTGCGGGACCCCGGGGCAATGCGGAGAGTGAGGTTCCGGGTCTCCAGCAGGTGCCCCCGGTCGGACAGGGCGAGGACGGACAGTCATGGCTGAGCAGAAGTCGGCGCGGACGCTCCCGCGACCGTGGCACGCGGCGGCGTCGGTGCTGGGGAAGGTGCCCGGCGCGGGCACCGTCGGCAGGGCCGCCGAGGCGGCGCTGGACCGGGTCGGCGCCGTGTCCCCGCGCGCCCGCCGGGTGGTCGTGTACACCGGGGCCGGGGTGCTGGGGGTCGCCGGGGTGGTGGAGTGGCCGGTGGCGGTCACCGGGGCGGCGGTGGCCTGGCTGACCCAGTCCCGCCGGGGCCGGGAAGCCGACGGGGCGGACGACGGCGCGGCCGCCGGCCGGCGGACGGGCGGCGCGGAGGACGGCGCGGGGCGCGCGGCGAAGGGGACCGGGCGGGCCACGAAGCGCGCCGCCACGAGGCGTTCGGCCGGAGCGAGGGCGGCGGGCGCGGCGGACGCCGCGTCCGGGAGTACGGCGCCCCCGAGCGCGGAGGAGAAGGGCGCGGCGTCGAAGAGAGGCGCGGGTAAGGGGACTTCGGCTGCCGAAACGGCCGCCGCCGCGGGCGCCGCGGGGGAGAGCGCCGCGCACGAGGGTGCCGCCCGGAAGACGACCGCCCGGAAGAACACCGCCCCGAAGACGACCGCGCGCAAGACCGCCTCGCGGACCACCCCGGCCAAGGGCGCCGCCAAGCGCGCCACCGCCGCCCGTACCGCCCCCGCCCGGTCCACCGGCACCCGTGCCACCCCGGCGAAGAAGACCGCCTCCGGCAGCCGGTCCACCGGTCGCGCCACCGGCCGCACGTCGTCGGCGGCGGGCGGCGGACGCACCCGGAAGGCGGGCTGAGCCGCGGCGATGGTGGGTGGACTTCTGACGCGCTCCCAGGACGCCGTCGCCGGGTTCGTCCTGGCCGGACCCCGCCTGCTCGTCCGCGGCGCCGCGCCCGCCGTCGGCGCCGCCGCGGGCGCGGTCGCCGGCGGCGCGCGGGCGGGGGTGCGCGGCGCCGAGTTCGCCGCGCGGGCGGCCCGCGCCACCCGCGCCGCGCTGCCCGGCGGCGCCCGGGAATGGCGCGCGGGCCCCCGCGCCCACCTGGCGCTGACGCTGGCCCCGGAGGACACCGGCACCCCGGAGGGAACCCCGCCTCGGGAGCGGGACGCCGACCGCGCGGCAGGCCCCGTCCCGGACGGGACCGAGACCGGGACCGGCACCGGGACCGGCACCGGGACCGGGACCCCCGAGGGGACCGCGGCCCGGGAGGAGGACACCGCCCGGGAAGGGGCCGCCGTTCCGGAAGGAGGCGTGTGCTCCGAGCGGCCTGCCGCCCCGGAGGGGGCCGTCGCCGCTGAAGGGGCCGCTCTCCCCGAGGGCACCGGTGTCCCGGAGGGCGCCGTGGCCCCCGGGGCCACTCCTCCGGAGGGCGTCGACATCCGGGAAGAGGCTGCCGCCTCGGAGGAGGCCGCCCTCCCGGAGCGCACTGCCGTCGGCCGGGGAGCCCGTGCCCCGGAGGGGGCCCGGGAGGGAGCAGCCGTCCCGGGAGGGGGTGTTGCCCCGGCGCGGCCCCTCGCCCCCGGTGGTGCTGCCGTCGGCCGGGGAGCCCGCGCCCCGGAGGGGGCCCGTGGGGGAACAGCCGCTCCGGGACGGGGTGTTGCCCCGGCGCGGGCCACCGTCTCCGGCCGTGCCGCCGTCCAGCCGGGGGCGGCTCCCCCGGAGGGGGCCCGGGCGGGAGCAGCCGTTCCGGAAGGGGGCCTCGCCCCGGCGCGGGCCCCCGCCCCCGGGCGCGCCGCCGTCCGCCGGGGGACCGCCGCCCCGGAGGGAACCGGTGTCCCGGAGGGGACCGCCGCCCCGGCCCCGGAGGGAACCGCCGTCCCCGGAGGACGGCCCCCCGTCCTTCCCGGAGGACGGCCCCCCGTCACCCACGCCGAGCGCGTCCGCGTCGAGCGGGCCGCGCGACGGGTCGCCGCGGCGCTGGCCGAGCACCCCGACGTGGCCCTCGCCTACTGGGACCGCGGCCTCGCCCGGCTCGTCGTGACCGCCACCGAGGGCGCCCTGACCGACCGCGCCCTGGACCGCGCCACCGATCTCGCCGCGCACCACGGGCTGATCCGCTTCGACCCCGGGGTGGAGGAGACCAGCCACCCCGGCCACCCGGCCCCGGTGCGCGTGGCCGCCGCCGCACTCGGCGCCGACATCCTCGGCGTCGCCTGCGCCGTCACCGCCGCCCGGCTGCGGCTGCCCGCCTCACCGCGCCTGGTGACCGCCGTGACGACGCTGCTGCGCGAGAACCCCGCCTTCCGCGGCCTGCTGCGCGACCGGATCGGCCACCACCGGACGGACATGCTGCTCGCCGTCGCCAACGCGGCCGTCCACGGCGCCGGACAGAGCCCGGTCCCGCTGATCCTCGACGGGGGCCTGCGCGTCTGCCAGCTCGCCGAGGCCGTGACCCGCGCGGCCGCCTTCGAGGCGGTCCACGACGACCTGTGCGTGCCCGGCCGGGGCAGCCTGCCCCCGGCCCCCTCGGCCCGCCCCCCGCTGCGCACCTCGCCCGCCCAGGAGTACGCCGCCCACGCCTCCGCCGGAAGCGTGGCGGGTGCCGCCGCGACCCTGCTGGTCAAGCACGACGTGGCGGAGGTGGCCGAGGCGCTGCTCGCCGGATCGCCCAAGGCGGCGCGGTACGGACCCGCCGCCTTCAACGCCGTGCTGTGCGCGGCCCTGTCCCGCACCGGTGTCCTGGTGCGCGACCCCGAGCGGCTGCGGCAGCTGGAGACGGCCCGCACCGTCGTCCTGCACCCGAGCGCGCTGCGCACCCCCGGGGCCGGGGCGGACCCGTGGACGGAGGACGTCCTGGACGCGGCGCGGCGCGCCGGACTGCGGGTGGTGATGGTGGAGGACCCGGCGCTGGCCGACTTCACCGGCCTCGCCGACCAGGTCGTCCGCGCCGGGCGGCCCCTGCCGGACGTGGTGGCCGAGCTGCGGAAGGAGGGCGGCGTCGTCGCCGTCGTCCGGCCCGCGCCCGGCGACGGACCGGACGTGATGGCCGGGCTGCACGCCGCCGACGTGGCCGTCGCGCTGGCCGACGGGGACTGCCCGGTGGCCTGGGGTGCGGACGTGCTGGCACCCGGCGGCCCGGCGGACGTGTGGCGGCTGCTGCGCGCGGTGCCGGCGGCGCGGGCGGTCGGGCGCCGTTCCCAGACGCTCGCCCGGTCCGGCGCCGCGCTGTCCGGGCTGCTGGTGGCGGTCGGCCGGGCGCGCAGCGGGCGCGGTCCCTCGGCGCTGCTCAGACTGCGGCACGCGCCCGTCGACGTGAGCGCCGCGGCGGCCCTGTACTCCGGGACGCGCGCCGCCCTCGGCGTGGCCGTGGCCCGCGGGCCGCGCCCCCGGCCCCGGGTGGCCTGGCACGCGCTGGAGCCCGGTGCCGTACGGGAGCGGCTGGCCCGGGAGGGCGAGCCGGTGCCCACCGCTGTCGAGGCGGCCCTGGCCCGCGCGCGGGCGCTGGCCGGACGGGCGGGGCGGATCAGGGCGCTGGAGCCGCTGCTCTGGAGCTGGCAGCTCGCGGAGGCGGTGCGGGGGGAGCTGGACGATCCGCTCACCCCCGTCCTGGCCGTCGGCTCGGCGGCCTCCGCCATCCTCGGCTCGGTCGTCGACGCGGCCCTGGTCATCGGCGCCCTCGATCTCAACGCCCTGGTCGGCGGCTTCCAGCGGCTGCGCGCCGAACGCGCGCTGTCCGGACTGCTGGCGGGGCAGCAGCAGAAGGCCCGCCTGACGACGGAGCCGGAGCCGGTGTCCGGGCCGGTCCCCGTGTCCGGACCGGACACCGGAAGGTCCGACGGGCGGCACGGCCCCCCGTCCGGCGGCCCGTCCGGTGGTCCGGCGTCCGGCCCGGCGACCGGTCCGGGACCCCGCCCCCCGTCCGGCCCGGCGCAGGGTCCGCCGCCCGGCCCCTCGTCCGGACGGCACCCGGAGGCCGCCGTGACCCGCGGCCCCGACCGCGCCACCGCCCGCACCGGCACGGGCACTGGCACCGGCACCGGCACCGGCACTGGCACCGGCACGGGCACTGGCACCGGCACCGGCACGGGCACGGGCACGGGCACTGGTTCCGGTACCGGCGCCCCGGCCCCCGCCTCCGGCGAACCCGGCACCGGCACCCCCGCCGCCCCGGGCACCTCCGGCACCCGCATCGTGGACGCCGGCCAGTTGCGCCCCGGCCAGGTGATCGAGCTGCAGGCCGACGACGTGGTCCCCGCCGACGCCCGGCTGCTCTGGGAGGACGGTCTGGAGGTCGACGAGTCCGCGCTGACCGGCGAGTCCCTCCCGGTGGACAAGTGCGTCGACCCGGCGCCGAAGGCGCCCATGGCGGAGCGGCACTGCATGGTCTTCGAGGGCACCACGGTGGTGGCCGGACGTGCCCGCGCCGTTGTCGTCGGCACCGGGGAGCACACCGAGGCCGCCCGCGCGGTCGCCCTGGCCGCACGCACCCCGGCCGCGGCGGGCGTGCAGGCCCGGCTCCAGGAACTCACCCGCAAGGCACTGCCGCTGACGCTGGCCGGGGGTGCCGCCGTGACCGGGCTGTCGCTGCTGCGCGGCACGCCGCTCCGGCAGGCCGTGGCCGGCGGGGTCTCCGTGGCCGTGGCCGCCGTGCCCGAGGGGCTGCCGCTGGTGGCGACCGTGGCGCAGCTGGCGGCGGCCCGCAGGCTCAGCCGCCGGGGCGTCCTCGTCCGCGCCCCGCGCACCCTGGAGGCGCTGGGCCGGATGGACACCATCTGCTTCGACAAGACCGGCACCCTCACCGAGAACAGGCTGCGGCTGACCCGCGTCGCCGGGCCCGACGGCACCGTCCGCCCCGCCGGTGACCCCGTTGCCGCCGGGACGGTGCGGGTCGCCGCCCGCGCCTGCCCCCGGCTCGACGGCGACGGCGAGCGCCCCGTCCACTCCACCGACGAGGCCGTCCTCACCGCCGCCGGGGACGACCCGGACTGGACGCAGGAGGAGGGGCTGCCCTTCGAGACCTCCCGGGGCTATGCCGCCGCCGTCGGCCGGGACGGCGGCGGGGCACCGGTCCTGGTGGTCAAGGGCGCCCCCGAGACGGTGCTGCCCGCCTGCGCCGCGCCGCCCGACGGCGCCACCGGGGCGGCGCACGAGCTGGCCCGGGGCGGACTGCGCATCATCGCGGTCGCCCGGCGCCCCCTCGCCGCCGGCGAACGGCCCGGTGAGGTGCTCGAACGCCCCCTGTCCGGGCTGGAGTTCACCGGCCTGCTGGCCCTGTCCGACGTGGCCCGGGAGACCTCCCCGGCGCTGGTGCGCGGGCTGCGCGAGGCGGGCGTGCGGCCCGTGGTGCTCACCGGCGACCATCCGCAGACCGCCCGCGCCATCGCCGCCGGACTGGGCTGGCCCGAGGACGCCGTCGTCGTCACCGGCGACGAACTGGCCGCCGCCGACCGCCCGGCCCGCTCCCGGATGCTGCGCGACGCCGATGTCGTCGCCCGGGTGGCGCCCGAGCAGAAGCTCCAGGTCGTCGAGTCGCTGCGGGACGCGGGCCGGGTCGTCGGCATGGTCGGCGACGGCGCCAACGACGCCGCCGCGATCCGCGCCGCCGACATCGGCGTCGGCATCACCGCCCGCGGCTCGGCCGCCGCCCGCAACGCCGCCGACCTCGTCGTCACCGGCGACGACCTGCTGGTCCTGGTGGAGGCGGTGCGCGAGGGCCGCGCCCTCTGGCACAGCGTCGCGGACGCCATCGCCATCCTGATCGGCGGCAACGCGGGCGAGGTCGGCTTCGGCATCCTCGGCACCGTCCTCGGCGGCGCCGCCCCGCTGTCCACCCGGCAGATGCTCCTGGTCAACCTGTTCACCGACCTGTTCCCCGCGATGGCGGTGGCCGTCACGCCCACCGGCGACCCCGAGCGGGAGGACGCCGCCGCGGGCGCCCCGCTGGGGACCGCGGTGCTGGGCGCGCCCCTGCTCCGGCAGATCCGGCACCGGGCCATGACCACCGCCCTCGGGGCCACCGCCGCCTGGCTCCTCGGCCGCTTCACCCCGGGCACCGCCCGCCGCTCCACGACCATGGCCCTGTGCGCGGTGGTCGGCACCCAGCTCGCCCAGACCCTCACCGACCGCCGGGACAGCCGCCTGGTCCGGTTCACCTCGGTGGGGTCGGCCGCCGTGCTGGTCGCCCTGGTCCAGACCCCCGGCGTCAGCAGGCTGTTCGGCTGCACCCCGCTCGGCCCGGCCGCCTGGACGGGGGTGGCCGCCGCCATCGCCCTGGCCCTGGCCGGGCAGCGGGCCCTGCCCCGGGTCGAGGAGGCGGTGACGGCCTACTGGCCCCGGCTGGCCCGCCACCTCCCGCGCCCCGCGGCCTGATCCCGCAGCCCGCCCCGTCGGCCGCCACGGCGGCCCGGCGCGGCGCCCCGCACGGCTCAGGCGCGGGTTTGCGCCGCGTCCCGCGCCGCCGGGGACGCCAGGCGCTCGGCGGTCTCGTCCGCCGTGCGGCGTGCCCAGCGGCCCGTGGTCAGGGCGCCCAGGACCAGCACGGTCAGACCGCAGCCGGTCAGCACCCACCAGCCGGGGCGCGCGGCGGTGACGAACGCGTCGCGGTACGCCGACGCGCCCACCCCCGCCGCCAGCACCGCCCCGACCACCGCGACGCCGAGGGTCTGCCCGAGCTGGCGGCTGGTGGAGGCGATGGCGGCGGCCACCCCGGCCTGGGAGCGGGGCATGCCGGAGACGGCGGTGTTGGTGATGGGCGCGTTGACGAAGCCGAAGCCGATCCCGAACAGGGCGTAGCCGAGGAGGAGCCCGGCGTCGGAGCGCTCCGCCCCGAAGGCGGCGAACAGCAGCGCGCCGACGGTCATCGCGACGCCCGCGATCAGCAGCGGGGGCCGCGGACCGCGCGCCCCGACCAGCCGCCCGGACAGCGGCGCGCACAGGAGCACCGGCACCGCCATCGGCAGCATCCACAGGCCCGCGTGCAGGGCGCTCAGCCCCCGCACGTTCTGCAGGTACAGCGTGGAAAGGAACAGGAATCCGCCGAGTGAGGCGAACGCGCCCACGGCGATGGCGGTCGCCCCGCTGAACGGCGCCGAGCGGAAGAAGCGCAGGTCGATCAAGGGCTCGGCCCGCCGGGGCTCGTACACCAGCAGCCCCAGCAGCGCGGCCAGCGCGAGCGCGCCGAAGGGCAGCACCGCGAGGAACCCGGCGGAGGGCACCTCGATGATCGCGTACGTGAGGGCGCCGAACAGCAGGATGACCAGCAGTTGGCCCACCGGGTCGGGGCGGCGGGCGTGGGCGGCCCGGGACTCCGGCACGAACAGCAGGGTGAGCAGCAGAGCCACCAGCCCCACCGGCACGTTGACCCAGAACACCGCCCGCCAGCCCACCGAGTCCACCAGCAGGCCGCCGACCAGCGGACCGGCGGCCATGGACAGGCCGACCACGGAAGCCCACAGCCCGATGGCACGGGCCCGCTCGCGCGGATCGGTGAAGGTGTTGGTGATGATCGACATGGCGACCGGGTTGAGCATGGAACCGCCCACCGCCTGCACGCCCCGGAAGACGACCAGCGAGGACAGGTCGGTCGCCAGCGAGCACAGCAGCGAACCGGCCGTGAAGACGACGAGACCGGTCATGAAGACCCGCTTGCGGCCGATCCGGTCGGCGGCGGAGCCCGCCGGCATCAGCAGCGCGGCCAGGACCAGTGTGTAGACGTCGATGGTCCACTGGAGCCCGGACGTGCTCGCGTCCAGGTCGCGCTGGAGGGAGGGCAGGGCGACGTTCAGGATCGTGTTGTCGATGCTCACGATCAGCAGGCTCATGCAGCAGATGGCCAGGACGAATGTCCGTCGTCGAGGGCCGAGCGGGTCGGTCACGTGTGCATCGTACGCATGTTTCGATAGTGCGGCTAACTAACGACCGGGGAAATGGTGCCGCGGGATGAGGCGTCCGCGGGGCGCCGCCCCGGCCCCGGGCCCGTGGCCGGAACACCGCCGCGCCGCGCTCCCGGTGCCGCGGGCACCGCCCGCCGTGCGGGACAATGGGGCAATGCCCACGTCCACCATGCCGTCCGCCACCACCACGACACCGCCGCTCCGGGTGGGTCCGCTCCCCGTCGCGCCGCCCGTGGTGCTGGCGCCGATGGCGGGGATCACCAACGCGCCGTTCCGCACCCTGTGCCGGGAGTTCAGCGGCGGCAAGGGCCTGTTCGTGAGCGAGATGATCACGACCCGGGCGCTGGTCGAGCGCAACGAGAAGACGATGCAGCTCATCCGCTTCGACCCGAGCGAGAGCCCCCGCTCGATCCAGCTCTACGGCGTCGACCCGGCCACCGTCGGCAAGGCCGTCCGCATGATCGCGGACGAGGGCCTGGCCGACCACATCGACCTCAACTTCGGCTGCCCGGTGCCCAAGGTCACCCGCAAGGGCGGCGGCTCCGCCCTCCCGTACAAGCGGAACCTGCTGCGGGCCATCGTCCGCGAGGCGGTCACCGGCGCCGGTGACCTCCCGGTCACGATGAAGATGCGCAAGGGCATCGACGACGACCACCTGACCTATCTGGACGCCGGCCGGATCGCCGTCGAGGAGGGCGTCGCCGCCGTCGCCCTGCACGGGCGCACCACCGCCCAGCACTACGGCGGCACCGCCGACTGGGAGGCCGTCGCCCGGCTCAAGGAGCACGTCCCGGAGATCCCGGTGCTCGGCAACGGCGACATCTGGTGCGCCGAGGACGCGCTGCGGATGGTCCGCGAGACCGGCTGCGACGGCGTCGTGGTCGGGCGCGGCTGCCTGGGCCGGCCGTGGCTGTTCGCGGATCTGGTCGCCGCCTTCGAGGGGCGCCCCGAGGGCGCGGTGCGGCCCGGTCTGCGCCAGGTCGCCGAGGTGATGGTCCGGCACGCCGCCCTGCTGGGGGAGTGGCTCGGGGACGAGGCGCGGGGTGTCATCGACTTCCGCAAGCACGTCGCCTGGTACCTGAAGGGCTTCGCCGTCGGCTCCGAGATGCGCAGGCGGCTCGCCGTCACCTCCTCGCTGGCCGAGCTGCGCGCCGGGCTGGACGAGCTGGATCTCGGCCAGCCCTGGCCCGCCGGGGCCGACGGGCCGCGCGGCCGGACCTCCGGCAACAACCGGGTCGTGCTGCCCGAGGGCTGGCTGGGGGACCCGTACGACTGCACGGGCGTCGGCGAGGACGCCGAACTGGACACCTCCGGCGGCTGACGGGACCGCCGGGCCGCGCCCCGTCCGGGGTGCCCCGGCGCCTCTCCTCCCCGGCCCGCCCCTCCCTGCCTCGCCCCCCACGCCTCCTCACCCCCCGCCTCGCCTCCCCACGCCTCCTCGCCCCGGCTCGGTCCGCCCCGCCCGGGGCCGCCCTCCCCGGCCCGGTCCACCCGGTCCTTCCGGGGCCCGGACCGGTTCCGCCGGGTTCCTCCGGGCCCCGGCTGGATTCCGGCAGCCCCGGGCGCGCGGCCGGACCCCGGCCACCGCCCCCGGGCGCCCGCCACGGCGGGGGGAGATGCCGACCGCGGCGGAGGGGACGCCCGCCGGGGCAGAGGAGGAGGCGGGCCGTCCGTTTCCCGGGCCCACCGATCCGCCTCGGTGGGCCTTCTTCATGCCCTCGGCGGGCCTCCTCCCCGCCCGGTGGCTCCGCCGCCCCCGCGTGCCCTGTCCGGACGCGTCCGCATGGTGGTATCCGGCGGCCTGTGACAGCGTGATTCTCGCCACCTCTGATAGGGGCCATGCTCAGATGAGCGGATCATGACCGGGTCCACTTCTCCAAGGTGTGGCACTGAGTGCCAGGTGATGATCGTTCATCGATCGAACTCAGATGTTTTCGATGGTGCTCATGTGAGCGACATGTTCGGGGTGTCGGACCCCGTGTTCGTTCAAGAAGTGAAAACATGCGGGCCGGATCGCTTGCCAAGCCTTGACTTCCGGTCCACCGGCGGACGAGTGGTTACGGGCGGATGGCGCGCAAGTGGACGTACCCATGAGCCCGTGATCTGGGTACATTCCTCGACGTCAGGGCAGCCACCGCGTCTTCGAGGAGTCGAGACCGTGTCGGAAAACACCGCACCCCGTGCAGCGAAGTTCGTCTACGACTTCACCGAGGGCAACAAGGACTTGAAGGATCTTCTCGGTGGCAAGGGAGCCAACCTCGCCGAGATGACCAATCTGGGCCTGCCGGTACCCCCCGGGTTCACGATCACCACCGAGGCCTGCAAGGTCTACCTCGACAGCGGCGAGGAGCCGGCGGCACTGCGTGACGAGGTGAGTGCGCACCTCGACGCGCTGGAGGCCCGCATGGGCAAGCGGCTCGGCCAGGCCGACGACCCGCTCCTCGTCTCGGTGCGCTCCGGGGCCAAGTTCTCGATGCCCGGCATGATGGACACCGTCCTCAACATCGGCCTCTCCGACGAGTCCGTGGTGGGCCTCGCGCAGCAGGCCGGGGACGAGCGCTTCGCGTGGGACTCCTACCGCCGCCTGATCCAGATGTTCGGCCGGACCGTCCTCGGCGTCGACGGCGACCTCTTCGAGGAGGCGCTGGAGAAGGCCAAGGCCGCCAAGAAGGTCACGGTCGACACCGAGCTGGAGGCCGCGGACCTGAAGAAGCTGGTCGCCACCTTCAAGAAGATCGTCAAGAAGGAGGCTGGCCGGGACTTCCCGCAGGACCCGCGCGAGCAGATGGACCTCGCCATCAAGGCGGTCTTCGACTCGTGGAACGGCGATCGCGCCAAGCTCTACCGCCGCCAGGAGCGCATCCCGCACGACCTCGGCACCGCCGTCAACGTCTGCTCCATGGTCTTCGGCAACCTCGGCCCCGACTCCGGCACCGGCGTCGCCTTCACCCGCGACCCCGCCTCCGGCCAGCAGGGCGTCTACGGCGACTACCTGCAGAACGCCCAGGGCGAGGACGTCGTCGCGGGCATCCGCAACACCGTGCCGCTCGCGGAGCTGGAGCGGATCGACAAGCAGTCCTACGACCGGCTCCTCCAGATCATGGAGGCGCTGGAGAACCACTACCTGGACCTCTGCGACATCGAGTTCACCATCGAGCGCGGCCGGCTGTGGATGCTCCAGACCCGTGTCGGCAAGCGCACCGCGGGCGCCGCCTTCCGGATCGCCACCCAGCTCGTGGACCAGGGGCTCATCGACGAGGCCGAGGCCCTCACCCGGGTCAACGGCGCCCAGCTCGCCCAGCTGATGTTCCCCCGCTTCGACGAGAAGGCCAAGGTCGAGCAGGTCGGCCGGGGCATCGCCGCCTCGCCCGGCGCCGCCGTCGGCAAGGCCGTCTTCGACTCCTACACCGCCGTCAAGTGGTCCCGCTCCGGCGAGAAGGTCATCCTGATCCGCCGCGAGACCAACCCCGACGACCTGGACGGCATGATCGCCGCCGAGGGCATCCTGACCTCGCGCGGCGGCAAGACCTCCCACGCGGCCGTGGTGGCCCGCGGCATGGGCAAGACCTGTGTCTGCGGCGCCGAGGAGCTGGAGGTCGACACCAAGCGCCGCCGCATGACCGTGCCCGGCGGGCACGTCGTGGAGGAGGGCGACGTGGTCTCCATCGACGGCTCCTCCGGCAAGGTCTACCTCGGTGAGGTGCCGGTCGTCCCGTCGCCCGTGGTCGAGTACTTCGAGGGCCGCATGCACCCGGGCGCCGACGACGCCGACGAGCTGGTCGAGGCCGTGCACCGGATGATGGCCTTCGCCGACCGCAAGCGCCGGCTGCGGGTGCGCGCCAACGCCGACAACGCCGAGGACGCGCTGCGCGCCCGCCGCTTCGGCGCCCAGGGCATCGGCCTGTGCCGCACCGAGCACATGTTCCTCGGCGACCGGCGCGAGCTGGTCGAGCGGCTGATCCTGGCCGACACCGACGCCGAGCGCGAGGAGTCCCTCAAGGCGCTGCTGCCGCTCCAGCGGCGGGACTTCGTCGAGCTGTTCGAGGCGATGGACGGCCTGCCCGTCACCGTCCGCCTGCTCGACCCGCCGCTGCACGAGTTCCTGCCCGACATCACCGAGCTGTCGGTCCGGGTGGCCCTCGCCGAGGCCCGCCAGGAGCCGCACGAGAACCTGCTCCGGCTGCTCCAGGCCGTGCACCGGCTGCACGAGCAGAACCCGATGCTGGGTCTGCGCGGCGTCCGGCTCGGCCTGGTCATCCCCGGCCTGTTCACCATGCAGGTGCGGGCCATCGCGGAGGCCGCCGCCGAGCGCCGGGCGGCCAAGGGCGACCCGCGCGCCGAGATCATGATCCCGCTGGTGGGCACCGTCCAGGAGCTGGAACTCGTCCGCGACGAGGCCGACCAGGTCATCGCGGAGGTCGAGAAGGCCGCGGGCACCTCGCTGCACCTGTCCATCGGCACCATGATCGAGCTGCCGCGCGCCGCGCTGACCGCCGCCCAGATCGCGGAGGCCGCGGAGTTCTTCTCCTTCGGCACCAACGACCTGACCCAGACGGTCTGGGGCTTCAGCCGGGACGACGTGGAGGCCAGCTTCTTCACCGCCTACCTGGAGAAGGGCATCTTCGGCGTCAGCCCCTTCGAGACGATCGACGTGGACGGCGTCGGCTCCCTGGTCGCCGCCGCCGCGAAGGCGGGCCGGGCCACCCGGCCCGACCTGAAGCTCGGCGTCTGCGGTGAGCACGGCGGTGACCCGGAGTCCGTCCACTTCTTCCACCGGGTGGGGCTGGACTACGTCTCCTGCTCGCCGTTCCGCATCCCGGTCGCCCGGCTGGAGGCGGGCCGCGCCGCGGTCACCGCGGCCGGCAGCGACCACCGCTAGGCGGTCCGGGGGGAGAGCCCCCGGGCCCCTGCGGTCCACGGCTCCGGAGCCGTCGTCTGTCACCCGACCACCAACCGATCGGCGGCGGCTCCGGATCACACGAAGCGGGCGGCACCCCTGTGCGGGGGTGCCGCCCGCTCGTCGTGCTTTCCGGGTGGCGGGACGGTTCCCGGCGCGGGAGTGCCGGGTGCGGGGGCGCGGCGGCGCGGGGAGCGCCCGGTGCGGCCGCGCGGGGCGGGCGGGTGTGCCCCGGGGGTGCCGGGCACGGAGCACGGGGCCGGGCGCGGGGGACCCGCGGTGCCCGGGTGCGGGGCTTCCCGGCCCTGGGAGGGGGGCGCGGGCCGCCGGGGGCGGGTGGCGGGCGGGGCGGTGCGCCGGGTGCCCGGCGCGGGACGGGGGCTCAGGGCTTCGGGAGCCAGCCGTGATGGGCCGCGTTGACGCCCGCCTGGAACCGGGAGCGGGCGCTGAGGCGCTCCATCAGATCGGCGGCGACCCGGCGGGCGGTGCGCGGGGAGACGCCCAGGCGCTTGGCGATGGCCTCGTCGGTGTAGCCCTGGGCGAGCAGGTGCAGGGTGGCGGACTCCTGGGGCGGCAGGCCGTTGGGATCGGCCCGCGGGGTGTGGCCCAGGGGGGTGGCGGTCTGCCACACGCTCTCGAACAGGGCGCAGAGCGCGGCCACCGTGCCCGCGCCGCTGAGCACGACCGCTCCGGCCCGCGCGTCGCTGGTGTCGATGGGCAGGACCGCGTTGCAGCGGTCCGCGATGATCATGCGGATGGGCAGGGTCGGACTGGTGCGGACCTGGCCGCCGTGGTTGTTGAGCCAGTCGACGTGGTCCAGGGTCGGCTGGTGGTTGCGGACGCTGTCCAGGTAGACGGTGCGGATCCGCACGCCCCGTTCCAGCAGCTCGGCGTTGGGGCCGCGGCTGGCTTCGAGGTCGGCCGCGGTGTGGGCGCCGCCCGGGGCGAAGGTGGTGATCTCCTCGGTGGCGCGGGAGGCCAGCCGGGCGAGGCGTTCGCGGATCTCGTCGGGGCCGATGAGCTGCTCGGCGTCGGCGTCGGGGGAGCGGGGCCGTAACGCCGAACACTCCGCGATGAGCTGGGCGGCGGCGGCCCGTGACGCCTCCACCCGCATCTGCTGGGCGGCGAGTTCGGCCTGCTGGCGGGCGAGCAGCACCTCCATGGCGGTCTCCGGGCCCACCGCCCGGAAGCCCACGCCCTCCTGTGCGGAGGGGTGGACCAGGGCCAGTTCGCTGAGCCGGTCCAGGCCGGAGCGCACCTGCTCCTCGGACATGGACAGCAGCAGGGCCAGCTGGACCACGCCCTCCCGGGGATGGCCGAGCATGGCGCGGTAGACGCGTTCGGCGTCCGTATCAAGTCCCAGTACGTCCAACACCGTTCGACCCTCTCCTCGGCCGCCTCAAAGTGCACGGATTGTAAAGGGATCGTGTCCATGCGGACAGGTGGACGGTTTATGCAGGGCCGGAAGCGGCCCGCCTTGTCCGCTTGTGATGCGGTATGGGGCGCGCGGAGGATCGGGTTCATGTATCTCGTGCACGCCCGGCTGAGGGCCCCCACCGGTCAGCGAATCCCTTCCCGCGCAGCCGAGTTCGTCACCCGCCAGGCGCGGGAGGCGGACCGGCTGGAGCACGTCAGCGTCCATGAGTCCGGCGACGACTGGGTGCTCGGGCTGTTCTTCACCGCCGAGACCCTGGCCGAGGCCGAGGGGAACGCCGTCCGGCTGTGCGGCCGCGCCCTGGAGGCGGACGGCCCGCTGCGCGGCTGGGTGCTGCTCGGCTCCGGCGCGGCGCTGATCGACGCCCCGTGGGACCCCTGGGCCGGTTCCGGCCCGGGCCCCACCGGGGGTGGACGGCTTATGCCACTGCCGGATCTGTCCACCCGGAAGCCGTTCCCTCCCCTCTGACAAGACGTCACAGTAGAGCCATCGGCAGCCGGAGAACGGCCGCCGGGAAAGCGGGAAAAGCGGGAACCGGAATGGGTTCTCCATCGTGATCTCCAGTTACGAGAGGAATGCGAAATGACGGTTCACAGAATTGCCTCCATCGCTGCCGGAGCCCTCATTGTCCTCGGGGCCTCGACCGCCGCGGCCGGAGCCGTCGTCACCGCCCATTCCCCCGCCCCCGTCTCCCACAGCCGGGTCCAGGCCGGACCGGCCCAGGACGAGCAGCCGGCCCCGGCCCCCACCCCGACGCCCACCGCCCCCAAGGAGGGCGACGTGACCTGGGGCGGCTGAGCGGAAAGCCCGCCGCCCCACCCTCCGGCCGGCCCCCTCCGGCGGCCCCCGGACCCCGCGCCACCGCATCCCCGCACCACCCCCTCGACCACCCTCCCGCACCGGAAAGAAGGAAAAGAAAATGAGCGGTATCAACGCCTCCCAGGGATTCCTCTCCGAGTCCGACGGCGTGCTCGACGACGGCGACGTCCTCGGCCGCGGCGGCGCCAACCCCACCTGGATCCTCACCTGAAGGACCCGCCCGGAGACCGGGCAGGCACCCTCTCCGGAGAATCACCGGAAATCCCCCGGAATTCCGCCGGGAATCAACTCCCGGAACTCCACCGGAACCGCGCAGAAGCGATCAGCGCGGCACAGCGGCCACCGCCGGCGACGGAAACGGCCGAACACCGTGCCCCGCACGACGGCGAACGGCACGGAAACGCTCATCCGCGAAGCGACCCGAGAAGGGGTGGACCAAGGTGCGAGGCAACCATCATGTGTACGCCGGGGCGGACCCGCTCTTCTACGACCACCCCGCCGGCAGCGGTGACCAGCGGCGGTTCGCCGCGGCCGACCGCGCGGTGCCGGACGGCTTCCGCCGGAAGGAGACGACGACCTGGATCCACCAGCTCCCCGAGGGCCCCGACGCCCCCCGCCTCCCGGACCAGGGCTACAAGATCCACGTCTCCTCGACCACCGAGGACGCCGAACGCGTCGTCGACATCGTCACCGAGTACTGCCTGGCCGAGCGCGTCGCCCACAAGTTCCTGCCCACCCACCGCATCCACCTGCTCAACAACGGCAAGTACGCCCGCCGCGGCAGCAGCGGCAAGCTGCTCACCGTCTACCCCGAGGACGAGCGGCGGCTCACCATCGTCCTCACCGACCTGGACCGCCGGCTCAGCGGCTTCACCGGCCCCTACATCCTCGGCGACCTCCGCTTCAACGACGGCCCCCTCTACGTCCGTTACGGCGGATTCCGGGAACGCTGGTGCACCGACCCCGACGGCGGCAGGACCCTCGCCATCGAGGCGCCCGACGGCACCCTCGTCCCCGACCGGCGCGACCCCTGCTTCCGGCTCCCCGCCTGGCTGACCCCGCCCGAGGTGCTGCGCGAGGCCCTGCGCGTCCACGACCGGCAGAGCATGGACCCCCTGCCCTACCGGGTCGAGGCCGCCCTGCACTTCTCCAACGGCGGCGGCATCTACCGGGCCCGCGACGCGGCGGGCCACGAGGTGGTGCTGCGCGAGGCCCGCCCCCTCGCCGGGCTGGACGGCGCCGGCACCGACGCGGTCACCCGACTCGACCAGGAGGAACGCGCCCTGCGCGCCCTGGCCGGACTGCCCTGGGTACCGCGCCTGATCGAGCGCTTCACCGCCTGGGAGCACCACTACCTGGCCGAGGAGTACGTCGAGGGCGAGACCCTGCGCCAGTTCATGGCCCGCAACAACCCCATCGTCCGCCCCGACCCCGCCCCCGAGGCGCTCGCCGCCTACGGCGCCCGCGTCCAGGACCTCACCGACCAGCTCGCCCGCGCCCTCGACGCCCTGCACGAACGCGGCTGGGCCTTCGGGGACCTGCACCCCGCCAACGTGCTGGTCCGGCCCGACGGCCGCATCTGCCTCATCGACCTGGAGACCGCGCACCGACCCGGCATCGACCCCTCGCCCAGCATGGGCTGCCCCGGCTTCGTCGCCCCGCACGCCCCCGACGGCTTCGCCCGCGACCGCTACGCCCTGCACAGCATCCGGCTCGCCCTGCTGCTGCCGCTGACCATGCTGATCGACCTCGACCCCGGCAAGCTCGACGAACTCCTCGACGCCGCAGCCGAGTTCTACCCGCTGCCGCCCGGCTGGCGCGAGGAGGTCCGCGCCGGACTGCACCGCCCCGACACCCCCGACGACCCCGCGGCGCCGCCGACGGCGGCCCGGCTGACGGCGCCACGACCCGGGGCGGCCCGGCCGCGCGGGGAGGACGACACCCCCGCGCCCGCCGCCCTCGGCGCCCGGCTGGCCCGCGCCCTGACCGCCAGCGCCACCCCCCGGCGCACCGACCGGCTCTTCCCCGGCGACCCCGTCGCCCTGCACGACGGCGGCTACACCCTCGCCCACGGAGCCGCCGGCGTCCTGCACACCCTCCACACCACCGGCCACCCGGTGGACGAGGAGCACACCGAATGGCTCTGGCGGGCCGCCCGCCGCGCCGCCGACCCGCGCCCCGGACTCTACGGGGGACTGCACGGCGCCGCCCTGGTCCTCGACCGCCTGGGCAGGCCCGGACAGGCCCTGGAACTCGTCCAGCGCGCCGCTCCCGCCGCCGACGCCTCCCTCCACGACGGACTGGCCGGCATCGGCATCGCCCTGCACCACCTCCACCGGCCCGGCGACGGCGCCGACCTCGGCGACGAACTCGACGCCGTCACCGCCCGGCTCGCCGAGCGGCTGGACGACCCGGGCCCCGGCCCGCACCGCGCCGGGCTGATGCACGGACCCACCGGCAGCGCCGCCTTCTTCCTGCACCGCTACGACGCCGTCCGCGACCCCGCCCTGCTCGACCTCGCCCTGCGCGCCCTGCGCGCCGACGCCGAGCGCTGCGTCCGCAGCGAGGAGGGCGCCGTCAACCTCCGCGACGGCACCCGGATGCTGCCCTACCTCGCCAACGGCAGCGCCGGACTGGCCCTGACCGCCGGGCACTACCTGCGCCACCGGCACGACGACGCCCTGCGGGACCTGCTCGACGGCGCCCTGACCGCGGCCCGCGCGCCCTTCGTCCTCTTCAGCGACCTCTTCACCGGCCGCGCCGGACTCATCGCCCTGCTGGCCGCCCACCCGGAACGGCCCGGTGCGCGGCAGGCCCTCCGCCGCCACCTGCGGCTGCTGAGCTGGCACGCCATCGGCTACCGGGACGGCCTGGCCTTCCCCGGCGCCCAGCACTACCGCCTCTCGATGGACCTGGCCACCGGCACCGCCGGCGTCCTGCACGCCCTGCACGCCGCCGCCGGGAACCACCCCGCCCTGCCCGGACTGCTCCGGTCCGAGCCCCTGATCCCGGTCGCCTGAGCGACCGCGCACCACCGCACGGCACACCTCCACCGAAGAAGGGAACCGTCATGTCCGAGATCCTCAAGCTCCAGAACCTGTCCCTGAGCGAGCCGGAGGGCTCCGAGGACCAGCAGGTCGCCGAGTGGTCGACGGTGAGCACCGGCTGCAACAACAACCACAC
>NZ_WWGX01000109.1 GCF_009862265.1 Streptomyces sp. SID8352 | reverse complement strand
ATCCGGCACGTCGACGCGGGCTACGACATCGCGGAGTCCGTCGCCGGCGAACGCGGCGTGCGGGTGCCGATGCGCGAGGGTGACGACGCGTGAGCGTCGTCGCAGACATCTCCCCGGTGCGATGGTCCGGCCGGACCGACGGGCTCGGGCCGGAGCATCAGCGCTGGCACCACGCGGTGGACACCGACTCCTTGGCGCCCGGCCCGCATACGGCCGCATTCGTCGGCTTCCGTTCCGACGAGGGCGTCCGGCGCAACCAAGGCCGTCCGGGCGCCGCGGCTGGCCCCGCTGCACTGCGGACCGCTCTGTCCTCCCTGGCCCTGCCCGCGCAGATGCGCGCGCTGGACATTGGAGATGTAGCTGTTTATGGCGACAAACTGGAGGACGCCCAACGTCGGCTCGGCACCCTCGTCGGTGATCTCATTGACCGGCGCCTCACAGTGGCTGTCCTTGGCGGTGGGCACGAGGTGGCGTACGGCAGCTACCAAGGCATCGCACGCAGCACGTTGCTGTCCCAGGGCGCACGGCTGGGCGTGCTCAACCTGGACGCGCACTTCGATCTTCGCACTGCCCCATGCCCCAGCTCCGGCACGCCGTTTCTGCAGATGGCCCAGAACGAGGCGGCGGCGGGGCGGGCTCTGAACTACTGGGTGTTGGGGATCAGTCAACCCAGCAACACCCAGACCCTGTTCGACACCGCTGACAGCCTCGGCGTCCGCCACCTGCCTGACACAGCCTGCCAGGGGGATTCCGGGGACACGGTCGACGAGTTCGTGGCCGCTTACCTGGACAGCTGCGATGTCTCCTATCTGACGATCGACCTGGATGTGCTCTCGGCAGCCGTGGCCCCAGGAGTCAGTGCCCCCGCCGCGTTCGGCGTTCCCCTAAATGTCATCGAAAGGGTTTGCGTCGCGGTCGCGGCCAGCGGGAAGCTCGCGGTTGTCGACGTGGCTGAACTGAATCCGAAATTTGACATCGACGGAAGGACGGCACGCGTCGGAGCCCGACTTCTGCACCGAATTCTGACCATCCTCGCTGATACGTCCTGAGACTACTTCTCGGAGGAACCAGACTCCGCAGTCCGGCCCACACGTCCGCATCGACCGGCATCGTGATCAAATGGGCTCAACCTGCCCAAACTCACCACCGTGAACCTCCTGGGCGGGCTCTTCGGTATCGCCGCCGCGACCATTAGCCGAGCGAACCAGGCAGTCCGGCCTTTCCCGGAGGCACACGGCCACCACGTCAACGCCTCCACTGTCCGGTGGTGTCGTACACCCGTCGACCTGGCCGTGCTCCATACCTCAGACTCCACCCAAATGAAGATTCAAAGGGTGAATCAACAGTCTGCACGCCTGGGCAACCACGGCAGCGGTATTCATCGGGTGTGCGACGCCACCGGACTGGTGTCTGAATGGAACAAACTCTCATACGGACGTGTCAGCAACGCCGCTCCCGAGGAACCACGAGGCCATCATGAGCAGCACCGCCATCGTCAACATCGCCGCACTGGTCACCAACGACCCCTCCCTCCGGCCCGGCTCCCCCCTCGGGACGCTCCGGGACGCGGCCGTC
>NZ_WWGX01000108.1 GCF_009862265.1 Streptomyces sp. SID8352 | reverse complement strand
CCGCCGGTGCCCGCCGGTCCCCGCGCCGCATACCCTCGTACCCATGTCCTCCCGCACCGCCTCCCGCCCCGTGGGCACGGTCACGCGCGGGACGACGAACCCGAACCGGCTGCGCCGCATGGACCGCTGGATCACCGCCGTCCACGGCGCCGAGTTGCGCCGCGCCGCCGAGCCCGTCGCCGTCGACCTCGGCTACGGAGCGGCCCCCTGGACCGCCGTCGAACTGCTGCACCGGCTGCGCGGGGCCGCGCCGCGCACCCGTGTGGTGGGCGTCGAGATCGACCCCGCGCGGGTGGCCGCCGCCGCGCCGTACACGCGCGAGGGGCTCGTCTTCCGGCACGGCGGCTTCGAGGTCCCCGTCTCCCCGCGCCCGCTGCTGATCCGCGCCGCGAACGTGCTGCGGCAGTACGACGAGGGGGAGGTCGCCGCCGTCTGGGAGCGGCTGTGCGCGCGGCTCGCGCCGGCGGCGGAGGGCAGCCGGGGCGGGCTCCTGGTCGAGGGCACCTGCGACGAGATCGGACGCCGCCACGTCTGGGTCGCCCTCGGACCCGAGGGCCCCCGCACGGTGACCCTCGCCACCCGGCTCGGCTCCCTCGACCGCCCCTCCGACCTCGCCGAACGGCTGCCGAAGGCGCTGATCCACCGCAATGTCCCGGGCGAGCCGGTGCACGCCTTCCTGCGCGACTTCGACCGCGCCTGGGCCGCCGCCGCGCCCTACGCCTCCTACGGCGCCCGCCAGCGATGGCTGCGCGCGGTGCGGGACCTGACCGCCGACTGGCCGGTGACGGACGGTCCGGCGCGCTGGCGGCAGGGCGAGGTGACGGTGCGCTGGGAGGCCCTGGCCCCACGCCAGTGATCCCGCTGGGGGAACGTTCTCCGCGCGGCGTTCGTCCCACAGCGGGGGGACGTGCCGGGGAGAGGCGTACGCACCCGCCGGCGGAGACGGGCTCCGCCTCTGTCGCTTTGCGCCCGGACGTGGCACGATCCCCGGGCGGCCACATGTTACTGACGGTTAACCAGGTGGGGGACGGCATGGGTACGGGCAAGCGTGTCCTGGTCACGGCGGCCCTCGCCGTCGTCTGCGCGACCACCGCGCTGGCGGTGCCCGGCGCGGCCCTCGCGGCCCCCGCCCCGCCGCCCGCCGCCCCGTCGGCCGCCGCGACGCCCCCGGCCGCGCCGGACAGGGATCTCGAAGCCGTGCGCAAGCAGTTGGAGAAGCTGTACCGCGCGGCGGCCGTCGCCACCGAGGAGTACAACGCCGCCGACGAGAAGGCGCGGGAGCAGTCCGCCCAGCTCGACGAGCTGACCGTCAGGATCGACGCGGGCCGCGAGCGGCTGGCCGCGCTCCGGGACCGCGCCGGGGCCGCCGCCCGCGCCCAGTACCGCACCGGCGGGATGCCCGACGAGGCCAAGCTGATCCTGAACGGCGACCCCGACGACTTCCTCGACGGCACCGGCCGCGTCATCCAGGGCGAGCGCGCCACCAAGGGCCTGCTCGGCGACCTGGCCCGCGCCCAGGAGGACCTGGAGACGTACCAGGCGGACGCCTCGGGCCACCTCACCCGGCTGGAGTCGAACCGCAGGGCCAAGGCCACCGCCCGCAAGAAGGTCGAGAAGCGGATCGCGGCGGCCGAGGAGCTGGAGTCCCGGCTGGAGAAGGAGGAGAAGGTGCGCCTGGCCCGGCTGGAGCGGCTGGCCGCCGAGCGCGCCCAGAACGCCTGGCTCGGCTCCGGCGCCCTCAAGGAGACCGGCGGCGCGGCGACCGAACGCGGGGAGAAGGCGGTGGAGTACGCCACCGCGCAGATCGGCAAGCCCTACAGGTGGGGCGCGGCGGGTCCGGCGTCATACGACTGCTCGGGGCTGACCTCCCAGGCCTGGCTGGCCGCCGGGCGGGCGATCCCGCGCACCTCGCAGGAGCAGTGGAGGCGGCTGGAGCGGGTCGAGGTCGCGGACATGCGGCCCGGCGACCTGATCGTCTACTTCAACGACGCCAGCCACATCGGGATGTACATCGGGGACGGCAGGATGGTGCACTCCCCGCGCCCCGGACGCACGGTGACGATCGCGGGGGCGGGCTCGATGCCGATCCTCGGCGTGGTCCGCCCGGACGCGTAGCCCCTCCGGGGCGGGAACGGCCGGGGGTGCCCCCACGGGGCGGGGTGCCGCCGGGTGGCAGGTGCCCCTACTGGATGGGCGCTACCGGACGGAGATGTCCCTGGGGGTGCTCCTCCGGGCCGACGGTGCCCTCTGCGGTCGGGCTCCCCGACGGGAGCGGATGCGGCTCCGGGATGACGGTGCCCTCCGTGGACGGGGTTCCCGTACAGGGCCGAGCGCTTCTCCGGGATGGCGGCACCCCGTGCGGACGGGGTCCCCTACGGGATGGCGGCAGCGGGGCGGCGTGCCCCTGCCGGGGCGGTGCCCCCACGAACGCGGGGCCGCGCGCCCCCGTACCCTCCGTCCCCGTACCCCCGTACCCCCGCGCCCCCGCGCCCCCGCGTGACCCTCCCCACACGCCTGCCGCGTGACCCGTTCCACGTCCCGCGCGGCACCCGCGTGACGTTCGTCATTCGCAAAGGCCCCGGAACCGGTCCAACTCCGCCCCAGAACGCTGCATATGACAGGCACCGGAGCCCGCCCCGCGTGCCGCGGACCATTCCACCCCGGCGCCGACACCCGCTATGGTCCCCGTCGGTGGGTCGAGGTCCCTCGCCCCGCCGTGCCCTCGGGGGGAGGGAAGGAACCGAACAGCATGCCCGTACCCGTACCGGGGCCGAGAACGACACCGGCCGCGGAGAGTGGTCAGGCGCGGCCCGTCTCCCCGGGCGGTGGCCGCCGGCAGGCGCGCACCCCGCCGGACGGCGCGCCGGACGAGAGCGCCATGGAGAACCACGAGACGACGACCGCACGGCCCGGGGACGGCGCCCGCGCCGACGTCCTCACCGGCACCCGCACCGGCGTCCACGCCGAGGGCGGCGACGACACGTGCCCCGAGGCCGCGGCGGAGGCCGCGCCCGCCGTGCCCGCCCCGCTGACACTGCTGCTCATCGAGGACGATCCCGGCGGCTTCCCGATCGTGCCGGACCTGCTGGACCGCTCCGGCGGGCCGGTCCGCGTCCGCACCGCCCGCAACCTCACCGAGGCCGAGCGGCTGCTGACCGACGACGTCCACTGCATCCTGCTCGACCTGGCCCTGCCCGCCCCCGGCCGCGCGGACGGCGACGACGAGCTGGCCGTGCTCCGGCACGTGCTGGCGCTGGCACCCCGGCACGCCGTGCTGGCCCTCACCTCCGCGGGCGACGCCGAGCGCGGCGCGGAGGCCGTGGCCGTCGGCGCGCAGGACTACCTGCTCCGCGACGAACTGGACGGCCGGCTGCTGAGCCGCGCGATCCGCTACGCCGTCGAGCGCAAGCGCTCCGACTCGGCCGAGCGGCGTCTGGCCGAGGGCCGGCTGCACGCGCAGGAGAACGCCCGCCTGGAGCGCGGCCTGCTGCCGACGCCCCTGCTGGACGGCGCCTCGCTGCGCTTCGCCGCCCGCTACCGCCCCGGCCGCTCCCGCGCCCTGCTCGGCGGCGACTTCTACGACGTGGTCCGCACCCCGGACGGCACCGTGCACGCCATGATCGGTGACGTCTGCGGACACGGCCCGGACGAGGCGGCGCTCGGCGTGGAACTGCGCATCGCCTGGCGGGCGCTGACCCTGGCGGGGCTCTGCGGCGACCGGCTGCTGGGCACTCTCCAGGAGGTGCTGGAGCACGAGCGCTCCGACGACGAGATCTTCGCGACCCTGTGCACGGTCGACATCGCGCCGGACGGCCGCCGCGCCGGGGTGTGCCTCGCCGGACACCCGGCCCCGCTGGTCACGGCGCCGGGGCGGCCCGCCCGGCTGCTGCCGTACGACAGCAACGGCCCGGCACTCGGCCTGCTGCCGAACGCCCGCTGGCCGCGGACGCAGGTGGAGCTGGGCGCCGAGTGGAGCCTGATGCTCTACACCGACGGGCTGATCGAGGGGTACACCGGCGAGGGCCGCGAGCGGCTGGGCGAGGACGGCATGGTGGAGCTGGTGCGCCGGCGCCTCTCCGAGGGGCTGCGCGGCGAGGAGCTGCTGCGCGAGACCGTCAACGAGGTGCGCGCGCTCAACGGCGGCGAACTCGCCGACGACGTGGCCGTCGTCCTGCTGGACCGCACGGCCTGAACCGGCGGCGCGGCCCCGTCACCCCCGCCCGGGGCGGGTCCCGCCCGGCGGGCGGAGAGCCCCCGCCCGGAGGCCGGGAAGGCCGCGGCGCCCGGCCGTCCCGTCCCGTGGGACCGGGCCCGGGTCAGCGGCCCCCGTTCCAGGGACCGTAGGGGCCGTCGCTGCTGGAACCGCGCCGCGGACGGCCGCCGCCGGACAGACCGCGCAGCGCGGGCCGCACGTCGACCATGTACACGATCGTCGCGATGAGGCCGATGATCGGCAGGAACGCGAGGATCGGGAAGATCAGGTCCACCACGAAGGCGATCCCGAGGACGATCAGCCAGAACGGCTTGGTCTGCTTGTCGGCCGCGCGGTAGCTGTCCTCGCGGCGCAGGGCGGCGTCGATCAGCGCGAAGCCGCTGAAAAGGATCAGGGCGGTACTCAGCAGCCACATCAGGCTCGCGAATCCCTGCATCAGCACAACGTCCACCACCAGAGTCGGATCGTGTCCACCCGGTCACCGTACCCGGAGAACGAACCGGGCATCCCCAGGGTGCCCGGGTCGTTCCGGCGGCGACGGCGTCACTCGGCGGACGGCGGCGTCTTCTTGGCGGCGGTGTTGTTCTTCCGCGCCGGGGCCTTGCGGGCGGCCGGGGTCCGCTTCGCGGCGGGCCCGGCCGCGGGCTCGCCGCCCTCCGCGGCGGGCGCGGCGGTGGGCTCCCCGGCCTCGGCGGCGGCCGGGCGGGACTCGGGCTCGACCGCGACGGCCAGGCCCTCCACCTCCCCGGCGGCGTCCTCGATGTCGTCGGCGGCCCGGCCGCGCCAGGTGCGGACGGCCTGCTCGCCGTGGTCCGCGACCTTCTCGTAGGTCTCGCGCGCCTTCACGGCATACTCGGCGGCGACGCCGACACCGCGCAGGGCGAGGTCCTGGGCGGTCTCGCCGAGCTTCTTGAAGTCGGTGTCGAGGGAGCCGATGAACTCGTTGACCTTGGTCTGGAGGGTCCCCTGCGTCTCCCTGACCCGGGCGGCGGCGCGCTCCTGCACGGCCTTCGGGTCGGTGTTGCGGACGGCCTCGATGCGGGACGGGGCCTCGGCGCGCCACTGCTCCACCAGCACCGGCACCTTCTTGGCCTGCTGGAACGCCAGGTCGGCGGTGCCCGCGGCGAAGTAGAGGGGGGTGGGGTCGCTGAAGGTCCTGCGCAGGTCTTCGGTGATGGCCATGGTGATGGTCCTCCGGATCACGTTCTGCTGAGGGTGGATGTGCTGGTTCCGCCTCCGGCCGGGCGGCGGTCGCCGCCGCTCATCCGGCCGGGCGCGGCGGGACGGCCCCGCCGTCGCCGGCCGCTCCGGTGCGGGCCCCGGATATGGAGGTGTCACCGCCGTCGCCGGGAGCACCGGCGGCGTCGCCGGTCCCGAAGCCGTTCTCCTTGCGGAAGGACTCGTAGATCTGGAGCAGCACCTGCTTCTGCCGCTCGTTCAGACCCGGGTCGGCGAGGATGACCGCACGCGTCTCCACCTCGTCCCGGTCCCGCTCCGCGTCGAGGATCCCGGCACGGACGTAGAGCGTCTCGGCGGAGATCCGCAGGGCCTTGGCGACCTGCTGCAGCACCTCCGCGCTCGGCTTGCGCAGCCCGCGCTCGATCTGGCTCAGGTACGGATTGGACACCCCCGTGGCGTCGGCGAGCTGCCGCAGCGAGAGCTGCGCGTTGCGCCGCTGCTCGCGCAGGTACTCACCGAGATTGCCGACGTTGAGCGATGCCATGCCCCCACCATGCCTCCGCCCGCTAACTTTTGCAAGCAGCCCGCTTGCAAAAGGCGGCAGGGGGCGTCGGAGCCTTCCTGAACCTGAGCAAGATAGTTGTCACTTGAGCAGGACAACTGTCACCGCTCGGCTCGGCGGACTCCCGTGCAGGAGAGGACTGAGCCTGCGTCGTCGGCGAGGAAGAGCATGAAGGCCCACGTCCGGTCCGGTGTGAAGATGCAGCCGATCTTGACCTGAGCGGCTTCCAGCCGGGTAAGGATGTCGACGGTGGACGGCAGAGCGAGAGTCCCAGTACCTCGCTTCCGTGCCCGCCGGAGGCGAGCCGCGTAGATTCCGGCGAGCTGCTGGCTGGGAACGCGGCCGTCCCATACGACGAAGTCACCTCCGGCGAGAAGCGCCTCCCTGGCGGCATCGCACGCCGTGGTCTGGTCGCCCAGCATCACGGCAAGCTCCGCCCGGTCCATCTATCCTCCTCCCGTCTACTGTCCCGCAGTCCGCTCAGCCGTCGAAGTGAAGGCCGGGCCGGGTCCAGAGTGTGAGGTCACTGCTGGTGGCGACCGCCAGGGTCAGGCCAGAGGGAGAGAACCCGGCCGCGCGAAGTTCTGAGTACTCGGAGTGGAAGACGTGCCACCACGTCCCTCCATCCGGGCCTTTGTGTGATCCGCCGTCGGCGGAGAGGATGACGCGGTCGTGGGGCCACTCGGGGCTGATGACGTCCAAGGTCCAGCCGTCCGACGTGGTGCTGTGCAGGCCACCGCCGAAGAGTCCGGCTATGCGTACCGGGACGCCCGCGATGGGGCCGAGCCCGGGGCAGGTGAGGTCCGGGTGGGCGTCGGGGGTACTCGTTTCCGGGGCAGGGTCCCGGTCGCGGGCGATCTTCTCGCCGGTGACCGCGTCGAAGAGTCCATGGCCGTCGCTGGACACGACCATGACGAGGTCGTGGCCACTGTCGGGATGGACCGCGAATCCGATACCGAGGAGACCCCCGATGGGAGTCCTGCGGTCCATCACCGGCTGCCACAGCTCGGGAGCCGGCATGACGACGGCCGCGAGATAGCGCTCGCGCAGCTTCTGCTGATACTCCGTGATCAAGTCGTCTCCTCGGTGCGATCCCGCGTCGAGGGCCTCTCGTGCAGCGGCCCACGTCGACTCGAATTCTTGGCGGGTGATCTCAGCAGCGCCGTTGGTTTCTTGCCAGCCGCCCGGAGTGCCTTCCGCGAGAACGCCGTACTGCTGCTCGTAGGCGGCCATGGCTGCAAGGTCGCCGCGGTCACGGATTTCGAGGACCTCCGCCAGCGAGGCTGCGGTCACGGGCTGACGCTGAAGTCCCTGCAAGTCGACGTGACGCAGCGCCCATCCCTCGTCGTCGAACTCGAAGTACGACCAGACGCCGCTCTCACCGTCGTAGGCGCGGATCCACTGCATCACGCTCACATGATCTCTCGGTGAGAGGCCCTTCCGGCGAGGCCCCCGGGCCAACTGCTTCCCGTTGACGCACGCGCGACGCGCTCCCGCTCGGTTAAGGGTGGCGGCGGTAGCCCTTCGTGGTCGGCTTCCGTTGGTCGTCCGGTGGGACAGGACCGCGAGCGATGATCTCGCGCACGGACGTGGACGCCCGGACGTCCTTCGCAACCGGCCTGGACTGGGTTCTCGACGCCGTGGCCGCCAAGCTCACCGCGCCGTCGGCGTGACGCTCAGCCCTTGCAGAAGGTGGGCGAGGGGATCACGCCGGAGTGTCCACCACCCGGACGAGGGGCTTGGCCCCATTCGAGCCGCCCAGCCGACCCGGTGGGTCTGCAAAGTGGCGTGCGGGGAGCTGGGTGAACGCATGGGACCGCCCGCTGTTTCCGCAGGCAGGCTCACTACCATTCAGCCCCACCGGGCCGCCCGGCTTCGGAACCGTCCCAGCAGAACTGACGAGGCCCAGCTCAGAAGAGCGCTCATCGATTCCGAACCGTCTGGGAACGGACAACATCGCCACCGGACGGCTCTCCCGCGCCCGGACGGACCCGGCGAGCCGGCCCCGGCGGCGGCCCATGAGCCCGGCGCCCGGGTCGTGCGGCCCTACGCCGGTTCCGGCTGGGGCCGGGGCGTGGGCGAGGGTGGCGGGGTGAGGGAGGACGGGGGCGGGGGCGTGCTCCACCGGCGGGTGGTGCGCGCGTAGGCGTGGATCACGGTGCCCATCGCCAGGATGAGGAGGGGGCCGGAGAGCCAGGGGTGGGCGGCCATCTGCATCGGCAGGTAGCGGTACGCGAGCAGGAGCGCGGCGAAGACCCCGGCACCGTGCGCGACGAACCACACGCCCGGGCGGTCCCAGCCCCGGTCGAAGGCGCGCAGCGCACCCTCGATGGTCAGCGCGAACACCACACCGGCGACCAGGTCGACGCCGTAGTGGTAGCCGAAGCCCAGGGTCGCGGTGAGGGTGGCGACGAGCCAGAAGGTGGCCGCCCAGCGCAGTGGCCTGGGGGCCGTGCGGGCGTGCAGGAAGATCACGGTGGCCCAGGCGGTGTGCAGGCTCGGCATGCAGTTGCGCGGGGTCACCCCGTCGTACGGCATCGCGTACGGGGTGGCGACGGGCGGCAGGGTGTCGGGCCAGAGGGTGGCCAGCGCCCATTCCGCGCCGCCGGTGCCGTAGGCGCCCGTGCCGTAGGCGTAGATCGGGCCGACCACCGGGAAGATCATGTAGATCGCGGGTCCGACCAGGCCGATGACCAGGAAGGTGCGGACCAGGTGGTGACGGGGGAAGCGCCGTTCGGCGGCCACCTTGCGCAGTTGGTAGAAGGCGACGACGACCGCGGCGACCGCGAGCTTGACGTAGACGAAGTCGAGTACGTGGAAGCCGACGGAGCCGCTGGCCTCGACGAGCCGGCCGAACAGCCAGGACGGGTTGCCCAGGGCGTGGTCCGCCATGGCCACGTACTGGTCCAGCACCATGGGGCGGGTCCGGGAGGTGATGATCAGCCAGGTGTCACCGGTCTTGCGGCCGGCCACCAGCAGCAGGCCCAGGCCGACGCCCTTGAGCAGCAGGGCCCGTTCCGCTCCGGTGCGCCGGGTCAGGGCGACGACGGCGCATCCGAGGATCACCCACAGCGCGCCGTTGCCGTAGTTCATCTCGGCGCCCAGCGGCCAGCGCACCAGGGCGAAGACCACGTCGATGCCGACCGCGGCACCGGCGGCGAGCAGCCGCTGCCGCCAGGTGAGCACCACCATCATCAGTGCCATGCTGGCGTAGAGCAGCGGCCCCGAGTCGGGGGCGAGGACCACCTCGCGCGCCTGGTTGGTGATCGGCCCCGGCAGCCCGTAGCGGCGGGCGGCGATCTCCAGTGCGACGAGGAAGCCGAGGGTCACCACCGCGGCCGCGGTCCACAGCAGGGCCCGTGGCCGTCGCCACGCCGCGCGGACACGTCCGAGGCCGACTCGCGAGGGGTGCCGCGTTGTACGGGATATACCAGGTGTCAATTTATGGCCGGTGTCGAGAGGGGGGCAGGGCAGCGAAAGTCCGATGATGCTACCGGAGGGGGGTTTCGCCCCCGGCCCCGCCTCAGAACGGCAGGGGCCGCGCGTGCACCACGTCCAGCCGGGACACGGCCCGGGTCAGCACCACGTACAGCCGCCGCAGCCCCCGTTCGCCGCCGGCGTCCTCCTCCGCCACGGCCGCCGGTTCGACCGCCACCACGTGGTCGTACTCCAGCCCCTTGACGGCCCCGGCCGGGACCACCGCCACCCGCCCCCCGGAATCCCCGGGCCCGCCCGCCGCGATCCCGGCCGCCGCCAGGGCCCGCCGCAGCCCCGGCACCGCCTCCCCGGCGGCGACGACCCCGACCGAGCCCTCCCGCGCCAGCGCCCCGCGCACCGCGCCCACCACCACCTCGGCCACCTCGCCGGGCGCCGCCTGCCGCAGCGTCAGCTCCCCGTCGCCGCGCAGCGACCGGGCCGGGGGCACGTCCACGCCGAGCCGCGCCAGCAGCCGGTTGGTGAGGGCGACCACCTCCCTCGGCACCCGGTAGCCCGTGGTCAGCGGCACCACCTCCGCGCCGGGCCGGTCCAGGTGCGCGAGCACCGTCCGCCACGAGCGCGCGGCCCACGGCGTGGTCCCCTGCGCCAGGTCGCCCAGGACGGTGAGCGACCCGAAGACCGCCCGGCGGGCGACGGCCCGGCACTCCATCGGGGAGAGGTCCTGCGCCTCGTCGACGACGATGTGGCCGTACCCCTCCGGGCGGTCCAGCAGCCCGGCCGCCTCGTCCAGCAGCACCAGATCGGCCGCCGACCACCGCGCCGTCCGCCAGGTGCGCCGAGCCCCGCCCGGCCGCAGCAGCGCCGTCCGCTCGCCCTCGTCCAGCAGCCCCCCGGCGGCCCGCTCCAGCACCCCGGCGTCCCCGAGCAGCCCCGCGACGACCTCCTCCGGCCGGGTCCGGGGCCATACGGCGTCGAGGCACCCGGCGACCGGACGGGACCGGCCGACCCGGCGCGCCCAGCCGTCGGAGCGCGGCCCGGTGCGCCGTTCGGCCAGGTCCCGCAGACGGCGCACCAGCCGGGCGCGCACCCGCTCCCGGCCGACCCCGTACGGCGGGCGCTCCGCCAGGACACCGGCCACGATCGCCGCGGTCTCCTCCTCCGGGACCCGCCAGCGGTACGAGCCGTCCGGTACGACGAGGGGCCCGGCCGCCCCCGGGTCCACCCGCGCGTACAGGGCGCGGCGCAGCACCCGGGCCATCCGCGGGTCGTGCTTGAGGGCGGCGGTCCCCTCGGCGTCCACGGCGGTGACCGGGTGCCGGGCGATCTCCTCGGCGAGGGTCGACTGCCGCACGCCGCTCTCCCCGAGGGCGGGCAGCACCTCGGCGATGTAGGAGAGGAAGGCGCGGTGCGGGCCGAGGACGAGCAGGCCGCCCCGGGTGATCCGCTGGGGGTGGGTGTAGAGCAGGTAGGCGGCGCGGTGCAGCCCGACGGCGGTCTTCCCGGTGCCTGGAGCGCCCTGGACGCAGACGGTGTCGGCGGGGTCGGCGCGGACCAGGTCGTCCTGTTCGGGGCGGATGGTGGCGGCGATGTCCCGCATGGGTCCGACGCGGGGCCGCTCGATCTCGCGGACCACCAGGGTGCCGGGGCCGGACTCGCCCCGCCCGAGGTGCTCGTCCTCCAGGCCGGTGAGGTCGGACGGCTCCCCCCGGGCACCGGGCGCCCAGCCGAAGCGGCGGCGCACGGCGACGCCCTGCGGGGCGCGGACGGTGGCCTGGTAGAAGGCGCGGGCGACCGGGGCGCGCCAGTCGACGACGAGGGGCGGGGCGGCCGGGTCCTCGGTGATCCGCAGCCGGCCCAGGTGGTAGCTCTGCCCGGCGTGCCCGGGGTGCCCGTCCCGCCCGGCGGATTCCGCGCGCCCCTCCCGGCCGTCCCGACCGGCGGGCCCGGCGCCAAGGGCCGGGTCACCCGCCGCGCCATGCACCCCCGTGCCCGGCGCGCCCGGCACCCCCGCACCCGCCGTCGCCCTGTCTTCCCCTCCCCCCGCGCCGCCCCCCGCTCCACCCACCGCGCCGCCCCCGTCGGCGCCCGCGAAGTCCAGGCGGCCGAAGAACAGCGGCCCCTCGGGGAGGTCGCCCAGCGCCCGGGCCCGGGTCCGCAGCCGGCGGCCGAGCACCTCGGCGTCGGCCCCGGAGGCGGACACGTCCTCGCCGGTGACGACGTGGTCGTGGGCGCCGTCGGCCATGGCGGCGAAGGCGGCGCGACAGCGCTCGTGGTGGGCGCGTTCGGCGTCGAGGGCACGGCGGAGGGCGGGGTCGGGTGAGGTCATTCCAGGGAGCGTAGCGGAAAGGCATTACTGAGTAATGTTTTTTACCGCATCTCATCAACGGCGGTCAGGCCGGGCAGCCCGGCGGCCAGCGCCCCGAAGGCCCGCCCGGTGGCGGCCACCGCGTCCTCCCGGACGTCCCCGGCACGCTCCCCGGCCGCGATCCGCCGCCAGTTCTCCAGGGCGAGCACCCGCCGTACGGCGACGATCTGGGCCGCCGCCAGCCGGGCGTCCAGACCGCCGCCGAGGGCCTCGGCCAACGCGTCCTCGGAGCGCTCCTGGAAGGCGTGGAGGCGGGCGGTGAGGGCGGGGGTGCCGTAGAGGAGGGCGTGGAAGGCGAGGACGTCGGGGTGGTCGTTGAGGCCGGTCACCGGGTCGAAGCGGTCCAGTCCGGCGAGAACGTGGCGGCGCAGCGCGTCGAGCGGCTCCGCCGGGTCCTCCCGGACGACCCGCGCCTCCTCGCCCTCGTGGTCCGCGACACGGTGCAGGACGAGGTCCTCCTTCGCCGGGAAGTACCGGAACAGCGTCGGCTTCGACACCTCGGCCGCGGCGGCGACCTCCGCGACGGAGACCGCGTCGAACCCCTTCTCCACGAAGAGCCCGATGGCCACGTCCGACAGCGTCCGCACCGTCCGCCGCCGCTTGCGCTCCCGCAACCCGATCTCCGTCACGCCCCGACCCTAAGGGCTGTCCCGGCGCCGGGCCTCCGTCCGCCCGGCGACCCGCGCGGGCGCTCCCGCCGCCCGCGGGACCCGGACCCCGTACGGCCGGCACACGGGACCCGGACCCCGGCACGGCGGACACACGGGCCGACGCACGGCCCACGGGCGCCGCACCCCCGCCCGGAACCGCGCCGCACCCGGCCGCGCGCCGGGCCGGACGGCACCGCGCGCACCCCCACCACGTCCACCACGCGCACCCCCACCGCGCCCGCCGCGCCCGGCAGCCGCCCGGCCGCCGCCCGGCTACGAGAGCGGCAGGTCCGTGGTGACGGTGTCCCAGAGGCCGTCGAACCACTTCTGCGTCTCCGCCACGAACGCCGCGTCGCGCCGCCCGCCGCCCTTCGCGAAGGAGAACATCAGCGTCCGGGGCCCGAGGGCGTCGTACGTCTCCCGGGTCCGGCCCTCCCACTCCTCCTCGCGCCGGGCGATCAGGTAGTGGCCGAACAGCACCTCCTCGCCGTTGAGCAGGTACGCCTTGCTGACGGGGGTGAAGGGCAGCGCGCGGAAGGCGACGCTCACCTCGATGCCGTGGACGGAGCGGACGGTGCGCAGATGGTGCCGGAGCACCCGGGCCTGGGCGTCGCGGGTGCGCAGCCAGCGCGCGTGCACGGGGTCGTCGCCGCCCCCGTCCCCGGCCGGCACGGGGAAGGCCAGGGCGGTGTCGTGGGCGGGCAGCAGCACCCGGAAGAGGATGGACTCCGGGCGGACCAACCCCTCGTGGACCATCCGGAGCGGCTGGCCGAGCGCCAGCGTCAGGGTCTCGGCGGTGTGGCACACGACGTCCACCCGCACGCGCGGCGCCGCGAAGGCCGCCGCCAGCCGGGGGCCGAGCACCGCCGTGGCGGGCCGGGGCTCGTCGCCCGGCGGGCCGGGCTCCGCGATCCGCGGCGGGCTGCCCTTGCTGACGTTGGTCAGCAGGCCGTCCTCCTGGAGCAGCCGCAGCGCCTGGCGCACCGCGCCCCGGTCGACGCCGAACTCCTCGGCCAGCTCCGCCTGGGTGGGCATCCGCCGCCCCGGGGGAAGGGCACCCGACCTGATGCGGGCGCGCAGTTCGTCGGCCACCTCGCGGGGTGTCCGGCGGGGTGTCCGCGCCCTCTTCCGCACCTCGGCGGAAGCGTGTTCCGGCTCCACGTCCGAACAGTACAACTTCACGCCATCTCTGGACAGTTCACGTGAAGATGGTTAGGAGTTGCCTTCAACTGGAGATAACGACAAGTAAGTTGGTCGCCAACCCGGTAACGCGGCGGTTTCCGCGTCCCGTTGGCCCGCAGAGCGGCCGACCGGCCGGGCTTCCCCCTCCGGAGGGGAGCCGGGAGCCCGACCGGTCGGTGGAACACCCTGCGCGAGGCCCGGTCCGCGTGGACCGCGGAAGTGCCCCCGCAGGCGGAGGACACCCCCCGGGGCCGGTCCGGCGATGCCCGTCCGCCTCACGACGCCTCGCGCGAACCCTCGCCGCGCCCGCCCCGGGTGCGCCCGGTGCGCGGGCCCGGGGCTCCGGGAGCGCGCCCGACGCCTCGCGGCCGCGCCACGGGCGACGAGGGAGTTCTCCGGGAAGGTCCTAGAACATGTCCGGGCACCACGGCCGCCGGGGCGCCCGCAGCAGGGTGTCGGCCAGACCGACCGCGCCCGTCCGCTCCTCGCGCACCCGGCCCAGCGCCGCCAGCCGCACCGCCGACTCGTCGCCCAGCCACAGCGAGGCCAGCGCCGGCGCGTCCAGCACCAGATCCGGGCTCGCGGTGGTCGCCGCGCAGGACGCCCCGCCGTCACCGGCCTCCAGCCGCCACCGGCCGGCGGCCGGACCGTCCGGGTCCACGACCTCCAGCACCAGCGATCCCGCGCCCCCGTACGTCCGCGCCTCCAGCGCCCGTACGACGTCCAGGACGCGCACCCACAGCCAGTCCGTCTGCGAGGTGAGGCGCGCGGCGCGCGGGTCGGGCAGGAAGTGCGGGAGCAGGTCGTCGGGGGCCAGATGGCCGGACTTCACCGTGGTGACCCAGTCGAGGGAGCACAGGAACCGCCACAGGGCGCGCTCGGCCGCCGGGGTCACGGCCGCCAGCCAGCTCACCGTCGCCGTGCACTCGGGCTGCTTGGCCTCGCCCCAGTGGTCGTCGCACCGGTAGGCGGCCATGCCCTCGACCTCGCCCTCCGGCGAGCGGTACACCACGTGGTGGGGCTCCGTCCACGGCTGGCCGACCATGTCCAGGAGGCCGGTGCGCCCCAGCCACCACTGCTCGGTGCGGCTGACCGCGCCCGGCCGGGCCCGGCGCAGCCGCTCGTGCAGCCCGGGGCCGAGCGCGCGGACCTCCGCGCCGTCCACGAAGTCGACGCGGCCCCCGTCGTCGACGGCCGGGCGGCCGCGGTCCAGCCCGGTGCGCGGCACGTCGATCGTCCACTCGGCCGCGGAGGTGGCCGGGCCGAAGCCGTAGCGGCCGTAGATCGGGTACTCGGCCGCGATCAGCGTGGCGACGACGTCCCCGCGCTCCCGCGCCGCCGCGAGGTCGTGCGCCATCATCCGGGAGAGCAGGCCCCGGCGGCGGTGGGTCGCGCTGACCGTCACGTTGGAGACCGCGTCGGCGGGGACCGGGGCACCGCCCACGGCGGTGACCTCCTGGTCGAACGACCGGTACGTCGCCACGCAGCGCTCGCCGTCGAAGGCGCCGAGCAGCCTGCCGGGCACGAAGAGGCCGCGCCGCGCCTCCAGCACCTCGGGGCTCACCGCGGGGGAGCGCTGGAAGCCCACGCTCATGGCGCGGCTCCAGTCGGGAAGCTCGTCCTCCCTGATCGGGCGTACGTCGATGTCGGGGTATGTCATGGCCTCACCGTAGGCGGCGCCCCCGCTCCGCGTCTCGCGGGTTTTCCCTGCCTCCGCCCCGGCGCGGCAGGGGTTTCCCGGCCGCCCCGGCGCCGCCGGGAGGCGCCGCCCCCGACGGCGCCCGGCGGTCTCCGGCGCGGGTCAGAAGGCCGCGCGGACCTCGCCGACCTCCCGGCCGCCGCCGAGCAGCGGCGCGCGGCCGACGCGCCCGACGACCGGCGAGGTGACGCCGAGGAGGGCCAGGCCGCGGGCCAGCACCGGGCCCAGGGCCCGTCCGGAACCGTCCTCGATCTTGAAGGCCAGCGCCCGGCCGTCCGGCAGCGCCACCGCCTGCACGGCCTCGGCGCCCATCTTGGACAGGGCGCCCGGCACCTCCCGCATCAGCCAGGTGTCGGGGCGGCGGGTGCCCGCCACGTACTCGGGGTGGGCGCGCATCGCGTCGGCGACCCGGCGCCCGGCCGTGCCCGGCTCGGCGCGGACGAAGGAGCGGAAGGCGCGGGCCAGCCCGGTCAGGCCGATCGCCATGAGCGGCGCCCCGCACCCGTCGGTGCCGACGGCGGCGACCGGCTCGCCCGCGGCCTCCTCCACCAC
This sequence comes from Streptomyces sp. SID8352, assembly GCF_009862265.1. Taxonomy (GTDB): domain Bacteria; phylum Actinomycetota; class Actinomycetes; order Streptomycetales; family Streptomycetaceae; genus Streptomyces. The sequence goes on along the minus strand of NZ_WWGX01000108.1, from coordinate 33,225 downwards.
CTCGTGGATCAGCTGCTGGAGCGGGTGGTCCGCGTCGAGGTACGTCTCCAGCGGCCACCCCCGCAGGGCGCAGACGGCGAGCATGGCGGTGTGCTTGCCGGAGCAGTTCATGGTGATCCGGTCGGGGCCCTCGCCCGACGCCAGCCGCAGGTCCCGCTCCTCGGGGTCCAGTGGCAGGTCGGGCGGGCACCGGAGGAGCTCCGGGTCCAGCCCGTACGCGTCGAGCATGGCGCGGACGGCCTCGAGGTGGAACGGTTCCCCCGAGTGGCTCGCGGCGGCCAGCGCCAGCCGCTCGCCCGCCAGGTCGAGCCCGGCCCGCAGCACGCCCGCCGCCTGCATCGGCTTGTTGGCCGAGCGGGGGAAGACGGGCGACGTCACGTCCCCGAGGGCCAGTTCGACGGCCCCGTCGGCGTCCAGGACGACCAGAGCGCCCCGGTGCCGCCCCTCCACGAAGCCGGAGCGCACGACCTCCGCGAGGACGGGCGGGGCGGGCAGGGCGGAGGACGGCTGGGGGGAGGGGGACGGCTGTGGGGACGCGGGCATCGGCGGTGGCCTTCCGGACGGAGGGTGACCCGCGCGGTGACGGCCCGGGATCGCCGGGCCCCCGGGCGGCCCGCACAGCCGCCCCGGCGTCACACGAGCAGGTCGTCGACTTGGGCTTCCCCCTCACGGTACCGGCGGGCGATCTCCGCGCCGCACTCGTCCGCCGTGCGCTGGAGCCGGCGGCGGCGGCGGGAGACCTGCTGCTCGTGGCGGACCAGGCGGCCCATGCCGGCGGTCAGCTCGACATCGGTGCGGGCCGACAGGTCGGAGAGCGCCACCTCGCCGAGCATCTCCGCGGCCAGCCGCCGGCACTCCTCGGTCCGCGGCGGGCCCAGCGTCACGTGGCGGGCGGAGGAGCGGTGCCGGGCCGGGGTGTCGGTGAGGATCTCCGACAGCCGCTCGACGACCGGCCCCACCGCCGCGGTGGTCGCCACGGAGGCCGGGCCGCGCCGCGCCAGTTCCGCGCGCAGGATGTCGATCCGGCCGTGCAGCAGCCGCCGCACATAGCTGAGGTCGGTCTCCCGGCCCCGGGCGTCCCGGCGCAGCGCGCGCAGCTCGGGCAGGCTCAGCGCCGCCAGGTCGTGCTCCGGATGCCCGGCGGCCAGCTCCGGGCTGTCCGTGCGCTGCACGGGCGGCCGGAGCGCCTCCAGGCCGCAGGTCGACGCGGCAGTCCTGGGCGGCTGCCCCGTACTCGGTGTGCTCATGTCCCTCAACCGTCCCTCGACCGGCGTCTGGGAGCATCGTGCCATCCCAAGTGGCCGCTATGTGACCGAGTGCCCCCGAACGGCCCCAGATGGGGGGTTAGGTAGCGAAAAGAAACCCCGTACGGGGTCGCCCGGAGCCGGCCCGGACCGGCCCGGCATCATGGGCTCCATGCGAGCTGTGGTGCAGAGGGTGGACGGCGCGAGCGTCGTCGTGGACGGCGGGACGATCGGCGCGATCGACGGCGAGGGGCTCTGCGTCCTGGTCGGCGTCACCCACGGCGACACGGCACAGGACGCGGCGCGGCTGGCCCGCAAGCTCTGGTCGCTGCGGATCCTGCGGGACGAGCGGTCCTGCTCGGACACCGGCGCCCCGCTCCTGGTGATCAGCCAGTTCACCCTGTACGGGGACGCCCGCAAGGGCCGCCGCCCCACCTGGAGCGCCGCCGCGCCGGGCGAGGTCGCGGAGCCGCTGGTCGACGAGGTCGTGGCCCGGCTGCGGGAGCTGGGGGCGACGGTGGCGACGGGCCGGTTCGGCGCCTCGATGCGGGTGTCGCTGACGAACGACGGCCCGTTCACGGTGCTGGTCGAGGTCTGAGGACCCGCGCCGCCGGACGGCCGGGCCCCGCCGGAGCCGCGGAGGCGTCCGCCGGGGCGGAGACGGCAGCCGGAGCCGCGGAGGCGCCCGCGGGTGCGGAGACGGCAGCCGGAGCCGCGAGGGCGCCCACCGGGGCGGAGGCGCCCGCGGGTGCGGAAGCGGCCCGCCCTCCCCGCCGGTGCGGGGACGACGGGCCGCCCGGACGCTGCCGGGTCAGGGCTCGACGACGGTCTCCTGCGCCGCCGCCGTCTCCTCGGCGACCAGCCGCGCGTCCACCGGAACGTTCCGCTTGATCAGGGCGAGGGCGACCGGACCCAGCTCGTGGTGGCGCGCGGAGGTGGTGACGAAGCCGATCCTGCGCCCGTCGGGGCCGTCGTCCGCGAGCCGGACGGGGGACCCTGCCGGGGGCAGGTGCACCTCGCTGCCGTCCAGGTGCAGGAAGACCAGTCGGCGCGGCGGCCGGCCGAGGTTGTGCACCCGGGCGACGGTCTCCTGGCCCCGGTAGCAGCCCTTCTGCAGATGGACGGCGGTGCCGATCCAGCCCAGCTCGTGCGGGATGGTCCGGTGGTCGGTCTCGAAGCCGAGGCGGGGCCGGTGCTGCTCCACGCGCAGCGCCTCGTGGGCGAGGATCCCGGCGGGCGGGCCGGCCTGGGCGGCGAACGCCTCCAGCCCGTCGCGCGGCAGGAACAGGTCGCGCCCGTACGGCGTCTCGCGGACGACGGCGGAGGCGGGCGCCGCGGTGATGGAACCGGCCGGGAGGTGCACCACGGCGAGGTCGGCGGTGCGGTCCGCGACCTCGACGCGGTAGAAGAACTTCATCGACTCCAGATAGGCGATGAGCGTCTCCCGGGTGCCCGGCTCCACATGGGCCCAGGTGGTCGTCCCGTCGTCGACGAGGTACAGGGCGTGCTCGATGTGGCCGTTGGCGGAGAGGACCAGCGCCTCGGTGGCCCGGCCGGGCGGCAGGTCGCTGACGTGCTGGGTGAGCAGCAGGTGCAGCCAGCTCAGCCGGTCGTCACCGGTCACGGCGACCACACCGCGGTGCGAGAGGTCGACGAATCCGGTGCCCTCGGCGAGGGCGCGCTGCTCGCGGAACAGGTCGCCGTAGTGGGCGGCGACGCCTTCGTCCACGCCCTCGGCGGGGACGGCGCCGGGCAGGGACAGCAGGGGGCTCTTCATGCCCCCAGACTACGACCCGGCGGCCGGGGCCTTCGCGGCGGAACAGTCGGCGCAGCGGCCGAAGATGGCGAAGTGCTTCATGTCGGTGTCGAAGCCGAACCGCTCGCGCAGCTCTGCGGTGAAGCCGGCCGCGACCGACAGGTCGGCCTCGATGACCTGGGCGCAGTCCCGGCAGACCAGGTGGATGTGGTGGTGCCGGTCGGCCAGGTGGTAGGTGGGCGACCCGTGCCCGAGATGGGCGTGCGAGACGAGGCCCAGCTCCTCCAGCAGCTCCAGCGTGCGGTAGACGGTGGAGATGTTGATCCCCGAGGCGGTCCTGCGCACCTCGACGAGGATGTCGTCGGGGGTCGCGTGCTCCAGGGTGTCCACGGCTTCGAGCACCAGTTGCCGCTGAGGCGTCAGCCGGTAGCCGCGCTGTCTGAGGTCGCTCTTCCAGTCGGTGCTCACCACGCCCCCGAGTCTACGGGCTGTTCCGCGCTTCCCGGCGGGCCCGGACGGCCCGGACCTCCCCGGCCCCGCCGGAGCGGTGCGGCCCGGCCCGGGTGGCCGGAGGCGCCCCGCCGCGGGATCCGGGCCGCGGCTACAGTGCCGCTGTGACCGAGCCCTCCGCCGAACGCCCCCTCGACGCCCCGCGGCCCGCCGCCCCGCCGGACGGGGTGCCCGGCCGGGTGCGCCTGCCCGGCGGCCGGGAGGCCGCCCTGCTGCCGGAGCCGGACGGCACGGTGCCCGCGCCGGTGGCGGCCCGGCTGCGCCGGGCGGCCGGGCGGTGCGCCGAGCTGGAGCGCCGGGCCGCCGAGGCGGTCGTCCGGGAGTTCGGGGAGGGGGCGCCGACCGAAGCGGAGCTGGCCGAGGCGCGGGCGGACCTGCTGCTGGACACCATCGAGGCCGACGGCGACGGGGTGGTCCTGCATCTGTCCGACACCTGCGGCGCCCACTTCCCGGACGGCTACTGGCCGGCCGTCCGGTTCGACGACGCGCACGAGGTGGTGCGGGTGACCGTCGAGGCGTGAGCGCGCGCGGGGCGGCCGCCCGCGGCTACTTGAAGAAGGCGATGCCGTCGTCCGGCATGTCGTCGGGCAGGGCCCTGGCCCAGCGCTCGACGTCCTCCGGGGTGACGACCTTCTTCAGGTGCGCCGACATGTAGGGGCGCAGCTCGACCTCGGGGGTCTGCTTCTCGCCGACCCACATCAGGTCGCTCTTGACGTAGCCGTACAGCCGCTTGCCGCCGGTGTAGGGACGGGAGGCGGCGGTGCGGGCCACGGCGTCCGTCACCAGGTCGATCTGCGGCTTCTGGTCGGCCAGCTCGCCGTACCAGATCTCGATGACGCCGTCGTCGCGGGTCATCGTCACCTCGACCCGGCGCTGCGCGTCGACGCGCCAGAAGCCGTGCTCGGACTCCAGCGGGCGGACCTTCTCGCCGTCCTGGTCGAGCACCCAGGTGTGGGAGGCGTACTCCAGGAAGTCCCGGCCGTCGTGGGTGAAGGAGACCTCCTGCCCGAAGTTGCACTTCTCGGCGCCCGGGAAGTCGTGCACGCCGGCACCCGCCCAGTTCCCGAGGAGGAAGACGAGCGGGACGAGGTCCTTGTGGAGGTCGGACGGGATCTCGATCATGAGAGGAACTTCCTGGCGTGGGGGGTCAGCGCTGGCCCTGGTACAGCTTCTTCACGGTCAGTCCGGCGAAGGCGAGAACGCCCACGCAGACCAGGACCAGCAGGGTTTCGAAGAAGATCTCCACGGGTGCTCCTCGGTTGAGCGGGTGCGGTACGGGCGGTGCGTGCGCCGCGCGCGCGGGGCCGGGCACCAGCTTACGCGGCCGGGCCCGGCGGCACGGGGCGAGGTCGGCCCTCGCGGCCGACGGGCGGGGGGCGCGCCGTACGATGCGGCCATGGCGAAGAAGCTCGTGATCAAGGTGACGGCGGGTGCCGACGCGCCCGAACGGTGCTCGCAGGCGTTCACGGTGGCCGCGGTGGCCGTGGCCAGCGGTGTCGAGGTGTCGCTCTGGCTGACCGGCGAGTCCGCCTGGTTCGCGGTGCCGGGCCGGGCCGCCGGGTTCGAGCTGCCGCACTCCGCGCCGCTGCCGGAGCTGCTGGACGCGGTTCTGGCGGGCGGGCGGCTGACCCTGTGCACCCAGTGCGCGGCCCGCCGCGGGATCACCGAGCAGGACGTCATCGAGGGCGTGCGGATCGCGGGCGCCCAGGTGTTCGTGCAGGAGTCGCTCTCCGACGGCACCCAGGCGCTCGTCTACTGACGCCGCGCCGCGCTCAGGAGGCGCCCCGGGTGTAGTCGCGCAGCCGGGCCGGGGACAGTCCGGCCGCGTCCGCCGCGGCGAGCACCCGCCGGAGGTCGCCCTCCAGCTGCGGGCCCATGTGGAGCAGCACGATGTCCCCGGCGCTCAGCGCGGGCACCGGGGGCGACCAGGCGCCCCAGGTGGTCAGGTCGTGGGTCCAGGTGATCACGGTCCGGGCGCCGCAGGCGGTCGCGGCGGTCCGGGTGGCGTCGTTGTAGTAGGGCCACTGGTAGGTCTGGCCGCCCGCCGGGCGGAAGAGCTGCGGGCTGTCGCCGAAGGCCGCGAGCTGGCGGTCGCGGGCCCCGCAGATCTCCCCGCGCTGCTCGGCCTCGGTGAGCGTGGTCATGTCGCGGTGGGTGACGGTGTGGTTCTCCACCCGGGCGGGGCTGTGGGCGAGCAGGGTGCGGTAGTAGTCCCGGTCGCGCTCGTAGGCGTCCGGCAGCAGGAACAGGGAGGCGGGGATCCGCCGCTCGATGAGCAGCCGCTGGGCGCCGGCGGCGTCCTCGGTGCCCCATCCGTCGTCGATGGTGATGAAGAGCACCGGGTCGCCGGTGGCGACGCGGGTGAGGACGGGCGCGGGGGCGGGCCAGGCGGCCGTCGCGGCGGCCGGGGCGGGGGCCGCGGCGGCACCGTCTGCCTGGGCGGGGGCGGCGAGCCCGGCGGCCAGGAGCAGCGGCGCGAGGGCGGTGAGCGTTCTGCGGATTCTCGGCATGCGCCATGATTGGTTTAGACCATACGGACGGTCAAGACTCCGGTACGAAGCGGAATCACCGCCTCCTCCGTCGTGTCACCGGCCACCCCCTCCACTGCCGCCCCACGGGTGCCGCGCCCCGCGCCGGGACCTCGCTCCCGGCCGGCCGCGCGCCCGGTCCCGCGCCGCTTCCCCCGCGCGCGGTTCCGGGCCGGTGCGCGGGGCGGGTGCCGTGACGGGGCGGTCAGCGGCGGGGCCGCTTCTTGCCGTCCAGTTCGTCCCACCACTCGTCCGACTCGGCGTCGCCCGAGGGGTCGTCCCACCAGCGGTCCTCCGGACCCCGACGGTTGGCCACGATCGCGGCGACCGGCGGGATGAGCATGGCGAACAGGCACATGCCCACGGCCGCCGGGACCGACCACATCCGGACCACCGCCCAGGCCAGGACGAACAGCACGATGCAGACGCCCATCATGGCGAAGTAGACGTGCCGACGCCGTGCGTACATACGTCCAGGGTAGATCCGGAGACGTCCGCGGACAGCCCAGAGGGCCGCGCCCCGGGTGTCCAACCCGTGGGGCGCGGCCCTCTGGCATCCGGATGCCGTCAGACGGCGATCGCGACCTCCGCCAGTCCGCCCTGCTGGGCGACGACCGTGCGGTCGGCGGTGGCACCCGGGACGAGCGCGCGGACGGTCCAGGTGCCCTCGGCCGCGTAGAAGCGGAACTGTCCGGTCGCGGAGGTGGGCACCTCCGCCGTGAACTCTCCGGTCGAGTCCAGCAGACGGACGTAGCCCGTCACCGGCTCGCCGTCGCGGGTCACCTGTCCCTGGATGGTGGTCTCACCGGGCTTGATCGTCGAGGCGTCGGGGCCGCCGGCCTTCGCTCCGCACATGTCGTACTCCTGATCGGGTGTAGAAAGAGGTCGGTCGGGTCGGTTACTTGGCCGGGCCCAGCTCGATCGGCACGCCGACCAGGGAGCCGTACTCGGTCCACGAACCGTCGTAGTTCTTGACGTTCTCCACGCCGAGCAGCTCGTGCAGGACGAACCAGGTCAGGGCGGAACGCTCACCGATGCGGCACAGGGCGATGGTGTCCTTCGCCAGGTCGACCTGCTCGTCCTCGTAGAGGGCCTTCAGCTCCTCGTCGGACTTGAAGGTGCCGTCGTCGTTGGCGTTCTTCGACCACGGGATGTTGCGGGAGGACGGCACGTGGCCGGGGCGCTGCGACTGCTCCTGCGGCAGGTGGGCCGGGGCGAGCAGCTTGCCGGAGAACTCGTCGGGCGACCGCACGTCGACGATGTTCAGGGAGCCGATGGCGGCGACCACGTCGTCGCGGTAGGCGCGGATCGAGGCGTCCTGCGGCTTGGCCTTGTACTCGGTGGCGGCGCGGGCGGGGACGTCGTCGCCGGCGACCAGCTCGCGGGCGTCCAGCTCCCACTTCTTGCGGCCGCCGTCGAGCAGCTTGACGCTGTCGTGGCCGTACAGCTTGAAGTACCAGTAGGCGTAGGAGGCGAACCAGTTGTTGTTGCCGCCGTAGAGGACGACCGTGTGGTCGTTGCCGATGCCCTTGGCGGACAGCAGCTTCTCGAAGCCCTCCTGGTCCACGAAGTCGCGGCGGACCGGGTCCTGGAGGTCCTTCGTCCAGTCGATGCGAATGGCGTTCTTGATGTGGTTCTTCTCGTACGCGGACGTGTCCTCGTCCACCTCGACGATGGCGATGGTGGGGTCGTCCAGGTGGTCCTGCAGCCAGTCGGCGTCGACCAGAACGTCGCTGCGGCTCATGCTTTATCCTCCGGGGCAGGTGCGGCGGGGCGTGCGGTGCGAGGGTGCGCGCGGCCGGCGGGGGCCGGGCACGCGGGCGCCCCGGACCGGGGCGCGGTGAGGGAACACGGACGGCTGCGTCGCCGTCCGCTCAGAAGGCGCGACAGAGCATGGCGGCAACGCGGCACAGGTCCACTGCCCGCCGCTTCGTGAGATCCGCCTGTCGCTTCATGGCACCGATCGTAAGGACGAAAAGCGGGCGATGTCACCGACGTGTCGCATAGTGAGACGACATCGTCCGCGATGCGGGATGCGGTCAGGGCGCGGCGGGCGCCGGGAGCGGCGCGGGCGGGACCGCGGGAGAAGCCTTCTGCGGTACGGACGGCGACGTCTCGCCCCTCGGACGCGGAGGGTCCGGAACGGCTGCCCGGCGCCGCTACCCGGCGAGGCGGATGTCCGCGCCCCGCACCGTGATCTCGACCCCGTCCCCGGCCGCCTCGACCTTGTCCAGCCGTACGCCGCCCGGGAGTTCGTCGATGGTCTGCCGGAAGTCGGTGATGTCCCGGATGCGGGACCCCACGAGGTCGGCCACCAGCTTCGGCAGCGCGTCGGCGTGCACCCGGACCTGGTTGTCCTCGACCGTCAGGGTGCTCAGCACGCTGACGGTCGAGGAGTGGACGGGTGTGGTGATCGCGACCGACACCTTGACCTTCCCGTGACCGCCGTCCGCCAGGCCGACGACCTCGGCGGTGACGCCCGGGAGCACCTTGGCGGGCCCGGACCCGGTGGCCTTCAGCAGTTCGTCGTAGGGGACGGTCGCGGTGCCGGTGGCGCTGCGCGCGGTGGCGCCGCCGCCGTCCTCCGCGACGCGGACGCCCCGGGCGCGGGCCCGCAGCCCCTCGATCCGGATGCGCTCGCCGCCGCCGGTGGAGGCCTCGTAGCCGCCGATGCCGATCTCCACGTCGTCCACCTCCCCGCGGGCCCACTGGGTGAGGAAGGGGAAGCCCTTGATCGAGACGTCCGGCGTCGAGGACAGGTTCTCCGAGGCGCGCAGCCGGTCCGCCACCACCCCCTCCGCGACGTGCGCGGCGACGCGGTCCACGACGACCAGGAGCACACCGAGGACCACGACGGCGATCAGCAGTGCGCGCGGTGCTCGCTTCCGGGACATCAGGCCCTTCCCCCCCACGGCGGCGGTCACGACGACCGGCGGCCGTCCCACGCGAGCGTAGTGCCGCGCCGGACGGCCGCCGGGATTTTGTCGATCACCTGTGACAGGCACCGCCGCCGGGCGGCACGGTCGGCCGGGGCGGGCGGCCGGCTACCCCAGGACCCGCCCGAGGACGTGGACCGCCGGGGCCGCCGCCGCCAGCGGCAGCGCCACGCCCGCCGTGAAGTGCACGAACCGGGACGGGTAGTCGTAGGCCGCCGCCCGGTGGCCCGCCAGCGCGCACACCGCCGCGCCCGCGCCGAGCAGCGCCCCGGCCGGGCCGGACATGGTCAGGGAGCCCACCGCCCCGCCCGCCACCGCCGCGGCGATCAGCGCGCCCACCGCCGACACCGCCGCGGGCACCGGCAGGGCGCGGACCACGAGGGCCACCGCCACCGCCACCGCGCCGACCGTCACCGCTTCGTGGTCCGCCGCCAGATAGCCGCCGGCCACGACGGCCAGGGCCGTCGCGGCCACGGTCGCCATCAGGCCGTACATCCGCTCGTCGGGATCGGCGTGCGAGCGCAGTTGCAGCACCAGGGAGAGCAGCACCCACACCCCTAGGGTGCCGATCAGGGCGGCGGGCGAGCGGTCGGACGCCAGCATCGCCGCGTCGGCCGCCAGCGCGCCCGCGAAGCCCAGCGCGATGCCCTGCCGGGCGGGCCACATGCCGTTCAGCCGGAACCACCCGGCGGCGGTGAGCCCCTGGAGCGCGACCAGCGGCACCAGCAGCGCGTACGTCCCGACCGCCGCCGCGCCCGCCAGCAGCAGGCCGAGCACCGCGGTGAGCAGGGCGGGCTGCATCCCCGGATCGATGATCGGCGACCGCCCCTCGGCCCGCGCCCGCTGGGCGTCGGTGACCCGCGCGTTCCCGGCGAGGGTGGCGGGACCGTACTCGGGACCGTCGGCGGGACCCTCGGCGGGACCGGCCTCGGGGACGGCACCGGGGATGGGACCGGAGGCCGCGTGGGGCTGGGGGGTCGCATGGGACTGGGACTCGGCGTACGGCTGGGACTGCGGCACGGCGTGCCGCGGCTGTTCCGCGTACGGCTGGGCGTACGGCTCCGGCTGGGGCTGGGCGTACGGCTGGGGCTGCGCCTGCCCGTGGGACTGGGCCTGGGGCGCGGGCATCGCCTGCCCGTGGGACTGCGGATGGGCCTCCCCGTACGGCTGGGCCTGTGCCTCCCCGTACGGCTGGGCCCGGTGCTTCCCGGGGGACCGGCCCGCGTGGACGCCGGTGCCGTGGGACGGGTCCGCGGGCGGCTGCGGCCGGGCGCCGTGGTCCGTGGCGTACGGCTGGGCGTACGACTGCGGATCGGCCGCGTACGACTGCGAGGGCGGCTGCGGGGCTCCGTACGGCTGCGGCTGGGCCTCGGGCGTCCCGTACGGCTGCGGCTGCGGCTCGGGGGTCCCGTACGCCTGCGGCTCGGGGGTCCCGGGCGTCCCGTACGGCTGCGCCTGGGACTCGGGGGTCCCGTACGGCTGCGGTGGCTGGGACCCGTGGGACCGCGGGTCGGCGGCGTACGGCGCGGGGCGCGCCGCGTGCGGCCCGTGCGGGTGCGGCTGCCGCGCCGCGTACGGGTCGGGCGGGTACCCCTGCCCGTCGGGGTGCGCCTGCGGCGGCTGCGGGAGCAGGGAGGTCTCCTCGGCGGGGGACGCCGGGACGGGCGGCTGGAGGCCGGTCTCCCAGGTCTGCCCCTGCCACTGCTGGGTGTGCCGGCCCGTGTCGGAGTCCTCGTACGGCCGGTGGCCCGGCCAGGCCCCGGCGTCGTACCCCTGCTGCGGGTGGTGCTGCTGCCCGTACGGCTGGTCGCTCATCCTCACCCTCCCGCGAACGGGGGCAGCACCTCGACGGTGCATCCGTCGGTCAGCCGGACCGTCTCGTGCCCGCGGGTGCCGACCGGGTCGCCGTCGACGAGGAACGAGCAGCGCGACAGCACCCGCGACAGCTCGCCGGGGTGCCGCTCGCGCGCCGCGGCCAGCGCGGCGGCGAGCGTGTCCGCCTCGTGGGGCTCCTCGGCCACCCGGGCCGCGGCCTTCGCGGCGGCCCAGTAGCGCACCGTGACCTTTGCCATCTGGTTCCTCGATCGCAGGGAATCGCTTGCGGTGAACACCTCAGGCTAGCCCGCTTCGCGGGCCGCCCAGACGCCGATCCGGCCCAGCAGGTCCGCCCCGGCGGCGTGTTCGGCGTGGCCCATGCCGGGCTCCACCCACAGCTCGGCGTGACCGCCGGACGCCTCGGCCAGCATCCGGGGGTGGTCGAGCGGGAAGTAGGGGTCCCGGTCGCCGTGCACCACCAGCAGCGGCGTCGGGGCGATCCGCGCCGCGGCCTGCGCCGGGGGCAGCGGCACCGGGTCCCACTCGCGACGCTGGATGCGGGTGCCGAAGCCGTAGCGCCCCACCAGACGGCCGGACGGGCGCATCACCAGCCAGTGCAGCCGCCGCATCGGCGCCGTCCCCCGGTAGTACCAGCGGGCCGGGGCGCTGACCGCCACCACCGCGTCGGTGCGCGCGTGGACGTCGCCGCCGTACAGCGCGGCGTGCCGCAGCACCACCGAGCCGCCCATGGAGAAGCCGACGGTGGCCACCCCCGGATGGCCGAGCGAGCGGGCCCAGGCAACGGCCGCCGCGAGGTCCAGCACCTCCCGGTCGCCGACCGTCGAGTGGCCGCCGGAGCGGCCGTGTCCCCGGAAGGAGAAGGTGACCACCGCGCAGGACCGGGCGAGGGCCGCCGCGACCCGGCGCACATGCGGCCCGTCGGCGCCGCCGGTGAAGCCGTGGGCGACGACGATGACGGGGGCGGGGGCGGCGCCGCGCGCCGGGGCGGGGCGGAGGGCCGGTTCACCCTCCCGGGCCAGGGCGGGGGCGGGCGGGCCCGGCGCGTACCGGGCGTCGATCGGCACCCCGTCGTCGGTGAGCAGCACGGCCCGCCGCGGCCCGGCCGCGGGCCCTCCCGCCGGCTCCCCGGACGGTGCGCCCCGGGCCCCCGCGGGGGGTGTCCCGCCGCGCGGATCGGGGGTGGGAAGCGCCACACGGCCTGCCGGTCGGTTGCTCATATCGGCTATTCTGCTGTGAAGAGGACTCGGGCAGCGAAGCCCCCGGGTCCTTTCGTGCTTTCGGGAGCGTTCGGTTCCGAAGTCGCAGCGGCCCCGGGCGCCGGGACCGCACCGTACGAAGCAGTGCCGTAAACGTCCTCGCAGGACCGAGGAGGAACCAGACGTTATGGGCGAGCGAACCGTGCACGACTGCGGGACGGACCGGGCGGGTGGGCCGCGATGAGTTCCCTGCTCCTGCTGACCAACGCGCTCCAGCCGTCGGCGGAGGTCCTCCCCGCCCTCGGCCTGCTGCTCCACTCGGTGCGGGTGGCCCCCGCCGAGGTCGCCGCCCTGGTCGACACCCCCGGTGCCGACGTCGTCCTCGTCGACGGCCGGCGCGACCTCCCGCAGGTGCGCGGGCTGTGCCGGCTGCTGCGCTCCACCGGGCCCGGATGCCCGCTGCTCCTCGTCGTCACCGAGGGCGGCCTCGCCGCCGTCACCGCCGACTGGGGCGTCGACGACGTGCTCCTGGACACCGCGGGACCGGCCGAGGTCGAGGCCCGGCTGCGGCTGGCCCAGGGCCGCGCCCAGCTCACCGCCGACGAGCTGCCCGCCGAGATCCGTAGCGGCGACCTCTCCGTCGACGAGGCCACGTACTCCGCGAAGCTCAAGGGACGGGTGCTGGACCTGACCTTCAAGGAGTTCGAGCTGCTGAAGTACCTCGCCCAGCACCCGGGCCGGGTCTTCACCCGCGCCCAGCTCCTCCAGGAGGTCTGGGGCTACGACTACTTCGGCGGCACCCGCACCGTCGACGTCCACGTCCGGCGGCTGCGCGCCAAGCTCGGCCCCGAGCACGAGTCCCTGATCGGCACCGTCCGCAACGTCGGTTACCGCTTCGTCGTCCCGGAGAAGCCCGAGAAGGGCGAGACGACGGAGCGGACGGACCGGACCGACCGGTCCAGGAGGCCGGAAGGGGCCGGGCGGACGGGCCGGACCGGGGACTGACCGCGTCCGGCGCGCGGCCCGCCGGGCGGGCCCCCGCCGCGATGCGGATGACCGAGGGATGACACAGCCTGCCCCGCGGGGGTTCCATCCGCGTAGACTCCGCGCGTGGCCAAGGTGACTCGGGACGATGTGGCGCGGCTGGCGGGGACCTCGACCGCCGTCGTGAGCTACGTCATCAACAACGGACCCCGGCCGGTCGCCCCGGCCACGCGCGAGCGTGTCCTCGCCGCCATCAAGGAGCTGGGGTACCGGCCCGACCGGGTCGCCCAGGCGATGGCGTCGCGGCGCACCGACCTCATAGGGCTGATCGTCCCGGACGCGCGCCAGCCGTTCTTCGCGGAGATGGCGCACGCGGTCGAGTGGGCCGCCTCCGAGCGCGGCAAGATGGTGCTGGTCGGCAACTCCGACTACGTGGGCGAACGCGAGGTCCACTACCTGCGGGCCTTCCTCGGGATGCGGGTCAGCGGCCTGATCCTGGTCAGCCACGCGCTGAACGACATGGCCGCCGCCGAGATCGACGCCTGGGACGCCCGGGTGGTGCTGCTCCACGAGCGCCCCGAGGCCATCGACGACGTCGCCGTCGTCACCGACGACGTGGGCGGCGCCCAGGCCGCCGTGCGGCACCTGCTGGAGCACGGCTACGAATACGTCGCCTGCATGGGCGGCACCGCCGACACCCCCTCCGTCGGCGACCCGGTCTCCGACCACGTCGAGGGCTGGCGGCAGGCCATGAAGGAGGCCGGGCTGCCCACCGAGGACCGCCTCTTCGAGGCGCCGTACAACCGCTACGACGCCTACCGGGTGGCCCTGGAGATCCTCGCCGGGCCGCGGCGGCCCCCGGCCGTGTTCTGCTCCACCGACGACCAGGCCATCGGCCTGCTGCGCGCGGCCCGCGAGCTGCGCATCGACGTGCCGGGCGAGCTGGCGGTGGCGGGCTTCGACGACATCAAGGAGGCGGCGCTGGCCGATCCTCCGCTGACCACGGTCGCCTCCGACCGGTCCGCGATGGCGCGGGCCTCGGTGGACCTCGTCCTGGACGACGCCATCCGGGTCCAGGGGTCGCGCCGGGAGCGGCTGCGGGTGTTCCCGTCGCGGCTGGTCGTCCGCCGGTCCTGCGGCTGCGCGTAGCGCCGGGCACCCGCCGGGCGGGTGGCGACGGGCCCGCGGTGCGCCGCCCCGCGGCGGGCGGGGCCCTCGGACACGGAGGCCGCACGGACGCGGCGGAGCCGTGACGGGGCCGGGCGGTGGTGTGCGGTGGTGGGCGGTGGCCCTCCCGGACCCGGGCGGGCGGCCCGTGCCACGCCCTCGCCACGGCCCCCGTCGCCCCTTCCCGGCTCCGGGCGGGGAGCCCGTGTCCCCGCGCCCCCGGCGGCCCTCATTCCGGGCGAAGGAGGTTCTGCCGGGCTTCTCAGGCCGGGCTCAGGAAGCTCTCATGGACGCGCGGAAAGCTCATGAACATGACCGAGAGCCCCCGCCCCAGCGGCGAGTACGAGAACGCGCACCAGAGTCCCGCAACGGGCACCCAGCCGCACACCTCCGCTCCCGTGAACCCGGAGTGGCCTCCCCCGCCCGCCGAACCGCCCACCCGGGTGCTCGGCCCGGCCCCGTCCCACCCGGAGGCCCCGACCCGGCCCCAGCCCGCCCATCCGTCCCCCTACCCGTCCCCCTGTCCGTCGCCGGAGCCGGGGACCGCCACGGCCACGGAGCCCGCACCCGCGGCCGCGCCGCGGCCGAAGCGGACGGGCCGGCGCGGGCCGGGCACGCTCCTCGCGGCCGTGGCCATCGTCGCGGCGGCCATCGGCGGCGGCACCGCGTACGGCATCCAGGAACTCACCGGCGGCACCCCCGCCTCCGTCGCCCCCGCGGGCAGCACCACCGTGGTGCCCTCCAGCCAGAAGGGCACGGTGGCCGGGGTCGCCGCGGCCGTCGCGCCGAGCATCGTCGAGATCGGCGCCGCCTCGGCCTCGGGCTCCTCCACCGGCTCCGGTGTGATCATCACCGGCGACGGCGAGATCGTCACCAACAACCACGTCATCTCCGGCGCCTCCTCCATCAAGGTCACCACCCACGACGGCACCCGCTACACCGCCCGCGTCATCGGCACCGACAGCCGGAAGGACCTGGCGCTGATCAAGCTGGAGAACGCCTCCGGCCTCAAGGCCGCCACCCTCGGCGACTCCGACCGGCTCCAGGTCGGCCAGCAGGTGGTGGCGATCGGCTCCCCCGAGGGTCTCACCGGCACCGTGACCAGCGGTATCGTCTCCGCCCTCGGCCGGGACGTCACCGTCGCCGCCGACCCGGGCGGACAGCAGCGGCAACAGGGCGGCGGGGGCTGGCCCTTCGAGTTCGGCGGCCGGCAGTTCAACGGCGACACCGGCTCGTCCACCACCACGTACAAGGCGATCCAGACCGACGCCTCCCTCAACCCGGGCAACTCCGGCGGCGCCCTGATCGACATGAACGGCGCCATCATCGGCATCAACTCCGCGATGTACGCGCCGAGCGGGGCGTCCTCGGCCGCCTCGGGCAGCGTCGGCCTCGGCTTCGCCATCCCCGTCGGCACCGTCAAGGCCGACCTCGACGGCCTGCGGGCGGGCTCCCGGACCTGACGGGACCCGCCGCCCCGGGACCGCCCCGGCAGCCCCGGGCGTGCGACGCTGAGGGCGCTGCCGTCCCCCGTCCGCCCACCGCCCGCCAGGAAGCCGAGGAACCCCAGCCATGAGCACCGCCGAAGGCGACCGCGACACCCAGCGCATCCTGATCGTCGACGACGAGCCGGCGGTCCGCGAGGCCCTCCAGCGCAGCCTCGCCTTCGAGGGGTACGCCACCGAGGTCGCCGTCGACGGCGCCGACGCCCTGGAGAAGGCCGCGGCGTACCGGCCCGACCTCGTCGTCCTCGACATCCAGATGCCCCGGATGGACGGCCTGACCGCCGCCCGGCGCATCCGCGGCACCGGCGACACCACCCCCATCCTGATGCTGACCGCCCGCGACACGGTCGGGGACCGGGTCACCGGGCTGGACGCCGGCGCCGACGACTACCTCGTCAAGCCCTTCGAGCTGGACGAGCTGTTCGCCCGCATCCGCGCCCTGCTGCGGCGCAGCTCCTACACCGCGGCGCCCGGTACCGGAACCGGCCCCGACGACACCCTCCGCTTCGCCGACCTGGCCATGGACCCGGTGACGCGCGAGGTCACCCGGGGCGGGCGGCGGGTGGAGCTGACCCGCACCGAGTTCACCCTGCTGGAGATGTTCCTGGCCCACCCCCGCCAGGTCCTCACCCGCGAGCAGATCCTCAAGGCCGTCTGGGGCTTCGACTTCGAGCCCTCCTCCAACTCCCTCGACGTCTACGTCATGTACCTGCGCCGCAAGACCGAGGCCGGCGGCGAACCGCGCCTCGTGCACACCGTCCGGGGGGTCGGCTACGTCCTGCGGCAGGGCGGCGCGGAGTGACCGGCCCCGTCCGCCGCTTCCGCGCCCTGTCGCTGCGCTCCCGGCTCGCCCTGCTGGTGGCGGTGGCGGTGGCGCTCGCGGTCACGGCGGCGGCGGTGGCCTGCTGGTTCGTCGTCAAGAGCGTCCTGGTGAACTCGCTGGACGAGGCGCTGCGGGCCAACCGCATGGACGCCCGGCAGGTCGGCCAGTACCTCGACCTGCCCACCGGCCTGTGCGCCCACGAGCCGGTCACCCACGAGCAGAACCCGTTCGGCTCCTCCGTGCAGCTCGTCGACCGCAAGGGCGGGAGCTGTCTGATCATCGGCACCGAGGAGGTCCCGCTCACCGCGGCCGACCACGCCGTGGCCGAGGGCCGCACCACCGACGCGCTGCACGACGCCAAGGGCGCCGACGGCTCCCAGTACCGCGTCTTCACCTACACCGTGTCCGGGCTGCCGGGGGTGGCGGTCGCCGCCGCCCGGCCGCTGAGCGAGGTCAACAACTCCCTCAACCACCTGGCGCTGGTCCTCGTCTTCGTCGCCGGGGCCGGGGTGGTGGGCGCCGGGGCGGCCGGGCTGTGGGTGGCCCGCACCGGCCTGCGCCCGGTGGACGAGCTGACCCGGGCCGTGGAGCACGTGGCCCGCACGGAGGACCTCACCGTGCACATCCCCGTCGCCGAGGGCGGCGAGGACGAGATCGCCCGGCTCTCCCGCTCCTTCAACTCCATGACCTCGTCCCTCGCCAGCTCCCGGGAGCTCCAGAAGCAGCTCATCGCGGACGCCGGGCACGAACTGCGCACCCCGCTCACCTCCCTGCGCACCAACATCGAGCTGCTCTCGCGCAGCGAGGAGACCGGCCGCCCGATCCCGGAGGCCGACCGCCGGGCCCTGCTGGCGTCGGTCAAGGCGCAGATGACGGAGCTGGCCGCGCTCATCGGCGACCTCCAGGAGCTGTCCCGCCCGGACACCGCCCCGCACCCGGGCCGGACGCGGATCGTCGCCTGGCACGAGATCGTCGAGGCGGCCCTGCGCCGCGCCCGGCTGCGCGGCCCCGAGCTGACCATCACGGCGGACGTCCGGCCCTGGTACGTCCGGGCCGAACCGGCAGCCCTGGAGCGCGCGGTGGTCAACATCCTGGACAACGCGGTGAAGTTCAGCCCCCGGGGCGGCATCGTCGACGTACGGCTGGCCGACGGCGTCCTCACCGTCCGCGACCACGGGCCGGGCATCGACGCCGAGGAACTCCCGCACGTCTTCGACCGCTTCTGGCGCTCCCCGTCCGCCCGCGCGCTGCCGGGCTCCGGCCTGGGCCTGTCCATCGTGGCCCGCACGGTGCAGCGGGCGGGCGGCGAGGTCACCCTGGCCCGTGCCGTGGACGGCACCCCTGGCACGGTGGCGACGGTCCGGCTGCCGGGGGCGCCGGTGCCGCCGCCGGACGGGGGGCGGTAGGAAACGGGACCGGACTCACGGGCGACGGTGGCGCCGACGCCGGGGGCCGGGACGCGGGGCCAGGACGCCGGGGCCGCGACGGGCGGCGGGGTCGGGACCGGGACGGGCGGCGGGACCGGGACGGACGCCGACGCCGGGGCCGGGACCGGGACGGGCGGCGGGGTCGGGGCCGGTGGGGGCCGGGACCCCGCCCGGCCGGGGCCGCCGCCGGGGGCCTCCCGGCAGGGGACTGCCGGATCGGGCGGGCCCAGGCAGCGGACAACGGACAGCGACGACGCCGGGGGCCGCCCGCGCCCCCGGCCCGTCCGCTACCGCGTCACTCCGTACCCGTCCGGGCCGGGCCGGGCGGCGTCCGTCCGCGCCGGGGCGGCGGGGGCCGGGGCCGCGGCGGGGCGGCGCAGGGCGCCGAGGTCGTGGGCGTAGGTGCCCACCGTGTGGGCGATGACGTCGATGTTCTCGTCGAGCCTCGGCAGGCTGATGTTCCGGATGGTGTCGCCCGACCCGTGGTACCCGGGGTCGAACGCGACCCCCGCGATGCCGCCGAAGACGGCCGCCTGCGCGGGCGACTTGAGCGCCTCGCCGCCCGCGAACGTCCCGCCGGCCGGGACCCCGGCGTCGAGGAACGGACCGTAGTCGAAGCGGGCGACGAAGGGGGTGCCCTCGTGCGGCCGTCCGCGCCGGTCCAGGAACCCGGTGATGTCCCGCTCCAGCAGTTCCGAACCCGCGGGCGCGAGCTGCGTGTTTGCGCCGTCGGAGTCGTCCCCGTCGTAGACGAACATGCCGCCGTTGCGGGAGGCGATCAGCTCGAAGTGCAGATAGAGCCTGATCCGACGCAGTTCCTCGGGGGTCAGAGCGCTGACGTAGTGGTGCGAGCCGACCAGGCCGCTCTCCGCGGCGGACCACCAGGCGAACCGCACCCTGTTGCGGGGCTTCCTCTCCTGCTTCGCCAGCTTCAGTGCGACGTCCAGCAGCCCGGCCGAGCCGGAGCCGTTGTCGTTGATGCCGGGACCGGCGTGCACCGAGTCCAGCGAGGCGCCGAACATGACCGTGTCGGCCGCGCTTCCGCCCCTGGTCTCGGCGATGACGTTGCTGGTGGACCGGTTCTCCTGGAGCTGGCGGATCTCGAAGGAGACGGTGACCGGGCCGACGGCGAGATCCGCGGCGAGCCGCTCGCCGTCGGTCCTGCTGACACCGCCGGTGGGTATCTTCGCGGCGTCCGGCTCGCCGAGGGTTCCGGAGAGGGGGCCGTACCCGGCGTCGATGTTGTTGTAGATCAGGGCGCCGACCGCGCCCGCCGCGGCGGCCCGCTGCTGCTTGACGGCGAAGGCGCAGCCGCCGCGCTTGATCAGGGCGACCTTCCCGGTGTAGTCGCCGGAGGCGAAGTCCTCCGGCTCGCAGCCGGTGGTGCCGTCCTCGTCGACCGGCACCGCGGCGAGCCGCGCCCGGACCCCGCCGACCGGGGTCGACCGGGTGTACGTCAGCGCGCTGATGGCGACGTCGTACGGAGCGGGCGAGACGACGGAGAGCTTCTCCTCCAGCGTCTGCGTGTAGACGAAGTCGAACCTCTGGTACTCGACCCGGTACCCGGCCTCCCTCAGCTTCCGGTGGACGTACGCGGCCGAGGCGTCGTAGCCGGGGGATCCGGCGACACGGTCGCCGCCGGCCGCGTCGGCTATCGCCTGGAACTTCCTGAGGTGCCGTAAGGCGTCCTTGGCCGACGCCTCGCGCACCAGGGTCCGGGAGAGCGCCGCCGCGTCCCGGGCCGACCGGTCCCCCGGGGAGGAGGCGGCGGAGGGGGCGGAGGCCAGCAGGAGGGGGGCCGCGAGAGCGGCTGCGGCCAGGGCGGCCACGGCTCTTCGAGATGACGCGTTCACAGAGGTCCTTCCCGATGTGGACGAAGTTGAGGGGAAGCTAGCGACCACTGGAGGTTTCTGTGAACGGCTGAGCGAGAACTCAGTTCATTTCGTGCACAGTTGCGGCAATCTTGTGGACGGAATCCACAATTCAGCTCCGGCGTCCGCAGTCGCCGCGGGCAGTCGCCCCCGCGCCCGCCGACCGCGCCGGACCGCACGCGTCTGGCTGGTTCCGTCCTGTGGGAACGGGGGCGGCCGGGGCCGTGGAGCCGGAACCGGGGGAACCGGCTCGGGACGGGAGCCGGGGGGGCCGGTCCGGGGGCGGCGCCGGGCCGGTCCGGGAGCGGCCGGGGCAGTCGGCCCCTGGCGGGGCAGTCGGCTGCCGGCGGGCGCGGGCCCCCGGCCGCCACACGCGGCGCGGCGGTGCCGGGAGGTTCCGGCACCGCCGCGCGCTGTGGAGGGGGTTTGGAGGGAGAGAGGGGCCCGGTCGAGGAGGGGGAGGCGTCAGCGGATGACCGTGATGCGGTCCGCCGCAGGCGGGGCGAGGGGGTTAGCCGCCGAGGAGTTCCTGGTCAGGTACTGCTCCAGCGCGGCCAGGTCGTCGCCACCGACGCGTTCGTCCGTGCCCTTGCCGAGCGTGGCGAAGCCGTCGCCGCCACCCGCGAGGAAGCTGTTCATCGCGACCCGGTAGGTGGCGTCCGGGTCCAGCGGCGCGCCGCCCAGCCGGACGGAGTCCGCTACGACCCGGTCGGCGCCCTTCTTCGTCAGGTCCAGGGTGTACGTGAGGCCCGAGGAGACCTGGAGGACCTTCGGCGCAGCCTCGTTCACCCCGGACACCTGCTCCCCGAGGACCCGGAGCAGTTGGGTTCCCGTGTAGGTGCGCAGGTTCACGGTGTTGGCGAAGGGCTGCACCGTGAACGCCTCGGCGTAGGTGACCACGCCGTCGCCCTCGTCACCCGACGCTGCGTGGGTCAGGGGCGCCCGGATGCCGCCCGGGTTCATCAGGGCGAGGTCGGTACGCGGGTCCAGGGTCCTGCCGTGGGCGAGTTGCGCGTCCGCGATCAGGTCGCCGAGCGGCGACTCGGTGCCGTCGCGGCCGATGTCACCGGTGATGTGGCCGACAGCGCGGTTTCCGATGGGGGCGGCCAGGGTGTTCCAGCCGTCGATCAGCCGGGTCATGTCCGGTGCCTTCGGCACGTCCCGGGTGACGACCCGGTTGGCGGACCTTACCTCGGTCCGCGCGATGTCCCCCGTACGGCGGTCGTACGTCAGCGTGGTGTCCGTGTACAGGCGGCCGAAGGACGAGGCCGAGGTGACCATGCGCGGGTTGCCCGCCGGGTCCGGGATCGTGCAGACGTACGCGTTGTGGGTGTGGCCGGTGACCAGCGCGTCCACCCGGGGCGAGACGTTCCTGGCGATGTCGGTGATCGGCCCTGAGATGCCCGCCCCGGCGCCCGGGGAGTCGCAGTCGTAGTTGTAGGCCGACGAGGCCGGGAAGCCGCCCTCGTGGATCAGCGCCACGATCGACCTCACGCCCTGGCGCTCCAGCTCCTCGGCGTACTTGTTGATCGTCTCGACCTCGTCCTCGAACCTGAGGCCCTTCACGCCCTCGGCGGAGACGATGCCCGGGGTGCCCTCCAGGGTCACCCCGATGAAGCCGACCTTGACGCCCTTCTCCTTCCACACCCAGTAGGGCTTGAGGAGGGGCTTTCCGCTCCTCTCCGCCAGGACGTTGGCGGTGAGGTAGGGGAAGTCGGCGCCCTTGAACCGCTTGTCGGTGTAGCAGCCCCCGACGGGGTGGCAGCCGCCGTTCTGCAGGCGGGCCAGCTCCCGGGCACCCTCGTCGAACTCGTGGTTGCCGACGCCCGCCACGTCGAGGTCCAGCTTGTTGAGCGCCTCGACGGTGGGCTCGTCGTGGAACAGGCCCGACAGCAGCGGGGACGCGCCGACCAGATCGCCCGCGGCGGCGGTGACGGAGTACGGGTTGCCCTTGCGGGCCCGGCGCAGATGGGTGGCGAGGTACTCCACGCCACCCGCGTCGACGGTCTGCGTCGAGCCGTCCGGCTGGAGCCGGGTGACGCGGCCCGAGGAACCGGCCGGGGGCTCCAGGTTGCCGTGCAGGTCGTTGAAGGACAGCAACTGGATGTCCTGGTAGTGCCCGGGCTTGTGGCCCTCGGCCTGCTCCTGATCCTGCCGGCCCTGCCCCCGGTCCTGCCGGCCCTCGCCCGCGGTCGCCGTTCCCGGCAGCGCGGCGGCGGCGAGCGCCCCGGCGGTCACGAGCCCGGCGGCCGACGCCAGCAGACGGCTCCTCAGACGACTGCGGCCGGGCCGGTTCTTCGGTGCGGTGATTGGCATGCGCGCCCCTGTTCGGTCGGCGTCCGTGCGGGCCGCCCGGAAGGAGACGGCCCGTCGGCGCAGCCTAGATTCAACGCGCGTAGCGCGACAGGGGTTCCCGGTTACAAGCTGGTTCACCTTCGGCGCCGGAACGCCTCGGCCCCGTACCCTCGTACGCATGACCAGCGACGAGACCTCGCGGCCCGGCGGCCGACCCCGTTCCATCGAGACCCGCGCCGAGCTCTCCCCGGATCAGACCGACGCCGTCCTGGCCCTGCTCGCCGAGGCCGCCCGGCACGACGGGCAGCAGGCCGTCTCCGAGCAGGGTCGGCTGCAACTGCGCGGCGGCGCCCGGGACGGCGTCTCCCATCTGCTGCTGACCTGCGACGGCGACATCATCGGCTACGCCCAACTGGAGGACACCGACCCGGTGGAACCCCCGGCCGCCGAACTGGTCGTCCACCCCGCCCACCGGGGCATGGGCCACGGACGGGCGCTGGGCTCCGCGCTGCTGGCCGCCTCCGGCAAGCGGCTGCGGGTGTGGGCCCACGGCGGCCACCCCGCGGCTCGGCATCTGACCCAGGTCCTCGGACTCGCCCTCTTCCGCGAACTGCGGCAGATGCGCCGCCCCCTGACGGGCCTGGACCTGCCCGACCCCGTGCTCCCCGAGGGCGTCACCGTCCGCCCCTTCGTCCCGGGCCGGGACGACGCCGCCTGGCTCGCCGTCAACGCCGCCGCCTTCGCGCACCACCCCGAGCAGGGCTCCCTGACCCAGCGCGACCTCGACGACCGCAAGGCCGAACCCTGGTTCGACCCGGCGGGGTTCTTCCTCGCCGAGCGCGCCGGTGAGCTGATCGGCTTCCACTGGACCAAGGTCCACGAGCGGGAGGGCCTCGGCGAGGTCTACGTGGTCGGCGTGCGCCCGGACGCCCAGGGCGGCGGTCTCGGCAAGTCCCTGACCACCATCGGCCTGCGCCACCTCGCGGGACTCGGCATCCCCACGGCCATGCTCTACGTCGACGCCGACAACGAGGCCGCGGTCGCCGTCTACGAACGCCTGGGCTTCACCACCCACGAGACGGACCTGATGTACCGAACGGAATCCTGACGCCACCGGGCGAGCCGGGGCGGGGCGGTGGGCCGGGGGCGGGCCGACAGCCGGACGCGGGGCGAGCCCGACGGCGGGCGGGCCGGTGAACCGGACGGCGGGTCAGCCGGTGAGCCGGACGGCCAGTGAGCCGGGCAACGGGCGGGCCGGTGAACCGGTGGGCCCGACGGCGGGTGGGCCGGTGAACCGCACAGCGGATGAGCCGATGGGCCGGACGGCAGGTGAGCCCGACGCCGGACGAACCGGACAGCCGGACCCACCAGTGAGCCGGCCGACAGATGACCCGGTGCCCCGGACGGCGGACGAGCCGGTGAACCGGTGCAACAGACGGAGCCGGTAGACCAGTGGTCGCCCGGGGCGGGGGCCACGGCCATCCTCGTAGGCACGGTCAGCCCAACTGCCCGGCTGCCCGGCTGCCCGGCGGCCCGGCGGCCCAGCGGCCCAGCGGCCCAGCGGCCCAGCGGCCCAGCGGCCCAGCGGCCCAGGCAGGCTAACCCGGCGTATCCCGCCCGCCCCGGCCTCTCCCCGTCCCCCGCGCAAGCGGCTCCCCCGTGCAGAGCGCCCACGCCGCCACCGCGCCGATGGTGACCAGGGTCCAGCGGTCGTGGGCGGCGGACCATGACGGGTCGTCCGGGGACGGGAACAGGCTCCAGCCGTGCGGCAGCAGCAGCGCCGCCAGGACGGCGGTGAGCAGCAGCCCCACCGCGACACCCGGCCCCGGACGCGGCTCCGGGGTGAGCCGCACCGCGACCACGGCACCGGCGACCGCCAGAACACCGGTGGCCACGGCCTCCACGGTGATGCCGGCCACCGGCGGCCGTATCCCCGTCGGGACGGTGCACAGCACCACCGCCCACCACAGCGCGGCCAGCGGCGCGACCAGCACGGCCCGCAGCGCCTGCCGCAGCGGGCGCGGCACCGGCACCGGTGTGGTCGGGTGCCGGGCCGGGTCGTCCAGCAGCAGGGCCAGGCCCACGGCCCCGGCGAGCACCGCGGCACGCAGCAGGACGAGCGCGAGCCAGGGCGAGACCCCTCCCCCCGCAACCCGCGACAGACCGGCGAGCAGCAGCCCCACACCCCCGGCGGCACCCAGCGACCGCCACGGCAGCGTCCGCCACACGGGCCGCACCAGGGCCGCCACCAACGGCACCGTCACGACGGCACTCCCCCTCCCCGGTGTCACTCGCACGCGTCGCCCCTACCCGGACCCGACACGCCCAGCAGCCGCGCCACCCGGTCCGTCGTCACACCGGGGGCGGTCAGCTCGGCCCAGTGGGCGGTCACCTTCCCGGCGACCGCGTCCTCCGGCCGCTCCAACAGCTGCCGTACGACGTCGGTCTGGCCCTCCGTCATGGTCAGCGGATCGGTGGGCGACAGCACGATCGCGGCGCCCTCGACACTGTCGTCCAGACGCACCCGGCGCAGGGCGTCCATCGGATCGTCCGACCAGCTCAGGGCGAGCCACATGACGGTGACCATCCGCCCGTCGCAGACCTCCCCGGCCTCCGCCTCACTGCCCGTGACCAGCACGGAGGCCACGGCGGCGGCGAACTCGGGGACCCGGTTGCCGCCCCAGGCGGTGCCCACGGTGACCTGGTCCCGGGCACCGGCCGGGGGAAGCGCGGCGTCACCCTCGAGACCGTGGCGGGCGTCGATCCGCTGCCGCACCAGGAGCGGTCGCTCACGGGCGGAGCCGCCGGTGAGCGACCGCACCCGGTCCGCGACCCCGGCCCAGTCCCCCACCCGGGGCTCCCACTCGGCGAACGCGCAGTAGGTGGTCCGCCCGCGCTCGACGCACTTCTGCTCCTTCTCCGGGGCGGTCGAGGCCCGCTCCCGCGCCGCCACGACCCTGGACGGCACCTCCCCGCTCTGGCCGCTCACGCCGATCAGCGTGAGCACGAGCGACAGGGCGACGCCCGCCTTCACCAGCGTGCCGCGCCCGCCGCCGATCAGCACGGCCAGGAAGCCCGTGCAGAGCGCCAGGCCCGCCAGATAGAGGGCATGCCAGGCGGCGGGGCGGCCCAGCAGCCCGGAGGGCAGGGTGCTGCCGCTCTGCTCGGTCACGACGGGCGTCAGCCAGTCCACGTTCCCCCCGCCGGGCAGGAACGCGCCGATCCCCAGGCCGAACAGGGCGCACACCACCAGCAGCGGCGCGGCCACGGGCGCGGGCGCCAGCCGTCCCAGCAGCACCCCGACGATGCCGAGCAGCAGGACCGTCAGCGGGCCCACGAGCAGTTCTCCGGGCGACCCGTGCCCGATCGCGCCGGGCTTGAGCGCCTCCCAGGTGAACTGCGCGGCCACGCACACGGCGACGAGCAGGGCGGCCGGCACCACGGACAGGACATGGGCGGCCGTGCGGTGGCCGGGGGCGAGGACCAGCGATCCGAAGTGGTCCTCGGTGCCGTGCCGACGGGAGCGGAGCACTCCGTGGTTGGCGCCGATCAGCACCGCGAGCCCGACGAGCAGCGGCATGCTCTGGGTGGAGCGGTCGACGTCCTGGAGGGCCGGGAAGCCGTCCCAGGAGCTCCGGGTGCGCCAGACGATCCAGGCCGCGTAGGCGGCGAGGGCGATGAGGTGGGGGACGCCCAGCAGCAGCCGTCGCGCCTCGAAGCGGGCGAGGGCGAGCACCGCCCGCGCACCGCCGTCCACCGCGCCGCTCGCTCCGGGGGCCCGCCGGTCCAGGAGCGTCATGCCGACACCACCGCGCCCGCTCCGTCGAGGGTGAGCAGATAGCCGTCCTCCAGGGTCGGTTCGGCCGGCTCGGCGTCCGCGGGCGGCGTCCCGACGTTGCGGAACGAGCCGGTGCCGGTGCGCCACCCGGCGATGGCGCCCGGATCGCGCCCGGTACTGCTCCACACCCGCCCGGCGGCCCGCGCGGTCAGCTCGGCGGGGGTCCCGTCGAAGCACACGGCACCGGCGGCCAGGACGACGACGCGGTGGCAGAGCATCGCCACGTCCTCGGTCTGGTGGGTGGAGAGCAGCACGGTCCGCCCCTCCCCGGCCCGGGCGATCAGCTCCCGGAACCGCATGCGCTGTTCGGGATCGAGGCCCACGGTCGGTTCGTCGAGCACCAGGAAGCCGGGGTCGCCGACGAGCGCCGCGGCGAGCGCGACCCGCTGCCGCATGCCGCCGGACAGCTTCCTGATCCGCCGACCGCGCACCTCCCCCAGGTCGACCTCCTCCAGGACCCGGCGCACCTCGCGGTGACGGGCGCCGCGGTCGGTCCGCTCCTTCAGGATGGCCACGTAGTCGACGAACTCGAAGGCGGTGAAGTCCGGGTGGAAGCCGGGCGTCTGCGGCAGATAGCCGAGGCGCCGCCGCACCTCCTGCCGGCCCCGGGCGGTCGCCGGATCGTGGCCCAGCACGGTGAACCGCCCCCGGTCGGCGGGCACGGCGGTCGCCAGCACCCGCAGCAGGGTGGTCTTCCCCGCCCCGTTGGGGCCGAGCAGTCCGGTGACGCCCGGGGTCAGCCGCAGCGACACATCGTCGAGGGCGCGGATGCCGCCGTAACGGAGACTGAGCCCCGAGGCGGAAACGGCGAAGGTCATACGGAAGCACTCCCCCAGTGGGAACGGTGGAAAAGGGTCACGCGGCACCCCGCGCGCGGATGTCGAAGCGGTCCCGGGCCAGGAACAGCACCCCGGCCCCGGCCAGGGCCACCACCGCGGCCACGCCCTGCCCGGCGGCGGTGAACGGCGCCAGCGGATCACCGGCGGCGGCCCGCGCCGAGTGCGCGGCGAACAGCACGGCGACCCAGGCCCCGGCGACCACGCACGGTCCGAGGACCGCGCCCAGCCGGGGGGCCAGCGCCAGCCCGCCGGCGGTCAGCGCCAGGGCGGGCAGCAGCCAGCCCAGGGCGCGCAGCCCGTACCCGGGCAGGGCGAGCGAGGCCAGCCCGTTGACCCCGAGCGCGACGGTCAGCACCGCCACCGTGCGGATCATCAGCAGCCGGAAGCCGTGCAGGGGGGCGACGACGCTCATCTCGTACGTCGGGTCCAGCGCGGGGCCGTACGCCAGCGCCACCCCGACCAGCGGCAGCAGCGGAGCGCAGGCCAGGAACGGCACGGGGGTGCCGGTCTCGCCGTACGACAGGCCGACGAGGGCCGTCATCAGCAGCACGGCGAGCACCGCGCTGAGCCAGGACCGCCGCAGCACGGGGGTGGCCGCGAGCAGCCGGGCCGTGTCGTCGGCGACACCGAGCCGCATCAGCACGGCCTCGAACCGGCCGACGCGCGGCGCGTCCAGCTCGGCGTCGAGCCGCTCCCATCCGGCGTCCAGCGCCACCGGATCGCTCACCTCGGCCAGCGCCGCGCGGCAGGGGGCGCAGCCGGTCAGATGGGTGTCGGCGGACCAGAGCCGGGGGGCGGTCAGCTCGCCCCGGGCGTACGCCCGCAGGTCCTCCACGTCGACGTGCCAGCCGCCGCTCACGTTCGTCATGCCAGCGCCTCCCGCAACTGCCGCCGGGCCCTCATGGCCCGTGTCTTGACCGTGCCCGGCGGGATGCCGAGCAGGACGGCGGCCTCGCGGGTGGTCAGCCCGTCGACGACCGTGGCCTGGAGCACGGCCCGCAGCTCCGGCGAGAGCCGCACGAGGGCCCCGGCCAGGTCGCCGTGCTCTACCCCGGCGAGGACCCTGTCCTCGGCCGACGCCTCGTCCCGGTGCCGCAGCCGGGCGAGGGTCTGCCGCAGCCGGCCCCGGGCGCCGTCGCCGCGCAGCGCGTCGATCAGCCGCCGGGAGCCGATGCGCCAGAGCCAGCCGGCCACGTCCCCGTCCTCCCGGTACCGCGCGCTGCCGCGCCAGACCGCGAGAAACGTCTCCTGGACGACGTCGTCGACCACGCCCGGGTCGGCGCAGCGGCCACGCAGCCGGGCGCTCAGCCAGGGGGCGTACCGGCGGTACAGCTCCTCGAAGGCATGCCGGTCGGCATCCGCCGCGACGGCTCGCAGCAGCTGCCCGTCGCTCCTCGTCTCACTCACACCCCTTCATCGCACGACCCCCACGATCCGGTTCACCCACCCCCGCCCCACGCCACGGCGTCCGGCACACCCGCCGCGCGGCGGGCCCCCGCCCCGACGCGACCGAGGAGTCGGCCCACTGCCGCGCGCACCACGGGTTACCACCGCGGACGCGCACGAGGGAGAAGCGGCCGCAACGGAAGACGTGACCCCGCGGACGCACGGCACGGGCGGACGCGACGGCAGGCACAGACCCGTGGACGCCCCACAACGGAACAGCGGAGGCAACGATGGACGCGGCCCCGCAGGCACGCACGTCAGTGAGGCGTCGGGACGGCGGCCCCCGCCCCCGCGGACGCGCACGGCGATGAGGCGTCGGGGGACGGGGGCCGCCCGCAGCGGTCGGCGCGTCAACAAAGTGCGCCTCGTCACCACCCGATTCCGCGCCGTTCCGAGGACGGTCACCCTCCGGCGCGCCCCCGCCCCCACACGCACCCGAGGCGCGACGCGCACCCCCGCCCGCGGGCCGCCGCCGCAGGCACCCCCGCACCACCGCGCTCCGCACCGGAGCACCCGCGAAGGGCCGCCACCGCCCCCTCCCGCAGGTCACCGCCCCCTCCCGCAGGCCGCAGCGCCCCCGGACGGAACGGGCGGCGAAACCCGGCCCCCCGCCACCGACCCCCAAGCCGTCGGCAGGCACCCCGGACGTCATGTCCCCGTAACCATCGATTCAGACAGCCTTGCGACGCTCGGTGAATGAAGCAGTCCGCCGTGCCGGAGCGTCCCGCGCTGTCCGACGCGCCCGTCCTGCGCCCAGCGCGGAAGAATGGGTCCATGAGCCAGCCCAAGAGTCAGGCAGAGGTCCAGCAGCCGCAGCCCTCCGTGGGCTCCATCGCGGCCCACCGCTCGGACACCGTGGCCGCCGCGGTGTCCGATCCGGAGCCCGACATCGACGCCGACCTGGACGGCTACGAGGAATCCGCCGCCTCCCGGGCCGGCGGCGCCCGGCTCCCCGCGAACCGCTTCCTCGACCGCGAACGGAGCTGGCTCGCGTTCAACGAACGCGTCCTGGAGCTCGCGGAGGACCCCGGCACCCCCCTCCTGGAGCGCGCCAACTTCCTCGCGATCTTCGCCGGCAACCTGGACGAGTTCTTCATGGTCCGCGTCGCCGGGCTGAAGCGCCGCATCGCCACCGGCGTGGCCACCCGCTCCGCCTCGGGTCTGCAGCCCCGCGAGGTGCTGGAGATGATCTGGGCCCGCTCCCGCGAGCTCATGGCCCGGCACGCGGCCTGCTTCCACGAGGACGTGGCCCCGGCCCTGGCCGACGAGGGCATCCACCTGGTCCGCTGGAGCGAGCTGGCGGAGAAGGAGCAGGCCCGCCTGTTCACCCTGTTCCGCCACCAGATCTTCCCGGTCCTGACCCCCCTCGCGGTGGACCCGGCCCACCCGTTCCCGTACATATCGGGCCTGTCCCTGAACCTCGCGGTCGTCGTCCGCAACCCCGTCACGGGCCACCGGCACTTCGCCCGCGTCAAGGTGCCCCCGCTGCTGTCCCGCTTCCTGGAGGCGTCCCCGGGCCGCTACGTCCCGATCGAGGACGTGATCGCGGCGCACCTGGAGGAGCTGTTCCCGGGGATGGAGGTGCTGGAGCACCACGCGTTCCGCCTGACCCGGAACGAGGACCTGGAGGTGGAGGAGGACGACGCCGAGAACCTGCTCCAGGCGCTGGAGAAGGAACTGCTGCGGCGCCGGTTCGGCCCGCCGGTCCGGCTGGAGGTGGAGGAGTCCATCGACCGCGAGGTGCTGGACCTCCTCGTCCGCGAACTGAAGATCGGCGAGGCCGAGGTGTACCCGCTCCCCGGCCCCCTGGACCTCACGGGGCTCTTCCGCATCCACAGCCTGGACCGCCCGGAGCTGAAGTACCCGAAGTTCGTCGCGGGCACCCACCGCGACCTGGCCGAGGTGGAGTCGGCGTCGGCGCCGGACATCTTCGCCGCGTTGCGCGGCCGGGACGTGCTGCTGCACCACCCGTACGACTCGTTCTCGACGTCGGTGCAGGCGTTCCTGGAGCAGGCGGCGGCCGACCCGGACGTGCTGGCGATCAAGCAGACGCTGTACCGCACCTCCGGCGACTCGCCGATCGTGGACGCGCTGACAGACGCGGCGGAGTCCGGCAAGCAGGTGCTGGTCCTGGTCGAGATCAAGGCCCGCTTCGACGAACACGCCAACATCAAGTGGGCGCGGAAGCTGGAGGAGTCCGGCTGCCACGTGGTGTACGGGCTGGTCGGGCTGAAGACCCACTGCAAGCTGTCGCTGGTGGTCCGGCAGGAGGGCGACACGCTCCGCCGCTACAGCCACGTCGGCACCGGCAACTACCACCCGAAGACCGCCCGCCTCTACGAGGACCTGGGCCTGCTCACGGCGGACCCGCAGGTCGGCGCGGACCTCTCGGACCTGTTCAACCGCCTGTCCGGCTACTCGCGCCGCGAGACCTACCGCCGGCTGCTGGTGGCCCCCAAGTCGCTGCGCGACGGCCTGGTCTCCCGCATCCACAAGGAGATCCAGCACCACCGCGCCGGCCGCCCGGCCTCCGTCCGCATCAAGGTCAACTCGATGGTCGACGAGGCCGTCGTGGACGCCTGCTACCGGGCCTCACAGGCGGGCGTCCCGGTCGACGTGTGGGTGCGCGGGATCTGCGCGCTGCGCCCGGGGGTGGCGGGGCTGTCGGAGAACATACGGGTCCGCTCGGTCCTCGGCCGCTTCCTGGAGCACTCCCGGGTCTTCGCCTTCGGCAACGGCGGCGAACCGGAGGTGTGGATCGGCAGCGCGGACATGATGCACCGCAACCTGGACCGCCGCATCGAGGCGCTGGTCCGGGTGGCGGACCCGGCGCACCGGGCGGCCCTCATCCGGCTCCTGGAGACCGGCACGGCCGACACCACCGCGTCCTGGCACCTCGGCCCGGACGGCGAGTGGACCCGGCACGCCTCGGACGCGGAGGGCCAGCCCCTGCGCAACATCCAGGAGATGCTCATAGACGCCCGGAGGCGCCGGCGTGGCACAGCGACACCTTGACCCCGCGGTCCCGGGACCCGGCCCGGACGGCCGTCCCGGCACGACGGGAACCCACCCGGTCACCGGACACGCGACGGCCGAACCGCCCCACCGGGCACCCCGCTCGCGGACGGGCGAACCCGCCCGCTGTGCGCCGGTCCCGGCGGAGGCGCTCGCGGATTACCTGCGGGCGCAGGCCACGGAGTTCCTCCGCGCGCTGCGCCTGTACCGCGCCCCGGCCGCCACGGGCGCGGACGAGGCCCCGCAGGACCCCGCCGACGCGCCGTTGGCCCTGCGCCGGGCCGCCCGCCGCATCAGCGGCACCCTGCACACGTACCTGCCGGTGCTGGACGCCGACTGGTCCGAGGAGATGCGGCCCGAGCTGGCGTGGCTCTCGGGCACGCTGGCGCTGGAGCACGCCCACGCGGCCCGCCTGGACCGGCTGCTGCGGGCGCTGCACCGCCTCTCCGGCACCCCGGCGGAGGTCCCGGAACCGGCGCACCCGGCCGCCCGGCGCCCTGCGGCGGCCCCGGCCGGCCCCGCGACGGCCACCCTGCCCGCGCCGCCCGGCCGCGGCCTCACCGTTGGCGCGGCCAAGGCCGCCGCGCTGCTCGACCGCCGACTGACGCTGGCCCGCACCCGGGCCCACTCCACCGCCCTGCAGGCACTCGGCAGCAGCCGCTTCCACGCGGTCGCCGACAAGGTGGCGTTACTGGCCAGCGAGGTCCCGCTGCGCCCCGGCGCGGCGACGGCCGACCTGCGCCCGCTCGCCGGGGCGGCGGCGGACCGCCTCGCGGACGCGGTGGCGGCGCTGCCGCCGTTCACCGGAGGGCACCCGTACCACGCGGAGGCGCTGGCCCACGGGCTGTCCCCGGACCCGGTGCCCCACCCGCAGGACGCGCCCTGGCACCAGGTCCGCCTGCTGCTGCGCCTGCGCCGCTACGCCCACGAGGTCGTCGCCGGACACGGCACCCCCGGGGACGGCGGCCGGGCGGCGAGCGAGGCGCTCGACCGGCACCGGGACGCGGCGGAGGCCGCGGCCGAGGCCGCCCAGGCCGCCCGCACCCCCCGCATCGCCCCGGCCACGGCGTACGCCCTCGGCGTGCTCCACGCCGACCAGCGGCACGAGGTGGAGGCGGCCAGGTACGCCTTCCGGCACGACTGGCGACAGCACCCTGGAGTCCCGCGATGACCGCCCCCGTCCGGGCGGCCGGCTGCGTCCTGTGGCGCCGCCGGGCCGACCGGGTCGAGATCTGCCTGATCCACCGGCCGAAGTACGACGACTGGTCGCACCCCAAGGGCAAGCTGAAGCGCGGCGAGGACCGGCTCGCCGGGGCCCTGCGCGAGGTGGCGGAGGAGACGGGACACACGGCGGTCCCCGGCACGGAACTGCCCACGGTCCGGTACCTGAAGGACGGGCGTCCCAAGGAGGTCCACTACTGGGCGGCCGAGGCGGCCGGGGGCACGTTCGCGCCCTCGGAGGAGGTCGACCGGGTGCTGTGGCTGCCGCCCGCCGAGGCTCGCGCCCTCCTGACCCGCCCCCAGGACCGCCCCCTGATCGACGCCCTCCTCACCACCCTGCCCCCACCCCCCTGACCCACCCCGTCCACACACCCGCGCACCGGAACACGAGAGTGAGCCCGCCCCACACCCGCGCACGGCGAAAGCCGACGGAGAAGGACGGGCGAGGTGCCCGCACCCGCGCACGGCGAAAGCCGACGGAGAAGGTGGGCGAGTACCCGAACCTGCCCACGGCGCGAGTTGGAGGACAAGGCCGGGCAAGGTGCCCGCACCCGCGTACGGCGAGAAGCCGACGAAGAAGGGTGGGCGAGGTGCCCGCACCCGCGTACGGCGGCAAGGGGACGGGGCGGGGGTGGCCGCCCGCAGAGGTTGGCGCGTCAACAGAGTGCGCCCCCTAATCNCCCCATTCCGCGCCGTTCCGAGGACGACCACCCCCGCCCCGGCCCCAACCCCAAAACACCAAAGGCGCAACAAACACCCCCACCCACCAAAAGATGCGCCGCAGGCAC
>NZ_WWGX01000107.1 GCF_009862265.1 Streptomyces sp. SID8352 | reverse complement strand
TGACGATGAGGTCGCGGGGGATGCTCAGCGCGGTCGCGTTGGAGCGGTCCTTGGCGACGTGCAGCAGGATCGTGGTGTCCGCGTGCCCGACGCTGCCCTTGTCGCCGTAGCCCTCGTTGCCCTTGCCGATGCGCCGGTCGGTGCCGATCAGCAGGATGTTGAAGGCCTCGTTCTTCTTGAACGAACGGGCGCCCGCGTCACCGACGTCCGTCGTCGAGACGTTGCCCTCGAGGTGTTTGAGGTAGAGGTAGCCGCCGACCCCGGTCGCCAGGACGACGAACGCCATGGTGCCGCCGGACCACATCAGGATCTTCCGGCCCCGGGACTTCTTCGCCTTCTTCGCCGGACGGCGTCCGCGCCGGCCGGGCGGCGGCTCCTCCGGGGCGGCCCGGCGGCGGCGCTGCGGCGGCAGGTCGCGGCCGGGCGCGGCGGTGCGGCGGCGCGCGCCCGGAACGGCCGCACCGGACGCCGGACGGGCCGGGCCGGCCCCGGCGGGGCCCGTCCCGGCCGGAGCGGCGGACCGCGGGGCCGGGGCCTTCGGTGCCCTCGGGCGGGAGGACGGATGCCCTGCGGAGCCGGGCAGTCGCAGTTCGTACTCGCCCGTCCGCGGATTCAGCACCCACTGGTCTGCGGGATCGACGTCGTCGGCCCGCCCACGTCCTTGCGCGTCCACGGTCTCCCAGTCCTCCGTCGGGGCACGCGGCACCTTCTGCCGGAAGGCGCACGATAAAGGATCAACTTGTGCACGTCGCCGGGGCGGTACGCGTGGGCGGGGGCACTGGAGCGCTCACACTATCGGCCAACTTCTGGCGCCAACGACACAGGTGACGTATCCGACTCCCCTACAACAGGGCAATCCGTCCCAATTCCATGAACGTCACCAGCGGTAGGGCTCGTAGACATCCATGCATTTACCGGTTTCGGATCCGCTGAGGGCGTCACTGTTCTCCGGCAGGTCCCCGGCCTGCGGCGTCCGCTGTTCCGGATAGGTGTCCCCGGCCCGCCAGTCGGCGCCGACCACGACGGTGACCCCGGAGACCTCCGCCGATTCGCGCACCGCCGCCGCGGGAATCCCCAGCGCCCCCGCGACGCGCAGCGCGGCGTCCCGCGGACCGTTCTCCGGAAGGAGCACCGAGGTTCTCGGCTCCGCTCCCGCCGCCGAGTTGTCGGTCACCGCCCGGTCGAATCCCCGCTCCGCCAGGGCCCGCGCGACGGCGCCCGCGCGGCCGGTGGCGGGACCGAGGGAGGCGGAGCCGGTGGCGTTGCGCACCAGCACGCCGAGCGCGGCGTCGGCGGCGGCGGAAGAGGCGCCGCCCGGGTCCGGCGGGGCGGAGCCACCGGCGGCCGCACCGCCCGCACGGCCCGCACCGTCCGCGGCGCCCGGGTCGGCCGTCCCGCCGGCGGCTCCGCCGGTGGTCCCGGCGGTGTCCGGAGCGCGGCTCCCCGTGGCGCCGCCGTCCGCGCCGCCCCCGCGGTTCCCCCTGCCGTCGAAGGGCACGTCGTCGCGGAGCATCGCCCACATCCGCTCGGCCCCCCTCTCCTCCGGCAGCAGGTGGTTGACGTCCTGCGGATCCTGGACGGTGGGCAGCGTCGTCATGGTGATGCGGTCCGTCGGCACCGTCCTGAGCTGCGCGGCGAGGTCGTACAGCGCCTTCACCGTGCCGATCTCCCGGGAGACCGTCAGGGACTTGGTGGCGGCCTCGGCCAGCTTCATCAGCCTGCCGGTGTCGGTGAAGACGTTCTGGTCCTTCAGGGTGCGGATCATGGAGTTCATGTACATGTGCTGGGCCCGCGCCCGCAGTTGGTCGCTGCCCCAGGCGTGCCGGGTGCGCAGCCACTGAAGGGCCTGCTCGCCCTTCACCTTGTGCGCGCCCGCCGTCAGCCGCAGCCCCGAGCCGCCGCGCTGCCGGGCCGTCGGCCGGTCCCAGACGTTCTGGTTGACACAGACCTCGACCCCGCCGATGGCGTCCGCCATCCGCACCACGCCCGCGAAGTCGATCGTCATCCAGTGGTCGATGTAGACGTCGCTGAGGTTCTCCCAGGTGGCGAGGGTGCAGCCGGCGCCGCCCCGGCCGAGCGTGGCGTTGATGATGTCGTTGGCCGCCGGATAGGCGCGGCCCGTCCCCGGGTCGGTGCACCGGGGGATGTCGACACGGGTGTCGCGCGGCACACTCACCACGGAGGCGCTCCTGCGGTCCGCGGACAGGTGGATGAGCATCTGCACGTCCCCGAGCGGCGGCCCGTCCCGGTGGTCCCTGCCGCCGCCCAGGGCGACGTTGGCGTCGGAGGCGCGGCTGTCGGAGCCGATGAGCAGGATGTTCAGGGGTCTCTGCCCGGCCGCGTTGGGCTCGGCCCGGTGCGCCTTGGAGTCGCCGCTGCTGCGCTCGCCCTTCGCGATGTTGCCGTTCAGATGCCGGTAGTAGAGGTACCCGGCGCCCGCCGTGCCGAGTATCAGCACCGACAGGGCGGTCGCCGACCAGCGCAGCACCCGGTGCCGCCGTCCGGCGCGGTGCCCGGACCGGCCGCCGTGCCGCGCCCCGCCGCCGGTGTTCCGGGTGGGGCCGTCACCGGTTCCCCGGGCCGGGCGGACGGGCCCGCCCGAGGGGGCGCCCTCCCCGTGCACACTGCTCCGCGCCATGCCTCTCCCCCCGACCGTCGGACCCACCGGGCGCCGGACCGCGCCCCGTTCACGGAGTGGGACGCGCGGGCGCCCCGCGGGGCTGTACGGGCGGACCGGTGCCCGGCGCCGCCCCGGCCGCGGCGCGGCCCACCCGGTAGGACGCGAAACGGGGCCCTCAGGTCACTTGGCGCACTGGACCTTGTCCGCCGTGGACTTCTGCACGTCCTCGGGGGCGCGTGCCGCGGCGGCGTCGAGGGGGATCCCGGCGCCCTTGAAGTCCTTGCCGAGGGTGAGCGTCATGGCGGGCAGCCCCTGGGAGTTGACGACACTCTCGCCGGGCTTCATGGCGGCTCCGGACAGGCCGAGGACCGCGGCCAGCGCCCGGGCCTGGTCGGCCTGCTCGGGGGCGTACTCCAGGGTGGTCCTGGCCAGCCCCGCGGGGGCGTTGCCGGCGTTCTCGGACTTGGTGACGCCCGCCTCGTTCTGGAGGTACAGCAGCTCCTGCTGGGCGCTGCCGGAGGGGGCGCCGCCGTTCTGGACGCGGACGCGGATGTCGCCGGGCGCGGACTTGGGGCCCTTCAGCCGGGCGGCGACGGCGGCGGCCTCCTTCTTCTTCTTCCGCTGGACCTCGGTGAAGGAGACGTCGTCGCGGATCATCGCGAAGACCCGCTGGGCGGAGGCCTCCCGGAGGACGACCGTGGCCTTGACCTTCTCGGCGGGGTTGTCGTCCACCGGCACGGTGGCGAAGGTCAGGTTCCTGGTGTCCAGCTTGCCCAGCTCCAGGCCCAGGTCCTTGAGCTTGCCGATGCTGTCGAGCCGGGAGTCGACGGTCAGCGCGTTGGTGGCGGCCTCGGCCAGTTTCACCATCTTGGTCGGACTGGTCAGGGTGTCGTTGGACTTCAGCTTGCGCATCAGCGAGCTGAGGAACTGCTGCTGGATCTCGATGCGGCTCAGGTCGCCGCCGAAGCCCACGGAGTGGCGGGTGCGGACGAAGGCGAGCGCCTCCTCGCCCTGGATGGTGTGCTCGCCGGCGGACAGCTTGAGGTGCGAGTCCGGGTCGTCGATGTCCTTGGCGAGGCACACGTCGACGCCGCCGACCGCCGAGGACAGCGTCTTGACGGCGTTGAAGTCGGCGACCATGAAGTTGTCGGCGGTGACGCCGGTCAGCTCGGTGACGGTCCGCAGGGTGCAGCTCGGCGTCCGGCCGTCCTGGCCCAGGCTGCTGTTGAAGCGGACGCCGGCGGAGCCGGGGATGACCTTCGTGCTGCCGTCGTCCTGGGTGGTGGGGCAGTCCGGGACGTTGACGATGAGGTCGCGGGGGATGCTCAGCGCGGTCGCGTTGGAGCGGTCCTTGGCGACG
>NZ_WWGX01000106.1 GCF_009862265.1 Streptomyces sp. SID8352 | reverse complement strand
ATCCGGCGCCTCATCACCCACGGCAACACCGTTCCGCGTCACCACCACCAGCCGCGACCCCGACAACACCCCACTCGACAACCAGCGCTGCAACAGCTCCAGCGTCTCAGCCGTCACCGCACGCGCGGTCACGGCCTCGTCGTCCGAGGCGTCCGGCGTCCCGACCGAGACGGCCACCGTCCCGGGCGCGGTCGCGCCCTCCGCCACCGCCCGCTCCAGCGCCGCCAGATCCGCGAAACGCTCACCCGGCACCGGGCAGTCACCCAGGACCGCCACGACCACTGGCGCGCCCTCCGGGGCACTGGTCTCCTCGGTGACCGGGGTCCAGTCCAGCCGGAACAGGGCGTCCCGGCCGGTCGCTCCGGCCGCCGCCAGCTGGGCGGGGTCCACCGGGCGCACCGAGAGCGCGTCGACGGCGACCACGGTCAGCCCGTGCTCGTCCACCACGTGGACGCCCAGCGCCGAGCCCTCGCCCCGGCTGATCCGTGCCCGCACCCGGGTGCCCGTGCCGTGGCCGAGGCGCACCCCGGACCACGAGAAGGGCAGGTCCACGCCGGAGGCGAGGTCCCTCTCCACCAGGCCGCCGTGCAGTACCGCGTCGAACAGCGCCGGGTGGATGCCGAAGCCCTCGCCCCCGGTGCCCTCGGGCAGTTCCACCTCCGCGTACACGTCCTCACCCGAGCGCCAGGCGGCGCGCAGGCCCTGGAACACGGGACCGTACTCGTACCCGCCCTCGGCGAGCCTCGGGTACAGCCCGTCCAGGCCGACGGGCACCGCCCGCACGGGCGGCCAGACCGCGGGGAACTCCCCGGTGGGGGCCACCGCGGCCGTCAGCCGGCCCCGGGCGTGGCGCACCGCGGCCTCCTCCTCGGCCTCGCGGCGCGAGTACACCACGACCTCGCGGCAGCCGTCCTCGGCGGGGGAACCGACGGTCACCTGTATCTGCCGGGCCTCTCCCTCCGCGAGGATCAGCGGAGCCTCCAGCACCAGCTCCTCCACAGCCGGGGTGTCGGCGGTCCTGCCCGCGGCCAGGGCCAGTTCGACCAGGGCGGTGCCCGGTACGACCACGGTGCCGAACACCGCGTGGTCCTTGACCCAGGGCGCGGTGTCCTGGGACAGCCGCCCGGTGAACACCCACTCGTCCCGGTCGCCGACCGCGACCGCCGCGCCGAGCACCGGGTGCTCGATCCGGCCCAGCCCGGCGGCGGCCGGGTCACCGGAGACGGCGGGCGCCAGCCAGTAGCGCTCGCGCTGGAAGGCGTACGTGGGCAGGTCGACGCGCCGGACACCGGTACCGGCGTAGAACGCGGCCCAGTCGACCGGGACACCGGCGCAGTGGGCCTGCCCCAGGAAGGCCGCGAAGGCCTCGGGCTCGGGAGTACGCGCCCGCAGCGCCGGGACGAAGACCGCCTGGTCCTCGTCGAGGATCTGCCGGGCCATCGCCGTCAGCACGGCATCCGGACCCACCTCCACGAACCGGGACACACCCTCGACGGCCAGGGTCGCGATGCCGTCGGCAAAACGGACCGCTTCCCGCACGTGGTTGACCCAGTACGCGGGGTCGGTCAGCTCCTCGGAAACCAGGCCGCCGGTCAGGTTCGACACCACCGCGATCCGGGGCCGCTGGAAGGCCAGTCCCTCGGCGACCGCACGGAACTCGTCGAGCATCGGCTCCATCAACGGCGAGTGGAAGGCGTGACTCACCCGCAGACGCGTCGTCTTGCGACCCGACCACACCGGCAGCCACTCGTCCAGCGCCACCAGCTCACCCGAAACCACCACGGAACGCGGCCCATTGACCGCCGCGACCGACAACCGGCCCCCGAAGCCCTCCAGCGACGCCAGGACCTCGGCCTCCGTCGCCTGGACCGCGACCATGCCNCCNCCCTCNGGCAGCGCACCCATCAACCGNCCNCGGGCNGCCACCAGCTTCGCCGCATCNCCCAGCGACAGCACACCNGCNACATGAGCACACGCCAGCTCACCCACCGAATGACCCACCACCACATCCGGNGTCACACCCAGCGANTCCAGCAGACGGAACAACGCCACCTCGACCGCGAACAACGCAGCCTGCGTGAACTCCGTCCGGTCCAACAGCCCGGCCTCCGCCGAACCCTCCGCCGCGAACAACAACTCCTTCAGCGAACGGCCCAGCAGCGGGTCAAGGTGACCGCATACCTCGTCCAACGCCGCCGCGAACACCGGATACGCGGCAAACAACCCCGCACCCATCCCCGCATGCTGCGCACCCTGCCCCGTGAACAGGAAACCCGTCTTCCCACCGACAACCGATCCGGCATCGGCCTCTCCGCCGGCCAGGGCGGTCAGTCCGGCGATCAGTTCATCGCGGTCGGACGCCACCACGGCCGCCCGGCGGTCGAACCGCGCCCGCGACACCACCGCGGAGAACGCCACATCGGCGACCGACAACTCCGGACGCTCCAGCAGATGCGACCGCAGCCGCTCCGCCTGACCCGCCAGCGCCTCCGGGCTCTTCGCCGACACCACCACCGGCACCACCGGCGGCACCGCCACCGACGCCACTCCGGCGACCACCGGCTCCTCCGGCGCGGCCTCCAGGATCACATGCGCGTTCGTACCGCTGATACCGAAGGAGGAGACGCCCGCGCGGCGCGGCCGCTCACCGGAGGCCAGCCACTGCGCGGCCTCCGTCAGCAGCTCGACCTCGCCCGAGGTCCAGTCGATGTACGGCGACGGCTCGTCGACGTTGAGCGTGCGCGGCAGGACGCCGTTCCGCATCGCCATGACCATCTTGATCACACCCGCGACACCCGC
Organism: Streptomyces sp. SID8352; assembly: GCF_009862265.1. Lineage (GTDB taxonomy): Bacteria > Actinomycetota > Actinomycetes > Streptomycetales > Streptomycetaceae > Streptomyces. Next base: position 3,676 of record NZ_WWGX01000106.1, on the reverse strand, counting down.
CGCGGCCGACGTGTGACCGATGTTGGACTTGATCGAACCCAGCCGCAGCGGGCCGTGCGTGCGCTCCTGGCCATAGGTGGCGAGGACGGCCTGCGCCTCGATCGGGTCGCCCAGCCGCGTGCCCGTGCCATGGCCCTCGACCACGTCCACGTCCGCCGGGTTCAGGCCCGCGTTCTCCAGCGCCTGCCGGATCACCCGCTCCTGCGACGGACCGTTCGGCGCCGTCAGACCATTGCTCGCACCGTCCTGATTGACCGCACTCCCCCGGATCACACCGAGGACACGGTGACCGTTGCGCCTCGCGTCCGACAGACGTTCGACCACGAGCAGTCCGAGGCCGTCGGAGAATCCGGTGCCGTCGGCACCCGCCGCGTACGACTTGCAGCGGCCGTCGGGGGCGAGACCCCGCTGGCGGCTGAACTCCTGCAACAGGAACGGACCGGACATCACCGTGACGCCGCCGGCCAGCGCCATGGAGCAGTCGCCGCGGCGGACGGCCTGGGCGGCCAGGTGCAGCGCCACCAGGGAGGAGGAGCACGCCGTGTCCACGGACACCGCCGGGCCCTCCAGCCCGAGGCTGTAGGCCACCCGGCCGGAGACCACGCTCGTGGTGGTGCCGGTCAGCCGGAAACCCTCCAGCTCCGGCGGGGTGGACACGGCGTAGTCGGTGGAGACGACGCCGCAGAAGACACCGGTGTCCGTGCCGCGCAGGGCCGCCGGGTCGATGCCCGCGTTCTCCAGGGCCTCCCAGGACGCTTCGAGCAGCAGCCGCTGCTGCGGGTCCATGGCCAGCGCCTCGCGCGGGCTGACACCGAAGAAGCCCGCATCGAAGTCGGCGGCGTGGTCGAGGAATCCGCCACCGCGCGTGGTGAGCGTCCCCGGCTGCTCCGGGTTGGGGTCGTAGAGCCGTTCCAGGTCCCAGCCCCGGTCGGTCGGCAGCGGCGAGACGGCGTCCCGTCCCTCGGCGACGAGCCGCCACAGGTCCTCGGGGGAGGTGACCCCGCCGGGGAAGCGGCAGGCCATGCCCACGATCGCCAGCGGCTCGTCCGTCCTCGGGCGCTTCCGCTGGGTCCGCGCCGGCACGGCCGAGGGCTCCGCCGCGCCCACCTCGTTGAGCAGGAGGCGGGCGATGGCGACGGGGTTCGGGTGGTCGAAGACCAGCGTTGTCGGCAGCCGCAGGCCGGTGGCCTGGGTGAGCCGGTTGCGGAGTTCGACGGCGCCGAGCGAGTCGATGCCCAGCTCACGGAAGGCGCGCTCGGGGTCGACGGCGGAGCCGGAGGCGTGGCCGAGGACGGCGGCGACCTGGGTCAGGACGACGTCCAGGACCACCTGCTCCCGCTCGCTGCCCGACACGCCAGCGAGCCGCTGCGCGAGGGAGCCGGCGCCGGCGGGGTCGGTCCCCCGGCTCCGGGCGCGGACCAGGCCGCGGAACAGCGCCGGGAGCAGACCGGTCCGCGCCTGCGCCCGCAGTACGCCCAGGTCCAGGAGGACCGGCGCCAGCAGGGCCTCCTCCGACCGCCGAGCCCGGTCGAACAGCTCCAGACCGAGTGCGGTCGGGAGGGCCCTGGTGCCCATGCGCTCCAGGCGGGCGATCTCGGCCTCGCCGAGTTCACCGGCCATGCCGCCCGCAGTCGCCCACAGGCCCCATGCCAGCGAGGTCGCCGGAAGCCCGGCCGCCCGACGGGACGCGGCCAGGGCGTCAAGGAAGGAGTTCGCCGCCGCGTAGTTGCCCTGTCCGGGACCGCCGATGAGGGCGGAGACGGAGGAGAAGAGGACGAAGGCGGAGAGTTCGCTGTCGGCGGTCAGCTCGTGCAGATGGGCCGCCGCGTCCAGCTTGGGCCGCATCACGCGGTCCAACTGCTCCGGGGTCAGCGACTCGATGACACCGTCGTCCAGGACACCGGCCGCGTGTACGACCGCTGTCAACGGACCCTGCACCGAGGAGATCACCGCGGCGAGCTGCTCGCGGTCGGCGACGTCGCACGCCTCCACCCGCACCCGCGCGCCCAGTTCCTCCAGCCCCGCCACCAGCGCGGGCACACCCTCACCGGCGGCACCGCGACGGCTGAGCAGCAGCAGGTTCCGGGCACCGTACTCCCGCACGAAGTGCTCCGCGAAAGCGGCACCCAGACCACCCGTGCCACCGGTGATCAGCACCGTGCCCCCGGGGTCGAGCGGCGCCGGGACGGTCAGGACGACCTTGCCGACGTTGCGTCCCTCCCGCAGGAACCGGAACGCGTCCGCACCCCGCCGCACGTCCCAGGTACGGATCGGCGCGTGCCGGAGGGCACCCTGCTCGAAGAGCGAGACGAGGTCCCGGAGCATCTGCCCGATCCGCTCGGGGCCGGCCTCCAGCAGGTCGAACGCCGTGTAGCGGACCCCGGGGTGCGCCCCGGCGACGGTCGCCGCGTCGCGGATGTCGGCCTTGCCCATCTCCAGGAACCGTCCGCCGCGCGGCAGCAGGTCCAGCGAGGTGTCGATGAAGTCGCCCGCGAGCGCGTTCAGGACGACGTCCACGCCCTCACCGCCGGTGACCCGCAGGAACTCCTCGCCGAAGACGAGGTCACGGGAGGAGGCGATGCGCTCGTCGGGGATGCCGCGCGCCCGGAGTGTGTCCTGCTTGGCCGCGCTCGCGGTGGCGTACACCTCCAGGCCCCAGTGCTGGGCCAGTTGGACGGCGGCGGTACCGACGCCTCCGGCGGCGGCGTGCACCAGCAGCCGCTCCCCCGGCCGTACTCCGGCCAGATCGGTCAGCGCGTAGTACGCGGTGAGGAACACCAGCGGCATCGCCGCCGCCTCGGTGTACGACCAGCCGTCGGGGATCGGGGCCACCACACGGTGGTCGGTGATGCCGACCGGGCCGAACGGGTCCATCAGCAGACCCATCACACGGTCCCCGGGCACCAGCCCCGCGACCTCGGAACCGACCTCCAGCACCACACCGGCGGCCTCACTGCCGAGCGGCGCCTCACCCGGATACGTCCCCAACGCGATCAGCACATCACGGAAGTTCAGACCCGCCGCCCGGACACCCACCCGGACCTCCTCCGGACCGAGCGGACGCTCGGCGTCGGAGGGCAGCAGGGCGAGACCGTCGAGCGAACCACGCTCCCGGACACCGAGCCGCCAGGCCCGCCCCTCCGGCAACTCCTCCACCCGCGCCAGCCTCGGCACCAGCACCTCACCCGCACGCACCGCCAACTGCGGCTCCTCCGAAGCCAACAGCCCCACCCAGTCCGGAGCAACAGCGACATCCGCCACCCCAGCGGCACCCGCACCGGGCTCCGTCCGCGCGGCACCGTCCACGGTGCGCTCCGCACCGAGGTCGACCAGAGTGAACCGGCCCGGATTCTCCGACTGCGCCGTACGCACCAGACCCCACACCGGAGCCTGCACCAGATCCGGCGCCTCATCACCCACGGCAACACCGTTCCGCGTCACCACCACCAGCCGCGACCCCGACAACACCCCACTCGACAACCAGCGCTGCAACANCTCCANCGNCTCAGCCGTCACNGCACGNGCNGNCNNNNCNNNGTCGNCNGANNNGTCCGGNGNCNCGANNGNNACGGCCACCGTCCCGGGCGCGGTCGCGCCCTCCGCCACCGCCCGCTCCAGCGCCGCCAGATCCGCGAAACGCTCACCCGGCACCGGGCAGTCACCCAGGACCGCCACG
>NZ_WWGX01000105.1 GCF_009862265.1 Streptomyces sp. SID8352 | reverse complement strand
CGTCCGCTTCGCCGACGCCGTCGACTTCCTGGCCCTCGAAGGGGTGCGGACCTTCCTGGAGATCGGCCCCGGCGGCGTCCTGACCGCCCTGGCCCAGGAGCTCGTGGGGGAGCGGACCGTCACCGTTCCGGTCCTGCGGGCCGACCGTGGCGAGGACCTGGCAGTCACCACCGCTCTGGCCCACCTCCACGTCCGCGGCACCCCCGTCGACTGGGAGGCCTTCTTCGCCGGGCGCGGCGCCCGCCGCGTCGACCTGCCCACCTACCCCTTCCAGCGCGAGACCTACTGGCTGCGCGTCCCGGCCGCCGCCGACCCCACCGCCATCGGCGTCACCGACACCGAACATCCCCTCCTGGGCGCCACCGTCGTGCTCCCGGACGGCTCCGCCGTGCTCACCGGCCGGCTCTCCCTCGCCACCCACCCCTGGATCGCCGACCACACCGTCTCCGGAACCGTCCTCGTCCCCGGTACCGCCTTCGTCGAACTGGCCCTGCGGGCCGGGCAGGAAGCGGACTGCGCCCACGTGGAGGACCTCACCCTGGAGGCCCCGCTCGTCCTGCCCGAACACGGCGGCGTCCAACTCCGCCTCACCATCGGCGCCCCCGGCCCCGAGGGCCGCCGCACCCTGGAGCTCCACTCCCGCCCCGAGGACCCCGCGACTTCCGCCGACTGGACGCGACACGCGGGCGGCACCCTGACCCCCGAGCCGCCCGCGGCCCGGCCCCCGGCCGCACCCGAGCTCGCGGCCTGGCCCCCGCGCGGCGCCGAACCCGTCGCCACCGACCACCTCTACGAGCTCCTCGACGACCTGGGCTTCGGCTACGGCCCGGGCTTCCGCGGTCTCACGGAGGCCTGGCGGCTCGGCGACTCCCTGTACGCGGCGGCGGCCCTGCCCGCACCCACCGCACCCGACGCGGGCGCCTTCGGGCTGCACCCGGCCCTCCTCGACGCCGCCCTCCACGCCTCCTGGCTCGGCCTGCTGTCCGGCACCGCCACCGGCCAGGGCCTGCTCCCCTTCTCCTGGAGCGGAGTCACCCTGCACGCCGCCGGCGCCCCCGCCGTACGCGTCCGGCTGACCCCGGCCGGCCCGGACACCGTCTCCGTCCTGGTCACCGACACGGCGGGGCAGACCCTCGCCTCCGTCGACGCCCTCGTCCTGCGCCCGGTCTCCGCCGACCGGCTGCGCGCGGCGGCGGCCCCCCGCACCGACACGCTCCTCCGCCTCGACTGGACCCCCGTCCAGGCGCCCGCCGACACCCCCGAACCCGACTGCGTGGTGGCCCTCGCCGCCCCGGACCCCGACGCGGCCCCGCAGAACGCGGCCGAAGCCGTACGGGCCACCACCCACCGGATGCTCGCCGTGATCCAGCGGTGGCTCGCCGAGGAACGCCCCGACCGGACCCCGCTCGTCGTCGTCACCCGCCACGCGGTCGCGACCACCCCCGCCGAGCGGGGCGCGCTGGACCCGGCCCAGGCCGCCGTCTGGGGCATGCTCCGCACCGCCCAGTCGGAGAACCCCGGCCGCTTCGTCCTCCTCGACCTGGAGCCGGGCCTCGACCCGGCCGCCGGACCCGGCCGGGAAGCCCTGCGGGCCGCCCTGGCCACCGGCGAACCCCAGCTCGCCGCGCGCGGCGACGCCGTCCTGCTGCCGCGCCTGACCCCCCACACCGGACGCCCGGCCGACGCGGCCCCCCAGGGCCAGGTCTTCCCCGCCGAAGGCACCGTCCTGGTCACCGGAGCCACCGGCACCCTCGGCCGGCTCGTCGCCCGCCACCTCGTCACCGAGCACGGCGTCCGCCACCTCCTGCTCACCGGCCGCCGGGGCCCCGCCGCCGAAGGCGCCGCCGAGTTCGAGGCCGAACTCACCGCCCTCGGCGCCGAGGTCACCATCACCGCCTGCGACACCGCCGACCGCGCCGCCCTCGCCGAGGTACTGGCCGCCGTCCCCGCCGAGCACCCGCTCACCGCCGTCGTCCACGCGGCCGGGGTGACGGCGGACGGCTCCCTCGCCGCTCTCGACCCGTCGCACTTCGACGCCGCGCTGCGCCCGAAGGCCGACGCCGCCCTGCACCTGCACGAGCTCACCAGCGCCATGGACCTGTCCGCGTTCGTGCTGTTCTCGTCCGTCTCCGCCACCCTCGGCGGCGCCGGCCAGGCCAACTACGCCGCCGCGAACGCCTTCCTCGATGCCCTCGCCCAGCAGCGCCACGCGGCCGGCCTGGCCGCCGTGTCCCTGGCCTGGGGCCTGTGGGCCGACGGCAGCGGCATGACCGGCAAGCTGGACTCCACCGACCTCGCGCGGATCCGCCGCATGGGCCTCCTCGCCATGGACGCCGCCACCGGACTCGCCCTGTTCGACGCCGGCTGCGCGGCCGGAGCAGACGTCCTCTTCCCGGCGCCGCTGGACCACGCGGGACTGCGCGTCCAGGCGGCCGAGGGCAAGGTCCCCGCCCTGCTGCGCGGGCTGGTCAAGGCCCCCGTCCGCGCGGCCCACAGCGGCCCCGGCGCCTCCTCCGCAGCACCCGCCGAGCGTGCCTCCGCCCTGGCCGCCACCCTGCACGGGCTCCCCGCGGCCGAGCAGGACCGCGCCCTGGGCGACCTCGTACGCGCCCAGGTCGCCACCGTCCTCGGCCATGCCTCGCCCGACCAGGTCGAGCCCGAACGCCCCTTCAAGGAGCTCGGCTTCGACTCGCTGACCGCCGTCGAACTGCGGAACCGGCTGAGTCAGGCCACCGGGCTGCGGCTGCCCGCCACCCTGGTCTTCGACCACCCCACCCCCCTGGCCCTCACCCGCTACCTGCGCACCGAGCTCCTCGGTGCCGACTCCGACGCGTCGGATGCCGTGATGGCGGCGGGGGT
>NZ_WWGX01000104.1 GCF_009862265.1 Streptomyces sp. SID8352 | reverse complement strand
GCGTGTCACTTCTGCGCAGAGGGGGCCCCACCGTTCACGCCGGCCTTGCGGGCCGCGGCGATCGTGGCGGCGGACGGCCTGGTCCTGGTGAACTCGTCATGGCCGACCAGCGTCGACTTCCACTGGTCGGCGGAGGTGGTGCCGGACGTCAGCAGCCACTGGGTGCTGATCCGCGGGTTGGAGCCGCCGAAGTACTGGCCGCTCCAGGTGGTCGCGGAGTGGGCGTTGCGGTAGCTGTTGCGCCAGGAGACGGTCCAGCCGAGTGCCGTGCCGTGGTCCGGCGCGGGAAGGGTGTCGAAACGGCCCTTCACCACGTACTGGTTCTCGGCGTTGCCGACCGCCGAGTCGTATGTGCCGGTGAGACTGCCGTTCGCGTGCGCCGTCACCGTGAAGGTCGAACCGAGTTCGTTGTACCAGGTACCGCTGAGGCCGTTCGTGGCGGTGGCCTTCGTCGCCTTCGCCTTGGCCGTGCCCGGGTCGGCGGAGGCGTTCGCGCCGAAGGCGACGAGGGCGAGCGATGCGGCCACGGCGGCAGTGAGCACGGTCTTTTTCTTGTGAGACTGACGAGCGACATCATGGTGACGCCCGTGGGCTCAGCAGCCTCTCCCAATCTCCGCAGACCTCGACAGTGAAATTCCGGACGTCCTTGAAGACGGCATGGGATTGCGGGAGCGCCACTCGTGTCCCTGTGCCGTGTGCCGGCCCGAGCGGGGGCAGGGCGGTCCACCGACAGCACGTCCCACTCTTCGAGCCGGGACAGCACCTTCGCCCCGCCCGTCGGCGAACAGCCCGTCAGCCGCGCCACCGTCGCCGCCGGACGGCCCCGCTCGGTGTCCACGCTGCCCGAACACAGCTGCAGCCAGCCCTTCTCGTTCGAGGACAGCACCATCAGCAACATCCCGAGCCGGTCCGTCGCCGCCCCGTACGGAGGCGATACAGCAGCAACTCGAACATCTTGAGCGTCTCGATGACCCGGCGGTCGGGCTGACCGCGCTGCACGGTGGCCTCATGCAGAGCCGCCTGAAGATCCTTGAACAGCTCCAGGCGGGCGTCACCGGACTGCATGAGGAGAACAGGGAGGTCCGTCACCGACAGGACCGGGTGATCAGTGACCTGGACGGGACACGGGGCGAGCCCCGGCAGCTCCTGGACCTCGCCGACGTACTGCGTTCCCTCACACCGCCCGAGGGGACGGGCCACGAGGGCATCTGGCATCTGCCCCTCGAAGCACGCCGACATCCAGATCGTACTCGGCTTCATAGCGCCGGCCGCCGCGACGTGGGTCGCCGGCGCATCCCGCATCAACGACGTCCCCTCGCCCGACGCCTCGGGTTTCTCCCTCCTCAGGCGTTCCTCTGCCCAGCGGCGCCGTCTGCGGAACCGTGGCCGCCGTCCCGGCCCCCCTCACCGCGCGCTCCGCACGGGCCCGGCGCTGAGCCGCCGCGTGGGAGAGGTCGGCTGGCAGCGGCGTTCGGCGCGGGCCTGTTCGATCAAGATCAGCTGTTCCAGTTCGGGGAAGGCTCGGTGGGACAGGGCCCGCAAGGGCCTTGACCCATGCTGCGAACACGGGTCTACTCGATGACTTGCTGATCACTCATCCGTAGGGTGTGCCCCTGCGTGCTACCCGAAGAGCTTGTCCACAAGTCCTGAGCATTGCTCTGCGACGTGTCAGGTGACGGCGGTATTGCGATGGAAGCGCTCGTGCTCGTGGCTTTCGGGCTTATGACCCTGAGTTTCGGAGCCCTGTGGGCGGTCGACTACCGAGGGATGGTGACCCGCCTGTATCCCCGCCAGTTCCTGGAGCGCGAGCAGTTGCCGCAGCGGCTACGTCGAATGACGCCTCCCCCGGCGCAGCCTGCCGATCAGCGCGCTTCAGGAGTCCTGCTGGCCTTCGTCGGTCTGGTCTTCGCGGTCGCCGGGGTGCGGGCCCTCATGCCGTAGCCGTGGGCGTCGGCTTCCAGGGATACCCTCCGGAGTGAAATCCCCCCGCTGGACAGCCTGATCCTGGGACGCAGGGGTCCCAGTTCGGGGCGGCGCGGTTTCGGCATCTTGGCTCGCTTGCGAGCAGCCCGACGCCGAGGCCGCCGCCGCGGGTTCGCACGCACCCACCTCCAGCACATCTTGACCGCCGCTGCCCTCAACCTCGTCCACGTGGATGGCTCAGCGGCGTTCCGCCAGCAGGAGTCCGGACGTCACGACTCACCCGCCTCCAGCACCTTCTCGCAGCAGCCATGTGAGTCGACCAGCAGGGTCCATCACGGGGACTTCAAACCTCACAGCCGCCCTGTTAGCGTCTGCTGATGGACACAAGCGATCTCCGGTATTTCCTGGCCCTGACACGGTACGGTCGTCTGTCCACTGCAGCCGAGCGTTTGGACGTCGGACACACCACCGTTCGGCGCCGGGTTGCCGCCCTGGAGAAGTCCATCGGGGAAAGGCTCTTCGACAAGACCGTCGCTGGCTGGTCGCTCACCATGGCGGGGCAGCGGCTGCTCCCCTACGCTACCCGCATCGAGAGCGAGGCCGATGCCGCGCGGGCAGCGCTGAAGGACGAGCAGCGCAGCGTCAAGGGCACCGTGCGCATCGTGACCACGGACGCGATGGGCAGCATGGTCATTGCTCCCGGTCTCGCCTCGCTGCAACGCACACACCCCTCGATCGAGGTCGACCTGGTCACCACCAGCCATCTACTCAACTACGCAATGGGCGAATTCGACATCGCGGTAACGATCGGTGACATGAACGAGCGCCGCGGTTTCCGGAAGGTACATCTGTGTGACTATGAGCTGAGGCTCTACGCGAGCCTCGGCTATCTGGCCGACAATCCCCCGATCACGACGATCAGCGATCTCTCGGCGCACCGGATGATCTGGTTCGTTGAGTCCCTGCTGCAGCTCCCCGAGCTCCGCAACAGCGAGAACGAGGGGATCGCCGCCCAGATGAACATCATGCTGCGCACCACCAATGTCTTCGCCCAGCTGGAAGCGACCACAGCCGGCGCCGGACTCGGCCTGCTGCCGTGCTTCCTCGCGCACGAGGACCGACGCCTGGTACCGGTGCTGCACGATGACGTGCGTCACCGGCGCAGCTTCCGGATGGTCATTCCGTCCCGGCTGCTGAACGTGGAGCTGATCACGACGGTCGCGACGCATCTGTTCGCCGACGTGCAGCAGCAGCGCCAGCGGTTCATTCCGCGTGCTGAGAAGCCGTCGTCGGACCGAACTTGAGCGGTAGGTTCTGCCAGCTCGGGCATGACCCCGGGGCTGGGCAGGCAGGCTGGGGCCGTCGGGTTGTCTCGTCGGTGGAGGCACCGGGATGGCGTCGGTCGTGGGGCTCCTGGAGGAGCGGGAGCTGGTCGCGCGGGAGCGTGTGGAGGGCTGCGGGAGGCGGCGGACCGGGTGCTGGCCGAACTCACGGAGGCGGAATCGGACTGGCAGGAGTGTCTGATCGCCCGGCAGCGTGCGGGCGAAATCCTGTCCGTGCCGCGAATCGGCGAGGCTGAAGTGGCCGACGCAGTCCGGCGGAGGAGCCTTTCGTGCCCGGGCAGGGGCCCGAGCCGTCGACGGACGCGCCCGCCGTGGTGTCTGCCGCTGGGGCTGCGCGGGCGGGTTCGATCGTCCCGGTGTGGCGCGCTGACAGCGTCCGTGCTCGCCCTGGCCTACCAGCGCATCCTCTCCGCGCCGGCGGAGCGTCGCACGGATGGGGAAGGGATGATGGCGTGCCAGGAGATCGCCGCCGCACACGGGCTGGAGCTGTGCCCGGCCGGCGTGGAAGGCGGGCGATCGAAGATGAAGCGGCTCGCGGGCAGCGGCTGGGTGACAGAGCCGGCCCCGGAGGTTCACCCTCGCCGACGGGCCAGCCGCCGGGTCATGAGCGACGTCGTCGACCACAGCACCGTCTGTTCGTGGACGGCCGGCAGCGTCTCGTGGTCGCGTACCAGGCGGCGCGAGCGGAACGGCCGGGCGAAGTGCGCTCCACGCACCAGTGCCTCGGGAGCACCACGAACCCCGGTACGTCGTCACTGCGCTTGACCGGCCGCACGGTGAGCCGGAGCTTCACCTTCGCCCAGGCGACCAGGCGGCCCGCGTAGCCGCCGTCGGTCCAGGCCAGCGCGAGGACGCGGGGACCGTGGCGGCGGCCCGCACCGACTGCGGGTCGACGATGGCGGCGGTCGGCTCCGGATCGCGGCCGGCGTCCTCACGCACCAGGCCGCGCAGCCGGTCGTGCAACTCGGTCAGCAGCCCTGCGCACCCCAGCGTCACGCGAGCGCGTAGACGCGGTCCCACACGGGGAAGACGCCCGGCATGTGATACCGCCCGCGACCAGGTAGCGCACGGCGCCCGGCATCCGGCGGTGGCAGCAGCCCTCCTGCTGACCGCCCTTCCCGCTCATCCACGCCGGGACCGGCCTCGCCTCCCGCACGACCGCCCACTCCGCATCCGGCATGTCCGAGGGACACCGCGGCTCGCGGTCCTGATGGCCACCCGCATTCCCGAACCGGTGAGCGGGGCAATCACACGACCGGGCAACCGAGTCGGATTCCACACGGAACCGCAAGACTGCGACACGGGGCCTCCCGGCCGGCTCGTTCGGACTTCGACAGTCCCGAGCCGGGCAGGAGGCCCCGCCTTCATGCACGCCGGAGCCGGGGACCAGGCGACCGAGTCACCACACTCGAACCGGCGTCCAACAAGATCGGTACTACAACGGCCTCTCAGTGCCCGGCGCCACGGTAACGCCTGTCCACCCGGCCCAGAATCGACACCGCGATGTCGAGCGGGCTGCAGTCGCCGAACCAGGACGCCCAGTCGGCCAGCGAGATCTCGTGCCGACCGGACTCACCGATCAGGACGACCTCCTCGCCGACCCCCACCTCGCCAACGTCGTCGAGCGCCAGCACGGTGTGCTCCAGGGAGACGCCGACGACGGGCACGGGCCGGCCGTGGACGAGCGCGTGCATTGGCCGCCCGCCGGACGGGCGTCGCATGCCGTCCCTGATGCCGAAGGCGATGACCCCGGTACGCCCGGCGGTCCCGCCGCCGTAGCCGCCGCTCGTCGACGGGCCACTCGGTCCCGGATGCCGTCCGACGTGGACCAGCCGTGCCGTCAGCGCGGTGAGCACGGGGGCGAACCGCCTGGCCGGCGCAACGTCTGCGGCCAGCGGTGACAGCCCGTAGAGCAGTTGTCCGACGCAGACGGCGTTGCTCACGTCGGGCAGCCCGGACAGCACGCCGGCCGACCCCCAGACCTGCGTCACCTTCGGCTCGATACCGTCGCGGGCGAGGCCGGACAGCAGGTCACGGAACGGCGCATAACGCTCGACCGCCCATTCCCGACCCGCCCGGTCGCCGAACGGAAGGTGGGTGTAGACGCCTTCCAGGTGGACCCGGTGGTCGGCGTTGACCGCCCGGGCGAAGTCCCGGGCCTCGGCGACGGGCACGCCGAGGCGGCCCAGACCGCAGTCGACCTTCAGGTACACCGGGACGGCGCGGCCACGGCGGGCTCCGACGCGGGCCGCCGCTGCCAGCCCGCCGCCGTCGTGGATCGTGGGCACCAGATCGTGCCGGACAAGGTCGGCGACCTCGTCCGGCAGGTAGCCGCCGAACATGATGATCTTCGCCTCGACCCCGGCGCGACGGGCAGCGACCGCCTCCCCGACGTTGCCGGTCCACAGCCCGTACGCGCCGGACTGCTCAAGCGCCCGCGCCATCTCGACCGCGCCGAACCCGTAGCCGTCAGCTTTGATCGCACCGATCATATGCCGACCCCCAGCGAGCCTGGTCACCTCCTCCACGTTGCGCAGCAGCGCGCCGAGGTCGACGTCGGCCCACACGCTCCGCGCCGAGCCGGTCACCGCGGGCCCGCCGGTAGGTCGGCGGCGGCCGGCGCCGGGGCCGGGCGGCCCCACAGGTCGCACGTCAGCCGGCCGCGCAGGTCCCGGGTGACGGCACGCAGTGGCGCCACATCAGTGGCTGTCAGGCACTGATGCACCAGGTCCGCGACCGCAGGGACCAAGTCGATCCCGCCGCCGCGGCGCACGAACTCCTGGGTGCCGAAGCGGATGCCCTCCGGTGGGGTCCCGGGGCGCTGCCACGGCACTCGGCAGGTCCCGGCGTGCACGCCGGAGCTCGCCAGCCGCCGCACCGCCGCCCGCGCGCCGCCCAGCCCGTGCGCGTCGATGACCACCTGGTGGGTCTGGGTGAAGCCGCGGTGCTGGCCGATCACCGGCAGGCCAAGGGCGTGCAACCGTGCCGCGAGCTCGACCGCACATTCGACGGTGGGCACCGCCCAGGCCGGCGACTGCTCGACGGCCTCGCCTGCGGCCACGGCCAGCGGCCCCAGCCTGGACGGATCGTAGTTGGACAGCAGTGTCGGGTAGGCCGCGGCGGCGAGCCGCGCGGCGTGTTCGGCGGCCAGCGAGACGGCCGCGCCGCCGGCCGGCCCGGCCAGGGTCTTGTAGGTCGAGAACGTCACCACGTCCGCGCCCTCGGCGAGCGGATCCTGGAAGCACCCCGCGGCGATCAGGCCGGCGGTGTGCGAGGCGTCGTAGACCAGCACCGCGCCGACCCGGTCGGCTGCCGCCCGCAGCGGCCCGAGGTCGTGCGGGAACAGAGCGACGCTGCCACCGACCAGGATCAGCCGCGGCCGCACCTGTTCCACGAACGCCTGGACCGCTACGGCGTCGGTGTCGAGTGCCTCTGGCGAGTACGGCAAGTGCGCGACCGTCAGGCCGCGGATGCCGGCCGCGCCGTCGGCCTCCTGGTGGCTGGTGTGGCCACCGGCCTCCGGGGAGAGCACCGCGATCGTGTCGCCGGGCTCGGTGAACGCGACGTAGGCCGCTAGGTTGGCCATCGTCGCGGACAGGTAGCGCACCTCGGCGTATCTGCCCCGCAGAGCGTGGGCCACCTGTCCGATGGCCAGCACCTCCAACTGCTCGATCTCCTCAACTGCTGTCTGCTCCTTCTCCCCCGGCCAGCCCATCGCCGGCCGCGTCGACAGTGAGCCGTCGTGCGCCGCTTCGACACCCGGGGACAGCACGTTGGTGCCGGCGTAGAGCATCAGACCGTCGGCAACCCGGTCGCGGTGGTCGCGCTGCGCACGTTCGACAGCTGCGGCGACCTCGGTGGTGCCCCCGGTAGGCCGGGCCTCCAGGGTCGCCAACCGCTGTTGGGCGGCAGGTGAGGCCCACGGAGCAATCCTGGACCGGGAGTCGCTCGGCTCGGGTGGCGCGCCGGGTGCGGTGGCCGCCGCACCCGGTCGCGCTTCAGGGACGCAGCGCATGAATGTCAGCCTCCGCAGCTTCAGCGTCTGTAGTGGTCGCCCGCTCCTTGCGGCGGTTGAGGACGTGGTAGCCCACGGCGAACGTCGCCGCCCAGAACGGCAGCGCGTACAGTGCCACCCGTTGGGAGTCGTCGAAGGCCAGCAGCACCAGCACCATGGTGAGGAACGCCAGCGTCGCCCAGCACATCGGCGTCGCGAAGGGCAGCCGGAAACTGCTGGCCGGGACCTCTCCGCGGGCAACCCGGCGGCGGTACACGAGATGGCAGACGATGATGACACCCCAGCTCCAGATGGCGCCGAGGGTGGCCACCGAGGAGATGTAGGCGAACGCCTGTTCCGGGACAACGGCGTTGATAGCGACCCCGATGAGCATCACCGCGCCGGACGCGACGATCGCGGTGGCGGGTACGTGGCCGGAGTTGGTCATCTTGAACCGCTTCGGCGCCAGCCCGTCGGTGGCGAGCTTCTTGAGCAGCCTGCCGTTGCTGTAGAGGCCGGCGCTGCACGACGACAGCGCCGAGGAGAGCACGACGAAGTTCATGACGCTGCCCGCGGCCGGCAGGCCGATCTGCGTAAAGCCCTTCACGAAGGGGCTCTCTGACGCGCTGAACTGATCCCACGGGAACAGCGACAGCAACACGACGAGGGTGCCGATGTAGAAGATGCCGATCCGCCACGGAATGGAGTTGATGGCCCGCGGCAGTACGGTGGCCCGGTCCTTGGTCTCGGCCGCGGTCATGCCGATGAGCTCGACACCCTGGTAGGAGAACACCACGATCTGGAAGGCCAGCAGGACGGCGAGCAGGCCGTGCGGGGCAACGCCGCCGTGCGACCAGAGGTTGGCTATGCCGCCCTCTCGGCCGGCCGAGCCGATGTCGAACACGAGCACCGCGGCCCCACCGGTGATCAGCGCGAGGATCGCGAGGATCTTGATGGAGGCGAACCAGAACTCGGCCTCGCCGAAGAACCCGACCTTCGCCATGTTCAGGCTCACGATGACCACCAATGCGATCAGCGCGGTGAGGTACTGCGGGAAGGACGGGAACCAGTACTTCACGAAGATGCCCGCCGCGGTGATCTCGGCCATCCCGATGATCGTCCAGGTGACCCAGTAACCCCACCCCGTGACGAAACCGTAGAACGGGCCGAGGAACTCACGGGCGTACTCGGCGAAGCTCCCGGTGACCGGCCGGTACATCAGCAGCTCGCCGAGAGCCCGCATGATGATGAAGATGAAGAAGCCGGTGATGGCGTAGATGGGGATGACTGCGGGACCTGCGAACGAGATTCCCTTGCCGGAGCCCAGGAACAGCCCCACGCCGATGGCACCACCGATGGCGATCATCCGGATATGGCGTTTGTCCAGGCCTTGAGCAAGCCCGTCTTCGTTCAGTCGCGCAGGCGGTACATCCGCTTTCGTCATACTCTGTCCCTGATTCGATCGGCGAACGGCGCGCCACAGTGCACACCGCTCGATTGATACGCAGATGTGGTGAGTCGGGGTCCGGGGGCCGTACGGCCCCCGGACCCCGACTCACAGGTCGAGTACCAACGACGGGGTGCATGCCCGGGAACAGCAGGGCAGGATCACCTCGTTCGACTCCCGTTCCTGAGGGGTCAGGAACGAGTCCCGGTGGTCGGGGATCCCGTCGAGCACCTCGGTCTCGCAGGTGCCGCAGGTGCCCTCGCCACACGACGTCGGGACATGCACGCCGATGGCCCGAACGGCCTCGACGATCGTCTGCCCGGCCTCGACCCGCACGAGGATCTTCGAGCGCTGCAACTCGACGTCGAACGGCTCGTCGGCGCCGTCGAGCGCGCCTTCCTTCGCCCGGAACCGCTCGACGTGCAAGGCCTCGGAGGGCCAGGGTCGGCACACGTCCTCCACGGCGTCGAGGAGCGGGCCGGGGCCGCAGCAGTAGATCGCGACCCCGGTCCGGGGCTCACCGAGGAAACCCTCGATGTCGATGTGGCCGCGCTCGTCCTGCGGCCACATCACAACCCGTTCGCCGTACCGGCCCAGGGCCTCGGTAAAGGCCATTGAGCCGATCTGGCGGCCGCCGTATACGAGTCGCCACGGCACGCCGCGGAATTCGCAGTCGGCGATCATCGGCAGGATCGGAGTGATGCCGATCCCGCCGGCGATGAACAGGTACTCCTGAGCGTCGTTGACCAGCGCGAAGTGGTTGCGTGGCCCGCGGATGAGGATCTTGTCCCCTGCGGCAAGCGACTCGTGTACCCAGCGCGACCCGCCCCGGCTTTCGGGCTCGCGCAGGACCGCGACCTTCAGTACGCGGTCATCGGCAGGATCGCCGCACAGCGAGTACTGCCGTTCGAGCTGCTCATCGATGACGAGATCGATGTGTGCCCCGGGTTCCCACCGGGGCACCCGGTCTCCGGTCGGCGAGACCAGGTCCAGCGAGACGACACCGTCGGCCTCGGTCTGGATCCGCTCGACGACGAGGTGGGTCTCGAGTGGGTAGTCTGCGTTGGTCATCTCTGCATTCCGGGTTGCTGGAACAGGGGGTTCAGCTGGCCGCAGCGGCGGGCCCGACACCGGCGCGGCGGCGGCTGGTGTCGACGACGATGACGTCGTCGTCGATCTCGACCGCGTAGCCCTCCAGCACGTAGGCCGGCGAGTCGGCGGTAGCGGACTCACAGACCTCTGCACCGGCGACGACCGCGACGTCGTACTTGCGGACACGGTCGTTTTCGGGGTCGTAGAAGGACACCCCGGTGCGGATGTCGTACTCCCACTGGTGCCAGGGGCAGCGGATCGAGCGCCGCGGCTCGTAGGCAATCTGGTCGCTCGGGGTGTCGGCGTGCGAGACCCCGAAGACCGTGCCCGTGGAGGCGAGCTCAGCACCCTTGTGCGGGCACTGGTTGAGCAGGGCGAAGAACTCGCCGTCGACATTGAACACGCCGATCGAACGCCCCGCCAGTTCGACGATCTTGCGACCGCCAACCGGGATGTCGTCGACCCGTCCCACTACGTGTCGGGCCATCGCTACGCCACCTCGTCCACGACGCCGAAGAACTTCTTACCGTTGTCACGGAGGATCTTCTCCCGCAGCGCGACCGGGAAGTTGCGGGGGAACGCGGTCTCCGGGGCGTCGAAGTCAAAGTGCGGGTAGTCCGTCGCGAACACGACGTTGTCGGCGCAGAACTCCTCGATCAGCTCAGCGAGGTGCTCCGGCTTCTCGGGCTCATCGATCGGCTGGGTGGAGGCCCAGATGTGGTCGGGGATGTATTCCGACGGCTTGCGCTGGAGGTCGGGCAGCTCGCGGCGGCAGGTCTCCCAGGTGTAGTCCATGCGCTGGACCAGCGGCGCGAAGTGCACCACATTGCCCTCGACGAACATGACCTTGAGGTTCGGGAACCGGTCGAAGGTACCCGACAGCACCAGGTTCAGCAGCTGCGACTGGAAGCTCTGCACATGGCCGGTGTGGTACTCGGTGTGGTACGAGGTCCAGCCGGTGCCGGTGTTGGCGTGGCCGCCGCCCTGCGAGAGGTGCAGCTGGATCGGCAGGCCGGCGGCCTCGCACGCCTCGTAGATGGGCCAGTACTTCTTGCCGCCCAGAGGCTCGAGGGTCTTGCTGGTGCCCAGGACCGCGACGACGCCGGGGTCGCCGGCGTGGCGCTGGATCTCCTCGACGGCGTAGGCCGGTGACTCGAACGTCACGGTGATCGCCGCGCGCATTCGCGGGTCGTGGTAGACGAGGTGGTTGAGCTGCCAGTCGTTGGTGGCGGCGCACAGCGCGGCCGCGAACTCCTGGTTCAGCGCCTGCGCGGCAGGGTTGAGGGTCTGCCCACCGGGAGCCAGGCACTGCAGCACGCCGAGCTGGATATTGTGCTTGTCCAGCAGTTGGGTGATCAGCAGGTCGCGGTCCGAGCCGGGGTAGCCCTCCTCCGGCCACGAGTCGGCGCGCATCGCACCGCCGTACATCTGCGGGTACTCGGTGATGAACTGCAGACCGGTCGTGTTGCGCACGCCGTACTCGTTCCAGTGCTGCTTCCAGCGGTCGTCCAGGTACGGGTCGAGCGCGCCGTCCAGCGGAACCGGGTGGATATCTGCGTCGACGACACCGGTGTCCACCACCATCGCGGGGAGGCTACGGGGGCGGTGCTGTTCGATCGTGGTCATGACTGGCCAACCTTTCCGGCGGGAGCGGTGAGCTTGTACAGGTCGAATGCGTTGCGCCGATAGATGCGGTCCAGGAGGTCCGCGTTGTCTGTGCCGTTGGCGATGTCACGCGGCGCCGAGTAGTGCCGGTGCGGGTAGTCGCTCGAGTACACGAGCATGTCCTCCGAGCCCAGTCGGTCGACGATCGAGTCGAGCCCGCCCGGCAGCTCGGCGCCGTCTGCTGGGGCGGTCGTGACCTTGACATGCCGGCGGATCAGCTCCGACGGCGGCTCCTGCACCCAGGGGATGTCGGGCCGGTAGCTGCGCCAGAGCTTGTCGAACTTCCAGATGAACGGCGGCAGCCAGTGGAAGCCGAGCTCGCTGAGCAGGATCTTGGTGTCCGGGAACTTTTGCAGTACGCCCTCGGAGATGATCGAGTTCAGCTGTGCCTCGATGTTGGACGTCTGCCCGATGTACCACTCAAGGTGTGATGCGGGCCAGCCCACCGAGGTCGGCGCCTGGCGGAACACTCCGCCGGCGTGCAGGGCCACCGGCAGCCCGGCGGCCTCGGCGGCCTCCCAGATCGGCCAGTTGATCTCGCGCCCGTAGAGCAGTTCCGACTGGCCGAGCAGCAGCACCTGCACGAACCGGGGGTCCCCGGCCCAGTAGGCGATCTCCTCGGCAGCAGCGCGCGGCGCGCCCAGCGGGACCACGATCGACCCGCGCAGCCGCGAGTCCTTGTCCAGCCACTCCTGAGCGAGCCAGTGGTTGAGGGCCCTGGCGTGCGCCATCTCCCGGCGGGGCTGGTGGATCTGCTGCACCGCGTAGAGGCAGCTCAGCACGGCATAGTCGGTGAAGCCATCGGCGAAGACGTCGGCAACGACGTTCTCGACGTTGGTCGCGGCACGGCCGTCGGCGCCGACGCGGGCTTCGGGCCGCTGTGCGATCGCGGATCCCTGGGGGTGGTAATTGGGCTCGTAGCTGGGGGCCAGTTGGGCGACGAGCTGGTCCGCCCAGTACTCGTCGAGGTACGGCAGCAGCGAGTGCGGTGACGGCAGTACCGCGTGCACGTCGCAGTCCACGACTCCGGCGGCGGAGCTGGTGGCGCCAACGGCGTCGGCCGCCACGCTCGGGGTAGTCATCGAGTGGTGGTCCTTTCTGTTCGGGTCTAGTGACTAATGTCGATGGAGATGTGCTTGCGCTGGGTGAAGCCCTCGAGCATGCCTTCGAGGGAGAACTCGCGGCCGATGCCGCTCTGCTTCACACCGCCGTAGGACTGCCCCAGCACCTGGGCGCCGCCCTGGTTGACCTGCACCCAGCCGGCCTCGACAGCGTTGGCGGTGCGGATCGCACTGCCCAGGTCGTGGGTCCAGACGAACGCTGAGAGCCCGTAGTGGGTGGCGTTGGCCATCGCGATGACCTCGTCCTCGTCGTCCCACGGGATCACACAGAGGACCGGTCCGAAGATCTCCTCCTGGGCGATGCGCCACTCGTTCTCAACGCCCACGAAGACGGTCGGCTCGACGAAGTAGCCGCCGGCGAGCGGGCCGTCGGCCGGCGGCTTGCCGCCCAGCAGAACCTGCGACTGCTGCTGGCCGAGGCCGTCGTCGATGTAGCCGCAGACCCGGTCGAACTGCTTCTTGTTGACGATGGCGCCGATGTCGGAGTCCTCGTCGAGCGGGTCACCGACCTTCATCTTGGCCAGGTTTGCGACGACCTTCTCGACGAAGGAGTCGAGAATGCTGCGGTGGGCGAACAGCCGGGAACCAGCAGTGCACGACTGGCCCTGGCGGGCGAACCGCATGGCGGAGATCGCGCCCTGGGCCGCCCACTCCTCGTTGGCGTCCGGGAAGACGATTTGCGGGTTCTTGCCACCGAGTTCCAGGGAGACCGGAACGATCCGCTCGGCCGCCGCGGACATCACTCGGGAGCCGGTGGCGGTCGAGCCGGTGAATGACAGCTTCGCGACGCCGGGATGGGTGATCAAGGCCTCGCCGGCCTCGACACCGTAGCCGACGACGACGTTCAGCACGCCGGCCGGCAGGAACTCCGCACAGATCCTCGCCATGTCCAGGACGGCCAGCGGGGCGTCCTCGGCAACCTTGAGCACCAGTGTGTTGCCCGCGGCCAGGGCGCAGGCGATCTTCATGGCCGACAGCTGGACGGGGGCGTTCCACGGCACGATCGCGCCAACGACGCCCAGAGGCTCGCGGCGGGAGTAGTCGAGAACGTGCGCGTTGAGCGGGATATGTTCGCCCTTGGACTCGCTGGCCAGCGAGCCGAAGTAGCGGAACACGTCGACGGCGTACCGGACCTCGCCGCGCGACTGGGTCTTGATCGCGTTGCCGTTCTCCTCGGAGATGATCCGGGCGAGACGCTCGACATCGGCCTCGAGGACGTCGGCGATCTGCTGCAGCAACCGACCGCGGGCCCGCGGGGCGGTGTCACGCCACTTCGGGAACGCCTGCTGAGCGGCCGCGATGGCGTCGTCGATGTCCTTCTCGTCCCCGCGCGGCACCTCGGCGATGACCTGCATGCTGCGGGGGCTTTCCACGGCGATCGACTGGCCGTTGCGGGACGGGACCCACTGCCCGTCGATGAGGTTGAGGTACTCGTTGCTGAGCGTGGGAGTCAGTGTTGGCACTGTTCGGCTCCGGCTTCGGTTGGTTCGGATTCGACGGGATGTCGATCAGGTGCTGGGCACCGCGGTGTCGTCGGGGTCGATCACCCTGATGACCGCCGAGCAGTCCAGCCGGGGGCTCGCCGTCGCGAGCTCGTCGACCAGCTGCCGCGCGGCCGCCGCAACCCGCAGTTCCATGTCCGCACCGTCGGCGGCGGCCACGGCCAGCCCCAGGTCCTTCGCCAGCAAGTCGGCGGCGAACCGCGGGGCGTAGTCGTTGTTCGCGGCCGCGGCCTCGACCAGCCCGGGACGGGGGCAGAATTGGGCGAGGGCCCAGCTGTTGCCCGACGACGTACTCAGGACGTCGTAGAGCTTCTGCGCCGACAGGCCCGAGCGTTCACCGAGCACGAACGCCTCGGACACCGCGACGAGGTTGCTGCCGAACACCAGTTGGTTGCACGTCTTGGCCACCTGCCCGGCTCCGGCTTCGCCGCAGTGCACGGTCTTGTTCCCCATGGCATCGAAGGCGTGCTGGGCCGACCGCACCGCCTCGGCGGAGCCGCCGACCATGAACGTAAGGGTGCCTGCGGTGGCACCGCCTACGCCTCCGGAGACCGGGGCGTCCAGGACATGGATGCCGCGCCGGGTCCCGGCGGCGGCGACGTCACGGCTGGTGGCGACATCGATCGTCGAGCAGTCGACGACGATGCTGCCCGGTGCGAGCACGTCCAGCGGGCCGCCCTCGGCCAACAGCACCTGCCGGACGTGGTCGCCTTTGGGCAGCATCGTGATCAGCAGATCCGCGCCGTCGGCCGCCTCGACCGCCGAGGACACCGTCTCGAACCCGTGCTCGCGCGCCTTCTCGGCCTGGGCGGTGACGACATCGAACCCGCGTACGTTGTGGCCCGCCTCGACCAGGTTGATCGCCATCGGCAACCCCATGGTGCCAAGCCCGATGAACCCGACTTTGCTGCTCATTGGCTCCAACTTTCTGGCGTCGTTGTTATGTGGGCCATCGTCAGCAGCCAAGAGATGAACGGCAACAGTCAAAAGTGTTCACATGCCGTGCAAAAATGAACAATGCCAGGTCAGTGGCCGTTCCAGTCTCGGATACGTTTCCCAGGCATTGGCAAACGGCCTTCCCTGACCGCAAACTCGCTCGCGAGTAGTAACGCCGGTTCCTGGGATCGGGGGGCGCGCCCTGCATGGTCCGAGCCTCGGAGATGAGTCGTGTCCATGGCGCACTTTGATCGTGAGCCCGTTCCGAACCGATATGACGAGCACCTGGCCGGCTCTACTGAGCCGCCACCGCCGTTCGGCCGAGGTCATCGCCGCCGCCCAGCGCAGCGAGCAGGCCGCCTTCTTCCATAGGAGGACCTACAGCAGGGGGGCAGGGCCTCTCGTTTGGATCACGCCGGGCTCGCGGGGTCCGGCCTGATCCAAACGAAAGACCCTGGCCCCAGCACCGGGCGGAAGCCACGGCCTTCAGGAGCCGGTGACCGCCCGGCCATGAGGCAGCCACACACCGCGGCTGCCCCGCCACCGACGACGATCCCCACGCCCGCGCGGCAACCACGCGCGGACGTCCCTCTCCGAAAGCGACGACGCCATGGGTGACATCCGCAATCTCCCGGAGGTCCTGACAAGCTTGGGAGTGCTGGGCCTGTTCTACGCCGCCCTGGGACTGTGCGTCAGGGCCCGCATTCCCGTCTCCGCTATTCCCCCGCCGCTGCGGGTACGCGTGCAACGGCGCCTTCGGCTCATGCCCTTTGTGTTCCTGGTGAGCACCACGATGCTGCTCACCGGACTCGCCCTCCTCCTCGTACGGAGCACATCTGGAACGTAGCCGACGCATCTGCCCCAGCGGCAGGTGACACCAGGTACAAGCAGACGGCCGGGGGCGGGCGAGCCCGGTGATCACGCAGGCGGGCGCCGGGCGGTGCGACCGCCCCGCCATCCGTCCTTCTTGGTCACACTCGAGAAACCTGCGCGGCCGTCCGCGTGTTGCGGCCAGAACACCATCGGCTATCGCCGACCGAGTCGTAAGGGAGAAGAGCCTGTACACCACCGGCCCCAAACCAGATGCAAAGGCTGATCCCCGAGACTCCGCTCCGTCCCGTCTGCAGCGGCTCCGCCTGCTCGGACCGGCATTCGTCGCCGCGATCGCCTACGTCGACCCCGGTAACGTGGCCACCAACGTCACCGCCGGTGCCACATACGGCTACCTGCTCGTGTGGGTCATCGTGGCAGCGAATCTGATGGCCTGTCTGGTGCAGTACCTGTCGGCCAAACTGGGGCTCGTCACCGGCCAGTCGCTGCCAGAAGCCCTGCGTGACCGGATGCCACGTGTCGGCAGGCTGGCCTACTGGGCGCAAGCCGAGTTGGTGGCAGTGGCCACCGACCTGGCCGAGGTGCTCGGCGGAGCAATCGCTCTGCATCTCCTGTTCGATCTGCCTTTGCCAGTCGGCGGGCTGGTCACCGGCTTGGTGTCGATGGGGCTCCTGGCCCTGCAGAGCCGACGTGGACAGCAACCCTTCGAGCAGGTGATCATCGCCTTGCTCGCAGTGATCACCGTCGGGTTCTGCGCCGGCCTCTTCGTGGCCCCTCCGTCTGCACCGGGTGCCGCGAACGGCTTGATCCCCCGCTTCGACGGCACTGACAGCGTTCTCCTGGCAGCGGGCATGCTCGGCGCCACGGTCATGCCCCACGCCATATATCTGCACTCGGCGCTTGCCCGGGACCGGCACGGAGGGCAGGAGGGCCAGCAGCGACGGAAGCTGTTGTCCGCGACCAAGTACGACGTGGGAATGGCCATGCTCGTGGCCGGCGCCGTCAACCTGGCCATGCTGCTGCTGGCAGCGACAGCGCTGCGGGGCAATGAGACCGACGGCTCCCTCGAAGGTGCGCACGCTGCCGTCGGCGCTCATCTCGGCGGCGGGATCGCGCTGCTCTTCGCCGTCGGCCTCCTGGCGTCAGGATTCGCCTCCACTGCAGTCGGGTGCTACGCCGGTGCCGTCATCATGGGGGGCTTGCTGCGCCGACGGATCTCCCTGGTGATCCGCCGGACCATCACGATGATCCCGGCCCTCGTGATGCTCGCTGCCGGAGCCGATCCGACGCACGCGTTGGTCATCTCCCAGGTCGTGCTCTCCTTCGGGATCCCGTTCGCCCTCATACCGCTCGTCGTACTGACCTCCCGCCGCAGCGTCATGGGCTGCTACGCAAACCGGACACCGGTAGTCGTGGCTGCCACGCTCGTCGTCGTCGTCATCATCACGCTCAACCTCGTGTTGATCTATCTGACCATGGCTGCCGCCACCTGATCAGACCGGCGACCGACCGGGCCCGAATCTGCGGCCGCTGCCGCGCCCAGGGCCCGTGCTGGGGCGCCTGGCGCACACCGACTCCGCTCGGCTGCGTCAACCTGTGTCCGCCGTGCTCGGGAGTCACCTTCCAGCGCTGCACCGGCCACCTGCGCGGCGTGCTGTACGAGTCGGCCCGCACACGGAGCACCCGCGCCGACGACTGCCTGTGCCGCCTGTGCTCGGAGTCCCGGGCGGCGTTCTGGGATCACTGCCACGACCACGGCTTGGTCCGCGGCCCGCTGTGCGGCAACTGCAACACCCGCGAGGGAATGAGCACGCCGCAGTCCTTCCTCCAGAACAAGGAGGGCGCCGCGTTGCCCCTGCCGGAGTACCGCGGCCTCCTGGAGCGACGCACCCTGCCCGCCCGGTACTACGCCGCCCTCCCCCGGATGCACGTGGAGGCGACGGAACGCCACATCATCCGTTCGCGCCGATGCAAGCACGAGCCGTGGATCGAACACGTGGAGCTCGCGCATGGCGCGTACCGCTTCGAACCGTCCTGCTGGTGGCACCAGGCCACGTGGGGCCTTGACCCAAGGCCGGGCAGTCAACGTTTTCGCAGTTCACGCAAGCCAGTTGAAGGACTCTCCGACGCAGAGGGACGGAGCTCGTGAGCTTGTCCCGGCGGCTGTTGGTGTTCGAGCTCGAGAGCCACCCCCGGCTTCACCGGCTCCTTCTCGCCATCGACCGCGAGGCACCACCGCTTGAGGTGCCGGCTCACCACCGTCACCAGCTTCCAGCGACGTACGCGGACTCGCAGTCGGCGTGCTCATCGGGCAGCGGTGAGGCAGTCGGCCGACAGCAGCGCACTGAGCCTGAGCGGCTCAGGACCGTCGCGGCGTACGACAGTGCCGGTACGCCGCTTCGGTCTTCGTCCGGGTGGCGCCGTCTTCCTTCGCCGCCTCCCGGTCCGCGACCAGGAACTGGCGCGCGAGGTCGATCCCGCTCGGCTCGGCACTCACACGATCACCGCCCCGGCAGAATCGCCGTCCAGCGCGCGCGGCGAGCTCCGGCAGCCGACCTGTCCACGGTGCGGCCGCGGCCGGCTCGGTGCGGGCGGCGCCTGGCGATTGCTGGGCCGGATCGACAAGGCCGAGGCCGAGGCCCGCGGGCGTACAAGTCGGAGCAGGGCCGCCACTGGTACAGGCACAACCCGAACGGCGCGGACGCAGTCGCCGCCGCAACGGAGAAGGCAGAGGCCGCCCGCGAGCGCACTGCCGAGCACCTGCTCGTGGTGCTGCTGGAGCAGCTGGCCCTACCCATCGATCGCGTCGTCGTTGTTCTTCAGCTTCTCTTTGACGGCCGCCTGGCAGCTCGTTGGAAGCCTGGCGATCAACCGGAAAGGGCCGCGCGGCCGTGGCGACAGCCGCAGGCGGGCGCCGGCGCGGCCCTGTACGGTCGCGACCACGAAGAAGTGAGTGGCCCCTGGGAACTCGAACAAGCGCGTCCAACGCGCGAGCCGGACGATCGGTAAGGGGACGGGCACGCCCGAGGAGATCCGGGAGGCGCGGGACGTCCTGAGCAACCACCGTCTCGCCCACGCAGCTCCTCCGAACCCGGTGACCGTGGCCGTGCGGCAGCGAGCGCTCGACGTGAACCCGAACGCCGTCGTGGCAGTGCGCCGGAAGCACCTGCCCACGATCTTGGAGAAGCCGAAGCGCCACTCCACGACGAGCGTGACCACCATGCGGGACTCGGGGGCTGCCGGGTGGTCTTCGACACCGTCGCCGAGGTCGACGGGTCGGTCAGCGTTCGCCGGTATCTTCCTCCGGTCCGTCCGATGATCCGAACGAAACCGCCCAGCAGTGGACGACTGCGCTCTCCCGCGCAGAATCCGAGCCGCCCCCGGCTCTCGGTGCCGGGCGGGTCAGATGATCGGGTTGGTCAGTGTGCCGATGCCGTCGATGGTCACTTCGACCACGTCGCCGGGGGTCAGGTACCAGCGTGGGGTGCGGGCTCGGCCGACTCCGCCGGGGGTGCCGGTGAGGATGAGGTCGCCGGGGCGGAGGGGGAGCATGGTGGAGATGTACGCGATCAGCCGGGTGGGTGTGAACAGGAGGTCGGCGATGGCGTGTTCCTGGACCGTCTTTCCGTTCACCGTGGTGGAGAGGGTGGCGGTGGCGGGGTCGAAGGCGTCGGGCGTGGTGAGGACGGGGCCCACCGGGGTGGAGCGGGCCCAGATCTTGCCCTGGAGCCATTCCGTGGTGCGGTTCTGCCAACCGCGCATGGAGATGTCGTTGGCGATCGTGTATCCGGCGATGCACTCGGCCGCCTCGTCCTCGTCCACCCGGTACGCGGTGCGGCCCACGACGACGGCGAGTTCTCCCTCCCAGTCCATCTCCGGGTCCTCCGGCGCGGCGGACACGGGGTCGGTGGGGCCGGTGAGGGTGTCGGCGAACTTCGCGAAGAGAGTGGGGTGGGAGGGAAGGCCCCGGCCCATCTCCTCGATGTGGCTGGTGTAGTTGAGGCCGGTGCACAGCACCTTCGACGGGTTCGGCACGAGGAGGCCGAGTCCGGCACCTGCGGCCGGGACACGGCGCCCGTCGGCGTCGGCGGCCCGTCGGCGCCAGTCCTCGTTCAGCAGCAGGGCGCCGATGTCGGTACAGCCGGGGATCTCGGTGAACGTGTCACCGTCCAAGCGGGCCGCGACCGTTCCGTCGGTGGTGCGCAGGGTTGCCAGTCTCATGCTGTTCTCCTTCTCCTTCCGCGGGGGGTCTTCAGGCGTCGAGGGCGGAGCGCTCGGGGACGATCAGGTCGAAGAAGCCCCAGTGGGATCCGGCGGGAAGGGTGCCGGACAGCATGCGGCCGCACTTCTGCGTCACGATGTGGGAGGAGCCCCGGTGCTGGCTGCCGGCGTGGCTGTCGCGGAAGAAGCGTTGCAGCACGCCGTCCCGCATGACCCGTGCTCCGGCGAACCGGTGCACGAGCTGACTGATCTCCACCGCGGTCCGGCCGGCGAGGCTGCACGCGAGTCGGGACATCGTGTCCTGCTCGTCGCTGAGGCGCGCCCCGGTGGAGAGCGTCGCCTCGTTGTCGCGCCATGTCTCGCGGAGCAGCGCCATCGTGCCGCGGACGTGCGAGAAGTGGCGGGCGAACTCGCCGAAGAACTCGTCGCTGGTGACCGGGGACTCCTGGGCATGGTTCCTGCTGAGGGTCAGGTCGCGCAGTTCGTCGAGCATGCGCCGGCCGACGCCCTGAGACCAGGCGGCCTGGTGCAGGCCGGCGGAGAGGGCCGGGCTCAGGCGGTTCTCGGGGCGGCCGCGGCGGGCGTTCCCGGGGCCGATGGCGTAGATGTACGCGTCCTCGACCAGCACGTCCTCGGCTCGGTAGTCCAGGCTCGCGGTCGCGCG
Organism: Streptomyces sp. SID8352; assembly: GCF_009862265.1. Classification (GTDB taxonomy): domain Bacteria; phylum Actinomycetota; class Actinomycetes; order Streptomycetales; family Streptomycetaceae; genus Streptomyces. The sequence goes on along the minus strand of NZ_WWGX01000104.1, from coordinate 340,724 downwards.
CAGCCCGAGCATGTCCCAGTTGTCGCTGATCCGTACGGCGGAGCGGGGGACGAGGCAGACCACTCGTTCCCCGGTCCCCTCGACCGAGGCGGAGAGGTTGAGGTGCGTGGCCATGGAGACGCCGGGGGCGAACTGCCAGTCGCCGCTGACTCGGCAGCCGCCCGCGACCCGCACGGCCCGGCCGGTGAACGAGGTGGACTGGCCCGCCACCAGGGGTTCGGCGCCGTCGGCGAAGAGGGCGGTCACGGCTTCGTCGCCCAGGTGGGCGGCGGCGGTGGCGGTCTCGCTCGTGAGGGACCGGACGAGCCAGCCCAGGGAGGCGTCCGTGTGGGACAGCTTCTCCATGACTTCCAGGATCTGGAGCGGGGAGGCGTCCAGGCCGCCGAGTTCGGCGGGGACGGTCAGTTGGAGGATTCCGCTGTCGCGCAGGGCGTCCTGGACCGCCGGTGTCGGACGGCGCAGCCGTTCGCTGTCGGGGGCCTCACTCAGCAGGAGGGGGCGGATGGCGTCCAGCCGTGCCAGGAGGGTGGGGACGTCGGCGGGAGGGGTGGGGCTGGTCACGGTCGGTTCCTTTCGGACCGGGCGCCGTTCTCGGTGCCGGAGGCGGTTTCCTGGGCCAGCGCGCTCCACTGGCCGCGGTAGAAGAGCAGGGGGCGGGCGTCGTCCTGTTGGCCGTAGGCCGTCACCCGGCCGAGTACGAGAACGTGGTCCCCGCCGTCGTTGGCCGCCCAGGGGGTGCACTGGAAGTAGGCGGGTGAGCCGCCGATGCGGGGGGCGGGGCCGTCCGTGATCCAGTCGATGGGCCGGTCCTGGGGCCTGCCCGCGAAGTGGAGTGCCGTGTCAAGCTGGTTGTCGCCGAGGACGTTGACCGCGAAAGGCCGTTCCAGCAGGTGGTTGAGGGCGCGTGAGGTGCGCTGCATGGACACCAGCACCAGTGGCGGGTCCAGGGAGACCGAGGTGAAGGAGTTCACGGTGACGCCGTAGTGGGTGGTGCCCACCTGATAGGTGAGGACGACGACGCCGGTTGCGAAGTTGCCGAGGGTGTTGCGGAGTTGGCGGGGGTCGGAGAGCGGGGGGTTCGTTGGGTCCGACGCGGGCGGTACGGCGTCGGCGGCCTTCTCGTAGATCTCGGCGTCCCACATGATGTCGGTCATCGGGGAACCTCCTGGAGGAGTCGCGGGGCCCGGCGCGCGGGGCCGGGGCGGGCTGGGCGAGGGTGGCCGGGGCGGCGGCGGGAGGGGTGGCGCCGCAGGGGGTGCGGAGCCGGGGACACCACCGCCGCCCCGGGGTTCAGACGGCTTCCTCGACGGCCTCCTCGCTCGCGGCGAAGGAGGTCCCCGTGCCTTCGGGAAGCCACTTCCGCAGGACCGGGTAGAGGAGGAGCGCCGCGACGAACGACACCAGGAAGCCGAGGGCGAAGACGTCGGTGGCCATCAGGATCACGCCGGTGGCGGCGGCCACGGTCAGGGTGATGACTCCGGCCCAGTTCCACTTCTCCACTCGGTGGGTACGGCCGTCGTACCTTGCCCGGCGCACCAGGTAGTAGTCGGCGATCATCACACCGCACATGCCGAGTGTCATGGCGCCCAGGTACGCGAGGTAGGTGGAGAACTTCTCCAGGATCCCGGCGCCGATCATCACCAGGGCGATGATGTTTCCGACGACGACCATCGCGGCCCGGCCCGGTTTCCGGCCGGTGAGGGCGTCCACCAGGTTGACCAGGGAGAGCGAGCCTGAGTAGGCGTTGATGGCCTGGGCCTTGGCCTGGGCGGCGTAGATGGTGACGAAGCCGAGCCAGGCGGCGAAGATCACGAAGAAGGCGCCGGTGTTCTGCATGACGAAGTCGCTGCCCGCCGCGCCCGCGGCCTCGGGGGTCAGGTTCTTGTCGTGCTCCATGAGGTACGTGACAACGTCGGGCATGCCACCGATGACGACGAGCGAGCCCAGGACGGTCATGAGGATGTTCTGGGTGACCGGGCCGGCCGCGGCCAGGACGGTGACGTCGCGGCGGGTCCGGCAGTAGCGGGCGAAGTCCGTCGTGACGAGGGCGATGGTTCCGGCCGTCGCGCCCATGACCGATATCGCGGCTTCGAACTTGGGCCACAGGCCCCCGGGGACGACGCCGCTGTAGCGGAAGACGTCCATGGGGTCGGCGCCCTCGATCACGTAGATGTGAACGATCATGTAGATCGTGACGAGGAGGGTGACCGCCGTGAGTATGCCGGAGGCGCGCAGTGCGAGCTTGAGCCCGAAGACGGCGAGTCCGATCCACAGCAGGGTCATGAGGCCGTAGAGCAGGACACGGTTCGTCCAGGAGTCGGGCAGGTCGAACATCAGCAGGGTGCCCTGGTAGAGGAGGGCCGACTCCATGGCCAGGAAGCCGAGGATCATGAAGGCGAAGACTGCCGAGCCGACCGACGATCCCCGCAGGCCGAATCCGAAGAACCGGGAGGTGATCGTGGAGGACATGCCGGTCTCGAAGGCCATCCGTCCGAGGGCCTTGCCGAGGAAGACGCCGAAGGCCGCGACGAGGACGCCGACGATCATTCCCACGGTGAAGCCGGCGAGGACGACGGTGAAGCCGGCGATGGCGAAGACGACGAGTGCCGTGGCGACGCTGACCGGGCTGAGGGCGAGTTGGTGGCCGCTGCGGCGCTCGGCTGTCGGGACGCTGACCAGGGCGTGGTCCTCGGCCGCCGCGGACAGCGTCGAAGCGGTCGGCCCCGGGGGGTTCGTTGTTGACGACACAGTTCCTACCCATCGAGAAGAGAGGGCGTCCACGGCGCGTTCCGCGGGGGAACGCGCCGGGTGTCGCCGTATTCGGTCAGTCCGTGCTGCAGCCCGCGATCGCGATGGCCTCGATCTCGACGAGGATTTCCGGCTTGGCCAGAGCGGCCACCTGGACGAGCGAGCAGGCGGGGAAGTCGCCGGTGAAGAACTCCTCGCGGGCCTTCCACACCTGGGCGTTGTCACTCATGTTTGTGACGAAGATGGTCATCTTGACGACGTCGTCCATGGCGCCGCCGGCCGCCTCGACCAGGTCCTTGATCTTCTGGAAGACGACCCGGGACTGTTCGAGCGCGGTCTCGCCGAGGACGGTCTCTCCGTCGTTGCCGCGTGCGGTCATGCCGGAGATCAGGATCAGGTCGTCGACGCGGAGGCAGTTGGACCAGGTCCGTGCCCTCGGTTCACGCACGGCGTCGGAGACAAAACGATTCTTCTTCATGGTTGCGGCAGTCCTCACAGGTCGATTCGGCTGTCCCAGGCGGACGTGCCGCCCCAGTTCACGCACACGCTCTGGCGGCGCATGAATCCCTGCCACGCCGTGGACCCGGCGGTACGGCCGCCGCCGGTCTCCTTCTCCCCGCCGAACGCGGCGCCGACGTCGGCACCCGTGGTGCCCATGTTCACGCGGACGATGCCGCAGTCGCTGCCCCGGGCGGAGAGGAAGGTCTCGATGTGGTTCAGGTCGGTGCTGTGCATGCCCGAGGCCAGGCCCTGGGCCACGCCGTTGTGGATCTCGATGGCCTCGTCGAGGTCGTCGTAGACCAGCACGGAGACGATCGGGACGAAGGTCTCGGACTGGGCGATGTCGAAGTGCGGCTCCACACCGGTGACGATCGTCGGCTCCACGTACAGTCCGGGCCGGTCAATGACCCGGCCGCCGTGGACCACGGTGGCCCCCTCGAGTTCGGCGCGGGCGAGGACACTGCGGTAGTCCTCCACCGCCTGCGCGTCGATCAGCGGGCCGACGACGGTGTCCGGGTCCCGCGGGTCACCGATGGTGATCTGATCGAAGGACTTCTTCATCAGCTCGACGAGTTCCCCGGCGATGCTCCGGTGGGCGATGACCCGGCGCGTGCTGGTGCAGCGCTGGCCGGTGGTGCCGACCACGCCGAACGTCAGGGCCTTCGCCGCGAGTTCGAGATCGGCTGTCTCGTCGACGATGCACCCGTTGTTGCCCGAGCACTCCAGCTGGTAGCGGCGTCCGAGCGTCGACCCGACGATCTCGGCGACCTTGCGTCCGACACCGGTGGAGCCCGTGAAGGAGATCATCGCGACCCGGGTGTCGGCGATCAGCCGCTCGGCGACGGCGTTGTCGGCGGGGATGAACAGGGAGAAGACGCCTTCGCACCCCATCTCCGCGGCCGCCTGGTTGACCAGCTTCTGCACCGCGATGGCGGTGAGCGGCACCTTGGGGCTCGGCTTCCAGACCACGGTGTTGCCCGCGATCGCGGAGAGGAACCCGTTCTGCGCCCAGACCGCCGCCGGGAAGTTGTACGCGCTGATCACCCCGACCACGCCGAGCGGCAGCCACTGGTCGTACATACGGTGTTCGGCACGCTGCGACTGCTGGGTGAAGCCGTACATCATCCGGGCCTGGCCCGCGGCGAGGGTGGACATGTCGACGGCCTCGCGCAGCTCGCCCCTGGCCTCCATGGTCGACTTGCCGGTGTCGAGGGAGACGACGGCCGCCAGGGCGTCGATGTTCTCCTCGATCAGCTGGCCGATGCGGCGCACGAATTCACCGCGCCGGGGCGGCGGGACCATCCGCCACTTCTTCTGCGTGTCGACGGCGGCGGCCACGACGCTCTCGTAGTCCCCGGCGTCGGAGGCCGCGATCCGGCCGACGATCTCGCCGTCGGCGGGACAGACGGCCGCGATCACCGGGCGGTCCTCGATGACGCCCCAGCCCAGGGAGTCCGTGTACGTGCCGGAATGCATCTCGTCCAGGCCGAAGGCGGCCAGCACCTTCCCGGCGTCGAACAGGGCGCCGGCCTTGCCGGTGATGTCGTACGTGCGGTCGGTCTCGGTCATCGTCGCTCTCCCTCGGTTCCCGTCGATGCCGCGGGTCCGGCGTGTTCCTGGCTGCGTCCCGGCACCTCAGTCCTTCGCAAGGAAGTCCCCGATCGTCTCGTCGGTGTGGTACTCGGGCTTCTCGTAGTAGTGCGGGCCGTCGTAGATCTCGATCAGCACGCTGCGCTCGTGGGCGAGCGTCGGTCCGTGGGGGTGGTCCTTCGGGTTCATGTAGAACGAACCGGGGCGCAGCCGCAGACCTGATTCGGTGTACTCGTAGTCGCCTTCAAGGCAGTACATGAACTGGTTCGACGCGTGTGTGTGCCGGGTCGGAATCGTGCCGCCCTTCTCGTACTCCAGCAGGGCGATGCTGGCGCCGGTCCCGGGGTTCTTGAAGAGGAAGTACTGGCGGAACCCGTAGTCGGGGTAGTCGATCCAGCCGGCGTCGTCGAGATCGACGGCGTGGATCAGGACTTCCAGCGACCGCAGGGCCGCGGGGTCGATGCGCATGGGGATTTCACTCCAAACCAGGACGGCTCGAGGCCACCCATGTGTCGTATTCCTGGCGGCTCTCCAAAGTGGCGGGGAACAGCCCGAAGAGGGACCGCCCGCGCCGGATCTCGAGTGCCGCGAACTCTTCGTACGAGGCGGCGTCGGCGGCCAGGGCGGCCACTTCCGCGGCAAGGTGACGCGGGATCACCGCGACCCCGTCGTCGTCGCCCAGCACCACGTCGCCGGGGTAGACCGCGACACCGCCGCAGCCGACCGGCTCGTCCAGCGCGACCGGGTGCAGGGCGATCGGCGTCGCCGCGGGCGCGTTGCCCCGGTGGAAGCAGGGCAGCCCGGTCCCGGCGATGGCTCCGGAGTCCCGGTATCCGCCGTCCGTCACCGCACCGGACACACCGCGCCGCTGGAGCCGCGCTGCCATCATGTCGCCCATGGACGCGCCCGCCCTGGAGCCGCCCGCGTCGATGACGAGCACCGCCCCGGGCGGACACTCCTCGATCGCGCGCCGGTGCAGGTTCTCGCTGCTGGCGTAGTTGGCGAGGGTGTCCAGGTCCTCGCGCGCCGGGATGAACCGCAGCGTGCTCGCCGGGCCCACCATGGGCGCCCCGCCCGCGACCAGGGGCCGGACCCCGGCCATCAGGACGTTGCGCAGCCCGTGCCGGAGCAGCATGTTGGCCACGGTGGACGAACCGGCCCGTACCAGCTGCTCGCGGACGGTCGGGGACAGCGGTTCGTGAACCGGCTGCGGCAGCGGCGCGCCGGGTGCCGCCGGCGTGGGTTCGGGGCGATCCGCCCGCTTCTCGCCACTCACTGGAAGAACTCCATCGGGGGACGGTTCCCCCACTGGGTGGTGTCGGCGGCGGTGCCGTTGAACTTTCCGGGCCGGTGGCTGCCGTCCACGGTGTCGCCGTCGGTGTAGTGCTCGATGCGGAAGCCGAACGGGTCCTTCCAGTAGTCGAAGATCTGGCTGCCGAGCAGGTGGCGGCCGACCCCGACGTCGGGGGTGTAGCCCTGCTGGAGCAGGTAGTCGTGCGAGGACATGACCGCGTCCATGTCGGTGACCTCGAAGGCGCTGTGGTGCACGCCGACCCAGTCCGACTGGAGCACGAGCATGAAGTGGTGGTCCACCAGCTGTTCGCCGAGGTCGAGCCGGACGAAGGTTCCGACGACGGGGCCGTCCTGCCCCGGCGGCAGGAAGTAGTCGGAGGGCAGGAAGTTGAAGCGCTCGTTCAGCCAGGCCATCGACGCGTCGTGGTCCTTCACATGGAGCACGAAGTGGCCGAGCCGGGCGATGGTGCAGGGCGCGACGGACTGGCGGACGGAAGAGTTCACCCGGTTCTTGTCCCGGATGTTGTTCATCTTGAACGGTTCCCGGTCCGCGAGGGGTTCGGACCTGTCCCGGTTCCAGATCGCCCGGATCTCGATGCCGTCCGGCATGGTCATCGAGACGACCTGCCCGCTGCCGGGCTCCGTCGACTCGGTGATCGGGGAAGATCCCGGCAGGGCGGCGAGTTCGACCAGGTCCCGGTATGTGGCGACCTCGATCGAGGCACCGACGAAGCGCTGCTTGTCGGCCTTGCGGGTGACGTGGATGTGGTGCTGGGTTCCGGTTCCCCGCATGTACAGCGTCCGGTCGTCGCTGCCCTCGGCCCTGGTCATGCCGAACGAGGTGAGGAACTTCTCCATCACCTGGAGATCAGGTGCCTCGTAGGTGACGTGGGCAGCATCGATTGCCGTGGCCACGGGTCCTCCTGTGGTGGGTGGGAGCGCGGTGGCGCGCTCGGTTCGCCGCTGGTGGGCTCCCCGGCCGGAGCCCGCGGGGCGTCAGCGCTTCTTGAGGATGCTGACGTCGTCCGGGCCGATCAGGTCCGGCACGGTCCAGCCGTCCAGGTCGTACTCGTCCATGGCGCTCTGCGCGAACTCCTTGCAGCGGTCGAGCAGGCCGCTGCCGCGGGCGCCGAAGAGGTTGGTCTGCCGGGTCACGTCGTTGCTGCCGATGTAGTTGATCTCGTACAGCTCGTGGCGGGCCCCGAACTCGGTGCCGATGGAGTCCCACAGCATCTTCATGACCTTGACGCGCTCCTCGGCGTCGATGCCGCCGGTGCCGCGCACGTAGGTGTCCAGGTAGCCGCGGATCTCGGGGGTCTTGAAGTCGTCGGCATGCGAGTTGAGGTAGATCAGCCCGCTGGCCACCACCTGCTCGATGATGTTCTTGATCTTCGGCATGGCCAGCTGGTTCATGACCCGGTACGCGCCGGCGAACTGCGGATCGGGCTGGATCATGCCGCCCTTCCACGGCACCGCGCTCTTCGCCATCGCGTCCGAAAGCGCCCAGAAGGTGTTGCGCCAGGCGATGACCTCGCCGAGCTGCGACATGACGCCGTGGAACTGGCCGGCCCCGGTGACGTCGAGGGCGCGGGCCAGCATGCCGACCAGGAAGTCCATCTTGACGGCGAAACGGGTGCAGCCGTGCAGGGAGGCGCGCTCCAGGTAGCCCGAGTGGATGTTGTACTTGTTCGCCTGCTCCAGGTCGTTGTAGATGAACGCGTTCTCCCAGGGGACGAACACGTCGTCGAGGACCAGGATGGCGTCGTTCTCGTCCAGCCGGCTGGACAGCGGGTAGTCGAACGGGCTGCCGAGCACGGCGGCCCGGTACTCGTTGGACGTGCGGCAGATCAGTTTCACGCCGGAGGAGTTCGTCGGCATGATGAACACCGGGGAGAAGGACGGGTCCTGCACGGCGACCTGGCCGACGTGTCCGACGAAGGTGTAGTGGGTCAGGGCCGAGCCGGTGGCCACGACCTTGGCGCCGGTGACGTAGAAGCCCGCGTCGGTCTCCCGGGTGACCCGGATGAACACGTCCTTGCCCGCGTCGGCGCCCAGCCCGCGGTCGACCGGAGGGTTCATGATCGCGTGGTTGATGTACCAGGTCTTCTGCTGGGCCTTGCGGTACCAGTTGCGCGCGTTGTCCTCGAAGCCGCGGTAGAACTCCGCGTTGGCGCCCAGGGTGCCGAGGAAGCAGCCCTTGTAGTCGGGCGAGCGGCCCATCCAGCCCCAGGCGATCTTCTGCCACTCGGCGATCGCGTCGCGCGAGGCCACCTGCTCCTCGACGGTCTTCGGCGCCCGGTAGAAGCGGTGGGTGAATCCGCCGTCCTCGTTGGGCACGGTGAGGATGTCCTTGCGCGCCGGGTCGTGCAGCGCGTCGTACATGCGGGCGATCATGCGGGCCGAATTGCGGAACGCGGGGTGTTCGGCGACGTTCTCGACCCGCTCGCCGTAGATCCAGACCTCGCGCCCGTCGTTCAGGCTCTCCAGGTACTCGGCACCGGTGAAGGGGATGTTCTCACGGCCGGCGCGGTCGAGTGGCGACTGATTTGCATTTTCCGTGCTCATAGAAAGAAAACCCCATCTTCTCCCGAACGGAAATGGATGGCGCCGGGTTCAGGTCGTGCATGATCGGCTGCCCATGAAGGGGGACGAGTTGCCGAACCGAATTCCCTGCGGCGTCGAATTGCCTGAAGGCTTCCACGGGGAGCAGGCACGGGCAATAGGCCTCGGAAGCGGACGATGCGCGCGGGCGGGGCGGCCGACGCGCCGCGCTCCAGTCGGTGAACGACGGGCGAATGGCCTCTGAACTGGTGTTTTTCATCCCGATGGGAGGACCGGGGGCCGCCCGGAACATCCTCGAATGTGATGCACGCCACAGGGATTTCCCCCCGTGGTGCGAGATGACCCCTCGCTTTTCCCCGTGCCGTCCATACGCGGCACAATGGAGGGGTGCCATAGTTTTATGTATGGCTGCCTTTCGGCAGTGCGTCGCCGATTGGCCGGGCCGTTCGCGGGACAGCCCTCAGGGCGCGCCCGAGCCCTTGCGGGGTCGCGGGCCCGCCCGGCTCACGACCTGAGCGCGCGGCGGTGCTCGGCGACCACTCGGGTCGCCTCCAGCCAGTGCCGCATCAGCGGGCTGATCTCGGCATCCCGTCGCCACAGCAGCGTGGCCTGCATCGGGGCGAGCCAGCGCGGGGGGTCGAGGAGGGTCACCGCATCCGTCCGGCCCGCGATCCGCCGGGTCACGGGGGCGACGCCGAGCCCGGCGGCGACGAAGGCGACGGCTGTCTGCGGTGTGGAGACCTCCAGCACCTCGAATGAGTCGTCGCCCGCGAGCGCCTTTCCGACGACTTCGGGCATCCCGGTGAACGCCGGAATGCGGTACGGGAGAATCCAGCGCCCCCATCCCTTTCCGTCGGGGTGGTCCTCGCGCGCGCGATACCGGGGGACGGCGAGCTTGATGTCGATTCCCAGGATGGAGTAGGAATCGCAGAGGTCCGTCACGAAACCGGCGAACTGGCCGGGGCCGAAGGGAATGCACCCCATGTCCAGCCGGCCGTCCTGAATTCCCTGCACGATGAGGTCGGGGGTGACGTCTGTCAGGCTGACCCGTGCGCCCGGGACCTGGTCGAGGAACTCGGCCAGCACATCGGCGACGATCTCGTTGATGACCATGGGCTCCACACCGATGCGCAGGTCCCCGACGGCGCCCTCGCCCATCAGCTTCAGCGTCGCCATGGCCCGGTCCCGGTCGGCGACCAGGCGTTCGCCCTTGGACAGCAGGTAGAGCCCGGCCTGCGTGGGGTGGACGCCCTTCGCGGTGCGTTCGAGGAGTCGCACGCCGAGTTCGCCCTCCAGTTTCGCCACGGCATGGCTCACGGGCGGTTGCGTCATGTTGAGGTTCTTGGCGGCCTGCGAGACCGAACCGGCCTCCACGACGGCCTTGAAGTACTCGATCTGACGAAAGTCCACCCTCTTCGACCTTCCACGGCCCCCGGTCTGTCCCGACAGGCAGAGATTACGGGACGGCTCGGCGTCGGCGGCAGCGTCGTCGGCGCGGCGTGCGAGGGCTGTCAGCCCGTCGGCGGGACCCGGACCTCGGGTTTGGAGCGGTTCGGGTTGCCGAGGTGCGGGCGACGCCGGCGAGATGCATGCTCGGGCATCGCCGAGGCGATCGGCGAGGACGTGTCGACGCCCGTCCGTGTGGCGGCCGGCATCCTTCCCACAGGTGGCACCTGGTGCCATAGTGAGGAGGTGAGCTCTCCAATCTCCGCAGGTACGTTGCAGGCTTGGGCGGCACTGGGTGCCGATTCTTCTCTGCTCGACCGGGTGTCCTACAGCGGTCCGTCCGGAGGACTGCCGGCGCGGCTGCCCGTCATGGAGCTGGCGCGGGCCACTGTCGCGGTGTGCTCGCTCGCGGCCGCCGAGCTCACTTCCGTGCGCACGGGGCGGCCCGCGCCCCGGGTGCGGGTCGACGACGAGTCGGTCGCGACGGCGTTCCTCAGCGACCGGCTGGTGCGGGTCGACGGGCAGGCGTGGCCGACCTTCGCGCCGCTGTCCCGGTTCTGGCGGGCGGCCGACGGTTGGGTCCGTACGCACGCCAATTACCCGCACCACCGGGCCCGGTTTCTCGCCGCTCTCGGGTTGCCGGGGGACGCCGGCGAGGAGGCGGTGGCCGGGACGATCGCGGGGCGTACCGCGCTGGAAGTGCAGGAGACCGTGTTCGCGGCGGGCGGTCTGGCCATCGCGGCCCGCGGCCCCGAGGAGTGGGCCAGGAGCGAGCAGGGAGCCCTGGTCGCGAAGCAGCCGCTGTTGACGATGTCGCGCCTCGACGACTCACCGGACCGGGTGCTCGGTGACGCCGCACTGCCGTGCGCGGGGCTCCGCGTCCTGGACCTGACCCGGGTGCTCGCCGGACCGGTCGCCACCCGGACGCTGGCGCTGCTCGGCGCGGACGTTCTGCGGGTCGACGCCCCGCAGCTGCCGGAAAGCCGGCAGGCCCACAACGACACGGGCATGGGCAAGCGCTCGACCACCCTGGACCTGGGCGACGCCACCGGCCGCCGGGTCTTCGAGGAACTGCTCGACGAGGCGCACGTGGTGGTCACCGGCTACCGGCCGGGCGCGCTGGACCGGTTCGGACTGACGCCCGAGGCGCTCGCCGGGCGCCGTCCGGGTCTCGTGATCGCCCAGCTGTCCGCATGGGGCTCTTACGGACCGTGGCACGAGCGGCGCGGCTTCGACAGCCTGGTCCAAGCGGCCACCGGAATCGCCGAACTGGAGGGGTCACCGGACTCGCCCGGCGCGCTGCCCGCCCAGGCACTCGACCACGGCACCGGCTATCTGCTGGCGGCCGGGGTCCTGCGCGCGCTCACCGAGCAGCACCGCACCGGCGGCACCCGGCTGGTCCGCCTGGCCCTGACGCAGACCGCGCACTGGCTGGTCCACGGCCTGGCCCCCGCTCAGGGCGAGGATGAGAGCTTCGACGCCGGGCGCCGACTGACCGAGACCGACAGCCCCATGGGCCGGCTGCGGCATGCCCTGCCACCGGTGTCGTACGAGGGAGGACCGGTGGCCTGGGCACGCCCACCGGGCCTGTGGGGCACGGACGCCGCGGTCTGGGCCGGCGCCTGACGAACCTGCCCGCCGACCACCACGCTCGTCCGCCACCTGAAGCGCTCAGTCACACCGGTCCGACCGAGCGCCACGGGTGACGAGTGGGCGCGCAGGTCGGCCACCGGGGCGCTCGGTGCTGTGGCCGAGCAACAGGGCCTCGACGGCGAACGACGCGCCAGCGGCTGTGCTGGAAAGCACCGAAGCCGATCGCCACGGCCAACGAGAAGGTGCCCGGCGCGAACGTCCGCGCCGTTCACTTCCTGGCGCCCGCGCCCTCGAAGGCCGACCCCGTCCCGGCCCCGCAGCCGACCGCGCCCGCCGTGCCGACGGACGCCCGGGCCGGTCGGCCGGGTCCCGGGAGACATCGCGCAGGCCGATTCGCAGCCACGCGCCCTGCGTTCGCTCTTCTGCCCACGGTGCCGCACCTCGTCGGCAGCCCCCGACGCAGGACTGGGTCATCCGCTCTCCGCCGCTTCCCATGGTGTCCGGAAAGGCAGATGGCCTGCCCCTGAACCCGTACGCATGTTCCTTGCCCGCGAACGGTGACGGACCGACCCTGGGATCTGGTGATCTCTGGTCTCGACGGAGTGTCATGGGAGCCCATGCCCGCCAGAAGGACAATGACGCCGCCTTGTACGGCAGCGCCACACGCCGTGCGCCGAAGGTCGGTGTGCGGCCCGGGGAACGCAGTTCCGTGGAGAACATCCCTGTCGCGCACCCCATTCTCGCGGCGCCCGAGCGGATGGCAGCGCTGCAGCGGACCGTGGGGAACTCCGTGGTGGTCGAGATGCTCAGGCGCCTCCGCTCCCGGGACACCCCTGGCAGCACACCGCCGGTCCGACGTTCCACCGTGCACGAGGTGCTGCGCGCTCCGGGGCAGCCTCTGGACGCCGGGACGCGGGCGGAGATGGAAGGGCGGTTCGGAGTGGATTTCTCCGACGTCCGGCTGCACACCGGCGCCGCAGCGCAGCAGTCCGCGGCCGGGATCGGGGCGCGGGCCTACACCTCCGAGAACCATGTCGTCATCGGTGCCGGAGGCGGTGACAAGAAGTCCCTGGCCCACGAACTCACCCACGTCATCCAGCAGCGGCAGGGCCCGGTTGCCGCGACCGACAACGGCGACGGGCTGTCGGTCTCCGACCCGCGTGACCGTTTCGAGCGCGAAGCCGAGGCCACCGCCGCCCGGGCCCTGGCCGGATCGTTGCCATCCCGCCCTGGCACCACGGCGGACGGGAACACGGGGGCGGACGCGGCCGATACGGCCACGGACACGATCCAGCGCACTATCGTCGATTCCCGGAACCATAAACTCACCCCTGAAGAGATCTCACGCAATGGGATGATGAGCGAACTCCTCGCCCAATACCCGGCGGAGATTCACGAACGGGTCGAGGTGACAGTCGACATACTCCTTGAATCGGACCCGCCCCCCGTTGCCTGGGGAAACCTGGTGGCGGTACTGCGGGACGAATACGATCTCCACCCCGGCCCCACTCACCAAGCGCCTCAACAATCGCAGCCCGTACCGCAAGCAGCCCCGCAGTACACGCACATCGACATCACCGACGCGGCGTCCTTCCTGCATTCGATCGCATCATTGTGGCACGCCCCACAGGGCAACACGGGATGCGGCCTGCTGGGCAACACTCTTTACCTCTCGACGTCGTCGTCCAACCGGCCCGCCTTCTTCAATACGATCTGGGGCGAGGTGCAGAATATTAGAGCAACTGTCATTTCTCTCCCGTCCTGGTTCCCCACAGATTGTAAAGATTGCCCGGGCTACAAGGACACGAGCTCCAACCATGCGGAATGCAGAATCATGCATGCGTGGGGCGACGGCGGTGGCACCGGCGGGATCATCCGCACCAACCAGCCCGCCTGCAGGGAGTGCGCGCACCTCATGGACCAACAAGGCATCGCCCACGACAACGCGCCCTCCCGCAAGTACGGACTGACCGGCTGGATCCACCCGTTCACCCTCGAATTCTACGGCCCGCAGACCACCGACTCCCGGCGCTATGACCTTGAATAGGACTTCTCCGGGCGATCAAGTTCGCGGGCCTTGACCCGCAATCCCGGAAACGGGCCATGCGGCTTGGGCCAAGGGTGTCGAGATCGTGCACGGTGAGTGGTGAGACGTCGGGCTTCTGATCGTCGATCATGGTCATGTGGTGGGGAACGCGTCTGGTGCAGCGGTCATCAGCAACCGGAGGATCACGGGCCTGACTGCCAGAGTGATCGCTGAACTCGCCACGGCAGGTGCCGGCGCCAGATGCTGAGGAAGCTCGCGGCCGCGAGGCTGGTGCTGCGGGTGCGGCCGCGGAGGAAGTGTCGGGCGGCTGCCCGGTGGCGCTGGGGGCGGCCCGGGTCCGTCGTCGGACACCCGATACGGGTGCGTGGCCGGACGGGTCACCAGGGGGGCACGCGGCGGATGAACACGTAGGCGGCTCCCGCTCCGACCAGGCTGTCGGAGACGCGCGGCTCGCCTGTCCGCGGCTCCGGGAAGCGGGGAGCCAAGAGGCGTGCGGGCCTCCTGCTGACCGCGTGCGGCCGGAACATCGGCGTTTCGGCCAACCCCCCTCGCTCGTGGGCTCTTGCAGGGCAAGGGCCGGTGCACTGCACACCTTCGAACAACCGCGGAATTCCGGTGCCCGAGAGCCGTCCGAAAGAACACGTGCTCGGAATCGGCGCCGCGTCGTTGAGCACGCTGACGCCACCGCCGCACCTCCGGGAGGAACACATTGACGCCAATCGAACCAGGCAGCGACGAGACCGAGGGTCTTTCGTCCGGATCAGGCCGGACCCCGCGAGCCCGGCCTGATCCAAACGAGAGGCCCGAGCACCCGCCGAAGGCCGCCGCGGCGCCCGCTGCCGGCATCTCGGACGCCGAGCGCGAGCTGTACGGCGGCCGGCTGCGCTACGACCAGTCCTACATCCGTCACGAAGGGCCGCTGACCCGGCTGGGCTTCGGGCACATGGCGGCCGCGCTGCCCCGCATGGTGGGCATGGTGCTGCGCACCGGCTGGGAGACGGACCCGCGGGCGCTGGCCGGGGTCGTGGCGGCGCAGCTCGGGCAGGGCGTGGCGGCGGGCTGGGGGCTGGTAGCGGTCAACAGCGTCCTCACGCAACTGTTCGCCGACGGTCCGACAGGGGACAAGCTCCACGAGGCGCTTCCGTCGCTGGCGGTGCTCGCGGTCGCGGCGGTGGCGACCGCGGTGCTGGCGGCGTGGTCGACGGCCATGTCGGGCCGGCTGGAGCCGCAGGTGGAGCGGGCAGTCTCCGCCCGGTACTACACGGCCGTCACCGCTGTGGAGGTGGAGGCGACCGAACGGCCGGAGGTCCAGCGGGTCCTGGAGGCCGGGAGGTTCGGCACGGACTCGGCACGCAGCATGCTCCGACTGTCGGTCGGCGTGGGAAGCGTGGTGATCGGCATGGCGGCGGCCGCGGTCGTACTGGCGTCGCTGCACTGGGCGCTGCTGCCCATGCTGCTGACCATCGCCCTGCCCAAGGGGTGGGGAGCGGTCCGCTCCGCGCGCCGCGAGTACCTCTCCCGCCTGAGTTGGGTCGACCACCGCCGGGCGATCGCCTCCCTGCTGGCCTACCTGACCCGCCCGCACGCCGCCGGAGAGATCCGCGTACACGCCGCCGGCACGAAGCTGCTGTCCGGCTACGAGGAGATGTCGCGGCAGACGGAGGCCGAGCAGCGGCGCCTGGCCCGGGCACAGGCCTCCACGGACCTGGTCGCGGGAGCGTTCGCCGGTATGGCGTCGCTGGCCTGCTACGGGGTGCTGTGGTGGCTCCTCGCGTCCGGTGGGCTGCCGCTCGCCGTTGGCGGCACGGCGGTGATCGCCATCCGCACCTCGACGGCGCGACTCACGTCCCTGGTGCAACAGGTCAACCGGCTGTACGAGGAGTTGCTGTTCCTCACCGACACCGAGGACGCCATCGCCGTGGCGGGCGAGAATGCCATCCCGGCCTCCGGCCGGCCCCTGCCTTCGCCGGTGCTGGAGGTGCGGACGGAGGGGGTGTCGTTCACCTACCCGGGCGCCGACGGTCCTTCCCTGAAGGACGTGAGTGTACGGGTGCCCCGGGGGAAGGTGACGGCCCTGGTGGGAGCGAACGGTTCCGGGAAGACCACCCTCACGAAGGTCCTGGCCGGGCTGCTGCTGCCCTCCGAGGGAGACGTGTGGTGGGTGGGTGAGTCCGGCGAACGGGTCGAGCTCCGCGAGGCCGAGCGCGCCCAGGTGTTCCGTACCGTCGGGCTGCTGGCGCAGGACTTCCCGCGCTGGGAGATGACGGCCGCGGCGAACGTGGCCATCGGCGCCGGCGACCGGCCCCGCGACATGGGCCGCGTCCGCGCCGCTGCCGAGGACGCGGGCGTCCTCGACCTGATCGAGGGCCTGCCGCACGGCTGGGACTCGATCGTGTTCAAGGGTTACGAGCGGGGAGTCCAGCTCTCGGGCGGGCAGTGGCAGAGGCTGGGGTCCGCCCGGACGCGGTACCGGCAGGCACCGTTCCTGCTGGTCGACGAGCCCACCAGCGCCCTCGACCCCCACGCGGAGATCGAATCGTTCCGAGGGCTGTGGTCCCTGGCCGAGGAAGGCCACGCGGTCGTCCTCGTCACCCACCGGCTCGCCGCGACCATGCGCGCCGACCACATCTACGTCCTCGACCAGGGACGCGTCGTCGAGGACGGCACCCATGACGACCTCATGGCCCGCACGAGGGGCCTGTACCAGGGCATGTTCACCGCCCAGGCCGCCCAGTACGGGCTCGCGCCCACGACCGGCACGCTTCCCGGCCCCCGCAGTATCCGGCCCTCCGACCACGAGACGGCGAGCTGACCCACCCGGCGCGACTTCCACGGCCCGGCCCCGACGTCGAAGGCGAGACGACACCCGTGGCGCCTGGCCTCCGAGGTGCTTGCGCCTGCCCGCGTCCCGAGCCGTCCAGAAGGGCGGCCCGGGACGCGGGCGTTCTCCTCGCGTGCTCACACGTGCCCGGCAGCTGGCTCCCACCGGGGGCAGGTGCGCCCGGTCCCTTCGCAGTGGAAGGCACCTGCCTTCCTCTCGGCGTGCTGCGGGCGCCGAAGGTGTCCCGGGTGGAGCAGGAGCCGGGTGGGTCCGTCGACGTGGCCGGGGTGCGGCGGCAGTGCGTGCCGCTTGCTGATCCCGGGCATCCAGCGCGGAACCTGGCTCGTCGGCCTCTCCCGTGCCGCCGGCGATGCCCCGTGTCGGGGTGCCGATGAGCTTGCGCATGTGGCCCATAGCCTCTTGCCTCGGTCATCTCCACCCGCGCTGTGAAGAGCACGCCGTTGTGGTGGGTGACGGACAACAGTGCTTCCGGTGTCCCGAACGGCATGAGGCTGCCGACCGGTTCCGGGTGGGCCGCGCGAAGGCGCGTCAGCGCGTGCCACGGAAATCCCATGTCCGGTGGCGATGGACACGGCGTGGGCGGCGAGGTGGGCCGTGGTGTCGCGGTCGCCGCGGGCTGCGTGGATGCGGGCGCCGGCGGTGGGGGCCTCCGCCGAGCCCCGGACCAGGGTTGCGGGCCGGGCGGCGCGGGCTTCGCCGAGGGCTTTCCGGCCGGTGCTGAGGAAGGCGGGGGTGCCGGGGCCGAGGCGGACCACGGCGTCGCGGGTCCATTTGGAAGTGGGGCGTCGCTGGGTCATCGAGCGCACCATGCCGTGGCTGTCCGGATACCGCCGGCTCAGTCCTCGCCGACGGGAGCGCGGCCCAGCGACTCCCTGGTCCTTCCCAGCCCTGCCGCCTTGTGCTGCCACGAGCAACTCCCCCGTCTCACTGCATAAGGCGCGGGCCCGGCGCCGGTTCACCGTGATGCGTGGAATGTGTCTGCGAAGTACTGCCGCAACGCGGTCATCGCTGGTGTCGGCTGATGCGCGCTGGCCCACGCCAGGCCGATCTGCATGTCGGGGATGGGGTCGGCAAGCGCTGCGGCGTGGATGCGGCGGCCCTCGAGCGACCACGGGCGGTAGACCATGTCGGACAGGACCGTCACCGCGGTGCCGTTGGCGACCAGGCTGCGGATTGCCTCGATCGAGGAGGTGGCTACAAAGACATCGGGTCGAAGGTCCGGCCAGTACGCGCGAGTTGACTTCTCGGACTCGTCAACGGTCAGCATCGCGTAAGGGTGTTCGGCGACGTCGGCGAGGCGCAGGTTCGTGCGTCCCGCGAGCGGATGGGTGGGTGCTGTCCACAGGCGCCGGGGGGAACGCACGAACGTCTCGAAGTCGAGGCCGTCATGTCTGACGTTGGAGGTGAGCAGGAGGGCGAGGTCCAGGTCGCCGTCGATGAGCCGCTGCTCCATGGTGTCGCGGTGCATCTCGTGCCACTCGAATGCCACCCCCGGATACCGGGCGGAAACCCGCTGGATGTGATGGGGAAGGAAGTAGCCCATCACGGTGTAGCTGGCACCGACGCGCACGCGGCCGGCGATGCCGGGGTCGCCGGCGACGGTCGTCTCGGCATCCGCGACGAGATCAAGGATGTGGCGGGCTTTGGGCAGCAGGGCCCGTCCGGCATCGGTGAGCTCGACGCCGTGGACGCTTCGCTCGAAAACGTGGTGTCCCAGATGGCGCTCGATGCCCTGGACGGAGGTAGTGATCGTGCTCTGGGAGATGTAGAGCTCGCGAGCGGCGGCGCTGAACTGGCCTGCTTCGGCGACGGCGATGAAGTATCGCAGTTGACGCAGCGAGAAGCCCAACGCTGTCTCCCTTCGGGGTTGCCGCTCTGTTGCTCCCGGAATTGTATCTGTTATTCCGATGGCTGGACATCGGAAGCATGTTGTTTTCAATGGGATGTCCTCTCTCTAGAGTCGCTGAGCAGGACGGGAGGCGCGGCATCGAGAGGATGCGTGATCCCCCAGGAGGGAGGCAGCCAATGAGGACCGCAGTCGATATCAACTGCGACATGGGCGAGGGGTTCGGCCCCTGGACTTTCGGCGACGATGTCGATCTCCGGATGATGCCGATGGTCTCCTCGATCAACGTGGCCGGGGGCTTCCATGCGGGCGACCCGAGCACGATCGACCACACGGCGGCGCTGGCGAAGGAGTACGGCGTCGGCGTCGGTGCGCATCCGGGCTTCCGCGATCTCGTGGGCTTCGGCCGACGCCATATCGAGGCTTCGGCCGACGAACTGGTCTGCGATGTCCTCTACCAGCTTGGCGCGGTCCGCGCCCTCATCGGCCGGCACGGCTTGAATCTGCAGCACCTCAAGCTGCATGGGGCGCTCTACATGCACGCTGCCCGCGACGAGGAGTTTGCCGCTGCCCTTATCGAGGCGCTCGACGTTGCGGACTCCGGGCTGCCCGTACTCACCACGGCGGGCAGCGTCCTGGACCGGGTGGCCCGCCGGCACGGGCATCCAGTTGTCCGCGAGTTCTACGGGGACCGCCACTACGGCGACGACGGGCAGATCGTCTTCACTCGCGACATCGGCCCCCTCGAACCCGGCGCGGTGGCGGCCAAGGTCGTGCGGGCCTGTCGCGAGGGCACGGTCGAGACGGTGACCGGCTCGTCCGTCCCGGTCGAATTCGACTCGATCTGCCTTCACAGTGACACCCGTGGTGCTTCCCGCCTTGCCGCCGCCACCCGCGCGGCCCTTGAGGATGCGGGCATCGCCGTCCGCTCCTTCGCCCGACCCGAGCCTGTTAGCGACACATGAGAGGGAACACAGCGATGTCGACTTCCGTACCGGTTCAGGAGATCTCCATCCAGGAGCTCCTGCAGGCATACCGCGAACGCCGCACGACCGTCAGGGCCGTGGTGGAGGAGTACCTCGGGCGGATCGAGAAGCTGGACCGGTCCGGTCCCGGCCTGAACTCGATCGTGGCCACCAGCGAAGAGGCGTTGACCCGGGCCGACGAGCTCGACGCGCGTTTCGGTGAGTCCGGTGAGCTCGCCGGGCCGCTGCACGGTGTGGTCGTCGCTGTCAAGGACAACATCGACACCGTCGACATGGACACCACATGTGGCAGCGAGGCGCTTCGCGGTCACCGTCCCGAGCGCGACGCGGTCGCGGTGGCCCGGCTCCGGGCAGCGGGCGCGGTGATCATCGCCAAGACGGCATTGCCCGACTTCGCGACATCCTGGTTCTCCTATTCCTCAGTCAGCGGGGAGACCCTGAACCCGCATTGTCTCGACCACGACCCGGGAGGTTCGAGCTCCGGGTCAGCGGCCGCAGTGGCCGCCAATCTGGCGACCGTGGCGCTCGGCACCGACTGCGGTGGATCGGTGCGCCTGCCGGCGTCATTCTGCAATCTGGTCGGTATCCGCTCCACGCCCGGCGTCGTGCCGCGGACCGGGACCGGCTTCCTCGTTGAGTTCCAGGACACCGTCGGGCCTCTGGCGCGCAGCGTCGAGGACGCCGTGACGGTCTTCGACGTCATTGCCGGCTACGACGAGGGCGACGACTTCTCAGTGGCGGCGACGATGGCACGGCCCGCGGTCAGCTACGTGGCCTCCCTCGGCGATCGCAGCGTGGCCGGTGTCCGCATCGGTCTGGTCACCAACGCCCTCGGCAGCGAGGCCGACCCGCGCAGCGCGGCGGTCAACGCCCTCACCCGGCGAGCGGCCGAGGACCTGCGAGCGGCGGGAGCCGAGGTCGTCGATGTCGAGATCCCCGACCTGGACGAGTTCCTGGTGGACACCAGCCAGTACATCGCTTGTTCGCGTCACGACATCGATCTCTACCTCAAGCAACGACCGGCCCTGAGCAGCCTGCGTGTCGCCGACATCGTCGCCCGCGGCAGATACCACCGCGAGCTGGATCTCCTCGAGGCTGTGAGTTCCGGACCCGAGGCTCCGGAGTCCGACCCGGACTACACCGGACGCTTCGTCGCCCGCGACAGGTTCACCCGCGTGATCCTCAAGGTGATGGACCAGCATGGGCTCGACGCGCTCACCTATCCCGCGACCCGTATTCCGGCGCCGTCGAACGAGGAACGCAAGGAGTGGACGGTGCTCACCTTCCCGACCAACACACTGATTGCTTCGCAAGCGCTGCTTCCCTCGGTCGCCGTCCCGGCGGGATTCACCGACGCCGGCGTTCCGGTCGGGATCGAGCTCGTCGGCCGGCCCTACAGCGACGCCGAGCTGTTCGGCTGGGCCGCCGGGTACGAGAAGCAGTCGCGGCACCGCCACGCCCCCACGCTCTGAGGCGAATTCCCGGGGTTGTCGCAAGACGGTGAGCCGTTTCCGTCTTGATCAGCCGGTGAGTCCGAGGGTGACGACGGCTCGGACGACGGTGGTGATCCTCGTGGTGCCGCAGCGCAGTCTGCGAAGGCCTGCTCCGGCGTCGGGGCGAGGGCGGAGCAGGCCTCCGGCCTCGCGTATGCAGCCGTGGACCGTCGCGATCCCGACCCGGAAACCGGCGGCGAGGCGGCTGCGGGTGTCGCCGCTCCCTGTCCGCTGACGCGGAAGCCGACGGGCATTCGCGAGCAGGAGTGGTCGTCGTTGTCGCCCTCAACAAGGCAGCCCGGAACGCCGGGCTGAACGCTGCCGCACTGGTCAACCAGTTCCTCGGCGGCAGAGGGGGCGGCTCCCCCGAGCCGGCCCAGGGCGACGCCCCGGCCGCGCTGCCCGGTCTCACCGCCCCGCTGAGCCCTGGCGCGTGGGATGGACACGGCCGGGTGCCACACCCACCCCACGCGCCAGGCAGAACTTCGATCGGCTGCCGGTAGGCGTTCCGGTGACATCAACCCCAAAAAGGTTATTGCACATGGGTTGCAGGTGCAGTCTCCCCGTGAGTGTGGAATCGCGAACCGAGAGAAGACACCATGACCGCCCCCGCCTCCTCCCCATCCGCAGATGCCCCTTCCCGGTGGAGGCGAGTGGCCGGCTCCATGACCCGGGCCGAGTGGCGGCGCGTGGCGGGCATGGCCGCGTTCATCGCCGCCCTGCACGTGATCGGGTGGTTCACCCTGGTCGCGATCGTCGCCCCCGCGCACCACAGCCTGGGCGAGAGAACCTTCGGCATCGGTATCGGCGTCACCGCCTACACCCTGGGTCTGCGCCACGCGTTCGACGCCGACCACATCGCCGCCATCGACAACACCACCCGCAAGCTCATGCAGGAGGGCCGGCGCCCGCTGTCCGTCGGCTTCTGGTTCTCCCTCGGCCACTCCAGCATCGTCTTCGCCCTCGCGCTGCTGCTCTCCTTCGGCATCAAGGCCCTCACAGGCCCCGTCGAGAACGACGGCTCCCAGCTCCACGACATCACCGGCTGGATCGGCACCACCGTCTCCGGCGTCTTCCTCTGCGTCATCGCCGTCATCAACCTGATCATCCTGGCCGGGATCTGGAAGGTCTTCCGCGAGATGCGCTCCGGACGCTTCGACGAAGCCGCCCTGGAGGAGCGGCTGAACAACCGCGGCTTCATGAACCGGATCCTGAGCCGCCTGATGAAATCCATCACCGAGCCCTGGCAGATGTATCCGCTCGGGCTGCTCTTCGGCCTCGGCTTCGACACCGCCACCGAGATCGCCCTGCTGGTCCTGGCCGGCACCGGCGCCGCCTCCGGACTGCCCTGGTACGCGATCCTGTGCCTGCCGGTGCTCTTCGCGGCGGGCATGTCCCTGCTGGACACCATCGACGGCTCGTTCATGAACTTCGCCTACGGCTGGGCCTTCTCCAAGCCCGTCCGCAAGGTCTACTACAACCTCACCATCACCGGCCTGTCCGTCGCCGTCGCCCTCATCATCGGCACCGTCGAGCTCCTGGGCCTGGTCGGCGAGAAGCTCGGCCTGCACGGCCCGTTCTGGGACTGGGTCAGCGGCCTCGACCTCAACATCGTCGGCTACCTCATCGTCGGCCTCTTCGTCGCGACCTGGATCGTCGCGTTCGCCGTGTGGCGGTTCGGCCGCATCGAGGAGAAGTGGACCGCCGATCTGCAACCTGTCGACGGAGCAGACGGCACCAGGGCACACCGATACTGAGGTTGAACTGGTGATGTCGCGGGGTGTTCAGACGGGTCCGACGGCCAGGCCGGTATCGGTGAGACAGCCGTCCATGAGGGGGCTGCGGTACCGGACGTGCCGCAGGCCGCGGCGGATGCGCTGGACGAGGTGTCCGGGGGTGGTGAAGGCGGCGTTGGAAAGCCGGCCGCGCCGCAGAAGGGACCAGACCCCTTCGGAGGGGGTTGAGGTCGGGTGCGCGGGGCGGCAGGCAGCAGATGGTCGGCCAGTCCCGGGCCGTCGCCCATTCCCGCAGGCCGGCGGCCTTGCGGACGTTGACGTGGCCGTCGTCGCGGCGGGGCCGGTGGATCAGCCTTGAGCGGTGGCCGGGAGTGTGTGCGATGCCTTGGCCGCCACCGCGCCTGCCGGGCACGAGACCTCGACCAGGCACTCAACCACGGCGACCGGGCCCTGGCGCTCCTGCGGCGGGTGGAGTCGACCCGTGCCCGGCTCCACCTCGAGGACGTGGCCACGGCTCTCGGTCCGAGGGCCGCTGAACCCCGGGCGGCAGCCTTCCTGGAACGCGTGGAACAGGCCGCGTCGATCACTGAGGCGGGAGTGGCCGGATGAGCACACCGACACCTGCCGAAGAACTCAGCCGGCGCGCCGGCACGGGCCGAGGGCCGCCGGGGCCCTCTCTCCCTCCGGCCCACCGGCCCGAGCAGACCCCGGACTTGGGCCCGCAACCGCCGCCGCAGGATGAACAAGGATGCACCGTCCACTGCGTCCTGGACGAGAACCCCGTGGGTTCCGGATCAATCGGCAGACCGGAGAGTGATCCTCTTCAGCCGGAACCGGCGTGCGGCCGGGCATCCGGTTCCGAGTTGATGTGCACACGGGGCACGCGAGGGCTGATGCGGGTCACGATCTCGTAGTTGATGGTGCCGGCCGCCCGGGCCCAGTCGTCGGCGGTCGGTCCGCCGTCTTCGCCCGTGCCGAAGATGACGGCCTCGTGGCCCGCCATCGCCGTGCTGTCGGTACTGGGCCCGAGGTCCACAACCGTCTGGTCCATGGCGACGCGCCCGGCCACATGGTATGTCGTGCCCGCGATCCGCACCGGGCCACCGCGGGAGGTGCGCGGGATGCCGTCCGCGTATCCGAGGGGGATGAGACCGAGCACGCTCTCCTCGGACGTCCGGTAGGTGAGCCCGTAGCCCACGCCATGTCCCGCCGGCACCCGCTTGCAGTGGGACACGAGCACGCGGAGCGTCATCGCCGGGCGGAGGCCGAGGTCGGCCGAGGAACGGTCCCGGAACGGGGAGAGGCCGTAAAGCGAGAGTCCCGTGCGAACGAGATCGAAGTGGGTGTCGGGCCGTGAGAGGGCCGCCGGTGAATTCGCGATGTGCCTCACTTCGAGCTCGCATCCGGCGTCTTCCGCCAGTGCGACGGCGTCGCGGAAGACGCCGAGCTGTGCGTCGGTCCCGGGCCGATGCGGCTCATCGGCGAGGGCGAGATGGCTGAAGACTCCGACGATGCGGAGCAGACCCCGGTCCTGGTACCCGGTGGCCTCGGCGAGCACGGCCTCCCAGCGGTCCGGGGGTGCGCCGTTCCGGCCGAGTCCGGTGTCGATCTTGAGGTGAACACGTGCCGGCCGCCCGCACCCGCGCGCTGCCTCGGCGATCCGGCGCAGTTCCCAGCCGGAGCACCCGAGGTCGATTCCGGCGCCGACAGCAGCGGAGAAGTCGCCGGCGGAGGTATGGAGCCATGCGAGGACCGGCGCCTCGATGCCTTCCGCGCGCAGTGCGAGGGCCTCGCCGATGTGTGCGACTCCGAGCCACGTGGCGCCCGCTTCGATCGCCGCCCGGGCGACGGGGACGGCCCCGTGCCCGTACGCGTCCGCTTTCACGACGGCCATCACACGGGCGGGCTCGGCGATCGTCCGTATGACGCGGACGTTGTGGCGGACGGCCCCGAGGTCGACAACGGCGCAACGCTCCGGAGGACGAGCGGGGCGTCCTCCGTCGGCGTCCTTGGCTGCCCGGACTGCGGGTGGCACACGTGGCATCCCGTCACACCCGCGCAATCGGCTGTCCGGCCTTGACGACCGTCTTCGGCCGGGTGAGCACCGAGAGGTCTGCCAGCGGGTCGCCGTCCACCACGACCAGGTCGGCGAACGCCCCCGGGGTGACCTCGCCGATGCGGCCCTCCATGCCGATCAGTCGAGCGGCCACCGTCGTCGCCGAGCGGATCACATCGATCGCGGGCTGTACCTGTCCCCGGAGGGTGAACTCCATGGCTTGGTGGGGATGCATTCCGCCCAGCAGATCGGTACCGAAGACGATGTCGACGCCCCCGCGGTGCGCCAGTTCCAACGCGCGCAGCCCGTGGTCGAGTACCTCGGACACCTTGCGATGACTCGCCCCCGGCAGGCCGTTCCGCGGGCCCTCCTCCGCGAGTGCCCGGTAGGTGACCAGGGTAGGCACGTAGAACGCCTCCTGCTCCTTGAACAGTTCGACGCTCGTCCCGTCCAGCAGGTTGCCATGCTCGATGCTCCGGACACCGGCCCGCAGCGCACGGTTGACGGCCCGTGCCGTGTAGGCGTGACCCGCGACGTACCGGTTCACGGCCTCGGCTTCCTCCACCGCGGCGCGGATCTCGTCCATGGACAACTGGGTGGAATCGATCCGGTCGGTGGGCGAGGCGACCCCGCCGGACAGCATGAGCTTGAGGTGGTGGGCACCAGTGCGGAACTGCTCACGCGCTGCCTTGCGGATCTCGTCCGCACCGTCGCACACCATGCCGACGGTCGGGCAGCAGGGATGACCGTCGATGACGTTCCGGCCGCGGTGGCGCATGTCCGCGTGCCCGCCGGTCTGGGACAGGGCCTTGCCGCCGAACAACAGGCGCGGCCCGGTGAGGTACCCCTCGTCAAGGGCGTCGGCGAGGCCGTAGTCCGCGCCGCCCATGTCGCGCACGGTGGTGAAGCCGCGCTCCAGCATGCCGCGCAGGATGTGCCCGGACCGCGCCGCGACGTAGGACGGCGCCCATTCGGCCTGCGCGGCGATGTCCGCGGTGCATGCGGTGACGTGCACGTGGGCGTCGGTGAATCCGGGCAGGACGGTGCGGCCCTCGGCGTCGATGATGACGGTGGTGGAAGGGATCGGGCCGGTCCGGCTGCCGACCTCGGCGATCGTTTCCCCGTCGGTCAGGATGCCGACGCCTTCGAGGTACTCCCCGGTGTGCACGTCGAGTACACGGGCGTTGGTGATGAGGATGCTGGACGTCACGAGAGTTCCTTCGGTGTGGGGACGGACGGCCCGAGCGGGCTGGTGCGGATGCCCGGCCGTAGGCGGCGCCATGGCAGATCGGCGGGGTCGGCGGCGACCGGGCCCGGTGCGGCGGCCACGAGCACGGCCTCGGCGGCGGGCTCGAAGTCCGCGCGGAAGTGCACCGAGCTCTTGAGCACCACTATTCGTTCGGATTCCGGCCGGATGCCGAGCATGCGCAGTTGCGCCCGGTCGAGGAGCTGGACCTTCCCACTGGTCACGCCGATGCGCAGTGCGCCGATGCGCAGGCATGCGCTCGGCCCGGAGTCGATCTCGGTGCCGTGCATCATCGGTCCTTCGAACCGGCATCGGCCGTCGGCGAGGTGCTCGACCACGAATGCTCCCTCGAAGGGTTCGGCGCCGGCGATCCCGGGGTGACCGCCGAGCGCCGTGTGGACGGTCGCCCCCAGCCCGGCGGTGTGTGCGGCCGCCGCCGCACCGGGATCCCAGATCGCCGCCAGCGCTGCGGATTCCCCGGCCCCGGCCAATGCCCGGAGCATCCCGGTCGTCCGGGCGTCGCCGCCGGCGCCGGGGTTGTCCTGCGTGTCGGCGATGACGACCGGCCGCGAGGCCCCCTCGGCGAGGCGGCCGGCCTCCGCAACCGCGGCCTCCGGCGGCAGGACGTTGACCCGCCACTCGGCCTCGCGCCGCACGACGTTCTCGTACAGCGAGTCCACGGCCCGGCCGGCTGCCTCGGGATCGGGGCCGTGGCACCACACGACCGGGCCGCACTCGGGGAAGTCCGCGGCCGGGAAGCCGGCGGCGAACGACAGGCACGCGTCGTCGCCGCTCAGGGGTGCGACGGTCTCGTACACCTCGCGGGCCGGGCCGAAGTCGGTGCACCCGCTGTTGACCGGGATGAGGAACGGGATCCGGCGCCATCGCAGATGCAGCCGCTCGCCCGAACACAGCCGGCGCAGCAGCCCTGCGGCCCGGACGCCGGTTTCGGCCATGTCGACATGCGGGTAGGTGCGCAGCCCCACCGCGGCATCCACGGCGGACAGCATCTGTTCGGTGACGTTCGCGTGCAGGTCCAGACTCACCACGACGGGCACGTCGGGCCCGATGACGGCGCGCAGCCGGGTGAGCAGCTCGCCCTCTCCGTCGTCGCAGTGCTCGGCGGCCATGGCTCCGTGCAGATCGAGGAAGACCGCGTCCGGCCGGGTGGTGCGCGCCGCGTCGACGATCTCGCCGGCGATCCGTTCGTACGCGTCACGGGTCACCCGGCCGGACGGGCAAGCTGCCGCCCAGATCACCGGTACGAGGTCCGCGCCGCTGTTCGCCATCGCGGTGAGGAATCCACCGACCGCGAGGTTGACCCGCGTCAGTTCGTGCAGCCGATCGCCGCGGCGCAGCGCGGGGAATCCCTCACCGTTGAGGAAGCTCTCGTAGGTCGCCGGGGTCGCGGCGAAGGTATTGGTCTCGTGCTGGAATCCAGCGACCAGGATGCGCATCGTTCTCTTCTTCCGGGGGCTCAACGGGCGCGGACGGGAAGCCGGGTCAGGGCGATCCCGATGCCGCTGGCCAGCAACATGCCGACCAGGACCAGGAGCCCGGGGACGTCGGAACCGGTGCCGTCCTTGAGGTGGCCGAGCAGCATCGGGCTGAGGAACCCGCCGAGCAGGCCGATGCTGTTGATGAACGCGATTCCTCCCGCGGCGGCCGTCCCTGACAGGTATGCCGACGGCATCGACCAGAACACCGCGTACGCGGACCAACTGCATGCGGTCGAGATGGTGAGGGCGAGCAGAGAGAGCGGGAGGTTGCCGCTACTGAACGCGGCGACCGCCATCGCCAGCCCGGACAGGATCGCCGGGATCGCACTGTGCAGCCGCCGTTCTCCCGACCGGTCGGAACGCCTGCTCACCACGAGCATCGCGAGGATCGCGGCGGCGTAGGGCACCGCGGAGAGCAGTCCGATGGTGGTGAGGCTTTCGACTCCGTTGCCGGCCAGGATCGTCGGGAGCCAGAAGATCGCCGCGTACATCCCGCCGATGAGGCAGAAATAACTCACCGCGAGCCCGTATACGCGGGGGTCGCGCAGCACCTGGCGGAACTCGTGCTCGGTCCCGGACGTCGTCCCGGCGCCGAGGTCCCGCGCCAGTCGGCTCTTCTCGTGTTCATCGAGCCAGCGCGCCTGTGCGGGCGAGTCGGCGAGGGCCTTGTACACGACGAATGCGAGCAGGACCGTCGGTACCCCTTCGAGGAGGAACATCCACTGCCAGCCGGAGAGACCGCCGACGCCGTCCATTCCGGTCATGATCCACGTTGACACGGGCCCACCGACCATCGCGCTGAGCGGCCCGGCGAGCATGAACACGGTCATGGGCGTGGCCAGCAGTCGCGACGGATACCAGAAGCCGAGGTAGAAGATGATGCCGGGCGCGAAGCCCGCCTCGAACACTCCGAGGAGGAACCGCAGGACGAGGAAGCTCGTGGTGTCGTTCACGAACATCATCGCGCTCGAGGTGAGGCCCCACAGCACCATGATCCGGACGATCGTCCTGCGGGTGCCGATCCGGGCCAGCAGCAGGTTGCTGGGAACCTCGAACAGGACGTAGCCCAGGAAGAAGATGCCCGCACCGAGGCCGTACACCGCTTCGCTGATCCCGATGTCCTCCGACATCTGCAGCTTGGCGAACCCGATGTTGACGCGGTCCAGGGCCGCGAACGTGTAGCAGACCAGCAGCAGGGGCAGCAGCTTGCGGCTGATCTTGCGGTACAGCCCGTCCTGTCGGGTGACCGGTCTCTCCCCGACATCGGTGGAATGGCTCATGGTGTACTCCCTCCCGGTCCGCCGGGTCCGGCGTCCTCGTGTCGGTAGAGCATTGACCTGGGGCCCCGTGCGGCCTGAGAAATGATGGATACTGCCTCCGGAGGTCCGGTGAGTGATGGATTCGGACAAGTTGCTGGATGAGACCGACCTGGCGTTGGTGGACGCCCTGCAGGTCAGCCCGCGGGCGAGCTGGGCGAAGCTCAGTGAGGTGCTCGGTGTCGCCCCGGTCACGCTGGCCCGCCGCTGGCAGCGGCTCGTGGACACCGGCGCCGCGTGGATCAGTGTCGCGGGCAGCGACGCGCACTCACGTGGTGCGATCGTGGAGTTCGTCTGCGCGCCCGGCACGGAGATGACCGTGGCGGCGGAGCTGGCGAGACTCCCCTACGCCAGCACGGTCGGGATCACCACCGGCGACTACCACGTGTATGCGAACATCGTCGCCTCCACGCTGGCGGCGACCACCAGGATCCTGCTGCAGGGCCTGCCCCTGTCGTCGCACGTGCTGCGGACGCGCAGCCACGTGTTCGGCAGCCTGTTCGGTGGCATGGTGTGGCGACTGGGCGTGATGAACAAGTCGCAGACCCAACAGATCCGCGAGGCACTCGGCCCTCCGCAGCACGAGGCCCGACCGCTCGGCGTGCTGGACCGCGCGCTGTTCCTGGCCCTGGGCCACGACGGGCGGCGCACCTACACGGAACTCGCAGAGGCACTCGACACCACCCCCAAGGCGGTTCAGCGCCGCCTGAACCGGCTCGAACGCAACGGCGACATCGCGTTCCGCTGCGATGTCGCGCGCGCCCTGGCGGGCTGGCACACGATGGCCCTGCTGTGGCTGACCGTCCCCGACGCCGAACTGCGGACCGTCGGCAACCGCATCGCGGGCTGGGCGGAGACCCGGATGTGCGCGGCCGTGGCAAGCCCGACGAACCTGGTGGTCATCCTGAACCTGCGGTCGTTCGAGCACCTGGAGGAGATCCTTCTCCGGATGGCCACGGGCATGCCCGGAGTGACGGTCACCGAACGGCGGTTGGTCCTGC
Source organism: Streptomyces sp. SID8352 (assembly GCF_009862265.1). Classification (GTDB taxonomy): domain Bacteria; phylum Actinomycetota; class Actinomycetes; order Streptomycetales; family Streptomycetaceae; genus Streptomyces. The sequence continues at coordinate 310,923 of NZ_WWGX01000104.1, read as the reverse complement.
GACAGGTGAAGATCTACGGCCGCCTGGTGGACGAGGAGGGGCGGAGCACCGGGGTGGTCCCGCCCGATCCGTGGGCTGAACCACAGCGGTGACGCGCAGGGGAAGGAGGCCGGCGGGCAAGGGGTGCGGGCCTTGCCCCCGCGGGGCCGGACCTGCCCGGTCCGGGCGCCGGGGGGGCGCGGGATGAGATCGGTACACCTGTGGGCGAACCGAACCGTCGGGCGACGCGGTTCGACGAACCCGCGTGCCTCCCGGCCCATCGCCGGACGTCAGGTCCCGCGCTCCGACACCCCTGGGACATCCGGAGGCCGGACCACCCTCAAAGGGCAACCGCCCCTGCCTCCACAAACCGGACCCGTAACCTTGGCGCTATTCTCCGGAGAAGCCGTTATGGAAGAGGACGCACACCCTCTCCGTATGGATGCGCATATCTGATTCCGCGACAGGAGAAACAGTGCGCCCCATGGGCAAGGAAATTGGGGTGTGTCACCGAATCCGCGTCGGCCCGGAGCACGGCCAACCACCTTGTGCTATCATGACGACCAGTTGCAGTAGTGGTTCCCACAGCTTTAATTGTCCTCACTGAATCATCATCCCGGTGAGAGCTTTTTGGTTTCCGGTTTCTTCCGGACGGGGCAATCATCACGGCGACACTGTGTCCGTACAGTGCGGGCACAGGACACCGCCCCGAAGGAGATATGACATGGCTACCGGCACCGTGAAGTGGTTCAACTCGGAAAAGGGTTTCGGCTTCATCGAGCAGGACGGCGGCGGCCCCGACGTGTTCGCCCACTACTCGAACATCGCCGCTTCGGGCTTCCGCGAGCTGCAGGAGGGCCAGAAGGTGAACTTCGACGTCACGCAGGGCCAGAAGGGCCCGCAGGCGGAGAACATCGTTCCCGCCTGACGCCGACACGTCACACAAGAGCTGGGGCCCGCACCTGAAGGGTGCGGGCCCCAGCTCTTCTGCTTCACGGGTTCCCTCTTCCGCAGCGACTGCTCCACGGACAGCGGGAGCAACGCGGACAGGGTCGGGGAATCGCCCCCAATGAATCACGGCAAGGAGAAGGCCGTCATTTGTTGCGGCATGCGGATATCTTCGGACAGTCCCTTCCCCGGTCGCAGCAACGGGAAGTTCCGTTCTTCTCGATCTCGTTTCTTTTCTTCGGTTCGTACTTGCGATTCTCCCTGCGGATCACCGCTGCGGGAATTCCTCGATGCGCACCGTATCGAGGAAGGTTTGGCATGAACCGCACCACCCGCACCACCCGTACAAAGGACCGCTACTCCCGCGCCGGCGGCTCCACCGGCTCCTCACCGAACGGAGGCTCCCGTTCGCACAACTCGCGTTCCTCGGGCGCGGGCCGCTCCGGTGGCCGCGGGCGCCGTCCCGCGCCGCAAGGGGAGTTCGCGCTGCCGGTGACCATCACGCCGGCACTCCCCCCGGTCGCGGAATTCGGCGATCTCGACATGCCCGCCCCGCTGCTGGCCGCCCTCGGCACCGAAGGTGTGGCCGTCCCCTTCCCGATCCAGGCGGCGACCCTCCCCAACACGCTGGCCGGCCGGGACGTTCTGGGCCGCGGCCGCACCGGCTCGGGCAAGACCCTGGCCTTCGGCCTGGCGCTGCTGGCCCGCACGGCGGGCAGGCGCGCCGAGCCCCGGCAGCCGCTGGCCCTGGTCCTGGTGCCCACACGGGAGCTGGCCCAGCAGGTCACCGACGCGCTCGCCCCCTACGCCCGGCCGCTCAAGTTGCGGACAGCCACCGTGGTCGGGGGCATGTCGATCGGCCGGCAGGCCGGCGCCCTGCGCGGCGGGGCGGAAGTCGTCGTCGCGACCCCGGGACGCCTCAAGGACCTGATCCAGCGCGGCGACTGCCGCCTGGACCAGGTCGAGATCACCGTGCTGGACGAGGCCGACCAGATGGCCGACATGGGCTTCATGCCCCAGATCACCGCGCTCCTCGACCAGGTGCGCCCCGGCGGACAGCGCATGCTGTTCTCCGCCACCCTGGACCGCAACGTCGACGCGCTGGTGCGCCGCTACCTGACCGACCCGGTCGTCCATTCCGTCGATCCCTCGGCCGGTGCGGTCACCACGATGGAGCACCACGTGCTGCACGTCCACGCCACCGACAAGCACACCGCCGCCATCGAGATCGGTGCGCGCGAGGGCAGCGTGATCATGTTCCTGGACACCAAGCACGCCGTCGACCGCCTGACCAAGGATCTCCTGCGCAGCGGTGTACGCGCCGCGGCGCTGCACGGCGGCAAGTCCCAGCCCCAGCGCACCCGAACCCTGCAGCAGTTCAAGACCGGGCACGTCACCGTGCTGGTGGCCACGAACGTCGCCGCCCGCGGCATCCACGTCGACAACCTCGACCTCGTCGTCAACGTCGACCCGCCCACCGACCACAAGGACTACCTCCACCGCGGCGGCCGCACCGCGCGCGCCGGAGAGTCCGGCAGTGTCGTCACCCTCGTGATGCCCAACCAGCGCCGCGAGATGACCCGGCTGATGGCCGACGCCGGCATCACCCCGCTCACCACCCAGGTGCGCCCCGGCGATGCCGAACTGAGCCGTATCACCGGCGCCCGGACCCCGACGGGCATCCCCGTCACCATCACCGCACCGGCCCCCGAACAGCCCAAGAGCCGCCCGTCCGCGTCACGCGGCCGACGCAGCGGGACCGCCCGGGCCCGACGCGCCGCCGCCACACCGCGCAAGACGCCCCGCGCCTCCGGTCGGCAGACGTTCGGCACATCCACCTGAGGGGCCTGCCACCGCCCACCAGACCCGTCCCCGTGATCCACGGCTCAACGTCAACCTGTGAGGCATCATGCGCTGTGTCATCGCCCGTTTCCCCTTCAACTTCATCAAGAGCGAAGTGCTGGAATCGATGAAGGACGTCAAACCCGAGGCCGTGACCGGTGAGTCCGTCATCATCGGCCGTCGCACCTACCCGGTCAAGCAGGTCGGTGAAGTCCTCACCGGGCAGGATCGCCGTGACTTCTCCGCCGCCGAGGTCACCCGGGCGATGAGCCGCCTCGGCTTCACCTGCCGCCCCGCCCCCGAAGCCACCCCGGCACCGGCCCTCACCAAGCTCCAGACGGCGGCAGCCCTGCTGGGAACCCCGGCATCCACGTAACCGCCGCGAGCACAGGTCGCCCATCGCCGCTCTCAAGCGGGCGGCCCCCACGCCCTCGCCCCTCCGCCGGCCTTGAGGCCGGGGAGGGGCCGGTTGCGTCCACGACCGCTGGAGCGGCGGCTCCGTCCTCGTCCCGCCGACGGGTCAGCGGCGGGCCACCGCTGGAGGCTCCGGCCGGGGCCGGGCGGTTGGTGCCGACCCTCGTGCTCCTGGCGGCGCAGGTCGACCGCTCCGGCCGGGGCGGCGGTCGGGCAGTCGACGAGTTCGGAGTCGACACCGGCCGTCCTCGGCCTGCTCGGCGCCTCCGCGCGGGACCGGTCAGGGGTCGCTGCGCCCACCTCCGCGCGCCAAGGCGACGGCAATGCCGTCCAGGACGGTCTCCAGGCCCGCGGTGAACCGGGCCTCCAGATCCCAGGGCCGGGCACCCGCGGCCATCGCCCGGGCGAGGCGGGGGAAGTCGGAGAAGTCGTCCGGAGGCCCAGTCGATGTGCCGGGCCCGGTGGAGGCTTCACTCGCGACCAGGGTGAGGGCCACCCCCTGCACATAGGAGGCGAACGTGAACATATGACGGAACGCCTCCGCAGGCTCCAGGCCGAGCCCGTCGAAGGACGCGAGCGCGCTCTCGCTGTCGGCGGCCACTCCCCGACCGAGCCGGCCACGGGTGGACATCATGACCTGCGGCAGGATCCAGGGGTGGCGGAGGTAGAGCTCCCAGTCCCGCCGGGCTGCCCGCCTCAGCCCTTCACGCCAGCCGTCCGCAGGGGTCTGCGGCGGAGGAGCCTCGTTCTGCGCGGCCTCCACCATGCGTGCGAGCAGTTCGTCCTTGGACGGAACGTGCCGGTACAGGGACATGGTCGCTGCCCCCAGAGCCTCTGCCACCCGGCGCATCGACAGCGCGTCCAGCCCCTCGGCGTCCGCGATCCCGATCCCGGCGCCCACGATCCGGTCCACGGAGAGGGGGGACTCGGTGTCAGGGGGCGCGCCGGAGGCCGACCCCGGAAGGCCGGGGCGCCCGTCCGGTTCGCCGTACCCCGCGCTGCGGGCCCGGTACGCGCGTGCCTGGCAGGCACGCGAGCAGTACTGGCGCGGACGTCCTCGCGCCGCGTGGTCGAACGACGTGCCGCAGCAGGCGCATCGCGCACCGCCCGCCGTACCGCCGCCGTCTCCCTCCGCCGCCATCCCGGCCTCCCTTTTCGTCACACCGCCAGGTCGTGACGAAATTCTAGCGCAACAGGATCCAGGCGCCCACCTCGCATCTTTAAAGCCTTCGTTGACTTTCTACACTCTCGCGTATGCTGTACGCGGCCGTTCGGAGCGAAGCCTTCGCATGGGGTGAATCCCGGCCGACGCACAGATCCATGAGCCGAGAGAACGAGGCGGACCGATGAACGGGACAGTGAAGGACCGCGTGCCCGCACGCGCCGGACGCAGGCAGTGGGCGGGGCTGGCCGTCCTGGTCCTGCCCTGCGTGCTGGTATCGATGGACATGTCCATCATGTTCACCACGCTCCCGACCCTGACCGCCGACCTCCGGCCAAGCAGCTCCGAGCTGCTGTGGATCATGGACGGCTACGGCTTCATGCTGGCCGGCCTGCTGATCACCATGGGTACCCTCGGCGACCGGTTCGGCCGCCGCCGTGTCCTGCTCTGCGGAGCTGCGGCCTTCGGCCTCGCCTCCGCCCTCGCCGCGTTCTCCACCACCCCGCAGACGCTCATCGCCGCCCGGATGCTGCTCGGCGTCGCGGGTGCCACGCTGGCCCCTTCCACCCTCTCCCTGATACGCGCGATGTTCCACGACGAGAAGCAGCGCACCACCGCCGTCGGCGTGTGGACGGCCGGCTTCGCCGGCGGCGCGGTACTCGGCCCGATCATCGGCGGCCTCCTCCTGGACCACTTCTGGTGGGGTTCGGTATTCCTGGTGAACACCCCCGTGATGGCACTGCTGCTCGCCCTCGGCCCGCTACTGCTGCCCGAGTTCCTCGACCCCTCTCCCGGCCGCTTCGATTTCGCCGGCGCCCTCCTCTCCCTCCTTGCCGTCCTGGGCGTGATCTACGGCATCAAGTCAGGTGCGGAACACGGCTTCAGCACTCCGGCACTGCTGTCCCTGGCCGCGGGGACCGCCTTCGGCCACGCCTTCCTGCGCCACCAGCGCCGGAGCCCCTACCCCATGCTCGACCTGGGGCTCTTCCGCGAACGCCGCTTCAGCGTGGCTCTCGGCATCGACGCACTCGCCACCTTCGGCATGGTCGGCTTCTCCCTGTTCAGCTGGCAGTTCCTGCAACTGGTCCTGGGCATGAAGCCGTTCACGGCAGCCCTGTGGACGCTGCCCACCTTCCTCGTCATGCCGGTCGGCATCGCGCTTGCCACCATGGCCGCTCCACGCTTCGGCAAGGACCGGGTGATCACCGCCGGACTGACCATCGCCGCGGCCGGGTTCATCCAGCTCGCCTTCACCGGCGCGCACAGCGGCGCCCCGCACATCGTCACAGGCATGGGGATCGTGTCGATCGGCATCGCCGCCGTCTCCGCCGTCGTCACCGAGGTGATCGTCTCCGCCGCACCGTCCGAACGAGCCGGGGCCGCCTCCGCCATGGCCGAAACCTCCGCCGAGTTCGGCGGAGCCCTCGGCATCGCGATCCTCGGCAGCATCGGCGCCGCTCTCTACCGGGCGGACGTCACCGCGACGGCCCCCGGCTCACTCGGCCCGGCACAGCTGGAGGCGGCAGCCGCCACCCTCGGCGGTGCCGTCGACCTCGCCGCGGATCTCCCGCACTCGGCCGGGGCCGCCGTGCGCGACAGCGCCTTCGCCGCCTTCGCCCACGAGACCCGTATCGCGGCCATCGTCTGCGCCGCACTGGCAGCGGCGGGCGCACTGCTGGTGGCCACGGCACTGCGGCGGCCCCGCACCCATCCCTGACCGGTTCCCTCCGATGCGCCTCCCAGACCGCCGGCTCCACGACGACGTCGTCGTACGACCCCATCAGGGTTCGGTCGGGGCGAGGACACCTGACCGGTTCCCGTACTCGCGGCGGGCCCTGCGCCGGGCCGGGACCGCCGGGAGGCGCTGGCCGCCGCCGACCGGCCGGCAGCGGGCGGGGAGACGATGTGCACGACCGCGACGGCGGTGACGCGGGGGATGCAGCCCGGGCCGCGTCGTACGGTGACCCCTGATCGGGCGCCTCCCGGCCTCGAACGATGAGTGGGTGTGGGGCACGGTCGTTCCGGCTCCGCTGCCCCCTGTGCGTCGTCCGTACGGCGCCGCCCCCCTCTCCCCTCTCCCCTCTCCGCCCGGCCCGGCCCGGGATCCGCCGCCGGGCCGGGCGGGCGCCCGGCCCCGGTCGTCCCCGGGCCTCCGGACGGTATAAAGAATTCCTATGACTGGGGGAACGCGCTTCGCGGTTAGGCTCAGGGCTCACTCAGCCGGGGCCGAGATCTGGGCCTTCCGCATTTCGCAGCGCAAGAGGAGTCCACCCGTTGAACGCGATGTGGCGCGTGAATCCGAAGAACACGGCACTGCTCGTGATCGACATGCAGAACGACTTCGTTCTGGAAGGGCATCCGATGGAGGTGCCGATGGCACGCCGACGGATACCGCAGATGCAGGAGGTCATAGCCGAGTGCCGGGCCGCCGGAATTCCGGTCGTCTACAGCCGGCACGTCCTTCTCGACACGTTCAACGTGTCACCGCTGGAATCGACCTACAACCCGGCGCTGCTCACCGCGGGAATGCGCAGCGATACGCCCGGGGTGGAAATCGTCGACGACCTCACGCCGGAGCCCGAGGACGTCGTCATCCCGAAACACCGCTACGACTTCTTCCACAACACTCCGCTCGAGACGGTGCTGACCAGTATCTCGGGCCTGCGCCAGGTGGACACGGTCATCATCATCGGCACCCTCACCGAGGTCTGCTGCGATTCGACGGCGCGCAGCGCGTACATGCGCGATTTCAAGGTCGCATTCGTCGCGGACGCCACCGGTGCGCGCAGCGAGGCCGCGCAGAAGGCCACGGAGGAGAACATCGGCACCTTCTTCGGCCGGGTTCTCCGGACCCGGGAGCTGGTCGCTGAGATCCGCGAAAACACGGAAGGAAGAGCGGCATGACGACAAAAGAGTACGACGTCCGCTATGAGCGTTCCGCGGTACTGCTGCTTTCCCTCGGATTCGGTCTCGTAGGCCTGGACCGCTGGATCATCAGTCCGCTCTTCCCCTCGATGATGAAGGAACTCGGGCTGGACTATCAGGACCTGGGGAACATCATCGGTGTTCTCGGTCTTGCCTGGGGCGCTTCCTCCCTTCTCATGGGCGGTCTCTCCGACCGGCTGGGACGGCGCAAGATCCTCGTCGCGTCAATCGCGTTCTTCTCGGTCTGTTCGCTGCTGACCGGACTGGTCGGCGGACTCTTCAGCCTGCTGATGGTGCGCGTCATCATGGGCGTCACCGAGGGCGCCTTCACCCCGACGGCGGTGGCGGCCACGGCGGAGGCGTCACGTCCGCAGCGGCGTGGGCTGAACATGGGCATCCAGCAGAGCACCTTCGCCCTGTTCGGCGTGGGTCTGGGCCCCATCATCGCCACCCAGCTCCTGCGCATCCTGCCGAGCTGGCACTGGGTCTTCGGCATCATGCTGCTGCCCGGACTGGTGCTGGCCTGGTTCGTCTTCCGGACCATCCGTGAGCCGCACCAGCTCCCCGCCTTCGAATCCACGATCGTCGCCGCTTCCCCCGGCGAGAAGCCCCGCTGGCTGGACGTCTTCCGCTACCGCAACATCCGGCTGGCGATCCTGGCCCTGTGCGGCGCGATGACCTGCATCTTCGTGCTCAGCGCCATGGTGCCGAGCTATCTCGTCGACCACCAGGGCATCGGCACCACCCAAATGGGCGTCATCGCCTCCGGCATCGGATTCGGCGCCTTCGCCGGCCAGCTCGTGATCCCCGGGCTCTCCGACCGGTTCGGCCGCAAGCCCGTGGTGGTCGCCGCGCTGCTGATGGCCATGGCGATGCTGGTCGGCTTCATCTTCCAGGGCCCGGTGGTGCCGCTGCTGTTCCTGCTGCTGTTCTTCATCGCCTTCGGCGCCAACGGCTGCCTGGCCCTGCTCGCCGGCACCATCACCGTGGAGTCCGTGCCCGCCGGGCTGATGGGCGCCGCCGCCGGCACCGTCATGGGCGTCGCGGAGATCTTCGGCGGCGGTGTGGCCCCGTCCGTCGCCGGATACCTGGCGCAGAACCACGGCATCGAGACCGTCCTCTACCTGGCGCTGGGCGGGCTGGTGCTCTGTGTGGTCGCCGCGTCCTTCCTCCAGGAGACGGCGCCGAAGAAGGCCGACCTCGCCGACCCGGCCGACCCCGTCGCCAAGGCGCCCGCCGGAGCCTGACCGGCCCATCGCCCCGTCCTCGTACCCCGTCCCCGGGCCCCTTTCCCCGGGGGCCGGCGCCCGGACCGGACGCCCCGCGTGAGAACGCGGGGTCACCCGGCTCCGGGCGCTTCGGCGTCCAGGAAGCGGGCGATCGACGCGGCGAAATCGTCGCTCACACCGTGGTCGCGTCCGGCGTCGCTGATGCCGACGGTGACGTTGATCTCCGGCAGGAGTCCGGGCAGCGGTGTGGCGGGCAGGTCGGTGCCGCAGCGCTCCCGGTCGGCGAGGACCACCCCGGTAGGCACGACGGAGATGCACTCGCCCAGCCGGATGAGGGCGTGCATCGTGCGGTAGTCGTCCACCACGTGGAAGCGGGAGATCTTGTAGTCCTCGATCAGGGTCGTGGTGATGCGGGCGTGGTGCGTGAGCACCGGGTTGTCGAAGAGGACGAACCGGTAGCGGGAGAGCAGCTCGGTCAGGGCGGGGGCGCTGTGCTCCTCCAGGACGGTGCCCGGCGGGTGGACCAGCGCCATGTCCTCGGTGCCGATGACCTCGGTGTGGAACGGGTGGTCGGACTCCGTGGAGTAGAAGAACGCGGCGTCGAGCTGGTTGAGTTCCAGCAGGTCGATGAGGGTGGTGGCGGGCCGGCTCGTGATCCGGAACTCGTCGGCGCCGTAGGAGCCGAGGGCGGTGCTCACCACGGCCCGCACGGAGCGTTCCGAGAGCCAGTTGTCCACGCCGAACATGACCTTGTGCGGGTGCCCGGCGACCTCGTCGAAGCTGCGGGGCCGGGCCGGGTCCTTGGTGCCGAGGACGGCGGAGGCGTTCGACAGGTCGCGGATGAGCGTGGCGGCGTAGGGCAGGAAGTAGGCCCCCTGGGGGGTGAGCACCACCCCGGTCCAGCCGCGTTCGAACAGGGCGAAGCCGAGGCTCTCCTCCAGTCGACGCAGCCGTTGGCTCATCGTCGGCTGGGTGACGTAGAGGCCGGCGGCGGCCTTGGAGATGCTCCGGTGCTTGGCCACCGCGAGGAAGGAGTGAAGGGCCTCAAGGTCCACGAATGCCCCGCTTCGGTCATGTTCGGCTTGGTTGATAGGGACCCTACTTCCCCGCGGGTGTCTTGTGGTCTGCCGCAGGTCACGGTTTCGCGTGCCGCGCGCGCCGTGAGGGTGGGCCGGGGCGGGACCGGTGGCGCTGACCGCGGTGGGGATCCGTCGTGTCCGTCAGATGGTGTCCGGCCGACCTGCTCAGCGGCACCTGCTGGACAGCCTGCCCGTCCAGGTCCCCGGCCGGCTCCGGTCCGATCGCGTGACGCGGCGGCCCGCACCCTCCCGCGAGAAGTTCCACCGGCCGACCCTCGGGGCGGCAGGCCACCCGGGCACGGGCCCGGTAACACCCTGAGCAATCTCACCCCGCTGACGAAGACCGGGAACTCCAATCACCTCCACTACGCCGAGAAGAACGTGAAGGACGAGATCAAGGCGGGGAAAATCGTCGAGTACGAGGTCAGAGCATGCTACGGAACGGTGACCGGGGCGGATCTGGGTGCCACGGGGCAGGTGGCGGTCGATATCGACAACAACTACTCCGCGCTGATTCCCGAGCGCCTGGAATGCGACATCCAGGTGTACGACGCGCAGGGCACGTGGCAGTACGGAGAGAGCTGGATCGTGCACAACACCAAGTGACGCCCCGGAACGGCCCGGTTCGCCGCGGCACGGACCATGGGCTCTCTCCGTCCCGTCGACACCGGTCGGGGCAGTCCAGTGCGGGTCGCCCGAACCGGAACGGAACCGCCCCGCCTCCGGAACACCCTTGTCCGTCAGGCGGCTCATCGCACCGGGCAGTCGCGGGCTCCGCCGACTCCGCCAACGAATACGACCGCGCCTCCGGCGGATGCAAGGCGTGCACGCGGGACGGGGCGGCGGCTGACCGGAGCACGCCGACCGGACCGGTTCAGCTCTCGCTCACCCGAGGCCGTTCGGGTCCGTTCCCGCGCGTTCGAGGGCATTCCGCGACCCGATCGGGTCATATGAGGAGGGATCAGGTTCTTCCGGAGGCCCGTTCCGGGACGATGCGCGAGGGCCGCGACCCCGCGGACCGCTCGCCCCCGCATCCTGGGGAGGACTCCATGAGACACCGCGCAGCCCTGCTCTGCGGCGCCGCCGCCCTCGTGGCCGGCTCGTTCACCGCCGTTCCCGCCGAGGCCGGAGCGTCCACCTCCGTTCCCGTCGCCACGCCCGCGCCGGTCGACTGGAAGGCGTGCGGCACCGACGGCCACCCGACGCTCCAGTGCGCCTCGCTGGCCGTGCCGCTCGACCACGCCCGCCCGCGCGGCGAGCGGATCACCCTGGCGCTGACCCGTGTCCCGCACACCGCGAGGACGTTCCAGGGCCCACTGCTGGTCAACCCGGGCGGCCCCGGCGGCAGCGGACGCGGACTCGCCGGGTTCGTGGCCTCCTCACTGCCCGGGGAGGTGGCCGCGCAGTACGACGTGATCGGCTTCGACCCGCGCGGCGTGGGCGCGAGCGAACCGGCCCTGGACTGCGCGCCGGGCCACTTCGCCCCGGTGCGGCCCGGGTCCGTGCCCGCCACCCCGTCCGTCGAGCGGGCCAACCTGGCGCGGGCGAGGTCCTTCGCCGACGCGTGCGGCACCGCGTACGCGAAGCTGCTCCCGCACATGAGCACGGTCGACGCGGCACGCGACATGGACGCGATCCGCGCGGCCCTCGGCGCCTCCCGGATCAACTACTTCGGCTACTCGTACGGCACCTACCTGGGCGCCGTCTACGCCAGGCTGTACCCGGAGCGGGTGCGCCGCCTGGTCCTGGACTCGGTCGTCGACCCGGCGGACGTCTGGTACGACGCCAACCTCAACCAGGACCGCGCCTTCGAGGACCGCCACCGCGCCTTCATGGCCTGGATCGCCCGGAACGACGCCGCGTACGGGCTCGGCAGGGACCCGGACCGGATCGGGGCGCGCTGGTACGCCATGCGGGAGGCGCTGGCCGAGCACCCGGCCGACGGCAGGGTGGGCGCCGCGGAGGTGGAGGACACCTTCCTGCCCGGCGGCTACTACGACGGCTACTGGCCCCACCTGGCGGCGGCCTTCGCCGCCTACGTCAACGACGGGGACACCGGGCCCCTCGTCGGGATGTACGAGGCCCTCGGCGCCCAGGACGCTGCCGGGGACAACGGCTACAGCGTCTACACGGCCGTGCAGTGCGCCGACGCCCGCTGGCCGCGCGACTGGCGCACCTGGCGCGCCGACAACGCCGAGGTGTCCCTGAAGGCACCGTTCATGACCTGGAACAACGCCTGGTACAACGCGCCCTGCGCCTTCTGGCCCACCGCGCCACGCCGCCCGGTGGACGTCGCCAACCGCGCGCTGCCCCCGGCCCTGCTGTTCCAGGCGACCGGTGACGCCGCCACTCCGTACGAGGGCGCCGTCACCACGCACCGCCTGCTGCGGGGTTCCCATCTGGTGGTCGAGGAGGGCGGCGGCAACCACGGCGTCACCCTCAGCGGAAACGACTGCCTGGACGGGCATCTGGCCGCGTACCTCGCCGACGGGACCGTGCCGCGCGGCCGGGGCGCGGGCGGGGAGGCGGACGCGGTGTGCGCGGCGGCGCCCCAACCCGAGCCCCTGACGGCGAAGACGGCGTCCGCCTCCTCGCGCGGCTCCACTCTGCACGGGCTGCTCGGCGTCCGGGGCTGACCGGCCGGCCACGGGGATCCTGCCGGGAGCCCCGGACGGGCCGGCGGCTCGGGAACGGCCGACCGGCCCGCTTCCCGTACCCGGCAAACGGGTCCAGGGTCCCGGCCCCCGCTGCCGACGGGCCCCGCAGCCGCCGACGGGCCACGCCGTCGACGGGTCCTCAGCGCGGCCCCGGGATGCGGTCCAGGGCCCGTACGGCCGCCTCGGCCAGCGCGGGGTGGGCGAGGGCGTCGCGGAGGACGGGCACGGCCCGCTCGTCGCCCAGGGCGCCGAGGCCCTCGACGCAGGCGAGGGCCACCCGGCGGTAGGGGTCGCGCGGGCCGAGCCGCCTCTCCAGAGCGGTGATGAGCGCGGGCACCGACTCCGGGGCGCGCAGTTCGGCCAGCAGCCGCACCGGATGCAGGGCGTAGGCGACGCGCAGTTCGTTGGTGGCGAGCGTGGCGGCGGCGCGGGCGGTGCGCGGATCGCCAAGGCGGGCGAGGGCGTACGCGGCGGCGGCGCAGCGCGGCGGATCACGGTGGTTGAGCAGCAGGATGAGCGATTCGAAGGCGCGCCGGTCGCCCGCGGCGCCGAGCCGGAACGCGGCCAGCTCGCGGGCCCACAGGGGCTGCCCCTGTTCGATGAGCACGGCGGCCAGTTCGTCGTGGTCCCCGGTGGCGGTGAGGCGGTCGTACTCCGCCGTCCCGCCCGACTCCATCCGTAAGCGCTCCGTGAGCGCGCGCGACTCCTCGTCCATGGCATCGAGGTTAGGCCGGTCACACCCGCCGTGGGAGCCACGTCACGAACACGGGGGGCTGGCGCGCTCGTTACCCGCCGGTTAGGCTCGGACGAGCGGGTCATCCACTCGTACGCACTCCCCATGGCGGTCCGGTGACGCGGCCGCCATGAGCAGGTCCGGTACCCAAGCACGGGTGTGCGCCGGGCGCCCCAGGCGCTCCGGGTACCGCAGGACGGCATGGCCCCGGGACAGGGCCGGGCCGGAGGCCGCCGGGCGGGCGCACAACACGCCCCCGGCTGCACGGACGGACACGCCGGGGCATCGGCGCGTCCCCCACCCGCACTCCCCCTCCCCCGCACACGTCCGGCGCTCCCGCGCGCCGGGGTGTGTTCCCGTCGTCATCCCCTCCTGGAGTCCCGTGATGGCCACTCCCCCGTCCGACATCGCCCTCTCCCCGCCCCGCACCGTCGCCGTGGTCGGCCTCGGCACCATGGGCACCGGCATCGCCGAGGTCCTGGCCGTGGCCGGCCGTGACGTCGTCGGCATCGACATCGGCGAGGCGCGGACCGCCAGGGCCCTCGCCGTGCTGGAGTCCTCCACCGCCCGCGCCGTGGAGCGCGGGCGGCTGACCGATGCGGAGCGCGCCGAGGCGCTCGCCCGGGTCCGCACCGCCACCGATCTGCGGGCGGCGGCCGACGCCGATCTGGTGATCGAGGTCGCCCCGGAGTCGTACGAGGTCAAGCAGGAGATCTTCCGTGAGCTGGACCGGATCGTGCGCCCCGGGACCATCCTGGCGACCGGCACCAACGCGCTGTCCGTGACCCGGCTGGCCGCCGAGTCGGCCCACCCGGAACGGGTGCTGGGCCTGCACTTCTTCAACCCGGCGCCGGCCATGCGGCTGGTCGAGGTGGTCTCCTCGGTGCTGACCTCCCCGGACGCCGTCGAGGTGGTCACCGGTCTCGCCCTGGACCTCGGCAAGGAGCCCGTCGCGGTCGGCGACCGGCCCGGGTTCGTGGCGGACGGGCTGCTGTTCGGCTACCTCAACCAGGCGGCGGCGATGTACGAGTCGCGCTACGCGACCCGCGAGGACATCGACGCCGCGATGCGCCTCGGCTGCGGTCTGCCGATGGGGCCGCTGGCCCTGTTGGACCTGATCGGCGTGGACACCGCACGCACCGTCCTGGAGGCCATGTACGCGGCCACCCGCGATCGGCTGCACGCGCCCGCCCCGGTCCTCGGCCAGCTCAGCGAGGCGGGGCTGACGGGCCGCAAAGCGGGCCGCGGCTTCTACACCTACGAGGCGCCGGGCGGTGCCACCGTGGTCCCGGACGCCTTGACACCACTGGGGGGCGGCCCCTCGGTGGCGGGCCGCCCGGTGCGCGTGGTCGGTGTCGCCGGATCGGGCACCATGGCTTCGGGCATCGCGGAGGTCTTCGCGGTGGCCGGGTACGAGGTCGTGCTCGCCGCCCGGAGCCTGGAGCGGGCGCGCGCCGCGAGGGACCGGGTCGCCGCCTCGCTGGCCCGCTCGGTCGGCAGGGGACGGCTGTCCGCCGAGGCGGCGGCCGGGACCCTGGAGCGCATCCGCCCGACGGACGCCTACGACGACTTCGTGGACGCCGACCTGGCGGTGGAGGCGGTCGCCGAGGACCTGGAGGTCAAGCGGCAGGTGTTCGCCGCCCTGGACAAGGTCTGCCGGCCCGGCGCCGTCCTGGCCACGACCACCTCTTCGCTGCCCGTCGTCGCCTGCGCCCGCGCCACCTCGCGCCCGCGCGACGTGATCGGCATGCACTTCTTCAATCCGGCGCCCGCGATGCGGCTGGTCGAGGTGGTGCGCACGGTGCTGACCTCCGACGAGGCGCACGCCACCGTCCGCGAGGTCTGCGCCACGGTGCGCAAGCACGCGGTGGACTGCGGGGACCGGGCCGGGTTCATCGTGAACGCGCTGCTGTTCCCGTACCTGAACAACGCCGTGAAGATGGTCGGGGAGCACTACGCGACGCCGGACGACATCGACGCGGCGATGCGGCTGGGCGGCGGGTATCCGATGGGCCCGTTCGAGCTGCTGGACGTGGTCGGCCTGGACGTCTCGCTGGCCATCGAGCGGGCGCTGCACCGCGAGTTCCGGGATCCGGGGCTCGCCCCGGCCCCCCTGCTGGAGCATCTGGTGGCCGCGGGCTGCCTCGGCCGCAAGACGGGCCGGGGCTTCCGCGAGCACGCCCGCCGCTGAACCGCCGGGCCCGCCCCACCCCCGGGCGGGCCGCCGGGCGGCGGGTTCCGGCCCACCGGGGGGTGGGGCGGACCGCTCGGTCCGCCGGGGCCGTCCCGCCCCCGGCGGACGGGACGGCCCCCGGTTCCGCGCACCGGTTGACGCCCATGCAGTACGTTCGGTGCATGTCCCAGCCCGCCAAGTCCTCACGTACACCAGCCACGCCCGACGCGCCGGAGAGCGCGGCCGGCAGCAGGGCCGCCGCCCAGCGGCTCAAAATGCGCCGGGAGCTGGCGGCGGCGGCGATGGAGCTGTTCGCGACCAAAGGGTACGAAGCGACCACCGTCGACGAGATCGCGGCGGCGGCCGGCGTCGCCCGCCGCACGTTCTTCCGCCACTTCCGCTCCAAGGAGGAGGCGATCTTCCCGGACCACGACGACACCCTGGTCCGCGCCGAGGCCGTGCTGAACGCGGCGCCCGCGCACGAGCATCCGCTCGACACGGTGTGCCGCGGCATCAAAGAGGTCATGAAGATGTACGCGGCCCGGCCCCAGATCTCCGTGGCCCGCTACAAGCTCACGCGCGAGGTGCCCACCCTGCGCGAGGCGGAGATCGCCTCGGTGGCCCGCTACGAGCGCCTGTTCACCCGCTATCTGCTCGGCCACTTCGACGAGCACGCCCACGACGACGACTCCAACGACGACCCGCTGATGGCGGAGGTGGCCGCCTCCGCCGTGGTGACCGCCCACAACCACGTTCTGCGGCGCTGGCTGCGCGCGGACGGACAGGGAGACGTGGAGGCCGAACTGGACCACGCCTTCGCGATCGTCCGCCGGACCTTCGGCACCGGCATCGGCGCCGGGCGGGGTGCCGCGCCGTCGCGGCCGGCCGCCGCCTCGGCATCCGCCGACGGCGAGGTGCTGGTGACGGTGGCGCGCACCGACGCGCCGCTGCACGAGGTCATGCGCGCCATCGAGCAGGCACTGAAGGACCGCTGAGAGGCATCGGACGACCCCTCTCCCCGTGATCACGGCCACCCCTGCGGGTGGCCGTTTTCGTATGTCCGGGGCCGATTTCCGCCCTCTTGGAGATCACATTCGATCGATCATCGCTCATCCGTGAGGTAAAGAATTCATCTGAGCGCCATCTTTGACACTCAGTGCCTTGCGGAGTGGCACGGCGTGTCATACGTTGAAGGTGTCCGGGCTGTCCCCGCGAGCCATCTCCCGCGTGCCCGGCGCCTGCGTCACAGGCACCCCTCACGCCCCTCGCGCGCCACCCGCGCGCCGGCGCACACCACCCCGCCGAACCGATGGCATCCCCCGCACCGATCACTCAGCAGGAACCGAAGCACCCCCAGCGCCCCTCCCTCTGGGCGCCCACCGCCGGAGGCACCACCGTGACCATGAAGGACATCCTGGACGCGATCCAGTCGCCCGGCTCGACGGCAGCCGACATCGCCGCACTGCCCCTGCCCGAGTCGTACCGCGCGATCACCGTGCACAAGGACGAGACGGAGATGTTCACGGGACGCGAGACCCGCGACAAGGACCCCCGCGAGTCACTCCACCTCGACGAGGTGCCGCTGCCCGAACTGGGCCCCGGCGAGGCCCTGGTGGCCGTCATGGCCTCGTCGGTCAACTACAACTCCGTGTGGACCTCGATCTTCGAACCGCTGCCCACCTTCGGATTCCTGGAGCGCTACGGCAGGGTCAGCGAGCTGACCGGCCGCCACGACCTGCCGTACCACATCATCGGCTCCGACCTCTCCGGCGTCGTCCTGCGCACCGGCCCCGGGGTCAACGCCTGGCGGCCCGGCGACGAGGTGGTCGCCCACTGCCTCTCCGTCGAGCTGGAGTCCTCCGACGGCCACAACGACACGATGCTCGACCCCGAGCAGCGCATCTGGGGCTTCGAGACCAACTTCGGCGGCCTCGCGGAGATCGCCCTCGTCAAGTCCAACCAGCTCATGCCCAAGCCGGGCCATCTGAGCTGGGAGGAGGCCGCCGCGCCCGGCCTGGTCAACTCCACCGCCTACCGCCAGCTCGTCTCCCGCAACGGCGCCCAGATGAAGCAGGGGGACAACGTGCTGATCTGGGGTGCCAGCGGCGGTCTCGGCTCCTACGCCACCCAGTTCGCGCTGGCCGGCGGCGCCACCCCGATCTGCGTGGTCTCCAGCCCCCGCAAGGCCGAGATCTGCCGCCGGATGGGCGCCGAGCTGATCATCGACCGCAGCGCGGAGGGCTACCGCTTCTGGCGGGACGAGCACACCCAGGACACCCGTGAGTGGAAGCGCTTCGGCAAGCGCATCCGCGAACTCACCGGCGGCGAGGACGTCGACATCGTCTTCGAGCACCCCGGCCGCGAGACCTTCGGCGCCTCCGTCTACGTCACCCGCAAGGGCGGCACCATCGTCACCTGCGCCTCGACCTCCGGGTACGACCACCAGTACGACAACCGGTACCTGTGGATGTCGCTCAAGCGCATCATCGGCTCCCACTTCGCCAACTACCGCGAGGCGTGGGAGGCCAACCGCCTCGTGGCCAAGGGGAGGATCCACCCGACGCTCTCCAAGGTCTACTCCCTGGAGGACACCGGGCAGGCCGCCCACGACGTGCACCGCAACGTCCACCAGGGCAAGGTCGGCGTCCTGTGCCTCGCCCCCGAGGAGGGCCTCGGCGTGCGGGACACGGAGCTGCGCGCCCGGCACGCCGAGGCCATCAACCGCTTCCGGAACATCTGAGGGGCGCGTCATGAGCGAACGCCAGAAGGACCGTCCGTGGCTGATGCGGACGTACGCCGGCCACTCCACGGCCGAGGCCTCCAACGAGCTGTACCGGCGCAACCTGGCCAAGGGCCAGACCGGTCTGTCGGTCGCCTTCGACCTGCCCACCCAGACCGGCTACGACGCCGACCACCTCCTCGCCCGGGGCGAGGTCGGCCGGGTCGGGGTGCCGGTCGCCCACCTCGGCGACATGCGCCGCCTGTTCCGGGACATCCCCCTGGAGCGGATGAACACCTCCATGACCATCAACGCCACGGCCATGTGGCTGCTGGCGCTCTACCAGGTCGTCGCCGAGGAGCAGGGCGCGGACCCGGCCCTGCTCCGAGGCACCACCCAGAACGACATCGTCAAGGAGTACCTGTCCCGGGGCACCCATGTCTTCCCGCCGGGCCCCTCGCTCCGCCTGACCACCGACATGATCGCGTACACCGTCTCCCACCTGCCCCGGTGGAACCCGGTCAACATCTGCAGCTACCACCTCCAGGAGGCGGGCGCCACACCCGTCCAGGAGATCGCCTACGCGATGTCCACCGCCATCGCCGTGCTGGACGCGGTCCGCGACTCCGGGCAGGTGCCCGAGGAGCGCATGGGCGAGGTGGTCGGCCGCATCTCCTTCTTCGTCAACGCGGGCGTCCGCTTCGTCGAGGAGATGTGCAAGATGCGCGCCTTCGGCCGCGTCTGGGACCGCGTCACCCGCGAGCGGTACGGCATCGAGGACCCCCGGCAGCGCCGCTTCCGCTACGGCGTCCAGGTCAACTCCCTCGGGCTCACCGAGGCCCAGCCGGAGAACAACGTCCAGCGGATCGTGCTGGAGATGCTGGCGGTCACCCTCTCCCGGGACGCCCGCGCGCGGGCCGTGCAGCTCCCCGCCTGGAACGAGGCCCTCGGCCTGCCCCGGCCCTGGGACCAGCAGTGGTCGCTGCGCATCCAGCAGGTGCTGGCGTACGAGAGCGACCTGCTGGAGTACGGCGACCTGTTCGAGGGATCGGCGGTGGTGGAGGCCAAGGTCGAGGAGCTGGTGGCCGAGTCGTCCGCCGAGATCGGGCGCATCGAGGAGATGGGCGGCGCCCTGGCCGCCGTGGAGTCGGGCTACCTCAAGTCCCGGCTGGTCGCCTCCCACGCGGAGCGCCGGGCCCGGATCGAGTCCGGCGAGGAGCGGATCGTGGGGGTCAACGCCTTCGAGGGCACCGAGCCCAGCCCGCTCACCGCCGATCCGGCCACGGCCGTCCAGACCGTGGACCCGGCGGTGGAGGCCCGGGTGGTCGAGTCGCTGCGCCACTGGCGCGACACCCGCTACCAGCCGCCGTTCAACCACCCGCGCCCCTGCAAGGCCCTGGAGCGGCTGAAGGAGGCCGCGCGCGGCACCGGTAACCTCATGGAGGCGACCCTGGAGTGCGCCAGGTCCGGCGCCACCACCGGCGAGTGGGCGGGCGCGCTGCGCGAGGTGTTCGGCGAGTACCGGGCGCCCACCGGCGTCTCCTCGGCACCGGTGGCGGTCGCCGCCGAGGAGGGCTCGGCGCTGGCCGGGGTGCGCCGCAAGGTGGAGCTGACGGCCCGGGAGCTGGGCGTGGGCAAGCTGCGGTTCCTGGTGGGCAAGCCGGGCCTCGACGGGCACTCCAACGGCGCGGAGCAGATCGCCGTGCGGGCCCGGGACGCCGGGTTCGAGGTGGTCTACCAGGGCATCCGGCTCACCCCGGAGCAGATCGTGGACGCCGCCCTCGCGGAGGACGTGCACGCGGTGGGCCTGTCCGTGCTGTCCGGCTCGCACACCAGGCTGGTGCCCGAGGTGCTCGAAGGGCTGCGCGCGGCCGGTGCCGCCGACATCCCGGTGATCGCCGGTGGCATCATCCCGAAGGGCGACTCCGACGGCCTGCGGGCCGCCGGAGTGGCCGCCGTCTTCACCCCGAAGGACTTCGACATCACCGGCATCATCGGCCGCATCGTCGACGAGATCCGCACCGCGAACACGCTCGAACCCCTGGAGGTCCCCGCATGACCAGCCCCGCTCCCCAGGTCGACCGCCTGCGCCCCCGGCGCTCCTGCCTGGCGGTGCCCGGCTCGAACCCGCGCTTCCTGGAGAAGGCCCAGGGCCTCCCCGCCGACCAGGTCTTCCTGGACCTGGAGGACGCCTGCGCGCCGCTCGCCAAGCCGGAGGCACGGCACACCGTCGTCAGGTTCCTCAACGAGGGCGACTGGACCGGCAAGACCCGCGTGGTGCGGGTCAACGACTGGACCACCGAGTGGACGTACCGCGATGTGGTGACGGTGGTGGAGGGCGCCGGGCAGAACCTGGACTGCCTCATGCTGCCCAAGGTGCAGGACGCCCAGCAGATCGTGGCCCTGGACCTGCTGCTCACCCAGATCGAGCGGACGATGGGCTTCGAGGTCGGCCGCATCGGCATCGAGGCGCAGATCGAGAACGCACGCGGTCTGAACAACGTCAACGAGATCGCCCAGGCCTCCCCGCGCGTAGAGACGATCGTCTTCGGCCCGGCCGACTTCATGGCGTCGATCAACATGAAGTCCCTGGTCGTGGGCGAGCAGCCGGCGGGCTACCCGGCGGACGCCTACCACTACATCCTGATGAAGATCCTGATGGCCGCCCGTGCCAACGACGTGCAGGCCATCGACGGCCCCTACCTCCAGATCCGCAACGTGGACGGCTTCCGCGAGGTGGCCCGGCGCGCCGCAGCGCTCGGCTTCGACGGCAAGTGGGTGCTGCACCCGGGCCAGGTGGAGGCGGCCAACGAGGTCTTCTCGCCCACGCAGGAGGACTACGACCACGCGGAGCTGATCCTCGACGCCTACGCCCACCACACCTCCGAGGAGGGCGGCAGGAAGGGGTCCGCGATGCTCGGCGACGAGATGATCGACGAGGCGAGCCGCAAGATGGCCCTGGTCGTCTCGGGCAAGGGACGGGCCGCGGGGATGCGGCGCACCTCGGCGTTCGAGATCCCGGAGGGCTGAGCGCGATGCGGTTCGGACGCACCTACGAGGAGTTCGAGGTCGGCGCGGTGTACAAGCACTGGCCGGGCAAGACGGTCACAGAGTACGACGATCATCTGTTCTGCCTGCTGACCATGAACCACCATCCGCTCCACCTGGACGCCAACTACGCGGAGCGCACGACCGACTTCGGCCGCAACGTGGTGGTGGGGAACTACATCTACTCCCTGCTGCTGGGCATGTCCGTCCCGGACGTGTCCGGCAAGGCCATCGCCAACCTGGAGATCGAGTCGCTGCGGCACGTGGCGCCGACCTTCCACGGCGACACCCTCTACGGCGAGACGACCGTGCTGGACAAGTGGCCGTCGAGGTCGAAGGACGACCGCGGCATCGTGCAGGTCGAGACCCGGGGCTACAAGCAGGACGGGACGGTGGTCTGCGTCTTCCGCCGCAAGGTGATGGTGCCGACGGCGGCGTACACCGAGGAGCGCGGCGGGGAGCAGCCCGGCCGCCCCGAGCCGGGGGAACAGGGGAAGTAGATGAGCCGTCTCGCCCGCACCCACGGGCTCACGGACGTGCAGCGGGAGATCCTCTCCACCGTCCGGGAGTTCGTGGACAAGGAGATCCTCCCCGTCGCCACGGAGTTGGAGCACCGCGACGAGTATCCGCAGGACATCGTGGACGGGCTCAGGGAGCTGGGGCTGTTCGGCCTGACGATCCCCGAGGAGTACGGGGGGCTGGGCGAGTCACTGCTCACCTACGCCCTGTGCGTGGAGGAGATCGCCCGCGGCTGGATGTCGGTGTCCGGCATCATCAACACCCACTTCATCGTGGCGTACATGCTCAAGCAGCACGGCACGCGGGAGCAGAAGGAGTTCTTCCTGCCGCGCATGGCGGCCGGTGACGTCCGGGGCGCGTTCTCCATGTCGGAGCCCGCGCTGGGCTCGGACGTGTCGGCGATCACGTCGAGGGCGGTGCGGGACGGCGACGAGTACGTCCTCACCGGCCAGAAGATGTGGCTGACGAACGGCGGTACGTCGTCCCTGGTGGCCGTGCTGGTGAGGAGTGACGAGGGTCACCCCGAGGGCACCGCCCCGCACCGGTCGATGACGACCTTCCTGGTGGAGAAGGAGCCGGGCTTCGGCGAGGTCCGTCCGGGCCTCACCATCCCCGGGAAGATCGACAAAATGGGCTACAAGGGCGTCGACACCACCGAGCTCATCATGGACGGCCTGCGCGTTCCCGCGGACCGGGTGCTCGGCGGGGCCACCGGCCGGGGTTTTTACCAAATGATGGACGGGGTCGAGGTGGGCCGGGTCAATGTGGCGGCGCGTGGCTGCGGCGTCGCGCAACGTGCCTTCGAACTCGGGGTCCGGTACGCCCAGCAGCGGCAGGCGTTCGGCCGGCAGATCGCCCAGCACCAGGCCATCCAGTTCAAGCTGGCGGAGATGGCTACCAAGGTGGAGGCGGCGCATGCGATGATGGTCAATGCTGCACGCAAAAAGGACTCGGGCGAACGAAACGACCTGGAAGCGGGGATGGCCAAGTACCTCGCCTCCGAGTACTGCAAAGAGGTCGTGGAGGACGCCTTCCGGATCCACGGCGGCTACGGCTTCTCCAAGGAGTACGAGATCGAGCGCCTCTACCGCGAGGCGCCGATGCTCCTGATCGGGGAGGGCACCGCCGAGATCCAGAAAATGATCATCGGCCGTCGGCTGCTCGAAGAGTATCGATTCCAGGGTTAGATGTCCGGATACGGGGTGTTTTCTTGGAGAAGAAGGTCACACCCCGTAGGCACTGTTCGGCCGTCGACTCGGCTTCCTGGCTTACCCAGTTGCGACCGATAGCCGCTACGATCGCCGGAAAGCCGCCGTCCCCCGTCAGAGCGCGGCATCATCCGCTACGAAGGTCATCCATGCCCCACAGCCAAACCTCTGCACCCCGCGACAGCCGCGCCAGCGTACGCCTCGCGCGCGGAGCCTCGCCGTGGCTCCTGCCGACCGTCGCCACCGCAGCCCTCAGCCTGGCCCGCGCCCGCCGTTCGGGCGCGGCCAAGGCCGTTGCCGTTCCCGCCACCGCGCTGGCGGCGGGGATGCTGTGGTTCTTCCGCGACCCCGAGCGCGAGATCACACAGGGCCGGGTCATCTCGCCCGCCGACGGTGTGGTGCAGAGCATCATGCCGTGGAAGGACGGACGGACCCGGGTCGCGATCTTCATGAGCCCGCTCAACGTCCATGTGAACCGGGCGCCGCTGGCCGGCACCATCACATCGGTCGAGCACGTCCCGGGCGGCTTCGTTCCTGCTTTCAACAAGGAGAGCGAGAACAACGAGCGGGTCGTGTGGCACTTCGACACCGAGCTGGGCGACATCGAGATGATCCAGATCGCCGGCGCCGTGGCCCGCCGCATCGTGCCCTACCTCCCGTCGGGCACCAAGGTCGAGCAGGGCGAGCGCGTCGGTCTCATCCGCTTCGGTTCCCGCGTCGACCTCTATCTGCCCGAGGGCGTGGACATCGCGGTCGAGGTGGGGCAGAAGACCGTGGCTGGGGTGACTCGAATTGACCGTGATTGATCCACAGACCCAGACCGGATGGGTGCCCGAGGCCGACGAGGCGGACGACGAGGAGGAGATGCCGCTCTCGCTGCGCCTGTCGATAGCGGACACGCTCACCCTCGGCAACGCCACGTGCGGCTTCATGGCGGTGTACTTCACCACCACCGGCATCCTGATCCCGCACCTCATGGGCAGCGAGGAGTCGGGCATGGCCCGGCACAGCGCGGCCACGGCGGTCATCCTGATGCTGTGCGCTGCGATCTTCGACCTGTTCGACGGGCTCGTGGCGCGCAAGCTGCGCAGTTCACCGATGGGCGCGGAGCTGGACAACCTGTCCGACCTGATCAGCTTCGGGCTGGCGCCGGCGTACTTCGTCCTCGTCTACGGCATGGTGGCGCACGACGCGTACCAGCGGGTGGCGGCGGTCGGGGCGATCGTGGTGCTGCTGGCGGTGGTGCTCAGGCTGGCGAGATTCTCGTGCGTCACCGTGAAGGACGGGACCTTCCAGGGCATGCCGTCGCCGTTCGGGGCGCTGACGGTGGTCTCGATCGTGCTGCTGGAGCTGCCGTTCGTGGCGACGCTCCTGGCCATCATCGGTACGGCATGGCTGATGGTGAGCCGGGTGGAGTACCCGAAGCCGCGGGGCCGCCTCGCGGTGGCGATGCTCTCCTGGATCGTCCTGTCCATGGGGCTGCTGGCCGCCTGGGCGTTCGACGCGCCGAGCGGGCAGTTGCTGCTCCAGACGGGGTGCGCGCTCCAGCTCGTCATGGGCGCGGTGATCCCGCTGTTCGCCACGGCACGCCGGGTCAACAACTTCCGTGACAACCGGCGGGAGGCACGCGCGGCACAGCTGCCGTAGCGCGACCGCTGGGAAGGGCCCCGGACCCGGGAAGGGTCCGGGGCCCTTTCGTCTGCCGTTCGCCGTTCGGGGCCGCCCTTTCGTCTGCCGCGCCGGTACAACCAGTCCTACCGGTACCACCGGTACCGCCCACCGATACCGGTCCCACCGCTACCGGGGCTCCGCGGGCCGTGCACCCGTCGCCGCACCCCGCCCCAGCACACCCCGCCCGCCCCCTCCGCCGCACGCCGCCGTCCTTCGCGGCGGCGCGAGCCCGGGGCACAGCGAGCCGCGAGACGGTGGGCGGCAGACGGTGGGCCGGGCAGGGCGGCGGCACGACGGCCGACCGGGCGGCGCGACCCCGGGCGAGGAGAGCACCCGCGCCGCAGGGCGAGGGGAAACGCCCCGGCCGGGGCCTACACGAGGAAGTCGCGGGCGACGCGCTCCGCAACGCGCTCCAGGACCGGGCCCGCACGGGCCACGCACACCGCCGGGTCCGGTTCCACGTCGGTCAGCGGATAGGCCCGCCGGATACCGGCCCGCTCCAGCACCTCCGGTGACAGGGCCAGCCGCCCGCACACGGCGACGACCTCCCTGCCTGCGGCCCGTGCCGCCGCCGCGACCCCAGCCGGTGCCTTGCCGCGCAGGGTCTGCTCGTCGAGCGATCCCTCCCCGGTGATCACCAGATCGGCTCGTTCCAGTGCCGCGGCGAAGCCCAGGGCGTCGAGCAGGACCTCGATCCCGGGCCGGAAGCGCGCCCCCAGCAGCAGCGCGGCGAAGCCGATGCCGCCCGCGGCCCCGGCCCCCGGCGCGGCGGCGCAGTGTGCGGCACGCACCCCGACGGCCCCCTCCAGCACCCTCACGAAGTGGGTGAGGGCGGCGTCCAGCGTCTCGATGTCGCGGGGCGAGGCCCCCTTCTGGGGGCCGTAGACGGCGGCGGCGCCCGAGGGCCCGGTCAGCGGGTTGTCGACGTCGGCGGCGAGGACCAGTCCGGTCCGCGCGAGTCTCGGGTCCAGGCCCGACAGGTCTGCCGAGGCGGCCTCGGCGAGGGCGCCGCCGCCCGGCCCCACCGGTTGCCCGTCGCGGCGCTGGAAGCGGGCACCCAGCGCGGTCAGCATCCCGGCGCCGCCGTCCGTGGTGGCGCTGCCGCCGACCCCGAACACGATGGTGCGGGCCCCCGCGTCCAGCGCGGCCCGCAGCAGTTCGCCGGAGCCGTACGTGGAGGCGGTGAGGGGGGCCAGGACCCCGGGAGGCAGCCGTCGCAACCCGCTGGCCTCGGCCATCTCCACCACCGCGGTGGTACCGCGCAGCGCGAGGACCGCCGTCACCCCGTCCCCGAGGGGCCCGGTGACCCGCGTCTCGTGGCGCGAGAAACCGGCGGCCAGCGCGGCGGCCACGGTGCCGTCCCCGCCGTCGGCCACCGGCAGGGCCTCGACCACGACGTCCGGGACGGCACGGCGCAGCCCGGCGGCCACGTGGCGCGCGACCTCGGCGGCGGTCAGGGTTCCCTTGAACTTGTCGGCGGCGATGAGCACGCGCCGGGGCACGTCCGCTGCGGCGTCGGCCACGCTGCTCTCCCTCGCTCCGGCGGCGTGCCCGTCCCGGCGGGCGCGCCGCTGCGACCATAGCCGCGCGCGCCACGCCCGTCACGCTCCCGCCGGGCTCGGAACGGCCGGTCCGACGAGACGGGGAACGGCCGGTCCGGCGGGCCACCGGCCGGATACGCTGACGGAATGACCTCTGCCGACTACGCCACGTACATCGCCGGCCTGCCCCGCATCCTGGCCGGGGCGGCCTCGCTGCTCCGCGACGAGGAGGGCCGGGTGCTGATCGTCGAGCCCAACTACCGCGAGGGATGGGCGCTGCCCGGCGGCACCGTCGAGTCCGACGCGGGCGAGTCGCCCCGCCAGGGGGCCCGGCGCGAGACCGCCGAGGAGATCGGGCTGGACGTGGTGCCCGGACGGCTGCTGGCGGTGGACTGGGTGCCGGGTGCCCGGCGGCCGCCGATCGCGGCGTTCCTGTACGACGGCGGTGTCCTGTCCGCGGAGCGGCTCGGGGCGATCCGGTTGCAGGAGGAGGAGCTGCTGTCCTGGCGGCTGGTCCCCCGCGAGCGGCTGGGTGACCATCTGCTCCCCCCGCTGCACGGACGGGTGCTGGCCGCACTGGACGTGCTGGCGGAGGGGTCCGGGGCGGCCGAGCTGGAGAACGGTGTCCGCGTCGACCGCTGAGCGGCCCCGCCGCCCGCCGTACGGGGAAGCTCCTACAGATCGTCAGGCGGTGACGCCCCCGTCGATGACGTGGTCGTGCCCGACGACGTAGCTGGATTCGTCGGAAGCCAGCCAGAGCACCGCGTTCGCGATCTCCTGGGGGTCGGCGACCCGGCCCAGCGGCACGTCGCGCGCCATGCGGGCGGCGCGCTGCTCGCGTGACTCGCCGGGCAGCAGGGACATCGGGGTGTCGATGGGGCCGGGGCTGACGGTGTTGATCCGCACGCCCTGTCCGATGTACTCCAGTGCGGCGGTGCGGCTGAGGAAGCTGACGCCGGCCTTGGAGGTCGCGTAGGCGCTCATGCCGGGGCGGCGCCAGTGCGCGCCCAGGTTGGAGGCGGTGTTGACGATGACGCCGCCGCCGTGGGCCGCCATGTGGGCGGTCTCGTGCTTCAGGGAGAGGAAGACGCCGGTCAGGTTGACGGCGAGGACCCGGTTCCAGACGTCCTCGTCGTGTTCGCCGACCGGTGCCCGGCCGTCGAGGACGCCCGCGTTGTTGAAGGCGACGTGGAGGCCGCCGTGCAGGGCGACCGTGTGGTCCACCATCGCCCTGACGCTGTCGGAACGGGTGACGTCGACGGCGACGGCGGACCCCTTGCCGCCCTCGGCCTCGACGAGGCGCAGCGTCTCCTCGACGCTGTCCCGGTTCGGGCCGGCCGCGACGACGGTCGCGCCCTCCCGGGCGAAGGACAGTGCCGCGGCCCGGCCGAGCACACCGCCCGCGCCGGTAATGAGAACGACCCTGTCGGTGAAGCGGGCACCCATGACGAACTCCTTCAGCGGTACGGGGACCGGCCGCGGCGGGTCTGACGCCCGCGAACGGAGGAGCATTAGTTGACCATACGTTCCACTATGAGAACGGACGGCAACCTTTGCCCGGCCGGTGGTGACACTTCGAAGCTAGCACTTTCTTGAATGATCGGTCCACATAACGGGCCCCGGCCTCCGTGAATCACCCGAAGGAAAAGGCGGCGCATCCCCATCAGCGGCCCGACCTGCGGATTTGACCCCATACGCGTAGTCCGCTTTTCATACTGGATCGATCGGTCTGGTGATTGCTAGCCTCGGTACATGGCCAGAACCAAGGAATTCGATCCCGACCTGGTACTCCGGCGCGCCATGGAGCTGTTCTGGGAACGGGGCTACGAGGCGACCTCGCTGGCCGATCTGGTCGACCACCTCGGCATCGGCCGCGCGAGCCTCTACGCCACCTTCGGCAGCAAGCACGATCTGTACCTGGCGGCCATACGGCGTTACCTGCGGGGCAGCGAGGCCGGGTTCGTCACCGCGCTCGCCCAGCCGGGCCCCGCGCTGCCGGCCGTCCGCGCCTTCGTGGAGAGCTGGGTCACCGACGCCCTCACCGACTCCGGGCGCCGGGGCTGCCTGGTGGTGAACGCGGCGGTGGAGCTGGCCCCGCGCGACCCCGAGGTGGCCCGCCAGGTGGAGGCGAGCTGGCGGGTGGTGGAGACGGCGCTGGTCTCGGCGCTGCTGCGGGCCCGTGCCCAGGGGGAGCTGGCCCCCGGCAAGGACCCGCACGAGATCGCCCACTTCCTGCTGGTGCTGAAGCAGGGGGTACGGGTGATCGCCCGTGCCGCGCCGGACGCCGAGCGGCTGGGCGACGCGGTCCGGCTCGCCCTGGCCGTGCTGGACTGACGGCCGCCGCGCGGTGCCCGGCACCCGCGCCCCGGCCACCCTCGCCCCGGCACCGGCGGGAGCGAGGACAGGCGACGCGGCAACGGGCGGCAGGGGACGCGGCAACGGGCGGCGGAGGTCAGAACAGCTCCGGCACCGCCGTTCCCCGCTCGAAGTCGAGCAGCCGCCGCTTGCGGTGCAGGCCGCCTCCGTAGCCCGTCAGATCGCCGTTGGCGCCGACGACACGGTGGCAGGGGACGATGATGGAGACGGGGTTGCGTCCGTTGGCGAGGCCCACCGCCCGGGAGGCGGACGGGTTGCCGAGTTCGGCGGCGAGCGCGCCGTAGGTGCGGGTCTCGCCGTAGGGGATGCGGCGGAGCCGGTCCCAGACGGTCCGCTGGAACGGGGTGCCGTTGAGGCGCAGTTCCAGGGTGAAGTCCGTCAGTTCCCCGGCGAAGTACGCCGCCAACTGCTCCTCTGCCGCGCCGAAGGGCCGTCCGTCGCGGTCGCCGAAGCTCTCCTGCGGCGGACGGTGGCGCTGGTCGGTCATGTAGACGCCGCAGAGGACGCCTCCCTCGGCGACGAGGGTGAGGGCGCCGTACTGGCTGTCGATCACGGTGTGCTGCTTCACGGGGGACATGGTGTTCCTCGGGACGGGTGGTGCTTGTGGCGGGTGCCGCTCGTGGTGCGGGGCTTCTCTTGGTGGGGGGCTTCTCGTGGTGCGGGGCTTCTCTTCGCTGGCGCTTCTCGTGGCGGGTGCTGCCGATGGGGACCGCTCGCGGGGACCGCCGATCCGGGGCCCCGCGGAGCGTCCCAGGGGTGGGGGTTCCGGGGCGCGGGACCCGGACGGGGCTGGGGTCTTTCGTCTGGATCAGGCTGGACCCCGCAAGCCCGGCATGATCCAAACGAGCGGCCCTACTCCGGGAGGAAGTTGATCGGATGGTCGTCGGTGGCCCACAGGTACTGGACCGCGTACGCCCGCCAGGGCCGCCAGGCCGCGGCGCGGGCGGTGAGCGCGGCGGGGGTGGAGGGCAGCCCCAGCCCCGCGGCGGCCCGGCGGACTCCGAGGTCGGTGGGGAGGAAGGCGTCCGGGTCCCCGAGGGCGCGCATCGCGATGATGTCGGCGGTCCAGGGGCCGAAGCCGGGCAGGGCGAGGAGTGCCGCGCGGGTTCCGGCCCATTCGCTCCCGGCGCCCAGGGCGAGCGAACCGTCGGCCAGCCGGGAGACCAGGGTCGTCAGGGTGGTGCGCCGGGTGCGGGGCATCGCCAGGGTCTCCGGGTCCACGCCGGCCAGCGCCTCCGCCGTGGGGAAGAGATGGGTCAGTCCGCCCTCGGGATCGTCGACCGCGTCGCCGTGGGCGATGACGAGGCGGGCCGCGTGGGTACGGGCGGCGGCGGTGGAGACCTGCTGTCCGAGCACGGCCCGCACGGCGAACTCGGCCTCGTCGGCGGTGCGCGGCACACGGCGCCCCGGGGCGCCGTCGACCAGCGGGGCCAGCAGCGGGTCGGCGCGCAACTGGCCGTCGACGGCGGCCGGGTCGGCGTCCAGGTCGAGCATCCGGCGGCACCGGCTGATGGCGACGGCCAGGTCGCGCGGGTCGCTGAGGGTGAGGCGGCAGGCGATGTGGTCCGGGCGCGGGGCGAGGGCCGCGATGCCGTGCCCGTACGGGAGCCGCAGGGTGCGGCGGTAGGCGCCGTCCCGCCACTCCTCGACGCCAGGCACGGCGGTGGCGACGAGGTGGCCGAAGAGGTTGTCGGGGTTGAGCGGCGCGCGGAACGGCAGCCGCAGCGAGAGCGCGCCGCCGGGTGCGGCCTGGCCGCCGCCGGGGGTGTGCCGGGCCCGCAGCCGGCTCGGGGAGAGCGCGTAGACCTCGCGGACGGTGTCGTTGAAGGCGCGCACGGAGGAGAAGCCCGCCGCGAAGGCGATGTCCGCCATGGGCAGCGGGGTGGTCTCGATCAGCAGCCGCGCGGTCCGGGCACGCTGGGCCCGGGCCAGGGCGAGGGGGCCCGCGCCGAGTTCCGCGAGCAGGTGGCGTTCGATCTGCCGGGTGCTGTAGCCGAGCCGGGCGGCGAGTCCGGGGACGCCGTCGCGGTCCACGACGCCGTCCCCGATCAGGCGCATGGCGCGGGCGGTGAGGTCGGCACGCCGGTTCCATTCCGGGGAACCGGGGGAGGCGTCGGGGCGGCAGCGCTTGCAGGCCCGGAATCCGGCCCGCTGGCAGGCGGCGGCGCTGGGGTAGAAGGTCATGTTCCCGGGCTTGGGCGGGACCACGGGGCAACTGGGGCGGCAGTAGATGCCGGTGGTGACGACGGCCGTGTAGAACCAGCCGTCGAAGCGGGAGTCCTTGGAGCGGACTGCGCGCAGGCAGCGTTCGGCGTCGGTGTGCATGCCGGGAGGGTTCTCCCCGTCGCCCCCGGCCCCCGCCATGACGGGGGCGGGGGGCATGCCCGGCGTGGGGTCGTGCGGGGCCGGGCCCCTTTCGGTGCCGTGCGGGGCCGTGCCTTCCTTCTCGGGGCGGTGCGGGGCCGGATGCCCGTCTGCGCCGCGCCGGGCCGGTCCTCGTGTGCCGCTGCGGGGGGCGGGCCCCTCCGCAGCGGCACACGGGACGGTGGTTCCCGCCGCGCGGCCCGTCCCGACGTCCGCCGCGCCGTTCACCGCGTCCTCCGCCCCGCTGTCCGCCGCCCCGTCCGTCCCGTTGCCCGCCGCGCCGTCCGTGACACCGCCAGCCGCCGTGTTCCACGCACCGTCCGCGCCGTCACCGACGGCAGGGTCCGTTCCGCCCCGGTCCCGCTCCGTTCCGGCCCGGTGCCGGGTCCCGTCCGAGCCGCCCGATCCGCCCCGGCCGCCCGCAGTCCGTCCTTCCGTCCGCTCTCCGGTGCCTCCTCCGGCGTGTGCTGCCGCTCGCATGGCCAGGTGCCCTTCCGTCCGCATGGGTCCAGCATGCGGTACGCGCCGGGGCGGGGCTGGCGGGAATCCGACACGCACCCACGGCCCCCGGTACGGACCCGGAGCGAGCCGGAGCCGGCTGAGGGAAGCCGGGGCAGGCTCGCGGGAACCCGGGACGGCCGGCAACAGTCCGGTGCGCGCGGCGGAAGACCGGGGCCTCGGCGGCAGGAGGGCATCCACCCGGGCACCCGACCGACGGGTCCGGTCCGGACCCCGGTCAGCGCCCCCCGGTCACCGGGCCCACCGCCCCGCACACACCGGCCCACCCCGGACGCCCCCCACGCCCCACGCCCCACGCCCCACCCCGGCCGCCTCTCCCCGCCGTCCGACCCCGCCCGCCGTCACTCCGTCGCCGTGGGCCGCCGGGAGGCCGCCGTCGCCCCCGCCACGTCGGTGACCGGGCGCAGCCGGTAGGTGTAGGAGTAGTCGCGGTCGGCGAGGAGTTTGAACTCGTCGTGGGTGTGCGCGCCCCAGCTGTCGTCGCCGCCGACGCCCATCTGGCGGTGGTTCAGGCGCAGGACGACCTCTTCGCGCGGGGTGAGTTGGTAGTCGTGTCGCGCCCCGGCCGACAGGTCCTCCGGGGTGAAGCGGGAGGCGTTGGCCTCCAGCAGGGGTTCCCCGCTGGCGAGCAGCCCGCTGCCCCGCCCGTCGGTGAGGGCGATCCAGCGGACGTCGGTCCTGTTGCCGTTCTCCTGGGGGCGGAGGTAGGGGGTGCCCAGGTCGTCGACGGTGCCGGAGTGGAGGCCGACGTCGGTGCCGGTGCGCCGGTCCCAGTGGTTCTCCTCGGGACCCCGGCCGTAGTAGTGGACGCGGTCCAGGCGCCCCGGCAGGAGGAGCAGGGTGCCGACCTCGGGGAGGTAGGGCAGCGTCGGGGCACCGGGGCGCAGGGTGTGGTCGATCCTGATCTCGGCGTTGCCGAACACCGTGTACGTGGTGGTGCAGGCGGAGGGGATGGTGGTCGGCAGGATGCCGGTGACCTCGATCCGTACGGCCCGGTCGCCGAGGGCGCCGACGGTCACGCCCGTGACGGTGCGCCGGGCGCCGGCGTCGCGCCAGGTCCGGTTGCGGACGTGCTGACCGTTGCCCCGGTCGTTGTCGGTGGGCGCCCGCCAGAAGTTGGGCACGGGACCGGCGGTGATCAGGGGCGTGCCGTGCGCCTCGTAGGAGGTGAGGGTGCCGGTGCGCTTGTCGAGGGTGACGGTGAAGCCGTCGCCGCGCACGGTGACCTCGCGGGCGCCGTCCTCGTGGCGCAGGGCGGGCACCTCGCGCAGCGGTACGGGGGTGACGGCGGGGACGGGGACGCGGAGCGGGAGCTGCTCCCGGGCGACCTCGAACCCGGCGTCGGCCCAGGGGGTGGACTCCCTGGTGGTGAAGGAGAGTTCGAGGAAGTACTCGGTACCCGGCGCCGGTTCGGCGGGCAGGGCCAGGGGAAGGGTGAGGGTCCGACGGGACAGCGGCGCGACGGCGAGCTGGTCGCGGGTGAGGGTGCCGCCGTGCAGGGCCGTGCCGTCGGCGACGAGGGTCCAGCGGCCGTCGAAGGCGCGGAGGTCGGTGAAGAGGTGCTCGTTGACGAGGGTGATCCCGCCGGGGCCCAGGCCGGGTGCGGGGAGGGCATTGATCGCCTGGTAGACCCGTTTGACCTCGGCGGCCTTGCCGGTGTGGCCGCGGTCGGCGGTGAGGACGCCGTCGCCGGAGAAGGCGCCGTCGTTGGGGTTGTCGCCCCAGTCCCCGCCGTAGGCGAGGAAGGTGCGCCCTTCGGGGCGCCGGGTCGTGGTCCCGGCGGTGGCGGCGTCGAACCAGAACCGGACGCCGTCGTCCCCGGGGCCGCGCCGCCGGGAGGCGAGTTCGGCGGCGGTGAGGGCGCGGGCGTAGACGCGGGCGCGGCGGATGGTGCCGCTGAACTCCCGGGTCTGCTGGTCGGCGTCGGTGGCGAGCGAGAGGGGGGCGGTGGTGCTGTCGGGGCGCCGGTCGGTGGCGCGGGTGGCGCGGACCGCGCCGTCGACGTGGAGGGTCAGGGTCCCGGCGTCGGCGTCGAAGACCCCTGCGACATGGTGTTCGCGGCCGGTCCAGTCGTCGGGCAGCTCCCAGCCCGCGGTGATCCAGGCTCCGCCGGAGTGGATGAAGAACTCCAGCCTGCGGCCGTTCTGTTTGAGCGCGTACTGGGTGTCGCCCTTGGCCAGGACGGGCTGGTGGTAGCCGGTGAAGCGGGGGGTGATCCAGGCCTCCAGGGTGAGCGATCCGGTGAGGTCGAGGCCGTCGTGGCGGGCGAAGACGGTGCCGCCGGAGAGGCCCCGGGCACGGTCGAGGCTGCCCCGCGGGGCGAGGATCTCGCCGCGCAGGGCGGCCGGGCCGGTCTCGGTGAGCAGGGTGCGGGCGGGGACGGGCGTGTGGAGCGCCTGGTCGGCGAAGTCCCAGATCCAGCCGCCCTGGAGGACGTCGTGGGCGCGGACGAGGTCCCAGTACGCGGTGAGGTTCCCGGTGGAGTTCCCCATCGAGTGGGCGTACTCGATCATGACGTAGGGGCGGGTGTCGGCGGTGTCCCCGGCCCGCTGCGCGACGCGTCGCGGGCTGTCGTACATCTCGGAGCGGATGTCGCTGACGCCCGGCCGGTCGTCGCCCTCGTACTGGATGACGCGGGTGGTGTCGTAGGAGCGGATCCAGTCGTGCATGGCGGTGAAGGTGCTGCCGCCGCCCGCCTCGTTGCCGAGGGACCAGATGACGACGCAGGCGTGGTTCTTGTCGCGGTGGACCATGTTCTGGGCGCGGGCGACGCAGGCGGCGGTCCAGTCGGGGTGGTCGCCGGGGTACTCGGCGCGGATGCCGTGCGTCTCCAGGTTGGTCTCGTCGACGACGTACAGGCCGTGGAGGTCGGCCAGTTCGAGCCAGTGCGGGTTGTTCGGGTAGTGGGAGGTGCGGACGCTGTTCATGTTCATCCGCTTGATGAGCCGGATGTCCTCGGCCATGTCCTCGCGGGTGAGCGCGGT
The DNA here is from genome assembly GCF_009862265.1 of Streptomyces sp. SID8352. Lineage (GTDB taxonomy): Bacteria > Actinomycetota > Actinomycetes > Streptomycetales > Streptomycetaceae > Streptomyces. The sequence goes on along the minus strand of NZ_WWGX01000104.1, from coordinate 276,833 downwards.
GCCGCGGGCCGGGTGCATCTCGTGGCGGTTGGTGCCGCGGAAGGAGACGGGCCGGCCGTTGATCCTCATCAGGCCTTCCCTGAGGGCGAATTCGCGCAGGCCGACGCGGTGCGACAGGGTCTCGGTCACCGTGCCGGACGGGTCCCGCAGGGTGAGGACGGCGGTGTACAGATAGGGGTCCTCGGCGGACCACAGCCGGGGGGCGGGCACGGACCTGGCGGCGGTCGTGGTGACGTCCCCGCCGGGGCGGGCGGTGGCGAGGTCCGCCTCCTGGCGCAGCGGGCGGGGCCAGACGGGGTGGCCGTCCGCGTCGAACAGCTGGGTCTCGACGGCGTACCGGCCGGCGGCGGTGCCGTCCTGGGCGCGCACGCTCGCGGTGACCCGCAGTCCGGCACCGGTGCCGGAGCCGTCGAGCGGCGTTTCCAGCCTGAAGTCGCGCAGGCGCACGGGCGGGGTGGAGTAGAGGTAGACCGAGCGGAAGATGCCGCTCAGCCGGATCATGTCCTGGTCCTCCAGCCAGTCCCCGTCGGCGTAGCGGTAGACCTCGACGGCGAGGTGGTTGGTGCCGGGCCGGAGCTGGTCGGTGATGTCGTACTCGGAGGGGGTGTACGAGTCCTCGTCGTATCCGGCGAGTTCGCCGTTGACCCACGCGTAGTGGGCGGACTTGACGCCCTCGAAGTGCAGGAACACCCGGCGGCCGGCCCACTCGGGGGGCAGCGTGAAGGTGCGCCGGTACTGGCCGACGGGGTTGTGGCGGGTCGGCGCGGCGGGGGGCCGGGGGTCCTCGCCGCGGCCGTTGGGCCCCCAGTAGGGGTAGGTGTGGTTCAGGTAGACGGGGTCGTCGTGACCGTGGAGCTGCCACACCGAGGGGACGGGGAGGGTGTCCCAGCCGCTGTCGTCGGTGTCGGGGCGGTGGAATTCGGGGTCCCGGTCCTCCGGGCGGTCGGCGTGGGCGAAACGCCAGGTGCCGTCGAGGCTCAGCCGGTACGGGGAGCGGGTGCGGTCGGCGGCGAGTGCCTGGGCCTCGTCGGCGTAGGGCATCAGCGTGGCGTGCGGGGGTTCGGTGCCGAGCCGGAAGACGCCGAAGTCGTTCCATTCCGGGGGGCCGTCGGGCGCCGGGCGGGCTCCCGGCACCCCCGCGGCGGCCGGTGGCGCGGCCAGGGCGAACGCGCCGAGGAGGGCGGCGCCGCCCTCCAGGATCCTGCGGCGGCTGACGAGGGGGCGGGGGGCCGGGAGAGGGGCGGGTGACGCGGTCGGGTGCGGCATGACCGTGGCCTTCCGTAGGACGTGGGGGGCGGCGCACCGCACGGTGCTGTGGGGGTGCCGGCGGCCCGGGGTGCCGGGGAGCGTCTCGGGGCGGCGGCTTCGGCGGAGCGCGACGGCCGGGTGGACCGGCGACTGCCGGGCAAGGGTCACCCTAGGACCCGCACAGAAACGAATCAATTACCCCGTGTGACCTTGTCGGTTCGTGGTCGATCCGGGCGGACGGAGCGCAACGGCGGGGGTGGCGGTGCGACTTGGCGGCGGGGGCGGTGCCACTTGGCGACCGGGGGTGCCGTCGCCGGGGGTCGGGGCGGGCAGGGCTCAGCAACGCCTCGTGGGTGAGCCGGTGTCGGGCCGGGGCGCGCGGAGGGGGGCGTGCCGCCCGCTCCGCGCGACGTGCTCCCTCCCGCCTCGATCGCCGACGTTCACCGGGAGTTCCCGGGACCGGCGGGACGCTCGGCCTCTCCTGGCGGCTGACGCGCTGGTGCCCCGTGGTCCCCGGTGCGGGAGCGCGGCGCCGCCGAGCCGTGTGCGGGGTGCGTGGGCGGGGCATCCTGCCTTCGGGCCCTGGTCCGGCCCGCCGCGCGCCTCGCCCGTCTGGAGTCACGACCGTGAGCACGACGTCCCCACGACGGAGTACGCCCGTCCCACGAACGGGACTTCAGCGTCTCCGGCTGCCACCGCCACGCGCACGCCGACGCCGCCGCCCCTCGGTCCCGCGACACCGGGCACGGCGCGTGCGGCTCCCGGGTCGCGGGGCGCGCGGACGGCCTCCCCCGGCGGAAGGGGCACGAGGTCTCCCGGTGCCTCCCCGGTGGCCTCCCCGGCGGGCGCCGTGGGCGGGCCCCGCCGGACGCCCGGCGACCGGACGCCCGGGGAAGCCGTACGCCCCGTCCCCCTCCGAGGTCCGCGGGGAGGGTTCCACGGAGGACTGCCGCGAGCGCTCCCACCCGGCGCCCCTCCCCCGTCACCGCTTCCTCGCCCCCATCACCGCTCCCCCTCCCCCTCCCCCGTCCTTCATCCCGTCACCCGAAGGAGACCCCGTGTCCGAAGACCGGCTCATCGTCCTCGACCCCACCGCGTCCGACCCGGACGCCGAGCACCGGGCGTTACGCGGGCGCGGTGCGGCGGCCCAGGTGGACATCCTGGGGCTGCGCGTCTGGTCCGTCACCGACCCCGATCTCCTCAAGCAGTTGCTGACCAGCGCGGACGTCTCCAAGGACGGCCGTGCCCACTGGCCGGACCACGCCGAGGCCGTCCGCACCTGGCCGCTGGCCCTGTGGATCGCGGTGGAGAGCATGTTCACCGCGTACGGCAGGGACCACGGACGGCTGCGCCGGATGATCGCCCCCGCCTTCTCGGCCCGCCGCATCACCGCCCTCACGGCGGACATCGAGGCCCTGGTGGACGGCCTCCTCGACGACCTCGCCACCGTCCCGCCCGGGGACGTCGTCGACCTGCGGGAACGCCTCGCGTATCCGCTGCCCATCGCGGTCGTCTGCAAGCTCATGGGCGTCCCCGACGACCGGCGCGACCGGTTCCGCACCGTGGTGGACAACGTGTTCGCCACCCACCTGGGCGTCGAGGAGCAGGCCGCCAACACCGCCGCCCTCTACGGCCTGCTGGACTCCCTGATCGAGGCCAGGAGCGCCGAGCCGGGCGACGACATGACGTCCCTGCTGATCGCCACGCGCGACGACGAGGGCGACGGCGCCCCGTTGAGCCACGCCGAGATGCGCGACACCCTGCTGCTGATGATCAGCGCGGGGTACGAGACCACGGCCAACGTCATCGACCAGGCCGTCACCACTCTGCTGACCGACCCCGGGCAGCTCGCCCACGTCCGCGCGGGCCGCTGCACCTGGGACGACGTCGTCGAGGAGACCCTGCGCCACCAGCCGGCGATCAAGCACCTCCCGCTGCGCTACGCCCGCGCCGACATCCCCCTCCCCGACGGCCGGACCATCCGGGCCGGTGAGGCGATCCTCGCCTCCTACGCAGCCGCCAACCGCCATCCCCGCTGGCACGAGGACGCGGACACCTTCGACGCCACCCGGCTCCACAAGGACCATCTGGCCTTCGGGCACGGCGTCCACTTCTGCCTCGGCGCCCCGCTCGCCCGCCTGGAGGTCACCACCGCGCTGCGGATGCTGTTCCGGCGCTTCCCCGGCATCCGGCTCGCCGCCGGTCCCGACGGGCTGGCCAGGATGCCGAGCCTCATCTCCAACGGCCACACCGCCCTGCCCGTCCGCCCGCGTCCGGCGGGGGACTCCGCCGGGTGAGGCGGCGCCCGCGCGCCGGAAGCGGCGCGCCCGGCACGGCCTCCCGTGGCGATGGCCGTGACGGGGTCCGGCCGTTCAGCGGGCCGGGGCGGTGACCCCCGTCCAGGGCACGACCCGGTCGCACCAGCGGTGCAGGAGCACCGGGTCGTGGCCGACCGCGAGCAGGGTGGCCCCGCTGGTGGCGCGGTAGGACTCCACGGCGCCGACCAGGGCGGCCGTCGTGGACGCGTCGAGCATCGCGGTCATCTCGTCGCAGATCAGCAGACGGGGGCCCAGCACCAGGGCGCGGGCCAGACAGGCGCGCTGGAGCTGGCCGTCGCTGACCTCGTGCGGGCGGCGCGGCAGGAGGTCGGGGGTGAGCCCGACCAGGGGGACCAGGTCGCCCAGGCGGTCCGGGATGCCGTCGCGCCGGCCGGTGGCGCGGAGGGGCTCGGCGATCAGGTCGGCCAGGGTGAGGCGGGGATCGGCGGACAGGCGGGGCTGCTGGAACACGACGCCGACGGCGGTGCGCAGCGCGCGCGGCGCCCGGTGCCGCCATCCGGTGACGGGGGTGCCGTCGAAGAGGACGGTTCCCGCCTCGGGGCGGTGCAGCAGGGCGGCGACCCTGGCCAGGGTGGACTTGCCGCAGCCGCTGGGACCGAGCAGGCCGACCGCCTCGCCGGGGTCCAGGGCCAGCGAGGCGTCCCGGACGGCGGGGGCGGCGCTGTCGTAACCGGCGGTGACGGAGCGGAGTTCAAGACGCATGGGTGACCTTGCGGGGATGGTGGCAGGCGACACCCGAGGCGGCCGAGGGCAGCACGGCGCAGGCCCCGTCGGCGTGGGCGCAGCGCGGGGCGAAGGCACAGCCGGACGGGAGGGCGTCGAGTGAGGGCGGCAGGCCGGGGATCGGGGTGAAGGCCCGGTCGGGGAGGGCGTCCAGGAGGCCGCGGCTGTAGGGGTGGCTGGGGCCGGGGTCGCCGAAGAAGGTGTGGGCGTCGGTGAGTTCGACGACGCGCCCGGCGTACATGACGGCCACCCGGTCCGCGACGCGTTCGGCGGCGGCCAGGTCGTGGGTGATCATCAGCAGGGCCCGTCCGGAGCCGTCGGCGTCGACATGGCGGCGGAGTTCGTCCACCGTGCGGTCGACCAGCTCGCGGTCGAGGCCGGTGGTCGGCTCGTCGGCCAGCAGCAGCGGCGCGTCCCCGGCCAGGGCCAGGGCGGTGGCGGCGCGCTGGGCGAGGCCGCCGGAGAGTTCGTGCGGGTAGCGGTCCAGGTGGTCGGCGGGGAAGGCGGCGCGTTCGGCGGCGCGTTCCGCGGCGCCCCGGAGCGCCGTGCGGCCCCGGGTGCCGGTGAGTTCGGCGACGGTCTCCTCCAGTTGGGAGCGGACCGTGCGGACGGGGGTGAGGTGGGCGGCGGGGCTCTGCGGGATCAGTCCGGCCAGTCGGCCGCGCACCCGGCGGGCCAGCACCTGTTCGCCCGCGGTGAGCAGGTCCAGGCCGTCCGGAGCCCCGCCGGAGGGCGCGCGGCCGTCGGGGGACGCGGTCCCGCCGGGGAGCGGCGCGGTGTCGGACGGTCCCGGACGCGGCGCCAGACGGGCGTGACCGGCGGTCTCGGCGTTGGCGGGGAGCAGCCCCAGCAGGGCCGAGACCAGGACGGACTTTCCGCAGCCGCTCTCGCCGACCAGGGCCAGGCACTCGCCCGGCCGCACGTCGAAGGAGACGTCGGTGACAGCGGCGACGGCACGGCCGCGCGGCATGCGGAAGCGGACGTGCAGTCCGCTGACGGCGAGGACGGGGGCGGCGCCGTCGTCCGTGCCGTCGGTGTCCGCGGCACCCGCGTCCGCGCGGGGCGCGCGCGGGGGCCGGGTGCCGGGGCCGGGGCGGATGCCGGTGCCGTTGCCCGCCTCCGTGCCGGTGCCGGTGGTGTCCGTGCCCGTTCCTGCGTGGGTCTCGCTCACAGCATCAGCTCCGATCGGCGGCGGGGATTGATCCGCTCGCGCCAGACACCGGCCAGCCCGGCCACGGCTAGGGTCGGGATCACCAGGAACAGGCCGGGGAAGAGGGTCGGCCACCACTGCCCGGCCAGCAGCGAGCCGCGGGCGTCCTCGATGAGGTTGCCGAGGCTCGCCATGTGGGTGGGCAGGCCGAGGCCGAGGAAGGACAGGGCCGACTCGTGCCACATGGCGTGCGGGACGGAGAGCACGGCGGCGAGCCCCGCCTGCGGGAGCACGGCGGGCACGAGGTGCCGTACGGCCACCCGCCACCGGGAGGCGCCCCCGGAGATCGCCGCGTCGATGTACGGGCGGGAGCGCAGCGAGAGGACCTCGGCGCGGACGATGCGGGCGGTGGAGAGCCAGTGGGTGGCCGCGATGGAGATGAGGACGGGGAACACTCCGGGCCGCCAGAGGGCGACCACGAAGACGCCGAGGAGGAGGTGCGGGACCGAGGCGATGGCGTCGACGGTCCGCATCAGGGCCCGGTCGACCCAGCCGCCGAGGGTGCCGGCGAGCGCGCCGACGGCGGTGCCCAGCACGGCGGCGACCAGGGCGGCGGCCACCCCCACGAAGAGGGAGACCCGCAGCCCGTGGACGCACCGCAGCAGCAGGTCGCGGCCCAGTTCGTCGGTGCCGAACGGATGGGCCCAGCCCGGGGGCCGCAGCTTGAGGCCCAGGTCGACGGCCTGCTGGTCGAGCTGGACCAGCGGCGGGACCACCAGGACGGCGAGGACCACCGCGGCGATGACCACGACGGAGGTGCGGACGCGGAGCGTGCGCCAGGAGCGGCGACGCGGTCCGGCGGGCCGCCAGACGGGGGCCGGCGTCGCGGCCGGGGACGCCGCCGGCGGGGCGGGTGCCGTGGGCCCCGAGGACGCGTCACATGTCATGGAAGCTCACCCGCGGATCGGTCAGGCCGTAGAGGAGGTCGGCGAGGAGGTTGCCGAGGAGGACGGCGACGGTGGCGAACGCGGTCAGCGCGGCGAGCAGTTGGAAGTCGACGGAGGTCGCCGCGGAGACGGTGGCGGCGGCGATGCCGGGCCAGCTGAACACGGTCTCCACCAGGAGTGCGCCGGTGATGAGTTCGGGTACCCGGGAGCCGATCAGGGTGAGGACCGGGAGCAGGCCGGAGCGCAGGGCGTGGCGCAGGAGCACGGTGCGTTCGGTGAGGCCGCGGGCGCGGGCGCCGCGCACCGGGTCCTCGGCGAGCGCGTCGGCCACCCCCTGGCGCACGTACAGGGCGAACCAGGGCAGTTGTGAGAGGGCCAGGACCCCGGCGGGCAGGATCAGGTGGCGGGCGACCTCGCCGGGGCGCACCGCCTCGCTGGCGGTGTCGGTCAGCCCGCCGGCGGGCAGCAGGCCGAGCCGCAGCGCGAACAGCCAGACGGCGAGGAGCGCGATCCAGAAGACGGGCGCCGCGGAGAGCGTGTACGCGGCCGAGGTGACGGCGCGGTCGGTGAGGGACCCGGGGCGGCGGGCGGCCAGGACGCCGAGCAGGGTGCCGAGGAGGACGGCGAAGGCGAAGGCGGCCGCGCAGAGCAGGACGGACCAGACCATGCGTTCGGCGATCACGTCGGCCACCGGCTGGCGGAACACCGTGGAGTGGCCGAGGTCCCCGGAGAGCGCCGAGGTCAGCCACTCCCACCAGCGGGCCGTGAAGGGCCGGTCGGCGCCCAGGTTCTCGGCCAGCCGGTCCAGGGTCTCCCGGTCGGCGGAGAGCCCGGCGGTCCCGGCGTAGGCGCGGACCGGGTCGAAAGGGGAGGCGGCGGCCAGCGCGAAGACCGCGAACGTGACCACCAGCAGCAGCGGTACGGCGTACAGCAGGCGGCGCGCGGCGAGGCGGGCCATGCCGCGGCGGGGTACCGTCCCCGCCGGGCGCGGCGCCGTGGACGTCTCCGTCACCCCTGGGGCTTCCAGTCCTCGACGTTCCACCACGGGCCGCTGGAGAAGCCGTGCTCATGGGGCTCGACCTGGGTGGTCAGGTCCTTCCAGCGGTCGGCGAGGACGTAGACGTGCTCCAGGTGGGTGAGGAAGGTGTAGCCGGGGTCCTTGGCCAGTTCGCGCTGGACCGTGTCGTACGCGGCCTTGCGCGCGGTGGTGTCGCGGGTGCGGCGGCCGTCGTCGAGGGCCCGGTCGACGGCGGGGTTGGTGTAGCGGGGCATGTTGTTGTAGCCGTCGCCCGCGAGGGTGGAGTGCAGCAGCGTGTACAGGCCGAAGTCCGGGTCGCCGATGCTGCCGAAGCCCGCCAGGACCGCCTGCCGGCCCATCTCCGGTTCGATCACGGCCCAGGTGGCGCTCTTCACCGTGATGTCGACGCCGATCCGCTTGGCGTCGGAGGCGTAGGCCAGGGCGTGGTCCCTGCGGACCTTGTCGCCCGCCGGGTGGTAGAGGGTGAAGGCGGCGCGAACCCCGCCCTTGGCACGGATTCCGTCGGCGCCGGCCTTCCAGCCCGCCCGGTCGAGGAGGCGCGCGGCCCCGTCGGTGTCACGGGCGCGCTCGGTGCCCTTGGCGAACCATGTGTCGTTGCTGGGCAGCGGGCCGTAGGCGGGCCGCCCGGCACCGTTCAGGATCTTGTCGACCATGGTCTCGCGGTCCACGGCGAGGTCGAGGGCGCGGCGGACGGTGGGATCGCCGGTGACCTTGTTGGCGGTGGGGAGGCTGACGGCGCGGTAGTCGTAGGACTTGGCGCGGTAGGTCTTCCGGTCCCGGTCGCCCTTGAAGGTGGCGGCCAGGGCGGGGGGCAGGACGGCTCCGTCCAGGTCCCCGGAGCGCAGGCGGGTGGCGCGGACGTCGTCGTCGGTGACGATGGCCATGGTGACCCGCTCGACCTCGGGCTTCGTGCCCCAGTAGCGGGGGTTGGCCTTGAAGACGACCTTCTCGCCCTTGCGCCAGTCGGCGAGGACGTAGGGGCCGGTGCCGACCGGGTCGGTGTTGAAGGAGCCCGTGTTGGGGTCCTGCCCGGCGGCCACGTGCCGGGGCACGATGGGCAGCACGGTCCGGGCGGCGAAGGCGGCGTAGGGGTACTTGAGCCGGAAGACGACCTTGCCCTCGCCGTCGGCGCGGACGCTGTCGACGGCCGCCAGTTCGCTGCGGTTGGGGTTGTTGGTCTTCTCGTCGAGGATCGTCTCGTAGGTGAAGACCACGTCCGCGGCGGTGAACGGCTTGCCGTCGCTGAAGGTGACGCCGTCGCGCAGCGTGTACGTGTAGGTGCGGCCGTCGGGGCTGACCTGCGGGAGGTCCGCGGCGAGGGCCGGGCGGAGCGTGAGGTCGGCGCCGAGTTCGAGGAGGCCGTCGAAGATCTTCGAGTTGCCGTCCTTGCCGTAGCCGAGCAGGGGGCTGAGGCTGTCCGGCTCCGCGGCCACGCCCAGCACCACCGAGTCGGCGGCGCCCTCGGCCCCCGACTCACCGCCGGGCGCCGAGCAGGCGGTAGCGGCGGCCCCCAGGGCCACCACCGCCGCAACGATCCGTATCCGTCGACCGGCCATCAGTTGTCCGCCCCTGTCACCCTCGAATTTTTTTGCAGAAAACATGTTATTGCACAGTGATTGCAATAAGTACAGGGGGGTATCCGTCCGGTCACCGGAGGGCGTGGACGGGCCTGGAAGCAGGCCCCCGGGCTTCGCGGGACACGGAAACGGGACCCGGGTCTCCGATGGGTGTCAGAAATCGGTGAACACTTCGGGGCGAAGTGTTCACCGATTTCCGTACCCCTCCCCCGCGGCGCCCATCACGGTCCCGGAGGAGGAGCCGCCGGCCTCCGGAACCGGCGCCTCCGGAGAGCCCTGACACCCACGCGGGCCCAGGAGCCGCGCGGCCCCGGCCGTGCCGCGTCAGCCGATGCGCCGGGCGAACGCCTCGTACGCCCGCTCGTCGAAGAGCACGAACCGCACCTCGTCCACGCTGGTCGGAGTGTTCCGCACGGTGTCGACGGCGATGCGCGCCGCGTCGTCCACCGGCCACCGGTAGACGCCGGTGGAGATCGCCGGGAACGCGACGGTGCGGGCCCCCAGTTCACCGGCCACCCGCAGGGACTCGCGGTGGCAGGAGGCGAGCAGCGCGGAGCGGTCCTCGGTGGCCGACCACACCGGGCCCACGGTGTGGATCACCCACCGCGCGTCCAGGTCGCCCGCGGTGGTGGCCACCGCCCTGCCGGTGGGCAGGCCCTTCGCGTAGCGGCCCGCGCGCAGGGCGCGGCACTCCGCCAGGATCGCCGGGCCGCCGCGCCGGTGGATGGCCCCGCCGACCCCGCCCCCGCCGAGCAGGCCGGAGTTGGCGGCGTTGACGAGGGCGTCGGCGTGCTCGCGGGTGAGATCGCCGAGGGCGAGGGTGAGCGCCGTCACGGCTGCCTCAGCATGCGCCAGACGGCCTTGGCCGCGTTGTGCCCCGGCATCCCGTGCACGCCGGGGCCCGGCGGGGTGGCCGAGGAGCAGATGAACACCGCCGGGTGCGGGGTGGCGTACGGGAAGAGGGACGGCCGGGGCCGCAGCAGCAGTTGCAGCCCGGAGGCGGCACCGGAGGCGATGTCGCCGCCGACGTAGTTGGCGTTGCGGGCGGCGAGTTCGGGCGGGCCGGCGACGGCGCGGGCCAGGACGCGGTCGCGGAAGCCCGGGGCGAAGCGCTCCAGTTGGCGCTCGATGGCGTCGGTGAGGTCGCCGGTCCAGCCGTGGGGCACGTGACCGTACGCCCAGAAGACCTGCTTGCCGGCCGGGGCCCGGGTGGGGTCGGCGACGCCGGGCTGGACGGTGATGAGGAACGGCGGATCGGGGGCACGGCCCTCCCGGGAGGCCGCGCGCAGGGCCGCGCCGATCTCGGCGCTGTCGGCGCCGACCTGCACGGTGCCGGCGGTGCGCGGCGCCTCGGCGGTCCACGGGACCGGGCCGTCGAGCGCGTAGTCGATCTTGAAGGCGCCGGGGCCGTAGCGGTAGCGGGCGTAGTGGCCTCCCAGTCCGGCGATGCGGGCCAGGGCCGTGGGCGAGGTGTCGAAGACATACGCGCGGGCGGGCGGCAGGTCATCGAGGCGCTTGACCTCGTAGTCGGTGTGCAGGGTGCCGCCGAGGTCGGTCAGGTACGCGGCGAGCGCGTCGGAGATGGACTGCGAGCCGCCCCGGGCGACGGGCCAGCCCCGGGCGTGAGCGGCGAGGGCGAAGACCAGGCCGACGGCGCCGGTGGCGGGTCCGCCGAGCGGGGCCATGACATGGGCGACGAGCCCGGCGAACAGGGTCCGGGCCCGCTCGTCCCGGAAGCGGCGCATCAGCCAGGTCGACGGGGGCAGCCCGGCCAGCCCGAAGCGGGCGAGGGTGACCGGGTCGCGGGGCAGCGCGGTGGACGGCAGCGACATGAAGTCGCGGAGAAGGGTGTCCCAGCGGGCCAGGAAGGGGGCGACCAGCCGCCGGTAGGCGCCCGCGTCGCGCGGGCCGAAGGAGGCCGCCGTCTCCCCGACCGAACGGGACAGCACGGCGGCGGTGCCGTCGGGGAAGGGGTGGGCCATGGGCAGCGGGGCGTGCAGCCACTCCAGGCCGTACCGCTCCAGGGGCAGGGCGCGGAAGGCGGGCGAGTTGACCCCCAGGGGGTGCGCGGCGGAGCACGGGTCGTGCCGGAAGCCGGGGAGGGTCAGCTCCTCGGTGCGGGCGCCGCCGCCCACCGTGTCCCGGGCCTCGAAGACGGCGACGGAGAAACCGCGGCGCGCCAGCTCCACGGCGGCCGTCAGTCCGTTCGGCCCCGCTCCCACCACGACCGCATCGAGCATCGACGGCACCTCGGACCCCTTCGTCGGCCGACGGCTACTGGGGTTCAGGATAGGCCGGGGCTCCGACAGCCGGCGGCCCCGGGGCGGGCGCCGGGGGGCCCGCCCCGGCCCGGACCGGTGGGGCCGGTCAGTCCGTCTCCCCCGCGAGCAGGTCCGCCACCCTGCGGGCCGTGGCGGCGTCGCGGGCCGCGGTGAAGGGCAGTTCATTGCCGCCGGTGATGCGGAAGGGCTCCCCGGAGCGGGTCAGATGCGCGCCGCCCGCCTCCTCGACCAGCAGCAGGCCCGCCGCGTGGTCCCAGGCCGCCTCCCAGGAGAAGGCGGTGGCCTCGGACCGGCCCGACGCCACGGCCAGGTACTCCAGCCCGGCCGAGCCGCAGGGGCGCGGGGCCACTCCCGGCACGTTCAGCCCCAGCAGGGAGCGCTTCTGCTCGTCCGTGGTGAAGTCGGGGTGGGAGGTCGCGACGCGCAGCTCCCGGTCCGGCTCGGGCGGCCCGGCGTGGAGCCGCTCGCCCTCCAGGAACGCGCCCCGGCCGCGGATCGCGGTGGCGATGCGGTCGCCGACCGGCGCGTAGGTCCAGGAGCCGAGCACCACGCCCCGGTGGGCCAGCGCGATCAGCGTGCAGAAGCCCTCCTCGCCCCGGACGAACTGCCGGGTGCCGTCGACGGGGTCGACGATCCACACCGGGGCCTCGCCCCGTATCGCCCCGTACACCGCCGGGTCGGCGTGCACGGCCTCCTCGCCGACGACGACCGATCCGGGCAGCAGGGCGGAGAGCACGCCGGTCAGATACCGCTCGGCGTCGCGGTCGGCGTCCGTCACCAGATCGTGCGGGCCGGACTTCTGGTCGACCTCGTGTTCCGCCAGACGGCGCCAGCGCGGCATGATCTCCTGGGCCGCCGCCTTGCGGACGGCCTCCTCCACGTCACCGGTGTGCCGGGCGAGAAACTCGTCGATGGTTTCGTTGTCCTCGATCATGGCTCCATGAGAGCACGCGCCACTGACAATCCCCACCCGGCCGGGGTATTCCCGGTGGAATCGCGGTGAACACTGGGTTCCGCTCCCCCCGGCCGCCGCTCCCGGCAGCGCCTCGCCCCCGGCGGCGGTCCTCCACCGGTGCGGCGGCCCCGCCCGCCCCGGGCGGTCCCGGCCCGGCTCTGGCCTATCTTGGCGCGCATGCAGTCATACACGATCGGCCAGGCGGCACGGCTGCTCGGCGTGAGTCCCGACACCGCGCGGCGGTGGGCGGACGCGGGCCGGGTGGCGACCCACCGCGACGAGGGCGGCAAGCGGCTCATCGACGGGAAGGACCTGGCCGCCTTCTCCGTGGAGCTGGCCCGCAGCGACGGCGCCGAGGAGGACGTGCCCACCACCTCGGTCCGCAACGCGTTCCCCGGCATCGTCACGGCGATCAAGCTCGGTGACGTGGCCGCGCAGGTCGAGATCCAGGCCGGGCCCCACCGCCTGGTCTCCCTGCTGACCCGGGAGGCCGTGGAGGAACTGGCCCTGGAGGTGGGCATGGAGGCCACGGCCCGGGTGAAGTCGACCAACGTGCACATCGACCGGGCCTGACCGCGCACCCGCGCGTCCGCGACGCGCGCCCTCTGGATCCGCACATGCCATGCCATCCCGGGTATCACCTCGCCCATACGACCTGATGACCCGTTTCCCCCTCGCATCTGCGGCAGTATGATCGGCGCAAGCGCGTTCGCCGGACCGGGGGAAGCGGCCCGTGCGGCCGCCGGGAGAGCGGGGCGCGTCCACCGAGGACCCAGAGGGAGTGGCCCCGTGATGACCCGTTCCGCCCGCAGGACCGGCCGGACCGGCCGGATGCTTCGCACGATCGGCCTGGGCGCAGCCGCCCTGCTGACCCTGAGCGCCTGCTCGTTCGCCGGGGAGTCCGGCGAGGCGTCCGGCACCGCGACCGTCGACGGGGACGGGCTGTCCGGCACGGTGAACGTCTTCGCGGCGGCCTCGCTCACCGAGAGCTTCACCGCACTGGGCAAGACGTTCGAGGACCGGCATCCCGGCACCAAGGTGGTCTTCAACTTCGGCGGCAGCGACTCGCTCGCCGCCGGAATCACCAGCGGGGCGCCCGCCGACGTGTTCGCCTCCGCCAGCCCGAGGACGATGAAGGTCGTCACCGACGCCGGGGCCGCCGCCGGCGCACCGGCCGCCTTCGTCACCAACCGGCTGGAGATCGCCACCCTGCCCGGGAACCCGGAGGGGATCGGCTCGCTCAAGGACCTCACGGCGCGGGACCTCAAGGTCGTCCTATGCGACCGCACCGTGCCCTGCGGTGCCGCCGCCGAGAAGGCGCTGGACGCCGCCGGGCTGGAGCTGAAGCCGGTCTCCTACGAGGAGGACGTGAAGTCCGCGCTGAACAAGGTGGTGCTCAAGGAGGCCGACGCGGCCCTCGTGTACCGCACCGACGTGCGGGCCGCCGGCGACAAGGTGGTGGGCGTGGAGTTCCCCGAGTCCGGACGGGCCGTCAACGACTACCCGATCACCCTGCTCAAGGACGCCCCCAACAGTGACGCCGCCGAGGCGTTCATCGAACTGGTGCGGTCGCCCGAGGGCCTGAAGGTGCTCACCGGGGCCGGGTTCGGCACGCCGTGACCCCGCGGCGAGCCGTGCCCGCGCCCCCCGGTGCCGACGCCCCGGCGGCCCCCCGCGCGGGCCGGGCGCGGCGCGGGGGCCGGGGCACGGTTCCGCTGCCGCTGCTGCTGCCCGCGCTGGCCGGGCTGGCCTTCCTGGTGCTGCCGCTGCTCGCCCTGCTGGTCCGGGCCCCCTGGCGGAGCATGCCCGGCCTGCTGACCGGACCGGAGGTGTGGCAGGCCCTGCGGCTGTCCCTGGTCTGCGCCACCGCCGCGACCGCCGTGAGCCTCGTCGTGGGGGTGCCGGTCGCCTGGCTGCTGGCCCGGGTCGACTTCCCCGGCCGCGGCCTGGTGCGGGCCCTGGTCACCCTGCCGCTGGTGCTGCCGCCGGTGGTCGGCGGTGTCGCCCTGCTGATGGCGCTGGGCCGCAACGGCGTCGTGGGCCGGTGGCTGGACTCCTGGTTCGGGCTCACGCTGCCGTTCACCACGGCGGGCGTCATCCTCGCCGAGGCCTTCGTCGCGATGCCGTTCCTGGTGATCAGCGTCGAGGGCACGCTGCGCGCCGCCGACCCCCGGTACGAGGAGGCGGCGCAGACGCTCGGCGCCTCCCGCTTCACCGCCTTCCGGCGTGTCACCCTGCCGCTGGTCGCGCCCGGCATCGCGGCCGGTGCGGTGCTGGCCTGGGCGCGGGCGCTCGGGGAGTTCGGGGCGACGATCACCTTCGCCGGGAACTTCCCCGGCCGCACCCAGACCATGCCACTGGCCGTCTACCTCGCCCTGCAGAACGACCCGGAGGCCGCCATCGCCCTCAGCCTGGTGCTGCTCGCCGTCTCCGTCGCGGTCCTGGCCGGGCTGCGGGACCGCTGGATGGGCACCTCGTGACCGGCGGGGCGGGGGAGACCGGGGCGGCCCGAGCCACCGGCGCGGCCGGAACCTCCGGGGCGGCCGGCGCGGGGCCCGGGGGCTCCGCCTCCCCCGCCGACGAGGGGCTCGACGCGCGGCTGGTCGTGGAGCGCGGCGCCTTCCGGCTGGACGTGACACTGACGGCGGCGCCCGGCGAGGTCGTCGCGCTGCTGGGGCCGAACGGGGCCGGGAAGACCACCGCGCTGCGCGCCCTCGCCGGTCTGGTCCCGCTCGACGGAGGACGCGTGCGGCTGGACGGGCAGTCGCTGGAGCAGGCGCCGCCGGAGGACCGGCCCGTCGGGGTGGTCTTCCAGGACTACCTGCTCTTCCCGCACCTGTCCGCGCTGGACAACGTGGCCTTCGGTCCGCGCTGCCGGGGCGCGCGCAAGGCGGACGCCCGCGCGCAGGCCGCCGGGTGGCTGGACCGCATGGGCCTGGCCGCGCACGCGACCGTCAAGCCGCGCGGGCTCTCCGGCGGGCAGGCCCAGCGGGTCGCACTCGCCCGCGCCCTGGCCATCCGGCCCCGGCTGCTGCTGCTGGACGAGCCGCTCGCCGCGCTGGACGCCCGGACCCGGCTCGACGTGCGCGCCGCGCTCCGCCGCCACCTGGCCGACTTCGAGGCCGTCGCCGTCCTCGTCACACACGATCCGCTGGACGCGATGGTCCTGGCCGACCGGCTGGTCGTGGTGGAGGACGGCCGTGTCGTGCAGGAGGGCACGCCCGCGCACATCGCCCGGCACCCGCGCACCGACTACATCGCCCATCTGGTCGGCCTCAACCTCTACCACGGCCGCGCCGCGGGGCACACGGTGCGCCTCGACGGCGACGGACCCGAGGTCACCACCGCCGGGGAGCTGTCGGGACCGGTCTTCGTCGCATTCCCGCCGAGCGCGGTGACCCTGCACCGGGAGCGGCCCACCGGGTCGAGCGCCCGCAACCTCTGGCGCTGCGCGGTGGCCGGTCTGGAGACCCACGGCGACCGGGTCCGCGCAGGTCTCACCGGGGACCTGGCGCTCGCCGCCGACCTGACCACCGTCGCCGCCGCCGAACTGGACCTGCGGCCCGGGGCCGTGGTGTGGGCGACGGTCAAGGCCACCCAGGTCCACGCCTACCGCGACTGATCCGCGACGCCCCCCGCCCCGCCCCGCAGCGGCGCCCGGCCCAGGCGTCCGGGGCGCTGTGCTCAGACGCGCGCCGAGTCCGGCCGCTCCGCGCCGTCGGCGGGCTCCGCCACGGGCACGGCCACCGGGTCCGGGTCGGCGGAACGGAGCGTGAGGCGGCGGGCGAGCGGCTCGGTGAAGCGGGCGGTGAGCGGGCCGATCACGACCAGGATCAGTACGTAGGCGGTGGCCAGCGGTCCGATGCGGGGTTCCACGCCGACGGCGAGACCGGCGATGACGATGGAGAACTCGCCGCGCGCCACGAGGGTGCCGCCCGCCCGCCAGCGGCCCGCCGTCTGGACCCCGGCGCGGCGCGCGGCGTACCAGCCGGTGGCGATCTTGGTGAGGGTGGTGGCGACGGCCAGCAGCAGCGCGGGCACCAGCACCGGCGGGATCGCCGACGGGTCGGTGGACAGGCCGAAGAAGACGAAGAAGACGGCGGCGAACAGGTCCCGCAGCGGGGTGAGCAGGCTGTTGGCGCCCTCGGCCACGTCACCGGAGAGGGCGATGCCGACGAGGAAGGCGCCGACCGCCGCCGAGACGTTGACCTGCTGGGCGAGGCCGGCGACCAGCAGGGTGAGGCCGAGCACGACCAGCAGGAGCATCTCGGCGCTGTCGGAGGAGACGGCCCTGCTGATCAGCCGTCCGTGGCGGAGGGCGACATAGAGGACGGCGCCCACGGTGCCGAGGGCGATCAGCAGGGTGACGGAGCCGCCCGCGAGCCCGGCCCCGGCCAGGACGGCCGTGAGGATCGGCAGGTAGACGGCCATGGCCAGGTCCTCGATGACGAGGACGCCCAGGATCACGGGGGTCTCGCGGTTGCCGAGCCGCCCCAGGTCGCCGAGGACCTTGGCGATGACCCCGGAGGAGGAGATCCAGGTGACTCCGGCCAGCGCGACGGCGGCCACCGGCCCCCAGCCGAGGAGCAGCGCGGCCACGGCCCCGGGCACCGCGTTGAGGACGAAGTCGACGGCACCGGACGGGTACTGGGTCCTGAGGTTGCTGACGAGGTCCGAGGCGCTGTACTCCAGGCCCAGCAGGAGCAGCAGCAGGATGACGCCGATCTCCGCGCCGGTGGCGACGAACTCCTCGCTCGCCTGGAGCGGCAGGATGCCGCCGTGCCCGAAGGCCAGCCCCGCCAGGAGGTAGAGGGGGATGGGCGAGAACCCCACCCGGCCGGCGAGGCGGCCCAGCAGCCCGAGGGCGAGGATGACGGCTCCGAGTTCGATGAGCAGGGCGGTGGTGTGGTGCACGGGCGTCGGTCCTCCGGTTCTGTCGGCGGCGCGCCGGGACGCCGTCCGGCGGGCCCCGTGCCACGGGGCGCGGGACTGCGGGCGGTCGCGCCGGGTCGGTCGGCGACGGGCTGGACGTGAAGCGGCTCGGGTGGCCGGGGTCCCCCTCGGGGACGGCGGCGCGGCACTCGGTGACGGGCACGCGGTGCGGCCGGACGGCGCGGTCGCCACGACCGGTCCCGCGCCGTCCCCCGGCCGGGACCGGGGGATGGCGCGGGGCGGCCTCAGACGGCGGGCGCCCGGTGGCTGCCCGGGACGGTGCGGTCAGGCACCGGGGCGGGCGGTGACCGGATCGGGAACGCTGTCGCGCGCCGCGTTGTCTACGCGTACGGCCAGGACGGCCGGGACGCACGAACGGCGCGGGGCGACCGTGGGGACGCTGCAACGGACGTGGTGACCTGCGGGTCGTATCACGTCGCGTCCTTCCCCGGGTGCGGAATCCGTCGGTCATGGGCGGGCCGGCCGCGCGGGCATGCGCGACCGGCCTCTTTGCCATCAAGCATTTAGGCTTGGTAAAGACTTTACCTTACGGCAAACAGTGCCTTACTGGATGTATCGCCCCATAGAGGTACTGAAAGGACCCGAATTCCTGTCATCCGGTCCGCGTGGCCGAGGCGTCGCCGGGCGCTCCGCGCGCTCCGGCGTCCGTCCCACCCCCCGCTCCGCGCCCCGCGCACTCGCGCTCCGGTCCGCCGGGCGGGGTGACGCCGGACGAGGCGCCGCCGGGCGGGGCGACGGCGGACGGGATGACGCCGGACGGGGCGACGGCGGACGGGATGACGCGGGGCGATGTGACGCCGGGCGAGGCGCCGACGGAGGGCCCGCTGCCCGGGGAGGCCCCGCCGGGGGAGGTGTGCCGGGGCCCGTCCCGCCCGGAGGCCGGGGCCGCCCGCCGCGCGGCGGAGCGGCCCTCGCGCACCGCCCTGACGGCCCCGGGGAGCCGCCGTCGCCTCCGCTTCCCGCCGGCCGGACCGCCGGCGGCCCGGCCCGCGCTCCCGACGCGCGCGGCCCCACCGACGCGCTCAGCTCCACCGGTGCCCTCGGCTCCCCCGCGCCCCCGGCGCCTCCGGTGTCCCGGGGGCCGGAGCCCCCCGCGCCGGGGCCGTCCTCCTCGTCGGAGCCGCCGTGCTCGCCGAGCCAGTGGGCGAGCCGTCCGCCGCGCCCGACGGCGCGCAGCCGGCGTTCCGCGGCGTCCCGGACGGCCGGTGTGGTGATCAGCAGCATCTCGTCGCCGGTGCGCAGCACGGTGTCCCGGTCGGGGACGAGGGTGTCGCCCTCGCGCACGACCAGGGTCACCGCCGTGGGCCGCGGCAGCCGCAGCTCCCGCACGCTCACCCCGTGCAGCCGGGACCCCGCCGGGACGGTGAGGGTGAGCAGGTCGGCGTCCAGGACGTCGAGGGGCGCGGTCTCGACCTCCAGCTCCCGCGGCGTGCCGGGGCGGCTCAGGCCGAGGACCCGGGCGAGGGCGGGCAGCGTCGGTCCCTGGATCAGGGTGAACAGGACCACGAGAACGAACACGATGTCGAGCAGTCCGTCGGCTCCCTCCACTCCGGCCACGATGGGGAAGGTGGCCAGCACCACGGGGACCGCGCCGCGCAGCCCGGCCCAGGAGATGAACGCCTGGTGCCGCAGCGGCATGCGGAACGGCAGCAGGCAGAGCAGCACCGACAGGGGGCGCGCGACCAGCAGCAGGACCAGTCCGACGGCCAGGGCGGGCAGCACCGCGGAGAGCAGTTCGCTCGGGTCGACGAGCAGGCCCAGCATCACGAACAGCCCGATCTGGGCGAGCCAGCCGACGCCCTCCGCGAAGGAGCGGGTGGCGGCCCGGTGGGGCAGCTTCGCGTTGCCGAGCACGAGCCCGGCCAGGTACGCGGCGATGATGCCACTCGCGTCGACGGAACCGGCGGCGGCGAAGGCGATGATCCCGAAGGCGAAGGTCGCCAGCGGGTACAGCCCGGTCGCGGGCAGCGCGATGTGCCGCAGGGCGGCGGCGCCCAGCCAGCCGGTCAGCACGCCCAGTACGGCGCCCGCCGCGAGCTGGTAGGCGAGGTTGCCCAGGAGCGGCCCGGGGCCGGGCAGATCGGCGCCCGCGGTGGAGAAGACCAGGACGAGGATGATCGTGGGCGCGTCGTTGAAGCCCGACTCCGCCTCGACGAGTCCGGTCAGCCGCCTGGGCAGCGGCAGCGAGCGCAGCACCGCGAAGACGGCGGCGGCGTCGGTGGAGGAGACGATCGCGCCGAGCAGCAGGGCCAGGTGCCAGTCCATGCCCAGCAGCCAGTGCGCGCCCGCCGCGGTCACGCCGACGGAGAGCGCCACCCCGCAGGTGGCGAGCACCCCCGCCGGGGCCAGCAGCCGCCGTACGTCGCTCCACCGGGTGGTCAGGCCGCCCTCGACCAGGATGGCGCCCAGCGCGGCGGTGCCGAGGGCCTGGGCCAGCCGGGCGTCGTCGAACTCCAGGCCCAGGCCGTCCTCGCCGGCGATGACCCCGACGGCGAGGAACAGCAGCAGACCGGGCAGGCCGACGCGGTGCGCGGTACGGGCGGCGGCGATGCCGGCCAGCAGGACGGCACCGCCGATGAGAAGGGTCAGATAGAGCTGGGACAGGGTCATCGACGGGTCCCCGCGCCCCTCTCAGCGGCGCGGCGGCGCCCGGAAGGCAGAGGGCCGGCTCCGGGCCGTGTCGAGGGCGGGGGCGAGGAGTTCGCCGGCCATGCCGGCCATGACGAGTCCGGCCGCGATGAGCAGCCCGTGCTCCCGGACGACACCGGTGGCCAGCGCGGCGAGCGCGGCGGCGAGCAGCAGCCGGGCGGGCCACTTCCGGTACTGGCGCGGTCGGCACGGGCGGCCCTCCGCGAGCGCCCGGTGGAAGCGGGGGTCCTCGCGGTGGAGGCCCTCCTCGATCCGGCGGAGCCGTTCGTCGTGGGATTCGTGCGGTCCGGGCATGGCTCCTCCCTCGGGGAACGGGGGCACGAGCGGGCGGGGTGGTCGGTGGTCCGATCCATCGGCTCTCCTCTCGGTCGCGGCCCGTTCCGGCCCGGCCGGGAGGGGCGCCGCGGGCGCGGAGGGGCGCACACGGCCGCGGGCGTCCGGTGCCGACGCCGACGCGGCACCCGCCCGGCGGGGCGGTGCGATGCGTGGCCGTCGAGATGTCAAGGAACACCGGTCGCGTGCGTCCCCGGCGGCGGTGTGGCCGCCGGACGCCTACGGAGGGCCGGAAGGGGGATTCGGCTCCACCCTCCCCCGGCCGGGGGGACCGACGCCATCGGGGTCGGAACCCAATTGCGGACGGCCCGCACCTGTAGAACGGCCCGGACCGGGCCCCGGACCGCGTCCGGGGCGGATTCCGGGAACTCCTCGCCCCTTCCGGCCGTTGTTCTTCCTCGGGACCGGTCCGGCAGTCTCCGCGCCTCCCCGGGCCTCCCCGCGCCGCACCCTCGGCCGCGCTCTCCCCGGCGTCCGTCGCCCGTGCGGGCGTCGCGTCCGCACCACCGTGCGCCGTGGTCATGGCCGCTGGTCGGGTACCCGCGGCCACCGCGGCCGCTCTGTCGCGCGAGTGCGTCACGCTCCCGAGCCACCCCGTCCCCGGCCGCGGCGGCCACCGTCCGCCCGTACCGGGCCCGACTCTCCCTCGAAGGGCACACGTTGACCTGCGGCGGTCGCCGGACGCCGCCCCGACGCGGACCGCTGGACAGCCGACCGCGCCGACGTCCCGGCCCCGTGCGCCCCGGCCCCGGGCGTCCCCGCCCCGCGCGGGCGGCCGCCGTGCGCTCCGGCGAGCGCGGCCGGGCCCCGGGCGGCGCGGCGGCTGTACGCGGGCGGGGCGCGTCCGGCGCGGCGGTCACCGGCGCCGGGGGCCGGCCGGGGAACCCGGCGATGCCGCCCGGCCGGGGTGCAGAATGGCGGGGCGGCAGGCTCACGGAGCATCGCGCCCACCGAAAGGAACCGAAGCTGTGCATGGCGAGTACAAGGTGCCCGGCGGCAAACTGGTCGTCGTGGATCTGGACGTGGAGGACGGCGCCCTGCGCGGTGTGCGGGTGGCCGGTGACTTCTTCCTCGAACCGGACGAGGCGCTCGACGCCGTGAACCGCGCGCTGGAGGGCGCCCCGGCGGACACCGACGCGGCGGGCCTGGCCGCGCGGATCGACGCGGCGCTGCCCGAGGACACCGTGATGTACGGGCTGACCTCGGAGGGCGTCGGCATCGCGGTGCGCCGCGCGCTGGCGCACGCCACGGACTGGACGGACTACGACTGGCAGGTGATCCACGAGGGTCCGCAGTCCCCCGCCCTGCACATGGCGCTGGACGAGGTGCTCACCGGCGAGGTCGCCGCGGGCCGCAGGCCGCCGACGCTGCGGGTGTGGGAGTGGGGCGCCCCGGCGGTGATCATCGGCAGCTTCCAGTCCCTGCGCAACGAGGTGGACCCCGAGGGGGCCGCCCGGCACGGCATCGAAGTGGTGCGACGCATCTCGGGCGGCGGTGCCATGTTCGTCGAGCCCGGCAACACCATCACGTACTCGCTGTCCGTGCCCGAGGCGCTCGTGCAGGGCCTCTCATTCCAGGACAGCTACGCCTACCTCGACGACTGGGTGCTGGGCGCGCTCGGGGAGATGGGCATCCGCGCCTGGTACCAGCCGCTGAACGACATCGCCACCGACCAGGGCAAGATCGCGGGCGCCGCGCAGAAGCGGATCGTGGGCCACGGCGGCCGGCCCGGCGCGGTGCTGCACCACGTGACCATGTCGTACGACATCGACGCCGACAAGATGCTGGAGGTGCTCCGCATCGGCCGGGAGAAGCTGTCGGACAAGGGCACCAGGAGCGCGAAGAAGCGGGTGGACCCGCTGCGCCGCCAGACGGGGCTGCCGCGCGAGGCGGTCATCGAGCGGATGATCGCGTCCTTCGCCGGGCGCTACGGGATGACCCGGGGCAAGGTGACCGACGAGGAGCTGGCCCGCGCCGAGGAGCTGGCCCGCGACAAGTTCGGCTCCCCGGAGTGGACGGGCCGCGTGCCGTAGCGGGGCGGGGTGGCCGGGCCGGGCGGCGCGCCCGGGCACGCGGTGGCCGGGCCCGCCGCCCGGGGTGCGCGGTGCCCCGGCCACGGCACGCGGCTGCCGGGGACACGCACGATCCGGGGCCGCCGACCGGGACGCCACGGCTCGGCCAAGCAACTGGGGGGCGTTCTGCCACCGGAGGGCGCCGACGGGAACCGGGGCACCCCTGACCGCGGACACCGCCGCTCCCCGACCCGGGTCCGGTCGGGACCCGTCGGCCGGGACCCGTCGGCCGGGAGCCGCCGGGCACGGCTCGGGACGGCACCCGCACGGCTCCGGAGGGTGACCGGGCGGCGCCGGAGGGCCATCGTCGCACCCCCGTGCGTCACCGGCCGGGCACGCAGCGAGTTCGGCCTTCCCGCTCGCTCGCTCCTCATGTGACACTGGCGTCCCGTCCCCCGGGCGGACCCCCTCCGCTTCGTCCTCCACGAGAAGTGCGCCTTGCGTCCCCTGCCTTTCCCGCTCGCCCTGGCCGCGCGCCTGGCACCGGTCGCCGTGCTGGCCACGGCAGGCTGGGCCATGTCCTCCGGCACCGACCCGGCGCCGACCGCCGAGCACCGCACACCGACCGACGGCGCCAGACCCTCGGCGTCGGAGCCGGCCGCGGAGGAGGTGACGAAGACGTACGCCGCGGCCCCGGCGCCCTGCACCGCTCTGGCGGAGAAGAGCGTCCTCGCGCTGGTCCCCGGCGCGCCGAAGGCGGGCAAGGAGATCGCGTCCACCGACACCAAGGTGCGCCGCACCTGTTCGTGGAACGCCCTCAAGGACTACGACTACCGCTGGCTCGACGTCTCCTACGAGGTGATGGGCTCGGACGAGTCGGCGGCGAAGTCCTACAAGGAGCGGATCACCAGCCGCAGCGGCGGCGGCGACGTCCCCGGCCTCGGCGACTCCGCCTACTCGGTGGTGAACCTCACCAGCGAGGACGGCCAGGAGACCCGGGAGGGCACCGTGGTGGTCCGGGCCGCCAACGCGCTGGTGGTCATCACCTACAACGGGAGCGACTTCGAGTCGCACAAGGCTCCCGGCACCGACGAGATCAACCGGGGCGCGATCAAGGCCGCCAAGGAGGCCGTCGCGACGCTGGAGCGCACCCGCTCGCGGTGACCGCCCGGCCGCGGCTCACCCGCCGAGGGCCGGGATCACGGTCGTGCCGTAGGCGTCGATGACCCGCTCCCGCGCGTCGTGCATGGCGTAGACGGCGAACTGGTCGACGCCCAGGGCCGCCAGGTGCCGGAGCTTGTCGACGTGGGCCCCGGCCGGGCCGAGGAGGCAGAAGCGGTCGACGATCCCGTCGGGGACGAAGGCGGTGTCGGGGTTGCCGGCACGGCCGTGGTGGGAGTAGTCGTAGCCGCGCCGGTCCTCGATGTACTCCGTCAGCTCCTCGGGGACCACGCCGGAGTGCTCGCCGTACCGGGCGACGAGATCGGCCACGTGGTTGCCGACCATGCCGCCGAACCAGCGGCACTGCTCGCGGGCGTGCGCGAGGGACTCCGGGGAGTCGTCGTCCGTCACGTACGCGGGGGCGGCGACGCAGACCGTGAGGGTGTCGGGGTCGCGCCCGGCGTCCCGGGCCGCCCGCCGCACCGCGCTCACCATCCACTCCGTCAGGAACGGGTCGGCGAGCTGGAGGATGAGGCCGTCGGCCTTCCGCCCGGCCAGGGCGAGCGCCTTCGGGCCGTACGCCGCCATCCACACCGGCAGCTTCCCGTCCCGCACCCACGGGAGGCGGACCGGGCTGCCGTCGACCACGGCCTCCCGGCCCTCGGCGAGGTCGCGGATGACATCGATGGCCTCGCCCAGCCGGGCCAGGGTGATGGGCCTGCGGCCGACCACGCGCATCGCGGAGTCCCCCCGGCCGATCCCGCAGACGGTCCGGTTGCCGAACATGTCGTTGAGGGTGGCGAAGGTGGAGGCCGTCACCTCCCACGTCCTCGTCCCCGGGTTGGTGACCATGGGGCCGACCGTCAGCCCGTCCGTTTCGGCGAGGATCCGGCTGTGGATGACGAACGGCTCCTGCCAGAGCACGGCGGAGTCGAAGGTCCAGCCGTGGCGGAACCCGTTGCGCTCGGCCCGCCGCATCAGCTCGACGACACGGGAGGCGGGCGGGTCGGTCTGGAGAACGAGTCCGAAGTCCAAGGCGTGGGCTCCTAGTTCAGATACTGGCAGGTGGACCGGGGGAGGAAGACTCCGTGTCCGGCGCGGCCGACGTACTCGCGCCGTTCGACGACCGGCTCGCCCCGCGAGAGGACCGTCTCGACCTGCCCGGTGACCGTCCTGCCCTCGTACGCCGAGTAGTCCACGTCCATGTGGTGGGTCGCGGCGGACAGCACCTGGGTGGTGTGCGGGTCGTAGACGACGAGGTCGGCGTCGGAACCCGGGGCGATGGTGCCCTTCCTCGGGTAGAGGCCGAACATGCGGGCCGGGGTCGCGCAGGCGATCTCGATCCAGCGGCGGCGCGAGAGGTGCCCCTCGACGACGGCCTGGTGCAGGAGGTCCATGCGGTTCTCCACCCCCGGAAGGCCGTTGGGGATCCTCGTGAAGTCGCCGCGGCCCAGCTCCTTCTGCCCGGCGAAGCAGAACGGGCAGTGGTCCGTCGACACCACCTGGAGGTCGTTCGTCCGCAGCCCGCGCCAGAGCGCCGCCTGGTGCTCCCTCGGCCGCAGCGGCGTGCTGCACACGTACTTGGCGCCCTCGAAGTCCGGCCGCGCCAGGTCGTCCGTGGACAGGAACAGGTACTGCGGGCAGGTCTCGCCGAAGACCGGCAGCCCCAGGTCCCGCGCCGCCACCAGCTCGGCCACCGCCTCCCGCGCCGACACGTGGACGACGTACAGCGGCGCGCCCGCGACCCGCGCCAGCTGGATCGCCCGGTGGGTGGCCTCCGCCTCCAGCAGGGCCTTGCGGACCTCCCCGTGGTGCCGGGGCGCGGTCTCGCCCCGGGCCAGGGCCTGTTCGGCGAGGACGTCGATGGCGATGCCGTTCTCGGCGTGCATCATGATCAGCCCGCCGTTGCCGGCGGCCCGCTGCATGGCGCGCAGGATCTGCCCGTCGTCCGAGTAGAGGACACCCGGATACGCCATGAACTGCTTGAAGGAGGTGACGCCCTCCTCCACGAGCCGGTCCATCTCCCGGAGCGTGCCCGGGCGGACGTCGGAGACGATCATGTGGAAGCCGTAGTCGATCGCGCACTTGCCCTCGGCCTTGGCGTGCCAGGCGTCCAGCCCCTCGCGCAGGCTCCGGCCGACGCTCTGGACGGCGAAGTCGACGACGGTGGTGGTGCCGCCCCAGGCGGCGGCCCGGGTGCCGGTTTCGAAGGTGTCGGCGGAGCGGGTGCCGCCGAAGGGCATCTCCATGTGGGTGTGGCCGTCGACGCCGCCGGGGAGGACGTATCTGCCGGTGGCGTCGATGGTCCGCTCGGCGGTGAACGCCTCGGCGGCGGCGGTGCCGGAGGCGGCGAGGGCGGCGATCCGGCCGTCCTCGACGAGCACGTCGGCGTGCGTCTCCTCGGCCGCGGTGACGACGAGTCCGCCGCGGACGACGGTACGGCCGCTCATGCGCTTCCCTTCTGTGGCGGGCGTCCCGCCGGGGTGTGAACGTGCCTCCGGGGCATGGCACTTGGCGGTGGCGTCACGCCGGGGCGGCCGTCGGGCGGGCGGTGTGCGGGCGGTGGGTGCCGGAGCAGCGCGGGCGGCGGACGGCCGCCGCCGGGGACCGGGTCCGGTCGGCGGCAGCGGTCCTCCCCCGCCGGGGAGCCGGCGGAAAGGGGCGGACGGCGGGGCGCCGCGCCCGGCCGGCCGGCGGACGGTGGGGCGCCGGCCGGCCGACGGGCGGGGCGGGCCGGGCCGCGGGGTGTCACAGGCCGCGCAGGGCGCGTTCGAGGACGGCGGCGCCCTCCTCGGCCTCCGCGACGGTGAGCGACAGGGGCGGGGCGATGCGCAGGACGCTGGTGTCGTGGCCGCCGCCCCTGCCGATGAGCAGCCCGCCCATGCGGGCCTCCTCCTGGACGGCGGAGGCGGCTTCGGGGTCGGCCTCGTCGGTGCCCGGCCGGGTCAGCTCGACGCCGATCATCAGCCCCCGTCCGCGCACCTCCCGCACGTGCGGCACCCCGGCGGCCGCGGAGCGGAGCCGCTCGACGAGGAGCCCGCCGACCCGCCGGGCGTTGCCCTGGAGGTCGTTCTCCAGGAGATGGGTCAGGTTGGCGAGTCCGGCGGCCATGGTGATCTGGGTGCCGCCGAAGGTGGAGATGCTGTTGGCGTCCAGGCAGTTCATGATCTCGGCGCGGGCGATGACCCCGCCGACGGACATGCCGTTGCCGAGTCCCTTGGCGAAGGTCACGATGTCCGGCGGGCCGTTGCGGGCGTGCGCCTGCCAGCCCCAGAAGTGGTCGCCGGTGCGGCCCCAGCCGGTCTGCACCTCGTCCGCGATCCACAGGACGCCCCGCTCGCGCAGCACCGCGCGGAAGGCGGCGTACAGGCCGTCGGGCGGGGAGGTGAAGCCGCCGACGCCCTGGACGGGTTCCGCGATCAGCGCGACGGGGTCGCGGGTGTGGCCGAGCAGGTCGGTGAGGTCCGCGACGCAGGCGTCGATGAACTCCCGGTCGTCCAGGTGGGCGTAGGGGCCGCGGGTGCGGACGCCGCCGTGCACGTAGAGGGTCTGGAGCGGGGAGAGGGAGGTCGGGGACCAGCCGCGGTTGCCGGTGACGCCGACGGAGGCGAAGGAGCGGCCGTGGTAGCTGTTGCGCATGGCCAGGACGGTGTTGCCGCGCCGGTGGGCGGTGGCGAGCAGCAGGGCCGTGTCGTTGGCCTCGGTGCCGGAGGTGGTGAAGAAGACCCGGGCGTCGGGGATGGCCGACAACTGGGCGATGCGCTCGGCGAGTTCGACCATCGGCCGGTTCAGGTAGAGCGTGGAGGAGTGCACGATGCGCCCGGCCTGCTCGCTGACCGCCTTGGTGACCTCGGGCAGGGCGTGGGCGGTCATGGTGGTGAGGATGCCGCCGAAGAAGTCGAGGTACTTGTTGCCCGCGGAGTCCCAGACGTGCCGTCCCTCGCCGTGGGTGATCTCCAGGGGCTCGCCGTAGTAGAGGGCGAGCCATTCCGGCAGCACGGCGCGGTGCCGGGCGAACAGGTCACCGGTCATGGGCGCACCAGTCCTTCGTAGGCGTCGGGGCGGCGGTCGCGGTAGAAGGCCCACTCCCGGCGGACCTCGTCGATCAGGCCGAAGTCCAGGTCGCGGACGAGGAGTTCCTCCTCCACGTCGCTCGCGGCGGCGCCGACGAGGCGGCCGCGCGGGTCGACGAAGTACGAGGAGCCGTAGAAGTCGTTGTCGCCGTACTCCTCGCGGCCGACGCGGTTGATGGCCGCGACGAAGTACTCGTTGGCGACGGCCGCGGCGGGCTGCTCCAGGCGCCAGAGGTGCGCGGAGAGGCCCCGGTGGGTGGCCGAGGGGTTGTAGACGAGCTGGGCCCCGGCGAGACCGAGGGCCCGCCAGCCCTCGGGGAAGTGGCGGTCGTAGCAGATGTAGACGCCGATCCGGCCGGCGGCGGTGTCGAAGACGGGCCAGCCGAGGTTGCCGGGGCGGAAGTAGTACTTCTCCCAGAAGCCCTCCAGCTGGGGGATGTGGTGCTTGCGGTAGGTGCCCAGGACGGTGCCGTCGGCGTCGATGACGGCCGCGGTGTTGTAGAAGAAGCCGGGCGCCTCGGCCTCGAAGACCGGGGCGACGACCACCATGCCGGTCTCCCGGGCGAGGTCGCGCATCCGGCCGATGGTGGGTCCGCCGGGCACCGGTTCGGCCCAGCGGTAGTGCGCGGGGTCCTGGACCTGGCAGAAGTAGGGGGCGTTGAAGACCTCCTGGAAGCCGATGACCCGGGCGCCCCGGCGGGCCGCCTCGCGCGCGTGCTCCTCGTGCTTGGCCACCATGGAGCCGGTGTCGCCGGTCCAGGTCGCCTGGACCAGGGCGGCACGTACGACATTGGCCATGAGCTGCTCCTTCGACCCGGCGTGCGACACGACGTCAGAGAGCCTCCACCCCGCGAATGGGGCCGTAGGGGGACGAACGTAAGCCTCCCGGGCGGACTTGCCAAGGCCATCGCGGTCCGGCCGGAGTGTCGGACGCCTTTGGCACTCCGGTGGGCGAGCGCGACCGCCGGAGCGCACCACGGGGCGCGGAGGGGGCGGGTGAAGGGGGGCGCGGGGAGCGGGAACGGGTCAGGCGGCGGCGGGCACGCACTGCCCGGACAGCTCGTCCAGGGACAGGCCGAGGGCGGCGGCCAGGGCGACCACCGTGAAGAAGGCCGGGGTGGGGGCGCGCCCGGTCTCGATCTTGCGCAGGGTCTCGGCGGAGACGCCGGCCCGCGCCGCGACCTCCGCCATGCTGCGGTCACCGCGTGCCGCGCGCAGCAGCCGCCCCAGGCGCTCGCCGCGCTCGCGCTCTTCGGGGGTCAGGGGGGTGCGCACCATGCGCCCCATTCTAATACCGGTCGCCCGGAACGGGCCATGACGCGGGTCACGGCGGGAGTGGGGCCCCGCGGGCGTGGACGGGGAGGGGCGCCCGGCGGACGGCGCGGGGACGGGGGCGGACAGCGGACGGCGCGACCTCCGGGCCGGACGGCGGGCCCAGGGGCAGGACCGCGCGACGGGTCCGGTGCGACGGGCCCGGCAGGGGCGGGCCGACGGGGGCGGTTTCGGCGGGGCGGGCTCCGGACGGCTGGACCCAATTAGAATACCGGTATAGTAATTGGCATGGTGGAACTGAAGACGGACACATCGATCGATGCCATGCACGCCGCCGGACAGGTCGTCGCGCGCGCCCTGACCGCCGTACGGCGGGCCGCGGACGTGGGCGTGAGCCTGCTGGAGCTGGACGCCGTGGCCCGGGAGGTGCTGCGGGAGGCGGGCGCCGGCTCGCCGTTCCTCGGCTACCGGCCCTCCTTCGCGCCGGCCCCCTTTCCCGCGGTGATCTGCGCCTCGGTCAACGACGCGATCGTGCACGGCATCCCGGACGGCTACCGGCTGCGCGACGGCGACCTCGTCTCCGTCGACTGCGGGGCGACCCTGGACGGCTGGGCCGGGGACTCGGCGGTGAGCTTCACCGTGGGCACGCCGCGCCCCGCCGACACGGCGCTGATCGCCGCCGCCGGGCGGGCCCTGGACGCCGGTATCGGCGCGGCCGTCGTCGGCAACCGCATCGGCGACATCGCGCACGCCATCGGCGCGGTGTGCCGCGCGGCGGGGTACGGCATCCCGGACGGCTTCGGCGGCCACGGCATCGGACGGCGGATGCACGAGGACCCCGGGGTGCCCAACGAGGGACGGGCGGGGCGCGGGATGCGGCTGCGGCACGGGATGGTCCTCGCCATCGAGCCCATGGTGACCGGCGGCGGCCGGGACGACTACCACGCCGCCCCCGACGGCTGGACGCTGCGCACCAACGACGGCTCCCGGGCCGCCCACGCGGAGCACACGGTGGCCATCACGGACCGCGGACCGCGCGTGCTCACGGCGCGGGACGGCCTCTGACCCGGTCCGCGCCCCGCCCCTCCCCCACCGCCGCCGTCACCGCCACCGGCCGCCCGGCCCGCGCCGCCGCCACCGGCCCGGCCCGCGCCCCCGCCCCGCGGCGCCGCGCCCCCGCCCGCCATCGCCGGGCGTCCGCCCACCCGTTCCGCACCGGCACCGCGTCGTCGCCGCCCCGGCCCCGGCCGGACATGCCCGGCGGAGCGGAACGTGTCATGTTGGGCATGACCGCCCCCCGGCCGGGTTACCCGGTCCCGGCACGTCGATCAGCGATGCAGCGGAGGTCCGTACACGATGACCAGCGGCTACATGGGACCGGAGGGCGACCCGTTCGCGGAGTTCCTGGCACGTTTCTTCGGCGGTCCGCGCCCGCGGCAGATCGACATCGGCCGGCTGCTCAGCCAGCCGGCCCGGGAGCTGGTGCGCGGCGCCGCCCAGTACGCCGCCGAGCACGGCAGCCGCGACCTGGACACCGAGCACCTGCTGCGGGCCGCGCTCTCCACGGAGCCGACCCGGGGCCTGCTCAGCCGTGCCGGGGCCGACCCCGACTCGCTGGCCTCGCAGATCGACGAGCGCACCGGCCCGGTGACGCACCCGCCGGGCGAGGTGCCGCCGCCGACCTCCCTCTCGCTGACCCCGGCCGTCAAGCGCGCCCTGCTGGACGCGCACGAGCTGGCCCGCGCCTCCGGCACCGGCCACATCGGCCCCGAGCACGTGCTGAGCGCCCTGGCCGCCAACCCCGACTCGGCCGCCGGGCACATCCTGAACGCCGCCCGGTTCGCGCCCATCGGGCTGCCCCCGGAGACACCGGACACCGCGGGCCCGCGGACGGCGGAGGGGACCCGGACGACGAACACGCCGACGCTCGACAAGTACGGCCGCGACCTCACCGACCTCGCGACCCAGGGGCGCATCGACCCGGTGATCGGCCGCGAGGACGAGATCGAGCAGACCGTCGAGGTGCTCTCCCGGCGCGGCAAGAACAACCCCGTCCTGATCGGTGACGCCGGTGTCGGCAAGACCGCCGTCGTGGAGGGGCTCGCCCAGCGCATCACCGACGGCGACGTGCCCGACGTGCTGACCGGGCGGCGGGTGGTCGCGCTCGACCTGGCCTCGGTCGTGGCCGGCACCCGCTACCGGGGCGACTTCGAGGAGCGGCTCACCACCATCGTGGGTGAGATCCGCGCCCACTCGGACCAACTGATCATCTTCATCGACGAGTTGCACACCGTCGTCGGCGCCGGGGGCGGCGGCGAGGGTGGCTCCATGGACGCCGGGAACATCCTCAAGCCCGCTCTCGCCCGGGGTGAGCTGCACATCGTGGGCGCGACCACGCTGGAGGAGTACCGCAGGATCGAGAAGGACGCCGCGCTCGCCCGGCGCTTCCAGCCGATCCTCGTGCCGGAACCCGGCACGGCCGACGCCATCGAGATCCTGCGCGGGCTGCGCGACCGCTACGAGGCCCACCACCAGGTCCGCTACACCGACGAGGCGCTGGTCGCGGCCGTGGAGATGTCCGACCGCTACCTCACCGACCGGCGGCTCCCCGACAAGGCCATCGACCTGATCGACCAGGCGGGCGCCCGGGTACGGCTCCGGTCCCGCACCAAGGGCACCGATGTGCGCGCCATGGAGCGCGAGGCGGACCAGCTCGCCCGGGACAAGGACCAGGCGGTGGCCGACGAGAAGTACGAGGAGGCCACCCGGCTGCGCGACCGGATCGGCGAGCTGAAACAGCGCATCGCCGAGGCGGGCGGCCACGGGGAGGCCGACGAGGGGCTCGGCCTCGTGGTGGGCACGGAGGCCATCGCGGAGGTGGTGTCCCGGCAGACCGGCATCCCCGTCAGCAGCCTCACCCAGGAGGAGAAGGACCGGCTGCTCGGCCTGGAGTCCCATCTGCACGAACGGGTGGTCGGCCAGGAGGAGGCGGTACGCGTCGTCTCCGACGCGGTGCTGCGCTCCCGGGCCGGGCTCTCCAGCCCCGAACGGCCCATCGGCAGCTTCCTGTTCCTCGGCCCGACCGGCGTCGGCAAGACCGAGCTGGCCCGCGCGCTGGCCGAGGCCCTGTTCGGCAGCGAGGACCGGATGGTCCGCCTCGACATGAGCGAGTACCAGGAACGCCACACGGTCAGCCGGCTGGTCGGCGCGCCGCCCGGGTACGTCGGGCACGAGGAGGCCGGGCAGCTCACCGAGGTGGTGCGCCGCCACCCGTACTCGCTGCTGCTGCTCGACGAGGTGGAGAAGGCGCACCCGGACGTCTTCAACATCCTGCTCCAGGTCCTGGACGACGGGCGGCTGACCGACTCCCAGGGCCGGACGGTCGACTTCACCAACACCGTCGTGGTGATGACCAGCAACCTCGGCTCCGAGGCGATCACCCGGCGGGGCGCCGGCATCGGCTTCGGCGCCGGTGGCTCCGACGCCGACGAGGAGGCGCGCCGGGAGCAGGTGCTGCGCCCGCTGCGCGACCACTTCCGGCCGGAGTTCCTCAACCGCATCGACGAGATCGTCGTCTTCCGCCAGCTCAGCGGTGAGCAACTGCGCCGGATCACCAGCCTGCTGCTGGACCAGACCCGGCGGATGGCCCGTGCCCAGGACGTCACCGTGGACTTCACCGACGCCGCCGTGGACTGGCTGGCCGAGCGCGGCTACCAGCCCGAGTACGGGGCCCGGCCGCTGCGCCGCACCATCCAGCGCGAGGTGGACAACCAGCTCTCCCGGCTGCTGCTGGACGGCCGGGTCCGGGAGGGCGGCCGGGTCACGGTCGAGGTCGAGGACGGACGCCTGGCGTTCCGCACGCCGCCGCGCGCGCCCGCGGACACGTCGTCCTCCGGCGCCGCCGGGACCGAGGACAGCTGAGCACGGCATCCCGGGCGCCTCGGGGTGTTCCGGCCCGGCGTGTTCCGCCGGAGCGGAGCCGCAGGGGAAGGGGGGCACGGCGCCGGGGACGTGGGGGCTCCGCGCGGGACGGCGGCCGTCGCCACGGGCCGCGGGCCGGGGTTCTCGCCGCATGCCGCCTCCCGTGGAGCGGCCTGCTCCTGCTCCTGCTCCTGCTCCTGCTCCTGCTCCTGCTCCTGCTCCTGCTCCTGCTCCTGCTCCTGCCGGACTCGTGGCGGGAACAGTCGTTTCGTCAACCAGGACCTCTGGGCCGAGCCACGGCGCGTCCCGACGCGCGGGCCCGAGCCGGAGGACCGACACGGGGGTCCGACATCCGACCCGGGGGTCCCGACCGGCCTCGGACCGGCCCCGTCACGGCGCGGGCGCGGACGCGCGTGCCGTGACGGGGCGCCCCGCGACGGGAGACGGAGGACGCGGGCCTCAGCGCTGGGGCCGGACCACCATGGCCGAGCCGCCTCCGCGCCGCACCTTCTCGGCCGCGGCGAGCCACCGGCCGTCGGGGAGGCGCTGCACGCCGGTCGCCGCGCCGATCTCCGGGTTGAGCTTGAAGGAGTGGCCGATGGCCTCCAGGCGTCCCCTCACCGCGCTGTCGTAGAGGCCGGGTTCAAGTTCGGTCCGGGCGGCGTTGCGCTGGCTGGCCCGGGGCGCGGCGATGGCGTCGACGAGCGGCAGCCCCCGGTCGAGGACACCGGTGAGCGTCTGCAGCACGGTGGTGATGATGGTGGCGCCGCCGGGTGAACCCACGGCCAGGACGGGCCTGTCGTCGGCGTTGAGCACGATGGTCGGCGCCAGGGAGGAGCGCGGGCGCTTGCCGGGGCCGGGAAGGTTCGGGTCGTGGACGGCGGGGCTGGCGGGGGCGAAGGAGAAGTCCGTCAGCTCGTTGTTGAGCAGGAAGCCCCGGCCGGGCACGGTGATGCCGCTGCCGCCCGTCTGCTCGATGGTGAGCGTGTAGGAGACGACGTTGCCCCACCTGTCGGCGACGGTGAGGTGGGTGGTGTTCTCCCCCTCGTACGTCGTCGGGGCCGCCGCGCCGCCGCGCGCGCAGGGGGCGGGGTGCCGGGGGTCGCCCGGGGCGAGCGGGCTGGTGAGCACCGCGTCGTCCTTGATCAGGCAGCCCCGGGAGTCGGCGTAGCGCTGCGACAGCAGTTCCCGCACCGGTACGTCCTCGAAGCCCGGGTCGCCGACCCAGCGGCCCCGGTCGGCGAAGGCGACGCGACTGGCCTCGATGAAGCGGTGCAGGTAGCGGGTCTCACCGGCCCGGGCGAGGTCGGTGCGCTCCAGGATGTTGAGGGCCTCGCCGACGGTCGTGCCGCCGGAGGAGGAAGGGGCGATGGAGTAGATGCCCAGGCCCCGGTACGAAGTGCGGGTGGGTGCCTGGACCTTGGCCCGGTACGCCTTCAGGTCCTTGGCGGACAGATCCCCGGGGCGGGCCGTCCAGCCCGAACGCGGGTCGGTGGGGGGCTTGTTGACGGTGGCGACGATGTCCTTGCCGATGGCGCCCCGGTAGACGGCGTCGACGCCCTCGCGGCCCAGTTGCCGGTAGGTGCGGGCGAGGTCGGGGTTGCGGAAGGTGGAACCGACGGCCGGCGGTGCGCCCTTCGGCAGGAACAGCCGCGCGGTGTCGGGGAAGTGGCGGAACCGCTCCTCGTTGGCGGCGGTCTGGGAGCGGAAGGTCTCGTCGACGGTGAAGCCCCGCTGGGCGAGGCGCTCGGCGGGCTTCAGCACGGAGGCGAGGGAGCGGGTGCCCCACCGGTCGAGGGCGGCCTGCCAGGTGGCGGGCGTCCCGGGGGTGCCGACCGCGAGGCCGCTGGTGACGGCGGTGTCGAAGGGCAGCGGGGCGCCGTTCTCGGTGAACAGGGAGGCATCGGCGCTGAGCGGGGCGGTCTCGCGGCCGTCGATGGTCCGCACGGTGCGGGTCCGGGCGTCGTAGTGGACGAAGTAGCCGCCCCCGCCGATGCCGGAGGAGTAGGGCTCGGTCACGCCGAGCGCGGCGGCCGTGGCGACGGCGGCGTCGACGGCGTTGCCGCCGTTCCTGAGCACCTCGATCCCGGCCGCCGAGGCGTCCGCGTCCACGCTGGCCACGGCCCCGCCGTGGCCTACGGCGACGGGGGTCTTCGCGGGGGTGGCCGCCCTGGCGGGGGCGGGCGCCGGAGCGGGGGCGGGGATCGGGGCGGGCCCGGTACGCGCTGCCGTGGGCGGCGCCGCCGCGCCCACCGAGGCCACGACGGCCGCGGCCGCCAGGAGTGTGACGTTCCGTAAAACAGGGCGACGCATCCATACCTCCGGAGTCGATGACCGGCGGGTCGGCACCGTCGAACCGGGACCGTCCGGCCGGGACGTGCGGGAAGAGCGCTGGGCAGCTTAATTCATCGACATGACCGCGTCAGGTACACACGGGATCGCGGCGCGCGACGACCGCCGCGCGGGGGACGGGACGGGGCGGACGGGGCCGCCCGGACGGATGGTGCGGGCGGACCGGAACCGCCGACGCGCACGGACGAGACGGACAGCGCCGGCGGACGGAGCGCGACGGGCCCCGGGTCGGGCACGGGACGGCGATGCTGCCGGATGCGGACGGCGCTCCGGAACGCGGCCCCGACGGGGGGCGCCTTCCGGACGAACGGCGCACACCCTCGAAGGGGACCGGAGATCACGCGGCGGACCTCCCCGTCCCACCGCGGGTGAGCGGCGCGGCCCGCGGGCCGTGTTCCCGTGCGGCGGCCCGCGCGCGGTCATCCATCGGGCCGCCGCGCGCCCCTCGTCCCGTAGGGAGCCGATCCGTCCGGGCGGGCACGGCATCGCCTCCCCGTTCCGCCGCCGAGGGGGCCGCTCCCCCGGCGTGCGGCCGGACGCGGCCGGCCCGGTCGGACCGGGGGACGTGACCCGGGCCGCGACCGTCCGGTCCGGCCTCCGCGCAGGCTCCCCGCGGCTCCCACCGGGCCGGTCGCGTTCCGTCGCTCCTCCCCTCCCACCCGTTCCGTGCGCGGCTGACCTTCTCCCCGGCGGCGGGCGGCCCGTGGTGCGGGTCGGCTCCGCCGCGAGCAGTGATCTGCGGCCGCGCCCCGCTCCGTCGCGCGATGCGTCGGAGCATCAGTGCGCCGGTGCCCGGGAACGGTTGCACGCTATCCGGGAGGGGACAGGGACCGGGGGCGACACGCACTTTTCGGGCATTAGCCCTATTTAAGGCGCTCGTTGGGCCAGAGGTTCACGCCTCCGCGACCTCCGCGTAGAGCTGCGAGAGTTCGGGAGCGCCCTCTTCCGCCCAGGCGTGCCCCGAGGCGACCACGTCGAACTCCCGCCCGGAGGCGAGCCGGACGACCGGCTGGCCGTCGGCCCTCAGCTGCCAGCGGGCGCCCGGCACGGAGCGCACGATCACGGTGCCCACGTAGAGGCCCGCGTCGTTGCCGAGCCAGGTCAGGACCTCCTGGTCGCCGCGCCAGCGCGGGAGTATCTGGTCGAGCCGCTCCAACGAGCCCACGGAGTCGTCGAGTCGCACACCCTCCCGGGACGCCTGGGAGCGGAGCAGATCGCACTCCGCGAGCAGTCCGGCGATGCCCTCGGCGTCATGGACCCGAGGGGCCCCGCGCCGCTTGCCCAGGAATGGGAAGTTCATACCTCCAGACTGTCATTCGTACCGCCGCGCGCACCACCGGGCGCGCGGACGGCACATCACGACTCGGAGACGTCCAGGTCGACCACGACGGGCGCGTGGTCGGAGGCGCCCTTGCCCTTGCGCTCCTCGCGGTCGACGTAGGAGTCGCCGACCGCCTTCGCGAACGGCGCGTTGCCGTACACCAGGTCGATGCGCATGCCGCGGTTCTTGGGGAAGCAGAGCTGGCGGTAGTCCCAGTACGTGTACGGGTGGTCGTACTTCAGCGGGCGCGGGACGACGTCGGAGAGTCCCGTCCCGCGCAGGGAGGCGAGGGCCTCGCGCTCGGCGGGGGTGACATGGGTGGAGCCCTCGAAGGCGGCGCGGTCGTACACGTCGTCGTCGGTCGGAGCCACGTTGTAGTCCCCCAGGACCGCGAACGGGCGGTCGCCCGCCGCGTCGTCGGCGACGGCGGCGCGCAGCGCCTCGAACCACTGGAGCTTGTAGGC
The DNA here is from genome assembly GCF_009862265.1 of Streptomyces sp. SID8352. Lineage (GTDB taxonomy): Bacteria > Actinomycetota > Actinomycetes > Streptomycetales > Streptomycetaceae > Streptomyces. The sequence goes on along the minus strand of NZ_WWGX01000104.1, from coordinate 240,062 downwards.
GTAGTGCGCGTGGCCGACCTCGCGGCCGTTGGGCACGTAGACCGACCAGACGCGGACCGGGCCGCAGGTCGCGGAGATCGCGCGGGGCTCCTGGACGCCCTCGTACCCGGGGTCGCCTGGCAGGCCCTTGACCACGTCGGCGAGGCCGACCCGGGAGAGGACCGCCACCCCGTTCCACCGGCCCGTGGCGTGCACGGCGGCCTCGTACCCCAGCTCGCGCAGCGCGTCGACGGGGAACTGCGCCTCGGCGACCTTGGCCTCCTGGAGGCACAGCACATCGGTGCCGCTGCTCTCCAGCCAGGCGAGGAGCCTCGGCAGGCGGGCGGTGATCGAGTTCACGTTCCAGGTCGCGATGCGCATGTCCCCCAACCTACCCGGCGGCACCGACAACGCGGTCCCGCCCGGGGCGCCGCCGCCGGGGCCGCCGCCGGGGCCGCCGCCGGGGCCGCCGCCGGCGGGTCCCGGGCGCGGCCAGTCCCGGGCGCGGCGCCTCAGAGCCGGACCGAGCCGCCGGGGGCGAGCCGCAGGTGCTCGGTGCCGCCGAGCTGCCCGATCTGGCGGTCGTAGATCGGCCGGGCCAGATCGGTGAGCAGGGCGTCGTGGACGTCGTAGGCGCGGCGCGGGCGGACCTCGCGCACGTAGTCGATGACCTCGGAGATCTTGTTCCAGGGGGCCATGACCGGGAGCATCAGGGTCTCCACGGGGCGGCCGGGGACGGTGAGGGCGTCGCCGGGGTGGAAGACGGTGCCGCCGTCGACGAGGAAGCCGACGTTGGCGACGCGGGGGATGTCGGGGTGGATCACGGCGTGCAGTTCGCCGTGGACCTCGATGTCGAAGCCGGCGGCGGTGAAGGTGTCACCGTGGCCGACGGTGCGGACCCGGCCCGGGAACGCCGCCGAGATCCGCTCCGCGACGGGGCGCGGCGCCCAGATCCCGGCGGCCGGGTTGTGCTCCAGCGCGGCGCGCAGCCGGGGCTCGTCGAAGTGGTCGGGGTGCTCGTGGGTGACGAGGACGGCGTCGGCGCCGACGGCGGCGTCCGGCTCGCTGAACCCGCCCGGGTCGAGGACGAGGGTCCGGCCGTCCTTCTCCAGGCGGACGCAGGCGTGCGACTTCTTGATGAGCTTCATGGGTCCATCCTGCCGCCGCGCCCGCGCACGACCGCGTACGACCGGGCTGGGCACGCGCCGGGCGACCGGCGGAGGACGGATGCGCCGCGGACGCGGGTGCCGCGCGGGGGCGCGACCGCCGGTGACGCGCGCCCCGGGACGCCGCCTGACGGGGCCTGATTCCGCCTCGGGGAGGGCCCGCTCGGGATCCCCGGTCCCCCGCGGGTCCGAGGCCCTCTCGGTGTCCGGGTCCTCCCCGGGTCCGGGTCCCGCTCGGGGCGTCCGGGTCCCGCGCAGGTCGGGGTCCGCTCAGGGTCGAGGTCCGCTCAGATCGGGGTCCCCTCGGGTCCGGGTCCCTACTCGGCGGGGGTGGTCTCCTCCTGGACGACCCGCTGGGCCACCCGGAAGGCGCTGTTCGCCGCGGGCAGGCCGCAGTAGACGGCCGCCTGGAGCAGCACCTCCTTGATCTCGGCGGGCGTCAGTCCGTTGCGCAGGGCGGCCCGGGTGTGCGCGGCCAGCTCCTCCAGGTGCCCGCCGGCGACCAGGGCGGTGAGGGTGACGCAGCTCCGGGTGCGGCGGTCGAGTCCGGGGCGGTCCCAGATCTCGCCCCATTCGCAGCGGGTGAGGAACTCCTGGAAGTCCCCGGAGAAGTCGTCCGTCCGCGACAGCTCCTGGTCGACGTGCGCGTCTCCGAGCACCTCGCGGCGCACCTTCAGCCCGGCGTCGTACGGATCGGGCCGGGCGTGCGCCCCCGGCGCGCTCTGCGGGGGAACGGCCGCCGGGGCGATCTCGGCGATGGGCGCGTTGCGCGGCGGGGCGTGGACGGCCGGTGAGGGGACGGGGACGGGAACAGCCACCGGGGCCCGGGGGTGGGCGGGCGCCGAGACGCCCTCCAGGGCGGGCTGGGCCGGAGCGGTGGAGGCGGTGGGCTCGGCGGCCTGGAGGACGGGGACGGCGGTCTGCCCGGTGTCGTGGACGGCCTGCCAGGCGGTGGTGAAGTGGCGCACCAGGAGGTCGGTGACGGCCGCGGGCTGCTCGACGGGGACCAGGTGGGAGGCGCCGGGCACGACCGCGAGACGGGCGTCGGGGATGCCGGCCACCAGGGTGCGGGCCTCGGCGGGGCCGGTGACCTGGTCGTCGGAGCCGACCAGGACGAGGGCCGGGACGCCGACGCGGCCGAGTTCGCCGCGCACGTCGAAGGCGGCGAGGGCCTCGCAGGCGGAGATGTAGCAGCCGGGGTCGGTGGTCCGCACCATCTGCACCGCCCACTCGGTGATCGCGGGCTGGGCGGCGGCGAATCCGCCGGTGAACCACCGCTCGGGCGCGCTGCGGGCGATGGGGTCGAGTCCGTTGGTGCGGACGACGACCCCGCGCTGCCGGAACTCGTCGGCGGTGCCGAAGCGCGGGGAGGACGCGATCAGCGCGAGGGAGGCCACGCGCTCGGGGCGGCGCAGGGCCAGTTCGATGCCGACGGCGCCGCCGAGGGCGCACCCGGCGTACCCGAAGCGCTGGACGCCGAGCCCGTCGAGGGTGGCCAGCAGCCGCGTGGCGAGGTCGGCGACGGAACCCGCCGGGTGGGCGGGGGCCCCGCCGTGGCCGGGCAGGTCGTACCGGAAGACCCGCCACTGGAGCGCCAGTTCGGGGACCTGCCGGTCCCACATGTGCCATGTGGTACCCAGTGAGGGACCGAGGATGAGGACCGGGGCGTCTTCCGGCCCGTCGAAGCGGTATTGCAGGTTCGGCGGTGTCTCACTCACGCCCCAGACCCTCTCACGTCTCACGAAATCTCACACAGCCCGGGAAGCCGGCGGCCTGACGCATCCGCGACCCGACTCGTCGGGAACCGCCGACGGCCGTGTCGACCGGCTCCCGGCCCTCCGGCGCGCACGCGCGCCCCGGACACGGCACGGCCCGCCGACCGCGCTCTCACCCGGCCCCGTCGAGCGCCCCTCCCCCCATCAGCACGGCTGCCGACTGCTCCGCGCCTGCGGCAAGCATGCGGTGCCGTCCCGAAGTGCCAGGGACTCGGCGCCTCACCGCCTACCGCGCACCAGCGCGTAAGCCGCACCGGCCGTCCCGACAACCCGTACGACCACACCGGTGTCGTGGAAGCCGGCGCCCATCGGACACGAGAACCGGACTTTCGGCCCGCCGCAGCCCCGAAAGGACCGCACCACACAAACGCAGAGGCCACGCCGGCAAACCGGCAAGGACTCATGAACGATCGGGACCAACAGGCGCATAGGATCTTTTCATTCAGCCATACAATTCACGCCATATGAAGAGTCGCTCCACAATCATCCCCGGCACGCGTGCCTTTCGGCCCCGGCCCATAAGTCGTGCAAAATATGTAGATGGCTACACAAACAGGGTGCACAAACCGCATGAAATCGGTCACCGACCCTGGTGGACACCAATGGGAATTGCGGGCGATTCTAGCCATATGTCACCATCGCGGCAATGAACAGTTGACCTTCACGCGGATGAAATGTTTGCATTCAGGAGATCGACCGGCGAGCCGCCCGAAAGCGGAGGGATGAAGCCCTCTCCCGCGGCACGGTTCTCGCTTCTGACCGAAAACCCGAGAGGAAGCACGCAAGCCCACTCTTTCACTCGGCCTCGCAGCCGTGTGCGCCGGCCGGCCTCTCCACTGCCGCTCCTGCGGCGACCGCTGCCCAGGGTGGTGCGCGGGCCGCCGTACGCGTCACGCTCCGGCAGGCCACCGGCCACAAGGACAAGTCCCGCGCGTTCTCCGGGAACGACGACTTCCCTTGTACGGCCCGTTCTCACCCAACGGGTCATGGGGTAGATCGTGAACCGAGATCGATTCTGTGAGGCGGCGTCGATCTCTCGGAGATTACCGAACGGAATCACCAGTGACATCCACTGTCTCGCCGACGACCAAGTCGTCGGCACACGAGATCAGCTCTCCTCCCGACGGGCCGGATCGGTTACGCACCCTTTGGGTACGGCATCGCGTTCCCATCTCGGCCACCGTCCTCGCCCTCCCCGCGTACATTTTATGGGCCACCTTTCTTGCCACCGGGGGCGGGGATCTCGCCGCACAGGTCTCCTGGACCCGATTCGTCGCCGAACATCCGGGATCGCCGTACAGCATCGGCTGGTACGGAGGCGTCCATGTGGGCAACTACAGCGTTCTGGCCCCGCAACTGATGGCACTGGTCGGCGTACGAACCGTCACCGTCGCCTCGGGTATTGCCGCCTCCTGGCTGGTGGGCCGTATTTTCGTGCGCAGCGGCGTTCGCCATCCGCTGTGGCCCACGCTTCTGGCCGTGCTGTTCCTCTGGGGCAATGTCGCCTCGGGCCGGTCCACTTTCGCGCTCGGCGTCGCGCTCGCATTGGTTTCGTGCCTGATGCTGATGGGCGGGGAAAAACGCCTCGTCGCGGCTGGTGTGTTCAGCCTCCTGGCAACGATGGCAAGTCCGGTGGCAGGACTGTTCCTTCTCGTGTGCGGCGCGGGCCGGCTACTGGACCGGGACTTCGGCAAAGCCCTGGTCCTGTGCGCTCCACCCACCGCCGTGGTGGGTCTGACGACACTGCTCTTCCCCTTCAACGGCGTAATGCCCATGTCGACGAGCGATCTGTGGAAGCCGATCCTCTTCAGCGCGCTGCTCGCCGCGTTCGCTCCCCGTGAGTGGCGAGTGCTCCGTTACAGCGCCGCGACCTACTTACTCGGCGTCATCCTGTCGGCGCTGATCCCCACGCCCGTGGGAGCCAATGTCGTCCGACTCGCCGAACTGTTCGGCGGCCCGGTACTACTCGCCGCGCTGCTCGCCGACAAGGGGCGCAAGCTGCAGAAGGCGGCCCTCGCTGTCGCACTCGCGCTCTCCGTGCAGTGGGTCACGTCCCACACCGTGCGTGTGACGAGCATGTCGACCCCGGTGCCGACCTGGGCGACCGAAACACGCGGTGTGCTGGCGGCGTTGAACCGGCTGGGTGCGGACCGGACCCGCGTGGAGGTCGTGCCGGCGGTCAACCATCGGGAGACCACCGTGCTGGGCCCTCACGTGAATCTCGCGCGGGGGTGGAACCGTCAGGTCGACCTGGAACGCGGCGCACTCTTCTACGAGGGGCGCTTCTCCCCCGCGAAGTACCGCTCCTGGCTCGACGACTGGGCGGTGGGATATGTCGTTCTGCCGAGCGGCGAGCCCGACTTCGCGGCGAAGGACGAGGCCGAGCTCGTGAGGAGCGAGCCCGACTGGCTGAAGCCGGTGTGGCATGACGCCCACTGGCGGATCTACGCGGTCACCGATGCCCGCCCCATGGCCGACGGCGCCGGTGCGTCCGTGGTCGGCAGCGACAACGCCAGTGTGACCGTCCGCACCCGGGAGCAAGGCACCGTGCGACTGCGTATCGCCTACTCCCCTTGGCTGCGCTCCAGCGCGGGATGCATCGAACGGGACGGCGAGTGGGTGCGCCTCAAGGTACCGGGGCCAGGGAGGTATGAACTGGACAGCTCATACCGGGCGCCTTGGCAGAAGCACTGCTGAGCAGGAGTGAGGATCGTCGAGGCCCTTTTTCCAGCCCCGCCGGAGGTGCTTCCGGGGTGAAGCCCCCATCCCGGCGGCGGGTTCGGCCCGGTCCCGGGTCCGGTGCTGCCGGGGGCGGGCTGCGCCTGAGGCGTTGACCAGCTCGTCGGGGCCCCGCCGCGCCGCACCTCGGATGTCCTGCCCGCCCCTCCCCATGTGCGGCCGGTGACCCGGTCGCAGCGGGGGCCGACCCGGTCGGCGAACAGGATCTCGCCTCCCCCTCCGGTCTTCTCCACCGTTCCCGGTACGCGGACCGGTCCCGCCGGCGTGCGTACCGGGAACGGCGTGGAGCGCCGGTCCCGCCCGCGTGCCACCGCCCGGAGGCTCGGAGGTCGCGTCCGCCGGGACTCCGGAAGCACAGCCTCGCGCCGGAAGCGAAGCGCCGTGCCGGAGGCACGGCCCGAGGGGAGCGAAGTGCCGCGCCGGGACCGGCGCGGTCCGGTGCCCGCCGGGGCCGGGGCCGCGCGGGGCCCGTCGATATCGGACCGGGAGGACCCGGGCATCGTGGGACCGAATGGATTAGGTTAGGTTACCCTTACCTAACTCCTTGCCCGCCGAGGTTCCCATGACGCTGCTCTCACTTCCGCCCGCTCCGGAAAGAAACGATTCCGCGACCGATCGGCGGGTCCCCCGCCCCTTCCTCCTCACGACGAGCGTGTACGAGCCGGAGCGGGCGGTCAGCTGGCCGCCGCACCGGCACGCGGAGCACGAACTGCTCTGGTCCGACAGGGGCGTCGTGACGATGTACGCCGACGGCAGGCAGTGGACGGTGACGCCCGGGTTCGGTCTGTGGGTGCCCGCCGGCGTGGAGCACGAGGGTTCGACGCGCGATCACACCGAGGTGCGCGCGACGTACTTCGCGCCGGACTCCTGGCGGAGGGCGTGGGACCGCCCCGTCGTCGTCAGCGTCATCCCCGCGGTCCGGCAGTTGCTCATGCACCTCAAGTACGCGCGGATGACCGCCGAGCAGCGCATCCGCGCGCAGCAGGTGTGCGTGGACATGCTGGAGGTCACCGAGTCGGCCCGGCTGGACGTGCCGCTCCCCCGGGACTCGCGGCTGGCGCCCCTCGTCGAGAGGGTGCTGCGGGATCCCGCCGACGACCGTTCCCTGGAGCAGTGGGCCGTGGTCCTGAACATCACCTCCCGCACCCTGACCCGGGCCTTCGCCGCCGAGGTGGCGATGGGCTTCGCCCACTGGCGACGGCTCGTCCGCATGCGGGCCGCCCTCGGCCAGCTCGCCGACGGTTCGAGCGTCAAGGTCGTCGCGCGGCGCGTCGGTTACAGCTCCACGAGCGCGTTCGTCGCGGCCTTCCGCAAGACGGTCGGCTGCACACCCGGCGATCTGGTGGGCCGGCCGTGAGCGGCGTGCCGGGAACCGCCGCCGGGCTGTCCTGAACGAGACACGTCCTGTCCCCACGCCTCGACGTGACCGCCATAGCGTCGGGGCACGCCGCCGCCGACCACCCTCACCCGCGGACGCGGCCCGATCTGGAGTGTCCAACCGATGATGTCCGTCCCGCCGCGCTCCGTCGAGGTGACCGGCGCGCGGCCCCCGCACGGGGTCGCCGGGAGCAACGCCTCCCGCACCCTCCTGCTCCTCGTCATCCTCGCCGTACTGGCGGTGGTGACCGTCCTCAGCGTCGCCGTCGGATCGCGCGACATCCCCCTCTCCGTGGTCCGGCAGGCGGTGTTCTCCCCCACCGGTGCGGAGGACCACTTCGTGGTCCGCGATCTGCGTGTGCCCCGCACCGTGATCGCGATCGCGGTGGGCTCCTCACTCGGTGTCGCGGGCGGGCTGATCCAGGCGCTCACGCGCAACCCGCTGGCCGATCCGGGCATCCTGGGCGTTGCCTCGGGTGCCGCGTTCGCCGTCGCCGTCGGCATCGGGGTGTTCGGGGTCGCGTCGATCTCCGGATACGTGTGGTTCGCGTTCGCCGGCGCCCTGGTCGTGACGCTCGCGGTCTACGTCATCGGCGCCGCCGGCCGGGGCGGCGCGGATCCACTGCGCCTCGTCCTGGCGGGAGTCGCCCTCGGGGCGGTGCTCAGCGGTCTCACGAGTGCCCTGACACTCCTCGATCCCCGGGCCTTCGACAGCATGCGCAACTGGGGGGCCGGCTCCGTCGTCGGGCGGAGCCTGGACCTGGTGTGGCCGGTACTGCCCTTCCTGGCCGCGGGATTCGTGATCGCCCTCCTCACGGCGCGGCCCCTGAACGCCATCGCGCTGGGTGAGGACATGGCCGCCGCGCTCGGCGCGAACGTCCTGCGCACCCGCGTGCTCGTGGTCGTCGCCGTGACCCTGCTGGCCGGCGGCGCCACCGCGCTCGCCGGTCCGATCGGCTTCGTCGGCCTGATGGTGCCGCACGTCGCACGCTGGATGGCCGGCCCCGACCAGCGCTGGATCCTCGCCTACACGCTCGCCCTGGCCCCGATCCTGCTGCTCGTGGCGGACATCGCCGGCCGGATGGTGATGCGCCCGGCGGAGATCCCCGTCGGGATCGTCACCGCGCTGGTGGGCGCTCCGGTGCTGATCGTGCTGGTCCGCCGGAGGAAGGTGAGCGGCCTGTGACCGCCTCGTCCCCCGACCCGTCCGCGGCGTCCTTTGCCAGGGTGGACCCCGGCCGCCGGATGCTGCACCGGAACGTCCGGGGCGTCCGGCTCCGCCTCGATGTCCGCGTCGGCGTGGTGTGCCTCGTCCTCGTGGGCGTCTGCCTGGTCCTGGGGGTGCTGGGGCTCGTGAGCGGGGAGTACCCGCTCAGCCTGGCGCAGGTCGGACACGCGCTCTTCTCCGGTGCGGACGACTTCACCCGTACCGTCGTCGTCGAATGGCGGATGCCGCGCGCGCTCGCCGCGATCACCTTCGGCGCCGCCCTCGGGGCCAGCGGCGCCGTGTTCCAGTCCCTGACCCGCAATCCACTGGCCAGTCCGGACATCCTCGGCTTCTCTGCGGGCGCGTACACGGGCGCGCTCGTCGTGATCATCGTCCTCGGGGGCACCTACCTCGACGTCGCGGCCGGGGCGCTGATCGGAGGCGTCGCGACGGCGGCGGCCGTCTACCTCCTCGCCTTCACCCGCGGGGTGCGGGGGTTCCGGCTCATCATCGTGGGGATCGCGGTCTCGGCGACGCTGGGCTCGCTGAACACCTGGCTGACGCTCACCGCCGACCTGGACGCCGCGCTGGTGGCCGCGGTCTGGGGGGCCGGATCGCTGAACGGCATCACCTGGCAGCAGACCGGGGCCGGCGCTCTCCTCGTCGTGCTCCTCCTCGCCGTGACGCTGGTGCTGTGCCGCCCGCTGCGGCAGCTCGAACTCGGCGACGACGCCGCGCGGGCGCTGGGGGTCCGCGTCGAGTCCGCCCGCCTCACCCTGATGCTGCTCTCGGTCGGACTCGTCGCGGTCGTCACGGCCGCGGCCGGACCGATCTCCTTCGTGGCGCTCGCCGCGCCGCAGATCGCCCGCCGCCTCACCCGCGCGCCGGGCGTCCCGGTGCCCACCTCCGCCCTCATGGGGGCTGCGCTGCTCGCGGCCTCCGACCACGTCGCCCTCCACGTCCTTCCGGTGATGCTGCCGGTGGGCACGGTCACGGTGGTCATCGGCGGCGGGTACCTGATCTGGCTCCTCGTGCACGAGGCGAGGAAGCGCCCGTGACCACCACACCCCCGTCCCGGAAGGCACGAGCATGACATCCACCGATCCCGGCGCCCCGACCACGACCACGCCCCCGACCACAGCACCGGCACCGGCACCGGCAGCACCGGCACCGCAGTTGCGCGTCGAGCGGGCGAGCATCGGCTACGACCGGAAGCTGATCTCCGAGCGGCTCTCGGTCACCATCCCCGACCGGTCCTTCACGGTGATCGTCGGACCGAACGCCTGCGGCAAGTCCACCCTCCTGCGCGCGCTCTCCCGGCTCATCCGTCCGCGCGAGGGCGCCGTCCTGCTCGACGGCAGGGCCATCACGTCGTACCGGGCCAAGGAGGTCGCGCGGCGCCTCGGCCTGCTTCCGCAGACCTCGCTCGCCCCCGACGGCATCACCGTCGCCGATCTCGTCGCCCGCGGTCGCTACCCCCACCAGGGCTTCATCCGGCAGTGGACGGACGCGGACGAGGAGGCCGTGCTGAAGAGCATGGCCGCGACCGGCGTCACCGACCTGTCGGCGCAGCTCGTCGACGAACTGTCCGGCGGCCAGCGCCAGCGCGTGTGGGTGGCGATGGTGCTCGCGCAGGAGACTCCGCTGCTGCTCCTCGACGAGCCGACCACGTTCCTGGACATCGCGCACCAGATCGAGCTGCTGGAACTCTTCACCGATCTGCACCTCGCCGGCAACACGCTCGTCGCGGTCCTGCACGACCTCAACCACGCCGCCCGCTACGGCACCCACCTCATCGCGATGAAGGACGGCCGGATCGCCGCCGAGGGGCCGCCGGAGTCCGTCGTCACCGAGGAACTCGTCGCCGAGGTCTTCGGCCTCGCCTGCCGCGTCGTACCGGACCCGGTGACGGGGACGCCCACGGTCGTCCCGCTCGGGCGCGACCGCGGTGCCGCCACCGCGTCCGCCCGGAGTCCCGAACGCGACGCGGGGCGTCCCCCGCACGTCCCGTCCCCTGCCTAGCGTGGAACACGAGGCGCCCCCGCCTCACGCACCACGTGGTCCCGCACGCGGGCCCTTCGAGCATCCTCAAGGAACCCCATGCCGTCTGCACTCCCCTCCCCGGCCCGCGCGGGCCTCCGGCCGGCCGCGCGCCGCGGCGCCCCCGCCTGGCTCTGCGCCCTCCTGGCCGTCGGCCTGCTCTCCGGATGCTCCTCCGGACCGGACGCGAAGGCGGCCGGCGGCGACGCCCCGGCCCGGACCATCGACTTCGCCTACGAGGGCTACACGGCGACGCTCCCCGCCGACCCGCGGCGCGTCGTCGTCCTCGACAGCCGCAGCGGGCTGGAGATGGCGCTCCTCGCCGGATACCCGATCGTGGCCACCGCCCACGGCCAGGACAGCCCGCTGTCGCCCCTGGTCGACAAGGACGCCGCCCACCTCAAGAACTCGGCGTTCGACCTCAACCGGGAGGAGATCGCCTCCTACGATCCGGACCTCATCGTGGTCGGCGCCGGCTGGTGGAAGTACTACGAGGGCGAGAACTTCAAGCTCGACGAGATAGCCCCGGTCCTCGCCGTCAACGACGGCCTCGACGTCAAGGGGGCCACCGTCGACGACCCGTTCGTCGCGATGACCGACCAGCTCACCCTGCTCGGCCGCACCGACCGCGCCGAGCGGGCGATCGCCGGGTACGACAAGGCGGTGAAGAACGCGCGCGCGAGGATCGGCGACTACGCCGAGGGCAGGAGCGCGGCGGTCATCCACGCCCCCGTCGACAACTTCACCGTCATCTCCGACGAGTCGGTCTACCAGGTGGTCCTCCCCGCGCTCGGCTTCACGATCCTCGAGAACGAGGAGATCAGCAGCGCCCCGCCCAACCAGTCGGGCTCGGGGCACATGCTCAGCTACGAGAACGCCGTGAGCGCCCTGGGCGACGCGGACGTGCTCCTCGTCTACAAGGCGGAGAAGGACCTCGAACCGGATCCGCTGCTGCGGCGCGTGCCCGCGGTCGCCGACGGCCACTGGATCGACGGCAACCTCGCCGAGCGGTTCGGCTTCGCGCTGACCTACACGAGCTTCGTGAACGGCATCGCCGACGCCGTCGAGGACTTCGACGACTTCTGACGCCCCCGGGCGCGCCCCGGGCGACCGCCGGGCGCGCCCGTTCCGCAGGGGCGGTGCGCACACCGCCCCCGAACCAGGAGAGACAGCATGGCCGACGACACGCCAGCCGCCCGCCTGCCCGCGGACTACGTCCCGCGCATCCACCGCGCCGAGGTGACCGGCGTGGAGCGGACCGGACCGGGGATGGTGCGGGTGCGCTTCGGCGGAAGCGATCTGCGCGACTACCCCACCACCGGGACCGGCGACGAGTACGTCCGGATGTTCTTCCCCGACCGGCCCGGCGACGAGGTCCGCCTCCCGCGGATCACCACCCTGCGCGGATGGGAGTACCCCGACGGCGTGGAGCCCTCCGCCATGCGCGTCTACACCGTCCGCGACCACGCGCCCGGCCGGCTCACCGTGGACTTCGTCGTGCACGACGGCGGGGTGGCCGCGGCCTGGGCCCGGCGGGCCCGGCCGGGGGACGCCGTCGGCGTCAATCCGCCCTGCGGCCTCTACGAGCGGCCCGGCGCCCTCACCCGGCAGCTCCTCGTCGCCGACGAACCGGGGCTGCCCGCCGCGCTGCGGCTCGCGGAGCTGACCGCCGACGAGGTGCGCACCACCCTCCTCGTCGAGGTCCGCGGCCCCGCCCACCGTGTCCGCGCCGGTGTCGGGGGCGTCGACTACCTCTGGCTGGACGGCAGCGGCAACGGTGTCGGTGAGAGCCGCCTCCTCGACGCCCTGCGCGAACTGGCCCCGGGCCACGACACCTATGTGTGGGTCGCGACCGAGGGGCGGCTGAACCGCGCGGTGCGGCGCTACCTGCGGCACGAGCGGGGGCTCCCGGCGCACCACTACAAGTGCGTGGCGTACTGGCAGGAGCGCGCGGAGGCCTGGCGGGCGCGGTACGAGGAACTCGGGCCGGAGTTCGCGTCGAAGGCGCGCGCGGTGCGGACCGCGGAGGGCCGCGACCCCGAGGAGATCGCCGACGAGATGGACGGCCTGTACGAGGCGGCCGGGCTCTGAGGCGCCGGGCCCCGGCCTCCGCCTGCCCGGTGGCGGGACCTCCGGGACCGTCCCGGAACACGGCCCGGCCCCGGAGGCGGGACCTCCGCGGTCCGCACCGCGGCGGTCCTCCCGGTAGGGGTCTCCCGGTCCGGGGCCTCCCGGTGGCGGGCCGTGCCGTGGCGCACCCGCGCACGGCCCGTCACCGGGGGACGGCCCGCTCCGGGGGTGGCACCGCACGCCCCCGGCGGGCACGATCCGTCATCGGCCCCGTGCCCGGCTATCGGGGCGGGGCGGCCGCCGGGCCCGGGAGGCGGCCGGTGCGGCGGGCCCACGCCTCGAAGGCCACGGTCATGAAGGGCGGTACGGCGGCCAGCAGGGCGAGGATCGTCGTCCGGCCCAGCCGCCACTTGAGCCGGACCGCCACCAGGACGGTCAGGAGCACGTAGGCGACGAAGGCGGCGCCGTGGAGCGCGCCGAAGATCCGGACGCCGAGTTCGGTGGTTTCGGGGACGTACTTGACGTACATCCCGGCCAGCAGGCCCGCCCAGGTGCACGCCTCCACGACGGCGACCCAGGTGAAGAGGCGCAGCAGGAGTCCGGTGGTGGCACCGGTGGCGACGGCGACGGCGACGGCGGTGGCCCCGGCGGGTCCGGCGGCCGGTGGAGCCGGTGCGTCCGACGCGGGCGGAGCGGCGTCGGCGGGCGGGGGCGGTGTCCCGGGGCGCGTGGGCCACAGGGCGCGGTCGCCGAGGAGACGGACCACGGCGGGGACCAGGAGGGGCCGGATGACGAAGGTGTCCAGGAGGATACCGAAGGCCATGGCGAAGCCGAACTGGAAGAGCTCGCGGATCGGTTGGGTCATGAGGACGGCGAACGTCGCCGCGAGGATGAGCCCCGCGGAGGAGACGACGCCGCCGGTGCGCGTGACGGCGGCGCCGATGGCCCGCGCCGGGGGCAGGGTGCGCAGCTCCTGCTTGAACCGGCTCATGATGAAGATGTTGTAGTCGACGCCGAGCGCGACGAGGAAGACGAAGATGTACGCGGTGACCCTGTTGCCGATCCCCTCGTCGCCGAGGACGGTCAGGGTGAAGAAGGTGGTGGCGCCCAGGGTGGCCAGGAAGGACAGGACGAGCGTCGCGACCAGGTAGAGCGGGGCGAGGAGCGAGCGCAGCAGGAGTCCGAGGACCGCGGTGACGACGGCGAGGATCAGGAGCGCCACGAGGGTGGTGTCGCGGTCGAGGGCCGAGCGGATGTCCGCGGTCCGCGCCGTCTCCCCGCCGACGAGCACCGTGGCGTCCGCCACGCCCGCGTCGTGGGCGGCGGTCCGCGCGGCCCGGCCGAGCGGGTCGACCGTGTCCAGTGCCTCGGAGCCGTACGGGTCGAGGTCGAGGACGACGTCGTAGAAGGCGGTCCTGCCCCCGTCGCCGAAGCGCGGTGCGCCGACCCGGCCGACGTCGTCGGTGCCGGCCAGCGCGTCGGCGACGGCACCGGCGGCGGTCCCGGAGCGCAGGTCGCCGCCGGAACGGACGACGACGGTGGCCGGTGCGGTCTCGCCGGGCCCGAACTGCGCCTGGATGAGCCGCTGTCCCTGCGCGGACTCGGTGGCGGTCCGGAAGCCGCTGAGGGTGTTGTAGCTCTCCCGGTAGCCGAGCAGGCCGGCGCTCATCACCACGAGCAGGACGAGGACGGCCGAGACGACGCGTACCGGCGCCCGGCCGACCAGGGCGGCGACCCGGTGCCAGAGTCCCGCGCCGCGGCCCCGGGCGGCGGCCCGGTCCACGCCGCCCGGCCAGAAGACGCCCCCGCCCAGCAGGAGGATCAGGGCCGGGACGAAGGTGAAGGCGACCGCCGCCATGACCGCCACGCCGAGGGCGAGGTAGGGGCCGAAGCCGCGCAGCGCCGGGGAGACGGCCGCCAGCAGGGCGAACATGGCCAGCACCACGGTGGAGGCGCTGGCGAGGACGGACTCGGCGGTGCGGCGCACCGCGGTCCGCATCGCGCGCGGACGGTCCGGCTCGTCGAGGAGCGCCTCGCGGTAGCGGGCGGTGATGATCAGCGCGTAGTCCGTTCCCACGCCGAACAGCAGCACGGTCATGATCGAGGCGGTCTGGGAGCTGACCGTGATGATCCCGGCGTCCGCGAGGAGCGCCCCGGCCGCCTCCGACACGCGCATCGCCACGCCGACGGCGAGGAGCGGGACGAGGGCCATCAGGGGCGACCGGTAGATGACCAGGAGCGTGAGCAGGACGAGCAGGACGGTGCCCAGGAGCAGGACCTTGTCCCCGCCGCCGAAGACCTTCACGGTGTCCGCGGCGATCCCGGCGGGGCCGGTCACGGCGACCTCGGTCGGTCCCGCGCGGTCGGCCGCCAGGGTCCGCACCGCGTCGACGGCCTCCCGGAAGGACTCGTCCGTGGGGCTTCCGGACAGGGGGGCGATGATCATCTGGGTCCGGCGGTCCCGCGAGACCAGGTCCGCCCCGCCTCCGGGCGCGGTCGCCGCGGAGACGACCTCGACGACCCGGTCGGGCCGGCCGGGCCCCGACAGGGCCCCGGTGATGCGTGCCACGGCCGCGCCGGCCTCCGCCTCGGCCCGCTCGCCCCGCCCGTGCACCACGATGACCGCCGGTGTCACGTCCTGCCCCGGGAGCTCGGCCCGGATGAGGTCGCGGGCCTTCATGGAGTCCGAGGCGGCGGGCGGGAGGTTGGCGGAGGCGTTGTCCTCGACGGAGTCCAGAGCGGGGGCGAGTCCGGCGAGGAGGCCCGCGACCAGTACCCAGAGGGCCACCACCGCGGCGGCGCTCCTCCTCGACGCCAGGAGACGTCGGAGCATGCGGGAGGGGATCGGCGGCATCGGTGACCTTCGGCAGGAGAGGACGGACAGATGTTGGAGACAGGGGTGTCTCCAAGTGCGGGTCAAGCTAGCACGGGGTCCCGGACGCCCCGCGGACAGGGGATAGATTGGGCCGGGACGACATGGCGTCGGAGGCGGAGCGGAGAGCATGCCCAGGATCGAGGCAGGCAGCGTCCGTGAGCACCGGGCCCAGCGGCTCGCCCAGCTCATCGACGCGGCGGAGGCCGTGCTGAGGGAAGACGGCGTGGAGGGCCTCACCGCGGGCGCGGTCGCCGCGCGGGCCGGGATGGCCCGCAACAGCATCTACCGCTACTTCGACTCCATCGAGGACCTGCTCGAACTCGTCGTGACCCGCGAGTTCCCCGTCTGGATCGAGGCCGTGGAGCGCGCCGCCGCGGCCGGGACCTCGCCGCAGGAGCGGGCGGCCGGCTACGTCAGGGCCAACCTGGAGCAGGCCGCGCGCGGCACCCACGGCTGGCGCGCCTCCCTCTCCCGGGCCACGCTCTCCCCGTCGGCGCGGGAACGCGTGCGGGAGCTGCACACCTCCCTGCACGAGATCCTCGCCCGGATCGTCACCGACCTGGGGCGGCCCCAGCCGGAGCTGACCGTCGCCGTGCTCCAGGCCGTCGTCGACGCCTGCATCCGCAGGATCGACCAGGGCGACGGGCTGGACACCGTGTCCGACTTCGCGACGGAGGCCGTGCACCGGCTGCTGGCGCACGACCGCTGACCTCCGGGAGCGCGTGGCGCCGGCCGTCGGACGAGAGCGGCGGGCGGCACCGGCCCCGTGATCCCGCGCGGCCCGCCCCGCCGCGGGGTCCGCCCCGCCGCGGGGTCCGCCCCGCCGCGGGGTCCGCCCCGCCGCGGGGTCCGCCCCGCCGCGGGGTCCGCCGCGACGGCGGGGCCGCCGGTGCCGATCAAGCGGGCGGGCCCGGCGCGGCATCCTCGGGAACAGATACCCGCCGGGGTATGTTGCCCATGGTGTCCGCCGTGCGCCGACCGGCGTCGGTGCCGTCCGGACGCACGACGTCCACGATCGTTCGACCTGGAGTGCAGACATGGAGTTCGGGATCACCGTCACGCTCGACACCCCGTTCACGGAGACGGTGGAGAGGGTCCGCGCGGCGCTCGCCGAGGAGGGCTTCGGCGTCCTGACCGAGATCGACGTGCGGGCCACGATGAAGGAGAAGCTCGGCGAGGAGATGGAGGACTACCTCATCCTCGGCGCCTGCAATCCCGCCCTGGCCCACCGCGCGCTGGGCGTCGAGCGGCAGATCGGGCTCCTCCTGCCCTGCAACGTCACGGTGCGCGCCGTGCCCGAGGGCGTCGTCGTGGAGGCGATGGACCCGGCCCTGCTGGTCCAGGTCACCGGACGCGCGGAGCTGGACCCGGTCGCGGGCGAGGCCGCCGAGCGGCTGACCAGGGCCCTGGCCTCACTGACGGGCTGAGCCCGGAAGGCCGGTACGGGGCACGGATCCGGGCGTCAGCCTTCCGCCGGTGCCTCCGGGCCGCCTCGCCGCCCCGTCGGTCGCCACCCCGCCCGTCGTGGGGCGCCGGGTGCCGCCCCGTCACCGCCGCGTTGCTCCCCCGCCGACGGGCGGACTCCCCGACGCGCCCCACGGCCGCCGGAAGGGCCCCGGTCCGCGCACGCCGGTGCCCGACGACGGAGACTCGCCCCTGGAGCGGCATACGGAGGCGGGTCAGGGCCCAGGGGTGGGACACCGCCCGGCCCATCCGGTGGCGGCCACGACCTCGCGCGCGATGTCGGCGACGGCCCTCCCGTCCGTCGCCACCCGCACCGTCCCCTCGGGAACGCGCCGGTCCAGCAGCCGCGCCTTGCGGGCGCTGCCCTCCAGTTCCGCTTCCAGCTCCGAGCCGAGTTCGCGGCGCGTCAGCCGCTCGTGGACGGTCGCGTCGGACGCGGTGAGGAGGACGCGCACGACACGCACCTCCGCTCCCATGGCCCGCCGGAACATGCCGGCCGTCTCGGGCAGCACGCTGAGCGTGTTCGTGTAGACCAGCCGACGGTGGCCGCGCCGCGCGAAGTTGCCCCAGACCGCGGTGAGATTGCACTCGGTGAGTTCCGAGCGGTCCGGGTCCCCCTCCGGCGCCGGATGCACCTGGCCCATGAAGTCGCCGTCGACGACCGCGTGAGCGACCGCCGCGGCCCGCAGCAGCGCGGAGACCTCCCATCCCACGGTCGTCTTGCCGGCCCCGGCCCGGCCGCCGATGAGGAGCACCTCCGCCTGATCCACTTCCGCCTGGTCCATGGGAGCAGGGTGCCCGCCCGCACCGGTCCCGCGCGAGGGGATATCGGCCGGTCTCCCGGATCCGGACGCCCCGACGGGAGCAGATCCGGCGGCGGGGCACCCGGCTCCGAACGGCCGGCGCTTCGTGACGGCCCGCCGGAACGGGGCCCGCCCGGGAGGCGTCGGGCCCGGTCCGCCCGGTCCGCGCCGTGCCCGCACTCCGTCCGCCGGTGCTGCGGAGCGGCCCGAATCCGCCCCTCCGTCGAACCGGCCGCGCGGTGATTCGGACACATCACCCTTGGCCGGACGTCGTCTCGACAACGGCCGTCGGCTGTAGCCGAATGTCCCTGGTCGGCACGTGCCGCACTCCAGCAGGTGAACAACAGGGGTCCTATTGGTACGAATCCGCCGCGCTCCGGAGGTTCCGGCGCCGACCGCACCCGGCTGTACCGACTCGCCCTCGGCGAGCGCCGCCCCGTTGAGTCCGCGGACCCTCCGGCGAGCCCCGGATCCGGGGTTCACCGCGCGGCGGCGTCCGCCCGGAGGACGTCCGCCCGCCGAGGGTCCGCCATCCGCCTCCTCGGCGCCGGGGGCCCGCTCGACGCCGCTCTCCGGCAGGACTCCGGCGCTTCCCACCCCTGGAACCTGCCCCGTCTCCCCCGCCCCGGCCCTCCGCGGACCGCGCGGACGGACGCGGCCCGGGGTGGCGTCCCCGGGGGAACTCCCCTTCCCGGCGGGTCATTCCAGGAACCCCGCCATCCCCGCGGCCACGGATCACCCGTGGAGACCGCCCGCCCCGTCCGTCCGGACCGGCACCCGCGGGACACCGCGGCGTCACCTACGCAACTGACAGGTCGTCACATCGCCGGTTCCGTCCGTCTTCCCCTCCCCATCTCTCCCGCAGCACTCTCCCGGAGGTCGACATGAAGCACGCGCAGAGTCCTTCCACCGCCGCACCCGCCGAGGACGGGCAACCCGTCGAGCTGGACGCCGTCGTCGTCGGCGCCGGTGTGGCCGGCCTGTACCAACTGCACCAGCTCCGCCGACAGGGGCTGCGGGTCAGGGCCTTCGACAGCGCCGACGACGTCGGCGGGACCTGGTGTTGGAACCGGTACCCCGGGGCGCGCTTCGACAGCGAGGCGTACATCTACCAGTACCTGTTCTCCGAATCCCTCTACAAGGACTGGAGTTGGAGCAGGCGGTTCCCCGACCAGGGCGAGGTCGAGCGGTGGATGCACTATGTCGCCGACACCTTGGACCTGCGCCCCCACATATCCCTCTCCACCACCGTGACCAGCGCCCACTTCGACGAGGACCGGGGCCGCTGGACCGTGCGCACCGACCGGGGCGACACGGTCGACACCCAGTTCCTGGTGAGCTGCGCGGGCATGCTCTCCGCACCGCTCGACGACTGGTTCCCGGGGCAGGAGACCTTCCACGGTCCCGTCGTGCACACCGCGCGCTGGCCGCGCGAGGGGGTGGAACTGCGGGGCAGGAAGGTCGCGGTGATCGGCACCGGAGCGACGGGCATCCAGGTCGTCCAGACCATCGCCGACCAGGTGGACCGGCTCACCGTCTTCGCCCGCACCCCGCAGTACGTCCTGCCCATGAAGAACCCCTCCTACGGCCCGTCCGAGGTGGCGGCGTACAAGGACCGCTTCGAGGAACTGCGCGGCACGCTGCCCGAGACCTTCACCGGCTTCGAGTACGACTTCACCCACACCTGGGCCGAGTGCACCCCTCGGCAGCGGCGGGACATCCTGGAGGAGGTCTACCAGGACGGGTCCCTCAAGCTCTGGCTGGCGGGATTCGGCGAGACCTTCTTCGAGGCCGACGTCAACGAGGAGGTCTCGGAGTTCGTCCGCGAGAAGATGCGCGGACGCCTGCGGGACGAGCGGCTGATCGACCTGCTGGTGCCCGGGGACTACGGATTCGGCGAGCGCAGGGTCCCCCTGGAGAACGGCTACCTGGAGACCTACCACCGCGACAACGTGGAACTCGTGGGCGTGGCCGACAACCCCATCACCCGCTTCGTCCCCGAGGGGATCGAACTGGCCGACGGATCGGTGCACGACGTCGACGTGATCATCATGGCCATCGGGTTCGACGCCGGCACCGGCGCCCTGACCCGCATCGACCTGCGCGGACGGGACGGGCGCAGCCTGCGGGAGGAATGGGGCCACGACATCCGTACGACGATGGGGCTCGCCGTCCACGGCTACCCGAACCTCCTCACCGCCGGGGCGCCCCTCGCCCCGGCCGCGGCGCTGTGCAACATGACGACCTGTCTCCAGCAGCAGACGGAGTGGATCTCGGACGCCATCGGCCATCTGCGCGGCACCGGGGCCTCGCTCATCGAACCCACCGCGGAAGCCGAGCAGGCATGGGTAGACCACCACGAGGAGACGGCGAACGCCATGCTGCTCACCCGCACGGCGTCCTGGTACATGGGGGCCAACATCCCCGGCAAGCCCCGCCGCATGCTCTCCTACACCGGCGGGGCCGGGGCCTACCGCCGCAAGTGCGCGGACGTCGCGGCGGCCGGATACCCGGGATTCCGCATCGAGTAGACCTCCCGTGCGCCACCGTGCGCGCCGGGCGGGGAGCACCGCCCGGCGCGTGGCCGCCCGGGCCCGCCCCGCCGCACGAGCCGCGCCGGCCCCCGGGAAGGGGGCCGACCCGGCTCTCGCCCAGGTTCTCCGGGGCCCGGCGCGGCCAGGCGGTGTCTTCAAATGATCTTGCCTGGTGGATCATGGTGTCGTGATACGTCGCCATGAACTGTCTGATGCCGAGTGGGAGTTCGTCCGGCCGCTGCTGCCCGAGTCGTTGCGGGGACGCAAGCGGCTGGACGACCGCAGGGTCCTGAACGGGATCGTGTGGAAGTTCCGCACCGGGACGGCCTGGCGGGACGTGCCCGAGCGGTACGGGCCGTGGGCCACGCTGCACACGCGATTTCGCAGGTGGGCGGCGGACGGCACGTTCGACCGGATGCTGCGGGCCGCCCAGGCGAAAGCGGACGCGGCCGGCGACGTCGAGTGGCTGGTGTCGGTCGACTCCACGGTCGTCCGCGCGCACCAGCACGCGGCCGGGGCCCGAAAAGGGGGCTCCCCAACCCGGCCCTCGGTCGGCCCCGAGGCGGTCTGACCAGCAAGATCCACCTGGCCTGCGACGGGACGGGCGGGGCCGTCCGCTCGCTTTCGTCGTGACGGGCGGCAACACCAACGACTGCACCCGGTTCACCGCCGTGATGGAGGCGATCCGGGTGCCCCGGATCGGACCCGGGCGGCCCCGGGTCCGGCCCGACCACGTCCTGGGCGACAAGGGCTACAGCTCGAAGGCGATCCGCACCTGGCTCCGCCGCCGCGGCATCGCCCACACGATTCCCGAGCGGGCCGACCAGGTCCGCAACCGGTCCCGACGCGGCCGCCGAGGCGGCCGCCCGCCGGCCTTCGACCGCGAGGTCTACAAGCACCGCAACGTCGTAGAACGGTGCTTCAACCGCTTGAAGCAGTGGCGCGGCATCGCCACCCGGTACGACAAGACCGCCGAGTCCTACGAAGCAGCCGTCACGCTCGCATCACTCCTGATGCGGGCGTGACATTTGACGACAGAACCTAGGCAGCTTCGTTTGGATCAGTTGGTCGTTGGTCCGGGTGTGCCGTTGACTGATGCGCAGTGGGCGCGGATCGAGCCGACAAGTAGCGTGCCGGGTTGTCCGGGCGGGGACCGTCACGCTTCCCGCCCGGACATCGTGACGCCACGCGCCGACGGGCACGGGCCGGGCGTCGGCGAGGATGTCGCGAAGGTCGGCGGGCATCTGGGGGTGGTCGATCCAGGTCACCGCGACGTTGGCCAGGGCGTGCCGGCGCGGTCCTCCAGGAGCTCAAGTCCTCGCACAACTCCGGATCGGGTACGGTCGTGACGACGCTGAACGCAGCCATGGTCCGCTGCGTCGGGAGATCCCGGGTATCAAGCCGGGCAACCCTGCCACACTCCCCTCTGTCCCGTAGGGGTTCCGCGGCTGGCTCCCGCACGGATCTCGGGGTGTGCTCTCCCCCGGGCAGACGATCCGCCAGAGCGGCCCCGTTCACGAGGATGGTCCCCGTCCCGAACGGCGCACGACACCCCACCTCTCAGGAGTCACCCCGTGAAGCCGGCCGCCGCATCGCCATTGCCGCCCTCCTCGTCGCCGCCACCCTCACCCCGCTCAGCGGGACCGCGCTGGCCGCCGCCCCGACACCCCCCACCCACGTCACGGCCGCCGGTGCCCCCACCCCCAGCTCCGGCGTCCAGGCGCTCCAGCAGGCCCTGGAAGGGGTACCGGACGACGACGTCTCGGCCGCCCTCATCAGGGTCGGCGGCACCGAGACCTGGGCCGGCTCGGCCGGCATCCGCGACCGCGTCACCCAGGCCCCCGCGCGGCCCGACGCCCGCTTCCGTGCCGGCTCCGTCACCAAGATCGTCACAGCCGCCACTGTCCTCAGCCTGGTCGCGGACGGCAAGGTCGCACTCGACGCCCGCGCCGACCGCTACCTGCCCGGCCTCTTCCCCGCCGGCTTCCCCGCCGACCGGATCCCCACCGTCCGCCAGCTCCTCGACTACACCAGCGGCCTGCGCGACGGTGCGAGCCTCGGCGAGACCGACGAGGAGCTGTACGCCAACCGCTTCCGCACCCTCACCCCCCGCCAGGTCGTGGCGGCCTCCCTGGCCGGCGGCTCCCTGTCGGCCCCCGGCACGGTCCAGCGCTACGCCAACATCCACTACACGGTCCTGGGCCTCCTCATCGAGAGCGTTGCCAAGGACACGTACGCCCACCAGGCGCAGATCCGCGTACTGCGCCCCCTGGGCATGCGGGACACCGGCTTCCCCAGCCCCGGCGACCCGTTCGTGCACGGCGTCCACAACCGAGCGTACGCACAGGTCGACGGCCACCGCGTCGACGTGACGGAGTGGAACATGGTGGACCGCCGCGCAGCCGGCGACATGATCTCGACCACCGCCGACCTGGAACGTCTGCTGACCGGGCTCTTCTCCGGCGCCCTGCTGCCCGCCCCGCTCCTGGACGCCATGCTCAGCCTGCCCGCGGGCCAGGTCGCGTACGACGGCGACCGCCAGTTCGGCATGGGCTTCCAGCGTCTCGCCCTCGGCGGCGGCACCATCATCTGGGCGAAGACAGGCTCCCGCCCCGGTTACCACACGGTCATCGCGGGCGACCGTCAGCTGTCACGCACGGTCGTCTACTCACTGAACGCCGAAAGTGCGAAAGACGACGGCGAAAAGCTGGCCCGCCGCTTCGCCCTCCCGGCCTTCCTCGGCTGATCCCGGATGATGCCGCCGAAGCCTCCGACCCGGGCGGCCGACGTCTCGGGGCAGGAAACCGCTTCTGCCTGCTGGCGTTGAGCTGCCGCGGCGGAGACGCAGCAGAGCTTCTGGCTGCTAGGCAGTTTCGTTTGGATCATCGGGCGGACCAGAGGAAGATGCCCGCGATGTGGACCGGCCAGGTAGATGGTGGCGGTCTTCTCGTAGCGGGTGGAGATGCCCCGCCACTGATTCAGACGGTTGATGCACCGTTCGACGGTGTTGCGCTGCTCGTAGGTCTCGCGGTCGAAGGCAGGTGGCCTGCCGCCGCGGCTGCCCCGACGCAGCCGGTGCCCGCGCTGGTCCGCGGGGACGGGGATCACTGCCCGGATGCCGCGCTTGCGCAAGTGCTCGCGGATCGCGCGGGAGGAGTACGCCTTGTCGGCCAGGACCAGGTCCGGCCTGGTGCGGGGTCGGCCTCGCCGGCGGGGAACGCGCAGGCGGCGGGCCATGACATCGGTGAAGGCGGGTGCATCACCGGCCTGACCGGCGGTGAGGACGAACGCGGGGGCCGGCATCGCCGTCGGCCGCGAGATGGATCTTTGTGGCCAGTCCGCCGCGGGAGCGGCCGATGGCGTGGTCGCCGGATTCGTCGGCCGGGCCCCATTTTACGGGCCCCGGCCGCGTGCTGGTGGGTCCGCACGATCGTGGAGTCGACAGAGACGGCCCAGCCGAGGTCCTCGTCCGCGTCGGCCTGAGCCGCCAGGGCAGTGAACACCCGCTCCCACGTGGCGTCGACGGCCCACGTCCGCAGCCAGCTGCAGAGACCTCGTCAGTTGCCGTACCCCTCCGGCAGGTGCACCCACTGGGTACCGGTCTGGAACTTGAAGGCGATCGCGTCGATCACCTCACGATGGTCCCGCCAGCGGCCACCCCGCTTCGGCGTCCGGTCCGGGAGCAACGGGTCGATCCGCGCCCACTGCGCATCAGTCAACGGCACACCCGGACCAACGACCAACTGATCCAAGCGAAACTGCCTAGTCGATGCGGTCCACCCAGACGCTGGCGACGTAGCCCGATCCCCATGGGTTGGAGGCGACCGAAGGCTGGCCGACCGGGGCCC
This sequence comes from Streptomyces sp. SID8352, assembly GCF_009862265.1. Lineage (GTDB taxonomy): Bacteria > Actinomycetota > Actinomycetes > Streptomycetales > Streptomycetaceae > Streptomyces. The sequence goes on along the minus strand of NZ_WWGX01000104.1, from coordinate 216,185 downwards.
AGTTGCCGAGGACGATGCGCTGCGGAAGTCTCGGGTCGAGGGGGTTCAGCACGGCGTGGATGCGGTGCTGGCCGGTTCCGGTGGTGCAGAGGCTGGAGAGACTGCTGCCCGAGGAGATGGTGCAGTTGCCCGGCGCCGCCTGGGCGGCGGGGGCGGTCGCCAGCATCATGCCCGCCGCGGCCGCCGCGACGGCCGCGGCACCGATCACACTGCGCTTCCTGGACGGGGACTTCGTGAACATGGGGCTCCTTGGTCCGTTGACTACGCATGGCCGAAAAGCAGGTGCGTGTGGAGCGTGGAACCGATCTCCCATCGCGTGCACGACAGGCCGAAGCACTACAAGCTACGACGAACCCGGCATGCGAGTGGTTGATCGCCGCTTAAATCTCGCCCAATCGCGCGGGGCTCGGCAAGACCCGTGCCGGAATTTGGTTCAGACCAATTCTCCACGGGGGCGAACCGGTGGATCCGGATGACGGCACCCCGGACGGCCCGTCAATCACGCCTCCAGGGGCATCGGTTGTGCGGATCGCTGGCTGGGTTCACCAGGGCTGTCCCGTAAATGATCTCCGAGCCATCTCGGCATGGTCGGTCGCCGGTGGTCCACGCACCTATCCGGCGAGGGTGAGGTTGTGCTTCCGGGACGATGCCGAGCATGGCGTGGTGGATGCCGTCGCCTTTGAGGTGGCTGTCGCGGAGGATCTTCCAGGTCTTCACGCGGGCGAAGACGTGCTCGACGCGGGCGCGGACCTGTTTGTGGGACTTGTCGTGTTCCTCTTTCCAGTCCGGGAGTTCGGTCTGGCCGCACTGCCGGCGGCGGGGGTGACGAGTCCGGTGCCCGGGCAGCCGTCGGCAATCGTGACGATGTTGCCGACGGCGGCCCTGGCACCGGATTCCTCCCACGCTTTGCGGTCCTTGCGGTTGCCGGCGAGCGGCCGGCCGACTACGACGACCAGGTGGATGCCGGCGTCGATGACGACCTGGTGGTTGGTGGAGTACCGAACAGTCCTTCGACCGCTCGGCGATGGTGTGGTCGCGGGTGGGCACCGGAGTGCCGTCCACGATGAGTACGGCGTCCTCCGCGAACCGCTTGCGGGGCCGGAGAGCGAGCATCGGCCCGAGGTGGTCGGTGATCCGATCCGCCACCGACTTCGACACCCCGAACAACGGGGCGAGCTTGTCGCATGGTCAGGTTCGAGCGCGCGTGCGCTGCGCCCAACAACGCCCCGGACACCGAGAGGAAGGCTCCACGGCCGGCCCTTGCGGACCATGTCCGCACCTCCACGCCGCAGCACCATTACCAGCTTTCCGAAGGCGCGCGGGCCGAGTCCGGTGAACGGGGACTGTCCAGGACGGCTCCGACGCCGCGATCACACCAGCCACACCAGCCACACCAGCCACACCAAGATCATCCCACCTGTGACCGGTCTTCCCGGGCGACTGAAGTCATCCCTCACCGGTCCGTGTCATGGTCGAGTCGTACGCTCCCCACCATGACGATTGATGTCCTTGCCGAAGACCTCCAGCCCGACGATCTCCTCGATTTCTCGACCAAGCGCGGCACCCGGAGCCTCCAGTTGACCCTCGTGGAGCGGCGCACCAATGGCATCAAGTTCATGGGGCGTAACCACGATGGGCAGCTCTTCTCCAGCGGCATGAAGTACGGCCAGTCGGCGCGGTGCGTCCGGCCATAGGCCGTCCCGCCGGGCCGCCGGGCCGCCGAGCCGCCGGGCCGCCGAGCCGCCGGTAGCAGTTGCGGGGCAACCCTTGGCTTGTTCTCCAACCACCGGTGTCGAAGTGGTCGAGGCTTCTCCATGTGAGGTGCCGTATGTCAGGCGAGACGTTCCAAAACGTTGCGGGCCCGGTTTACCTCGTAGCACACCAGGTCATCGGCTTCGTCCAGTGACTCGGCCAAACCGACGGCCTCGCGTAGTACGTGTCGAGCCGCGGTGTGGTCACCGTCAGAGGCCAGCAAGTCACCGAGAACGGCCAGAGTTCGCACTTTCAGCGAAGAAGCCTCAAGGTGGTCCACCAGGTCACGCAAGGTAGCCTTCGCGGCCTCGCCATCACCGCGGTCGGCCTGCATCAGTGCTTTGCGGAACCTCAGCTCACCATCCACGTCTCGATCATAGGCTTGTTCTTCACTATGGTCCGAGGTCGAAATGGGTCTCGAACCAGGCCGCTCACCCGGGCGTTCACCGGACGCGGAGGCGGCTGCGGCAGGTGCTGGCGGGACTGCCGATGCCGCAGGCCGCCGACGGGCGCCTGTCCTCGCGCTCGACGTCAGCAACTGGTCCCGCCCAAACGCGCCGACCAGCGCGGACCGTCTGTTCGGTCACGTCTACGGCCGCAGCGGACGCTCCTCGGACCAGTTCATCCCCGGCCGGCCCGTGCACCGAAACCATCAACTCCCGCCTCTGGAAGACCACTTGGATCGAAAAACCGGCGGCCCGCCACCCGCTACGACGTGGGCAAGAACATGAAACGACCCGAAAGCACCACCGAACGAAATCGCCTCAGACCATAAAGAAAAAGCTTGAGGTCTGCCTTCAAACGGATCTTGCCCAGAGCAGAGACGATGCGAGTGCGACCGCCGCTTCGCAGGAGGTGGCGGTCTTCTCGTATCGGGTGGCGACGCCGCGGAAGCCTTTGAGCCGGTTGAAGCAGCGTTCGACGCTGTCGCGTCTGCTGATCTTTGGAGACGGACCCTTAATTGGGGTTCCTTCTGGCTTGATGCGACCTGGTGATCTCCTCAGGGTTTCAGGCAGCATCCCCAGTGCAAGGTCGGGTTCACCGGTAAGTGTCAGGGGGAGAATTGAAGCGCAAACTTGCTGCTGCATTCGGAGTTGCCGCCTTGACCGTTTCGGGCGTGGCCATGACGAGCGGATCGGCCTCGGCAGGCGCTCTGGCCTGCAAGTCGCCATGGACGGACGGCACCACATACGGGGTGTCCTGTTCCGGCGGCCCGTACATTGCTGTGGCGCAATGCAAGAACGGCCAATGGGTCCAAGGAGCCTCAGCCAGTAACTACAGTTGGAGCTACGCCTACTGCTCCACCGTCGGGTCAACGTACAAGTCCGGTACCGGATACACCCTGTACCTGTAATTCCGACCAGGGTCTGTCTCCAAACGGATCTTGCCCGGAGCGGAAATGATGCGAGTGTGACCGCCGCTTCGCAAGAGGTGGCGGTCTTCTCGTATCGGGTGGCGATGCCGCGGAAGCCTTTGAGCCGGTTGAAGCAGCGTTCGACGCAGATGCTGTCGTGCCGCTGCCCCAGGGTCACCAGTACGGCGAGGGGGGCGGCCCTTGCCGTCGCAGGCGAGGCGGATCCTTGTGGTCGGTCCTCCGCAGGATCGGCCGAGGGCGTGATCCTCCGGTTCGTCCGGTCGGCGGAGCCCCCCATTTCGGCCGATGGCGGCGGCGTGCCGGTGGGCGCGGACGATGGTGGAGTCGATCTGGACGAGCCGGTCGATGTCCCCGGCTGCGTCCGAGCGGGTCTGGATCTGCCGCAGGGGCCGGGTGAACACGCCGTCGAGTGTCAGCTGGGCATGCAACTGCCTTTCCTGGTCGGTGAGTTCATGGCGGCGTAGTACAGCCACCACGATCCACCATCTGATGGTCTTCGAAGACGGACCCCAGTACCGGCCCTCCCCATCCGCAAGGCGGCTTTCCGCCGGGCCCTGCGCGGTGGCGCTCGCCCGCTGCACGTCGGCGCGCTCCCGGGTCAGGTATCCCCGGGGTACTCGGCCGGGCCGCCGGGGCCGGTCAGGGCGTCGGCCGGGTCGAGGTCGGGAGCGCCCCTGGGCCACCAGTCGTCGCGGCCCGGCTCGGACTCGTAGGCGTACCACAGGCCCGTGCGGCCCAGGCGGAGCTGGAGGTGGCCCCGGGGATGGGTGAGGTGGTTGCGCCAGGGGCGGAAGACGGGGTGCCCGGCGGCGAGCAGCAGGGGGCGGGCACGGTCGAAACGGCCGGCCGGGGGGTCCCAGGGGTCCTCCAGGGTGGTGAGGCCGTCCGGGCCGCCCTGCCGCCAGGCGGCCACCGCGCGGGCCAGCTCAGGGGTGCCGCGGCCGGTGGCGCGGGCCAGGTCGGCGTAGAGCGCGCGGCTGCCCGCCGTGAGCCCCGACCCGGGGCGGGCGGCGGCGAGGCGGACGGCGTCCTGCCACAACGTCAGCCCGCCTACCGGGTCGCGGCCCGTGGTCAACAGCGCGTGCGCGCGGGCGGCGGCGTCCGTGGCCAACTGGTCCAGCGCGAACGGGTCCGGGCCGTCCGGGGACGCCGGGAAGGCGGGCGGCTGCTCGGGGTGCGGAGGCGCGGGCAGCGGGGGCGGCAGCGGCGCGAGCGGACGCCCGGCCAGCGCGTCGGCGGCCCGGACGCCGGGCGGTCGCGCCGACCTGTCCGACGCGTCCCGTGCGGCGCGGGCGGCACTGCGGCGGGACAGGGTGTCGAGCAGCCCGCGCTCGCCCCGGCCGCGCAGTAGCAGCAGGACGAACGGGTCGGCGTCGAGGAGGCGTGCCGTCTGGTAGCAGAGGGCGGCGGCGTGCTTGCAGGGGTGGCCGGAGTCGGGGCAGTTGCACTGCGGGGCGAGGTCGCCGGGGCCGGGGAGGAGCGGGACCCCGCAGTCGGCGAGGGAGTGCGGCAGCTCCTTGTCGAGCAGGGCGGCGATATGGCCCGGCCGCTCGGTGGCGGCGTCCAGGAACCGGTCCCAGTCGGTGTCGTCGAGCGTCCGCAGCCGGACCTGGACGCGGTACGGGCGGGGCCGGGCGCCCTGGACGTACGCCAGGACGTGGCCGGGGGTCACCGTGATGGCGTCGACGTGTCCCCGCTCGGCGTATCCCCGGCCCCGAGCGAGCCGCTGGGGGTCGAGCGCGCCGTCCTCCAGCGCCCGCACCCACGCCGCGCCCCACCACGTCGCGGCGAAGCCCTCCTCCCCCGCCGCCTCACGGGGCGGGAAGGCGGGGAAGGTGCGGCGCAGGTCGCCGTCCCGGTCCGGGGCCGCCATGGAACGGGGCGCGCGGGGGGCCGCCGGTGCGGTCGGCTCCTCCGCGCGGGGCGGGGCCGCTCCACCGGCGGCACGGGACCGGGTCGCGGACGCCGTACCAGCCGCACGGGGCTCGGGCCGGGAGGCGGCATCGGCCACCAAGGACTCGGGCCGGGGCGCGGGATCGGCCGCCCGGGACGCCTCGTGCGGGCGGCGGGTTCCGGGATCTGCGACGCCGGACGCCCGGAGGCGGGACCGGTACGCGGCCCCGGCCTGAGCCCCGGCTCCGGCTCCGGCTCCGGCTCCGGCCGCTGGATCATGCCTCGGCCCCGGCCTCCGGGCCGCCGGCTTCGGCTCGGTTTCGGACCCGTGTCCGCCCACGGGTTCGGCTGCGGACTCCGGTCCGGGGTCGTCGCCGGGCCCGCCCTCGTCCCAGGGCGAGCCCCCGGGCTCGGAACCAGCCCCATGCTCGTCGGAACCGGGCTCAACCCCAAACTCCGACCCGCTCCCAGCCTCGGTCCGGCCCCCGGCCCACAACGGGAACCCGGGCTCGGAACCGGAAGGCCCGGGATCGGAACCGGAGGCGTGATCGCCCCCGGACGCAGCCCCGGACTCGTCGCCGGTCCGGCGCTTCTCCCGGGACGCGAAGCCGGGCTCGGAGTGAGGAGATCCGAGCCCGGAGGCAGATCGGTCGTCACCGCCGGGCCCGCCCCCGGGACCTGGTCCGGACTCAGCTCCTGCCCCGCTCCTGGCCCTGGTTCCGCACCCGGGCTCGGAGCCGGAAGACCTGCGTCCAGAACCCGACCCGTGTGCGCCCCCGGACACAACCCCGGACTCGTCGCCGGTCCGGTCCTCGGCCCGGTGCACGAAGCCGGACTCGGAGACAGGAGACACCGGCTCGGATCCGGCCCCCTGGTCGCCGCCGGACGCCTCCCCTGGCCCGGGCCGGGGCTCCCGCCTCCGCCCGGAACCCCCCGCGCCCCGTTCCCCGGAGCCGGAGCCTGAGCCGGAAGCAGGCTCCGACCCGGGCCCGTCGAGAAGCCGTGGACCGTCCGCCCGGCGCAGCACTGCTGCGTCGTCCGGCGCGGGCCGGCCGGCCGCGGCCGGTCCCGGATCTTCTGCTCGCTTCGAACCAGCCCCCTTGAGCAGCCTGTTGGCCGACGTACGCTCCGAACCGGTCGCATAGCGCCCAGCGTCCGGACCGCGCCACGGCTCGGACACCGGCGGGCTCGGGGCATCGTCCGGATTCCGCCCCCGGGGCGGGCGGACCGCAGGGCTCTGAGCCGCCCCCTCGGGGCCGGGATCCCCGGCGGCGCAGCCCTCGGACCCGGAGCCCTCCCCCAGCGGAGTCGCTGTTCCGGCCGAAGCCGCCACCGCGGCGGCGCCGTTGGCCGAGGCGGCCTCCTTGTCCCAGGGCAGCCGGAAGGCGTCCGCCAGCGCCTCGCGCACCTCGCGGGCCCGCGCGTCGCCGTGGGGAGCACCGCCCCGGTGTCCGGGTCCGGCGGCCGTACGGCGGGAACGCCGCCCCCGCCCCGCTTCCGCCGCGTCCTTCTCCGCCGACGCCTTCCGCCGGGCCTCCCGCAACGCCTCGCGTGCCACGTCCCCGGGGCGGCCGCCCCGTGCCCCGACGACCGGGGCAGGTGCGGCGGTGCGGCCGTCCGCCCCACCGGCCCCGGCGGCTTCGGCCTCCGCACCGGGCACTGGGCGCGACCCCGCACCGCCCACCACTGCAGCGGCAGCGGCAGCGGCAGCCGCGTCCGAAAAGGACGCCGGAGCCGGCTCCGGCCCGTCGGTGACCCTCCGCATCGCCACCCCGGCCCCCGGCCCGCCCTCCGTGTCCGAGGCTCCGGACCCGCCGTCGTCCACGGCCGGGGACAGCGGGACCTCCGCGCCGACCGCGACGCCGCGCTCGGCACCGGTCCCGCGGACGGGCCCCTTGCCACCGGTCCCCCGGGCCCGGTCCGCGCCGGGCCGCGCCCCCTCCGGGCCGGGTGCGGCGTCCGGGGCGTCCTTGCGGCCGGCCGGGGACCGGGCACCCGGAACCGCCGACGCCCCATCGCCGGACGGCTCGGCGCCGATGTCGGCGCCCTCGTCGGGGCCGGGCATCCGCTGGGCACCGCGGGCACGGCGCAGGGCCGCGCGGGCCGCGTCGGCCGGACGCCACGCGTCGGGACGCACGGACCCGGACGGCGCCCCGGGCGCTTCCGCCGCCTCCGGCCCGGCCGGTGCCCCCGCCCCTGCGGGTGTCATCGGCCCGTCCCACTCCCCGGTGCCGGCCGGCGCCGACGCGTCAGGGTCCACCGGAGCGACCGGAGGGGACGGCGGCGGAGCGGAGGGGGACGGCGCCCCGCCCCCTGCCGGTGGCGGCGCCTCCCCCCGCGCCGCGCGCAGGGCCGCACGGGCGGCGTCGGCCGGGCGGGGGGTCATGACGGCCTCCGCAGGGACACCAGATCGGTCAGCTCGCGGTCGGTCAGCTCGGTGAGCGCGGACTCGCCGGTGCCGAGGACCGCGTCGGCCAGGGCCCGCTTGGCTTCAAGCATCTCCGCGATGCGGTCCTCCACCGTGCCCTCGGTGATGAGGCGGTGGACCTGGACCGGCTGGGTCTGGCCGATGCGGTAGGCGCGGTCGGTCGCCTGCTCCTCGACGGCCGGGTTCCACCAGCGGTCGACGTGCACGACATGGCCCGCGCGGGTGAGGTTGAGGCCGGTTCCCGCGGCCTTGAGGGACAGGACCAGCACGGGGGTCGCCCCGCTCTGGAAGCGGTCCACCATGCGCTCCCGCTCCGCCACCGGCGTACCCCCGTGCAGCAGGTCGACGGGGACCGCGCGGGCCGCCAGGTGCGCGGTGATCAGCCGGGCCATGCCGACGTACTGGGTGAAGACCAGGACCGAGCCGTCCTCCGCGAGCACGGTGTCCAACAGCTCGTCCAGCAGGGCGAGTTTGCCCGAGCGGGCGGCCATGCGGTCCCCCGCGGCCCCGGCCGCCCCTCCCCCGCCGTCCGCCTCCTTGAGGAACAGCGCGGGGTGGTCGCAGATCTGCTTGAGCGACGTGAGGAGCTTCAGCACCAGCCCCCGGCGGGCGATTCCCCCGGCCGCCTCGATGGCGAGCATCGACTCGCGGACCACCGCCTCGTACAGCGCCGCCTGCTCGCGGGTGAGCGGGACCGAGTGGTCCGTCTCGGTCTTCGGCGGCAGCTCGGGCACGATGCCGGGGTCGGACTTCCGGCGGCGCAGCAGGAAAGGGCGGATCAGCCGGGCGAGCCGCTCCACGGCCTCCCCGTCCTCGCCGTTCTCCACGGCGCGGGCGTGCCGGGCGCGGAAGGACCTGAGGGGGCCGAGCAGACCGGGGGTCGTCCAGTCGAGCAGGGCCCACAGCTCGGAGAGGTTGTTCTCGACCGGGGTGCCGCTGAGCGCGACCCGCGCGGGCGACGGGATGGTGCGCAGGGCCCTGGCGGTGGCGGAGTGGGGGTTCTTGACGTGCTGCGCCTCGTCGGCGACGACCATGCCCCAGCCCCGTTCGGCCAGGTCGGGCGCGGCGGACCGCATGGTGCCGTAGGTGGTGAGGACGAAGCCGCCCTCCGGGCCGTCCAGGGAGCGGTCGGCGCCGTGGAAGCGGCGGACGGGCACGCCGGGGGCGAAGCGGGTGATCTCCCGCTGCCAGTTGCCCAGCAGCGAGGCGGGGCAGACCACGAGGGTCGGCTCGGTCCGCGCCCGCTTCAGGTGCAGCGCGATGACGGTGACCGTCTTGCCGAGCCCCATGTCGTCGGCGAGGCAGCCGCCGAGGCCGAGGGAGGTCATCAGCTCCAGCCAGGCCAGCCCGCGCAACTGGTAGTCGCGCAGCGTCGCGCGCAGGCCGGGGGGCGGCTCGGCGGGCCGGATGCCCGCCGTCAGCCGGTCGCGCAGGGCTGCCAGGGCGCCCTCGGGCACCACCTCGACCGTCTCGCCGTCGGCCTCGGCGCTGCCGGTGAGGGCGACGGCCAGGGCGTCGACCGGATCGAGCAGGCCGAGGTCGCGCCTGCGGGCCCGGCGGACCAGCTCGGGGTCGACCAGGACCCACCGGTCGCGCAGCCGCACGACCGGCCGGTGGGCCTCGGCCAGGGTGTCCATCTCGGCCTCGGTGAGCGGGTCGCCGCCGAGCGCCAGCTGCCAGCGGAAGCGCAGCAGGTCGGCGCTCTCGAAGAAGCCGGTGCCGTCGGTGGCGGAACCGGGGGCGGGGCGGACGACGGCGGCCGCGGTGAGGTCCTGGGCCAGGTCCCGGGGCCAGTGCACGGCGACGCCGGCCGCGGCGAGGCGGGTGGCCGCCACGCCGAGCAGGTCGACGACCTCCGGTGCGGACAGGCTCAGCACGTCGGGCACGTCCTGCTCGGTGAGCCGGTCCAGCGGCGGCCAGGTCCGGGCGGCCCGGCGCACCGCGAGGGCGGTGTCCACCCGGGCGCGGGGGCCGAAGGCGGCGTCGGCGGCGCCCGACCAGAGGTCGGCGGCGTCGGCCACCAGCGTGGGGTCGGCGAGGCTGTGCACCTGGACGACGGCCGCCCCGGCGCCGCGCGCGGCGGCGCCCCCGCCCGCCGCGTCCCGGCGCTCGGCCTCCCCGTCGAAGACGTCGTACGCGGAGAGGTCGAGGCGGAGCGAGATCCGCACGCCCGCGTCCATGCCGGCGGCGACCTCCGCGGCCCAGTCCCGCGCGCCGGGCAGGCGGTGGGCCCCGGGCCCGGCGAAGGGGCGCCCGCAGGCGTGGGGGGCGGCGGGAGTGCGGGGCAGGGTGTCCGCGACGGCGTCGAGGAAGGACCGCATCAGCGCCTCCGGCTCCGGCAGCCGGATCGGCCCGGGGCCGTCCAGCGGCACGGCGTGGCCCTCCGGGGGCAGGGCGGCGGCGACCGCGCGCAGATGCGCCAGGTCCTCCGGGTCCAGGGGCCCGGCGCGCCAGGCGTCGTCGCCGTCGGGCGTCAGGCCGGGCAGCAGCCGCCCGCGCGCCGTCAGCCGCAGGGCGTGCAGCGCGGCGGCCCCCCAGCAGGCGGTGGCCGGGTGCGCGGCCGGATCGCGGCGGGCGCGCACCAGCAGGGGCAGTGCCTCGGCGACCGGCAGGGACAGCGCGGGGGTGGTCCGGCGCCGTACGGACGAGCCGTGCGGGCGGACGACGGTGATCTCCCCGTCCCCGGCGGGCGGGCCGGGGGCGCCCGCCGGGTCCCAGAAGGCGATCCGGCCGTCGCGCGGGAGCGGGGCGGGCAGGAACACGGCGGCGAGCCCGGGCGGCACGGCCTCCGCCGCGGCCGGGGGGCCGCCCGCCGCCCGCTCCGCCGCGCGCGCGGGACGGTGCCCGTGGCCGCGCCCGGCCGCCGCGCCCGCCGCCCGGCCGTCGGCGTTCGTCTCGGCCACCGCCATGTCCCGCATACGTTGTGTCACCTCCCGGCCCTCCGTCGGATCAGTCGTCTCCGACTCTACGGGCGGGGTCCGACAATCGGCCCCGACGTCCTCTGCGGACGGTGGGCGCGAGCGGACGCTTCGGGGCCTGGAGACGGCCGGGGCGACCGGGCCGTCCGGGGAGCGCCTGGCGCGCCGGGAGCGTCAGGCGTGCCGGGACCGTCAGGGGGGTGCCGGATCTGCCGGCGCCGTCGGTACCGGGACGACATCCCGGACTCTCCGGAGGAGAGCCTGCCCGGATACGCCGCCGGGCCCGCCCCGGACCACCGCCCGGGCCGCCCCGTCATCCCCGCCACCGTCCCCGTCGCCCGGGGCGCGGGTGCCACCACCCGGTGTCCGGCGTCACCACCCGGTGGGCCCCACCGCCGCCGGACGCCGGCACCACCGCACCGCCCGCACCGCCCGCACCGCGCCGACGGTCACCGCGCCCCACGGCCGCGCAGCACCACCACCGCATCGCACCGCCGCGCCGCGTCACCCGGCCGCGCCGCGCCGCCGCGTCCCGCTCACGGCACCGTGTGGGAGACCACGTAGACCATCGGATAGTCCGGGTCGGCCATGTTCACGACGATGTCCTGGGTGGGCCGCGGGTTCTCCTGGACATGGGTCAGCCCCCACCAGTCGCCCGTCCCGTCGAACTCCCACCCGGCGACCTGCCGGGCGCGGTCGTTGACGGCGATCACGCCCTCCTCCAGGGCGTCCCGTCCGACGCCCACCCCGGCGAGGAAGGCGTCCAGCCCCGCCGCGGTCGTCTCGAACTGGACGTAGAGGCGGCTGGTGCGCCAGTTGTTCGTCTCGTAGTGGGCGACCTCTTCGGACGGCACCGGGACCGGCACCTCGTAGATGCGCCGCTGGAGCTTCGACGGCCAGCCCTCGGTCAGGCCGGTGGCGGCGTACTTCGCCTCCTTGTCCCGCCCGCTGCTGCGGCTCTGGTTGGCGGAGATCACCAGATAGCCGGCCGGGACGCCGATCAGCAGCACGATGGTCAGCAGGGTGAGCGCGCGGCGGCGGATCATGTGCCGCCGGTCCTCCGGCGGGCGCTCCGCCCGGGGCGCGCCGGGCGTGTCGTGGGCGTCCCGGGTGCCGGTGGCGTCCGCGCCGTCCGGGGGCCCGTGCGGGTCCTCGTCCCGGGGCGCGGTCCCCGACTGCTGCGGCAGCGCCCCCCGGCGGCCCGGGGAGCCCGTCACAGCGACTCCCGGGCCGTGTCGCGGGCCTCCGCGTACCGTTCGTAGCGCTCGTGGCGTTCCACCCGGCGCCGTTTGGCGCGGCGGAAGCGGCGGGCGACCAGCCGGGCCAGGTCGGCGGCGCCGACCATGCCGGCCTCGGGGCCGAGCCGGGCGCGGACGATCCGGGCCTCGGGGCGGTAGCCGCGCCCGGTGAGCTGGCGTCTGAAGGCGTCCCGCGCGGGGCCGATCAGCAGGTCGTCGGCCGCGCTGACGCCGCCGCCGATCACGAAGCAGGAGGGGTCGAGGGCCGCGGCGAGGTTGGCGATGCCGACGCCGAGCCACTGGCCGATGTCCTGGAGCAGTTCGACGCACATGGCGTCGCCGCCCCGGGCCAGCTCGGTGATCATCGGGCCGGTGATGTCGCCGGTGTTCCCCTTGACGTGCTCGATGATCCCGTACGCCACCGGGGAGTCGGCGGCGGCCAGCTCGCGGGCCTCCCGCACCAGGGCGTTGCCGGAGCTGTACTGCTCCCAGCAGCCCCGGTTGCCGCAGGGGCAGCGGTGTCCGCCGGGGACGACCTGCATGTGGCCGAACTCCCCCGCGACCCCGTACTTGCCGCGCTTGACCCGGCCGTCCTCCAGGATCGCGCCGCCGATGCCGGTGCCCAGGGTGATCATGACGAGGTGGTCCTCGTCGCGTCCGGCGCCGAAGCGCCACTCGGCCCAGGCGGCGGCGTTGGCGTCGTTGTCCACGAGCACGGGGACGGCGAGGCGGCCCGCGAGGCGGTCGCGCAGCGGCTCGTTGCGCCAGGAGAGGTGGGGGGCGAACAGGACGCGGTTGCGGTCGGCGTCGACCCAGCCGGCCGCGCCGATGCCGACGGCGTGCACGTCGTGCCGGTCGGAGAGGTCGAGCACCAGCTCGACGATGGTGTCCTCGACGACCCGGGGGCTCTTGGACTTGTCCGGGGTCTCCGCGCGCAGCTTCTCCAGGATGTTGCCGTCGGCGTCCACGACGCCCGCCATGACCTTGGTCCCGCCGATGTCGATGCCGACGGTCGGCACCCGGGGGGCGGAGAGGTGTGAGCGGCGTTCCCTGGTGCCCACGGTGCGCAGGACCGGGGCGCGGCGGGAACCGATGGGGGCGGTGAGGTCGCGATAGGTGCTCATCGGGTGCGATTGTGCCGCACGGAGGTGTCCTCGGCCGAACGCTTCCCCTGCCGGGGCGGGGTGGACGGCCGCCCGGAGCGGACCCGGCGGGCGGGGCCGCGGGCACGCCGGTACGGGGTGCCCGGTTTCCCGCGCACCCCGGTGTTCCGGCCCTCCCGGGCGGTTCGGCCGGCCCTCCCGGGAAGGTCCTCCCGGACGGCACCGCCGGTCGTCCCGGACGGCACCGCCGGTCGTCCCGGACGGCACCGCCGGTCGTCCCGCCGCGGCCTCAGTCCTCCCGCTGGAGCTCGTGGCGCAGGGCGTCCAGTTCCGATCCGCCCGCCATCTGGCGGGTCAGTTCGTCCAGGGTGATGTCGTCGCGTTCGTGGTTGCCGACCATGGTGCCGCGCTTCAGCAGGACGAAGCGGTCGCCCACCAGATGGGCGTGGTGCGGGTTGTGGGTGATCAGGACGACGCCCAGGCCCTGGTCGCGGGCGGCGGAGACGTACTTCAGGACGACGCCGGACTGCTTGACGCCGAGCGCGGCCGTGGGTTCGTCGAGGACGAGGACCTTCGCGCCGAAGTGCACCGCGCGGGCGATGGCCACGCACTGGCGTTCGCCGCCGGAGAGGGTGCCGATGGGCTGGTCGACGTCGCGCAGGTCGATGCCCATGCGCAGCAGTTCCGCGTGGGTGGTGCGGCGCATGCGGTCGACGTCGAGCCGCCGGAACGGGCCGGCGCCCCGGCGCGGCTCGGAGCCGAGGAAGAAGTTCCGCCAGACCGGCATGAGCGGGACCACGGCGAGGTCCTGGTACACGGTGGCGATGCCCCGGTCCAGGGCCTCGCGCGGGGAGCCGAGGCGGATCTCCTCCCCGTCGAGGGCGAGGGTGCCGCCGTCGTGCCGGTGCAGCCCCGCGATGATCTTGATGAGGGTGGACTTGCCCGCGCCGTTGTCGCCCAGGACACAGGTGATCTCCCCGGCGTGGACGGTGAGGGACACCCCCTCCAGGGCGCGGACGTGGCCGTAGTGCTTGCTGACGTCGGTCAGCTCCACGAGGGCCGTACGGCCGTCGGTGCGCTGCGTCATGCGGTGGCCTCCGCCCGCTTGCGGACCCAGGCGTTGAGCAGGGCCGCGAGGAGCAGCATCGCTCCGAGGAAGAACTTGAACCAGTCGGGGTTCCACTCGGCGAAGACGATGCCCTTGCTGGTCATGCCGAAGATGAGGGCGCCGACCGCCGAGCCGACGGCGCTGCCGTAGCCGCCGGTGATCAGGCAGCCGCCGATGACGGCGGCGATGATGTAGATCAGCTCGTTGCCGACGCCCTCGCCGGACTGGACGACGTCGTAGGAGAAGAGCAGGTGCTGACCGGAGATCCAGGCGCCGAGGCCGACGCCCATGTAGAGGCCGACCTTGGTGCGGGTGACCGGGACGCCGACCGCGCGGGCGGCCTCCTTGTTGCCGCCGACGGCGAAGATCCAGTTGCCGGCGCGGGTGCGCAGCAGGATCCAGCTCGCGACGGCGACCAGGGCGAGCCACCAGAGGATGGTGACCTTGAAGCCGACGCCGCCGACGGTGAGCGTGGAGGCGAACACGTCGCGGGCGGCGGGGAAGCCCTCCATGTCGGCGATGGACTTGGTGGAGACGGTGCCGCCGATGAGCTTGGTGAGGCCCAGGTTCACACCGGTCAGCATCAGGAAGGTGCCGAGCGTGATGATGAAGCTGGGCAGCCCGGTGCGGGTGAGCATCAGGCCGTTGAAGGCTCCGATGGCGAGGGTGACCAGCAGCGAGACGGCGACGCCGACCCAGACGTTGGCGGTCATCTGATAGCTGGACATCGAGGAGACCAGCGCCGACGAGGTCACCAGGACGCCCGCGGACAGGTCGAACTCGCCGCCGATCATCAGCAGCGCCACGGGCACCGCCATGATGCCGATGGTGGAGGCGGCGTAGAGGACGGTGGCGAGACTGGCGGGGCGCAGGAAGCCGTCGGCGAAGGCCACGAAGAAGGCGAAGACGGCGAGGGCGCCGACGACCGAGCCCAGCTCGGGGCGGCCCAGCAGCCTGCGCAGCGGGGCGGTGTGGGGCGCGGTCCGCCCCCCGGTGTCCCGCACCGGCGCGGGGGCGCTCATCGGGTGCCCCGCTCCGTGTGGTCGGCGAGGGCGGCGGCGTCGTCCTTGGTGATGATCTGGGGGCCGGTGAGGACCGGGCGGCCGCCGCCGAGGACGTCCGCGTTGTACTTGTACAGCCAGAGCAGGTCGACGGCCTCGTAGCCCTGGAGGTAGGGCTGCTGGTCGACGGCGAAGCCCAGGGCGCCGGACCGGAGCCCGGCGACGACCTTGGCGTTGAGGTCGAAGGTGTCGATCTCGGCCTTGCTGCCCGCGCCCTCGCGGGCCTTGACGGCGGTGTCGGCGTAGGGCGCGCCGAGGGTGACGACGGCGTCGACGGCCCGGTCGCTCTGGAGCTTGGCCTCGATGGCGGACTGGGTGTCGGGCATGTTGGTGCCGTTGACGTAGAGCCGCTGGAGGGTGCCGTCGAAGGTCTTCTCGACTCCGTCGCAGCGCTGCTCGTGGCCGACGTTGCCCTGTTCGTGCAGGATGCACAGGGCCCGCTCGCGGCCCCGGGCGTTGAGTTCCTCGCCGACCGCCTCGCCGGCGATGGTCTCGTCCTGGCCGATGTGCGTGAGGGCGCCGAACTCCCTGGACTCCTCGGAGCCGGAGTTCACGGTGATCACGGGGATGCCGGCCTTCCGGGCGCGGTCGAGGGCGGACCTCATCGCGTCGGGCTTGGCGAGGGTGACGACGATCCCGTCGACCTTCTTGTCGACGGCCGCGTCGACGAGCTGGGCCTGCTGCTGGGCCTCGTCGTCGTGGGAGTACAGGAAGTTGATGTTGTCCTTGACGGCCGCCTGTTCGGCGCCGCTCTGGACGATGTCCCAGAAGGTGTCGCCGTCGCCCGAGTGGGTGATCATGGCGAAGGTCCAGCGGGGGGTGTCCACCGCCGCCCGTCCCTGGGCAGCCGCCGCCCTGCGGGCGTCCTCGGCGCGCTTGCCGCCGGTGCTGCTGCACCCGGCCAGGGACAGCGTCAGCGCCCCTGCCAGTGCGATGCCCACCCATGTCCGAAAACGTGCCACGAGGCCGCGCCCCTTCTTGCCGTGCCGTGCTGTTCCGCCGGGTGCCGGGACCCGGTCGCCGTGGGGTCCCGGTGCCGGGCGGAGCCGGTCGCGGGAAATCCCGAACGCTCCATTCTCCGCTACCGGAACCCGTGGTTCCGCCCAGGGGAGCGCCGACGGGTCATATTGTCCGGACATTGAGACGAACCTCCACGGTGCGCGGGGCCGCCGTCCGGGACCGAGGCCCGGGGGCCGGACCCGGACCCGGGAGCCAGGAGCCGGAGACCGGGGCCGGGAGCCGGGGCGGGGCGGGACCGGGCTCTGGCGGACGGGCGGGTCAGGGCCGTACGAGGAGCTGGAACTCGAAGGAGTAGCGGGAGGGCCGGTACAGGTGCGTGCCGAACTCGACGGCGCGTCCGGTGTCGTCGTAGGTGGTGCGCCGCATGGTGAGCAGGGGGGCGCCCTCCGGTTCGTCCAGCCGCTCGGCCTCGGCCGGGGCGGCGGCGCGGGCGCCGATGGACTGGCGGGCGCTGTGCAGGGTGATCCCGGCGCCGCGCAGCAGGCGGTAGAGGCCGGTGGCGCGCAGTTGCCCGGTGTCCAGGTCGAGGAGGCCGGGGGGCAGGTGGTTGCAGAGGTAGGCGACCGGTTCGCCGTGCGCCAGGCGCAGCCGTTCCAGGCGGTGCACATCGCCGCCCTCGGGGACCCCCAGGGCAGCGGCGACCTCGACGGTGGCGTCGACGACGGTGTTGACCAGCACGTTCGTGGAGGGGCGGCGGCCGGCGGCGGCCAGGTCGTCGTAGAGGCTGCTCAGCTCCAGCGGGCGCTTGACCTGGCTGTGCACCACCTGGGTGCCGACGCCCCGGCGGCGCACCAGGAGGCCCTTGTCGACGAGGGACTGGATCGCCTGGCGGACGGTGGGGCGGGACAGGCCGAGCCGCGCGGCCAGGTCGATCTCGTTGCCCAGGAGACTGCCGGGGGTCAGGGCGCCGTGTTCGATCGCCGCCTCCAGCTGCTGCGCGAGCTGGAAGTACAGCGGGACCGGACTGCTGCGGTCCACTCGGAGGTCGAGCGCGTCCGTCGGGTCCACGGTTGGTTTCGGCACCCGCCGAGCGTAGCCCCACGCCCTGTTGACGGGAAGTCGTGCAGTCCGGTTGTCCGGACATACACATTGACAGCGGCCGGGCTGTGAGCCCACTTTGTTTCCATGCGCATCGGGGTCATCGGTACGGGCCGGATCGGCACCGTCCACGCCAACACGCTCAGCCGTCACCGCGACGTCGGGTCCCTGATCCTGACCGACGCCGACCGGGCGCGCGCGCAGGAGCTGGCGCACCGCCTGGGCGAGACGGCGGCACCGGGCGTGGACGAGATCTTCCACTGGGGCGTCGACGCGGTGGTGATCACGACGGCCACCTCGGCCCACGCCGAGCTGATCGGGCGGGCGGCGCGCTCGGGGCTGCCGGTGTTCTGCGAGAAGCCCGTCGCGGCCGACCTGGCGGGCACGCTGCACGCCCTCGGCGAGGTGGCCGCCGCCGGCACGATCCTGCAGATGGGCTTCCAGCGGCGCTTCGACAGCGGCTACGCGGGGGCGCGGGAGGCGGTGCGGTCGGGGCGGCTCGGCCGGCTGCACACCGTGCGCGCGGTCACCAGCGACCAGGCACCGCCGCCGCCCGCCTACCTGGCCCAGTCCGGCGGCCTCTTCCGGGACACCCTGATCCACGACTTCGACGTCCTGCGCTGGATCACGGGGCGGGAGGTCACCGACGTGTACGCCGCCGGGTCCGACGGCGGGCCGGGGATGTTCCGGGAATCGGACGACGTGGACACCGGGGCGGCGCTGCTGACCCTGGACGACGGCACGCTGGCGACGGTCACCGCGACCCGGCTGCACGGGGCGGGGTACGACGTCCGCATGGAGCTGGCCGGGGAGCTGGACCAGATCGTCGTGGGTCTGGACGACCGCACGCCGATCGCGTCGACCGAACCGACCGGGCCCCCGGCGGCGGACAAGCCGTGGACGGGGTTCCTGGAGCGCTTCGGCCCGGCGTACGAGGCGGAGCTGACCGCGTTCGTGGAGCTGGTGCGGGGCGAGCGGGACAACCCGTGCGACGGACACGCGGCGCTCCAGGCCCTCCGGATCGCGGAGGCGTGCGAGGTGTCGCGGCGCGAACGCAGGCCGGTACGGCTGGCGGAGGTGCCGGGGGCGGCGGGAGCGGCGTTACGCGGCTGAGCGCCGGGGCGCATGGGCGCCGGGCGTGGGCCGGGCGGAGCCCCGGGGCGGGCGCGGCGGGCCCGGTCGTACGGTCACGGCGGGCCCGGTCGTGCGGGCGGGGTGGTGTCCCGCGACGGTGTACGGCGGGGCGTCCGGTCCCGCGGCCCGGGAGGCTTCGCGACGCCCGTGGGTGCCCTGCGGCGCCCGTGGGTGCCCTGCGGCGCCCGTGGGTGCCCTGCGGCGCCCGTGGGTGCCTCGCGGTTGTCCGGTGACACCTCGCGGCATCCGGGGGCACGGTCCGGCGGTCGGTGTCCGGCGCGTCCGGCTCCCTGCCGGAGCGGTCCGCGCCCCGGGCCGTGTCCTACGGCGCTGTCCGGCGGGCCGGGAGGTCTGCGGAGGGCGGGACGGCGGCGGACGGGGGGACGGTGACGGCGAACGGGACGGCGGCAGCGGCAGCGGACGGTGACGACGGGGGGGCGGCGAACGGCGAACGGCGAACGGGAGGACCGTGGCGAGTGGGCCGAATCCTTTCCATGTCCCGATGCCTCTCATGGGGGAACGGACGAACCGCGTCCGTCCCGTGTCCCCTGGGGAGGACCCATGAGCACCACCACCGCCGTCATCACCGCGGTGGCGGCCGCGCTGCTGCTGTGCGCGTGCGCCGTCACCCTGCTGCGCCGCCGGGGGCGGCGGCGTGGCTGACCGCACCTGGCCCGACGCGCCCCTGGTCACCGCGGCGCAGGGCGGCGACTCCGAGGCGCTGGCCACCCTCGTCCACGGCTCCTACCCGCATGTCCACCGGTTCGCGCGCTCGCTGTGCGCCACCCCGCAGGACGCCGAGGACGCCGCGCAGGAGGCGTTGATCATCCTCTACCGGAAGATCGGCATGCTGCGCGCCTCCGGGGCGCTGGCCTCGTGGATGTTCCGGATCGTCCGCAACGAGTGCCTGCGCCGGGCCCGGGCGCTGCGCCCGCGCGGGCCGTCCGCGGAGCCCGGTGCCGCCGGAGGCACCGCGCCCTCCGCCGAGGAGGACGTCCTGCTGCGGCTGGAGGCGGAACGGGTCGCCGACGCCGTCGCCGCCCTCCCCGACGACCAGCGGCGCGTGCTGGTCATGCGGGACGTCCAGGGCCTGCCCGGCCGGACGGTCGCGGACCGGCTCGGGCTCAGCACCGCCGCGATGAAGTCCCGGCTGCACCGGGCGCGGCGGACGGTGCGGGAGACGCTGGGCGAGGAGCCCGCCGGGAGGGGAGGAACCGGTGACGGCATCTGAACGCGGCCCGGCGGACGGCACCGCCCGGCCCGGTACGTCCGGGTCCCGCACCGCCACGTTCCGGACCGCCACGTTCCGTCCCGCCCCGGCCCGCGCCGCCGGGTCCCGCGAGCGGCGGTCCCGCGCCGGGCGGTTCCGCGCCGGGCGGTTCCGCGCCGGGCGTCCGGCGTCCGGCGGCTTCGGAAGTGCCTCGGTGCCGCGTCATCTGGCCCGTGGCGCCCTCGGGTTCGGCGCGCTCGCCGGCGGGCTGGCGCTGCTGCCCGCCGTCGGCCCGGTGAGCCTGCTGCTCGTGCCGGTCGGCGTGGTCGCGCTGCGCGGCTGCCCGATGTGCTGGGCCCTCGGCCTCGTCGAGACCGTCTCGGCCGGTCGTCTGCGCCGGTCCTGCGCGGACGGGAGCTGCGGACTGGAGCGGGCGGGAGCGGCGGCACCACCGTCCGGGGAGGAACGGGCGGGGGTCTGACCCGGGACGCGCGGCAGGGGCCCGCCGAAGCGGGGCGGGCCCGGCCGGCCCGGGGATGGGAGGCGGGGCGGTCCGGGGGCGGGCCCGGTCGGCCCGGGGCGGGTCCCCGTGCCGGTCCGTCCCGCCCCCGGGAGCGCCCGCCGTACGTCCTCGTCGTCAGCGGGCGGTGCCGTGCGGGCCCTCGTCGTGCGGGGTGCCGTCGAGGAGACCGGCGTCGTGGACGAGGAGGGCGATCTGGACGCGGTTGTCCAGGCCGAGCTTGGCCAGGACGCGGGAGACATGGGTCTTCACCGTGGCGACGCTCATGAACAGCTCGCCCGCGATCCCGGCGTTGGCGAGTCCCCGGCCGACCGCAACCGCGACCTCGCGCTCGCGCTCGTTGAGCGCGGTGATGCGCTCACGGGCGCGCTCGCGGCGGGTGTCGGCCGCGCTCCCGGCCACCCGCTCCATCAGCCGTCGGGTCACGGCGGGCGACAGCACGGGGTCCCCGGCCGCGACCCGGCGCACCGCCTCGATGATCTCGGCGGGCGGGGTGTCCTTGAGGACGAACCCGGCGGCTCCGGCACGCAGGGCGCGCAGCACCTGCTCGTCGGCGTGGAAGGTGGTGAGCACGATCACCTGCGGCGCGTCCGCACGCCCCCGCAGCCGTTCGGTTGCGGTCAGTCCGTCCACCGCCGGCATGCGGATGTCCATGAGGACCACGTCGGGCCGGGTGCGGTCGACGAGCGCCCCGACCTCGTGGCCGTCGGCGGCCTCCCCGACCACCTCGATGTCGTCGGCACCGCCCAGCATGAAGGACAGCCCGGCCCGCACGAGGGGGTCGTCGTCGACGAGCAGGAGTCTGATCGCGTTCATGGCCCCACCGTAATCACGGCGGGCGGAGGGCGGTTGGCGGGATGGCCGGGACGGCCGGCCCGCTCGGCGGGACGGGGGCGGCGCTCCGGTCGACGGGAACGGTCGGCACCGCGAGGCGGCCCGGTGGACGGGACGGTGCCGAACCGGGCACCGGGCACCGGGCACCGGGCACCGGGCACCGGGCACCGGGCACCGGGGTCAGGATCGGCCGAGGTCGGAGAGAGCCGAGCGGGCCGGATGGCCGATGGCCGGTCAGGTACGTGGCCCGGCGGATCGGGTGGACCGACCGCCCCCGGACCGACCGCGCGGGCCCGGCAACGCCCCCGGACCGGGCCGTGCGGTCGGCGCGACGGCGCGGGAGCGGCAGGCCGGCGCACGCCGGGCACCAGGGCGCCGGGGCACCGCGGGCCACCACGCGCGCGAGCACCGGCCCAAGTGCGGGCTGTGCGCCGGGCCGTGACGAGGCCGGGGCCGCCGGTCAGTCGGCCGGTCGGGCAACGGTGCCCCGAGCGGGCGGAGAGGACCGGGCGCACCGAGCGGAAGGACCGGAAGGACGGTCACGTCGGGCGGACGGACACGTCGGCCGGGCGGACAGGCGCGAGGGGGCGGACAGGCGCGAGGGGGGCGGGTCGGCCGGGCCGTCCCGGCGGAACGTGGCCCGCGGGCCACGGCGGACCGTGGGACGCCCCCGCCGCCCCTCCCCCGCCGCCACGCCGTACCGCAACGCCCCTCCGCCCCGCCCCGCCCCGGGCCCGCTCCCGGCCGCCACCACCCCTCACTCACGTCCCGTTCCCCCGCCCCGTCCCGCGTCCCGTCGGTCCGTCGGCCCGTCGGTCCGTCCAGGGCAGGTGCGCCGCGACCTCGAAGCCGCCGTCGGGGGTGGGGCCGTGGCGGAGGGTGCCCCCGGCCAGGGTGGCGCGTTCGGTCAGGCCGATGAGGCCCTGCCCGGAGCCGGGGACGGCGGGGACCGCGCCCGTCGGCGGCGTGTTGCGCACCGTCACGTCCAGCCCCTCGCCCGGCGCTCCGGTGACCGTCACGGTGACCTCGGTGCCGGGGGCGTGCTTGCGGGCGTTGGTGAGCGCCTCCTGGGCGATGCGGTAGACGGTGCGGCCCACGGAGGCGGGGAGGGCGCCGGGTTCGGTGACCCGCCCGGCGGAGGCGACCCGCATGCCCGCCTCCCGGCACTCGTCGACCAGCGTGCCGAGGGCGTCCAGGGTCGGCTGGGGACGTCCGGCGTCGTCGGGGTCGCCGGCCCGCAGGACGCCGATGATCTCGCGCAGGTCCTGGAGGGCCTCGTGCGCGCTCTCCCGGATGACGCCCGCCGCCCGCGCCACCTCCTCCCGGGAGGCGTCGGGCCGGAATTCCAGGGCGCCCGCGTGCACGCTGAGCAGGGTCAGCCGGTGGGCGAGCACGTCGTGCATCTCCCGGGCGATGGCCTCCCGGGCGAGCCGCTGGGCCTGTTCGGCCCGCAGCCGGGCCTCGGTCTCGGCGCGCCGGGCCCGGTCCCGCAGGCTGAGCAGCAGTTGCCGCTTGGAGCGGGCCAGCATGCCCCAGCCCGCGACGGCGGTGATCAGCAGTGCGCTGAAGAAGACCGAGCCGAGGTAGGGCAGGTCGGGGTCGGGGCGCCACAGGTAGAAGAGGGGCTGCACGGCGATGACGGTGCCCGCGATCCAGGCCACGTAGCGGAAGGGCCGGTGCACGGCCACCGTGAAGACGGCGACGAGGGTGGTCCCGGCGGCGACGACGGAGACGAGCCCGACGGGCACCATCACCACCGCGAGCCCGACCGGCCAGCGGCGCCGCAGCCAGACGGCGGCGCAGGCGAGGGCGCCGATCACCTGGTCGGCGGCGCTCAGGCCCTGCCCGAGGCCGGGCTCCCGGCGCAACGTCTCCAGGTTCAGCACGCCGAGCAGCACGGCGAGCAGGAAGCAGCTGAAGTCGACGAGCCAGTCACGGGCGGTGCGGCGCGGGCGCCGCCCGGACGGCTCCGGGTCGAGTTGCTCGACCAGCGCCGACGGCAGCAGCCAGCGGCGCCCTGGGAACGCCGGGGTGATCCGCGCCGGCCTGTCTTCGCTCACGGTTCGCAAATCTACGCAGGCCCGGGGAGCCACCGGCGCCGTGGCGGGGAGATGGAGACCGAAGTCGGGGGTCCGGATACTTTCGGCGGCGGGGACCGCGGTCATCGGCTGCTTCGGTCGGACGGGACCGGCCCCGTGGCCGATGCGCGGGCGGGGACCGGGGGGCGAGGGTCGGGGCATGAAGAGACTGCTGGAGATCGTCGGAGCCCTCGCCCTGGTGCAGGGAGTGGCGGGCCTGGTGAGCCGGTTCACCGACTGGAACTGGGGGCTCGTGCACCGCCTGGGCTTCCTGGAGGGCTACGAGATCTACGCGAGCGCGGCCCTGATCGTGCTGGCCCTCGCGCTGTTCGTGGCCGCCGAGAGCCGTCCGCCGGAGTGACGGCGGGCCCCTCGCCGGGCCCCGCCCCAAACACGCCCCGCCCCGGACGCGGCCCCCGGCACCGCGTCCGGAGCCCGGCCTCAGCAGCTCCGGTCGACGCGGGCGAACGAGGTGTAGTGGTCGGCGGTGTAGTACTCCTCCCGGTGCCCGTCGCCGGTGACGACGCGGCGCGCTCCGCGGGTGCGGGAACCGGGGGTGCGCACCGTGTACTCGTGGTAGTAGCCCACGGCGTGGCCGGGCAGGACGCCCTCCCGGTTCCGGAAGACGGTCCCGTCCTGGGAGTACGGGTAGGGGCCGCCCCGCTCGATCAGGCGCAGGGTGTCGTGCGCCTGGGCGGGCAGGTCGCCGTAGCAGACACGGCCGACGGCGCCGGTCTCCGCGGGGCGCGCGGCGGTCCCGTCGGGGTCCGGGGAGACGGAGCAGCCGCCCACGAGCAGGGCGGGGACGAGCGCCGCCAGGACGCCGGACCGCGCGGCCCGTGAGGGGAGTCGGAATCGCATGCGCTCATCATGACGTGCGTGGACCGGCCGCCCCGCACACCCCCCGGCCCGACGGCGGCGGCGACGGGACGCGGGTTCGGGACGGCATCCGGAAGCCGGGCCGGGTCGGGGCGTCCGTCCCCGTGAAGCGGCCCTCCCGTGCTCGGTGTTGACGAACAGGAACCCCGCTGCCGCAGCCATGGTCGGGGAGATGGACCCCGTCCTCCTTTCCCCGGCGGCGAACCAGGCAGCGGAACAGCCACTCACCGTCTTCCGGGCCCGAGCGCCGTCGCTGGGCAGGACGGAGGTCTCCGGCCCTCCCAACACGCCTACCGGCCCCAAGGCGCCCGAGGACGCTGCTGCGGTACTCCAGCAGGGCCTGCGCCACAGCCCGGAGGGAGGACCACCCCCGCGTGCGCGGGGAACACGAACGGCGGCCAGCCGGTGGCCCGGGCCAGCCGGGACCACCCCCGCGTGCGCAGGGATCACTCGGGCCCGATTCCTGAGCCGAATCGGGCCCGGGGACCACCCCCGCGTGCGCGGGGATCACCACGACTCGGGGCCCTGGTCGCCCTTCGACCGAGGACCACCCCCGCGTGCGCGGGGATCACGCAACCGGCTTCGGCAGCGTCTTCACCCTCTGGGGACCACCCCCGCTTGCGCGGGGATCACGTCACCGCGGACGGGTGGTAACCGCCGAGGCGGGGACCACCCCCGCGCGCGCGGGGATCACTCGGCACCCTCGCACAAGGCGCTCCCTCCCTCGCGGGAGGGGGACCACCCCCGCGTGCGCGGGGATCACATCAACTACCGGACCGAGTGGTGGCACTGGTCGGGACCACCCCCGCGTGCGCGGGGATCACAGGAGTTGACCAGAGATTTTACTCTGGCCGAGGGCGGATTTTACTCGCTTTACCTGACTTCGACCTTTGAGGCATAACGGGCCGCCCTCCGCTCGTGGTTTCGGGTCCCGTGGATCATACGGGTGCTGACCCGCGCCCATGGGCGGTGCTGCTCGTCCCGTCATGTGTGGGCGGGGTCAGGCTAGTTGCGCCCTGTCGGTGGTGGCGGCACGGGTGCATGGCCGCGCGCAGGGTGGCGAAGCCCTTTCCGGTACCTCTTCGGCAACTCCGCGTGCGCGGGGACCACGCAGGGCGGGGCTCGGCCGCCCGGATCAGGGGCAGGACGCGGGCGCCTCGGCTGCTCTCGGGGTGGAAGGCGATACAGCGCGGACGTGGTGGGGCAGTTGCGGAGCGACGGCCGTAGCGATGTCGGGCCGCTGGTCCAGGATGCCCTCCCGGTCTTCTCCACTGTTACCGGTGCGCCGCAGATCGGCCTCCGCAGACGGTGCGGCAGATCCGACCCGCACTGGCCGAGCCCGCGGAGGAGGAGTTCCCCCACGCCGGGATCCCCGCGCGGCGCACCATCGGCAAGGGCCGCCTGCCGGGCAGGGGTTCCCCCTAGACGCGATCCGCCAGGCCGTCCGCGCAGTCCTGGCCGGGCAGCCCACCGCCGCGCTCGCACCGCTCGCCGCGGCCCCGGCCGCTCCCGAAGGCCCGGATGCCGGGCGGGCGGCCGCGGAGGAACTGCGCGAGGCGGCCGGGCAGTTCGAGCAGGCCGCAGATCCTGCTCAGGGGGAAGCCCGCAACGAGCTCGCCCCCCTCTGGGGCGCCCCCGCGCGGCTGGAGGAGCCGCAGCGGCCGGTCACCGCCCGGACCGAAGCCGGTCAGTGGCTCCGTGCCCGGCGTCGGCGCCGTACGGGGCCATCAGCGGCCGGGCGGGAAGGCGGCTCCACGGGGCCCCGAGCCCCTCGTGTCGGTCGCGCGTCCGTGCCCGGACGGTCCGGCGGGGGCCGGACCGGGACCGTCGCGGGCACGCCCGGCTCCACCGCCGGGGAGCGAACGGGACGGCGGACCGGGACGGAGGCGGACTCCGGGCCCGGCACTCCGCGTCCAGCACTCCGGGCCCGGCACTCCGCGCCCCGCGGCCTTCGTGGCGCCGCGTCGCCCCGCGCGGGGGCGGCGGGTCAGTACGAGCCGTACTCCGGGCGTCCGGCCACCTCGTACGTCCGGATGGAGACCCCCGCGCCCGTGACACCGCCGCCGGTGTGCCGGAAGGCGGTCGGCGCGGTGCCCTCGGGGAACAGCCGCCGCCCGGCGCCGAGCACGACCGGGAAGGTCAGCAGGTGGACGGTGTCGACGAGGCCGAGGTCCAGCAGGGACCGGGCGAGGGCGCCGCTGCCGTGCACCTGGACCTCGCCGTCGGTGCGGGCCGTGAGGGCGGTGACCTCCCCGGCGAGGTCGCCGCCGAGCACGGTGGTGCCCGTCCACCGCGGGTCGGCCAGGGTGCTGGAGACGACGTACTTGGGCAGCCCGTTCAGCCGGGCGGCGATCGGGTCGGCGGGGTCGGTCACGTGCGGCCAGTACCCGGCGAAGATGTCGTAGGTGCGGCGGCCGAGGAGGAAGGCACCCGCCCGGCCGAACACGTCGGTGACGAACCGCCCGAAGTCCTCGTCCCCGTACGGGACGCTCCAGCCGCCCTGGGTGAAGCCGTCCCTGGGGTCCTCCTCGGGGCCGCCCGGCCCCTGGTAGACGCCGTCGAGGGTGAGGAAGGTGGTCACGACGAGCTTGCCCATGGCGTTGCGCCTTTCGTGCGGTGGCGTGCGGAGGGGTCCGCGCTCACCGGTACCGGCCCCGCTGCCGCGTGAAACCCGGCGGGCGCGGCGGCCCCCGCCCGTCCGGGGGCCGCCGCGCCCGCCCCGGGACGGCCCCGGTGTAGCCGTCAGCCGTGCGGCCGCTGGTGGCGGGCCCGGAGGCGGGCGGCGCCGTCATCGGTCAGGGTGCCGAAGAGGCGGAGCCGGGAGATTCCGCCGTCGGGGTAGACGTCCAGCCGGGCGTGGGTGCCGACGACGGCCGCCGGGAGCGCGAAGCGGTGGTTGGTGTCGGGCTGGAGACGGGTGCGGGGCAGGACCTCCCGCCACGCGCCACCGCTCCTCGCACCCGGGTGGTCCCCCGCCCCCTCGCCCGCGCGCCCGCCGTCCTCGCGCGCGTGCCCGCCGTCCTCCCCCTGGTGCCCGCCGCCGTCCCCCGCGTCGCCGTCGTCCCTGACCGACACCGACGCCCAGCCCGCCGCGTTGCCCTTCAGACAGGCCGTGTCGATCTCCAGGGCGGTGAGGCGGGCGCGCTCGGCCAGCCGGTAGGTGATCCAGTCGTGGCCCCGGTCGCGGCGGCGCCGGGTCTCCCAGCCGTCGTCCATCCGCCGGGAGCGGCCCGGCATGATGGTGTTGCCGGGCGGGGAGTAGAAGCGGTCCGAGGCGTCCTCGACCCGGCCCCCGTGCTCCAGGGCGACCACGTCGAAGCCGCCGAGCGCCGCCAGCCACGCGGGGTCCGGGACGACCTCGCCGTGCACGCGCAGGCGGGCGATTCCCCCGTCGGGGTACTGCCGCAGCCGCACATGGGTGAAGCGCCGCCGGTCGGCGACCGCGAAGCCGTTGGCGGCGTGCCCGCCGACCTCGGTGCGCGGGACCAGCGCGGTCCACCGCACGTCGGCGGCGAGCAGTTCGCCGGGCGAGGGCGAGCCGGGCACGGCGGTGGCCTCGACGGAGACGGCCCGCGGGTGGTTGCCGCGGAAGTGCGCGGTGTCGACGACCACGCCGTGGATCACCCCGGGCGCGCCCAGGCGGACCAACGCCCAGTCGTGCTCGTCCTCCTCCGGTCCGGGCCGCCCGGCCGAGGCGCCCCGGCGGCGGCGGGTCTCCCAGCCGTCCATGACCTTCCCCTTGTGGCCGAAGTCCCCGGGGTGGAACTCGGCGGGCCCGGGCACCAGCAGGTTCTCGCGCGGGGCGAAGAACTCGTCGTTGGCGGCGACGACCCCGGCGCCGAGCCGCCGGTCGGCGAGGTCGGTGTACCGGGTGAAGGGGAGGTCGGCGGCGCGGTGGTCGGCGTACGGGTCGCCGCCCGCGTAGGGGGCCGCCGCTCCGGTGAAGCGGTACGGCGGGGGGTCCTGCTGGGCCGTCACGGTGATCACGGGCTCCTTTCGGAAGGACGGGCCGCGCCGCGCGGAGGGTCCCGGCGGTCGGCCGGACCGCGCCGGGGCAGGGGCCGGGTCAGGAGCCGTCCCCGGGGCGCGCCGGGGACGCCGTCCGCCATGACCCGCCGGCCCCGCAGCCAGGTGGACCGGACCACGCCGGAGAGGGTGCGGCCCGCGTAGGCGGTGACCGGGTTGCGGTGGTGGAGGCGGGCCGGGTCGACGGTGAACGTGCCGTCGGGGTCGAGGACGGCGAAGTCGGCGTCGCGGCCGGGGGCGATGGCGCCCTTGCGGGCGTCGAGCCCGGCGAGCCGGGCGGTGTGCGCCGACATCCAGCGGACGACGTCGTCCAGGGTGTGTCCGCGCCGCCGGGCCTCGGTCCAGACGGCGGAGAGGCTGAGCTGGAGTCCGGAGACGCCGCCCCAGGCGGTGGCGAAGTCACCGGTCTTCAGGTCGGCGGTGGCCGGTGAGTGGTCGGTGACCACGCAGTCGATGGTGCCGTCGGCCAGGGCCCGCCAGAGCGGTTCGCGGTTGGCGGCCTCGCGGATGGGCGGGCAGCACTTGAACTCGGCGGCTCCGTCGGGGACCTCCTCGGCGGTGAGGGTGAGGTAGTGCGGGCAGGTCTCCACGGTGAGGCGGACGCCCTCCGCCCGGGCCCGTGCGATCGGCGGCAGGGCGTCGCCGGAGGAGAGGTGGAGGAGGTGGACGCGGGTGCCGTGCCGCCGGGCCGCGTCGATCAGGGCCGCGACGGCGGTGGCCTCGGCCTCCCGGGGGCGGCTGGCCAGGAAGCGCGCGTACGAGGGGCCGTCCGGCCGGGGCGCCGCGGCGAGGCGGCCGGGGTCCTCCGCGTGCACGATCAGCAGGCCGTCGAAGGCGGCGATCCGGGCCATCGTCCGGTCGAGCCCGGCCCGGTCGAGGTGGGGGAACTCGTCGACGCCGGACGGCGACAGGAAGGACTTGAAGCCGAACACCCCGGCCTCGTGCAGCGGACGCAGGTCCGCGGCGTTGTCCGGGAGGGCGCCGCCCCAGAAGCCCACGTCGACGTGGACGGCGCCCGCGGCGGCGGTCCGCTTGGTCCGCAGGTGCCGGACGGTCGTGGTGGGCGGGAGGGAGTTCAGGGGCATGTCGACGAGCGTGGTGATGCCGCCGGCCGCCGCCGCGCGGGTGGCGGTCCGAAAGCCCTCCCACTCGGTACGGCCCGGTTCGTTCACATGGACGTGGGTGTCGACCAGTCCGGGCAGCACGGCGAGGTCCCCGACGTCCTCCAGCCGGGCGCCCCGCGGTACGGGGGCGTCGTGGGCGAGGACGGCCGAGATGGTCCCGCCGGTCACGGCGACGGACGCGGCGCGCGTGCCGTCGGGGGTGACGACGCGGGTCGAGCGCAGCACCAGATCGGCTCCGGTCACCGGTCCCCCTCCTCGCCGACGGTCCGCCGGCCGGCGGGTCCACCGGTCGGCCGGCCGTCTGGTCGGCGGCGCGAGAACAGGGGGCCGTCGTGCTCGTCACTCCCTGCCGCACCACGGGTTTCAACGTTCTGTTGAAGAAGTCTTCCCGCCCCTTCATCGCACCGTCAAGGGGGCGCACTCCGGCCGGAGCCGATGCCGCCTCGGTAGTCATTTCCTCAGAGCGGAATTATGCTTTCGGGAAGCAGAATGCGCCCCTGTGCGAGCGGGGGGTCGACCGGCCGCGGGTAGGCTCAGCCTTTCCGCCAGCCTCGAAAGGAACGCGCCGTGCCGACGTCCAGGGCCAGCAGCACCGACTCCGCCAGGGCCGCCACAGGCGGCGTCCAGTCCCTGGAGCGCGCCTTCGACCTGCTCGAACGGATGGCGGACACGGGCGGCGAGGTCGGCCTCAGCGAGCTGTCCGCCAGCAGCGGCCTGCCGCTGCCCACCATCCACCGGCTGATGCGCACCCTGGTGGCCTGCGGATACGTGCGCCAGCAGCCGAACCGGCGGTACGCGCTCGGGCCGCGCCTGATCCGGCTCGGGGAGTCCGCCTCCCGGCTGCTCGGCACCTGGGCGCGCCCCCATCTGGCCCGGCTGGTGGAGGAGACCGGCGAGACGGCGAACATGGCCCTGCTGGACGGCGACGAGATCGTCTATGTGGCCCAGGTGCCGTCCAAGCACTCGATGCGGATGTTCACCGAGGTCGGGCGGCGCGTCCTGCCGCACTCCACGGGCGTCGGCAAGGCCCTGCTCGCGGACTTCCCGGCGGACGAGGTGCGCGCCCTGCTGCACCGCACCGGCATGCCGGCCGCGACCGAGAAGACGATCACCACTCCGGACGGCTTCCTCGCGGCCCTGGAGGAAGTGCGCCGCCAGGGCTACGCCATCGACGACAACGAGCAGGAGATCGGGGTGCGCTGCCTGGCCGTCCCCGTTCCCAACTCCCCCACCGCAGCCGCCATCTCGATCTCCGGTCCGGCCGGACGGGTCACCGTGGCCGCGACCGACCGGATCGTGCCCCTGCTCCAGCAGGTGGCGGAGGAACTGTCGGAGTCCCTGCTGAACTCCCAGGCGAACCCGGCGGTCTGAGGCCGCGCCACCGGAAGCCGCCGGGACCGCGACCCGCCCGGGACGGAAAGGGTCACGGTGGGGCCGGAAAGTGTCACGGCGGGCGCGCACGTCGCACGGACCCGCACACCCGCCCGGGGCGACGCGCGCCCCCACACGGCGGTGCGCGCCCCCAGCGGGGACGCGCACCCGTTTCCACGGTTTCCCGGGCCGCCCGGGGGCGCCCCGCGCACACGGCGCACACCACCGGCCGGACGCGCGCCGCCCCCCGCGGCACCGCATCGGCCGGGGCGCGCCGCGCCCGCGGCTCACCGCCCCCGCGGCCCCTCGAACAGCTCCACCGCGAGACGCACCTCCGTCAGCTCCGACGACAGCGCGCTGACGGAGCCGATCGCCCCGGCCACCAGCAGCAACGAGCGGTGCAGCAGCCGTACGTCCGGCACTCCGCGCGCCGTCAGCGCGGCCAGGTCCGCCAACTCCTCCTCGGCGATGGCCCGGTCCGAGAACTCGGCCGGATGCACCGCGAGCCGTCTGCGCAAGCGCGCCACGGCACCGCGCAGCGCGGCCACCCTCACGTCCTCGTCACCGAGCGCCACATGTCTCTGCCCCAAGCTCCGCAACACAGCCCTCCCCATCGCACTCCGTCGTGCGCCCCTTAAGTGGTGAACGTGCTGAGCACCTTCGGTAGCTGGTCGGGCACCCGGAGGTGCGGGCAAGTAAACGCCACTCAGTGCCAGGGGCGCCACCATGGGGACCGAAATTCAGTCCCTCGTGTACCGGCGTACGCCGGGCGCTTGACGGGCGCTCAGGTATGCAGGAGCCATGAACGAGACCACTGGCCTGGTGGCCGGACTGCTCCTCGCCGCCGGGGGCGGGCACCGACTCGGCGGACGGCCGAAGGCCCTGCTCCGGCACCACGGGCGCCCCCTCGTCGAGCACGCCGCCGACGCGCTGCGCGGGGCGGGATGCGCCCGCGTGCACATCGTCCTGGGGGCGCACGCCGAGGAGGTGAGGGCGCGGGCGGCGCTCGGCGGATGCGTCCTCGTGGACAACCCCGGCTGGGAGCGGGGCATGGGCTCCTCACTGCGCGCCGGGCTCGCCTCGCTGCCCGGGACGGGGGTGGAGGGGGCGCTGGTCGCCCTGGTGGACCAGCCG
The DNA here is from genome assembly GCF_009862265.1 of Streptomyces sp. SID8352. Taxonomy (GTDB): domain Bacteria; phylum Actinomycetota; class Actinomycetes; order Streptomycetales; family Streptomycetaceae; genus Streptomyces. The sequence goes on along the minus strand of NZ_WWGX01000104.1, from coordinate 184,941 downwards.
GGCATCGGCGCGGGGGCGATGGCCCGGGTGCTCGCCGCCCACCGGGACCGGACGACGCTCGCCGCGGCGGCGTACGCCGGGGAGCGCGGGCATCCCGTCCTGCTGGGCGCGGACCACTGGGCGGGGGTGGCGGCGACCGCCACCGGGGACCGGGGGGCGCGCGCCTATCTGCGGGCGCACGGGGCGGGGATCACCCTTGTGGAGTGCGGGGACGTGGCCCGGCCGTTCGACATCGACACGGAGGCCGATCTGGAGCGCCTGGACTGAGGACGGGGCGGGAGCCGGCGGGCCGGCGGCGGCCGGTTCCCGGCTTCGGCGCGCGCCCGGCCGGGCCGCGCCGGTCGGCGGGGTCGGCGCACTCGGTGCGGGGCGGGTTCTTCCGTGCGGGCAGGTGTCCGCGCGGATCCGGGCGGACGCCCCCGTACGACGACCGGCGGGCGGGTGGCGGCCGTTCGGGCGGGCACGGGCGCCATCCGAAGCGGAGACCGCCGCCGGGCGGGGGCGGGCGTCGCCCGGCGGGGACGTCACCGCCGGTTCGGGGAGCGCGCCCCCCGGGCGAAGGGCGCTCCACCGGACGCGAGGCGCGCCACCCGCCGGAAGCGAGGCACGCAGCCGGACGGGCCGACGGGGCACGACCCGCCCCGTCGCGCGCCGCCATGCCCCGACGCGGGCGATCCCGGCGCCACCCCGACATTGAAGTTCCACAATGAGGAAACTACTATCCATTCAACAGAAGAGTCCGGCCGCACGCCGGGCACTTCCATCCGATATGTCCCATCGGCACCCGGTGCCACCGCTGAAGGAAGTGACCGCTCATGTCCGCACCAGCGCCCTCCCCGCTGGCCATCGTCGACGCCGAGCCCCTGCCCCGGCAGGACGAGGTCCTGACCGACGCCGCGCTCGCCTTCGTGGCCGAACTGCACCGGCGGTTCACGCCCCGCCGCGACGAACTGCTGGCCCGCCGCGTGGAGCGCCGCGCGGAGATCGCCCGCGCCGGAACCCTCGACTTCCTCCCGGAGACCGCCGCGATCCGCGCCGACGACTCCTGGCGGGTGGCCCCCGCCCCGCCCGCGCTGGAGGACCGCCGGGTCGAGATCACCGGCCCCACCGACCGCAAGATGACCGTCAACGCGCTGAACTCGGGCGCCCGGATCTGGCTCGCCGACTTCGAGGACGCCTCGGCCCCGACCTGGGAGAACGTCGTCCTCGGCCAGCTCAACATGACGGCCGCCTTCAACCGGACCATCGACTTCACCGACGGGCGCACCGGCAAGTCTTACGCCCTGCGCCCCGACGACGAGCTGGCCACCGCCGTGATGCGCCCGCGCGGCTGGCACCTGGACGAGCGGCACCTGACGGCCGACGGCCGCCCCGTCCCCGGCGCCCTGGTCGACTTCGGCCTGTACTTCTTCCACAACGCCAAGCGCCTGCTGGAGCTGGGCAAGGGCCCGTACTTCTACCTCCCGAAGACCGAGTCCCACCTGGAGGCCCGCCTCTGGAACGACGTGTTCGTCTTCGCGCAGGACCACCTGGGCATCCCGCAGGGCACCGTCCGCGCGACCGTCCTGATCGAGACGATCACGGCCGCGTACGAGATGGACGAGATCCTCTACGAACTGCGCGACCACGCCTCGGGCCTGAACGCGGGCCGCTGGGACTACCTGTTCTCCATCATCAAGAACTTCCGTGACGGCGGCGCCAGGTTCGTCCTGCCGGACCGCAACGCGGTCACCATGACGGCCCCGTTCATGCGCGCGTACACGGAACTCCTCGTCCGCACCTGCCACAAGCGCGGCGCGCACGCGATCGGCGGCATGGCGGCGTTCATCCCCTCCCGCCGGGACCCCGAGGTCAACAAGGTGGCCTTCGAGAAGGTCCGGGCCGACAAGGACCGCGAGGCCGGGGACGGCTTCGACGGCTCCTGGGTCGCGCACCCCGACCTCGTCCCGATCGCCATGGAGTCCTTCGACAAGGTCCTCGGCGAACGGCCCCACCAGAAGGACCGGCTCCGCGAGGACGTCGACGTGAGCGCCGCCGACCTGCTCGCCGTCGACTCCCTGGACGCCGTCCCGACGTACCCGGGTCTGGTCAACGCCGTGCAGGTCGGCATCCGTTACATCGAGGCGTGGCTGCGCGGCATGGGCGCGGTGGCCATCTTCAACCTGATGGAGGACGCGGCCACGGCCGAGATCTCCCGCTCCCAGATCTGGCAGTGGGTCAACGCGGGTGTCGTCCTCGACACCGGTGAGACGGCCACGGCCGGGATGGTCCGCGAGATCGCCGCCCGGGAACTGGACGCCATCCGCGCGGAGACCGGGGACGAGGCGTTCGCCGCCGGGGACTGGCAGCGGGCCCACGACCTGCTGCTGACGGTCGCCCTCGACGAGGACTACGCCGACTTCCTGACCCTGCCGGCGTACGAGCGGCTCAGGGGCTGAGCGACGCGGGGCGGCCCCGGGAACCGCCGGGGCCCCCGCCCGTCCCCGGCCGCCGGGCCGCCCCTTCCGGGCCCTCCGGGCGACCAGGACCCCCGGCCGTCCGGCGGCCCCCGTCAGCCCAGGTGGGCCGACCAGTCCTGTTCGGCGGCCGGTTTGCCGTGCAGGTCGGGGACCTGCTTGAGCCAAACGGGGCGGCCCCGGCGGGTGCGGGCCGCGCGGGCGGCGTTCTCGGCGGCGACCTGTTCGCGGCTCGGGAAGTCGGTGGGCAGCCACGCCCCGGAGGCCCGCACCCGCGCGTGCAGATAGCGGACGTAGGCGTCGCGGACCTGGCCGGGGGTCACGAAGCCCGCCTCCAGGGTGAACCAGCCGTCGGGCACCCGTCCGGCCACGTCCCGCAGCAGTTCCTCGGTCACCTTCGGCGCCAGTTCCGCGTCGGCGGCCCGGACGTCGGGGGCGAAGTGGCCGAGGGCGTGGTGCCGGAAGTCGTACGCCTTCTCCGGGGCCGAGGTGTCCCAGCGGTGGTGGAAGACCAGGGCCGCGCCGTGGTCGATGAGCCACAGCAGCGGGGCGACGGTGCCCCGGGTGGGCCAGACCATCAGGTTGGAGCTGTGCACGGTGCGGTCGACGTTGGCCGTGAGGGCGTCCAGCCAGACGATCCGGCCCGCCTCGGCGGGGTCCACGGGGAAGGTCTCGGCGACCTCCGGGGTGAAGTCGGCGGCGCCCGAGAGGTAGTCCATGCCGAGGTTGAGCCCAGGGCTCGCGTCGAGCAGTTCCCGCACCTCCTGGTGCGGCTCGTGCGCGCCGAGCGCCGGATCGAAGTGCGCCAGCACCAGCCGGGGCACCCGCAGCCCGAGCGCCCGCGCCAGCTCCCCCACGATCACCTCCGCCACCAGCGCCTTGCGGCCCTGGGCGGAGCCGGTGAACTTGACGACGTACGTCCCGAGATCGTCCGCCTCGACGACCGCGGGGACCGAACCGCCCGACCGCAGGGGCGTGACGTAACGGGTCGCCACGACCTCTTCCAGCACTTCCCGGGCCACCCGTCTCCTCTCCTCGGCCCCACGGTCCACGGACGGCTTCTCCAGAACGCAGGGACGGACATCACCGGTCAACCGCTGGACGGAACCCGGAGGTAGCGCCGGAGAGCCGGCCTCCCCGGCCCCCAGCGGACCGCAGGCGGCGCCACGCCCTCGCCACCGGCTTCCGACACGAAGTGAACATGGTAACCGAGGGTGATCACCGGCGAGGAGCGTCCGGGCCGACGTGCCCCGGCACGACCGACCACCCGGCTTCCGGCACGACCGGGGATCGGGTGCGCCGGAACGGGCGGGAACGTACTTCGGCACCACCGGCCACCGCCCGGCTTCCACCCCTCGGCACATGGCGGGAGGGCGACGACTCCGGCGAGGACCGGGGAGGTGCCGAGCCGGTGCACCGACCTCGCGGGGCCGAGAGGCCGGGGGAGGCGCGGGACTTCCGGCCGATCGGAGTGGCCGGGCTCGCTGCGGTCCGCATCCGCTCCTCCGCTCGGCCGTACGCAGCCGACTCCTGGCTCCGGTCCTGCGCCAATGCCTCCGGGCCGCACGGCGACCGACGGTACCGCGAACCGCTCGATCCACGCCCGGCCAGGGTCCCGTCCGGCCAGTCCGGCCAACCCGAAGGCCTCGCACACCGCGGAGGCGGCCAACACCCCGGCCGCGTCGGAGGCTTCCAGAGGAATCACCCTGACGGTCCGAAGTCAGTACCGTCGGTGTCTCAGCTGCCGCGTCGACCGAGGGACTTGCGGATCACCAGTTCGGGGTCCAGGACCACTCGTCGGCGTGGCTGCTTCGGGTCCTCGATCCGGGACACCAGCAGTTCCGCCGCCCTCGTGGCCATTCCGGACAGATCGCACCGCACGGTGGTGAGCCCGAGGATCTCCCAGGACGCCACGGAGATGTCGTCGAACCCGACCACCGAGACGTCCTCCGGAATCCTCAGGCCGAGCCCGGACACGGCATTGCACGCGCCCACCGCGATCACGTCGTTGCCGCAGAACACCGCCGTCGGCGGGTCGGGGTGCCGAAACAGCGACACCATCGCCTCGTGGCCGGCCTCGAACGTGAACTCACCGTGGCGGACGAAGGCACGGTCGACGCGGATACCGGCCCCGGCGAGTGCCCGGCGGAACCCCGCCGCACGGTCCCGTCCGGTACTGGTGTTCGCCGGGCCCGCGATGTGGGCGATCCTCGTGTGCCCAGCGGCCAGGATGGCTTCGGCGACCGACATGGCCCCCTTCACGTTGTCCACCGCGCACGAGTCCACTGCCGCCGGCTCCACCTCACGGTTGAGCGTCACGACGGAGACCCCCCGGGCGGCCACGGCGCGTGGGAGATCCGACCGCAGACGGCAGTTGGTGAGCACCACACCGTCCAGTGAGCCGTCGACCAGCTCGTCGAAGGCCACCGGCGACTGCGGCGGGTCCGTCAGGAGGGCCATTCGGTAGCCGTGCGCGCGCAGTGCGTCGTGCAGTGGGTCGAGCAGGGAGAGGTAGAAGGGGTTGGCCAGTTCGGTGGCCAGCACCCCCACCCGGCGGGTGCGCCCGGTGGCGAGCTGATGGCCCCGCTGACTCGCCACATATCCCAGCCGCTCCGCCGTGGCTCGCACCCGGGCCTTGGTCTCCGCCGAGATCCGGTGACTGTCTCGCAGAGCACGGGACACGGTCGACTGCGAGACGCCGGCCTCCCGGGCCACGTCGTGACTGTTCACCATCGGCTGCTCTTCCTTCCGGGCATTGACGGACATACGTATGCGCAAAATAGTCGATGCCACACCACGAAAGGAACTCATCATGGCGATCCATCTCAAACAGGCAGCGCCGCAGAGATCTGCCACCGATGCCGGAACCGTGGGCGATGTCGTCGCGGACGTCATCGCCGACATCGCCGCGCGTGGCGACGACGCGGTGCGCGAGTATTCCGAGAAGTTCGACAAGTGGTCGCCCGCGAGCTTTCTGCTGGGCGACGAGGAGATCGAGAGGATCGTTTCCGGAGTCGACCCACAGGTCATCTCGGACATCAGGACCGTCCAAGGCAACGTCCGCGACTTCGCCACCCGCCAGCGTGAGTCGATCCTGGACTTCGAGGCCGAGACGATGCCCGGCGTGTTCCTCGGCCAGCGCAGCATCCCGGTCGGCGCGGCGGGAGCGTACGTCCCCGGCGGCCGCTACCCGCTGGTGGCATCGGCCCATATGACCGTGGTGACGGCCAAGGCCGCCGCCGTCCCTCGGGTTGCCGCCTGCACTCCGCCGATCCGGGGCGAGATCCCCTCCGCCACCATCGCCGCGATGCATCTGGCCGGAGCCGACGAGATCTATGTGCTGGGCGGGGTCCAGGCCGTGGCGGCGATGGCGCTCGGCACGCGGACCATCGCCGCGGTCGACCTTCTCACCGGTCCGGGCAATGCCTACGTCGCCGAGGCCAAGAGGCAGTTGTTCGGGCGGGTGGGCATTGACCTGTTCGCCGGACCGACCGAGATCCTGGTCATCGCCGACGCGTACGCGGACCCGTTCGTCGTGGCCGTGGACCTGCTCAGCCAGGCCGAGCACGGTCCGGACTCGCCCGCGGTGCTGGTCAGTTCCAGCGAGCGGGTGGCCCGCGAGGCGCTCGCGCACATCGAGCGCCTGCTGCCGTCCATGCCCACCCGGGACTTCGCCGGCCCGGCCTGGCGGGACCACGGCCAGGTCATCGTCACGGAGACCCTCGAGGAGGCATTCCGGGTCGCCGACTCCTTCGCCAGCGAGCACGTGGAAGTGCTGACCGCGGAGCCGCGCCGCGCGCTGGAGGAGATGCGGAACTACGGGGCGCTCTTCCTCGGGGAAGGAACCTGTGTCTCGTACGGCGACAAGGTGATCGGCACCAACCACACCCTGCCCACTCGGGGCGCCGCGCGCCACACCGGCGGGCTGTGGGTCGGAAAGTACCTGAAGACGGTCACCTACCAGGAAGTGACGAGCAGGCCGTCCAGCGCCGAACTCGGCCGGCTGTGCGGCAGGGCGGCGCGCGTGGAATCGTTCGAGGGCCACGCCCGTTCCGGCGACGTCCGCGCCGCCAAGTACGGGCGGGACCCCCTGACCTGGGCTCCCGACGCCTACCCGGCCACCCGGGGCTGAGACCGGACCGTCCGTCTGCCACCACCGCACCGAAGGAATCCGTCGTGACCATCCAGACACCACCCGCCGGGAGAGCCGCGGAGACCACCCCCGTGCCCGGGGACTTCCGCGTGCTGCGCCGCCTGGAGACCCGCTGGGCCGACAACGACGTGTACCAGCACGTCAACAACGTCGTCTACTACAACTGGTTCGACGACGCGGTCAACGGCTGGCTCATCGAGGCCACCCGCTTGGACATCCGCAAGCTGCCCGCCTTCGGCGTGGTCGCCGAGACGTCCTGCCGCTACCTGCGCGAGCTCTCCTTTCCCGACGTGGTGCACATCGGCCTCGGGCTGGAGCGCCACGGCCGCACCAGCGTCGTGTACCGCCTCGCGGTCTTCCGCGAGGCGGCCGACGGCAGCGTCGGGGAGGAGGCCCATGCCCTCGGCCGGTTCGTCCACGTGTACGTGGACACCGTGACCCGCCGCCCCGTGCCCGTTCCGGGCGCTGTCGGCGAAGCGCTGTCCCTGCTGCTCTGAGGCACGGACCGCCGCTGAACCCGATGAGATGATGCCGGAGGCTGCCCGGCCGGGAGCGGGCAGCGCCTCACGGCAGGGCGCGACGGGGCCGCGAGCGGTCCCGACCGCCCCCGGTGTCCCGGTGTCAGACGGTCGGGCCGCCCGCGACGTACAGCACCTGGCCGGAGACATAGCCCGCGGCCTCGCCGACGAAGAACGAGACCGCGTTGGCGATGTCCTCGGGCGCGCCCGGGCGCCCCACCGGGATGTCCTCGACGGACCGCGCGACGAAGTCGTCCCAGGACATGCCGAGCCGCCGCGCGGTGGCCCGGGTCATGTCGGTCGCGACGAGGCCGGGAGCGACCGCGTTGGCGGTGACGCCGAACCTGCCCAGCTCGATCGCGAGGGTCTTGGTGAACCCCTGGACGCCCGCCTTGGCGGCCGCGTAGTTGGCCTGCCCGCGGTTGCCCAGCGCGGAGGTCGACGACAGGTTCACGATCCGGCCGAAGCCGGCCTCGACCATGTGCTTCTGCACGGCCCTGGTCATGAGGAAGGCGCCCTTGAGGTGGACGCCGACCACCGCGTCCCAGTCCGCCTCGGACATCCTGAAGAGCAGGTCGTCACGGATGATGCCGGCGTTGTTGACCAGGACGGTCGGCGCGCCGAGTTCCCCGGTGATCCGCGCGACCGCGGCCTCGACCAGTTCCGCGTCGGTCACGTCGGCGCCCAGGGCGGTTGCACGGCCCCCGTCCGCGGTGATGGCGTCGGCCGTCCGCCGCGCCTCCCCCGCGTCCAGGTCGACCACGGCGACGGCGAGGCCGTCCCGTGCCAGGCGCCGGGCGGTGGCCGCGCCGATGCCGCGACCGGCTCCGGTGACGACCGCGACGCGGCCGCGGGGCTCCCGGTCGTGGGACTCGCGGTGGTGGGACTGGGGCATGGTGGAACCTTCCTTCGCTCAGTGGTGTTCCGGTCCGGCCGGGCGCTTCCCGGCACGGTGGGCGGGCCGCCCGGCGGGAGCCGGTTCGCGCGGCCGGCGGCGGTCCCGGGCGAACGGCGGCGGGACGGCAGGACGGCACAAGGTCGCGGACGGGGACCCGTCCCGTCAGCAGATCTCGAACAGGCCGGCGGCGCCCATGCCGCCGCCGACGCACATGGTCACCACCACGTACCGGGCCTTCCGGCGGCGCCCCTCCAGGAGCGCGTGCCCGACCAGCCGGGCGCCGGTCATGCCGTAGGGGTGGCCGATGGCGATGGCGCCGCCGTTGACGTTGTACTTGTCGGGGTCGATGCCGAGCCGGTCCCGGCAGTACACGGCCTGGGAGGCGAACGCCTCGTTCAGTTCCCACAGGTCGATGTCGTCCACGGTGAGCCCGTGCCGGGCGAGCAGCCGCGGGACGGCGAGGACCGGGCCGATGCCCATCTCGTCCGGTTCGCATCCGGCGACCGCGACGCCCCGGTACACCCCGAGCGGTTCGACCCCGCGCCGGGCGGCCTCCCCCGCTTCCATGAGGACGGCGGCGGACGCGCCGTCGGAGAGCTGCGAGGAGTTCCCGGCGGTGACCGAGGAGGTGTCGCCGTCGAACACCGTGCGCAGACCGCCGAGTCCGGCGAGGGTGGTGGAGGGGCGGTTCCCCTCGTCGGCGGCCAGGGTGAACGGGACGCTCACGGACGCGTCCGGGTCCTCGCCCGGCACCAGCCGGCTGCCCGAGAAGGGTGCGATCTCGGCGTCGAACAGTCCGGCCTCCTGGGCGCGGGCCGTGCGCCGCTGGGACTCCAGGGCGAACCGGTCCTGTGCCTCGCGGTCGACGCCGTAGCGGAGGGCGACGTTCTCGGCGGTGTCCAGCATGGGGATGTAGATGGAGCGCCCGTGCTCGGTCAGCCAGGGGTCGTGGGCGCGGTACGTGTTCCGGTGGGCGTTCTGCACCAGGGAGATCGACTCCACTCCGCCGCCGACGGTGACCGTCATGCCGTCGGCGGTGATCTGGTGGGCGGCGGTGGCTATCGCCATCAGTCCGGAGGAGCACTGCCGGTCCAGGGTCATACCGGGGACCGTGGGCGGCAGCCCCGCGCGCAGGGCCGCCTGACGGGCGACGTTCCCGCCGGTCGACCCCTCCTGCATCGCGCAGCCGAGGACGATGTCGTCGACCTCCTCGCCGCTGACACCGGCCCGTTCCAGGGCGCCGCCGATCGCGTGGGCGGCGAGCCGCTGCCCCTGGGTGTCGTTGAACGAGCCCCGGTACGCCTTGCCGATCGGCGTGCGGGCGGTCGACACGACCACTGCTTCCCTCATGCTTCTTCTCCTCTGTTCGCGGTCACCTGGGTGTGACCGGCCCGCGTGGGGCCCTCGGGTGTGCGGCGGGCACGGCGGCGCGTCCCGCCGGGCCCTCGGTGGTGTGCCCGGCGGCCGACCCGCCGGAGCGGCGGCGCTGCGCCGGGGGCGGGCCGCCGGGGCCGGGGAGGTGCGCACTCCCCCGGCCGGTCCGTCCGGCGGCGGGACCCCCGGGGCGCCCGGAGAACCGGGACCGCCGGGGGCGGGCCGGGAGCCGGGACCGCCGGGGGCCGGAAGGGCGCCGGAGTGCTCAGCGTCGCGTCCCCGTGTCGTGCGCGGCGGCACGCCGCTCGCGGTGGGCGGCGCCGAACGCGGCGTACCAGGCGATGAGTTCGGGCCGGTCGGTGCTGCCCGGGTCGAGCACGGCGGCCGGGTCGTCGCCGCGCAGCAGGCGTTTGACGGGGACTTCGAGCTTCTTGCCGGTGCGGGTGTGCGGGATGCCGGGGGCGGCGACGATCTCGTCCGGGACGTGCCGGGACGAGGCCCGGCGCCGGATGGCGCTCCGGATCCGGTCCCGCAGCGCGTCGTCGAGGCCGGTTCCGTCCGCGGTGGTGACGAACAGCGGCATCCAGTAGTCGCCGTCGTCGAACTCGACCCCGACGACGAGGGCCTCGGTGATCTCGTCGAGTTCCTCCACCGGACCGTAGATGTCACCGCTGCCCATGCGCACGCCGCGGCGGTTCAGGGTCGCGTCGGACCGGCCGTGGAGGACCACCGAACCCCGGTCGGTGACGGTGATCCAGTCGCCGTGCCGCCACACGCCCGGGAACATGCCGAAGTAGGCGGCCCGGTACCGGGAACCGTCCGGGTCGTTCCAGAACCCCACCGGCATCGAGGGCATCGGCCGGAGCACGACCAGTTCGCCGACCTCGCCCCGGAGCGGCCGTCCGTCCGGACCGAACGCGTCCACCGCCACGCCGAGGCAGGGGGCGGACAGTTCACCGGCCCGGACGGGGGTGTTGGGTGCCGCGCCGAGGAAGGCGGTGGCGACGTCGGTGCCGCCGCTGGTGGTCACCACCTGTACGCCGGGCCCCAGTTCACCGGCGACCCAGCGCTGGAGGTCGGCCGGGAAGGCCGAGCCGGTGACGCCCAGTCGCGCCGGCGTCCCCTTCCCGTCCCCGGCGAGGCCGACGCCGGCCTTGCGGCAGGTCGCCAGGTAGCCGGGGCTGGTGCCCAGGACGGAGACGTCGAGCCGCTCGGCCAGCCGCCAGAGCGCGTCGGCGCCGGGGTGGGTGGGGCTGCCGTCGTAGCAGACGATCGTGGCGCCCAGCAGCAGGTTGCCCACCAGGAAGTTCCACATCATCCAGCTCGGCGTGGTGTACCAGAGGACGCGGTCGCCCGCGCGCAGGTCCAGGTGGAGGGCCGAGTGCTTGAGGTGTTCGAGCACGATGCCGCCGTGTCCGTGCACGATCCCCTTGGGCGGCCCGGTCGTGCCGGACGAGAACAGGACCCACAGCGGATGGTCGAACGGCACCTCGACGGGGGCGAGCGGGGCGTCCCCGGTGACGAGGGACGACCAGGCGACCGCGCCGGGGACAGGGGCCGGGTCGCCCACGGCGACGGTCGCGGCCAGGGTCGGCAGCGCCTCGCGCAGGGCCCGGACGTCGGCGGACCGGTCGACCGGCCGCCCGCCGTACCGGGACGTGGTCGCGGTGATCAGCACGGTCGGTTCGAGCTGGGCGAACCGCGCCGCGGCAGCCGAGGCGACGTAGTCCAGTCCGCAGACCGCCCAGACCGCTCCCAGACCGGCCGTGGCCAGGAACGCCGTGACGGCCTCGACGCCGTTGGGCAGATAGCCCACCACCCGGTCGCCGGAGCGGACGCCGAGCCGGGTCAGCGCCTCCGCCAACGAGGCCACCTGGCGGCGCAGTTCGCCCCAGGTGACCTCGACGGGTTCGGTGTCCTCGGCCACCGCGACGACGGCGACGTCCGCGTCCGCCCGGTCCCGGAACACCTCGGCGGTGTAGTTGAGGGTGCTGCCGGGGAACCACACGCTGCCCGGCATGGTCCCGTCCGCCAGGGCCGGCGCGCCCGCCGGGCGTTCCGGCAGCCCGAAGTAGTCCCACAGCGCGGCCCAGAAGCCGTCGGCGTCCTGCGTCGACCACTCCCACAGCGGGTGGTAGCCGCCGGTCACGTCCCGGCCCGTCCGCCGCCCGGCGAACCGGGCGAAGTCGGTGATCCGGGCGCGTTCGACGGTCCGCGCGGAGGGGGTCCAGTCCGCGGGCCCCCCGGCCACCGGATGCCCCGCGGTCACCGGGCGCTCCCCGGGCCCGCCGCACCGGGCATCCCGGCCGTTGCGCCCGCCCGGGCGGCGGGCGCCCCGCCCCGCGTCGTACCGACGGTGTACGTCCTCATGTGCTCACCTTCTGTGTCAGCGTCTTGCCTGCCGGGACCCGGTGATCCGGTCCGGCGGCCCCGTCGGCGAACGGGGCGGGGGCCCGGGAGGGCGGACGGCCGCCGGGACCGCGCCGGTCCGGGACCGGCCGCTCCGGCTCAGCCGGTCCGCGGGTGCCGATCGCACGATCCCTCCGGCTCACGGCCGGGCACCGTGGGCGCCGCCCACGACGCCGGCCGTCCTCGCGGCCGGACGGGACGGGGAGGCGGAGGGCCGGGCGCGGGCGGTGCCCGCGACGGCCGCGGGGGCCTCCCCGGCGGCCGGACATCCCCCCGTACCGTGCCGCCTCCCCTGGCCCGCCGTCTCCGTCCGGCGCCCCGCCCGTCCCTCCTTCGCCGAGTGAACCCCAGTCATCTCGACAAGTCAATGAAATCTCGATATTTCACTTACTTGCCGAGAGGATGCCCCCTGTTGAGAAGGACCCGCCGGGCACCCTCCGGTGCGTCGGGAGCGGCACGGGAGGGCGCGGCACGGGCGGGCGCGGCACGGCCCCTCCCCCGGCGCGCCCGACACCACCGCCTCGGCCCGCACGGGGCACGATGTCGTGCGGCGCCGTGCGGCGGGACAGGCACGACGCGGGCCCGCCGGGCCGGTGTCAGAGCCTCACCCAGCCGCCGTCCGCCACGATGGTCTGCCCCGTGACGAAGGAGGAGTCGTCCCCGGTGAGGAAGCAGACGGTGCCGACGATGTCCGCCGCGACCCCCACCCGCTTGATGGCCTGCATCTCGGCCGACAGCCGCAGGTTCTCCTCCGTGATGCTCTGCACGCCGCCCGGAGTGCGCGAGGCGGTGGGCGCGACGGCGTTGACGGTGATCCCGTAGGGGGCGAGATCGCTGGCGAGGCCGCGGGTGAGGCCGACGACGCCGCCCTTGCTCGCGATGTACGAGGTGAGGTGCGACGCCGCGAGCCCCAGCGTGTTCGACGCCAGGTTCACGATGCGGCCCCAGCCGTTGTCCCGCATGACCCCGGCGAAGGTCCTGGCCATGAGGAACTGCGAGTCGAGGTTGACGGACTGGACCCGCTTCCACGTCTCGAAGTCGGTGTCGAAGAAGTCCCGGACCACGATGATCCCGGCGTTGTTCACCAGGATGTCGGCACGGCCGTGGTGGTCCAGGATCCGCCGCCCGGCGGCCTCCACAGAGGCCGGGTCGGAGACGTCGGCCCGGTACGCGCGCGCCCGGCCGCCCGCCGCCTCGATCCCGGCCACCGTCTCGGACGCGTCGGCGAGGTCCACCACGGCGATCTCCGCCCCGCGCCGGGCCAGTTCACCCGCGATCGCCCGGCCGAAACCCCGGGCGCCGCCCGTGACGACCGCGACCCTGCCGGAGTGCGAACCCCCGGCGCTCATCCGGCCAGCCCCTCGACGGCCTGCCAGCGCGGCACCGGGACACCGCCGCTGGGGATGCGCAGCAGTCTCGTGTACCCGTACTCGTCGAGGGTCCGCAGCGTGTGCTCACGGCCGTATCCGCTCGCCTTGACGCCGCCGAACGGGCTGCCGATCAGGGCTCGGTTGTAGTTGTTGACCAGGGTCATGCCGACCTCCAGCCGGGAGCAGATCGCCATCGCCCGGGAGACGTCCCGCGAGAACACCCCGGCGATCAGCCCGAACTCGGTGTCGTTCGCGATGTCGACGGCCTCCTCGTCGTCCTCGAAGCGGAGCACCGCGGTGACCGGCCCGAAGATCTCCTCCCGCGCGACGCGCATGTCGCGCGTCACCCCGTCGAACACGGTCGGCGCCACCCAGTAGCCGCCCGCGTACGCGGGATCGTCGGGGAGCGGGGCCCGCGCGGTGATCTCCGCGCCCTCGGCCGTGCCGGCCGCGATGTGGTCCAGGACCCGCTGCCGATGGGCCGCCGTGATCAGCGGGCCGACGTGGGTTCCCGGCAGGGATCCGGGCCCGACCACCAGACTGCTCGTCGCGGCGTTGAACGCCGCCATGAACTCCGCGTGCACGGAGCTGTGCACCAGGATCCAGGACGCCGCGGTGCACGCCTCCCCCTGGTTGAAGAACGCCCCCTCGACGGCCCAGGCGACGGCGGAGGGCAGATCGGCGTCCTCGCACACGATCAGGCAGTTCTTGCCGCCCAGTTCCATCAGGGTGGGGGTGTGCCGCGCGGCGGCGGCCCTGATGACGTCCCGGCCCGCGCCGGGCGATCCGGTGAACGCGACCTTGCCGATGCCGGGGTGGCCGGCCAGGTGCCGCCCCTGCTCCACGCCCCCGTGCACCACGGCGACGACCTCGTCGGGCAGCACCTCGGCGACGAGCGCGCAGATCCTGGTCGGGGTCAGCGGCGCCTGCTCGCCCGGCTTGAGGACCACGGCGTTCCCGACCGCGAGCGCCGGAGCCAGCTTGCCCGCCGTGTGGATCGGCGGCCAGTTGAACGGGATGATCGCGCCCACCACCCCGTAGGGCACCAGGGCGGTGGTGTCGAGCGAGAACGGGGTCGACCGTGCCTGCCCGTGCTCGGCGCTGATCGCGCCCGCGAAGAAGTCGAACAGGCCGATGCACGCGAACACGTCCCCCCGGGCCTGGTCGAGGGGTTTGCCGTTCTCGCGGGTCTCCAGCCGGGTCAGTTCGTCGACGTGCGCGCGCAGGTGGTCGGCCACGGCGCGCAGCGCGGCGGCCCGTTCCATCGGCGGCCGGGCGGCCCAGACGGCCTGCGCCCGGGCCGCCGCGGCGACCGCCGCGTCGATCTCCGCCGTGCTGTGGGGCCGGACGCGGACGATCTCGCCGCCGTCGGCCGGGTCGTGCACCGCGAACGGTTCGAGGTCACTGCCGCTCGCCCAGGGGTGTTCGTGGAGTTCCATCGGTTTCCGCCTCTCTGAAGCTTCGGCGGGCGCACGGACCGGCGCCCGCCTGCGGTCGGCCCGTCAGATACCCAGCACACGCCGGGCGTTGAGATGGGCGATCTTCTCCTTGTCCTCCGCCGAGAGGCGGGCGTTCTCGACCGAGGCCACCGCCGCGGCGGTCTCCTCGTACGGGTAGTCGATCGAGAACATCACCGCGTCGGCGCCGACGGTCAGTACGGCGGCCTCGACGGCCTCGGGTGCCAGTACCCCGCTCGTGGTGAGGAGGATGTTGCTGCCGATGTACTCCGACGGCATCCGCTCCAGCGGCTTCTCGACCTCCAGCGTGCGGTAGCGCGAGTCGAGCCGGGAGCGCTGGAACGGCAGGAACTCGCCGAGGTGGCCGAGGATCAGGGTGGCGTCCGGATGCCGGTCGAACACCCCGGAGTAGACCAGGCGCATGGCGTGGCCGCCCGTCTCGGCCTGCCAGCTCCAACTGGCGCCGTACATCTCCGGCCGCCCGCGCAGCACGTCCCACTCCTGGGTGGGCAGCGAGCCGGGGTGGAGGTACAGGGGCACGCCGAGTTCCTCCAGCGCGCTCCAGAACTCCTCGTACGCGGGGTCGTCCAGGTACCGGCCCTGGGTGTGGTCGTTGACGAGGGCGCCGCGGAAGCCGAGCCGCTCGACCGAGCGCCGGAGTTCGGCCACGGCGGCGTCTGGGTCCTGCATGGGCAGCGCGGCGAAGCCGAGGAACCGGTCGGGACGGCGTCCCACCACCTCGGCGAGGAAGTCGTTGGCGAACACGGCGTTGCCGACGGCGGCCCCGGTGTCCGTGTCCGCCTGGATGCCGGGGACGGTCAGTGACAGGACCTGGATGTCGATGCCGTGGGCGTCCATCTCGGGGAGGCGGTGCTCCTCGAAGTCGACCAGCCGGGCCGCGCACATCCGGGCGTACGTGTCGGTGACCCGGATCCGCATCTCGGACGCGGGCTGACGCGACGCCAGCTCCGGTATCGCAAAGGCCTCTTCGAGCGCGATGTAGGTCAACGCGGTCTCCTTGGGGTTCGTGCCGGGAAGGTCAGGTGGACGCGGTGCGGCGGCGCACTACGGTGGCGACCGAGACGGCGATGATGAGGGCGGCGCCGTAGAAGACGTTCTCGATCCAGCCGGTGTACCCCAGCATCTGCAGGCCGAGGATGCCGGTCGCCAGGAAGTAGATGGCCACGAGCGTCCCGATGGGGTTGAAGCGTCCGGGCCGGATGACGGCGGTGCCCAGGAAGGTCGAGGCGAAGGCGGGCAGCAGATAGGCCGGGGAGGCGGTCGAGTCGAAGCCTCCGACCGAGGCGACCAGCAGTACGCCGCCCAGTCCGGCCAGGGTGCTGCCGACGGTGAACGCCCCGATCCTGATGCGGTTCACCGCCACTCCCGCCAGCCGTGCCACCTCCCGGTTCGCGCCGACGAAGGTCATGTGCCGGCCCAGCGGGGTGAAGGCGAGGACGTATCCGACGGCCAGGGCCAGGACGAGCCCGTAGTAGAAGCTCACCGGCAGCCCGGCGATCTCGTACAGCGCGATCCGGCCGAACTCCCGGGACAGGCCCGACACCGTGGTCTGGTGCGAGACCAGTGACGCGATGCCGAGCATGAGGGTCGAGCTGCCGAGGGTGACGATGAGCGCCTGCACCCCGACCTTCACCACCAGGAGCCCGTTGATCAGGCCCATGAGGGAGGAGCACAGCACGGCGGCGACGCACGCCAGGGCGAGGTTCCAGCCGTGCAGGACGGAGAGGACCGGCACGAGGGTGGCCGAGAGGCCGAGCGCGGAGGCGATGGAGAGGTCGAACTCGCCCACCACGAAGGTCATCATCGCCGCGAGGGTCAGGAACACCAGCGCCTGCTGGGAGGCGAAGACGCTCCGGAACGTCGAGACCTGGAGGAAGGTGCCCGGCAGCAGCACGGCGTACAGGCCGCACATGAGGACCCAGATGCCGACGATCGCGTAACGGCTGGAGAAGCGGCGCCAGTTGACATCGCGCACGGCGGTCCGGGTCGGGGGCCCGGGCGGTGCGGGGGCGGATGCCCCGTGCCCCGCCGCGCGGGTCCTGGAGGGTGCGGCCGTGGTGCCGGCCGGTTCGTTGAGCGGGGGCATGGTCGGTCAGTCCTTCCGAACGGAGAGCGCGAGCCGGCCGGAGTAGACGGCATCGACCACGGCCTCCTCGGTGGGTGCGGTGATCTCGGCGCGGATCCGGCCGTCGCGGAACACCAGGACGCGGTCGCACACGGCGGCCAGGTCCGCGGGCTGGATGGAGGCGACGACGACGGCGACGCCGCGTTCGGCGGTCCCCGAGATCGCGCCCAGGATGTCCTCCCGGGCGCCGACGTCGACCGCCTGGCTGGGCTCGTGCAGCACCAGCAGCCGGGGGCGGCCCGCGAGCCACTTCCCCAGCATCACCTTCTGCTGGTTGCCGCCGCTGAGCTGCCCGACAGGCACATCGGCGCGGCGGGGCCGGACGTCGAGGTCCGCGAGCACCGCGGCGGTCTCGGCGCGCTGCCAGTCCCGGCCGATGCGCCAGGCCGACCCCCGGCGCCGTACCCGGGGCAGGGTGATGTTCTCGCCGACCGGGAGCGTCAGCGCGAGACCGTCGTCGATCCGGTGCTCCGGCACCAGGGCGATTCCGGCCGCGATGCAGCGCGCGCTGCCGGCCGCGGTCAGGTCGAGGCCGTCCGCCCCGATCCGGACCCTTCCGGCCCGTGCCCTGCGGGCACCCGTCAGCAGATAGGGCAGCTCGTCCCAGCCCGCGCCCGCCACCCCGGTGACGCCGAGGACCTCACCGGGGCGGACCTCCAGGTCGACGCCGTTGACCACCCTGCCGGTCAGGCCACGGACGGTAACCGGCTCGCCGGGCGGCGCCGGGGCCTTCCTGCGGTGGACGCGCTGCTCCACCGTCCGGCCGAGCATCCGCCGGGCGATCTCCTGCTCGGTGGTGTCCGCGGTCGTCAGGGTGCCGTCGACGACCGCGCCGTCCCGCAGCACGGTGACCCGGTCGGTGACCTGCATGACCTCTTCGAGGTTGTGCGAGATCATCAGGGCCGCCCCGCCCAGGGCGACCACGCCCCGCAGGGTGCGGTAGAAGTCCTCCAGCCCGTCCTTGGGCAGGGCCCGGGTCGACTCGTCCAGGACGATGACGCCGCGGCCCTCGCGCTGGTTGCGCAGCGCGCGGGCGATGGCGACGATCGAGCGTTCCGCCGGGCCGAGTTCGGCGACGGGCGCGCGGGGGTCGATCGACGTCGCCTGGAGCCGGGCCAGCAGGTCGGCGGCCAGCCGCTCCTCGGCCCGCCAGTCCACGCGGCGGGTCCACCGCGCGGCCAGGAAGCTCCCTATCGCGATGTTCTCCGCGACGGACTTCTCGTTCACCAGGCCGAAGTCCTGGTGGACGATGGCGATTCCGGCCTCGCGGAGATGGCGCTGCTTGGCCGGTGACCCGATGGTGTGCCCGTCGGCCCTCAACCGGCTGCCCCGGTCCGGCACGTGGTAGCCGGCCAGCAGCTTGACCAGGGTGGACTTCCCCGAGCCGTTCTGGCCGACGAGGCCGTGCACCTCGCCGCGCCGGACCGTGAGGTTCACGTCGCGCAGGGCCTTGACCCGCCCGAAGGACTTGGAGAGCCCGATGAGTTCGAGCGGTGCGGGCGCCGCGGTCGCCGCGCGCCCCACAGTCCGGTGAAGATGTCCTGGTAGGCGGCCGGGTCACCGAACCACCGCCCGCTCGCCTCGTCCTTCGGGTTGAGGGCCAGGCCGTCGACGGTGTCCTTGGTGAACGCCCGGGCCAGTACGGGGTAGGTCGCGGGCGGCTGCTCGCCGGCGAGCATGCGCAGCGTGGCGTCGGCCATCGTCCAGCCGAGGTACGGCGGATTGACGCCGACGACGGCGAGCAGCCGGTCGTCCGACTTCAGCTGCTGCACCGTGGCCAGGGTGGCGCCGGTGGTGGCGATCTTCACGTCGCGGGTCCGTCCGACCGACTGGAGCCCGGTGACCACGGCGGACAGATAGGTGTCGTACTCCGGGACGACGTGGGTGATCGACGGATCGGTCAGGAGCGCGCTGCTCACCAGCGAGGGCACGTCCTTCATGGTGCTGAGGCCGACCTCCTTGACGGCCACCCGGCAGTCGGGGCACGCCTTCCGGAAGTGCTCGACCGCCCGGTCGGCGGCCCGCCGGGTGCTGGCGCTGTCCATGACCTTGAGGAAGAGGACGCGGGCCGCGCCGTCCGAGTCGGCGATCACGGCGTCCGCCAGGCCGTCCATGATGGTGAAGCCGTGGGCGTCGGGGTCGCCGAAGGCGAAGGCCGCCGACTGCCGGACGCCCTCCGGGGCCGCCGTACCGGCGACGTACACGGGGATGCCGCTGGCGCGCACCTTCTCGAACGTGGTCGGAACGAGTTCGTAGGGGACGTAGTCCGTGATGACCGCCGCCGGCTTCTGGGCGACCGCCTGGTCCAGGCAGGCGCTGATTCCGGACGGCGTGCCCTGGCCGTCGCAGCTGTGCAGCCGGACCCCGACCCGCTCGAAGGCGGTGGTCAGGTTCTTCTGCACGAGCGGGAAGTGGCCGACCTTGAGCGCGATGGGGACGTAGAAGACCGTCTTGCCCGCCGCCGCGCGGGTGTCGACCGGCGGACCGGGCTTC
Organism: Streptomyces sp. SID8352; assembly: GCF_009862265.1. Lineage (GTDB taxonomy): Bacteria > Actinomycetota > Actinomycetes > Streptomycetales > Streptomycetaceae > Streptomyces. Next base: position 165,667 of record NZ_WWGX01000104.1, on the reverse strand, counting down.
GGCAGGGAGTCGACCGGCTTCATGAGGCCGGCCAGCGCCGTCCGGGCGGTGGTCCCGGCCGGCGACCCGGCCTTCCGCTCCCCGGACCCGGAGGCGGCCTCCGGGGAGCCGCAGCCCGCGGCGCCGAGGAGGACGGCGCCCGCGAGCAGGGCTCCGGCGAGCCGCCGCCCGCTTCTCCGCGGGGGTGGCGCCGTGCTGCCGGTGCGTGATGTGTTCATACGAGTTCCCTGTACTGTGCGTGATCGACTGCTCGCGGGGCGTTCCGGAGAGCAGGGGGTGTCCGCGGGCCGCGTCGTGGGCGAGGGGTGCTGGTTGCGCGGAGGGCGTCCCGCGCCGGGAGGGCGTTCCGGTTCCCGGCCCGTGCGGCGCGCGACCGGCCCGCGGTCACCGCCGCCCGGCGCGCCCGCTCGCGGGATCCCCGCACGTCCGGGAGGACGGCGGCGGCCGGGTCCGGCCCGGGCGCCGGTGGGTGCGGCGTCCGCCACGGGTTCCCGGTGCCCGGGCACGGCCGGGGCCGACCGTGCCGTCACTGTCGTGACGCCTCCGCTCCCGGCCCCGGATGCGTTGTGGCCCGAGTGAACCCCACCACTCTCGACGAGTCAACGAAATCTCAACATTTAACTCAACTGGCGGGGACCGGTAGGATCCACGACATGACCACACCTCGAAGCACGACCCGCGCCGAGGACGCCTACCAGCAACTGCGCGCGGACATCCTGAACGGCCGGCACGAACCCGGATCGCGGCTGCGGGTGGAGGTCCTCAAGGAGCGCTACGGCGTCAGCAGCGGCGTCCTGCGGGAGGCGCTGCCGCGGCTGGTGGGCCAGGGCCTGGCCACGTTCGCGCCCCAGCAGGGCTTCCGGGTGGTGGCCGTCTCCCCGGAGCACCTCCGCGACCTGACCGAGGCCCGTGTGGTCATCGAGACGCACGTCGTCCGGGAGTCGATGGCCCACGGCAGCATCGAGTGGGAGTCGGACCTGCTCGCGGCCCACCACAACCTGGCCCGCACCTCCTACACCGACAGCACGGGGGAGATCAACGAGCGCTGGCTGAGCGCCCACGCCCGCTTCCACGGGACGCTCCTGGCGGGGTGCCCCAACCGGCGGCTCCAGGCCGTCGCCACGCAACTGCGGGAGTCGGCGGAGGTCTACCGCTGCTGGGCCCCCGCGACGGCCACCGGGCACAGCCACCGCGACGTGGCGGCGGAGCACCGGCTCCTCTGCGACCGCGCCATCGCCCGCGACGTGCCGGGCACGGTCGAGGCCCTCACCGAGCACATCGAACTCACCAGCCTCCTGCTGCTGGAGGGCCACCGCCAGGAGACGGACGGCGGCACGGCCCCGTAGTCCGTCCGACCCCCTCCGGTCCCGTCCGGCCCCCTCCGGTCTCCTCCGTTCCCGTCCGGCTCCCTCCGGTGCCGTCCGCCGGGCGGGCCACGGCACGCGTCGCCGGACGGAGCCCGGCGCTCGCCGCGGACCGCCCGGCCGGAGCAGACCGCCCCGGGCCCGACCACCGTCGGCCCGGCCGGACCCGGTCACCACGCGGTTCTGCCGCCGCGCACGGCCCCGCCGCGCCACCGCCCCGGGGCCGTGCGCGGAACGACGGCTCGGCGGCGGTCCCCCCGCCCCTTCGGCTCCCGGCTTCCGGCTCACCGCATTCGGGTCCCGGCTTCCGGGTCCCCGCTCCCCGGCTCCCGCCTCCCCGCACTCGGGTCCCGGCTTCCGGCTTCCGACCTCCGGATCCCAGCTTTCGGCTCCCGCTGCGTGTCCGACGCGACCGGGAACTTCGCGTCCGGCCGCGCTCCCCGCGCGCGAGGGGACCCGCCCCTGGCCCCCGGGGAGGCCCGCCCCATCGGCACACCGCAGGCACCACCCCCGCCTCCCCGAACGGGCGCACCGTCCCACCCGGCCCCGCCCACCGGGTCGCCCCCGGCGGCCGCGCCCTCGTGGGCACTCCGCCCGCGCTCCCCGCGCGGTTTGCCGCCGGAGCCATCGGGCGTAGCTTGGAAGCCGAGGCGAAATCGACCGCCCGTGAGGGACGCGCCGAGATCGCCGTGGGCCGTGGAGCGCGGGCGGCATCCCCGCACGCGAGGTCTCCGGCCGGCACGGCGGTCCCGGCACAAGGGCCCCGAAGGCCCGGTGGGGCCGAAGTCCCGCCCCGGGACGGAGAGCCCGGTGACGGGGCGCGCCCCCGAGGCAGGCACGGAGGGATCATGACGGAGTTCCATGGGGGGAACGGCGTCACGCCGAGCCCCGCCACGGTGCTGCACGGTCCCTCGCGGCTGGCCGCGGTGGACGCCGTCCGCGCGATCGACGACCGGACCGGCGCCGCCTTCACCCGCTCCGCGGAACTGGCCGCCCGGCTGCTGGGCACCGGCATGGCACTGATCAGCCTGGCCGGGATCGACCGGCAGTTCGTCCGGGGCGGGACCGGCGCGGCCGTACCGCGGAGCGGCGAGCAGCGCGGGCTCGACTGGGCCTTCTGCTCCGAGGTGGTGGCGTCGGGCAGGCCACTGGTCATCGACGACCTCCGGGACACCTCCGGGGGCCGGGCCGACGGCGCGGTCGCCGACACCGGAATGCGCGCCTACCTGGGGGTGCCCCTGCTCCTCGGCGGCCTGCCCGTGGGGGCGCTGTGCGTCCTCGACACCGGGCCGCGGTCCTGGGACCCGGGGCAGCGGCACGCGCTGGAGCAGTTGGGCGAGTCGGTCATGAGCGAGATCGGGCTGCGCCTGGACGCGGCCGAGAGCGACCGGCTGCACGCGCGGACCGCGGCCACCGCGGCCGTCGAACGCCAGCGGTCCCAGCAGTTGCGGGACCTGGCCCGGGCCAGTCTGCGCATCAACGCCACGCCCTCGCTGGACCACGCCCTCCAGACGGTCACCGAGGAGGCCAGGAGGCTGGTGGGCACCCACCAGTCGATCACCAGCATGACCAGGGACCTCCGCTGGGGCCAGGCGATCAACGCGGTCTCCCTGTCGGACAAGTACGCCGCGTACCGCTCCTTCGACGCACCGCCGGTCGGCAAGGGGATCTACGTCCTGGTGTGCCGGGAGAACCGGCCGATGCGGATGACCCAGGACGAGCTGGAGGCCCACCCGGCCTGGCGGGGATTCGGGGAGTACGCCAGCCGCCACCCCCCGATGCGCGGCTGGCTGGCCGTGCCGCTGATCACCTCCGACGGCCGCAGCCTGGGGCTGGTCCAGCTCTCCGACAAGGAGGACGGCGGCGAGTTCACGGCCGACGACGAGGCGATCCTCGTCCAGCTCGCCCAACTGGCCTCCGCGAGCATCGAGAAGGCCGCCGCGCTGGAGAGCCAGTACGAGATCGCCCGCACCCTGCAGAGCAGTCTGCTGCCGCAGCGGCTGCCCGAGCAGTCGGCGGTGTCGGCCGCCTCCCGGTACCTCCCCGCGACGCCCCGCGCCGGCGTGGGCGGCGACTGGTTCGACGTGATCGCGCTCTCCGGCGCCCGGGTGGCGCTGGTCGTCGGGGACGTGGTCGGACACGGCATCCACGCCGCGGCCACGATGGGCAGGCTGCGTACGGCGGTGCGCACCCTGGCCGACGTCGACCCCACCCCCGAGGAACTGCTCACCCGGCTGGACGACCTGGTCAGCCGCCCGCCCTCGGAGTCGGACACGGACACCGACGACCGCCTGGGCCTGGAGGGCGAGGCCGCCCTCGGGGCCACCTGCCTGTACGCGGTGTACGACCCGGTGGCGGGGCGGTGCGCCCTGGCCTGCGCCGGGCATCCGGTGCCGGTCGTCGTCTCCCCGGACGGTCACACCGGTCTCCTCGACGTGCCCGTCGGGCCGCCGCTCGGCGTCGGGGGCGTGCCGTTCGAGACGGCGGAGGTGGACGTGCCGGAGGGCAGCCTGCTCGCCTTCTACACCGACGGCCTGGTGGAGTCCCGCAGCCGGGACCTGGACGCGGGGACGGAGGAGCTGCGCCGGATACTGGCCGTCCCCGGCGAGTCGCTGGAGACCCTGTGCGACGACGTGGTCCGGGCGCTGCTGCCGGAGCCCCCGGCCGATGACGCCGCGCTGCTGCTGGTGCGTCCGCACAGCCTGGACCGGGCGCGGGTCGCCACCTGGGACATCGGCGCCGACCCGGCCGAGGTGGCCCGGGTCCGGGCCCGCGTCGCCCGCAGGCTGGCGGCGTGGGGCCTGGACGAGATCGGCTTCGTGACCGAGCTGGTGGTGAGCGAGCTGATCACCAACGCCATCCGGTACGGGCTGCCTCCCCTCCAACTGCGGCTCATCCACGACCGGACGGTCATCTGCGAGGTCTCCGACACCAGCGGCACCGCCCCGCACCTGCGCCGGGCCACCGCCCTCGACGAGGGCGGGCGCGGACTGATGCTGGTCGCGCGGCTCACCCAGCGCTGGGGCACCCGCCAGGCCGGGGAGGGCAAGACCATCTGGTGCGAGCAGGCCCTGCCCCCGACGGGACCGCCGCCCGGGTCCCGGTAGCCGCCGGCCGCGCCCCGGTGCCCCCGGCGACCGGCCGTCGGCGGCTCCGGTGGCCGGTTCCGGCGGCCTCCACGGTCACGCGCCCGCCGTTCCGCGGTGGCGCGCTCCCTGCGTACGGGGCCGGGTGCCGCCCGCCGGGCCCGCCGCACTCCCGCACCGGGCCGGGTGCCCCCTCCGGAACCTCCGCGCGGCAGCGGCGGCGCACCGTCCCGGCCCCGGGTCGCGGGTGGCGGCCGTCCCGGCATGGACACCTCCTCGTATCGCGGTCGCCGGAAAATCTCGAAATTTCATTGACTTTGCGAGAGTTGCGGAGTTCACTCTGGTCATCGCCGTTCACCCAAGAGGCAGGACCACGAACCATGAAGACGACGACGCGGTCGGGCAGGATGTGCCTGGTGACCGGGGGCGCAGTGATCGATGTCGAACGGGCCAGCGCCGGCCGGTTCCCGGCCGACCCGCTCGCGGTGTTCGAGCGCTGGACGGAGTTCACGGACTGGGCCGCCGGGGTCCGCACGGGTCCCCCGGCGCCGGAGGGACCGGCCGAGGCGCCGGTCCCCGAGCCTCGCCAGGTGTTCGCCATCGGGCTCAACTACCGTGACCACGCGGCCGAGGCCGGTCTGACGCTCCCCGAGTCCCCGCCGACCTTCACCAAGTTCATGACCTCGATCACCGGACCGGACACCGAGCTGACGCTGCCCAGCGAGTTCGTCGACTGGGAGGCCGAGCTGGTGGTGGTGATCGGCCGCCGCGCCGACCGGGTCTCCGCCCAGGACGCCTGGGACCACGTGGCCGGGCTGACCGTCGGCCAGGACTACTCGGAGCGGGTGGTGCAGGGCGCGGGCCCCGTCCCCCAGTTCTCGCTCGGCAAGTCGTTCCCCGGCTTCTCCCCGACCGGGCCGGTGCTGGTGACGGTGGACGAGTTCGACGACCCCGACGACCTGGCCGTCGAGTGCCTGATCAACGGCGAGAGCGTGCAGAAGTCCCGCACCTCGGCCATGGTGTTCCCGGTGCCCGAGCTGATCGCCCGGCTCTCGGCGGTCTGCCCGCTGCTGCCCGGGGACCTGATCTTCACCGGCACCCCGGCCGGCGTCGGACACGCGCGCACGCCCCGGCGCTACCTCCGCCCGGGGGACGACGTCGTCACACGGGTGGAAGGCATCGGGCAACTCCACCAGACCTGCGTGGCGGGCTGAGGGCAAGGAGCAGGGCATGGCATTGCACAGGCTGCAGTCACTCACCGTCGGAGTGCCGGACGTGGCCGGGACCGCCGGCTACTACGCCGACTTCGGGCTCCGCCAGGTCGCGCCCGGGAGGTTCGCCACCGTCCACGGCGGCGAGCAGTTCTTCCTCGCGCACTCCCCCGTCCGCCGGCTGCTGGCGATGTCCGTGGCCGCCGACGACCCCGACGACCTCGCCCGGATCGCCGCCCGGCTGACGCGGCTGGGCCTCCCGTCCCAGTTGGCCGGCACGACCCTGCGGACCCGGGAACCGGTCGCCGACATCCTCGTCGAGGTCGTGGTCGCCGAGCGGCTGGTGATCGAGCCGCATCCGCCGACCCCGTACAACGGGCCGGGCCGGATCGAGCGGCCCGGCACCCGGGCGCCGGTGCTGTCGCGGACCGGCCCGGTCCGGCCGCTCGCGCTCGGCCATGTGGTCATCGGGTCCGTGGAGCAGGAGTCCACCCAGCGGTTCTTCACCGAGGGCATCGGGTTCCGGGTGAGCGACGTGGTGCCGGGCACGGCCGCGTTCCTGCGGTGCTCCACCGACCACCACAACGTCCTGGTGCAGCAGGCCCCGCTCAACTTCCTGCACCACACCTCCTGGCAGGTGGCCGACGTGGACGAGGTCGGCCGGGGCGCGACCGGCATGCTCGCCGAGCACCCCGAGCGCCATGTGTGGGGCCTCGGACGGCACCACATCGGGTCCAACTTCTTCTGGTACCTCAAGGACCCGGCCGGCAACTTCTCCGAGTACTACGCCGACATGGACTGCATCGTCGACGACCAGCTCTGGACCCCCCGCTCCTTCGAGGGCGTCGACTCCCTCTACTCCTGGGGTCCCCCGCCCCCGCCGTCCTTCATCCACCCCGAGGACCTGGCGTCCCTGATGACCGGCGCGCACACCGAGAAGGGCTGACCGGCCCCCGGTGGCGGTGCGCCGCCGACGCCCGTCCCGCCCGCCCCGCCCGCCGCCGTGGACGCGAGCCGTCCACCCCGCGGCGGCGGACGACCCTCACCAGACCTGGCCGGACACCCCGCGGCGCGGGACGCGCCCCGGCCGGCCGACACCATGAGAGAGCGCAACATGGACACCTACGACGTCGCCGTCATCGGCTGCGGCCCGGTCGGGCTCGCCCTGGCACGACTGCTGAGCTTGAAGGGGCTCCGGGTAGCCGCCATCGACCCGAACCGCATCGCCTGCCAGCACCCCCGGGCGACCCATCTCGACGACGAGACCATGCGCATCCTGCAGACTCTCGGTGCCGCCGACATCGAGCCGCGGTTCCTGCGCCAGTCGGGCTGGACACTGCACGGCCCGGACGGCGAGCCGTTCCTCTCACTGGCCATGCCGGAGGAGGAGTCGGACCAGGGCTGGCGCACCGACTACCAGTTCCACCAGCCCGACTTCGAGTCCCGGCTGCGCGGTCTGCTGGCCGCCGATCCGAACGTGGACCTCTGGTTCGGCTGGACGGTCAAGGCGGTCGACCAGGACGAGGACACCGCCCGGCTGGAGGTCCTGGACGGAGCGACCGGCCGCCGCGCCACCGTGCGGGCCGCCTACGCGGTCGGCGCGGACGGCGCCAACTCCTTCCTCCGCCGGGCGATGGGCGCGGAGGTGGAGGACCTGGACGGCACCCAGCGCTCGCTGATCATCGACGTCCACCCGTTCGAGCACCCGGACACCCTGCCCACGTCCACCGGCTTCATCCTGTGCGAGGGGCGGCGGCCGGTGACCTATGTGCCGATCTTCCCGCCCATGCTCCGGTTCGAGTTCATGCTCCTCGACCAGGACGACGCCGCTGAGCTGGAACGGCCCCAGTCCGTCTACGAGCTGCTGAGCCGCTGGCTGGAGCCGGGCAGCTACCGCATCATGCGCACCGACACCTACGAGTGGCACGCCCGGCTGGTCAGGGGCTGGCGCTCGGGCAGGCTGCTGCTCGCCGGGGACGCGGCGCACGAGATGCCGCCCATGCTGGGACAGGGCATGTGCTCGGGGCTGCGCGACGCGGCCAACCTGGCGTGGAAGCTCGCCTCCGTCGTCCGCGGCACCAGCACCGACGCCCTCCTCGACACCTACGAGAGCGAACGCGGCCCGCATGTCCGTCCGTTCATCGTGGAGTCGGCCCGGCAGTCCAACCTCATCGAGGCGTTCGGCACGGGGGCGGTCCAGGCGGAGCCGGGGGGCTCGAAGGTGATCGAGCGCTTCCGGCCGCCGCTGGGGCCGGGCCTGGTCGAGCGCCCGGAGGGGGCGGTCGCGCGGCTGAGCCCCCAGCCCCGGGCCGGGAGCGGGGAGCGGGCCTGGTCGGACGACGTCACCGGGTACAACTTCACCGTCGTCGGCCCCTCCTCGGTGCTGTCGGCGGTCGCCCCGGAGGTGGCGGACACCTGGCGGCGGCTCGGCGCGGCGGTCGTCGGCGACCCCGGCCCCGCCGTCGACGCGTGGCTCGCGGAGAACTCGGCCGTCGCGGCGATCGTCCGCCCGGACCGGTACGCCTACGCGCTGGCCGGGGACACGGCCGCGCTGGCGCGGGCGACCGGGGAACTGGCCCACGCCGTGCTGACCGGGGAGGCGACGGCATGAGGACCTACGCCACCGGCATGACCTGGGGCGAGGGGCCGCGCTGGCACGACGGCGCCCTCTGGCTCTCCGACACCCAGGGCGGGAGGCTCTGGAGCGACCGGAGCGGCTCCTGGACCGCGACCGACGTCGAGTCGGTGCCGAACGGGCTGTGGTTCCTCCCGGACGGCAGGCTCGTCGCCGCGATGATGCACGAGAAGCGGATCGGGGTCTGGACGGGGGAACGCTTCGCCACCCACGCGGACCTGGACGGACTCGCCACCGGCCCGCTCGGCGACCTCGTCGGCGACCGGCACGGCAACCTCTACGTCGACGACGTCGGCTTCGCCGCGCACGCGGGCGAGCCGCCCCGGCCCGGCCGGCTGCTGCGGATCGCGGCGGACGGCTCGGCCGACGTCGCCGCCGAGGGCATCGAGTTCCCCAACGGTCTCGCCCTGATCGACGACGGGAGGACCCTGGTCGTCGCCGAGACGACCGCCCAGCGGCTGACGGCCTTCACCGTCGGGGCCGACGGCCGCCTGGGCGACCGGCGCGAGTACGCCGACATCGCCGCGCTGGTCGGCGCCTCGGCGCGACCGGACGGGATCTGGGCCACCCCGGACGGGATCTGGGTGGCCACCACCTCGGGCCACGCCGTCGCCCTGGTCCGGGACGGCCGGCTCCTCGCCCGGGTCGACACCGGGCAGGGGTTCCCCATCGCCTGCTGCGCCGACGGAGCCGGGCGGCTGCTCGTCACCCTCGCCGACACCGGCGGACGCCCGCTGGGCGAGGCCCTCGCGGACAGGCGCGTCAGCACCAGCGTGGTACTGATCGACCCGTCCGAGGCGCACCGCACGACCTGACCCGGAGGCCCGCCCGGTCGACGACGGCCCCTCGGCGGCCGAGCCCCTCGCGGGCCGGCCGCCGAGGGGCTCGGGCGTGACCGGCGCCGGCCTCCGCGACCGGGGTGAAGAGCAGTCCCCGGTTCCCGGGCAGGCGCCGCGCGGCGGACGTGAGACGGCGGCGGACGACCGCCCATGCGTCCGGGCGGCCCTCCGCCCCGTCCGCCGGGACAGCGCGCAGACACGCGTCGACACCCTCGGCGGGGTCGTCCCCGTCGGACCCCGGCCGCGCCCAAGCCCCGGCACCGGCGGCAGGGGAGGGAGTCACCGTCCCGCCCCGGCCGCCGCGTCCAACAGGTGGAGGAGACGCCCACCAGTCCGGCGGACCGGCACGAAGCCCCTCCGCGGTGAACTCCCGCTCCCCGTCCTCCCGGACCGGCGCCGACGTCCCGGCCGAAGCGGCGACCGGCTCCCGGCCGTGCCGCCCCTTCGCCTGGTCGCGCTCCGCGGGCGCCGGGGTCGGACGGGGGCCCTCCGTGATCATGGCAGAGAGCCGTCGGCGCGCCCCCGGGCCGGGGTGACGGGCCGGACCGGAGGCGTGGACGCTCCTCAGGACCGGGAGCGCCCCTCCCGGTCCTGAGGGATCAGTCCTGCTGCTCCAGATCGCCCTCGGTCTCCAGGTACGCCTGGCGGAGTGCCTCCAGGAGGGCGGGGTCGGGGTGCTGCCAGAGGCCCCGGGACTCGGCTTCCAGGAGGCGTTCGGCGATGCCGTGCAGGGCCCAGGGGTTGGCCTGCTGGAGGAACTCGCGGTTGGTGGGGTCGAGGACGTACGTCTCGGTGAGCTTGTCGTACATCCAGTCGGCGACCACGCCGGTGGTGGCGTCGTAGCCGAACAGGTAGTCCACGGTGGCGGCGAGTTCGAAGGCGCCCTTGTAGCCGTGGCGGCGCATCGCCTCGATCCACTTGGGGTTGACCACCCGGGCGCGGAAGACCCGGGAGGTCTCCTCGACCAGGGTGCGGGTGCGGACGGTCTCGGGGCGGGTGGAGTCCCCGATGTACGCCTCGGGGGCGGTGCCGCGCAGGGCGCGGACGGTGGCGACCATGCCGCCGTGGTACTGGAAGTAGTCGTCGGAGTCCGCGATGTCGTGCTCGCGGGTGTCGGTGTTCTTGGCGGCGACGGCGATGCGCCGGTACGCGGTCTCCATCTCCGCGCGGGCCGGGCGGCCGTCGAGTTCGCGGCCGTAGGCGTAGCCGCCCCACACGGTGTAGACCTCCGCGAGGTCGGCGTCGGTGCGCCAGTCGCGGGAGTCGATGAGCTGGAGCAGTCCGGCGCCGTAGGTGCCGGGGCGGGAGCCGAAGATACGGGTGGTGGCCCGGCGTTCGTCGCCGTGCTCGGCCAGGTCGGCGCGGACGTGGGCGCGGACGTGGTTGGCCTCGTCGGGTTCGTCCAGGCCCGCCGCCATGCGCACGGCGTCGTCGAGGAGGCCGACGGTGTGCGGGAAGGCGTCGCGGAAGAAGCCCGAGATGCGCAGGGTGACGTCGATGCGGGGGCGGCCGAGTTCGGCCGCCGGGACGGGCTCGAGACCGGTGACGCGGCGGGAGGCGTCGTCCCAGACGGGGCGGACGCCGAGCAGGGCGAGGGCCTCGGCCACGTCGTCGCCCGCGGTGCGCATGGCGCTGGTGCCCCACAGGGACAGGCCGACGGAGGTGGGCCACTCCCCGTTGTCGGCGCGGTAGCGCTCCAGGAGGGAGTCGGCGAGCGCCTGCCCCGTCTCCCAGGCGAGCCGGGAGGGGACGGCCTTGGGGTCGACGGAGTAGAAGTTGCGGCCGGTCGGCAGCACGTTGACCAGGCCCCGCAGCGGGGAGCCGGAGGGTCCGGCGGGGACGAAGCCGCCGTTCAGGGCGTGCACGGCGTGGTCGAGTTCGGCGGTGGTCCCGGCGAGTCGGGGGACGACCTCGCGGGCGGCGAACTCCAGTACGGCGGCGACCTGTTCGCCGTGTTCCGCGGGGACGGCGGCCGGGTCCCAGCCGGCGTCCTCCATCGCCTGGACGAGGGCGCGGGCGCGGGCCTCGGCCTCGTCGGCGGTGGTGCGGGTGGCGCGGGCCTCGTCGAGGCCGAGGGCTTCGCGCAGGCCGGGCAGGGCGGTGGTGCCGCCCCAGATCTGGCGGGCGCGCAGGACGGCGAGGACGAGGTTGACGCGGTCCGCGCCTTCGGGCGGGCTGCCGAGGACGTGCAGGCCGTCGCGGATCTGGGCGTCCTTGACCTCGCAGAGCCAGCCGTCGACGTGCAGCAGGAAGTCGTCGAAGCCGTCGTCGTCGGGCCGGTCCTCCAGACCGAGGTCGTGGTCGAGGCGGGCGGCCCGGATGAGGGTCCAGATCTGGGCGCGGATGGCGGGCAGCTTGGCAGGGTCCATGGCGGAGATCTGGGCGTACTCGTCGAGGAGTTGCTCCAGGCGCGCGATGTCGCCGTAGGAGTCGGCCCGGGCCATGGGCGGGACGAGGTGGTCGACGAGCGTGGCGTGGACCCGGCGCTTGGCCTGGGTCCCCTCGCCGGGGTCGTTGACCAGGAAGGGGTAGACGAGGGGCAGGTCGCCGAGGGCGGCGTCGGGGCCGCAGGCGGCGGAGAGCCCGGCGTTCTTGCCGGGCAGCCACTCCAGGTTGCCGTGCTTGCCCAGGTGGACCATGGCGTCGGCGCCGAAGCCGCCCTCGGAGCGCGGGGCGGCGATCCAGCGGTAGGCGGCGAGGTAGTGGTGCGAGGGCGGCAGGTCGGGGTCGTGGTAGATGGCGATCGGGTTCTCGCCGAAGCCGCGCGGCGGCTGGATGAGGACGAGGAGGTTCCCGAAGCGCAGGGCGGCCAGGACGATGTCGCCGTCGGGGTCGCGGCTGCGGTCGACGAACATCTCGCCGGGCGGCGGCCCCCAGTGCCGCTCGACGGCCTCGCGCAGGGTGGCGGGGAGGGCGGCGTACCAGCGGCGGTAGTCGGCGGCGGGGATGCGGACCGGGTTGCGGGCGAGCTGCTCCTCGGTGAGCCAGTCCTGGTCGTGGCCGCCCGCGTCGATCAGCGCGCGGATCAGTTCGTCGCCGTCGCCGGATTCCAGCCCGGGTATCGCGGCGTCCCCGAAGTCGTAGCCCTCGGCGAGCAGCCGTCGCAGCAGGGCGACGGCGCTCGCGGGAGTGTCGAGTCCGACGGCGTTGCCGATGCGGGAGTGCTTGGTGGGGTAGGCGGACAGCACGAGGGCGAGCCGCTTCTCGGCGGCCGGGATGTGCCGGAGCCGGGCGTGGCGGACGGCGGTCCCGGCGACGCGGGCGGCGCGTTCGGGGTCGGCGACGTAGACGGGCAGCCCGTCGGCGTCGATCTCCTTGAAGGAGAACGGCACGGTGATGAGGCGGCCGTCGAACTCGGGGACGGCGATCTGGCTGGCGGCGTCGAGCGGGGAGACGCCCTCGTCGTTGTCGCTCCAGTCGTCGCGGGAGCCGGTGAGGCACAGGGCCTGGAGGATCGGCACGTCCAGGGCGGTGAGGGCGCCCGCGTCCCAGGACTCGTCGTCGCCGCCCGCCGAGGCCTCGGCGGGCCGCGTGCCGCCGGCGGCGAGGACGGTGGTGACGATGGCGTCGGCCTCGCGCAGCGCGTCGACCAGAGCGGGTTCGGGCGAGCGCAGCGAGGCCACGTGGAGCGGCAGGGCCCTGGCCCCCGCGGCCTCGACGGCGTCGCAGAGGGCGTGCACGAAGGCGGTGTTGCCGCTCATATGGTGGGCGCGGTAGTAGAGCACCGCGACGGTGGGGCCGTCGGTCTCCGGGCCGGGGGTGCGCTCCAGCGGGCCCCAGGTGGGGGCGGGCGCGGGGGCCTCGAAGCCGTGGCCGGTGAGCAGGACGGTGTCGGAGAGGAAGCGGGCGAGCTGGGCCAGGTTGGCGGGGCCGCCGTGGGCGAGGTAGGCGTGGGCCTCGGCGGCGAGGCCGACGGGGACCGTGGAGGCGGCCATGAGCTGGGCGTCGGGGGCCTGTTCGCCGCTGAGGACGACGACGGGGCGGCCGTCGGCGAGGAGCAGGTCGAGCCCCTCCTCCCAGGCGCGCAGTCCGCCGAGGAGCCGGACGACGACCAGGCCGACGCCGTCGAGGAGGGCGGGCAGGTCGTCGAGCGGGAGGCGGGCGGGGTTGGCGAAGCGGTAGGCGACGGGGCCGTCGGCGGCGCGGGCGCTCAGCAGGTCGGTGTCGGACGTCGACAGGAGCAGGACGCGGGGGGTCTCGGAACGCTCCCCGGGGAATTGCGGCATGCGTCGTCTGGCCTTCCTCGGGATCCTCGCCCCGGGCGGTGGGAGACGGCGGGAGTTCCTGACTCGCCCGGCCTGTCGGCCGGGCTCACAGTGGCGGGACCGCGCCGGATTCGCACCGGGCTTCCTCCCATGTCGCCGTCCTGGCGATGGCGGGCTGGATGGCCCGCCAGGGAGCATAGTAAGCGCCCTTCGCCGTCCGTGGGGCGGGGGAAAGGCAGCGGAGCCGGCGGGATCGGCGGTCGGTATGCTCGCCGCCATGCCGACCCCCCTCACTCCTCCGCCCCAGGTCGCGGCCGTCCACCGGGACCGCGGCGACGCCTGCCCGGGGTCGTTGCGCCTGCACACCGCCGACGACGGCGCGTTGGCCAGGGTGCGGGTCCCGGGCGGCGTGGTCACCGTGGAGCAGGCGGAAGCGCTGGCCGCGGTGGCACGGTGGGGCGACGGAGATCTTCATCTCACTTCGCGCGGCAATGTGCAGGTGCGAGGTCTGGACGCCGGGCGCGGCCCGGAACTGGCCGGACTGCTGGACGCGGCGGGGCTGTTGCCCGCGCCCGGTCACGAGCGGGTGCGCAACGTCGTGGCCTCGCCGCTGTCCGGCCTGGACGGGGGCGGGGAGCGCGAGGTGCGCCCCTGGCTGACGGAGCTGGACGCGGCGCTCTGCGCGAGCCCGGCGGCCCGGGAGCTGTCCGGCCGGTTCCTGTTCGCGCTGGACGACGGGCGGGGAGATGTCGCGGGGCTCGGCGCCGATGTGACGGTGCGGGCCGCCGCGGGCGGTGCCGCGCTGCTGGGTGTCGGGGCGTCCCGCGAGGTGCTGCGCCTGGCCGCCGGTGACGCGCCCCGCGCGGCGCTGCTGGCGGCCGAGGAGTTCCTGGCGGCGGCGGGGGCGCGGGCCTGGCGGGTGGCCGAACTGGGCACCGCCCCCGAGGCGCTGCTCAACGCCGTCGGGGAGCGTCTGGCCGGCGCGGGCATCGCCTGGGCCCGGGTGCCGGCGGCCACGGGGCGCGCGCCGGAGCCCGCGCCGGGGGCGGCCGGGACGGCGCTCTGCGCGCACGCCCGGTTCGGCCGGATCACGGCGGTCCAGTGGCGGGAGCTGATCCGCGCGGCGGCCCGGGGCGCCGGCGGGGAGCTGCGGCTGACGCCGTGGCGGAGCGTCGTCGTGCCCGCCGCCGGGCTGGACGCGGCCGGGCGCGCGACGGCTCTCGCGGACCTCGCGGCCACCGGCCTCGTCACCGATCCCGCCTCGCCCTGGCCCCTGGTGGGGGCGTGCGTCGGACGGCCGGGATGCGCCCGGTCGCACGCGGACGTGCGGGCCGACGCGGCCCGCGCCCTCACCGGCCCGGCCCCCGGGTCCGACGGCCCGGCTCCGGGGGCCTCCGACACCGCGGGCCCGGCCCCGGACGCCGCCCTTCCCGCGGGCCCGGCCTCGGGCGCCCCCACTCCCGACGCTCCCGTTCCGGGCGGCCCGGCTCCCGACGCTCCCGTTCCCGGCGCCCCGGCTCCCGACGTCCTAGCGCCCCGGACGCCGCTCCCGCTGTACTGGTCGGGCTGCGAGCGCCGGTGCGGGCGTCCGCGCGGCCCCCATCTGGACCTGGTGGCCGTCCCGGACGGCGGCTATCTGCTGACCGCCGCCGGGGACGGGCCGTCGCCCACCGTCGCTCTCTCCGGCCCCTCCGGCCTCGCCGCCGCGCTGGCGGACCTCGCCCCGTGACCTGCGCGTCCCGACGCCCGCGGCACACCGCCGCCCGCGCCGCCCCGTTACGGCACCGGGCCGCCGACCCGTCCGGCGGGTGCCAGGGGCGGCGGGACGCGCCGCCCCTGGCACCCGCCCCGGCCCGCCCCGGGGCCGGCCGACGCCCCCGTCCGCCCGCGCACCCCCGGTGCCCGGCGGCACGGGCGGCCCCGCACCCCGTGACCGCACGACGACCCACCGACCGTCAGACGACCGAGAGCAGCGAGAAGACACCGTGACCACGTACGACTACGAGAAGGACGGCGCGGCGATATACCGCCGTTCCTTCGCCACGATCCGCGCGGAGGCGGACCTCTCGGCGCTGCCCGCCGACGTCCGCCCGGCCGCGGTCCGGATGATCCACGCCTGCGGCATGGTCGACCTCGTCCGCGACATCTCCTGCACCGACGGTGTGGTGGCCCGGGCCCGCGCGGCCCTGCGCGCCGGGGCACCGATCCTGTGCGACGTGCGGATGGTGGCCAGCGGGGTGACCCGCAAGCGGCTGCCCGCCGACAACGAGGTGCTGTGCACCCTGGGCGACCCCTCCGTGCCCGCCCTGGCCGAACGGCTCGGCACCACCCGCACCGCCGCCGCCCTGGAGCTGTGGCGGGACCGGCTCGACGGCGCCGTCGTGGCCGTCGGCAACGCGCCGACCGCGCTGTTCCGGCTGCTGGAGATGATCGAGGAGGGCGCGCCCCGGCCGGCCGCCGTCATCGGCGTGCCCGTCGGCTTCGTCGGCGCGGTCGAGTCCAAGGACGCCCTGGCCGCACACCCCTCGGGCCTGGACCACCTGATCGTCCGGGGCCGGCGCGGCGGCAGCGCCATCGCCGCCGCCGCGCTCAACGCCGTCGCGAGCGAGGAAGAATGAGCGGCAAGCTGTACGGAGTGGGGCTCGGCCCCGGAGACCCGTCCCTGATGACCGTGCGCGCCGTCGAGGTGATCGCGGCGGCCGACGTGGTCGCCTACCACAGCGCCCGGCACGGGCGGTCCATCGCCCGCTCCATCGCGGAACGGCACCTGCGCGCCGACCACATCGAGGAGCGGCTCGTCTACCCGGTCACGACCGAGGCGACCGACCACCCCGGCGGCTACCGGGGCGCCATCGACGACTTCTACGCCGAGGCCGCGGCCCGGCTCGCGGCGCACCTGGACGCGGGCCGCACGGTCGCCGTCCTCGCCGAGGGCGACCCGATGTTCTACGGCTCCTACATGCACATGCACAAGCGGCTCGCGGACCGGTACGAGACCGAGGTGATCCCCGGGGTCACCTCGGTGTCGGCCGCCGCGGCCCGGCTGGGCACACCGCTCGCGGAGGGCGAGGAGGTGCTGACGATCCTGCCGGGCACCCTGCCCGAGGAGGAGCTGACCGCCCGGCTGGCGGCCACCGACACCGCGGTGGTGATGAAGCTGGGCCGCACCTTCCCCAAGGTCCGCCGGGCACTGGAGGATTCGGGGCGGCTGGCCCGCACCCGGTACGTGGAGCGGGCCACCATGGCCGGGGAGCGGCTGGCCGGACTGGCGGACGTGGAACCGGAGTCGGTGCCGTACTTCTCGGTGGCGGTGCTGCCCAGCCAGGTGGGCGCGGAGCCGCCGGAGCCGGCGCCGGGGGCCGTGGGCGAGGTCCTGGTGGTGGGCACCGGGCCCGCCGGGCCGCTCTGGCTGACCCCGGAGACCCGGGGAGCGCTGGCCGGCGCCGACGATCTGGTCGGCTACACCACCTATCTGGACCGGGTGCCGGTGCGGGCGGGACAGCACCGGCACGGCACGGACAACCGGGTGGAGGCCGAACGCGCCGAGTTCGCGCTCGGACTCGCCCTGCGAGGACGGCGGGTGGCCGTGGTCTCGGGCGGTGACCCCGGGGTCTTCGCCATGGCGACCGCCGTGCTGGAGGCCGCCTCGGCGCCGGAGTACGCGGGGGTCCCGGTACGGGTGCTGCCGGGGGTGACGGCCGCCAACGCCGCCGCCGCCCGCGCGGGCGCCCCGCTGGGCCACGACTACGCGACGATCTCCCTCTCCGACCGGCTCAAGCCGTGGGAGGTGATCGCCGGACGGCTGCGGGCCGCCGCCGCCGCGGATCTGGTGCTGGCCCTGTACAACCCCGGTTCGCGGAGCCGGACCTGGCAGGTGGGCCGGGCCAAGGAGCTGCTGCTGGAGCACCGCTCGCCGGAGACCCCGGTCGTGGTCGCCCGGGACGTGGGCGGCGCCGGGGAGCGGGTGCGGATCGTGCGGCTGGACGAACTGGACCCGGGCGAGGTCGACATGCGCACCATCCTGCTGGTCGGGTCCTCCCAGACCCGGGTGGTGCGGCGCGGCGACGGCGAGGAGGTCGTCTGGACGCCCCGGCGGTACCCGGAGGAGTAGGCGCGACCCCGGGCCGGGGCGCG
This sequence comes from Streptomyces sp. SID8352, assembly GCF_009862265.1. GTDB lineage: Bacteria > Actinomycetota > Actinomycetes > Streptomycetales > Streptomycetaceae > Streptomyces. Next base: position 148,193 of record NZ_WWGX01000104.1, on the reverse strand, counting down.
GGGGCGGGTGCACCTGCCGGTGCACGGCGGCCGACGCCCTGGGGCCCGTGCACGGGGGCGGTGCGCCGGGCCGGTGTACGGAGGCTGACGCCCTGGGGCCGGTGCACGGGGGCGGTGTACGGGGGCGGTGTACGGGGGCGGTGTACGGGGGCGGACGCCCTGGGGGGCCGTGATGTCCCGCCGCGCCCGCCGGGGCGCCCCGGCCCCTCGCGGGGGTGGGCTGCGCGAGGGCCGGGGCGGTCACGGCCTCCCGCCCGCGCGCCGCCGTCAGCCGTGCCGTTCGCGGAGCCAGTCGGCCGCCGCGCCGGGCCCGGTCACGGTGGGGACCCCGGCGGGGACCGGGGGGCGGCGGACGACGACCACCGGCAGGCCCGCCTCCCGGGCGGCCGTCAGCTTGGGCGCGGTGGCCGCTCCCCCGCTGTCCTTGGTGACCAGCACGTCCACCCGGTGACGGCGCAGCACCTCGCGCTCCCCGTCCAGGGTGAACGGGCCGCGGTCCAGCAGCACGCCCATGTGCGCCGGGTGCGGGGGTACGGGGGCGTCGACGGAACGGACCAGGAACCAGTGGCCGTCCAGCCCCGCGAAGGCCGCCAGGCCGGTCCGACCGGTGGTGAGGAAGACCCGGCGGCCGAGTGCGGGCAGCAGCCCGGCGGCCTCGTCCAGGGAACCGGCCTCGTGCCAGTCGTCGCCCTCGACCGGCGTCCAGCCGGGGCGGCGCAGCGCCAGCAGGGGCACCCCGGCGGTGGCGGCGGCGCGGGCGGCGTTGAAGCTGATGGTGCCGGCGAACGGGTGGGTGGCGTCGACCAGCGCGTCGACCCGGTGTGCGCGCAGCCAGGCGGCCAGCCCGTCGGCGCCGCCGAAACCGCCGACCCGGACCTCGCCGGGCGGCAGCCGGGGGGCGGTCACCCGCCCGGCCAGGGAGGTGGTCACCCGCATGCCCAACGGCGCCTCGGCGGCGAGCAGTTCGGCCAGTCGGCGGGCCTCGGTGGTGCCGCCGAGGATCAGTACGCGCACGGCCGGCCGGCTCCCTTCGTCCGGTTCCTCATCTCCGCCTCCTTCGGGTGGGGGTGGCCTTTCGGGTACCCGCGGGGTGGCCACGGGGCGTCGCGTGGGCGGCGGTTCGGGGCGGGGTCCGGTGCCGGGACCGGCTGGACGGAGCCCCGGGCCCCGGACCGGCGGGACTGAGCCCCGGTGCCGGTACCGCCAGGTGGCAGGGTCTCCCCGTCACGGACGCCGTCCCCCGTCACGGGCACACCCCCGCGCTCGGACCCCGGCCCCGCCGCACGTCCCGTGAGAAGATCCGGCTCCCGTGCCCTCACCGCCCCTTCGCACGGGGCGGGTTGCCGGGCGGGGCTCCGGAACACCCCGTGCACGCGCCCGTCTCAGCAGGTGTGGCGGTCGCGCTCGGCCGAGTAGAGATGGCTGTCGCGGAACTGCTCCGCGCCCAGGGTGCGGCCGACCAGGATGACCGCGGTGCGCCGGATCCCCGCCTCCTTCAGCCTGTCCGCGATCTCGTCCAGCGTGCCGCGGATGACGACCTCCCCGGGGCGGGAGGCGAAGGCGACCACGGCGGCGGGGCAGTCGGCGCCGTAGTGCGGCAGCAGTTCCTCGACGACCCGGTCGGCGTACCCGGCGGCCAGGTGCAGGACGAGGAGCGCGCCGCTGCGGCCGAGGGTGGCGAGGTCCTCGCCCTCGGGCATGGGCGTGGCGCGCTGGGCGATCCGGGTCAGGATGACCGTCTGCCCGACGGTCGGCACCGTCAGCTCCCGTTTCAGGGCGGCGGCCGCGGCGGCGAAGGCGGGGACGCCCGGAACGACCTCGTACGGCACCCCCGCGGCGTCCAGCCGCCGCATCTGCTCGGCGACGGCGCTGAACACCGAGGGGTCGCCGGAGTGCAGCCGCGCCACGTCGAGCCCCGCCGCGTGCGCCCGGACCAGTTCGCCGGTGATCTCGTCCAGGGTCAGGCCGGCGGTGTCCACCAGCCGTGCGTCCGGCGGGCATTCGGCCAGCAGCTCGGGCGGCACCAGGCTGCCCGCGTACAGGCAGACCCGGCACTCGGCGAGCAGCCGGGCGCCGCGCAGCGTGATCAGGTCGGCGGCGCCGGGACCGGCGCCGATGAAGTGGACGGTCATCTCTCAGCTCCGGACGGGCGCGAGGGCGGGGAGGGGGACGGGTCGAGGGGTTTCCGTACGGCCCACTGGGTGACGGGCATGGCCTGCCGCCATCCGGTGAAGCCGCCGACGGGCACCGCGTGCGCCACGGCCAGGCGCACCAGTTCGCCGCCGTGGCGGCGGCGGGCGTCGGCGAGCAGCGCCTCCGACTCCAGGGTCACGGTGTTGGCGACGAGCCGGCCCCCGGGGGAAAGCGCCTGCCAGCAGGCGTCCAGGAGCCCGGGAGCGGTGAGGCCGCCGCCGATGAACACGGCGTCCGGGCGCGGGAGTCCGGCCAGGGCCCCGGGCGCGGCGCCGGTCACCACGGTCAGGGCGGGCACGCCGAGGCGGTCCGCGTTCCGGGCGATGCGCCCGGCCCGGACGGCGTCGCGCTCGACCGTGACCGCCCGGCATGACGGGTGGACGCGCATCCACTCGACGGCGATGGAGCCGGAGCCGCCGCCGACGTCCCAGAGCAGTTCGCCGGGGGCGGGGGCGAGCGCGGCCAGGGTGACGGCGCGGACGTGCCGCTTGGTGAGCTGCCCGTCGTGCTCGTACGCCTCGTCCGGGAGCCCGGGTACGGCGCCGAGGCGCAGCGCGTCGGGGGCACGGCGGCAGTCGACGGCGACGAGGTTGAGGGCGGCTGCTGGGGCGTCCGGCGGCCAGTCGTCGGCGGTGGCCTCGGGGGTGACGCGTTCCTCCGGTCCGCCGAGCCGCTCCAGGACCCGCATGCCGCTCGGGCCGAAGCCGCGGTCGCGCAGCAGCTCGGCCACCTCGGCGGGGGTGGCGGCACCGGTGCTGAGCACCAGGAGGCGGCGGCCGTGGTGCAGGGCGGCGGCGAGCCGGGCGGCGGGGCGGCCGACGAGGGAGACGACCTCGGTGTCCTCCCGCGGCCAGCCGAGTCGGGCGCAGGCGTGGGAGACGGAGGAGGGGTGCGGCAGGACGCGCAGCGCGGCGGCGCCGAGTTCCTCGCCGAGGGCGCGTCCGATGCCGTGGAAGAAGGGGTCGCCGCTGGCCAGGACGGCGAGGCCGCGGCCGGCGTGCGCGGCGAGGAGGGCGGGCAGGGCGGGGCGCAGCGGCGAGGGCCAGGGCACCCGGTCCGCGTCGCACTCCGGTGGCAGCAGGCCCAGGTGGCGGGGGCCGCCGAGCACGACCCGGGCGTCGCGCAGGGCCTGCCGGGCGGTCTCCGTGAGCCCGTCCCAGCCGTCGGCGCCGATCCCGACGACGGTGACGGCGGGGGCGGTCGCGTCCGCCGGTTCGGGACGGTCGGTGGTCACGGGTCGGTACCTCGGGGTCGGGTGCACGCGTCGGTGCCGCACTCTACGGGGCGCCCACCTGCGCGGAGTCACTCGGGGGGACCCGTAGGGGGGCCGCCGTGGCCGGGGGCACGGCCGGGGCACGGCAGCGTGGGGCGGGGCCGGGGGGCGGTCCGGGTGGGCCCGGGGATCGGCCGGGGTGAGGCCGGGGCCGGGTCGGGGTGGGATCAGGGACACCCCCGACCCGGCGAAGTGGGCGCGGGAGCCGGGCGAAGTGGGCCCAGGAGCCGGTCGGGGTGGGATCAGGGGCGACCCGACCCGATGAGGTAGGCCCAGGGTCCCGGGTATCGATCGGGGTGGGGCCAGGGGGCCGGTCGGGGTGGGATCAGGGGCACCCCGACCCGTCCCGCCGCTCCCTCCCCACCCGTCGTCTCCGTACCGCCCCCTGTCAGGGGCGCCCGTCTCATCGCCCCCGGTCCCCTGCCCCTCGCGCCTCCCCCACCCCCCGCAGCGGGTTGGCCAGTGGCCGGTACCGGGCCGCCGCACCGTCCGCGCCGGTCCAGCGCAGCAGGAGGTTGGTCTTGGCGGGCAGGGTGGGCGCGTCCAGCAGGGCGGGGATCTCCGGGAGGTCGTGGCGGGCGAACGCGGCCCGCACCGCCGGCCAGGGATCGAGGCCGGGGTGGTGCTCGGCCAGGGCGGCGGCCGTCTCCGCGAGGTGATTGACGACCAGGCAGTACACGAGCCGCTCCCAGCCGGCCGCGCGCGGGGTGTCGGGCAGCAGCTTGACGCCCTCCGCGTCGCGGAAGAGGGCCTGGACGGGGGTGCCCGAGCCGTCCACCGCGACCAGCGTGTTCTGGAGGTGGGCCTCCAGCACCACCCCGTCGTCCGCGAAGGCGGTGAGCACCGGCGGGACGACGACGGCGAGGTACGCGCGCCACCAGGCCGCCGGGTCCGCCGTCCGCGCCAGGGGGCTGCCCGGGAAGCCCTCGACCAGGGCGGCGGCCAGCAACGGCGTCGCGCCGGGCGTGAGATGGGGGCGCAGCCCGTCGCGGACGACGACGGCGAGTTCCTCGAAGGCGAAGTCGGCGGTGCGGTAGCCCCGGTCGCCGAGCCAGGCGGCCGGGGGCCCGATCGCGGCGAAGGCCTCGGTGACCGCCGTGTCGGTGCGGCGCAGGGCGAGCAGGTCGTGGCGCCAGAGGCGGCGGACGTCGTTGGTGATGCGCACGTCGAGGCTGAATTTCAGGAACAGGTCGTCCCCGGCCGGAGGGGCGGGCACATGGACGGTGCGGATCGCCGCCGTCGGCCCGACGGTGAAGGCGCTGGTGCCCAGCCGCAGCAGCCGCCCGTCCGCGAAGGCGGGGGCGAGGGCGTCCGCGGCGAGGGCGAGCTGCCAGGGGTGGGCGGGCAGCAGCCGGTAGCCGGGCGGAGCGTGGCCGAGGGCGTCGAGGGCGGCGGTGTCGCCCTCCTCGACGAGGGTGTCGGCGCGGACGGCGAGCAGGGCCAGCGGGAAGCGGGTGTGCGCCTCGGGCGCGTACGGCAGCCAGTCGGCGTGCGGGCCGCCGCCGCGCGCCTTGGGAGCCGGGTGGTGGGTGTGGCCGGTGAGGAGGGACTGCTCGGAGCGCAGATAGGGGTCCTCGGGCGGGGTGGCGCGGGCGCGGGCCGCCAGCAGGGCGGCGACCGCGTCGCGGCTGTCGGTCATCTCGGCGGGCAGTTCGGGGTTGGCCCGGCCGGTGTGCCGGAGCAGTTCGTCGGCGGCGAGCGCCACCAGCCCGTCGTGGCCGACGCGGTGCCAGCCGTCCGCCGTGCGCACCTCCGGTTCGGCGGGGCGCCGTCCGTCGCGCACCCGCAGCAGCCGCCCGCTGGGCAGCCGGTGCACCGTGCGCCCGCCGGGGGGCGCGGGCAGCGCCTCGGCCAGCTCCCGCAGCAGGCAGTTGAGCAGCGGTACGGCGGCGAGGGCGTCGGCGCGGGCCGCCACGCCGTCCCGGGGGGCGGCGTCGGCGCCGGTGGTGGGGGGCAGGAGATCCACGCGTTGCACTCGTTCCCTACGGTCTGTCTGAGGTGGCGACGATCAGTATGTCTCCCGTGTCCCCCCGGCCCGTCGCGGGCCGGTGCCCCGACCCGGCCCGTACGGAGCGTGGTGTCCCTCCCCTCGGGGGGTGCCGCGCCCCGCCCCGTACGGGTCGCCCCTGACCGTCCCCCCACCGTCCCGTCCCGCACCCCGACCCGCCCCGACCACCGTCCCGAGGACCACCCGGACCCGTACCCCAGGGGCCGCGCCGGTCCGCCGGGCCGTCCCTTCCGCCGCCGAGGAGCCCGCCCGTGCCCCGTCCGCCCACCGCCGAGACCGAGACCGCCGAGGAACTGGCCGCCGTACGGCCCGCTCTCGTCCCCCGGTACACGGCCGAACTGCCCGGGGCCCGGGCCGCCGTGCTGACCAGGCTGTGGCGGGCGCTCGCCTGGGAGCCGCTGCCGTGGATCGCCGCCCGCGAGCCGGTGCGGGACGGGCTGGTGCTGCGGATGCGCGACGGCCGCCGGCTGAGCGGCCCGGCCGCCGACCCGTACCGCACCGCCGCGTACGTCGCCCGGGTCCGCCTGGACGGCGTGCCGTACGGCGACCCGGCGCGGCTGATGACGGACCTGGCCGTGCCCCGGGGCATCGCCCTGGCCGGTGAACTCGGTCACAGCGTGGCGTCGTTGGCCCTGTCCCGGGCGGCACAGCCGGAGGGGACCGCCACCCGGATTCACCCGGACGAGTGGCCGGTGACCGACTGGGACTGGGAGCGGCGGGTGGTGGACGGGCATCCGTACCACCCCGCCTGCCGCGCCCGGCCCGGCTTCTCGGTGGCCGAGCAGCTCGCCTACGGCCCCGAGCACGGGCCGGTGGTGGGGCTGGGGCTGGTGCCGGTCCCGGCGGAGGAGTGCCTGGTGTCGGGCGCGTGGCCGGACGACCTGCGGGACGGGGGGCGGCTGCTGCTGCCCGTGCACCCGTGGCAGGCGGCGCATGTGCTGAAGATCCAGGGCGAAACGGCGCTCCCCGCACGTCCGTTGATGTCGCTGCGGACGCTCGCCGTGCCCGGCGGCCCGCATGTGAAGACCGCGCTCGGCACGCGGCTCACCTCCTCGGTGCGGGACATCTCGGTCTCCTCGGTCGCGGCGTCGGCGGCCCTGTCGGCGTTCGGGGAGACACTGGCGGCGCGCTCGGGGGGACTGCTCCGCTTCACCCGCACCCTGGGCGCGGCCACCCCGCACTCCCCCGACCTGGCCGCCGTGCTGCGCGAGTCGCCGAGCGCGTACGCGGGACCGGGCGAGCGGGCCGTCCCGGTGGCGGCCCTGGCGGGCACCGGGCTGCCCTCGGACCCGGAGTGGCTGGCGGGCCTCACCCGGCTGACGCTCACCGCGGGGCTGCGGCTGCTGGAGCTGGGGGTGGCGCTGGAGGCGCACGGCCAGAATCTGCTGGTCGTCCTCTCCCCGTCGGGCGAGCCGCAGCGCCTGGTCTACCGGGACCTGGCCGACATCCGGGTCAGCCCGGCGCGGCTGGCCCGCCACGGTGTGCCGCACACCGGTCTCCCGGCGCGCATCCTGACGGACGATCCGGTGGCGCTGCGCCGCAAGCTCTTCGGTTCCCTGGTCGGGGGCGCCCTGGCGGCCACCGCCGGGTCCGGCGCGGCACTGCGGGCGGCACTGGAGCGGGCGGTGCCGGACCTTCCGCCCGGCGAGGACCTGGCCGCGCTGCGGGAAGAGCCGCTGCCGGTGAAGGCCCTGACGCTGATGCGGCTGACGCCGGACGGGCGGGGCGACCTGTGGACCGGGATGCCGAACCCGCTGCGGGGATGACGCCCGACGGGACGCGGGACGGCTCGGGGGCTTCGGGGCTGGTTCGGGAGCGGTCCGGGGGTTCACGGGGTCCGGTTCGTCGGCGTCGCGCGAGCCGCTTGCACAACGTCGTGCGCGCCTTCCCGGTCCGGCCCACGGGGATCGGTCCGGCCGACCCGGACGGGACGGACCGGACGAGGAGGAGCGGACGGGGCGGACCGGACGAAGAGGGATCGGGCGAAGAGGGATCGGGCGAGGGAGGCCGGAGGTGGTGGGGGATCGGACGGGGAGGTCCCGCGGCCCGTTCGCCGCCGTCGTGACGGGTGGATCACGACCGTCATGACGGGTGGATCACGACCGTCGTGACGGGTGGATCACGACCGTCATGACGGGTGGATCACGACCGTCATGACGGGTGGATCACGACCGTCATGACGAACCGTCCGGGACGTTCACGCCGGGCGGTCCGGGGCCGTCGCGCAGGGCCGCCGGGACGCACGCGCAGGCAGTCGGTGGCACATGGCGCCGGGCCCCCTCCGAAGCGTCGAGCCGGATGCCCACGGAACGTCGCGCCGGACCGCCCGGGAGCGTCGTACCGGGCCGATGCGAACGGTCCCGGAAGGGCCGATGCGAACGGGCCGGAGGAGCCGGTCAGGACGCGCCCGCGAGACCGCTCCGGAGGGCTGACGGTGCGTCTGCCACGGGGTCGGTCATGGCCACCAGCCGTTTTGGAGCTGGACACCTTTGGTCAATAGGATCCGCCGATGATCACAAGTAAACGGCTGGCGGCGGGCGTCTGCGCTCTGCTCGCCGCGCTGACGGCCGGGATCGCCCTCCCGGCGGGGGCGGTCGCCGGGGAACCCACGGGCGACGACGCCCCGAAGGTGAACCTCCTGCTCGACGTCAGCGGCTCGATGCGGACCAGGGACATCGACGGCGGCACCCGGATGGCGGCGGCGAAGCAGGCCTTCAACGAGGTGCTCGACGCGACGCCCGAGGAGGTGCAGCTCGGCATCCGCACCCTGGGCGCCGACTACCCGGGCGACGACCGCCGGACGGGCTGCAAGGACACCTCGCAGCTCTACCCGGTCGGCCCGCTGGACCGCACCGAGGCCAAGACGGCGGTCGCGACACTGTCGCCCACCGGCTGGACCCCGATCGGCCCTGCCCTGCTGAAGGCCGCCGACGACCTCGACGGCGGCGGCGGTTCCAAGCGCATCGTGCTGATCAGCGACGGCGAGGACACCTGCGCGCCGCTCGACCCGTGCGAAGTGGCCCGCGAGATAGCCGCCAAGGGCATCGGGCTCACCATCGACACCCTGGGCCTGGTCCCCAACGCCAAGCTGCGGAGGCAGTTGAGCTGCATCGCCGAGGCGACCGGCGGCACCTACACCTCGGTCGAGCACGTCGACGAACTCACCGACAAGGTGAACGAGTTGGTCGACCGCGCGGCGGACCCGGTGGTGACCCCGGCGCCCGCGGCGGGCGCGGACGCCTGTGCCGAGGCGCCGACACTGGCACCCGGTCTGTACACCGACCGCGAGGAGTTCGGGCGGCAGCGCTGGTACCGGGTGGACGTGCTCCCCGGCCAGGAGCTGCGCGCCTCGGTGAGCGTGGCCGCCGACCGCGCCGTGATCCCCTCGTACGGGCTCCTGCTGCGGGCCGTCACGGTGCACGGACGCGAGATCGTACGCGGCGAGGCGGCGGACAACGGCCGCACCGACGTGCTCTCCACGGGGCTGCGCTACCCCCGGCCCGAGGCCGACGACGCGGATGCCAAGCCGGCCGCGGAGGCCGTGTGCCTCCAGGTCGCCAACTCCTTCTCCGCCGCCGCTGGCGTCAAGGCCACGCCCGGTCTGCCGCTGGAGCTGACCGTGGACGTGGTGGACGGGCCCAACGGCTCCTCCGACGTGGCCGCCTTCGGCCTCGGGCGCGGCTGGTGGCTGCTCGGCACGCTCGTCCTCGTCGGGTTCCTCGCCGGCCTGCTGTGGGGCTGGCTCTCACGCTGGCGGTTCGCGGTCTGGAGGACCAACTGATGCGGTGTGCGAAGGTGATGGGCGCGGCACTGCTCGCCCTCGGTCTGGCCGCTGCCCCTGCGGCGGCCGACAGCTCCCCCGGCCCCTCGGCGGCCAAGGAGGCGAGGTCCGCCAAGGGCGGCACGTCCTTCCGCACGGCCACCGAGATCGAGCAGGAACAGGAGATCACGGCGAGCGCCTCCGCCGGTGACTACCTGTACTGGTCCTTCCCGGCCGACGCCGAGCAGCGCCCCACGGTCCGGGCCACCGTGGAACTTCCTCAGGCGCACGCCGCCCAGACCTGGCGCGTCGACGTCTACGACGGGCTGCGCCGCCGCCAGGCCTGCCAGTGGGGCGCGCAGACCCGCACGGCGGCCCCGGGCACGTCCTCCGTGGAGCTGGCCTGCGTGCTGCGCACGGTCCGCGCCTGGGCCGAGCCGTGGGCCAACGACCCGCTGCCGGGCACGTACTACGTCCGGCTGACGGCGGTCGGTCTGCCGACCTCGGACCTGGGCATGCCGGTCGGCACCGGACTGCGTGTCGAGTCCAAGGACGTCGGCGGCCCGGCGGCGGTCGACGGTTCGCTGTCCGAACCGCTGGTGCCGGGCGTCTCCATGAAGTCCGGCGACCGGGGCGAGGACCCGGAGCGCAACGCGGTGCTGTCCGCGATCGAGCCCGAGGACGGCTGGTCGTCCGGCTGGTGGTCCGACCGCTGGGTGTGGACCGGGATCGGAGCCGTGCTGGCCGCGCTGGCGGGCATCGGGGGGTACGCCCTGACCCGCGGGTCGGGCAGGCCGTCCCGGGTGCCGCCGGGCGCCTGACGGTACCGCGCACGAGGAAGGAGGGCCCGCCCCCGGCGGGCCCTCCGGCGTCTCCGGGACCGGGCGGAGCCGCCTCAGGACCGCGCCGGGACCACTCCGGAGCCGACCGGGGCAGCACCAGCGCCACCCCGGGCCGCCCCCGGACCGCATCCGGACCGCCCCGGGGCCGCCCCCGGGCCGCAAAGGCCAACGGCCGCCCCGGCACGGGGTCTTCAGCCCGCCGCCTCCCGCAGTGCCTTCGCCGCCGGGCCCTCCCCGCCAACCACGACGCGGCCGTCGCGCACCGCCTCCACCAGCCCCGGTTCACCGCGCCCCAGAGCGGCGCAGGTGTCCGCGTCCAGTGCCAGCCGCGCGTCGGGCTCCCCGGGAGCGGGCCCGTCGCCGTACACCGGGCCCTCCCCGGCGGCGCCACCGGCATACAGATGGAAGTGCCCCTCGGCCAGCCGGACTTCGACGAGCCCCTCCTCCACCCCCGCCCGGCGCAGGGCGCGCAGCAGCGGCAGCGCGAACCAGTGGGCGCGCACGGCGTCGGTGGGCCGCCGCTCCGTCAGGTCGTCCGCGCCCCAGGCGCCGAGCGCCTCCAGCACGGGCAGCAGGCCGCGGCCCCGCGCGGTGAGTTCGTAGACGGTGGCCGCGCCGGGCGGCGGCAGCCGGCGACGGGTCGCCAGCCCGTCGCGCTCCATGTCCCTGAGCCGCGAGGCGAGCACATCGGTGCTGACGCCGGGCAGATCGGCGTGCAGGTCGGTGTAGCGCCGGGGGCCGGCGAGCAGCTCCCGGACGATCAGCAGGGTCCACCGGTCGCCGACCGTGTCGAGCGCGCGGGCGGCGGAACAGTACTGGTCGTAGCTGCGGCGAGGGCGTGGTGACATGCGACGCAGTCTAGACATGTTGTTGGACTTTCCAAGCTCACACTTGGTAAAACCAAGCAACACCAGTTTCCGGAGGGGAAGCCGCGCATGGAGTTCCGGCAGTCGAACAAGCTCAGCGAGGTCTGCTACGAGATCCGCGGCCCGGTGATCGAGCACGCGAACGCGCTGGAGGAGGCCGGGCACAGCGTGCTGCGCCTGAACACCGGCAATCCGGCCCTTTTCGGCTTCGAGGCGCCGCCCGAGATCCTCCAGGACATGATCCGCATGCTGCCGCGGGCGCACGGCTACACGGACTCGCGCGGCATCCTCTCCGCCCGCCGCGCCGTCGCCCAGCGCTACCAGACCCTCGGTCTGGCGGTCGACGTGGACGACGTCTTCCTCGGCAACGGGGTCTCGGAACTGGTCTCCATGGCCGTACAGGCCCTGCTGGAGGACGGCGACGAAGTCCTCATTCCCGCCCCCGACTTCCCCCTCTGGACGGCGGTGACGACCCTCGCGGGCGGCAGGGCGGTGCACTACCTGTGCGACGAGGGGGCCGAGTGGTACCCGGACCTGGCCGACATGGAGTCGAAGATCACCGACCGCACCAAGGCGGTCGTCATCATCAACCCCAACAACCCCACGGGCGCGGTCTACCCGAAGGAGATCGTGGAGGGCATCCTCGACCTCGCCCGCCGCCACGGACTCATGGTCTTCGCGGACGAGATCTACGACCAGATCCTCTACGACGACGCGGTCCACCACTCGGCGGCGGCCCTCGCGCCCGACCTCGTGGTGCTGACCTTCTGCGGCCTGTCCAAGACGTACCGGGTCGCGGGCTTCCGCTCGGGCTGGCTGGTGGTGACCGGGCCCCGGCAGCACGCCCGGGACTACCTGGAGGGCCTGACCATGCTGGCCTCCATGCGGCTGTGCGCCAACGCCCCCGCGCAGTACGCGATCCAGGCCGCGCTGGGCGGACGCCAGTCCATCCGCGAGTTGACGGCGCCCGGCGGCAGGCTGCGCGAACAGCGGGACGTGGCCTGGGAGAAGCTCAACGAGATCCCCGGCGTCTCCTGCGTGAAGCCCAAGGGCGCGCTGTACGCGTTCCCCCGCATCGACCCGGCGGTGTACCCCATCCACGACGACGAGAGGTTCGTCCTCGACCTGCTGCTCCGCGAGAAGATCCAGGTCGTCCAGGGCACCGGCTTCAACTGGCCCTCCCCCGACCACTTCCGCATCCTCACCCTCCCCTACGCCGACGACCTGGAGGCCGCCATCGGCCGTATCGGCCGCTTCCTGGCCGGCTACCGGCAGTAGGGTCCCCGTCGCTCCCCTCCGGTACCCGCTCCTGCCGCCCCTCCGTTCACCGGCCCGGCCGGGCCCGCACCGGCGTACTACGCCCGGCCGAGTGGAGCGGCGGGGCGAGCGGGGGACGGGGGACGGCCGGGGGGAGGGTCCGGAGGTCCGGGGATGAGATCGAGGTGGTGTGCGGGGCTTCAGTTGCGGTCTCCGCCGACGACGGTGCCGTAGTCGTCAATGTCCGCCTGGACCGCTCGGCACGGGAGGCGTTGAGTTGCTACTGCGACGCATCCTGGTAGTACAGGACGCCGAGGGCGTCGAGGAGTTTCGCGGCACTCCCGTGGAATCCCGCGACGAACGCTCCGATCGGCAGCTTGAACTCGAAGGGGTCTCCGCCCGATCCCCCGAACGGCCCATAAACGCTGAGGTTCGTTTCGAAGCCGATCTGGTCGACAACTTTGTCGCTGCGCCCGAAGACTCGGACGATGTGCTCGCCCGCCTGCAAATCGATCCGCTGCTCCGTACCTCCGTCGCCCCCGTGCTTCGCTCCGGTTTCGAGAGTTCCAGTTCGGCTCCCTGTGCGGAGAACGCGGGCAAAAGCGCGCCGTACTGCCGTTGCAGGTGGTGGACGCTCCCGACGGTCGGGCAACCGGCGCACTTCGTGGACCGGATACCCGGCCGGCGTCCCACCCTCGGCGACGGCGAGGAAGAGGTGGTGCCGTGGACGTGCGGCCGGCGGGTGTGGTTGTCGGGGTGCACGATGGACACCCTGTGGCGCCGCCTCGTCCAGGACTACGTATCCCCGGCTCAGGTCACTGGATTGATTGGTTCCAGACCGACACGCAGTGAGTTCACCACGGGACCCGGGCCGGCAGGGCGCGGTGTCGGGCGGCGGGACGTGTGTCGGCTCAGCCGTGGAGGGCGAGGTACGGCGCCAGGGCCAGCAGGGCTCCCACCAGGATGAACTTCAGGCGGCGTTCCGGTACCGCGTGGGCGATGCGCCAGCCGATGAGTACGCCGGCCAGCTCCGGCAGGCCAACCACGACGGCGAGAGTCCAGTCGACCGATCCGTGCAGTGCGAAGCCAATGGTGCCGACGGCTGCGATCACCACGGACTGCGCCTGGGCCGCGGCGAGGGCCGACAGGACGGGCAGCCCGCACAGGATGAGGAGCGGCACGCTGAGCATCGGGCCGCCCAGGCCGAACAGGCCTGCGCAGACCGACACCGTGAGGCCGACGATCACGGCCACGACCGTGCTGGTGTGCTCGCCGGACAAGGAGACGGGACTGGTATGTGCCCGGTGCTGCCGGCGGTCCCGGATCCAGACCAGGGCGCCGGTGACCGTGACGGCGCAGGCCAGCAGGAGCCCGAATTCCCGCCCGGTCACCAGGGTGTTGAGCAGGACACCGAGCGGGGTTCCGACGACGGCTGCGGCGGCCAGGAGCAGCGCGGTACGGCGGGTCGGCCCGTCACTGAGCTGTCCGGAGCGTGCGTATGCGGCGGTGCCGAGGACGCCGGTCGCAACGTGGGTGGTGATGGCGGTGCCGGCGACGGTGGACGGGGAGAGCCCGGTGAGCAGGAACATGCCGATCGTGGGAAGCACGCCCCCCGGCCCGACAGCGGTGATGCCTATGCCGCCGAGAAGCCCGAAGAGGGCGAGCAGGACAAGGGTGAGGGTGTCGAGGCTTCCCGGCATGGGCGGGGTGTTCCCTTCGGTTGGGTCCTGGGGCCTCCGCTGGCCCTTGGGCGCGGCGGCCACTCTGGCGGGTTGCTCCGGGCCGCTGCCGCCCGACCGGTGCCGACTCGTCGGCCGTGTACCGGCCACGCTGGCGAAACGCCTGGCCGGACGGGAGCTGTTCGACGGCGGCGGCACCGGAGTGGGATGTCGCCGAGCGCCGGCCGGTGCCAGGATGCAGTCCTCCGCGTGCCGCGTCCCGCAGAGCGCGGCTGAGATCTGCCGCGGCCGGGGGGCTCGGGCGATCGCCGAGCAGTGCGTGAGCGGTTCCGGGGCGGGTGTCCGCCAGATCGCGCTCTGCACGAACCCTGCGTCGTCCGCCCGCCGCTCGGTGGTGTCCCCTCACAGGAGCATCGATGGCCACGAACTCGTCCGCCGCAGTTCAGCCACTTGACTCGGCTCGCCCGCGACGTCCTGACGGGCAGGCAGGCAGTGCGTGATCGCCCTGGCTCACCCGGTGTCCGCAATGCTCGACATCCGCTTCCGGGCAGCGGCCAGGTCGGGGGCGGTGCCCGTGGCCTCGTACATGAAGCCGTCCCACGGCTCCAGGGTGCGTGGCTCCTGGGGCCGCAGACGAGCGGCCCCGCCCTGCGCGGGCCGGTGGCGCCGGTAGGTGCCCGTCGGGGGCCGGCGCCGCTTGTTGCAGACGGCAAGGGGATCGTCGGCCGTCACAGGGGGAACGGCGCGCGATGGCTGGTTCGGTGGCCCGGGTCGGCGGTGCTTGCCCATGCCTTCATGGTCGCAGGTCCTGCTCGTGCTCCGGGGGCGGAGGCATGAGGAGGATTCTCCGTCCAGGACGTGCCTTCCGGGGGCTCCGAGTGTGTACGGGCGGGTGTCCGGTGCGGCCTGCCGGCGGTCCTGGTCCGTGCCGGAGGGGTGGCCGGGCGGACGGTCTCCCGGAAAGGGGGCCGGGCGCATTGCTGAGGGTCTGCGGGCCGCCGCTGCTCTCACGCATACCGAACGTGGCACTTCCACCACGTTCCGCCCCATGCAGTTCTCGTGAGGGCCGGTGCCGGACACCGGGAAGTGGCAGCGGTCCACTGCCGCCGCCCCACCCTGTACACCGCCCGGTACCTGCACCTTCCCCTCCAGCGGCGCGAGTTCGCCGCCGCAGAGGCCCGCCACGGCTCGGCGGCATTCTCCAGCACGTGCACGGCGCCCTGTACGTGAATCACCGTCGGCGGTCACGGCGGCGGACTTCAAGCCCGCTCGGCTCCGGCGTCTCGCCGAGCGCGGGCCGAGCATTCCACCGACCCTGGCCACCAATGACACCGAGGCCGCCCGGAAGTTCGCCGCCGGACACGAGCGCGTCATCTACGAGACGTTCCCCGGCCTGCCCCGCGGCGAGGACGGCCGTACCGGGGCGATCCGGGCCCAGCGCATCGATACAAGCACGGTCGGGGAACTGGAGCACCAGGTGAGACAGCCTCTCGGCGAGTGGGTGACAGGGCCGGTGCGTGCTCGGGCGCACCGGCCCCCTCGCCCAGTTCGCGGCAGCCGCGGCGGCCCGGCGCTGCTGGATCTCGGCGATCCGCTCTTCGGTCTGGGCGAGCTCGGCCTGCGACAGGTTGTCGTGCACGCTGCGCCGCGCGGATCTCCTGGACCTGGACGACTGCGCCGTGGACGGCTCGCACGTCCGGGCTCTCAACGACATCTCAGGGGGCAGGAAGTCAAGCTGGTGGATGGAGCCGAGTCACCGGGGGCGGCCTGCTGCGCCGTGGCGGCGTCCCCTCGCACGATCGACCAGGGTGAAGACGGTCAGGGCAACCGTCGACGCGGCCCCCGTGGCCAGGGCATCCGCCACGTACCGGCCCAGGCCCGGCCGCAGGATGTCCACGAGCCCGAACAGCACGAGGAACCCCGCGAGGCAGGCCGCGACAGCGGCACGCCAACAGCGGTGGTACGCGAAGAACCATTGGGCCAGGCCCATGCCGATCAGGGGTGCAGGGGACAGCTGCGGCTCGTCGAGGGCGGCGAGTACTCCGTATCCCAGCCCGCTGACCGTCCAGCAGGCGGCGCTCACGAGTGCCGCCTCGCTCCAGGACACGGGCCGCTTCACTTGTGCCGTCCGTGCCGTCCTCCGACGGCACCACCGGCCCGACGGCGCGCTCGCCACCGGAACACGCCCGCCGCGGTCACCGAGAAGATCAGGAGCGGTCCGGCAGCCCATTGGAGCATGGCCATCGGCCAGGCCGGCTCCTTGCCGGCCAGCATGGTCGTCATCCTGCCGGCCATACCGATGCCCAGCGCCACATAGGCGAGGCCCCAGGTGCGGGCCACCCATACGGGGCCCCCGATCGGCTGCGGCGGCCGGTGCGGACGGAGCACGGCCCGCCCGCCCAACCACATGCAGCCCAGTGCCAAGACCGTCATGAACACTCCCCCGGCCGTGTCCAACGCATCGGTCCGGATCCCGGGCATTCGCGCCACGCTCTTCTCACGTCATGCGGCTCCCAACGCCAAGGCCGCCCCCGGTCAGCATCATGGCAGTCCGGGCGCGGCACCTCAGGTGCAGGGCACGGCAGAGGGCCGGAGCGGCTGCCTTCCGGAATCCGGCAACCTCGTACTCGGGCGGGGGCACGCACGCCCACTTCACCGGCCCCGCCGTCGCACTGAAGGCCCTGCTCCGCAGACGGCAGGAGTTCCCGGTCCACGAGGCGCACACCGCCGGCCTCACCCGGCGCTTCCACCACGCCGCCGACACCGTCGGTGCCCGGCTCCCGCGGTGGCCGGCCACCGACGGCGTTGGCGCGCAGGTCGTCGCGGACCGCACCAGCGTCCCGGCGGGTGGAGCGCAGCAGGTGCTGCACCGGCCCGGGTCGGGAAGAACCGGCCCGTTCGGCCGACTGCCGGCAGTTCTTCCGTTCGGTACTTGACAGCTCCGAGCAGGTGGTGGGCGCGGGCGGCCGCCCGGGGTTCCACTCGCCCGAACCGACCCGCGATCCGGGCCATGAACTGGTCGGACATCGCCCGCCAGTGAGCAGGGCCTACGCTATGGCCCGCAGCCGTCGCATGAGTTTCAGGAGTCCACAACCCCTGATGGTCACACTGCCGCCGTACCCGTTCCCAGCCGGGTCGACACACTCGTGCCGACGGGACCGAGTTGTCCTCTGCGAAGTGGACACACCGTCCGGCGACCCCAGGGGGCGGGGTGGTGAGTCGGGCGAAGTGTGACTTGAGCTCGGCGAGACCGATCCGCCGGTCGCCGTCGGTGTCAGCTGCTCGGACGAAGCCGGCGAGCCTCGTCCCGTCGAGGGTGCCGTCATCGGCCAGGCCGTAGTCCCCCAGTTCGCGCAGCCGGATCTCGCCGCTTCCGTCCGTGTCGATTTTCGCGAACACGGCCTCGGCACCGGTCATCTGGGCCGTCTGACCGTCGTACCGCCAGGCGCGAAGGTCTTGGTCGTGGCGCCCATGGTCGGAACGATCTTCTCGCCGTCCTCGCGGCTGCCCTGATCAGGACATCCCTGCCGTGCGGGTCGCAGACGGCGCACGTCTCGTACTGCAAGCCGCCCCGGCCGCGCGGGGCACCGCGAGGGACGGAACGAGACGCCTCACTCCCCGCTCCCGCGCTTCTGCCCTACCGTGAGTCGTCTCGGCCGCCGCACTCGGGGAGAACCAGGATCTTGCGCACCCACATCGTCACAACCGCCCTGCTCTGCACCGCCGTTCTCGCCGGAACGACGGCGTGCGAGCCCGCGGACAGCTCGGCGCCGGGCGGCTCCGGCGGCACGTCGGCACCGGCCGACCCGGCCGGGAGCGCGCCGCCGAAGGAAGACGGACACGCCGGGGAAGACCTCACGGTGCCGGACGTCGTGGGCATGGGGCTGCAGTCGGCCCAGGACAAGGCCCAGGAGACGGGCTTCCTCGCGCTCGGATCGCACGACGCCCTCGGCCGGGGGCGCATGCAGGCCTTCGACCGCAATTGGAAGGTGTGCAGCCAGACCCCGGCGGCCGGCACCCGCGCACCGTCCGACACCCGCCTCGACTTCGGCGCGGTGAAGCTCCGCGAGGAGTGCCCGGCCAAGGAGGAGAGGGCACCGTCCACCGACGACGGGAGGATGCCGGACTTCAGGGGGAAGTCGGTCAAGGCGGCCCGGCACGCACTCGGCTCGAGCGCGTCCCTCACGGTCGACGACGCGTCGGAACGGGGCAGGATGGTGCTGGTGGAGTCCAACTGGCGGGTCTGCACGCAGAGCCCGGCCGCCGGGGTCGCGGCGAACGGACAGCCGGTGGCGCTCACGGCGGTCAAGTTCGGCGAGTCCTGCCCCTGACCCGGCGGTTTCGTCCACCCCATCCGGCCGCCGTCGGCGCCCCGTGGCGGACCGGGCCCGGTCCGTCCCGTCGGACCGCCCGTCCGGGGGCGACGACGCGCGGCGGGCCGCCTCACGCACGCACCGGCCCCGTCGCACGGCCCTGCCGCATGCCGCCCCCGCGCCGGGCGACTCCCTCCCCCGCGGGACGGCGTAGCCTGGGGTCCCGTGATCGTATGGCTCAACGGCACCCACGGCGCGGGCAAGACGACGACAAGTCTGCTCGTGCAGCAACTGATCCCGGATTCCCGGGTGTTCGACGCCGAGAAGGTCGGCGAGACACTCATGGACATCACACCGGGGCTGCCCGCCACGGACAACTTCCAGCACTGGCCGCCCTGGCGGCCGCTCGTGGTCGAGACCGCCCGCCGCGTCCTCGACTACACCGGCGGCACCCTGGTGGTGCCCATGACGGTCCTGGTCGAACGGTACTGGCGTGAGATCGGCGCGGGCATCGCCCAGTACGGCATCCCCGTCCGGCACTTCGTCCTCCACGCCGACCAGGAGACCCTCCGTCGGCGCATCGCGGGCGACACCGTCCTCGGCCCGAACTCCCCGTTCCGGCTCCGGCACCTCGAACCCTACGCGGAGGCGGCCCGCACATGGCTGCACGCCGAGGCCGAGGTCGTGGACACCACGCAACTCACCCCCGCCCGGACCGCACGACGGATCGCGGAGGCACTCGACACCGGGAAGAACGAGGCCCACGCCCGCCCGGCGCCACCACCCCACGGGTGACGAAGCCCCACCGGACCGGCCGCCGCTCGCACACGACCGCGGTCGAGGTCCGGGGCCCGGGGACCCCGGGGGTCCCTGCGGCCGCCGGCTCCTCTCCCCCGGCCCGGCGGAGCGGTGGGCGGGCCCGGGGAACGCCGGCGTGCGAGGGGACGCGTCCGTGCCCCGGCGCGTCCGGTACGGGACCGGCAGGGTCCGGCGCGGCCCGTCGTCGGCCTGCCCCCGCTTCCTGGTGCGCGGCCGTAGCCTGGGGAGCATGGGTGATCTCTTTCTGGTGCGGCACGGGGAGACCGAGTGGTCGCGGTCCGGGCGGCACACCGGGCTGACGGATGTGCCACTGACCGGGACCGGGCGGGAACAGGCCCGTGCCCTCGTGCCGTTCATCCGGTCGCACCGGATCGGGGCCGCCCTCGTCAGCCCCTCCCAGCGGACCCGGGAGACGGCGGAGCTGATCGGACTGCGCGACGCGCGGATCGAGCCGGACCTGCACGAGTGGGACTACGGCGGCCACGAGGGCGTGACCACGTTCGCCATCCAGCGCTCCTGGCCGGACTGGTTCCTGTTCACGGACGGTGTCCCCGCCGGGCCGCCCGAGCATCCCGGGGAGAGCCCCGAGCAGGTCGGTGAGCGGGCCGACCGGGTGCTGGCCACCGTGGACGCCGCCTTCGCCGATACCGAGGGGTGCGTGGTGCTGGTCTCCCACGGGCACTTCCTGCGCGTGCTGACCGCACGCCACCTTGGGCTGCCCCCGTCGCACGGCGCGATGTTCCAATTGGGCACCGGGGCTCTGTGCCGGCTGGGTACGGAGCACGGGCGGCCGGTGATCGCCGCCTGGAATGTCCGACCCCCGTCGTAGGCTCGCGGGCGAGGGAAGGGGGAGTCCGTGACACGACCGCCGACCGCCGCCCAGAGGCGGGTGATCGACGCCGCCGAGCCCGGCACCGGGCGGCTGCGGGGCACGAAGGCGCAGCTCGCGGCGCTGGTGGAGCGAGGGCTCGCCTTCCGTCATCCCCGTCCGCCGCACGACTGCTTCCTGACCCCGGCGGGGCACCGCCTGCGCGAGGCGGACGACGGGGCGGACGCCCCGGCCGGGTCCGCGCCTCCCGCCGGTGCCCCGGGCACCGCCTCCGCCCGGACCTCCGGCTCCGGCTCCGGCTCCGACGGCGTGTTCGCCGCCCGGGTCGGCGGTGAGGAGCGGCCGCCGGACGCCGGTGCGGCCGCCCGGCTGCGCGAGGTGCGCGGCGCCTGGCAGGGCCTGCTGGAGCTGCGCCGGATGACCCGCGCCGACGGTTCCCCGGAGCTGCCCTGCGACTGGGAGCGTGCCCATCTGGTGCGGGCCGCCGCACTCGCCCTGGAGGCGGCCGGGCACCGGCCCGCGGCCGGCGCGGACGGTGACGGCTACCGGGTGCGGGCGACGCCGCAGCCCGAGGCCGTCGCCGTGTACGAGGCCGACCCCGACGCCCGGCGGGCCTGCGCGGTGACGCTGGAGGCGGCCGGCTGGCACGTCGGGGAGCACACCGAGCCGCGTACGCGGGTGTGTTGGCTGCTGGCCTCCCCGCGCAAGGTGTGACGGACCACCGTGACAGGATCGGGAGACCAGCGCGTCGACGAGAGAGGCAGCAACCGGTGAGCGAGCCGTTTTCCGTTCCGGTGACCGTCCGCGGGTACGAGACGGACACCCAGGGGCACCTGAACCAGGCCGTCTATCTGAACTACGCCGAGCATGCCCGCTGGGCGCTCCTGCAGTCGGCCGGGATCCGGCAGGCCGATCTGGTCGCCCGGGGTGTGGGGCCCGTCGCCCTGGAGACGACCATCCGTTTCCGGAGCGAACTGGTCGCCGGTGACGAGGTCGAGGTGACCTGCGTCTTCGAATGGGGCGAGGGCAAGACTTTCCGGATCGGGCAGGTCATCCGCAAGGCCGACGGCACGGTCGCGGCCGAGATCGAGGCCGTGGGCGGTCTCATGGACCTCGGGGCCCGCAAGCTGCTGACCGAACCCGGGAAGCGGCTGGCCGAACTGGCGTCGGACCCGGCTGCGTTCGGGCAGTAGCCACGGGAGCCCTCCGCCGGGCGGAGCGACTCCTCCCTGTGGGACACCTCCGCCCCGTGGGGCACATCTGCTCAGTCGGCGCCTCCGCCCCGTGGGGTACTTCCACACCGTGGGACGTCCACACCGTGGGGCGGGCCGGTGGGCGCGAGCGCACCGGTGGCGGAGCCTCCGCCCGCTTCCGTCAACCCGCCCACCCGTCCCTCACGGCGTCCTGCCGCCGCACGCGAGCTGGGCACCCCGCCCCTCCGTCCACAGACCGTCCCGCTCGCGCGTCCGCCCGTGGCCGTATCTGCCGGGCATCGGGGTGCCGGGACCGGCATCCGCCCGGGAGCCGGTCCCGGCGCCCCCGCCCCACGCGCGCCACCTCGCCCCGCCCGCCCGGCGCCCCGGCGCCCCCGGGCGTCACCCCGTCCGCGGGTCCGGCGCCCCCGGCGTCCGCCTCAGCCCCCCGGCGGCGAGACGGGCGAGCCGTCGGGCCTCGTCCCGGGTGGTGCGGGCGACGGCGTCCTCGTCCAGGGTGAGCAGCCGTCCGTTCCCGACGATCTGCCGTCCCCCGACGAACGAGGCGGTGACCGGGGCGGCGGCGCCGAGGACGAGGGCCGCGACCGGGTCCGCGATGGAGGCGTGGGCGAGGGTGTCCATCCGCCAGAGCACCAGGTCGGCGAGCTTGCCGCTCTCCAGGGAGCCGGTCTCGGCGGCCCGGCCGAGGACCCGTGCCCCGCCGTGGGTGCCCAGGCGCAGCGCGTTCCGGGCGGTCAGGGCGGCCTGCCGGTGGACGCCGAGCCGGTTGATGAGCAGGGCGTTGCGCAGTTCGGTGTGGAGTTCGCCGGACTCGTTGGAGGCGGTGCCGTCGACACCGAGGCCGACGGGGACCCCCGCGGCGAGCAGGTCGGGGACGCGGGCGATCCCCGCGGCCAGGCGGGCGTTGGACGACGGGCAGTGGGCGACGCCGGTGCCGGTCCGGGCGAAGGCGGCGATGTCGGCGTCGTTCATGTGGACGCAGTGGGCCATCCACACGTCCTCACCGAGCCAGCCGGTGGACTCGAAGTAGTCGGTGGGACCCATGCCGAAGCGCGCGTGGCAGTACGCCTCCTCCTCGGCGGTCTCCGAGCCGTGGGTGTGCAGCCGTACGCCGAGTTCGCGGGCCAACTCGGCCGACCGGTGCATCAGTTCGGTGGACACGGAGAACGGGGAGCAGGGGGCGACGGCGATCCGGACGAGGGCGCCGAAGGAGGCGTCGTGGTGTTCGGCGACGGTGGCGGCGGTGGCGGCCAGGGCGTCGTCGAGGCTCTCCACGGCGAAGTCCGGGGGCAGTCCGCCGTCGGACTCGCCGCGGTCCATCGAGCCGCGGGCGAGGGTGAGCCGGACGCCGGTCTCGCGGGCGGCGCGGATGACGGCGCCGGACAGGTCGCCCGCGCCGCGCGGGTGGACGTAGTGGTGGTCCACGGCGGTGGTGACGCCGCCCCGGGCCATCATGGCGAGGGAGCCCTGCGCGGCGGCGTGGACCATGGGCTCGTCGATGCGGGCCCAGACGGGGTAGAGGGCGACGAGCCAGTCGAAGAGGTGGTGGTCGGTGGCCAGGCCCCGGGTGATCCACTGGTAGAAGTGGTGGTGGGTGTTGACCAGGCCGGGGGTGGCCAGGTGCCCGGTCGCGTCGATGCGGCGCACGACGCCCGTCAGCCCCTCGGGGGCCGCTCCGGGGCCGACGGACTCGATCCGGTCCCCGGCGACGACCAGATGGCCGCAGGCGTACTCGGTGTCGTGCGCGTCCACGGTGGCGACGGCGCAGTTCTCGATGACGACGCGCTCGGCCGACGGTGATGCGGCCATGCTGGCTCCTTGTCCTTCGGTGCGGTCCGTCGGCGGTGCGGGCACCCGTGGCGCACGGCGGCGCCCCCGGCCGGGGCCGGTTCCGGGACCTCCGGGCCCCGGCTGCCCGGAGGGCGGTGCGGCGGAGGGCCGTTCGGCGGGAGGGTCCGCACCCGCCGCGGGGCCGGGAGCGACCCGGCGGGTGCGGAGGGAGATCGTAGGGTCCGGGAGAGGTGAGGGACCCGGCGGGCACGGGCGGAGAGGGAAACCCCGCGCGGGTCAGAGGGTGGTGAGGTCGGCGGGGATGCGGGCCTCGCACCCGGCGCGGAGCACGGTGCCCTCGATCAGCCCGTAGGGCCGGTCGGTGGCGAAGTACACCTCGTTGTCGTTCCCGAGCCCGAAGGGCTCCAGGTCGACCAGTATGTGGTGGCTGTTGGGCAGGGAGAAGCGGACCTCGTCGATCTCGGCCCGGTGCTCGATGATCCGCGCGCCCATCTGGTAGAGGGTCTGCTGGAGCGAGAGCGAGTAGGTCTCGGCGAAGGCCCGGAGGAGGTGCGTCCTGACCTGCTCGTAGGAACTCTCCCAGTCGGGCGCCTCCTGGGTGTCGTGGCTCCAGCTGAACCGCCAGCGGCCGGAGACCGAGGTGGCGAGGACGCGGTCGTGGGCCTCCTGGAGGGTGGTGTACCCGTCCCTGGCGAAGCCCCGGAACTCGGAGTGGGTCGAGTTCAGCACCGTCAGGTCCCTCAGTCCGGAGACGACCTCCCAGGTGCCGCCGTCGTAGGTGATCTGCGCGGTGCGGACCTCCTGGCCGCCGCGGACGAAGGAGTGCCCCGTCCCGGCGCCGTCCGGGGAGCCGGGCCCCGTCCCGGAGGCGGTGACGCGCTCCCAGGCGTACTCCTCGACGCGGACGCGGGCGCGGTGCACCGGCTCCCGCGAGGTGACGAAGTGCCGGGCGAGGTGGATGCCGAACTGCTCGGCGGACGCGATGCCGTGCTCCTTGGCGAAGACGAACACGGTGTTCTTGACGGTGTCGGTGGGCAGGACGTGGGCGTTGGAGCCGGAGTGGTGGACGTCGTCCAGGTCGCCGGAGAGGGCGACGGAGACGTTCAGGTCCTTGATGTGGTGGGTGGCGCCGTCCCGGGTGATCCGGACGACGCGGTTCTCCGCCTTGCCGTACTGGTTCTGGCCCAGCGTCACGGGACGGGCGGTGCGGGGGTCGACGGCCATGTGCCTGCCAGGGCCTTTCTCTCGGGCCTCTCGGGCCTCTCGGGTGGTGTCGCGGTCGGAGGCGGTGCGCGCCCCGGCCCGGTGCGCGGACGCCCGCGCCCGCCCGCGCGGGACCCCGGGCCCCGGGCGGGCTCCGGAGGAAGGGTTCAGCTCCCCCGGTACACGGAGTAGCCGAACGGGCTGAGCAGCAGCGGCACGTGGTAGTGCTCGCCGGGGACGACCGCGAAGACGACCGCCACCTCCGGGAAGAACGCCCCCGCCGCGCCGGCCCGCTCCGCGAGGGCGTCCGGGACCGGGGCGGCGGTCCCCCGCACCCCGGCCCGGTCCGCGCCGTCCCGTTCGGCGTACGGCTCCACGGCGAAGTCGAGCCGTGCATGAGTGGTGCCCTCCGGCACGGCGGGCAGGGCCGCGCAGCGCCCGTCCGGGCCGGTGGTGCCGCCGCCGAGGCCCCGCCATTCGTCCGTGCGCCCGGCGCGGACGGAGAGCCGGACGGCGACGCCCCGGGCGGGGCGGCCGGTGCCGGTGTCCAGGACGTGCGTGGAGACGGAGGCGGTGGCGCCGCTCATGCGGGAGCGTCCGGTCCGACGAGCCGCCCCAGGCGGAGGCGGTTGATCCGGCCCAGTTCGCGGCGGACGACCTCGCGCTCCCGTTCGGGCGGATTGCCGATCCGCTCCCTGGCCGCGTCCCGCAGCTCGGTGCCGGTCCGGCCGGCGGCACAGACGAGGAGGACATGGCCGAACTTCTCCCGGTAGGCGCGGTTGAGCGCGAGCATCTCCTCCCGGAGAGCGCCGGGGACACCGGACATGCCGGACTGTTCGCGGACGGAGACCGGATCGCCCGGCGGGGGGCTGCCGATCGGCGGGTGCGCCGCCAGCGCCGCGGCGAGATCCTCCGCGGTGAGCCCGGCCGTGGCCGCGTCGGACGCCGCGTACAGGTCCTCGGCGGTGGTGAAGGGCCGTGCGGCGAGCAGGCGCCGGGCCCAGGCCGGGGCGGCGCACACCTCGTGGAGCACGGCGAGCGCCGCGGACTCCTCCAGGGCGTTGATGCGGGCCGGGCCCGGCGCGGGAAGTGACGTCACGGCAGCCTCCGTGGCCTCGGGCTGAAGGGGCGTTCCGCCAGCTAACGCCCCACGGGGCGGACCGTCAACAGTTTGTTGAGTATTCGGTACGGGACCGGCCACCGCCCGGCGACGGGGGTGGGCTCACCCATGGGGCCACGGGCGAGGACACGGGAGGAACGCGTCGAGGCGCGGCGCAACGCCGTTGTCCTCGGGCGGAGTTCGGGGCGGCACCCCGGCGGAGCGGCGGACGGGCCGCGACCGGACCGGGTCACCGTCACCGCCGGGAGCCGGGCACCCTCGCCCTCGGCCCGACCGCCGCCGTCGGCGGCGGTGGCGGCGGACGCGGCGGCAGCGGACGCGGTGGCGGCGGACGCGAACTCCGTCAGCGGCCTCTCCCAAACGCCCGCACCCTGATGAATCCGGCGCCGCCACCGGGTCGCCGTCGCGTCACCGCGCCCCTTGGCACAGCCGCGGTGAGCGCGCGGAAGCGCCACCGCGAGGCCACGACGCCCCCGCCACCGGCCGGGCCACCCGCCGCCCGGCGCCCCACCGCCCGGGCGCCGCCCCGCGCGGAACCGGGCCGAGCCCACGCCGAACCGCGCCGGGCACGCCGACCGCGCCGACCGCGCCGGGGATCAGATCCCCTTCTCCCGGTTGAGGTAGTTGTAGACGGTGAAGCGGCTGACCCCGAGAGCCCCGGCGACGATCTCCACGCCGTGCCGCACGGTGAACGCGCCGCGCGCCTCCAGGGTCCGTACGACCTCCTGCTTGGCCTTGCGGTCCAGTTCCGCGAGGGGCCTGCCGTGCCGGCGCTCCATCGCGGTCAGTATCCGGCCGAGCGAGTCGGCCAGCCGGGGCAGGCGCACGGCGGCCACGTCGGCGCCCTCCCAGGAGAGCAGCACGTCCTCGGCGCCCGCCGCGCCCGGAGGGAGCAGTTCGCCGCCGACGGCGTCGACGAGGGGCTTGACGGCCGCGAGGAACGAGTCCCGTCCGGTGCCGGTCACCGCCCTTCCTCCCCGGCCACATTGACCTGGAAGGAGATCCGGGTGGCGCCCGCCGCCAGGGTGCTGCGCAGCAGCGCGTCCACGGTGGCCAGCACCGCGTCGGCGCCGCCCTCGACCGTGTTGCCGAACGGACCGACGTCGACCGTGTCCAGCCCGGCGCCCTCCACCACCCGGCGGGCGACGGCCGCGTGCGCGGGCACCTCGTCGAGGTCGAAGGGTTCGGTCGTGAACTCCACTCTCAATCGCACCCGGTCAACCTAACGTCCGGTGACCGTTTCCGCCGCCCCCTTCCGAGAAGCCCGGAATCCCGGCGATATCCTTCCGTGGAGCAGAACGCGTACGCCACCATGCGGAAGCGTCCAGGACGGAAGGGAGCGTGGCCACATGCCGGGATTCGATCCCAGCCGAGCCGCCGGCCACCGGTTCGACGTCAACCTGTCGATCCTCTTCACCGAACTCCCGCTCCTGGAACGCCCGGCGGCCGCCGCCGCGGCCGGGTTCACCGAGGTCGAGCTGTGGTGGCCCTGGCCCGACACGCCCACTCCCCCGCGCTCCCGGCTCGACGCCCTGCGCACGGCCATCGAGGCCGCCGGGGTCCGGCTCGTCGGCCTGAACTTCTACGCCGGGATGCTGCCCGGTCCGGACCGCGGCGCCCTGTCGGTGCCGGGCGCGGAGTCGGACCGCTTCCGCGCCAACGTCGACGTCGTCGCGGATTTCGCCGGATCGCTGGGCTGCACCGCGCTCAACGCCCTTTACGGGAACCGGATCCCGGGCGTGGACCCGGCCGCGCAGGACGAACTGGCGCTGGAGAACCTGGTGTCGGCCGCGCGGGCCGCCGCCCGGATCGGGGCGGCCCTGCTCGTCGAGGCGCTCAACTCCACCGACTCCCCGCACTACCCGCTGGTCTCCGCCGAGGCCGCGGTGGCGGTCGCGGACCGGGTCAACGAGGCCACCGGACTGGGCAACGCCGCCTTCCTGATGGACCTCTACCACCTCGCCGTGAACGGTGAGGACCTGGAGCGGGTGATCGACCGGTACGCCGGGCGGACCGGCCATGTGCAGATCGCCGACCACCCCGGCCGGGGCGTCCCGGGCACCGGGACACTGCCCCTGGCGGAGCTGCTCGCCCGGCTGCGCGGGGCCGGATACGGAGGCCGGGTCGGACTGGAGTACCTGCCGGGCGGACGGCGCGGCGCCGACGCCTTCGACTGGCTCCCCCGCGAGGCCCGTGCCGCCCGCTGACCCCCGCCCGGCACCCCGCACCCCGCACCCCGCACCCCGCACCCCGCACCCCACACCGGGACGACTCCGGTCCGCGCGGCGGCGGTTCCTCCCGGCGGGACCGCCGCCGGACCACGACCGGCCCACACGGACACGGCACCCCGGGGCACGTCCCCGGGGTCCGGGCACCCCCGCCCGGCGCCGGTCGCGGGCCGGCCGGCCCCGGCGCTACGCCCCGTGGTTCTCGCGCAGTTCGACCTTGCGGACCTTCCCGGAGACGGTCATCGGGAAGGAGTCGAGGTTGGCCACCTCGCTCGGCACCTTGTAGTGCGCGAGCCGCCCCGCGCAGTAGGCCCGCACCTCCTCCAGGGTGAGTGGGTCGGCGGGGTCGCGCGGGATGACGCAGGCGAGGACCGCCTCTCCGTACCGCTCGTTCGGCACGCCGACCACCTGGATGTCGGCGATCTTCGGATGGCCGTGGAGGAACTCCTCGATCTCGCGCGGGTAGATGTTCTCCCCGCCCCGGATGATCATGTCCTTGATACGGCCGACGATCTCCACGTAGCCGTCCTCGCGCATCACCGCCAGGTCGCCGGTGTGCATCCAGCGGCCGGGGTCGACGGCCTCGGCGGTCCGCCCGGGCTCGTCCCAGTAGCCGAGCATCACGCCGTAGCCGCGGGTGCGCAGTTCACCGGTGGCGCCCCGGCCGACGGTGACGCCGGTGGCCGGGTCGACCACCTTGACCTCGATGTGCGGCAGGACGCGGCCGACGGTGCCCGTGCGGTGCTCCAGGTCGTCGTCGATCCGGGTCTGGAGGGAGACCGGGGAGGTCTCGGTCATGCCGTAGCAGATGGAGACCTCCGCCATGTGCATCTCCGAGACCACCCGCTTCATCACCTCCACCGGGCAGGGCGAGCCCGCCATGATCCCGGTGCGCAGCGAGGAGAGATCGTAGGAGGCGAAGTCCGGCAGGTCCAGCTCGGCGATGAACATCGTCGGCACCCCGTACAGGGAGGTGCAGCGCTCCCGCCGCACCGCCTCCAGCGTGGCCGCCGGGTCGAAGGAGGGGGCGGGTATGACGATGCAGGCCCCGTGGGAGGTGGCGCCCAGGTTCCCCATCACCATGCCGAAGCAGTGGTAGAAGGGGACGGGCAGGCAGATCCGGTCCTCCTCCGTGTAGCCGATCGTACGACCCACCCAGTAGCCGTTGTTGAGGATGTTGTGGTGGGAGAGGGTGGCCCCCTTGGGGAAGCCGGTGGTGCCGGAGGTGTACTGGATGTTGACCGGGTCGTCGCAGCTCAGTTCGGCGGCCGCCGCGGCCGTCCGCTCCGGCGGCACCGCGGCGGCCCCGGCGGTCAGCGCGTCCCAGGACGGGTCGCCGATGTAGACGGTCTCGCGCAGCGCCGGGCAGCGTCCGCGGACCTCCTCGACGATGGCCCGGTAGTCGCTGCTCCGGTGGGCGAGCGAGGCGACCAGCAGGCTGATCCCGGACTGCCGGAGGACGTACTCCACCTCGTGCGCCCGGTAGGCCGGGTTGACGTTGACCATGATGACGCCGATGCGGGCGGTGGCGTACTGGACGAGGACCCACTCGGGGCAGTTGACCGCCCAGATGCCGACCCGGTCGCCCTTGACGAGGCCCTTGGCGAGCAGTCCGCGCGCCACCTCGTCGACGGCGGCGCCGAACTCGGCGTAGGTCCAGCGGCGTCCGGAGGGCACATCGACGAGGGCCTCGCGGCCGGGGTGGGCCGCGACGGCACGGTCCAGGTTGGCGCCGATGGTGTCGCCGAGGAGCGGGTGGGTGCTGGTCCCGTGGGCGTAGGACGGCCGGGCGGTCACCGGAAGTCCTCCTCGCGGTACTCGGTCCCCGAACCGGCGGCGGTCGCCTCGCGCAGCTCGATGCGGCGGATCTTGCCGGAGACGGTCTTGGGCAGGTCCCCGAACTCCAGGCGCCGGACGCGCTTGTAGGGGGCGAGGGCGGCGCGGGAGTGCTCGAACAGGACCTTCGCGGTGTCCGGGCCCGGCTCCCAGCCCGCCGCCAGCACCACGTACGCCTTCGGCACGGCCAGGCGCAGCGGGTCCGGCGCCGGGACGACGGCGGCCTCCGCGACGGCCTCGTGCTCCAGCAGGGCGCTCTCCAGCTCGAACGGGGAGATCTTGTAGTCGGACGCCTTGAACACGTCGTCGGCCCGTCCGACGTACGTCAGATAGCCGTCGGCGTCGCGGGAGCCGATGTCGCCGGTGCGGTAGTAGCCGCCCGCCATGGCCTCGGCGGTGCGGTCGGCGTCGCCGTGGTAGCCGGTCATCAGGCCGACCGGGCGGTCGGAGAGGTCGAGGGCGATCTCCCCCTCGTCGACGCCCGCGGCCCCGCTGACCGGGTCCAGGAGTTCGACCCGGAAGCCGGGGCTGGGGCGGCCCATGGAACCGGACTTGAGCGCCTGGCCGGGGCTGTTGGAGATCTGCACGGCCGTCTCGGTCTGCCCGAAGCCGTCCCGGACGGTCACCCCCCAGGCGCGCCGGATCTGTTCGATGACCTCGGGGTTGAGCGGTTCCCCCGCGGCGACGATCTCCCGGGGCGGGGTGGCCAGCCGGGACAGGTCGGCCTGGATCAGCATCCGCCAGACGGTGGGCGGGGCGCAGAAGGTGGTGACGCCCGCGCTGTCCATCTCGGCCATCAGCCGGGACGGGTCGAAGCGGGTGTAGTTGTGGATGAAGACCGTCGCCTCCGCGTTCCACGGCGCGAACAGGTTGGACCAGGCGTGCTTGGCCCAGCCCGGCGAGGAGATGTTCAGGTGCACGTCGCCCGGCTTCAGCCCGATCCAGTACATGGTCGCCAGATGGCCCACGGGGTACGAGGCGTGGGTGTGCTCGACCAGCTTGGGGCGGGCGGTTGTGCCCGAGGTGAAGTAGAGCATCAGCGGGTCGTCGGCACGGGTGGCGCCGTCGGGGGCGAACCGCGCGGCCGCCGTGTACACCTCCTCGTAGGGCAGCCAGCCGTCCACCGGGGCGCCGCCGACCGCGATCCTGGTGAAGTCGCCGGGCACCTCGGCGAAGGTGGCGGTGTCCTCGGCGCGGGCGATCACATGGCGGACCCGGCCGCGCTCCACCCGGTCGCGCAGGTCGGCGGCGCCGAGCAGGGTGGTGGCCGGGATGACGACGGCGCGCAGCTTCATCGCCGCGAGGGCGGTCTCCCACAGCTCCACCTGGTTGCCGAGCATGACCAGGACCCGGTCCTCGGCACCGACGCCCCACTCGCGCAGCCGGTTCGCCACCCGGTCGGACCGCTCGGACATCTGCGCGAAGGAGACCCGCGTCTCGGAGCCGTCCTCCTCGACGATGTGCAGGGCGGTGCGCTCGTTGCCCGCCGCGATGACGTCGAACCAGTCCACGGCCCAGTTGAAGTACGGGGGGCGGGGCCAGGTGAAGCCCTCGTAGGCCGCGGTGTAGTCCTCGCGGTGCTCCAGCAGGAAATCCCGCGCGTCGCGGAAGAGCTGTGTCGCCGTCGTCATCTGTCCTCCTCGGTGCCGGGCCTTGCCGCGCGGCTCTGTCATCGTGTAGTCCGTGACGAAGGTCTCACTACCCCCGAACGGGGGGTGTGCCCCGGACGGAGCGGGAAGAGGGCGGAACGCGTGGCGACGGCGGCCGACACGGCGGAGATCCGCGGCGCACTGGCGCGGCTGCGGCGGACGACCGGGCTGCCGGTCGCCTTCGGCGGGGTGGTGGAGCCCGGCCGGCGGCAGATCCGCATCAGCGAACTGAGCGGCACCTCGACCGGCGCGCTGAGCGCCCTCGCGGTGACCTCCGGCAACGGGCTGGGCGGCAAGGCCGTGGCGCTCACCCGGCCGTGCGCCGTCGCCGACTACTCCGCCTCCCGGCGGATCAGCCACGAGTACGACCTGCCCGTCGCCGCCGAGGGCCTGCGCTCGGTGCTGGCCGTGCCCGTGGTGGTGCGGCGCCGGGTGCGCGGGGTGCTGTACGGGGCGCTGCGGACGGCCGAGCCGCTGGGCGACCGGATCCTGAGCGCGGCGGTGGAGGCGGCGCGGGACGTGGAGCAGGCGCTGGTCGTGCGGGACGAGGCGGCGGAGCTGCTGGCCGCGGCGCGGCCGGAGCGGGGGCCGGGGCCCTGCGGGGCGGACACGGCGGTCTGGGAGCGGGTGCGGGAGGCCCACGCCGCCCTGCGGGCCCTGGCGCCGCGGATCGACGACCCGGCGGCGCGGGACGAGCTGCTGCGCGCCTGCGGACTGCTGACGGCGGGCCCGGCCCCCGGTCACCCCGCCCTGCCGGCCCCCCGCGAGATCGACGTCCTGGTCCGCGTCGCCGCCGGGGACACCAACGCGATCGCCGCGGAGCGGCTGGGGCTCGGGACGGAGACGGTCAAGAGCTACCTCCGCTCCGCCATGCGGAAGCTGGGCGCCAGGACCCGCGGCGAGGCGGTGGCGGCGGCCCGCCGGGGCGGCTGGCTCCCGTAGCCCGGGGCCCGGGCCTCCGGGGGCGGGCAGCGGTGCGCGTGCCGGAGGGCGCGGCGCCCTGCCGGGGCCCTACGGGCCCGGAGACGTGCGCCGAAGGGCACGCCCCCGGGTGGGCGGCCCCGCACGGGGCGGGGCGTCTCCTGCGGAGCGGCGGGCGGAACGACCCGTTCAGCGCGCCCCTTGCGGGCGGGAAGCCGGTACGCGTGGCCGGACGGAACCTGCCTAGGCTCCAGAAAGGGACCGCCCCTACGGGCAGGAGAAGGCCCCCTACGAGGGACGTTGCGCTCGGTGACGCGCACTGCCGCAGACCTCCCACGGGGCCGGTGCGGACGGAGCCCGTACGAGGTGGGTGCGCCGGAGCGGGGCCCGCGCAGGGCGGCCGTGGGGGCACGCGATCCTCACGGGACCGCGACGGTCCCGGGCGCGGGCCCTACGGGCCCGGCCGGGGGCGGACGTCCTACGGGGCCTGTGCGGAGGGCGCGCGACGGAGGTGGCGCCCCTGGGTGGCGCACCTGGGCGGCGGCCCGCACGGGGCGGGGCCGTCTCCCGCGGAGCGGGCGCGGCGACCTGTGCCGCGCGTCCCCACGGGGCGGGAGGTGCGCGTCTGCCGGGCGCGGGGCCCACGGGACGGCGGGGTGGCTCCGCCCCGGTGGGGTCATCCCCTGCGGGTGCGGAGGGAGGGAGTGCCCGCCCGGCGCGGACGCCCCCACGGGTACGGACCGCGTGCCCGCCCGGCGGGGTCCCTCCCGCGTGTACGGAGGGGGCCACCCGGAGGGGACGCCCCTACGGGACCCGAGGGTGCGCCCGCGCGCCAGGGGCGGTCCCCTACGGGACCGTGGGGCGGGTTCCGGGGCCGGGACCGGTAGCCGTGGGCGCGGTCGCGGGAGGTGGCGGGGTGTTCGGTTTTGCCGGGTTGTTATTCGGGTCACGTTCTCCGGGTCTGCTTGAGGGGATGGGCCGCTGCCTAGTATTGGCCCGAACACGACGGCGGAGGGAGCGGTGCACGTGGGAGGGGACGTCCAGGAGCCCGCCGGGGGCCCTTCCGACCTGGTCACCGACCTGCTCATCGGCCGTGAGGAGCCCTGCGGCTCCGCTCGGGAGCAGCTCGACCGCGGCGGCAGCGTCCTGCTCCACGGCCCCGCCGGGATCGGCAAGTCGACCGTGCTGCGCGCCCTGGCCGCCGAGCACGCCCGCGACGCCCGCGCCGTGCTGCGCTGCTCGGCCACCGAGACCGAGTCCCATCTCCCCTTCCTCGCCCTCGCCGACCTCCTCGGCACCGTCCTGGACGACGTGGCGGACGCGCTCCCCGCCGCGCAGCGCACCGCGCTGGAGTCGGCGCTGACCGGGCGCGGCGAGTCCACCCTGCAACGGGACGGGCTCGCCCTGCGGCTCGCCGTGCTGGCCACGCTGCGCGCGCTCGCCGCGGAGGGCCCGGTCCTGGTCGTCGCCGACGACCTGCAGTGGCTGGACCCGGCCAGCGCCGAGCTGCTCGGCTTCGCCGCCCGCCGTCTCGGCGACACCCGCGTACGGCTGCTGTGCGCCGTACGGACCGAGGGGCCGGAGTCACGGGACGCCGAGTACCACCGGCACCTGCGGGCCTCCCCGCCGGACACCCTCGCGGTACGGCTGGGGCCGCTGAACCGCGCCCAGGTGTCCGCCCTGCTCGACCGGCGCGGCTACACCGGACTGCCCCGCTCCACGGTCCGGGACATCCACCGCACCAGCGGCGGCAACCCCCTCTTCGCCCTGGAACTGGGCCGCGCCCTGGCGGAGAGCCCCGCCGCACCCCGCCCCGGCGAGCCCCTGCCGGTGCCGACCTCGCTGCGCGACCTGGTGCTCAGCCGGCTGGACATGCTCTCCGAGGAGACCCGCCGCACCCTCCTGGTGGCGAGCGCGGGCGCCCGCCCCACCCCGGCCCTGCTCCGCGCGGCCGGCCGGGAGCAGGCCGAGGCCGAGACGGCGCGGGCCGTGGAGCTGGGCCTGCTGACCACCGATCCGGAGGGCCCCACCCTGCGCTTCGCGCACCCCCTGATCTCCGCCGCGCTGTACGCCGAGGCACCCGCGCCGGAGCGGCGGGCGGTGCACGCGGCGCTGTCCACGGCGGCGTCCGACCCGATAGAGCGCGCCCGGCACCTGGCCCTGGCCACCACCGGCACCGACCCGGGCGTCGCCGCGCGGCTCGCCGGGGCCGCCGCCCTGGCCCGGGACCGGGGCGCGCCCGCGGTGGCCGCCGCGCTGGGCCTGCTCGCCGCCCGGCACACCCC
The DNA here is from genome assembly GCF_009862265.1 of Streptomyces sp. SID8352. Taxonomy (GTDB): domain Bacteria; phylum Actinomycetota; class Actinomycetes; order Streptomycetales; family Streptomycetaceae; genus Streptomyces. The sequence continues at coordinate 114,107 of NZ_WWGX01000104.1, read as the reverse complement.
GGCGGACGGCGGCCCCGGCCCGGACGGGCGCCGGGTGGTGGCCGCCGAGGACGCGATCCTCGCCGGTGAGGCCGACCTCGCCCGGGACATCGCCCGCGAGGTGCTGGCCCGGTCCACCGCGCCCGGCGAACGGGTACGGGCCTGGATGGTGGTGATCGAGGCGGCCGGTCAGGCCATCGGCGAGGTCGACGCGGTCTTCCCGCAGGCCCTCGCCGACGCCGGTGAGGATCCCCGGCTGCTCGCCCTGGTCCACTACCAGCTCGCCTGGCGCGGCCTGGTCGTGCAGGGCGACTTCGCGCAGGGCCGCGACGAGGCGGCGCACGCGGCCGAGCTGGCCGCGCGGGCGCGGGACCGGCGCACCGAGCTGATGGCGCTGGCCCTGCGCGCCCAGGCCGAGACCCTGATGGGGCACCCGGACGCCCCGGAGACCATTCGACGGGCGTTGCAGGAGCCGCAGGACCCGTGGGTGGCCTGCCACCACAACGGGGCGCGTTCGGCCCGGTTCCGCTGGCTGGTGATGGGCGACCGGCTGGCCGAGGCCCGCAGCGCCGCGACCGATCTGCTGCGCGAGGCCCGGCGGCGGGGCATGGCCGAGAGCGAGGTGCACTTCGTCCGGCTGCTGGCCGAGACGGAACTGCACTCCGGGCACTGCGCCCGCGCGCTGGAACTGGCCCGGGAGAGCCTGACGCTGGCCCGGGACGCGGGGATCGGGGAGGGCGCGGGCGCCATGCAGGCGGCGCTGGCCGAGGCCGCGGGCGGCGACGTGGACCGGGCGCTGGTGCTGGCCGGGGAGGCGGTGCGGCGGGCGGAGGAGGACGGCGACGCCGTGTACCTCTCGCGCGCCGTGGCGGCGCTGGGCCACGCCCGTCTGGTCGCGGGCGACGACGCCGCCGCCGTGCGGGCGTTCCGCCGGGTGCAGGCGCTGGAGGCCGGGGCGGGCATCACCGACCCGGCGCGCGGCCGCTGGCAGGGCGATCTCGCGGAGGCGCTGGTGCGGACCGGGGAGCCCGCCGAGGCGCAGGAGGTCATCGACGTGACCCGGGCGCACGCGCTGCGGCTGGGCCGCTCGGCGGTCCTGGCCGTGCTGGACCGCGCCGAGGCGCAGGTACGGGCGGCGCGGGGGCGGCACGGGGCGGCGGTGACCGAACTGGCGGCGGCCCGGGACCGGCTGGGCGCGCTGGGGTACGGGCTGGAGGAGGCGCGGGCCGCGTTCGCGCTGGCGCGGCTGCGGGCCGCGGAGCCCGGTCCGGGACAGGAGGCGTACGAGGAGGCGGCGCGGCTGTTCCGGCGATGTCGCGCGCTGCCGTGGCTGCGGCAGGTCGAGGCGGCGGTCGCGGACCGCGCCGCGCCGCCGACCGCACCGGCGAAGGCCCCCGCGCCGGCCTGTCTGACCGAACTGGCCGCGATGGAGCGCCAGGTGGCCGGGCTGGTCATGGAGGGCGCCACCAACCGGGAGATAGCGGCCCGGCTGTTCATCAGCGTCAAGACGGTGGAGGCGACCCTCACCCGGGTCTACCGCAAGCTGGGCATCCGTTCCCGGGTCGACATCGTCCGCCTGGCCGCCACCCGCCAACACGACTGACGGCTCCGTCGCCACGGCCCGCCGGCACGGCCGCCCCGGGCGGCGGTCACCACGCGCACGGGCCCCGGGATTCCCGCCCGCGGCCGACCGCCGCGCCGCCCCCAAGGGTCGCCCGGCCCCGCCGCACGGCCCATGGCCACCGCCCCTGCCGATGGTCGCCGCCGCACGGCCGACCGCACCGTCCCGACGGTGGCCCCTCCCCCGCTCGTGCGGAGGCGGCGCTCCCCCGGGGCCATCCCTACCCGGGACTCCCCCTACGGGCCGGGAAGGCGAGGCGGCTTCCTTCCCTCCGGGCCCACGCGCCGAACGTTTCCGCAGGTCAGGGCAGGGTTCCGGTCGATGGCTCGGGGGTGGGGGCCCGCTCCCGGGGGACCGAGGGTTTTCCCTGTGGCGGGGGACTAGGGGGTTCCCTCATTGGGGGGCGGTGGCGGCGGCCCTACCGTAGGGGTGTGCCGCTCGCCCGGGCATACGGGGGTCTGTCCCGAGACCCCCGTGCACACCCCCCACACCCGGGCGAATCCCCCACCGGCAAGCCCTGAGGAGACTCATGTCCGGGTTCACCCGCGCCAGACCGGCCGCCGCCCCGGCCCGTACCGGCGCACCGACCCGTGCCGGCGGCATGGACACCTGCCAGGGCGACAGCGGCGGACCCCCGGTCACCGGGGGCGTCCTGGCAGGGACCATCTCTTCCGCGGCCCGGCTCCCGCTTCCGTAGCCGCCCCCCTCCGGCCCGGCGGCCCGCCCCTTCTTCTCCGGCGGCCCGCCCGCTTCCCCGCGGTCCTCCCGCACCGGTCCACGTCCCGCGCCCGGCCGGTGCCTCCCTCGCGCACCCCGGATGTCCTGAGCACCCCTCAGGTGAGATGCCGGGGGGCGTTGCGGGCCTCCACGAGCGGCCCGCAGCGCCCCCTTTCCAACCCCTCCGGCCCGGCCCCTCCGACACGCGGGGGCCGGGTCAGCCGCGTACCATCCCGAAGCGGACACCGCGGCTCTCCCCCGGATGCATGACCGCCAGCATCCGCTCCCCCTCGGCGGTGATCTCCGCCCGCTGTCCGCCGGTCGGCGGCTCGAAGGTCTCGACCACGAGGGCGTCGTCCGTCAGCACCCACAGCCCGGCGAGGAAGCCGTCCACCAGGAGGGTGCGGTACGCCTGGTTGCCCTTCCAGGTGCGGCCCTTGTGGCGGGGCGGCACGACGCGGGTGCGGTCGGCGTGGGAGAGCAGCAGGTTGTCGAACTCCGGGAGGAAGCGTGGCGGCGCCGGGGTCTCCGGGTCCGGGCGGGGCGCGTCGGGGAGGTCGAACAGCTCGGTGCCGCCGGGGTCCCGGAAGGTGAGGAGCCGGGGACGCAGCCGCTCGAAGACCTCCCGCGTCCGGGTCAGCCCGGACCACCTCTGCAGGTCCTTCACGGACGCCGGCCCGAAGGCGGCGAGGTAGCGCAGCACGGTGGCGTCCGGCGCCGGGGCCGGCTCGGACGGGCGTCCGAACCAGTGCTCGGCGGTGGTGAGCGCGACCTGACCGCTCCTGCCCCACACCCCGCGCGGGGTGACCTGGACGAGGGGCAGCCGGCAGCGGGCGGCGACCGCCAGGGAGGCCGGGTCGGCCTCGGGCCACCGGGCGCCCAGGGCCTCCCGGAGCTGCCCCATGGTGCGCGGCTCCTCCTCGACCAGCTCCCGGGCCAGGACGGCGAGGGTGTCGAGGTCGACCCCGGTCAACCCGGCCCGGAAGTTGCGCAGTTCGCGATCGCGGGCGGCCTGCACCAGCGGGCGCAGGGTGAGGCAGTCGTCGGCGGTGTGGGTGTGGACGGTGGAGCGCAGGGTGACGATGCGGGCGACCCGGCGGTCGGCCATCGGCCGGGCCAGGTCGTCGGGGGCGAACCCGTCGAGGCGGGCGGCGAGCGCGTAATAGGGCGGCTTCACGTTCTGCGCCTGGAGCCCGACCAGATGGCCGACGGCGGCCTCGGCGGACATCGGCGCGCGGCACAGCAGCGCCTGCCGGGCGAGGGTCGCTCGGTTGAGCGCCCGGGTGCCGAGCGCGGGGGCCGTCGGGGATGCCTTGGAGGTCATGCGGGCACGGTAACGCCCATGGAGGACGGATTCCGCCCTCCGCCCGACGGGCGTCCGCGGGGCGAGGACCGGTTCCGTCCTCCGCCCGACGGGCGTCCGCGGGGCGCCGCCGCACCCGGCACGGCGGCGCAACGGGGCTCCGGAGGAGTCGGGTTCGAGGGCTCCCGCGAGCGTGGCCCGGACCCGGGCGGGTATGTGGGGCGAGTGGCCACGGGGCCACGGGGCCACGGGGCCACGGGGCCACGGGGACCGGTGGGCTCCGGTCCGGGTCGGCGCGGGAGCCGGGAACCCCGGGGCCGAAGGCATCGGCCCTCCTGCGACCGGCGCCCGCGCGAACGGGGGCGTCGCGCCCGGGGGTTCCTCGGGTCCGGGGCCCCTGCTCGGGGCGCGGCGCCTCGGCCGCAGTGTCCGGGCCACCGCCCGAAGCGCGGCCTCGGCGCCTCCGCGCCCGAAGCCCGGCCTCGGGTGCTCGGCGCTCGGCGGCCTCCGCGCTCGGGTCGCGGTGCCCGGAGCCCGCGCGCCCCGGGTCACCGTGCACGGGGCCAACGGCGCCGAGGCCGGTGGCCGACGTCCCCACGGCCGGAGCGGGCGGCCCGCGCTTCGGCCGTGGCCGGAGGGGGACTTGATCCGCCGTGCCCGGCACCTCGGCGCCCGGCCCTCCGGGGCGACGGTGCCTCGGGGCACGAGGGCCCCCGTGGTGACGCGGCGCGAACCGACACGTGCGGTCCGTGTCCGCGCGGAACCGCCGCCGGAGCGGGCGGCGAGGTGTAGAACGGGCCAGGGAGGTGCCGGATGCGGGAACTTGCGGTGTCGCTGTGGGACATCGGTGAGGGCCAGGGAGTGCGCCAGCTCGCCGAACTGGGGCTGGCCCTGCTGCTGTCCAGCCTGATCGGGCTGGAGCGGGAGGCGCAGCAGAAGAGCGCCGGGCTGCGGACGCACACCCTGGTCGGGGTGGCCAGCGCGCTGATGATGGAGATCTCCCAGCACGGCTTCGCCAGTGTGCTGGGCATGGACCACGTCGCCCTCGACCCGTCCCGGGTGGCGGCGCAGGTCGTCTCCGGCATCGGCTTCATCGGCGGTGGTCTGATCTTCGTACGGCGTGATGCGGTGCGGGGGTTGACGACCGCCGCGACGATCTGGCTGACCTGCGCGGTCGGCATGGCGTGCGGGGGCGGGCTGCCCGTCCTTGCCCTGGCCACCACGGCGCTGCACTTCGTCGTGGTGCGCGGGTATCCGCCGCTGGTGTCCCGCCTGGTCAAGGACGCGGCGGCGCGCACCGTCGAACTGCGTCTGACGTACGTCGCGGGGCGGGCGCTGCTGCCGCGGCTGATGGAGGTGTGCACCGGGCGCGGCTTCCGCATCCTGCGGGTGACCGCCGAGCAGCTCCCGGGGCGCACGGACCCGGCGGCCAGGGTACTGCTGCGACTGGAGGGCACCGAGGACCCGGTGGCCCTGACCTCCGACCTGTTCCTGATGGAGGGGGTGCTGGACGCCGATGTGAACGTGGAGGCGACGGAGTAGCCCTCCCGCACCGTCCGTCCGGGACGGGGCCGGGGGCGCGGTCGGGTCGGACCCGGGGCCCGGTGCATGGACGGGCGGCGGGGCCGGAGGGGGGCATCCAGGCCGGAGGGTCTGGAGACAAGAGGGACCGGAGCCGGACTGGCCGTCCCGGAGCCGGAGCCGAGGCCCGAGGCGGACGCCGGAGGCGGGACGGGCCGTCCGGGAACCAGAGCCGAGGCCCGAGCCGGAGCCGGAGGCAGGGGCGAGGAGCCCGGTCCCGCAGTGAGGCCGGAGGACAGGAAGCCGGACCGGAGAAGCCGAGCCCCAGACCGGACGGGCCGTCCCGAAGCCGAGGCCCGAGCCAGACAGGAAGCCGGAAGGAGAACCGGAAGGAGAAGCCGAGGCCGGAGTCGAACAAAGAATGTCCGAAGGCCGCGGTGAGGAGTCGGGGCCGGCGGTGATTGCCTGCCGGAGTCGGGAAGCCAGGCCGGAGAAGCCTGGGCCGAAGCCGAGCCGGAGCCGGACGGAGGAGCCGGTGCCGACGTGCGGACCGGGACCGGGGCGGGTGAGCACCGGCGCACGGGGGCGGGCGAGCACAGACGCGAGGCAGGCGGGCACGGGCGCAGGGCGGGCACAGGCGCAGGGAGCTGGGGCAGGCGCAGGGAGCTGGGGCAGGCGTGACGGTGCGGGTCGGTGTCGGCCGATTGGGGCGGCGCAGGCGTGGCACTCGGTGCGCATCGGTCCTCGACCGGGAGGAACCATCGTGACCACCGGCCGGCTGCCCGAGCACGAGCAGCGCATCCTCGACGAGATGGAACGGGCCCTGCGCCACGACCGCCGACTCGACCGGCGGCTGCGCACCCTGCGCCTGAGCCGTCTTCCCGACCCGGCACGGCTGGCGGCGTACCGTCCGCACACCCTGACGGTGCTGCTGCTCCTCGCCCTGTCGGTCGTCCTGCTGGTCACCGGCGCCGTCACCGCGGCGTCGGGCGTCCTCTGGGCCTTCGCCGCCGTGGGGCCGCTGACGCTGTTCGCGGCGCTCCGGCTGGCCCGGCGCCGGGACCAGCGCTCCGACCCCCCGGTGCGCCCCCGACGCTGACCCGGCCGGGGCGCTGACCGGGGCGTGCGCCGTACCGGAGCCGGGCCGCACGCCGTACCCCGACGCGGCCCCCTGCCGACGCGGCCCCCTGCCTTGCGGCAGGGGGCCGCGTCGGGGTAGGCCGCCCGACCGGTCCGGCCGGGCGGCCCGCTCCACTCGGTGGTCCGAGGGCGCTTCCGAGGACCTGGGGGCCACCGGATCAGGCCCCCTCCTGTACCTGGGCGTGCTCCGCGAGGGCGAGGCGGTAGACCCGCTCGGTGCCCTCGACCACGTCGTGCCAGGTGTAGTGCTTGAGGACGCGGTCGCGGCCCGCCCTGCCGTAGCGGTCGCGCAGTTCCGCGTCGGCGAGCAGCTCGCGGGCCGCGGCGGCGACGGCGTCCGGGTTCCTCGGGGGGACGAGGCGGCCGGTGACGCCGTCGGCGACGGAGTCGCGATGGCCGCCGACATCGGTGGCCAGCACCGGCACGGCGCACGCCATGGCCTCCAGCGGCACCATGCCGAACGGCTCGTAGACCGGTGTGCACAGCACCACGTCGGCGCTGCCCAGCAGGGCCGGCATGTCGTCCGGTGCCACCGAGCCGAGCAGGGTGACCCGGTCGCCGACCCCGAGGCGGCGGGCCAGGGCGGTCAGGCGCCGGGCCTCCCGGTCGGTGCCGAGCCGCTCGGCCGGGGGGCCGCCCGCGATGAGGAGTTCGGCGTCGGGGATCCCCGCGAGGGCGCGGACGGCGTGGTCGAACCCCTTGCGGGCGACGAGCCGTCCGCAGGCGAGCAGCCGGTACCGTCGGCCGCGCGGGGGAACGCCGGTGCCCAGGGCGCCGGGGCGGAACTGCCCGGCGTCGACGCCGCAGGAGACCACCGAGATCCGGCGGGTCGGCACGCCCAGGTCGCCGAGTTCGAGGACCTCGTCGGTGCAGGTGGCCAGGACACGGCAGGCGCGGGCGAGCCGCCGCTCCACGGCGACGCGTTCGGCCGGGCTGGTGTCCCGCTTGCCCTGGTGGCGCCGCTTGACGCTGCCGAGGGCGTGGAAGGTCTGCACGAGCGGCAACTCCTGCGGTCCGGTGGCGATCTGGGCCGCCATGCCGGACATCCAGTAGTGCGCGTGCACCACGTCGGGCCGCCGGCGGCTCCACGCGCGGGCCAGGGCGGCGCCGAACGTCGGTATGTAGGGGGACAGTTCGTCCCGGGGCACGGGCTCGGCCGGACCCGCGGGCACATGCTCGACGACGGCGCCGCCGGGCAGCGGCACCCGGTCGGGCAGGTCCAGCGAGTCACGGCGGGTGTAGACCGTGACGTCGTGGCCGCGTTTGGCCAACTGCTCGGTGAGGCGGGCCACATGGACGTTCTGTCCGGCGGCGTCGACCCCGCCGAGCGCGGCGAGGGGGCTCGCGTGCTCGGACACCATGGCGATCCTCATCGGGTCACCTCCTTCGGCAGCCGCTCCCGGTCGTCCGGGAAGCGGGTCAGCCCGTAGCGGGACGGGGCGGTCGCGGGGGCCTCGCCGACGGCAGGCCGCGCGGGCGGCGCGGCGTCGGGGAGGCCCCCAGCGGGTGCGGTCGGTGCGACGGCGCGGTCGGGGACCGCTCCGGCACGGGGACCGACGGGCGGAGTGGGCACCGGGTGCGGTGCGGCGGGGGCTTTGCGGCCGGGCGCGGGCGGGCGGTCGCGCGGGGACGGCCCCCGCCCGCCGCGCCGGGGGGATGATCCCCCCGGTGGGCCGGGCACGGCAGGGGCCGCGGCGGCGTCCCCCCGAGGACCGTGGGCTTTCGGGGCACCCGCGTGGAGGGCGTCGGCCGCTCCCGCGGCGCCGGGCGTTCCGCGCGGACGGCGGCGGTCCGGGGCCGTGCCCCGGGGCGGGAACGGGCCCCCGGCCGGGGTCACGGCGCCACCTCCCGCCAGGCGCGGGCGGCACGGTGGCGCCACTCGCCCCGCAGCCGGTGCCAGGTGGCGAGCGGCGGGATGGCGACGCTGGTCAGGACCACCGTGGTGACCTCGCCCGGGGTGCGCGGCCCGGGGGCGACGCGCTCCCGGGCGAACGCGGCGGTGCCGGAGGCCCAGCAGAGCCCCGCCGCGGCGGCGGCCCGGCGGCGGCCCGCCACCGCGAGGACGAGGGCGAGCGCCCCGGCGGCGGTGACGGCGGCGTGGCGGCGGATCCGGCTCCGGGGGGCGACCGCCTTCGCCCACCAGTCGGGCCCGTGCAGACGGCGCATCAGTGCGTCGTCCGCGTGGGCCCGCTGCTCGGCGAGGGAGACCCAGCGGGAGGCGGGGCGCACCGGGTGGCGGGTGGTGCGGCGGCCCCGCCGGATGCGCCAGCCCGCGCCCAGGACGCGCAGGGCGAGGTCGGCGTCCTCCCGGAAGGCGCGGGTGAAGCGTTCGTCGAAGCCGTCGACCCGTTCGAGCGCCTCGGTGCGGTAGACCATGTCGGCGGCGCTCCAGGGAGCACGGGCGAGCCCGGCGAGGCCGCGTTCCCGGTCGGTGGGCCGGCGCCCCCCGGGCAGCGGCACGGCGATCACGCCCCGGACCCCGGCGGTGTCGGGGTCCGCCTCGGCGAGGTCCCGCGCCAACTGGTCGTACCAGTACGGGCCGACCTGGACGTCGTCGTCGAGGAAGGCGGTCCACGGCGCGGTGACCGCCCGGAAGCCGGCGTTGCGGGCGCCGGCGGGTCCCCGTCCGCCGCTGCGCAGCACCAGGGTGCGGTCCCAGAGGTCACCGAGGACGCTCAGCGGGTGGTCCAGGGCGTCCGCCGCCGCTCCCGGTCCGGGTGCGGCGCCGCCCCGGTGGTCGCCGGGCACGGCGGTGTCCCACTCGGGCGGCCGGTCGTCGACGATGACGATCTCGTCCGGGACGGGTCCGTGCGCGGCGGCGAGCGCGGCCAGGCAGTCGACCAGGGTGTCGCGCACGAGGGTGGGGATGACGACGGCGTATCCGATGCCCCCTGTCCCGGTCACGCGGGCCCCCGCTCCCGGCGGCCCCGTGCCCGGTCCGGCCCGCCCTCCACGGGCCCGGCCGGGCGGGCGGAAGGCAGCGGCCCGGCGCCGGAGCGGGGATCGCGCAGCACACGGGCCGATCGACCACCGGTGGGTCGGCCGGTGCCGGACCGGCCGGTGCCGTCGGAGCGGCCCGTGCCGTCGTGGATCGTGGTCAGGAGGTCGGTACCGAGGATGCGCATGCGCATGGAGGTGCTCCGTCCCGGGCGGCCCGGGGGCCGTGGGTTCCGGCGCCACGAGCCGGGGCTCTGCGGACCTGGGGGCTCTGCGGATCTGGCGATCCGGGGTGCGGGCGGCGGGGGTGCGGGCAGGGACCGGGGCTCGGGCGGGGACTCGGGGCCGGACTGGCCGGCGTCGGGGCTCCGCACGCGCCCCGGCTCGATTCCTGCGGGTGCCGCACCGCCGGGGCCTCAAACCCGGCAACCCGTTCCGCTCCGGCGAGCCACGTCCGCGTCGCCCCCGACGGTGGTTCCCGGCCCCGTACGAACACTGGCCGGATGCGCGCCCCGGACCGATCCCCTCCGACCGCCGACAGGCCGCCCACCTGGCATCCCTTTCACTCGACCCCGTTGAGGGGGGTGACTGAAAGTCGTCTATACGCTCAACGTACAGTCCCCGCATGCTTTCGCTGACCAAGAAGAGGAAAGAAGCTCGGACGAGGTTGCCCGGGACCGTGGTGGCCGCCGCGGCCACCGCCCTGGCCCTCGCGCTGAGCGGTTGCACCCGGCTGGAAACCACCTCTCCCGGCGCCGTCCGCGACTCCGCGGGCACCCGGGACCCGGCGCCCTTCGGCGCCGCGGACTGCCGGCAGGCCAAGTGCATAGCCCTGACCTTCGACGCCGGACCGAGCGGCAACTCCGCCCGGCTCCTGGACGTCCTCGCGGAGAAGCGGGTCCCCGCGACCTTCTTCCTGCTCGGCGCGCGGCACATCGACACCCGTCCCGAGCTGGTGCGGCGGATGGCGGCCGAGGGCCACGAGGTGGCGAGCCACACCTGGACCCACCGGATACTCACCGACGCCGCACCGGAGGAGATACGCGAGGAACTGGAGCGCACCAACAAGGCGATCGTGCGCCTGACCGGCCGCCGCCCCACGCTGATGCGCCCGCCCCAGGGCCGCACCGACGACACCGTCCACGCCGTCTCCCGGGACCTGGGCCTGTCCGAGGTGCTGTGGACGGTGACCGCCAAGGACTACCGGACCACCGACCCCGGCCTGATCACCGAGCGCGTCCTCGACCAGGCGTCACGGGACGGGATCATCCTGCTGCACGACATCTACGACGGCACCGTGCCCGCCGTGCCCGGCATCATCGACGCCCTCACCGCCCGCGGCTACACCTTCGTGACGGTGCCGCAGCTCCTGGCCCCCGGCAGGGCCCGGCCGGGCGAGGTCTACCGCTGAGGCACCCGGCCCGGGCCGCCGACGGGCCCCGCCGTCCTCCGCTCCCGTCGTCCCGGCGCCCGCCGCTCCTCCGCTCCCGCCGTCCCGGTGTCCGCCGCGCCCCTCACCGAGCGCTCCGCTCCCCAGTGAGCCCGCCGCCCACCAGGTCCAGCCCGTGCCGGAGCAGCGGTTCCACACCCCTCATGGTGCGTTCGGTGACGTGCTGGGTGTTCATCAGGCCGATGATCCGGCCTCCGGTCGTCCCGGACGAGCTGGAAGCCGGCGGGGTCGTCGACGAGCCAGCGCTCCACCATGCGCCCGGTCCAGCGGACGTCCGGCCCGCCGTGCCGGGCCCGCCGGTGCATCAGGGCGCCGATGGCGTCGGCGTCGTCCGGGGCGGCTGAGTGAATCACGTCCCGGGTCACGCTGACGGGGAACATGGTCTCGCGGACGGCGTCGTCGTCGGCCAGGGCCGTGACCCCCTCGGCGAGACGGCTGCGGCGGCGGGCGGCGGGCTCGGCGGCCGGCGACTCCTTGCGGTGGGCCGGCGCCCGGGGCCGCAGCCGCAGCGGCTCCAGCGCGGACAGGACGGGGCCGGCGTCGGCGCCGTCCACGACCAGCGGGCCCGCGGTGTCCTCGGCCGGCGCGGCCGGCAGCCGCTCCACCGCGCCGGGCCGGGCGAGGTCCAGGAGGGTCGCGGGCCGCAGCCCGGCGGCGAGCCGGGACTTGCCGCTGCCGAGCGGGCCGGTGAGATTGGCCAGTTCGCGGCTTGCCATCACCTCCCGCGGGGAATCGGGCGTGGCTCGTACCGGCGGCGCGGCCGCGGGGGCCTCGGCCATCGGACCTCCAGTATCACTTCGGTGCACGACCTCCCGTCACAGCGATCCGCGTCCTATCATTCAAGTGCTCACGTCAGAGGAACGTCCCTGGTACCAGCCGGTCGTGAGACCGCGTTGAGACCTCGCGCACCGTCTCCCCGGGCAAACTTGTGCTCCGTCGTCCCGCCGGACTCGTACAAGGGGAGGGTCATGGGGACCCACACGATGTCGCCACTCGGTCTGAGCAGCACCGAGGAGGCGGTGTACCGATTTTTCCTGCGGAATCCGGGCGCCGCCGTCCGTGACGCGCGGACCGTCTCACCGATGGACGGGGAGGGCGTCGACCGGGCCGCGGCGCGGCTGCGCGACCGGGGGCTGCTGCACGGGAGCGAGGCGCGGACCTGGGCCACCGACCCCGGGGTGGTCGTGGCGCGGCTGACGGAGGAGCAACTGGACTCCGCCTACCGGACGTTGCGTCGTCTCGCCGACCCGCGGCCGATCCTGCGCTCCCTGCGGCGCGACGCGCCCGCCCCCTCCTTCGCGGGCGGCGGTGCCGTCCACGCGGGGGCCGCGGTCGCCCTGGACCGGCTGGAGGACCTGGGGCAGACCCTCGCCCGGATCGACCGGGCGGCCTTCCACGCGGACGCCGAGATCCTGGCGGCCGTGCCCAACCGGGCCCTGGCTCCGCTGAGCACCACCCACACCCTCTCCCTCGGTCTGCGCTGCCTGCGGCGCGGTGTCCGGGTGCGGGTCCTCGTGGGGACGGAGGCGCCGACCTCCGCGACCGGCGCGGACCATCTCCGGCGGCTGCGCTCCGACGGCGCGGAGGTCAGGGTCGCGGACGGGCTCTCGGAACTGATGCTCGTCTACGACCGGCGCACGGCGCTGGTCCCCGTGGACGCGCACGACATCGGCCGGGGCGTGCTGTGCATCGAGGAGAGCGGCCCGGTGAGCAGTCTCGTCACCCTCTTCGAACGGCTGTGTGCGGCGGCGACGGACCTCACCGACCACCCCGCCGCGAAGCCGGGCACGGACAGCCTCACCGGGACCCAGCGCACGGTGCTGCTCCTGATGTGCACCGCCACCAAGGACGAGGCGGGCGCCCGGGAGGCGGGCATGTCGCTGCGCACCTACCGGCGCCATGTCTCGGACCTGCTGGCCCTGTTGGGCGCGTGCAGCCGGGCCCAGGCCGCGCTGCTGGCCCGCGAGCGCGGCTGGGTGTGACCCCGGCGCCGCCACCAGCGCGCCGGGGCCGGGGCCGGACGGCACCGGCCGGACCGGGGCCGCCGGGGCTCCGGTGCCGGTCGGTGCCGGAGCCGTGGCCCGGACGCTCCCCTGCGGCGTCCGGGCCGTCATGCGGCCGGGGCTTCCGCGCCGACCGGGCCGAGCGCGGGCAGTGGCCGGCCGAACTCGCGGCGCAGCACCGAACGGGCCGCGAGCAGGCCGCACATGCCGTGCACCCCCGGCCCGGGCGGGGTGGCCGCGGAGCAGAGGTAGACGCCGGCCAGCGGGGTCCGGTAAGGGTCCCACCGGGGGACGGGCCGGAACACGGTCTGCCGCAGGCCGATCGCCCCGGTCGCGATGTCGCCGCCGACGTAGTTGGGGTTGTAGGCGGCGTAGTCCCTTCCGGACAGCCCGCGTTGGGCGACGATGGTGTCGGTGAAGCCCGGCGCGTACCGCTCAATGGCCGCGCGGATCACGGGCAGCGGGTCGCGGGAGCTGCCGTGCGGCAGATGGGCGTACGCCCACACCGGGCGGCGCCCGGCCACCTCGCGCCCCGGGTCGGTCACGGCCGGGTCGACGACCAGGACGAACGGTGAATCGCCGTCCCTGCCCCGGGCGTTGGCGGTCTCCTGGCGGAAGATCTCGGGGGCCGTGCCGCCCAGGTGCACGGTGCCCGCGCGGCCGGTCCCCGGGGCCGCCCAGGGGATCGGTCCGGAGACCAGGAAGTCCGCCTTGCCCGCGGCCGGACCGTACCGGTACCGGGACAGCCACCGGGCGTAGCCGGACGGCAGGGCGCCCCCGGCGAGGTCGGGCAGCGCGGTCGGCGCGGTGTCCAGCAGGACGGCCCGCGCCCCGGCCAGTTCCCGCAGGTCGGTGATCTCCCGTCCGGTGTGCAGTTCCCCTCCGTGGGCCCGGATGTCGTCGGCCATGGCCTCGGCGATGCGGCGGCTGCCGCCGCGCGGCAGCGGCCAGCCGGGGCCGTGGGCCAACTGGGCCAGCAGCAGCCCGACCCCGGCGCCGGGCAGTGAGGGCAGCGGGCCGACGACGTGCGCGGCGGCCCCGGCGAGCAGCGCGGGCGCCTCCTCGCCGCGGAAGGTGCGGGGGCCGAGCCGGGTCCCGTGGACGAGGACCCGGCTCAGTACTGCGGGTGCGGCGCGCAGCCCCCGGAGGCCGCGCAGATCGGACAGCAGCAGGTCGACCATGGCGTCGCTGTGCCTCAGCAGCGGTTCCATCAGCCGCCGCCAGCGCGGCCCGTCCGGGCCCAGGCCCGCGCAGGTGGCGTCCAGGTCGTGGTGGGCGAGGGCCGCCCGGCCGCCTTCCAGCGGATGGGCGTAGCTGACGTCGGGCCGCAGCATCCGCACGCCGCGTTCGGCGAGGCCGAACTCCCGGAAGAACGGCGAGGCCACCGCCATGGGGTGGACGGCCGCGCAGATGTCGTGCACCACCTCGGAGTCGAACAGGGCGGCGCCGCGCAGTCCCCCGCCGATCGTGTCGGCGGCCTCGTACACGGCGACGCGCAGTCCGGCGCGGGCCAGGGTGACCGCGGCGGCCAGCCCGTTCGGCCCGCTGCCCACGACCGCCGCGTCCACCGTGCTCACCGGACGGACCCCGCGGCCGGGACGGGCTCGGGGCCGGGGACCGGGCCGGAGTCCGGCACCGCCGCCGGGTCCGCGTCCGGGCCCGCCTCCGGGCCCGCCTCCGGGCCCGCCGGGGCCGCCGGGGCCGCCGGGGCCGCCGGGGCCGCCGGGGCCGCCGGGGCCGCCGGGGCCGCCGGGCCCTCATCCGGGGCCGCGTCCGGCGCGGGGTGTCCGCCGACGGGGCCGTCGGCGAACTGGGCGGTGGCCAGCCGCCGGTAGAGGGCGTCGTTGTCGAGGAGTTCGGTGTGCGTGCCCACGGCGCGCACCCGGCCCTCGTCCAGGACCACGATCCGGTCGGCCTCCGCCACCGTGGAGATCCGGTGGGCGATGGCGACGACGGCGCACCGCCCGGCGATGCCCCGCAGGCTGTCGCGCAGCGCCGACTCGGCGTCGGAGTCCAGGTGCGCGGTGGCCTCGTCGAGCAGGATCACGGCGGGCTTCTGGAGCAAGGCCCTGGCCACGCAGAGCCGTTGCCGCTGTCCGCCGGAGAGTCCGGTGCCCTGGTCGCCGAGCAGGGTGTCGAGGCCGTCCGGCAGCTCGGCCACCACCTCGGTGAGACCGGCGAGTTCGACGGCCTCGGCGATCTCCGCCTCGGTGGCGTCGGGCGCGGCGTACACGATGTTCTCGCGGAGGGTTCCGCGCATCGCGGCGTTGTCCTGCTGGACGTAGCCGACCCGGCCGCGGATCTCGGCGGACGGGAGGCGGGCGATGTCCCTGCCGTCGAGGAGGACCGCGCCGCCCCCGGGCCGGTAGAACCGCTCGATGAGCTGGAAGACGGTGGTCTTGCCCGCGCCGGAGGCGCCCACCAGGGCGGTGAGCCCGTGGGCGGGGACGGTGAACGACACGCCTTCCAGCACCGGCCGGTCGCCGTAGCCGAAGGAGACGTCGCGGAACTCCACCGCGGGGTGGCCGCCCTGCGGGGCCCGAGGGGCGGCCGGATCTCCCTCGGGGCCCCCGGCCGGAGTGTCGGCGGGGCTGTCGGCGGAGCCGACGGGGTCCGCGGTGCCGTCCGGGTGGTCGTCCTCCTGCGGCAGGGTGTCGAGTTCGTCCACGCGCTGGACGGCCGCCCGGCCCTGGAGGTAGGTGCCGATCGAGAGGAAGACCAGGACCAGCGGCGACACCAGGTAGAACAGGTACATCGTGAACGCCGAGAAGTCGGCCAGGCTGATGGAGCCGCCGACGACGCGGGCCATGCCGATGCCCATCACGGCGGCGAGCGACGCCTGGAGACCGACGTTCAGGGCGGGTGTGAACAGGGCGTTCAGCACGGTGACCCGGTTGCCGGAGGCGCGGGCGCGGTCGGCGGACTCCGCCAGGCGGCGCTGCTCGCGGCCCTCGGCGTTGGCGGCCTTCACCGTCGTCAGGGCGGCGAGCACGCGCTGCAGGTCGGCGCCGAAATCGCCGGTGTCCTCCCGGTTGGCCAGGGCGGCCCGGCGCAGCGCGCGGGCCAGCCACACCGACCCGGTCCCGGCGACGCCGAGGCATCCCACGGCGACCAGCAGCAGCCAGATGTCGGTGAACGCCATCATCACCACGGCGCCGACCACGATCAGTCCGTTGAGGACGATCTGGGCGAGGCTCTGGGTGAGCGCGATCTTCATCAGGGAGGTGTCCGCGACCAGCCGGGTGTGCAGGTCGCCCTGGCGCCGGGAGTCGAGGTGCGCGAGGTCGGCCCGGAGCACCTTGCCCGAGAGCAGGACCCGGGCGTCGCGGACGATGTTCTCCCCCGCCCTGCCGATGAGGCAGCCCTGGGCCGCGGAGAACACGGCGTCCAGCAGGAACAGCACGACCAGCGCCACGACGACCCAGACCACCGGACGGTGCTCCCCGGCGGTCCTGATCAGGTCGGCCAGCAGCACCGGCTGCGCCAGGGTGCACACCACGCCCAGCAGTCCGAGGCCGGTGCCCCCGAGCAGCAGCCGCCACTGACCGCGCGTCAGGTTCCGCACGGCGCCGCCGGCGGGGCCCTCGGCGGGCGCTCCGGCGCGGGTCATGACCGCTCCTCAGCGGAGTCGGCGCGGCGATAGCGGCTGATGTGCACGCCGCTCGCCTCGGGCAGGAACGGGCCGCCCGCCCAGTCGCCCTGCCGGGACACCAGGACGAGACCGGCGTCGGCGGCGTAGGAGTCGACGTCCTCGGCCGTGGTGAGCCGGGTGATCTCGGTGCCGATGCTCACCCGGCCGCCCTCGTGCACCAGGTGCGAGGCGTGCCAGAGGCCGCCGGGGATCAGGGTGGAGTAGGTCTGCACGCCGGTGCCCGGTTCGGGGTAGGGGATGAAGAAGGAGGTGCGGGCGAGCCCCTCGTGCAGGGCGGTCACGAAGCCGGGGTTGTGGGTCTCCACCACGAGGGTGCCACCGGGTGCCAGGAGCCGGGCGGCGCGCGCGACGGCCGCCCGCTGCTCCTCCGGGTCGCAGACCAGGGAGAGGGTCGCGCAGATGCAGTAGACCAGGCCGTACCGGGAGTCGTCGGCGTAGGTGCGGATGTCGCCGTGCACCGGGGTGACCGGGGCGCCGGTGGCCTCGACGGTCTCGCACAGGCGCTGGAGCATCTCCGGGGAGGAGTCCACGCCGACGACCTCACCGGTGAGCCGGGCGAGCGGGACGGCGATGCGTCCTGTTCCCACGCCGAGTTCGAGGGTGCCCCCGCCGGGGTGCCACGAGGCGAGGACCTCGGCGGTGCGCTCGGCGGAGCCGTCGGGGGGCAGCAGGCGGTCGTAGAAGTCGGCGAACGCCCTTCCGTAGCCGATGTCCTGGACCTCGGGATCGGTGGCCACGGAGGGGGCGGCGGTGCTCATACGGTCTCGCTTTCTCGTGCCGGTGCCGCGGTCTCGCGCATCGGGGTGTAGGGGGAGAGGAAGATGATCTCGGGCTCCTCGGCCTCGTCGTAGCCCGAGCTCCGGATCAGGGCGAACTGGAAGCCCTTGACGTCCGGGGTGCCGGACCGCCCGATCTCCTCGCGGAAGAACCTGCGCAGGATGCGGAAGGAGGGCAGGGTCACGGCCACCTCGAACCCGCGGTCGAGGACCCGCAGGATCTCGCTGCCCAGGTCGTACACCGCCTTCTCGCTGCGCCGTTCGGGGAACCAGAGGAACTGGCGGGCGCGGCGGCCCTGGATGACCTCCAGCGCGGTCCAGTCGGAGGTCTCGCCCGCCTCGTCGAGGGTGCGGTAGTAGAACTGGAAGTCGTGCTGGGCCGGGGTCGGGGCGAAGAAGCGCCAGTTGGGGAAGACGCTGGAGAGCGGGTCGAGCCGCTGGACCCGGTCGAAGACCGGGTTCGGGTGCTGGCTGCAGACGACACCGAGGAAGGTCAGGCCTGCCACGAGGCGGACCTTGCCGTCCGTGCCGCCGAAGGCGCGGGTCAGCAGCGAGCCCGTGGCGCGCGGGAGACGGGGAGTGCTCATCGGTTCTCCTCCTCGGACGCCGCGCTCCGGCCGGACGGCCGCGGCCCGGTCGGGGGTCCGGGCCGGGCACCCGGCTCCCGCCCGGCGGTGTCGGCCAGGAAGGCCAGCAGGTGGCGGAGCGTCTCGGCGGCGTACTGGGGGTCCGTGAGGATGCCGTCGTGGTCGGCGCCCTCGATGACGACGTTCCGGACGGTCCGGTCCTCGCTGTGGGCGTCGGCGAGGTCCTGGTGCATCAGCAGGTGCTGGGGGTCGCGGTCCACGGTCCGCTGGGCGGAGAGCACCAGGGCGTGGGTGTCCAGGGCGTCGAGCGGCCCGGTGAAGGAGGGGAAGTCCTGCTCGACGCCCTTCCACTCGCGCACCGCGGCGGTCCACACGCGGGAGTCCGCGAATTCCGTCCTGACCTTGTCCCGCACCGGTTCGGGCAGGTTGACGACCGACTCGGGCGTCTGCATCAGCGCCCCGAACCCCAGCCGCAGGCTGATGGCCATGCTGCGCAGGCCCTCGCCGATCCGCGGCGCGGTCGCGCCCTGCTGCGCCGACCGGTTGAGCTGCCCGGGGTGCGAACTGTCCACGTACACGACGGAGTTCACCCGGGAGCCCAGCCTGACCGCCGCACGGCGGGAGATCTCGCCGCCCAGGGAGTGGCCCATCAGCACCACCTGGCGCCCCTCGGGGACCGCCGCGTCCACCAGGTCGACCAGGTCGTCGACGGACTCCTCCAGCGTGTACCCCCCGACCGCGCGGCGCCGGCTGGCGCCGTAGCCGGCCCTGTTGTACAGCAGCCACTGCCGCTCCCCGCCGCCGAGGGCGCGGACGATCCAGGCGAAGTACGCGGGACAGGCGCCCAGTCCGTGGACGAAGACCACCACCGGGTCCGTGCTCCGGCCGTCGAGGGTGCTCTGCACGCTCAGTTCGTTGCCGTGCCGGGTGGTGACGACGGTGCCGCCGTACGGGGCGTCGGTGACGCGCAGCCGCCGGGCCAGCGCGACCGTCCCCAGCACGGCCGCGCCGCCCGCCGCCAGCAGGGCGACCGCGGCGGGCATCGTGTCGTCGCGGCCCGCCACGGCGGGGTGGCTGCGCGGCGCGCTGGTGTAGGCGACCATCGGGTGCATCGCGGCGAAGGCCGGAAGGAATCTGCCGAGGCCCATGACGTAGCCGTTGGCCACGTGGAAGAGGACGGCTCCGCTCAGCACCGGGCGGGTCAGCCGGCCGCCCTTCAGGTAGAGCACCGGGAACAGGCACTCCAGGCCCAGCACACCGTAGACGACGGCGCGCGCCGAGCGCGGATAGCGCCGGGTCAGCTTCCAGACCCCCTCGTGTCCGTACGTCCTGGTCCGCATCACGCCCGCCAGCGCGGCCCCAGACCGCCATTCGGGACCGAGCAGCTTGACCCAGCCGGAGATCAGGTAGGACAGGTTCCCCTGGAGCGCGACGTACCAGATCAGGGCGTCCTGGGTGCGGGACGAGGGGGCCAGCCTGGCCAGCCCGGTCACCGTCTGCACCATGGTGGACGCCTGGTCGGACCCGTCGGTGCCGTAGCGCTCGCCCGGGTAGAGCAACGCCCCGCTGACGCCGAGGTAGAGGGTGGCGGCCCCACGCCACCGGCCGTTGCCGGGCAGCATGAGGGCCGCGCTCGCGGCCACCCGCCCGGCGTGCAGCGCCCGGTTGCTCCGCTCGTCGGAGGCCAGGTCCAGCAGCTTGCGGAAGGGCCTGCCGTAACGGGCGTACGCGTCGCGGGAGATGGCCCATTCGTTCAGCCGGCTCGACTGGTGCTCCCGGCGGCGCGCGAGGTGCTCGACGCTGGACAGCAGGGAGGTCGCCGCGGCGAGCCGCTCGGAGGCGCCCATGGCCTGCTCGCGGGAGAGGGCGACGGGGCCTTGCAGGGCGGACAGGACGGCGCGCAGCGTCGGCCGCTGTCTGCGGGGTCCACTCGGTCGGGTGGGGCGTGAGGGCATGGACGGGGCCTTCCGTGCTGGGACGAGCGGGGTGGGGCCGCCGGTGGGGGGCGGGCGTCGGAGGGCGGACGGGGGGACGGGGCCGGACGGGGGTGTCGGAGGGTGAGGGGTTCGGAGGGTCGGGGGGTGCGGAGGGCCGGGGTGCGGAGAGAGTGGCGGGCGGCTTCCGGGCCCGTCCGGAGTCCCACGCGCCGCGCGGGCCGTGCGGGGTGCTGTCCGGGGTCGTACGTGGTTCGTGCGCGACGGGTCCTGACGGGCCGGGCCCCGACGAGGCCCTTGCCGTGCGGGTCGTGCGGGGTCCGTCCGCGCCGGGGCCGGGTCGGGGCCGGGCCGGGAGTCCCGGGCGTGGTGGTGGCACGGACGGGCGACCGCCCTGGAGGCGCTCGTCCCCATGTCACCCACGCGCCGTCGCTCCCGGCCGGCCCCGGCACGGTGGCCGTGGCTCCCCTCCGCGGCCGGGGGCGACGGGCCTACCGTCCGGCGACGGTGGCGCCGGAGCGGCCCACCGGGCCTCGGGACGCCGCCGTGTTCACGGGGCTCCCCCACCGGGGACGGGGACGGCCCGAGGGGCTCACATCGGGAGCTTGGTGTTGCTGCCGCTGTAGTTGTAACCGGCGACGAACGCGTTCACCAGGGCGACACCGATGGCCGCCCCGGCCACTACCGCGGGGGTCGCGGCGACCGGCGCGAAGGCCGACAGCGCCCGGCCCGCGTCGGACTCGGACAGACTCCCGGCGGCGCGCAGGGCGGCCGGTGTCGAGGACATGTTCACAGGATTCTCCTCACTGGAGTGATGGGACGAAACGGTCGGATCCCGGGGGACCCGCGACTACATCGGGAGTCTGGTGTCGCTCCCGGCCGCACGACCGGCCATGTAGCCGGCCACGAACCCGGCGCCCGCGACGCCCAGGGCGGTGATGGCGACGACCGGGGTGGCCGCGACCGGCGTGAGGGTCGGCAGCGCCACACCGGGGTCGGACTCGGTCAGGACACCGGTCTCGGTCAGGACGGCCGGAGCCAGGGACATGCTCATGGAACTCTCCTACTGGTGATGGGTTCGGGCGACCCGTGCCGGGCGCCCGTCGGTACCTACTGCGGGAGCCGCGTGGTGCTGCCGGTGAGGCAGACCGCGAAGCTGACGCCGGCCGTCATGGTGAACGAGACGGAGGCGACCGGAACGCTGTCGAGCGGCGTCCGACCGGGGTCGGACTCGGTCAGGGCACCGGTCTCCGACAGGGCGGCCGGAACCGAAGGCGTACTCAAGGGCTTCTCCTTGCTGGTTGGGGGATGGTGGAACGGCGCCGGTGGGCGACACCGACGGCCCGGCCCCCGGTGCGGCGGGCCGGGCGGCGCCGGCCGTGCGCATGCCGGTCACCGGGGCGGCGTTCGCGTCGCGGCACCGCCGTGGGTCCGGCGACCGGCATGCGCACCCCCGGACGGAACACGGTTCCGGCGGGGGCGGGTCCGCACGGGCCGCCCGCCCCCGTGAGGGCGGGCGGACACCGGGCACGCGCACCGGACGTCTCCCCGAGCCGCGGTGGGACGACGGGGTGCCGTCGCCTACATCGGGAGCCGGGTGTTGCTTCCGCAGGCGAACTCGCGGGCGGCCACGCCGGCCGCGAAGGCGATCACCACGGCACCCGCGACGGTCACGACGGCCGGGGTCGCGGCGACCGGGGACGCGTCCCCGAACATCTGGCCACCGGCGCTCTCGTCGAGCGGGGCGATGCCCCTGGTCCAACCGGGCTGTCTCAATTCGGGCATGACTCTCCTTCATGGCGGGCCGCCACCGGGGCGCCCTCATCCAGGCGCGCGCGAGCGCACCCGGGCCCCGACACCCCGCGTGAACAGGCGTTCTGCGATGCGCTCCACACGATGCCGAGACCTCGACGGAAAGGGAAGATCACGCCACTGGCATGAGGATGCGGACTCCGAGGCAACATCCTGCGGTTACGGGCACGGGGGTATCCGGAGCGGAGCGGTTCCGGTAACCCAGCCTGAAACGCGGCGCGTTGGAAGGACATTGCGGAATGCGGCGGTGAACGGGACGCGGAGGCGGGGATGTCGGCATTCGGCCGGTTCGCCCGCCAACGGGGGGCGCCGGAGCGGGGGGCTCGGTCGACCTGCGGTGTTCCGCCGCCCCGGAGGCACGTTCCGCCGCCCGGGAGGCACGACCTCGCGAGGCCGCCCGGCCGGATCGGGCCGGACGGGTTGTCCACCACGGGATGGTGCCGGAAGCCAGGGGCGGGGCGGGACGGCTCGGGCCGGGCCGGGCCGCATGAGGTCTCCGGTCCGCCCCGTCGTCCCTGCCCGCCCCCACGGCAGCGCCCCGCCCCGGCCGGGGCGGGAGTATGGTCACCCCTGATCAGCAAGGGGAGGGGAAGGGTTCGTGAGGATCTCTCGTGCGGGGGTGGCGCTGCTGATGGTGACCGGCCTCGCCGCCTGTTCGTCGGAGAAGGCCGCGGAACCGGCGCCCAGTGGTTCGAGCGCGGAGGCACCGAAGGCTCTCACCCGCGAACAGGGTGCCGAGAAGTACACGGAGATCGTTTCTCCGTACAACAGGGCCCTTGGGAAGTGCATGGCCAAGTACAACCCGGTCTGGGATTCCCAGTTGGTGAGTTCGGCCGACCTTCCGGAGATCAGGTCGGCTTGCAGGGAGATGCCGGAGGCGAACCGTGAGTTCGTCGCGCGGCTTGAGGAGACACCGTGGCCCGCGGAGGTCCGGAAGGCGGTCGGTCAGCTGGTGGACGAACTCCGGGCGGACCAACTCGCCTGGCACGGGCTGGCGGACGTCCAAGGACCCATGGACGTCTTCCAGCCGAAGTACCCGCTCCACGAGGACGGTCCCGCCGCCGGCCTGGTGCGCGCCCATCTCGGGTTGCCCGGGATCGGAGCGCTGGATCAGTAGGGCCCGGCCGTTTCCCGTCGCCCCGCCCCGCGGCCCCGCTCTCCGGAGGCGACGGAGCGGCCCGGAAGCCGGGCCGCCCTCTGACATCCCGGGTCAGCCTTGCGGCGAACCCCGTGCGTACCGGGCCCTCAGTAGTCGATCTGACCGTGTGGGTGAGAACGTCGGCGAGCAGGCCGCCGATGCCCTCGCGTCCCGGCAACCGGGCGGCCATGATCCGGTCCACACGGTCCGGTGACACGGGGGATCATGGCGCGGGGCACCTGCACGACGACGGAGGCCGCCGCCTCCCGCTCGGCCCGCACGATCGCCGCGTAGGGGGGGAGGTGGAGTACACCACCAGGTCGCCCGCCCCGAGCGGTGCCTCGCGCCGGTTCTGGACGATGGTCTGCCGGCCGCGGAGGATGAGCCCCACGGCGTACGTCTCGGGGTCGGACCGACGGATCAGCCGGGGCGCCCGCCCCGGTCTCCTCCACGGTCCTCCGCGAGCGTCAGCACGCCACGGGCACCCGCGGGAAGGTCCGCCGCGGAGGACGGGATCACCCCGGCGGGCGGGATCACCCCGGCGGGTGGCCGTGCCCGGCCCCGGCCCCCACCTCGGACCCGCCCCCGTCCCGAGCCCCGCTCCCGCTCGCCGTCCCCCCGTCGTGGTGGATGGGGGTGCAGGCACCGGTCAGGGGCGTGCCGTTGCCGCCGTTGCGGGCGGCGACGATCTCGGCGGCGATGGACAGGGCCGTCTCCTCGGGGGTGCGGGCGCCCAGGTCGAGGCCGATGGGGGATCTGAGGCGGGCCAGTTCCCGTTCGCCGACGCCGGCCTCGCGCAGCCGGGCCGTGCGGTCCAGATGCGTGCGGCGCGAGCCCATCGCCCCGACGTACGCCACCGGCAGGCGCAGCGCGAGGCGCAGCAGGGGGACGTCGAACCTGGCGTCGTGGGTGAGGACGCACAGGACGGTACGGGCGTCGACGGCGGTCCGGGCGAGGTACTCGTGGGGCCATGCGACGACGACCTCGTCGGCGTCGGGGAAACGGGCCCGGGTCGCGAAGACGGGGCGGGCGTCGCAGACCGTGACGTGGTGGCCGAGGAAGCGGCCGACGCGGACCAGGGCCGAGGCGAAGTCGACCGCGCCGAAGACGATCAGACGGGGGGCGGGTACCGAGGACTCGACCAGGAGGGTGAGCGGTGCTCCGCAACGAGAGCCCTGCTCTCCGATGTGCAGGGTGCCGGTGCGGCCGGCGTCCAGGAAGGCGCGGGCCTCCGCGGCGACGGTCCGGTCCAGCTCGGGCCGGCCGCCGAGTCCGCCGTGGCGGGGGCCGGGGGGACCGCCGCCCGCACCGCGCCCCGGGCCACCCGGCGGACCGCTCCCCGCCGCCCCGCGAGCCGGCCCGTCGCCCCGGCCCTCCGCCGAGCCCGCCCGTACGGCCAGCGCGCGCCCCATCAGCGCGGCGGGTCCCTCCACGACCCGGGCCAGGGCCACCGCCTCGCCCCGCGCGGCGGCGGCGAGGGCGGCGGTCACGGTCGGCCGTGCCGGGTCGGTGGCGCGTACCGGGGTGACCAGGACGTCGATGACGCCGCCGCAGGTCAGGCCCACGGCGAAGGGGTCGTCGTCACTGTGGCGGAAGCGTTCGAGGACGGTGGTGCCGTCCCGGAGCGTCTGTCGGCACAGTTCGTACACGGCGCCCTCCACACAGCCGCCGGAGACGGAGCCGATCACCTCGCCGTCGGTGTCCACCGCGAGGGCGGCGCCGGGACCGCGGGGCGCGCTGCCGCTGACGGCCACGACGGTGGCCACGGCGAAGTCGCGGCCCCGTTCGGCCCACCGGTGCAGTTCTGCGGCGATGTCCAGCATGTGTCGGCCTCCTCGCGGCGGTCGGGGTCCGGGTTCCCGGTGGGGCGCCCGGTGCACGTCGAGCCGGCGTCCGATCGGAACGGACCGGACGGGCGCCGTCCCTCCGGGCCCAGTGGCGGGTTGCGTGGCCCCGGGCCCCGGCCGCCTCCACCGCTGCCACCCCGGGCTCACCCCGTCCCGGTCAGATGCTGCGGCCGTACCGGTGTCCGGTTCAGCGCCAGCCCCGTGGCGGCGCGGACGGCGGCGAGGACCGCGGGGGTGGAGGACAGGGTGGGGGCCTCGCCGGCGCCGCGCAGCCCGTACGGGGCGTGGTGGTCGGCGAGTTCGAGGAGGTCGACGGGGAGGGGCGGGGTGTCGAGGATGGTGGGGATCAGGTAGTCCGTGAAGGAGGGGTTGCGGACCTTCGCGGTGGCCGGGTCGACGACGATCTCCTCCATGACGGCCATGCCGAGGCCCTGGACGGTGCCGCCCTGGATCTGGCCGACGACGGAGAGCGGGTTCAGGGCCTTGCCGACGTCCTGGGCGCAGGCGAGTTCGACGACCTTGACGAGGCCCAGTTCGGTGTCGACCTCGACGACGGCGCGGTGGGCGGCGAAGGAGTACTGGACGTGGCCGCGGCCCTGTCCGGTGCGCCGGTCGAAGGGCTGGGTCGGCCGGTGCCGCCACTCGTCCTCGGCCTCGACGGCGAGGTCACCCAGGACGTCCGCGAGGAGGGCGAGGACCTCGCCGCCGTCGGTGACGACCCGGCCGTCCTCCAGGCGGAGCCGGTCGGTGGCCCAGGCCGGGTGGGCGTCGCCGAAGCGGCGGCGCCCCAGCTCCAGGACCTTCTCTCGGACGAGCCCGCAGACGTGCCGGACGGCGCCGCCGGTGACGTAGGTCTGCCGGGAGGCGGAGGTCGAACCGGCGCTGCCCACACGGGTGTCGGCGGGCTGGACGGTGACCCGGGAGACGCCGAGTTCGGTCCGGGCGATCTGGCCCTGGACGGTGACGCCGCCCTGGCCGACCTCCGCCATGGCGGTGTGCACGGAGGCGACGGGTTCGCCGCCGACGACCTCCAGGCGGACGCGGGCGGTGGAGTAGTCGTCGAAGCCCTCGGAGAAGCCGACGTTCTTGATGCCGACGGCATAGCCGACGCCGCGCACGATTCCCTCGCCGTGGGTGGTGTTGGACAGCCCGCCGGGCAGGTGGCGGATGTCGGTGCCGTCGGTGGACTCCCACTGGCGTTCCGGCGGCAGGGGCATCTCCTTGACGCGGCGCAGGAGTTCGGCGACGGGTGCCGGGGAGTCGACGGGCTGGCCGGTGGGCATGAGGGTGCCCTGTTCCATGGCGTTGAGGCGGCGGAACTCGACCGGGTCCATGCCGAGTTCGGCGGCGAGCCGGTCCATCTGGGCCTCGTAGGCGAAGCACGCCTGGACGGCGCCGAAGCCGCGCATGGCGCCGCAGGGCGGGTTGTTGGTGTAGAGGGCGACGGCCTCGATGTCGACGTGGTCGACGGCGTAGGGCCCGGCGGAGAGGGAGGCGGCGTTGCCGACGACGGCCGGGGAGGCGGAGGCGTAGGCGCCGCCGTCCAGCACGATCCGGCACCTCATGTGGGTGAGCCGGCCGTCGCGGGTGGCTCCGTGCTCGTAGTGGAGCCGGGCGGGGTGGCGGTGGACGTGGCCGAAGAAGGACTCGAAGCGGTTGTAGACCATCTTGACGGGCCGCCCGGTGCGCAGGGCGAGCAGACAGGCGTGGATCTGCATGGACAGGTCCTCGCGTCCGCCGAAGGCGCCGCCGACCCCGGCCAGGGTCATGCGCACCTTCTCCTCGGGCAGGCCGAGGACGGGGGCGATCTGGCGGCGGTCGGAGTGCAGCCACTGGGTGGCGATGTGGAGGTCGACGCCACCGTCGTCGCCGGGGACGGCGAGGCCGGACTCGGGGCCGAGGAACGCCTGGTCCTGCATGGCGAAGTGGTAGTCGCCGGTGACGATCACGTCGGCGCGCCGGGCGGCGGCGTCGGCGTCGCCGCGCACGACGGGCTGGCGGTGGACGATGTTGGGATGCGGGACGTGGGGGGCGTGGTGGTCGTCGCGGTGCTCGTGGACGAGGGGGGCGCCGGGGGCGGTGGCGGTGGCCTCGTCGGTGACGACGGGCAGCTCCCGGTACTCCACCCTGATCCTGGCGGCGGCGCGGCGGGCGGTCTCGGGGTGGTCGGCGGCGACGATGGCGACGGGTTCGCCGTGGTGGCGGACCCTGCCGTGGGCGAGGACGGGGGTGTCGCGGATCTCCAGGCCGTAGTGGCGCACGGCGGTGGGCAGGTCGTCGTGGGTCATGACGGCGTGCACGCCGGGGAGGGCGAGGGCCGCGGAGACGTCGATGGCGAGGATCTCGGCATGGGCGCTGGTGGAGCGCAGGATCTGGCCCCAGAGCATGTCCTCGTGCCAGAGGTCGGAGGCGTAGGCGAACTCGCCGGTGACCTTGAGGACGCCGTCCGGGCGGAGGACGGACTCGCCGACGCCGCCCGGGGTGACCCGGCCCGGGGCGGCCGTGGCGGGGGTGCCGCGGGCGGGGAGGGACGTGCCGTGGGCGGCGGGGGTGCCCGGGGAGGCGGCGGGGGTGTCCTGCGGGGTGGCCGGGGTGCCGTGGGGGGTCATGGCCGGGTCCTCTCCGACTGGCGGGCGGCGGCGAGGCGGACCGCGTCCATGATCTTCTCGTAGCCGGTGCAGCGGCAGAGGTTGCCGGAGAGCGCCTCGCGGATGTCGGCGTCGGTCGGGTCGGGGTGGCGTTCCAGCATCTCGTCGGCGGCGACCAGCAGTCCGGGGGTGCAGAAGCCGCACTGGACGGCTCCGGCGTCGAGGAACGCCTGCTGGACGGGGGCGAGCCGGCCGCCCCCGGCGGGGTACGGGCCGGGGTCGCCGGGTGCCGTGCCGCCGGACCCGCCGCCGTCCGGGCCCCGGCCCTCCGGCCGCCCTCCCCCGTCCGGCCCCGTGCCGCCGGGTGCCGTGCCGCCGGGCCCCGTGCCGCCGGGTGCCGTGCGGTCCGGCCCCCCGGCCCGCCACCCGCGGGCCTCGTCCAGCGAGGTCCCGGCGGCCTTCCCGCCGTCGGCCTTCCCGTGAACGGCCCCGTCCCCGAGGGGCTCCCCCGCCCCGGACCCCCCGTCGGCGGCGCGGGAGCGGGCCTCGGCGAGGGCGGCGAGCCCCTCGACGGTGACGACGTCGCGGTCCTGGGCCTGGCCCGCGGCGACCAGGCAGGCGCAGACCGGGACGCCGTCCAGACGGACCGTGCAGGATCCGCATTCGCCCTGCTCGCAGGCGTTCTTGGAGCCGGGCAGGCCGAACCGCTCGCGCAGGACGTGGAGCAGGGACTCCCCCTCCCAGACGTCGTCGGCCTCCTGGGGCCGCCCGTTGACGGTGAGGCGGACGCGCATCAGAGGGCTCCCTCGGTGGTGGGACGGGCGCCGCGGTACGACTCCCAGGCCCAGGTGAGTGTGCGGCGGGCCATGACGCCGACCGCGTGCCGGCGGTAGGCGGCGGTGCCGCGGACGTCATCGATCGGGGCGCAGGCGGCGGCGCACAGCTCGGCGAACCGCCGGACGGCGGAGGGGGCGAGGGGCCCGCGGCCGTCCCAGAGGCCGTCCTCGTCGAGGGCGGCGCCGAGGAACTCCTCGGCGGCCCCGGCCCGCACGGGGGTGGGGGCGGCGGAGCCGATGCCGGTGCGGACGGTGCGGGTGACGGGGTGGAGGGCGACGCCGAAGGCGCAGACGGCGATGACCATGGCGTTGCGGGTGCCGACCTTGGAGAACTGCTGCGGTCCGTCCGCCCGGCGCACATGGACGGCGCGGATCAGCTCGTCGGGCTCCAGGGCGTTGCGTTTGACGCCGGTGTAGAAGGCGTCGATGGGGATCATGCGGGTGCCGCGCACGGACCCGGCCTCCACCTCGGCGCCGGCCGCGAGCAGCGCGGGGTGGGCGTCGCCGGCCGGGGAGGCGGTGCCGAGGTTGCCGCCGACGCCGCCGCGGTTGCGGATCTGCGGGGAGGCGACGGTGTGCGAGGCGAGCGCGAGGCCCGGCAGCTCGGTGCGCAGCTCCTCGATGATCCGGGTGTACGGAACGGCGGCGCCGAGCCGCACGCTCTCCGCGCCGACCTCCCATTCGGCGAGGTCCGCGACCCGGTTGAGGTCCATCAGGTACGCGGGTCTGCGGTGGTCGAAGTTGATCTCGACCATGACGTCGGTGCCGCCCGCGATCGGTACGGCGTCGGGGTGCTCGGCCTTGGCGGCGAGCGCCTCCTCCCAGCTCGCGGGACGAAGGAAGTCCATGGACGGCTCTCTCCAGGTCGTCGTGGGGCGTACGGACGCGTGGGGGCGTACGGACGGGCGGGGCGTACCGGACGGGCGGGGCGTACCGGACGTCGTGCGGACGGGACTCGCGGGACCGAGCGGAACGGGGCGGGGCGGGCGTCGTGCGGACGGAGCGGAACGGGCGGGCCGGACGGGCGGGACGGGCGTCGTGCGGACGGGGCGGAACGGGCGGGCCGGGCAGGGCAGGGGCGCCGGTGCGGCCCGCCGGGACCGGTGTGCGCGGCGAGTGCGCTCAGTAGACCCTTCCCGCTCAGCGGCTGTCAGTCGCAGATCCCCCGAAGGGTTTGGCTGGCCAGGGCAGGCATCTTGTAGATTCGTATGAACGGAGGTCCCCGTGGCCTCCTCGCTTTTCTCCGGGAACAGGCGTCACGGCCGGGTGCCCCGGAGCACTTCGACACAAGGAACGGCGGCGACGAGAAATGCGGCTGCGCGCACTGCTGGACACCGATGCGCTGGGCCTCAGGCTGCTCGGGGGCGGGGACGAGCTGGACCGCTCCGTACGGGGCGTGATGACCACCGATCTGCGGGATCCCAGCCGCTATCTGTCGGGCGGGGAGCTGGTGCTCTCCGGTCTGGCCTGGCGCAGGGACGCCGCCGACTCCGAGCCGTTCGTCCGCCTGCTGGCGCAGGCCGGGGTGGCCGCTCTGGCGGCCGGGGAGGCCGAGCTGGGGCAGGTGCCGGAGGATCTGGTGGCGGCGTGCGCGCGGCACCGGCTGCCACTGTTCGCGGTGCACGAGTCGGTGGCGTTCGCGACGATCACCGAGCACGTGGTGCGGCAGGTGTCCGGGGAGCGGGCCGGGGACCTCGCGGCCGTCGTGGACCGGCACCGGCGGATGATGACGGCGGGCCCGGCGGGCGGCGGGCCCGACGTGGTGCTGGACCTGCTCGGCTCCGACCTGGATCTGCGGGCCTGGGTGCTGTCGCCCGCCGGGCGGCTGGTGGCGGGCCCGGCGGCGGGCGGCGGCCCGCTGCCCCCCGGGGTGGCCGCGGCGCTGGCGGCGGAGCACCTGGCGGCGACCCGCGCGGGACGCCGGGCCCCGCACCGGGTGACGGCGGAGGGCACCGTGTACAGCGTCTTCCCCGTGCGTTCCGGGGCCCGGGACGCGGAGGCGGCGCGGGACACGGAGGCGGCGCGGGACGTGCGCGCGACGCTGCTCTCCGACTGGCTGCTGGCCGTGGAGGCGGACGCCGGGGAGTGGCCCGAGGAGCGGCTCGACCTGCTGTACGGCGTCACCCAGCTCATCGCGGTGGAGCGGGACCGGCGGGACGCGGCGCGCACGGTGCGGCGGCGGCTGGCGCGGGAGGTGCTGGAGCTGGTGCAGACGGGCGCGGCGCCCGCCGAGGTCGCGGCGCGGCTGCGGGTGGCGGCGCCGGTGCTGCTGCCGGGGCTCGGCGCGGCACCGCACTGGCAGGTGGTGGTGGCCCGGGTCGAGTGGGACGGCGGCGGGACCGGAGCCGGGGGTGTCGCCCAGAGCCTGCTGGAGGAGATCCTGGTCGACCCGGCGGCGACCGGTCCCGAGCACTCCGACCGCATCGCCGTGGCCCACGCGGGCGACGAGGCCGTCGCGCTGGTACCGCTGCCGGGGGTCACCGGCGACCCCGACGGCACCGTGGCCGGGGTTCCGGCCGGGGTGCTGCTGGAGGCGGTGCGGGAGCCGCTGTCGGCCGGGCTGGGCCAGGACGGCCGGATCACCCTGGGCGTCAGCGCGGCGGTGCACTCGGCGGAGGGACTGCGGGGCGCGCTGGAGGAGGCCCGGCACGCGCGCCGGGTCGCCGCGGCCCGCCCGGGGCGGGTCTGCGCGGCCGGGCACGAGGAGCTGGCCTCGCACGTCCTGCTGCTCCCCTTCGTCCCGGACGACGTGCGGCGGGCCTTCACCGCGCGGCTGCTGGATCCGCTGCGGGACTACGACCGGCGCCACCGCGCCGAGCTGATCCCGACCCTGGAGGCGTTCCTGGACTGCGACGGCTCCTGGACCCGCTGCGCCACCCGGCTCCACCTGCACGTCAACACGCTGCGCTACCGCGTCGGGCGAATCGAGCAGTTGACGGGGCGTGATCTGTCGCGGCTGGAGGACAAGCTCGATTTCTTCCTGGCCCTCCGGATGAGCTGACGTCCGGCGGCAGTCGCGGGCCCCGTCCGGGAACGTGGCCTTTGCGGCCGGAAGTCCCACGACTTTGTGAAAAATTTCACCCACCCTCTTGGCCGGGCCCCGCGATCCGTGCTGAGATGCCGCCACCACTCGGGGCTCGACGGCGTGCTAGGGGAGGGCGACGTGGCGTATTCCGCCAT
This sequence comes from Streptomyces sp. SID8352, assembly GCF_009862265.1. Taxonomy (GTDB): domain Bacteria; phylum Actinomycetota; class Actinomycetes; order Streptomycetales; family Streptomycetaceae; genus Streptomyces. Next base: position 83,086 of record NZ_WWGX01000104.1, on the reverse strand, counting down.
GGCTGGATCTGGTTGGGGAACGACCGAAGGTGACGATCCGCTCCAGAGAGCCGTGTGGCGGCTGCGTTCGCGCGCCTGCTGGGCCGACGCGGCGGAGCTGCTCCAGCCCGTCGCGACGGCGGCCGCGGCCCTCCAGCGGGCGGCCCTCCTGGTCGAGCGGTGTCTGTACACGGAGCAGGGGTGGGCGGACGCGGAGGACGCGCTGCGCACCGCCGAGGCGATGGCGCACAGCGACGACGAGCGGGGGGCGGCGGCCTGCGAACGCGGCCACCTCGCCTACGCCGCCACGCTGCACGGCGTGCGCGACCGGGCCGACGAGGCGCGCTCCGCGCTCGGCCGGGCGGCGGCCCTGATCGTGCCGGGCGGGCGGGGCCGGGCGCTGCTGGACTTCCGGCGGGGGCTGCTCGCGGAGAACCTGACCCGGTCCCCGCAGGCCGCCCGTGCCGCGTACCGGCGGGCCCACGCGGGGGCGGCGGCGCACTCGGACGCCCTGCTCCAGTCCTTCACCTGGCGCCATCTGGCGGGGCTCGCCCTGCGGGACGGCGAGACGGCGGAGGCCCGGCACGGGTTCGCGGAGTCGCTGCGTCTCAACGAGGAGCTGGGCTATCTGGTCGGTACGGCGCCCGCGCTGGCGTCACTGGCGGAGACCGAGGCGGAGCCGGAGGCGTCCCGGCTGCGGGAGGAGGCGGGACGCCTGTTCCGGCTGCTCGGCGGGGTGCCGACGTGGCTGGCCCACCAGCTCACCCCGCCGGACGCGGCGACGGCCTGACCGCGCGACGGGCACACCGACCCCGGCGCGGGTCCACGGGTCCACGGGTCCACCGGTCCCTCCGGGTACGGGCCCACCGAGCCCGGGGACGGGCCCACCGGCCCCTCCGGGCACGGGCCCACCACTCCCGGGGGACGGGCCCCTCGGTCCCCCGGGACGGGCGGCCCGAGTCGCGGCGCGCGCGCCGGTCGCGGCGGCCGGCGCACGGGCTCCCTCCGGGCGCGCGGCCTGCCCGCCCGTCAGGGCGACGGCGACCAGCGCGGTGCCGTGGTCGTCCACGCCGTGCTCCACGCGGCCAGGTTGCGGCGGTGCAGCCAGCGGGCGGCGAGGCCGTAGGCGGCGGCTCCGGTGAGGACCACGGCGAGGAAGGCGAGGACGGCCCAGCCCATGGTGCGGCTGCGGATCTCCGCGGCGGACAGCGGCGGGTCGGTGATCCGGCCCTCGGCGTCGACCCAGACCAGGACCGTGCTCTCGGCCGGGAGCCCGGGCTCGACGTGCGTCCTGCCGGTGCGCCCGGTGCCGTCGGGAGCGGTGAATCGGACGTCGACCGGGTAGCGGGTCTCCCTGGCCTCGTCCGAGCCGGGCTCCGGATGGCGCGGCGCGGCGTGGACGAGGACGGCGGGGACGTGCTCCCCGGTGCGTTCCTGGTGGGCGGCGGTCGCCCGGTAGTGCCGGTAGGCGGTGTCCCCGGCGGCGAACACCGCGACCGGCGCCGCCGTCAGCACGGCGAGCACCAGGCCGAGCGCGACCCAGCCCTGCGCGAGGTCGGCGGGGCGGCGCAGGGGGTTGCGCCGCCACCGCCACAGCAGCGGGTGCGGGAGGCGCCGGGGAGCGGGTCCGGGAGGCGGCTGGGGTGGCGGGGGCTCAGCGGCCACGGGGTCCTCCTTCCAGGGTCCGGCCGGGGTCCGGGCAGCCGGGACGTGCGGTCGGGGCGGGACGGGGGTGCCGGGCCGGCCGCGGGGCGGGGACGGGCGCGTGGCCGCCGCGGCCGGCTCCGGCGGGAAGGGCCGAAGCCGTGGTCAGTGGGGGTGCGGGCCCGGCGGGTCGAGGTCCGGGTCCGCGTCCTGCGGATGCGCGTGCACCGCCTCCAGCAGCTTCGCCGCGCCGCGCACCGCGGCCGTGTGCGGGGCGGGCACGGCCCGCAGCGGGGCGTGCAGCCGGTCGGTGAGCCGGCAGATGATCTCGGGCCGCAGGGCGCCGCCCCCGGCCAGCAGCGGCCCCCGGGCGAGGGCGTCCAGGGTCAGGGAGGTGCGGTCCTGGCGGAGCATGGAGGTCACCATGTCGACGACGGCGTCGCCGATCCGGGCCGACGGGGTGGCGCCGTCGATGTCGCCGGTGCCCAGGGCGGTGCGGCGGGCGTCGAAGACGGCGCCGTCGACGAGCAGCACCGCCTCGGTGAGGTGGGCGCCGATGTCCACCACGAGCAGCGGACGGGTCAGGTCCGCGCCCGCGGCCAGCGCGACCGCCCGCGCGCTGGGCACGGTGAGGACGCCCCGGGGGCGCAGCACCTCCACGGCGGTTCGCGCCGCGGTGCGGTAGGCGAGCCCGTCGAGGACGGGCGCGGTCACCACGACCAGGGGCCGGACGAAGCGGGGCAGCCGGTGGCCGAGCAGCCGGTCGAGCATCCGGGCGGTGCCCTGGGTGTCGACGATGGAGCCCCGCTGGATGGGGTAGACGGCTCCGGCGCCGGGGAAGGTCACCGTCGGCACGTCGACGATGACCCCCCGTCCGGCGACCCAGACCCGGGTGCGGGCGCTGCCCATGTCGAGGGCGACGCCGCTGCAGTGCCGGCACAGGGGCCAGGCCCGGTGCCGTGCGGCACGCGGGTTCCGGGGCCGGCGGATCACGGTCATCGTCCCGCCTCCCGCACCTGCTGGCAGCGGGCGCAGTAGCGGGCCTGCGGCACGATCAACAGCCGCTCGCGCGCGACGGGTCCGCGGCACAGGTGGCAGGAGCCGTAGGTGCCCTCGTCCATGCGGTCGAGGGCCGCCTCCACGTCCGCCAGGACCATGCGCGCGGAGGCCGCGAGCCTCACCGCCACCTCGGTCCGCTCGGCGGTCCCCCGGCCCGGCTCGGGGCCGTCGCCGGTGGGCCGGGCCGTGATCCGCCGGAGCTGTTCCTCGCGGAAGAGGCGCTGCTCGCGGAGGTTCTCCCGGAGCGCGGCGAGGTCCTCGGGCGACAGCCGGGTACCGGGGTCGCCGATGATCTGCTGGTTCACCACTTCACCCCTCGGGCAGGGCGGAGACGAAGGCTGGACGGAGTGCGGTCAGGCGGCGCGGCGCTGGCAGGCGACGCAGTGGCGGGTGTACGGCAGGATCTCCAGCCGCTCGTCCGGGACGGGCTTGGAGCAGCCGAGGCAGGTGCCGTAGGTGCCGTTCTCGACGCGGGCGAAGGCCTCGTCGATCTCCTTGAGGACCCGCTCGATGGCGTCCTTCTGGGCGGACATGAGCTGGTCGTCCTGGGAGCTCTCGCCGAGGGCCTGGAGCTGGGTCATGCGGGTGTTGCGGGCGTGCTCCAGGCGCTGGCGTGCCTCGTGGGCGGTCAGCCGCTCGGGGCGGGGTTCGATGCGGGAGGCGTCGAGCGACATGGTGAGTCCTTCTTCTCGGGAGTACGGCGGGCGGGGGTCGGGGACACGGTCGTGGCCGGCCCGGCCGCCGGGTCTGCGGCGGTCCGGCCCGGGGCCGGATGCACGACGGACCGGACCCCGTCGCCCGGAGTGCGGGGGCGGGGACCGGTGCCGGGCACGCGGCCGGACGCCGCGGGCACGACGGACCGGCCCGGTGCCGGGATGCGGCGGTCCGGGCCCGTGTCGGGCGTGCGGCGTTCGGGTCGGGTGTCGGGTTGTGGTGCCCGGCGGCCGGTCCGGGACGGAAGGTCCGGGCCGGCGCCGGGGTACGGCGTTCGGACGGGTGCCGACGTGGGGCGCCCGTCCGGTGGAACTCGGTGGTGCGGAAGTGTGAAGACGTGGATGAGGGTTGACCGGGCCGGAGCCGGGAGTACGGCGCTGCGGCCCGGTCGCTTCCCACTCTGGCCCGTCGGCGGGGGCTTTCCCATCGGGCGCGGAGCCCATTTGCCCCGGGGCGCGGCATCCACACCGCCCCGCACGGGTCCCGGGGCGGGTCCGCGGACGGACGGCGGGAGCTGGGAGAGTGGGGGTGGCCCCAGGCCCGCGCGCCCCGCGCGCCCGCTCCCCGCACGCGCCCTCCCGCGCGCGTGCGGGGTGTGGGTGCGCGGCACCCGGGAAATGGGGGCCGTGCCCCATCGACCCGGCGCTCCGGGGCGGGCAGGGTGGACCGCGGCTCGGTCGTGACCAAGGGCCGCAGCTCCCACCCGGGGTGCGCGATGACCGACAGTAGACGCGTACGGTGCGTCGCAGAAGGAGGAGTAACCCCCGGTGTCCCTGTTCTGGCGGATCTTCGGGCTCAACGCGGTGGTGCTGGGCTTTGCCACGGCGCTGCTGCTCTGGGCGCCGGTGACCGTCTCCGTCCCGGTGCTGCTGACCGAGGCCGTGATTCTGGTGGGCGGCATGGCCGTCATGCTGGTGGCCAACGGCGCCCTGCTGCGCTGGGGCCTGTCCCCGCTGGACCGGCTGACGAAGCTGATGACCACGGTCGACCTGCTCCGCCCCGGCCAGCGGCTGTCCGTGCCGCGCCCCTCGGGCGGCGGCGAGGTGACGGAGCTGATCAGCACCTTCAACGCCATGCTCGACCGGCTGGAGAACGAGCGGGCCACCAGCAGTGCCCGGGTCCTGCTCGCCCAGGAGGCGGAGCGCCGGCGCATCGCGCAGGAACTGCACGACGAGGTCGGCCAGAGCATGACCGCGATCCTGCTGGTGCTGGGGCGGGCCGCCGACGACGCCGACGAGCCGCTGCGCGGGGAACTGCACCAGGCGCAGGAGATCACCCGGGAGAGCCTGGACGAGGTGCGCCGCCTGGTGCGCAGGCTGCGCCCGGGGGTGCTGGACGACCTCGGTCTGATCAGCGCGCTGACCTCGCTCACCCAGGACTTCGCCACCCACACCGGGCTCCGGGTGACGCGCCGCTTCGCCCCCGATCTGCCCGCCCTGGACCACGAGACGGAGCTCGTGCTCTACCGGGTGGCGCAGGAGAGCCTGACCAACGCGGCCCGGCACGCGGACGCGGAGCGCCTGGAGGTGAGCCTCAGCCGCGCGGAGGGCGCGGTGGTGCTCGGCATCCGCGACGACGGCCGGGGCATCGAGGCGGCCTGCGAGGGGGCCGGCATCCGCGGCATGCGGGAACGGGCCCTGCTGATCGGCGGCTCCCTCGACATCGTGTCGGCCCCCGGCTCCGGCACCCGGATCAGCCTCACCGCACCCGTTCCCAGGAAGCAGCCCTGACCATGTCCGATTCACCCCTGTCCGAAGAGCCGTCGGCACCGTCCGACCCCTCCGCGCCGTCCCCGGAAGGGGGCCCCCGGGACCCCGCGTCCGCGCCGGGCGGACCGGCGGAGCCCGCCGCTCCGGCGAAGATCCGCATCCTGCTCGCCGACGACCACGCCCTGGTGCGGCGCGGGGTGCGGCTGATCCTGGACCGGGAACCGGACCTCCAGGTCGTCGCGGAGGCCGGTGACGGCGCGGAGGCCATCGACATGGCCCGCGCCCACACCGTCGACCTTGCGGTGCTGGACATCGCCATGCCCCGGCTGACGGGCCTCCAGGCGGCCCGGGAGCTGTCCGCGCTCAAGCCCGGCCTGCGCATCCTGATGCTGACGATGCACGACAACGAGCAGTACCTGTTCCAGGCGCTGAAGTCGGGGGCGTGCGGCTACGTGCTGAAGTCCGTGGCCGACCGGGACCTGGTGGCGGCGTGCCGGGCCGCGATGCGCGACGAGCCGTTCCTGTACCCGGGCGCGGTGACGGCGCTGATCCGGAACTACCTGGACCGGGTGCGGCACGGCGAGGAGAGCGCCGACCACATCCTCACGCCGCGCGAGGAGGAGGTCCTCAAGCTGGTCGCGGAGGGTCATTCATCGAAGGAGATCGGTGAGATCCTCTTCATCAGCATCAAGACCGTTCAGCGGCACCGCGCTAACCTGCTCCAGAAACTCGGCCTGCGGGACCGGCTGGAACTGACCCGCTACGCCATCCGCGCCGGGCTGATCGAGCCCTGACCCGCTCCGGGCGGGCCCCTCCGGGGCCGCCCGCCCACGCCCCGGCACCCGTCCGGCACCCGTGACCCTGGAAGGGGAGAGGCGCTTGCGTCCCGCACCACGCTCCGCCCCCCGCCGTCCGCTGCCGGTGGCGGTCGTCCTGCTGCTGGCCGCGCTGCTGGCGTTCGTGCCCACCTGGCCCGAGAGCGCGCTGGCCGGTCTCTCCGCGCGGGCGCAGGCGCCCGTCTCGGCGACCCAGCCGCTCCCGGACGGCGACTTCCACGCGGAGGACGGCTGCGCCACGGCCTGCGCCGCCCAGTTCCGGCCCCGCCACGACCACACCGGCGAGCGGCTGGCCCCCGCCGACCACTTCGCGACGCTCACCCGTACCGCGGTCGCCACCGGCACCTCCCGGGAGCGCACCCAGGAACGGCCCCCGGGCACCGTTCCCGTCTCCCCCGGCCGCGCGAGCCATGACCGCGGCCGGGCGCCGCCCGCCTCCAACGGCATCTGAGACATCCCCCCATCCGCTCTTCCTCCGTCGCGGCCGGCCAGGCCGCCGCCGCGGCGTGCCTGTTGGAGGCCCCACGTGAAACGTTCCCGTTCCCGTTCCCGCCGTTCGTCGGGCGGGGTGTCACGCGTACGCGCGTTGATCGCCCTGGCCGTGATCGGCGTGTCGGTGGCCATCGCCCTGACCGTGCCGGTACGGCTCGGTCTCGATCTGCGCGGCGGTACGCAGATCGTGCTGGAGACCCGCTCCACCAAGGCCGCCAAGGCCGACCGGGAGGCGACCGACCGCACCGTGGAGGTGCTGCGCGGCCGCATCGACGCGCTCGGCGTGTCCGAGCCGACCATCGTCCGCTCCGGCGAGAACCGCATCGTCGTCGAGCTGCCGGGCGTGCAGGACCCGAAGCAGGCGGCGGACGTGCTCGGCCGCACCGCCCAGCTCACCGTCCACACGGTGCTCGGGGCGGCGGAGTCCCCCGAGGACGCGGCGAAGGACCCGGCCGGTGAGCCCGGGGACGAGGCCAAGAAGGACGACGCCGAGAAGGACGAAACCGCGAAGGACGGGGCCGCCGGGGACGGGGCGAAGAAGGACGACGCCGCGGACGGCGCCGCGAAGAAGGACGACGCCGCGAAGGACGACGCCGCGAAGGACGGGGCCAAGGACGAGGAGTCCGGCGAGCGCGTGCTGTCGGACGAGACCGGCCAGGCGCTGCGGCTGAAGGCCGCCTCGCTCAACGGCCAGGACGTCAAGGGCGCCGACGCCCGCTTCGACCAGCAGAACGGCGCCGGCTGGGTCGTCACCGTCGACTTCAAGGACAAGGGCAGCGACCGGTGGGGCGACATCACCGGTGAGGCCGCCTGCTTCCCGGCCGGGGACCCCCAGCGCCGCGTCGCCATCGTGCTCGACAACAAGATCATCTCCGCGCCGCAGGTCGACCCGTCGGTGGGCTGCAAGGCCGGCATCCGGGGCGGCTCGACGCAGATCACCGGCTCCTTCGACGCCGCCGAGGCCCGCGAGCTGGCCCTGCTGATCAAGGGCGGCGCCCTGCCGGTGCCGGTCGAGACGGTCGAGCAGCGCACCATCGGCGCGACCCTGGGCGACGAGGCCATCACGGCCGCCGCCTGGGCCGCCGTCATCGGCACCGCCCTGACCGCGCTGTTCATCATCGTCGTCTACCGCCTCATGGGCCTGCTGTCCACCATCGCCCTGGCCTGCTACGGCCTGATCTCCTACGCCGCCCTCGCCGCGATCGGGGCGACGCTGACCCTGCCGGGCCTGGCCGGTTTCGTACTGGCGATCGGCATGGCGGTGGACGCCAACGTGCTGGTCTTCGAACGGGCCCGGGAGGAGCACGCGGCACGGTCCCGCCCGAGCCCGCGCGCCGCGCTGACCACCGGTTTCCGCAACGCCCTCAGCGCCATCGCGGACTCCAACATCACCACCCTGATCGCCGCCGCCCTGCTGTTCTTCCTGGCCTCCGGCCCGGTCAAGGGCTTCGGTGTCACCCTGGGCATCGGTGTGCTGGCGTCCATGGTCAGCGCCCTGGTGATCACGCGGGTGATGGCCGAGTTCGCCGCGAGCCGACCCGCGGTCTTCCGCCGCCCGCACATCACCGGCATCTCCACCACGGGCCCGGTCCGCGACCGGCTGCTGCGCCGCAACCCGTTCCTGATGCGCCACCCGCGCCGCTGGCTGGCGGCCTCCGCCGCGGTGCTGGTGCTGTGCGGCTCCGGAATCCTGGTGCGCGGCCTGGAGTTCGGCATCGAGTTCACCGGCGGACGGCTCATCGAGTACTCCACGTCCGCCCCCGTCGACCCGGACAGGGCCCGCACCGCGCTGGCCGACGCGGGCTTCCCGCGCGCGGTCGTCCAGTCCTCCGGCGACGCCGACCTGACGGTGCGCACCGAGGAGCTCACGGACGCCGAGGCCGACCAGGTCACCAAGACGGTGGCCGGGCTGGGCGGCGGGGCGGAGAAGATCCGGGACGAGCTGATCGGCCCGAGCATGGGCGACGAGCTGCGCCGGGACGCCCTGATCGCGCTCGCCCTGGCCCTCGGCGCCCAGTTGCTGTACCTCGCCATCCGCTTCCGGCTGCTGTTCGGCACCGCGGCGGTCAGCGCGCTCGCGCACGACGTGGTGATCCTGGTCGGTGTGTTCGCCTGGCTCGGCAAGCCCATCGACGGCATCTTCCTGGCCGCGCTGCTGACCGTGATCGGCTACTCGGTCAACGACTCGGTGGTGCTCTTCGACCGCATCCGGGAGCTGATGGGACGGGACAAGAAGACCCCGTTCGACCGGCTCACCAACGACTCGATCCTGCAGACCCTGCCCCGCACGGTGAACACCGGCATGGGCGCCATGCTGATCCTGGCGGCCCTGGCCGTCATGGCGACGGACGCGCTCACCGACTTCGCGCTGGCCCTGCTGATCGGTGTGGTCGTCGGTACCTACTCGTCGGTCTTCACGGCCTCCCCGCTCGCGATCGAGCTGTACAAGCGGGGCGGCGACGTCGACCTGGACAAGCGCAAGAAGGCCCGCGCCGCCGCGAAGTCCGGCCCCGCCCCCTCCTCCCGCCTGCCGAAGCCGCAGCCCGAGCACCAGGAGGTGCCGTAACCACCGTGCCGTCGTAGGGCGCGGGGGCCGACGGCTCCCCGCGCCCGGCACCCCGCACCGGACCCGTGCCGGGGCACCGCGAACCGGCGGTGCCCCGGCACGGGTGGTTCGCGCGCGCGGAAGCCTGCCCGGCGGGGCGGAGGCGGAGACGCGGACGGCGCGGCAGGGAGTGGCACGGTACTCCGGGCCGGAGCAGTAACCCCGGTCCGGAGCGGTGCCCGTCCCCCGGTACCGTGTGCGGCCCGGTGCGACGCCCGGCGTCGGGCGGTGCCCAGCCGGGGGTCCCTCGCGGGCGGTCAGGAGGCCGTGCCGAAGTGGCCCGAGGCCAGGACCCGCACCGCCTCCGGGTCACCGGTGATCAGGGCGTCCAGGAGCGCCGTGTGCTCGCGGGCGTCGGCCACCAGATCGGCCCGCGCCCGGACGACCGGGTCGCCGGCGGGCGGCCACTGGGCGCGGCGGTGCAGGTCGGCGGCGATGCGCACCAGTTCGTCGTTACCGGTGAGGGCGAGCACGGCACGGTGGAAGTCCCGGTCGGACTCCGCGTACGCCGCCGGGCAGCCGGAGGCGGCGGCGCGGACGGTCGCCTCGGCGAGCGGCCTCAGCCGCGCCCAGCGCTCGGCGGGCACCGTGCGGGCCAGCCGGAGCAGCACCGGGACCTCGATCAGCGCCCGGACCTCCGCCAGCTCGGCCAGCTCCCGGGCGCCCCGCCGGACGACGCGGAACCCGCGGTTGGGCACGACCTCGACGGCGCCCTCCAGGGCGAGCTGCTGCATGGCCTCGCGCACGGGGGTGGCGGACACCCCGAAGCGCTCCCCCAGGGTGGGCGCCGAGTGGATCTCGCCGGGCCGCAGCTCCCCGGTGACCAGCGCGGCGCGCAGGGCGTCCAGCACCTGCTCGCGCACCGAGGAGCGCCGCAGTGGGGTACGGGGCCGGGTCCGCCCGAGACGCTCCCCCGCTGCGGGGCCCTCGGGGGCGGGGCCGTGGGGGGCACGTCCGTGCCGGGTGCGTTCCCCGGTGAACGGGACCCTCTCGGCCGGGCCGGCCGGAGCGGGTCCGGGGGCCCCGGGGTCACCGGGGCCTGCCCCATGGGGGCCGCGTCCGTAGGGGGCCGGAGCACCCGGGGCCGGAGCACCCGGGACGGGGAAGCCGCCCGGGAGGGGGGCCCCGGCGAGCGGTGCGGCCGGGGCGGGGCTCCCGGAGGCTCCCCCGGCCCCGCGCCCGGCGGTCGCGCCCACGGGGGCCGGGCCCGCGGCGGGCCCCCGCGCGGCGTCGCCGCTCCCCGCGGCCGGCCACCCGGCCGCCTCCCTCTCCGTCACGGCGGGGCGGCGGTCGCGGTCGGCGGCGGCCGGCTGGGCCGGCACCCGCGCCGTCGCTGCGGTGCGGATCGGCGCGGGCGGCGCCGTGTCCGTGCGGGAGCCCTGCGTGCTCGGCCTCACGGGTCCTCCTGCGGGACGTGTCGGTACTTGGGGTCATTACGGCCGGTTGTCACCCGTCCGTCAAGCACGATAGGCGCAGGACGCCGCGGGTTCACCTCCCCCGGACGCCGTCCCGCCCCGATCGGGCCGCCCGACCGGCCGGAAATCGACGGTCCGCGCGCCCGCTCCCGACCCCGACCGAGCCGTCGCCGGGCTCCCCCGCCCCGCTCGACCGGGACGCCGCCCGTCCCGGGGGCACCGGAGCGGACGCGCGGACAAGGGGCTCCGGGACCGGGGCCGCGGAGGGCCCGCCGGAGCCGGGCGCCGAGGGGCGGGGACCGCGCGGCGGCCGGGGCCTTCGCACCGCCGCCGACCGGATTCGGCCCCGTTGCGGCCGGACCGCCCTCGGCCCGCCCCGCACCCTCGCGGCACCCGCGTGACCAGCCCGGGGACCCGTGCGGCCGGACGGGCCGGAACGCCTCTCCCCGCGGCGATCTGACGACCCCACGGACGCGGGCGCTCCCCGCATCCTCTAGGATCGCCAAGGTCGTTTCACAACTCCCACACGCGACGCGGCAACTTTCCGCAGAACCCCCCGTACAGGTAGTCTTAATAGAACTCAACTCCCGCCCCTCATGCGGCAGTTCGAGCAGATCGTCGCCCTGGGCGCCCCCTCGCACTCCCTTAGCGGCCTCTTGCCCCGAAACCCCCTGAGGGCTGCCGGGTTTGGGCCACCATGGCGGGCGTTACGCCCTATCCCAATGCAAGGGACCCCAGATGAAATTGACCGACATATCGCTGAATTGGCTGCTTCCGGGCGTCGTGCTGCTCCTCGGCATGGTGGCTGCGGTCGCGGTGCTCACGCGCGGCAAGCGATCCTCGGCCAAGGAGCCTGGCGCGGACGACTCGTGGGAGCGTGCCGAGGAGCGCCGCCGGCGCAAGGAGGCCATCTACGGCATCGTCTCCTACGGCCTGCTCTTCTGCTGCGCCGCCGTCGCCGCGGCCCTGTCCTTCCACGGTCTCGTCGGCTTCGGTGAGCAGAACCTCGGGCTGAGCGACGGCTGGCAGTACCTCGTGCCGTTCGGTCTGGACGGAGCCGCGATGTTCTGCTCCGTGCTCGCCGTGCGCGAGGCCAGCCACGGTGACGCGGCGCTCGGCTCCCGCATACTCGTGTGGGCCTTCGCCTGCGCGGCTGCGTGGTTCAACTGGGTCCACGCGCCCCGCGGCGCCGGGCACGCGGGCGCCCCGCACTTCTTCGCCGGCATGTCCCTCTCGGCCGCTGTCCTCTTCGACCGCGCGCTGAAGCAGACCCGCCGGGCCGCGCTGCGCGAGCAGGGCCTCGTGCCGCGCCCGCTGCCGCAGATCCGCATCGTGCGCTGGCTGCGGGCCCCCCGCGAGACGTACCGCGCATGGTCCCTGATGCTGCTCGAAGGCGTGCGCAGCCTGGACGAGGCGGTCGAGGAGGTCCGCGACGACCGGCGCCGCAAGGAGGACAGCCGTCAGCGGCGGCGCGAGCAGGAGCGCCTGGAGCGCGCCCAGTTGAAGGCGATCAGCCGCGGACACGGCCCCCGGGGCTTTCCCGGCCGCCGTCACCCCGCCGTGGAGGTGCAGGTGGAGCGGGAGACCGCCGGTGCCACCGCGGAGCCTGCCATAGGGTCCCCGGAGCAGTTGCCCGCACTCCAGCGCCACTCCCTCCAGCCGGTGCAGCCCGTTCCGTCCCCGCGGGGCGCGGCTGACGCCACGACCGTCGACCTGACCGCCGAGGACGACACCCAGGCCCTGCCGCGTCTGGACTCCCTGGAGCGCAAGCTCAAGGACCTGGAGCAGCAGTTCGGTTAGGACGGCCGCGGACCGCTTGACGGCGGCCGCAGGGGGGCCGCCCGCCGGAGGGGCGTGACGAGCGACGAGCCGTCACGCCCCTCCGGCGTTCCGGCCGACCGACGCCGCCCGCCGGTGCCCTACCGGCCCCTGACGCCCCGTCCGCCCCGGCATCGTCCCCGCCCGTACGTCTCCGGTCCCGTACTCACGGGCCCCGGACGCCTCGGCTCCCCGCCGCCTCACGGCTCCGCCGCCCGGCCCCTCGCGGCATCCCGGTACGGGCTCACGCGGCGTCGGCGCCCAGTTCGAACCAGACCGACTTGCCCGGCTCGCAGGGCCGCACCCCCCAGGCGTCGGCGAGGCAGTCGACCAGCAGCAGCCCCCGGCCGTTGGTGTCCCGGTCCGGTTCCGGCGTCCGCCGCCGGGGCAACCGCCGGGCGGCGTCCCGCACTTCGACCCGCAGGCCGTGCCGGCCGACGGTGGCCGTCAGGACCGCGTCCTCGTCGGTGTGCGCCAGGGCGTTGGTGACCAGCTCGCTGGTGAGCAGCTCCGCGATCTCGGACCGGCCGGGCCTGCCCCAGTGGCGTAACAGCTCACGCAGCGCCCTGCGGGCATCCGGTACCGCGCGCGGATCGGCGCGCCCCAGTCTGCGGCTGAGCTGCGGCGCCGCCTGCCGCTCCGTGTCCCCCGTACGCGTGCTGATGTCTTCGCCCCTTCTCCTCGAACACCTTCACGGGGGAAGCCTTGCCCGTTCGGGGTCCCGTCAGTCGTGCCGAATCGTCAAGGACCGGTGGAGGTGTGGCTCGATCGCCGGGGAGCGCGGGGCGGGGCTCAGGGGCGCGGGACGTTGCGGAGGTTGGAACGGGCCATCTGGAGCATCCGGCCGACACCGCCGTCCAGCACCATCTTCGAGGCGGACAGGGCGAATCCGGTCACCATCTCGGCCCGGATCTTCGGCGGGATGGACAGCGCGTTGGGATCGGTGACGACGTCGACGAGGGCCGGACCCCGGTGCCTGAACGCGGCCTTGAGCGCCTTCGGCAGCTCCTTGGGCTTCTCCACCCGTACGCCGAAGACGCCGCAGGCCTCGGCCACGGCGGCGAAGTCGGGGTTGACGTTGGTCACCCCGTGCGAGGGCAGCCCGGCGACCAGCATCTCCAGTTCGACCATGCCGAGCGTGGAGTTGTTGAAGAGGACGATCTTCACCGGGAGGTCGTGCTGGACGAGGGTGAGGAAGTCGCCCATGAGCATGGTGAACCCGCCGTCCCCGGACAGGGAGACCACCTGCCGGTGGCGGTCGGTGAACTGGGCGCCGATCGCCATGGGCAGCGCGTTGGCCATCGAGCCGTGCGAGAAGGAACCGATGATGCGGCGGCGGCCGTTGGGCGAGAGATAGCGGGCGGCCCACACGTTGCACATGCCGGTGTCGACGGTGAACACGGCGTCGCCGTCGGCCATGTCGTCGAGCACGGCGGCCACGTACTCCGGATGGATCGGGACGTGCTTGTCGACCTTGCGGGTGTAGGCGGAGACGACCCCCTCCAGGGCGTCCGCGTGCTTCTTCAGCATCCGGTCCAGGAAGCGGCGGTTCGTCTTCTCCCGTACCCGGGGGATCAGACAGCGCAGGGTCTCCCGGGCGTCGCCCCACACGGCGTGGTCCAGCCGGGAGCGCCGGCCCAGGTTCTCCGGCCGCACGTCGATCTGGGCGATCCGCACGTCGTCGGGCAGGAAGGCGTTGTACGGGAAGTCGGTGCCGATCAGGAGGAGCAGATCGCACTCGTGGGTGGCCTCGTAGGCGGCGCCGTAGCCGAGCAGCCCGCTCATCCCCACGTCGTAGGGGTTGTCGTACTGGATCCATTCCTTGCCGCGCAGGGCGTGCGCCACGGGGGACTTGATCCGTCCGGCGAACTCCATCACCTCGGCGTGCGCCCCGGCGGTGCCGCTGCCGCAGAACAGGGTGACCTTCCCGGCCTCGTCGATCATCCGGACCAGCCGGTCGAGGTCCGCGTCGCCGGGGCGGACGGTGGGCCGCGAGGTGACCAGGGCGGTGTCGGTGGTCTTCTCCGGGGCGGGCTCGTCGGCGATGTCCCCGGGCAGGGAGACGACGCTGACGCCGCCCCGGCCGACGGCGTGCTGGATCGCGGTCCGCAGCAGCCGGGGCATCTGCCGGGCGTTGGAGATCAGCTCGCTGTAGTGGCTGCACTCGCGGAACAGCTGGTCGGGGTGCGTCTCCTGGAAGTACCCGAGGCCGATCTCGCTGGACGGGATCTGCGAGGCGAGGGCGAGCACCGGGGCCATGGAGCGGTGCGCGTCGTAGAGGCCGTTGATGAGGTGCAGGTTGCCGGGGCCGCAGGAGCCGGCGCAGGCCGCGAGCTTCCCGGTGATCTGCGCCTCAGCCCCGGCGGCGAAGGCGGCGGTCTCCTCGTGCCGCACGTGCACCCAGTCGATGCCGGAGTGCCGGCGCACGGCGTCCACCACCGGGTTGAGGCTGTCCCCGACCACGCCGTAGAGCCGTTCGACTCCGGCGCGGGCGAGGATGTCGACGAACTGCTCCGCGACGTTCTGTTTGGCCATGCGTCCAGCTATGGCACACCCGGCGGCCTCACGCCTCCCAGAGGGCGGCGGCGGTGCGGTCGTCCGCGTGGCCCTTGACCCGGACCCCGGTGTCGGCGAGGAACCCGGGCAGGCCCGGCGGCCCGGGGGCGGACCACCTGCGGGCGAGGAGTGCGCCCAGCTCCGGTTCGCCCAGCAGCGGCTCGGCGAGGCCCTTGGTGCAGAGCAGCAGCACATCACCCGGTCGGCCCAGGCAGTCCCGGAAGCGGAAGGGCGCGCGGGGCGGTCCGGCGGGGGCCGGGCCGTCCGGGGCCGGGGGCGCGGGGACGCCCGGTTCCCCGGTGGGCCGGTCCCTGCGGCCGCGACCCGGGGACACCGGGCCCGGGGCACCGCCGCTGCCGCCGGGGCGGGGCTCCAGGTCGTGCCAGACGCCGTCCCGGAGCCGGAGCAGCCCGCCGGGGCCGACCCCGAAGAAGACCCGGGTGCGGCAGCCGGGGTCGGCGGGGAGCAGCAGGCAGCGCAGCCCGGCGGTGTACTCCTCGGGTGCGAGCCCCTGTTCGACGGCTCGGGCGCGGAGCCGGCCGAGGCCGCGGTCGGTCAGCCGGTGCAGCCCGGCCCGGAGATCGCCGCGGTGCCCGGCGCGCAGGTCCGCCGAGAGCCGCGGGTGGCTGCGGCCGACGGCCTCGGCGATCAGCAGGCACGCCTCGGCCGCCGCGCGGTGCGCCCCGGCCGCGGCGCGGGCGCCGGTCGCCATCGCGACCAGCAGCAGCGCGTCGTCCCCGGTGCCGAAGCGGGCGGTGAGCAGGGCGTCGCGGCGCGGGTCGCCCCGGTACCGGGCGGAGTCCCCGCGCACCGAGACGGCCCGCAGCGTGCACGTCCCGTACCGGGCGCCGTCGAGCACGGTGTCGGGCACCAGCCCGCCGAGGTCCTCCGGATCGGCGGGGGGCAGGGCGGTGGGATCGGCCTCGTACGTGGGCGGCCTGAACCCGACGTACGCGGGCACGCCCTCTTCCCGGCGGTCCGCTCTCCCGGCGGCGTACGCGGGAACGGGCGAGGGCGCCGGCGGGGGCGGGGGAACGTCTCCCGGGGCGCCGAAGCCGACGGGAGCGGCCGGGGGCCCGTCGCCGGGGGCGGGGCGGGGGGCCGCCGCCCGGGGGACGCCACCCTGCCGGGAGGGGGCCGGGTCCTCGGGGAGGCGTTCGAGGGACGTGGGGTCGCCGTCGGAGTTCTCCTCCGGGGGCGCGGTCGGCTCACCGGGGGGCTCCGTCACCCCGTGGGGGGTCTCCCGTAGGGGCGGGGGCGGGGCATCGCCCGCGGGATGGGCGGACGGAGCCGGGCCCTCGGGAACACCCTTCCGGGACGGGTCCGGTGCCCCGGGCGCCTCCCGTACGGGCAACGGGGGGACCGTGACGGGGCCGTTGTCGGCAGCGGCACCGTTGCCGACGCCGTCACCGACGCCGACACCGTCGTTGGGCGGAGGCGGCTCCTCGGGGGCGGTCCGGGAAGACCCCGAGGCCCCTGACGGGGAACCCTTCCGGGCCGGGGGATCGGCCCTCGGCGGCGCGGGGGGCGCGCAGCGCGGGTCGGCGCCTCCGCCGGAGAAGGTCACCGGGGCTCCGGGGACGCCCGATGGCGGCTCCCAAGGGGCGCGCGGCCGTATCGCGGTGGTGTCCGCGGCACCGGCCGCCCCGGTACTGCCCCGGCCGCCCCGGTCCTGGTCCTGACCGCCCCGGTCCTGGTCCCGGCCGCCGTCCGGCCGACCCGCATCCGGCCCGCCGGGCTCCGTGTCCGTGCGCCGGCCCGCGCCCGAGAAGGTGACCGGGACGGCGGGAAGACCCGACGGCGGCTCCCAGGGCGCACGGGACACGGAACGGGGCCGCGGCGCGGGAGCTCGGGGAGCGGCTCCGTCCTCCGGTCCGTACTGCGGCCCGGGTGCCCGGGAAACGGCTCCGTCCGGCGCATCGTCGAGCGCGGGCGTGGCACCGCCGGACGTGGAAGGTCCGGGCGCGGGGGTGCCGGGGTCGGCTCCGGTGTCCCGCCCGGAGCCGGGCCCGCCGGCCGGGGCCCTCGGATCGCGAACGGGAGACGCCGCCGCAGGGAACCAGGGCTCACCGCCCGGCGCCCCGCCTTGGCCCACGGGGGCTCCGTCACCCGCAACCGCCGCGTCAGACGACGGGGACACCGCCCCACGGAACCACCGCTCGGCACCCGGCACCCCACCCTCGCCCCCGCCCGCCGGAGATCCGTCAGCCGGAGCGGCCACCTCCGGCGACGGCGGCACCTCCGCACGGAACCACGGCTCACCGCCCCGCGCCCCACCCTCACCCACGGGGGCTCCATCACCCGGAGCCACCGCTTCCGAGGCAGTCGGGGGCACCGCCGCACGGAACCACCGCCCGGCACCCGGCGCCCCACCCTCGCCCCCGCCCGCCGAGGGGGTCCCGCCCCGGGCCGTCGCATCAGGCGCCGCCGGGTCGGCGGAGTCCGTCGTCGGCTCCGCGCGAGAGGCGTTGGCACCGGTCCCCGGAGCATCGGGCGCTGTTCCCGCGCCCGGTGGTTCCGACCGCGGCCCGGCCGCTTCCGGCCCCGTTTCCGGGGCCCGCTCCCCCTCAGAGCGGGACGTGGGGCCGTCCTCCGGAGCCCCCGCGTCGGGGTCGGCGGAGAGCGTCCCGGGCGGGAACGACCAGCCGCCGACCGTCTCCTCCTCGTCCCACGGCCACAGCGGGCGCGGCGGAGGCGCCGCCGCTGCCGAGGCCGTGGGCGCGGCGGCCTCCTCCCCCGCGCCGCCGCCCGGGGACGCCTCCCCGCCCGGGGCCGAGGGCGGCGCACCGCCACCGTCCGGGCGTGGCCGGGGCGCCTCCTCCGTCTCCCACCACGCACGCGCCGACCGCGGCGCACCGCCACTCGCGCCGGGTGCGTCGCCGCCGGGCTCCCGTGCCTCCGCTCCGGGGTCCGGAACCCCCTCACCCGGCCCCTCACTCGGCCCCTCGCGCCGCCGTTCCGACCCGTCCGCCTCGTCCGCCCGCCCCGCCGCGCCCGTCGTCCCCCGGTCCGCGCCGTCCCCGGACCCCGGCACCGGCGACGCCGCTCCGCGTACCCACGGACCCGCTCCCCTCCGCGCGGCACCCGCACCGCTCGGCCGCGCGTCCGGCCCCGCGCCCCGGGCCGCGCCCGCGCCGGGACGTGCGCCGTCCGCGTCGGCGTCCCCGCCCCCGGCGGTCCCCGGCGCCCCGGCGTCCTGCGCCGCCCCCGTGCCCGTGCCCCGGACCGTGTCCGCGGCCGACGTGAAGCGGTCGTCCAGGGAGTCGGGGGCCCGGGAGGGGCCCGTGTCGTCGGCGGAGTCGTCGTACAACCGCGCCCACCAGTCGTCGTCGGAACCGGTGGACCTTCCCCCCTGCTGGCTCATGGCCCCGATTGTCACCCCGGGCGCCACGGGAAGACGGGGCATTCGGAAAATCGCACGGACGGCACGGCGGACGCCCGGCGGACGGCGGCCCCGGGGCGCGGAGGACAAGGACGTGCGCCAATGCCGCAGTCCGTACGGATGCGCGCCAACTTCCCAGTCATTACAGTGGAGTTCGATCCGGGCACGGGGGCGGGGCGGATGACCATGCGGGCGCAGCCGGGCGGCCAGGAGCAGCCCTTCATCAGCAACACCGTCGTGGACAGCACCATCGAGTACCTCGTCCAGGTCGGCGTGCTCCACGGCGACCTGAACCTCAGCGTCCGGGTCGCGGCGCCGCCCGGTGTGTCCCCGCTCGCCGAGGCCGAGCGCCGGCTGGCGGCGAGTCTGCTCTACCAGTGGCGGGCCGAGGCCGACGCCTGGCACATGAACGATCCGTGGCCGATGCCCGTGCAGTGGCGAACCTGGAGCGAACGGACGCCCTCGTCGGCGGCCCCGCCGCCGGGGCCCGTCTGGGCCGACACCGGCGGCGGACGGACTATGGCCGACGCCCTGCTGCACCTGGAGAACCGCCGTCTGGTGGTGCTCGGTTCGGCCGGTTCCGGCAAGACCGTGTTCACCGTCCTGCTCGCCCTGGAACTCCTGGCCCGGCGACTCGGGGAGAGCCCGGAACCGGCGCCCGACCGGCCCGGCTCGCCCATCCCGCTCATGCTCTCCCTGGAGTCCTGGGACACCAGGCGGGCCACCCTCGACGACTGGCTGGAGGAGCGGCTGCGACGGGACCACCCGGGTCTGCCGTTCGTGGACGGCGAGCACCCCGCCCGACTGCTGGTGCGGCAGCGCCGCGTGCTGCCCGTGCTGGACGGGCTGGACGAACTCCCGCACCACCGGCGCGCGGAGGTCTGCGCGGCGCTGGCGAGCGGTCTGGGCGGTATCGCCCACGCGAGCGGCGGTCCGCTGCTCCGGGGCAGCGGCGCCGTCCTGGTCTCCCGGACCGAGGAGTACCGGCTGCTGCTGGTGGAGGGACACGGCCTGCCCGGCGCCACGACGGTCGAGTCGCGGCCGCTGCCCCCGCTGGAGGCCGCCGACTACCTGGCCGAGGTGGCGGAGAACTCCGGCCGGTCGGACGACTGGCGTCCGCTGGTGCTCGCCCTGCGCCGCCGGCCGGACCGCTTCCCGGCCGCGCGGGCCCTGACCAGCCCGCTGATGGTGTGGCTGACCCGCGAGGCCTACGCGCGTCGGCCCGCCGACCCGGCGGAGCTGGTGTCGCCGGGCGCGTTCCGCAGCCCGGAGGAGGTCGAGACCCACCTCCTCGACCGGATCGTGCACGCCGCGTTCCCGGCGCTGCCGTCGCACCCGGACCGGCGCTACCGGCCGAGGACGTGGAACCCGGACCGGGCGCGCGGTTGGCTGTCGTACCTGGCGCGGCTGATGACCCGGCGCGGGGAGGGCGAACTGGCGTGGTGGCGGCTGTCGTCGACGCCCCTGGTCCGGGCGCTCGCCCTGCCGGCGCTCCTCGGCGTCGGCGTCCTGGTCTCCTTCGCCGTCTCCGCCGCGACGCCGGGCCTGGCCCCCGGCCCCTTCCGGAGCGAGCTGAGCGTGACCGCCCCCCTGCTCGGCGGCGTCACATACGCGCTGGTGGGCCGCACCATGACGCAGCACTGGTACGGGCACCCACTGGGCGAGCCCCGGCGCACGGCCGATCCCTTCCGTTTCCTCGCGGCCCTCCGTTCCGTCGAACGGCACTCCAGAGTGGGGCCTGCGCTGCGTCTCGTGGTCCTGCTCGCCGGTCCCGCGCTCGTCGTGGGGCTCCTCGCGATGTACTTCCTGGGCGGGCACGACCATGCCCTGCTGCTGTTCTCGGTGGGGGTGGTCCTCCCGGCCGTGACGATGATCGTCCTGGCCGCGCCCGCCGACGTCGTGGACGCCGCCACGCCCGCCGGGCTGCTGCGGGACGAACGGCGCGCGCTGGTCACCACCGTCACCGTGGTGGCACCGATGATCGGCCTCGGCACGACCCTGTTCTGGCGGACCGGGCAGGGGACTTCCAACGGGATCGGGCCCGGAATCACCACCTGGATCGGGGCCTCCGTGACCCTGTTCCTGCTGAGCCCGTGGAGCCGCTGGCTCCTGGCCCGGACGTCGCTCGCCCTCGTGGGGCGGGTGCCCTGGCCGCTGATGCGCTTCCTGGAGGACGCGCGCGCCGCGGGCCTGCTGCAGCGGGCGGGCGGAAGCTACCGCTTCCGCCACCGCCGGTTGCAGGAGCACCTGGCCGCGGGCGCGCGTCCGCGGCCGCACGGCGCGCCGCCCCCCGCCTCCACCCGGCCGTCCCCGCCCCGGCCACCGGCGCGGCAGCCCCTTCTCCATCCGCCCGCACGTCCCCCCGCGCGCTCCGGCGACGGGCCCGGAGGCGTCCTGCTGTTCGGGCCCCCGGCCTTCTCCGTGGAGGACTCGCCGGGCGTCTTCCGGGTCCAGGGCCGGTCCCGGCGACTGCCGATGTTCCACTGGACGCTGATCGGCACGTTCACCGCGGTCATGGCCATCCGGATGTCCGTCACCGGCCGGTTGCAGGAGGCCGGGACATGGGCCGCGCTGCTGCTCTGGCCCGCCCTGGGCGTCCTGGTCACCGTCGTCGGTCTGCTGCTGCCCGCCCGGCGCATGGAGCTGGAACTCACCGCGGAGGGCGTCCGGTCCTCGGTCGGCCGGCGGCGGAGCCGCCACGCGTGGCGCCATGTGGAGGACATCGCCGTACGGCGTGTCGTGGCACACGGCCAGGACGCCCACTTCTACGCGCTGCAGGTCCGTCCGACACCGGACGCGCCGCGGGTCGGCCCGCGCTTCCGGCTCGACGGCGGTTGGGCCATGGTCTTCCCGCTGGGCCTGACCACCGCCATCGATCCTCCGCTGGCCGCGGCCCTCACGCGCTTCGCGGGACCGCGCTGGCGGCAGGGCGCACGGACGGGCACCGACTGACCGCGCGCCACCGTGGCCGGGCCCTCCCGGACCGTGCCGCTCCCGCTCAACCACCCAGATGGATCGAGCCGTTGACCTCCCCCGTCTGGATCACGTTCTGCTGCCTGCCGCCGGATACCGAGTTGTGCACCTCGCCGGCACCGGCCCCGCGTTCGCACGCGTCGGCGGCCCGCCGCCACTCCCGCAGGGCCCGCGCGAACTCCGGGTCCCGCTCCGCGCGCAGCGTCAGCACCGCGGCCAGCCGACGGCCGCGCTCGACGCTTCCCGGCTCCCTCTCCAGCTCCGCCAACTCGGCATCGCTGCCGGGCGATTCATCCGTCCCCGGGTCCGCGGGCGACGCCCCGTCCTCCGGGGGCCGCCGTCGGACCAGCGAGCGCAGGGACGTCCAGATCTGCTCACCCGCCGCCCCGAACGCACCCCCCGCCAACGCCATGAGCAGTTCCGGTGCGATGGGTACCATGACAGCCTCCCAAGTCCGGCGCGGGTCCGCCGAGGCAAGCGTAAGGGCAACACCCGCCGGGCGTCCGTCCCCACGGGGACCATCGCTCGGACAGGGCGCGGAACGCCGTCGGTTCGGCGGTCTCCCACCGCGGCACCACGCCCCCCGGGACCGCTTCGGACACCGCTGCGACCGGCTCCGGCGTTCCGCGTCGTCGCCGTCCGCCTCGGCGGACTCGCCGTGCCACCCGGTGGGACTCCGCCCCGCCGCACTCGCCCTCCGGCCCGGCGAGCCCCGCCGGAACCACGCGTCAGGCACGGCCCCGGTCGATGTCATCAAGGAAGGCCGTGAGCGCGGTGCTCAGGACATCGGGCCGCTCCAGGTGCAGGTCGTGACCGGTGCCGGGGATGCTCATGGCCAGGGTGACGGGCCCCCGGCGGAGCATCTCGTCGGTTTCCGGCGCGGGGATGAGGCCGGACTGGGCCAGGACGACCAGGGTGGGGCACACGATCCGTGCCCATTCGGTCCGGAAGGAGCGCCGGGCGTTCTCCGCCAGCGAGTCGACCATGACGTCCCGGTCGAAGCGGGGCCACCACCCGTCCTCGCGTTCTTCGAGGCCGGCCGCCCAGCCCGCGCCCACCGGTCCGTCGCCGAGGAAGGCGGCCGCCGCCCCGGGCGAGGGGAACGGTGTCGGCCAGGAGTCGAGCCATCCGCCGACGTCCGCGGGGCCGTTCGGGTTCGTGCCGCCGGGGCCCGCCTCGACGAGCACGAGCGCGCGGACGAGCCCGGGATGCGCGGCGGCGGTGAGCATGGCCGTGTGTCCGCCCAGCGACTGGCCGACCAGGACGGGCCGTCGCAGCGACAGCCGCTCGGCCACGGCGACGACGTCGGCGACATGGGCGGCCCGGGAGACGTCCCGGGGGTGGCGTTCGCTGGCGCCGTGCCCCCGCTGGTCGACGGCGACGACCCGGTACCGGGGGTCCAGGCTCCGCGCCAGGGCGTCCCACTCCCCCGCGTGACCGGCCAGGCCGTGGAGCAGTACGAGGGGCTGCCCCGGCCCGCCCCGGTCCCGGCAGACCAGCCGGACACCGTCGCGCACCACCACGCGTTCGGACCACTCCACATCGGCCCCCTGGAAGGATCGGCTGGACCCGATCATGCCGCAGCCGGCCCGGCGTCCGGCGGACCGGCCGGGTCCGGAACGGCCCCGGACCGGAGCCGGAGGACCGGCGGGCCCACACCTTCCCCGCACCGTCACCGCGGCGCCCGGTCACGGCCGGGGCCCCGCCCGTGACCGGGCGGGACGGGAGCCAGGCGGCGAGGGTGAGGTCGAGCGCCAGCGCGACGACGAGGTTCGCCGCGGTGGGCGGGTCGACGTGAGTGTCTCCGCGGATCGTGAACAGCCGGGAGGCCGCCTCGCAGACGAGGGACGCTGTCGCTCCCACGACGCCGCCGATCAGCACCAGGAACCGGACCGGGGTGTCCGCCCGGCGCACCGAGACCAGCATGACGGCCAAAGTGCCCTGGAGTGTCATGTGGTGTGTCACCCGGCATCGGATGCCCGAGGAAGAGCAGGGCCGTCGCGGACCCGCCGGGGCCCCGGCGGTCCCGGTCCCGGAGGACGGCGGGGCGGCGCCCGCCCCGGTGACGACCGGGCCGTGTCCCCCGACGACACGGGCGAGGCCCCGAGCCGTGACGGCGCCCCCCGGGGCAAGCCATGACGAACTGCGCGTTCGGTGCGGGTCCGGCACCCTGGACGGATGGGCGTGTGGGACCTCATGCTGTCCGGCCTGGTGATCCTGCTCGGGCTGTGCGGTGTGCTGCTGCCCGGCGTCCCCGGGCCGTGGCTGGTGTGGGCGGGAGTGCTGTGGTGGGCCCTCAAGGAGCCGCGCACCCTGTCGTGGCTGGTGCTGGTGGGCGCCACGGTCGTCCTGCTGCTGGCCCGCGCGGTGCGCTGGGCGCTGCCGCCCCGCAGACGGCGCGCGGACGCCGCCGACCGGCGGCTCGCGGCGTACGGGGGCGCCGGCGCGCTGGCCGGATTCGTCCTGCTGCCGGTGCTGGGCGCGATCCCCGGCTACCTCGGCGGCGTCTACCTGGCCGAACGACTGCGTCTCGGCCGCCACGGCGAGGCCGCGGCGTCCGTGCGCACGGCGATGCGCTCGGGCGGTTCCGGCGTGCTGACGGAGCTGTTCGCCTGCCTGCTGGTCGCCGGGGCGTGGCTGGGCGCCGTCCTGGCGGGCTAAGACCTGTCCGACGATTCAGCCCGCCTCACGACGCCATGCACGCACTCCCGCCGCACCGACCCCGGCCCCGAGTACGTCCGGTCCGAAGGCCCGGGGCCTGAGCGCCGGGAGCACGCGCCTGACGCCGCACGGCCGCCCCACGGGCGCCGACGGCAATCGCCGGGCAGGCCCCAAGGCACGCCGACGAGGGGCCTTCCGAGGTGCCGCCAGGGGTGCCGCCACCGGTGGGCCCCGTAGGGAGCGGGTCCCTGAGGCGTGCCGCCAGGGCGGAGCCGGCACCGTCGCCGGGAACGCGGCCCGCACCGGGCCGCCCGGGACGGGGTCCGGGCCGTACCCGACCGGCAGGGCCCGGACCCCGTCCATGCGCCGGCGCCCGCGGGTCAGCCGACGCGCGGGCCGTCGGGTCCGGCGCCCTCCAGGGCGAGCAGCCGCGTCTTGCGCTCCAGGCCGCCCGCGTACCCCGTCATGGAGCCGTCGGCGCCGATCACTCGGTGGCAGGGCCGGAGGATGAGCAGCGGGTTGGCGCCGATCGCGCCGCCGACGGCCCGGACCGCGGCCCGGGACGCCCCGATGCGCGCGGCGATGGCGCCGTACGTCGTGGTCGACCCGTAGGGGACGGCGTCCAGGGCCTCCCACACGCGCTCGCGGAAGGCGGTGCCCCGGGCGCGCAGCGGCAGCCGGAACTCCGTCAGCTCCCCGGCGAAGTACGCGGCGAGCTGCGCCTCGGCCTCCCGGAAGGGTCCGGTGTCGCGCAGCCACCCGTCCCCGACATCGCGCCCGCCCTTCTGCCCGGGCACGGACAGCGAGGTGATCGCCCCGTCGGGGTCCGCGGTGAGGAGGAGCCGGCCGACGGGGCTGTCGGTCCCGGTCCAGT
Organism: Streptomyces sp. SID8352; assembly: GCF_009862265.1. Taxonomy (GTDB): domain Bacteria; phylum Actinomycetota; class Actinomycetes; order Streptomycetales; family Streptomycetaceae; genus Streptomyces. Next base: position 58,369 of record NZ_WWGX01000104.1, on the reverse strand, counting down.
AGGTGAGGGCCTCGCCACTGGTGGTCCTGCCGGTGGTGGTCCCGCTGGTGACGTCGCCGGTGGTGGCCGTGTCGGTGGCGGCGGCCTCGGTGCCGGTCCCGGTCGTGTTCATGAGTACTGCTCCCGCTCTCCTGCTGCGCGCAGGTGGTTCATGGCATACGTGCGCCAGGGGCGCCAGTCGTCGGACACCGTCTCGTCGGGGGTGCCGCGTCGGGGTCGCCGAAGACGAGGGCGACGTGGCCCGCGCCGGGTTCGGCGGTGAGCCGGCGGCGGACCCGGCGGGCGCTGTGTCCGAGCCGTCCGGCGAGTCCGGCGACGCCCTGGCGGTCGACGACCCCGTCGCCGATCAGCCGCACGGCCCGTCCGACGGCGTCGGCGCGGACGTTCCACTCGGCGAAGCCGGGCACCGCGTCGGGACGCCAGCGGCGACGGGCGCGGAAGCCCGAGCGCTGCGCGGCGGCGGCGGTCGGGAAGAACCGCACGTTGCGGCGGTGCGGGGGGACCGCGGGGCAGCCGGGGCGGCAGTAGACGCCGGTGGTCCCGACGGCGAAGACGAACGCGCCGTCGAGGCCTGCGTCGCGACTGCGCACGGCCTCGTGGCGGATGCCCTCGGGGTCCTTCGGCGTTCGTTCCTCCACATGCCCAGTCTGGGGCACGGGGGGTGCGGGGGTCGACGGATTCCGGACACCGCGTCCCGGGCCCGAGCGGGCGGTGTCCGGCGGTGGCGAGCGCCCGCCGCCCGGTCCATGACCGGGCGGCGGGCGACGGGCCGGGCGGGCGAGGGGCACCCGCTGACGCCGGGGAACCGGGGCGTCAGCGGGGGCGCGCGCCCCGCTTGATCTCCATCGCGGCCCTCCCCTCCGCGCCCCGCCGCTTCCACTCCCTGCGCAGTTCGGCGCGGACCCGGGCGTCGGTCCTGGCGACGATCCGCTGGTTCTCGCGGACCAGCTTGCGGTAGCTGTCCAGCCGGCGGTACGGCAGCCCGCCCTCGTCGAGGGCGGCGAGCACCGCGCAGCCGGGCTCGCTCTCGTGGGCGCAGTCGTGGAACCGGCAGTCCCGTGCCAGTTCCTCGATCTCGGAGAAGACCTGCCCGACCCCCTCGCCCGCGTCCCACAGTCCGACGCCGCGCAGCCCCGGGGTGTCGATCAGGGCGCCCCCACCGGGCAGGGTGAGCAGGTTGCGGGTGGTCGTGGTGTGCCGTCCCTTGCCGTCGACGTCGCGGATGGCCCGGACCTCCATCACGTCCCGGCCGACGAGCGCGTTGGCGAGGGTGGACTTGCCCGCGCCGGACGGTCCGAGCAGCACGGCGGTCGCGCCGCCGATGACCGCGGTGAGGGTGTCGATCCCCTCCCCCCGCTCCGCGCTGACGGCCAGCACGGGTACGCCGGGCGCGCTCGTCTCCACGTCCTGGACGGCATGGGCGAGGGTGACGGGGTCGGGCACGAGGTCGGCCTTGGTGAGGACGACGACGGGCCGCGCCCCGGACTCCCAGGCGAGCGCGAGGAACCGTTCGACCCTGGCGAGGTCGAGCTCGGCGGAGAGCGGTACGGCGACGACGGCGTGGTCGACGTTGGCCGCGAGGATCTGCGCCTCGGACCGCTTGGACGAGGTGGACCGCACGAAGGCGGTGCGGCGCGGCAACAGGGCCCGCACATAGAGGGGGTCGGCGCCCTCGGGGTCGACGGCGGCCCAGTCCCCGGTGCACACGACCTTCATGGGGTCGCGGGGGACGACGAACTCGGTGTCGGCGCGGAGGGTGCCAAAGGGGGTGACGACATCGCACAGCCCCCGGTCGACCCGGACGACCCGGCCCGGGACCAGGCCCTGGGCGGCGTACGGGGCGAAGGCGGCCTCCCAGCCCGCGTCCCAGCCGTACTGGGTGAGCGGGTGCGAGGAGGACGGAAGAGAGGAGTGGTTCAAGGGAAACCCTTCGAAGGGCGGCCCCGGCAACGCGCGTTCACCGACGCGCGGAGAAGGAGTGAGGTCAGCCGGAGGCCACGGAGGTGAACGGTACGGACAGCTGGAAGCGGGCAGGACCCGTCACGGAGACAGCCATCGGTCACACCTCCCAAATCCTCGACTCGAACGGACGGCGCTCACCGAGCGCTTCACCAACACGGCACAGCCTAGGGCCCCCCGCGGCCCCGCGCCACCACATTTCCCCGGGCCCGCCGGCTGTCCGGATCGGCGCGGTGGGCGCCCCGTCCCCTCACGGCCACGGTCCGCGATCGGCCGTCGGCCGACACCGGTCCGCCCACGGCATCGGCGCCGCTCGACCCCGCCCGACCCGAGGCGACGCCTCAGGCCGGGGCGCCGCCCTCGCACCGGGCCGCACCCGGGTTCCGCCCCGGGTCAACACGCCTCGTGTCCCCGCGACGGCGCGCGGTACCGAAGAATGTGCCAACTCCACTCGGAGGAGCCGCTGTTGGGCGGAGGTGGCGGCCTGATCGCCCCCGCCGGCGGGATCCCGTTCCGGACTCCTCACCGGAGGCGTGACCATAGGATGCCGTGATCATGGACGGTATCGCGGGGAACGAGATGGTCGCCATCCCGTCGGGACGTGTGACGCTCACCGACCGGCGGTCGAACCGGAGTTGGTCGATCGGGCTCGCGCCCTACCGGCTCGCGGCCCACCCGGTCACCCAGGGGCTGTACGCGCGGGTCACGGGAGAACGGCCGAGTGCCGCCCAGGGGGAACGCTTCCCCGTCGAGTCCGTCTCCTGGTGGGACGCGGTGCGGTTCTGCAACGCCCTGTCCCGGCAGGAGGGGTTCACACCGGCCTATCGCCTCCGCGCCGACGGCGACGGGGCCGAATGGGACGGGTCCGCCGACGGGTACCGGCTGCCGACGGAGGCCGAGTGGGAGCACGCCTGCCGCGCGGGCACGACCGGGCCGCACTACGCGCCGCTCGACGAGATCGCCTGGTACCGCGGCAACTCACGGGAGAGCATCCACCCCGTGGGCGGCAAGCGGCCCAACCCGTGGGGCCTCCACGACATGATCGGCAACGTCTGGGACTGGTGCTGGGACGTCTACGACGCCGAGGTCTACGGTTCCTACCGGGTACTCCGGGGCGGCGGCTGGTTCGACGAACACTGGAGCTGCCGGGCCTCGGCGCGACGCCGAAGCCATCCGACGTTCCAGGTCGACGACGTGGGCTTCCGCCTCGCCCGCTCCTACGGGTGACGGGTCGCCCCGACGCGTTTCCCGCACGGGGGCGGCCCGGCGAACACGCTTCACCCGCGACCCGGTTGGCCACGTCCCGCCCCGCCCCGCCGTACTCTGCCACCGGGCTCATGGACCTCAGGACCGGGATGCCCGGCATGCACGAAGGGCCGGACTCAAGCAAAGCGGGTAAGATTCGCCCTCCACCAGATCAAAACCCCAGCTCACGCCCTGTAGTCCCCGCGCACGCGGGGGTGGTCCCGTCTCCCCGGTGAGCGGCGAAGCACCGCGCCAGTAGTCCCCGCGCACGCGGGGGTGGTTCCTCGGCGATGCGGGCGGTGGCCGTCTCGTACTCGTAATCCCCGCGCACGCGGGGGTGGTCCCGGACGATAGTGATGGCGCCGTACACCGACCCGGTAGTCCCCGCGCACGCGGGGCCCGGAGAGGACTCGGCGAGCCCGGCCCTCCGGACGTAGCACCCGCGCAGGCGGAACCGCCCCGCAGGCCACCAAGGAGAGCCTCCGGGCCAAGTCGCCCCCACGCGCAGGACGGGCTCCCCTGTTCGCATAGCGGTGCGCGCGGGGATCGCGTACCCCCGCACGCGGGGCTCAGGCTCCCTCAAGGGCCCCGCCGGCCCCGGGTGACCCCGACGGGGGCCTCCGGCCTGGCCGTGTCCCCCGAATCCCCGGGCGACGGGGCTCCGAGCCCCCGCCCCCCATATTCGTACTGACGTTCCAAACGGGGTGGTGAACGCGCCCGCGCGCGCCCCCGGGCGGCTCCGTCGTGCGCGTGGCGCACCACCATCCGCCGCCGTCCATGACTTGCCGCCCCACCGGTGTGGCCGCAGCATGGACTTCATTCCGGCGAGAGACGGCCGGTGGCGAGCGTCCCACCCACTCGGCGGCCTTCGACCACGGAGGACCCGGACATGGCCCGGTATTTCGAGAACAGCAGTGACGCACTGGTGTCCGACGCCCTTGAGGGCTTCGCTCTCGTCCATGACGACCTGATCACGTTCGATCCGCGGCACGGTTACCTCCTCGCCCGCGACACGGCGCCCACCCGGCGGGTCGCGCTCGTCTCCGGCGGTGGCGCCGGGCACGAGCCCATGCACACCGGCTACGTGGGGCGCGGCATGCTCGACGCCGCCTGTCCCGGCCGGGTGTTCGCCTCACCGCACAACCGGCAGGTCTACGAGGGCTCCCGGGCGGCGGCCCGACCGGGTGGCGTGCTGCACATCGTGAAGAACTACACCGGCGACCGCATCAACTTCGGCATCGCAGCGGAACGCCTGGCCCGCGACGGCATCCCCTGCGCCCGCGTCCTGGTCAACGACGACCTGGCCTCGGACGCGGACGGCATCGCGGCCGGCCGGCGCGGCACGGGCGGCACCGTCCTGATCGAGAAGCTGCTCGGCGCCGCCGCCGACGCCGGACTCGGCCTGGACGAACTGCGGGAACTGGGCGAACGCCTCTCCGCCCGCTGCCGTACCCTCGCCGTGGCCTCCGCCGCCCACACCGCCCCCACCCTGGGCGAACCCGCCTTCCGGCTCGGCGCCGACGAGATCGAGTACGGCGTCGGCATCCACGGCGAACGCGCCCGCGCGACCGCGCGGCAGGGCCCCCTCGACGCGCTGGTCGACCGCATGTCCACCGAACTGGTCGCCGCGCTCGAACCGGAGCCCGGCAGCACCCTCCTCACCCTCGTCAACGGACTCGGCGCCGTGACGCCGCTGGAGCTGTACGCCATCCACCGCGAGCTCCACCGGGCGCTCGGCCGACACGGCCTCTCCCCCGCCCGCACCCTCGTCGGCGACTACGTGACCGCTCTCGACATGCGCGGCTTCTCCCTCACCCTGCTCGTCGTCGACCCGTCGGACCTCCCCTACTACGACGCGCCCGTGCACACCGCCGCGCTGCGCTGGTGAGCCGCCCCCCGACAGCGGGGCGGCCCCGGCCACCGACCTCCGGGAGCCCTGATGACCAGCACACTCCCCGACGCCTTCTCCGGCGAACTGTGGATACGCCGCTTCGCCGACTCGGCCCGCGCAACCGAACCGCAGCTCACCTCACTGGACCAGCAGGTCGGTGACGGCGACTTCGGCACCAATCTGGTCCTCGGCACCTCGGCGGCCCTCGCCCGCCTGGGCGCCCTCACCGAACCGGACGACTCCGCCGCCCTGGACGCCGCCGCCACGGCCTTCCTCGACGAGGTCGGCGGCACCAGCGGCCCCCTGTTCGGGCTACTGCTCCAGTCGCTGGCCACCGCGGTGGCACCCTCCGGCGCGACCGCCACGGCGCTCGCCGTCGGGGTCACCGACGGACTGGCCGCCATACGGCGGGTCGGGGACGCCTCCCCGGGTGACAAGACCCTGGTAGACGCCCTCGCCCCGGCCGCCGAAGCGCTCCGCACCGCCTCCGGCACCTCCGGGACCGGCCCGGCCCTGGCCGACGCGGCCCGCGCGGCCTGGCGGGGCGTGCGCGAGACGGCACGGCTGCGGGCGAGCATGGGCCGCTCCAGCTACCTGGGGGAACGCGCCGAGGGCATCCCCGACCCCGGCGCGGTCGGTGTCGCGCTGCTCTTCGCCTCCGCCTCGGACGTGGTCCGGGACATAGAGCCCCACCTGGACGGCGACCGCCCCGGGGAGAGCCCCGTCCAGGCCGCGCGGTGAGCGTACGGCGCCGGCCCCCGCGCGGCTACGGAGCCGGGGGCGGAACCCGGTCCCTGACCCACGTCAGGAGCTGCTCGGCGTGCAGCGCGGTCACCCAGAGATCGGCCCGCCCGGCGTCGTTCTCGTCGGCGAGCGGGCCGACGCCGAGCACCCTGAGCCCGGCCCGCCGCGCCGACTCCACTCCGGTGAGGGAGTCCTCGACGGCGAGCGCCGCCTCGGGGCGCACCCCGCAGAGCCGGGCCGCCGTCGCGTAGACGTCCGGCCACGGTTTGGGCCGGACGGGGCCCGCGCCGTCCTCCTCCCCCGGGCTTCCGCCCGCGCCGCCGCCGGGCGCCCCGTCGGCGGCGTCGGGGCCCTCGGGCCTCCCGTCGGCACCCTCGGCGGTCCCGGGGCCCCCCACCTCGTCCGGGCTCCCGGCGGCCTCCCCGGGGACCTCGGAGGGCACCACGACGTGTTCGAAATGGCCGCGCAGCCCGGCCCTGCCGAGGCTCTCCTCGACCACCACCAGCGGACAGTTGCTGGCCACCGCGAGCGGCAGACGGCCGGAGAGGGCACGGACGAACTCCACCGCGCCCGGCATGGTCAGCGGCTCCTCGGCGACGAGCGCCAGGAAGTGGCGCAGCAGCGCCTCCGCGAGGTCGGGGGCCAGATCGGGCTTGTTCGTCTCCTGCGCCATCATGCGCCCGCAGTCGAGGTAGTGGACGCCCTTGGCCCGGTCGGCGAACCCCCGGGGCGGCCGGAGGCCGAACTCGCGGAACGCCCGGTTGCGCGCGTCCTGCCAGTGCCGCTCGCTGTCCATCAGGGTGCCGTCGCAGTCGAAGACGACGGCCTCGGGCGACCAGTCGAGAAGTGGGTGTGCCGTTGCGGACACGGTGACCTCCTGGGGGAACGGGCGGTCGCGCCCATGGCGGGACCGCGGTTCGAGGGGCTGCGGCTGCTCGTGCCGGACACGCCGGGACCGTCACCGTCCCCGCCGGCACCCGATAGGCACAACTGCCTTCATTCCGGGCTTTAGCCGCAAATGGAATGCGCTGCGCCAGCCACGGTATTTCCGTTGCGCAGCGTGAGGCAATCACTACTTAGAGCGCTCGACCGGAGGAAGGGGCGGGTGTATGGGGATGCCGCGACCGCACGGACACGTGTCAACTGATGCCCAGTCAGAGGCACGCCCCAGTAGACAAGTTGGGGCATATTCACCAGGCACGCCACACGGTCCCGTGCGCGGGGCGTGTCCGGCGGCCGGACGGGGGGACGCCCCCGAATGGAGCCCACGGCCACCCGGACGCGCCCGCACTCGAAAGGAATGCGCAATTGCGACACGCCGGGGCGGGGACGGCGGCGGGCACCGGCGGGCGGCCGATGGCCGACGGGGGGTGGCGGACACGGGGTGGCGGAGCGCGATGGGCGAGCGGGGGGTGGCGGAATGCGGGGTGGCGGTGGCGGGCGGCGGTGACGGGCGGCGAGCGGCGGATGGCGGTTGGCGGACAGCGGGGGAGGGGCGGGGGACGCGTCGCGCCCCTCCGGCCGGACCGATGCCGCCTCCGGGCCCCGACTGGCGGGCGGGGGATCAGGGCGGGGCGTCACACCCGCCCTGATCCCCCACCACCCGGCCCCCGCCCGGCCCCCGGCCGGACCGCCCGCTCCCCCGCCCGGCGTCGGGGCGACCCGCCGCCGCGAGTCACCGTCCACCCGGCCGCCCGTCGACCCCGCCGCCCCCCACCCGGCCACCCGGCGGCCCGGCCCTCCGGGCATCCCGCGCGCCACCCCGCACGGGACCACGACACCCCTCACCCACCGGATCGGGCCGCCCGCCCGGCCACCGCACCGCGGACGACAACGGCGAGGCACCGCCTCCGCACCGCGCCCCGCCCCTCCGGCCCAAGGGGCGGCCGTGGAGCCCCGGAGCCGGCCCGGGAAGGGGCGGAACCGGGGAACCAGGCGAGCCCCCACGCCCCGCCGGGCGAGGCCCCCACCGCCACCGCCACCGCCACCGCCACCGCCACCGCCACCGGAGAAGGCTCGGCACGACCGGTGAACGCCCGGTCCGGGCGGTGAACCGGTCGCGTTCCGTCCGGGAACCGGGCGTACTCCGGTCGCGTCCCGTCCCCGGGGTGCCGACTCGCGTCAACCGGCCCTGTCCCGTGGCGGAAAGGGGCATCATGACGGCGGGGCACTCGGGAGGGGATGCGGATGACGGACACCTCGCGGAACTCGCCGCCGGATCGGGCCCGTGCCGTTCTCGACCGGATCGCGGACTGCACCGTTCCGCCCGGTTCGGCACAGTACACCGGGCCGCGCGGCGCCGAGTTGGACGAACTGGTCGGGGAACTCGGCTCCCTGGCCGACGGGTTCGCCGGTGACGAGGCGCAGGCGTCCCTCCGGGAACTGCTGAAGGCCCGGCTCGGGGTGCTGCTGGGCATCCGGTACGTCCTCAACCCGGACGGCAAGGAGCCCTACGGCGGCGGCGAGCACGAGGACCCCGATCTCGGCCGGGCGCGCGAACTCCTCGACCGCGCCCGGCAGTCGGAGCTGCTCGGCCGCGAGGACCGGGCCACCGCGCGCCGCAACCTCCTCAGGCTGCTGGCCTCACGGCTGGTGTGGCTCCAGGAGCGGATGCGGACGCTGGGCGTGGCGGACGCGCAAGGGGTGCGGCTGCGCGACGTCGAGTGGGCCGGCGAGGTCGGCAGGCCCAGGGACCAGGGCGGCACGGGAATCGTGGAGGACACCGTCTTCCTGGTGCGTCTGCTCCAGGAAGACCCCGAGGGCGAACTGACCACCGCCAACCGGGAGATGCTGGACCTCTTCGCCGCCACCATGCACGCGGCCGAACGCAACGACATGCGGACCCTGCTGACCCTGGCGCAGCGCGTCCTGCGGAACAACCCCGACGCCCCCTCCCTGCTGGGCCATCTGATCGGCTCCGTCGCCCCCGCGCTGGCCTCGTCGCTTCCCGGCGGCGTCCTCCCCTCCGGCCCGGAGGACGGGGACGGCACGACCGACGGCACCGACGGCACCGACGGCACCGGCCCGAACGCCACGGCCACCGGAACCGGGGCCGGAACCGGGGCCGCAACCGGCGCCGGTCTGGACGCCCTCTGGGAACTCCTCGCCTTCACCGAGGCGATGACCCCCGGCACCCTCGAACCCGGCGAGGTCCCCCGCCTCATCAGCACCCTGACCGGCCGCCCCGACCCGGCCGCCCCGGACCTCGCCTCCCCGGAACCGCCCCCGCTGTCCGGCCGCATGACCGCCGCCCTGACCCATCTGAACCAGGCCACCCGCACCGGCGACCTGACGGGCATGAACAGCGCCCTGGCGCTCCTCCACGAGGCCTTCGGTGCCGGGGAGTTCGACCAGCGGCAGTCGGCCGAGTGGCTGCTGCCCGTGGTGGCGGGCACCCTCATCGCCGCGTCCATGACCGGGGGCAGCCTCCAGGACGTGGAACTCGCCGAGTCCGTCCTGGGCGACCTCGACCGGGCCCTCCTCTCCGACGGCTCCCCGGACAAGGTCTCGCTCCAGGTCAACACCCATGTCGTGCGGCTGCTGATCGCCCTCCAGCGGGCCATGGACGACCAGGACCCGGACGGCATCGAGTCCGTCCTGCTGGACCTCCACGACCTGGACGACGCGGTCCCCGACGGCGGGCCCTGGCTGCGGGTCCTGATCTCGTACGCGCTGGGCACCGCCTCGCTGGCCCTGGCTCTGCACACCCAGGCGCTGCTGGACCTGCGCACCGCCATGCACCACTTCGAGCAGGTCCTCGACACCGACGTGGAGATCCCCGCCCTGCAGACCATGATGGACGCGTCCTGGGCGCCGTTGCTGTCGATGATCGCCCTGGTGGAGCAGGACCCGGACCGCATCACGGCCGGCATCGCGCGCAGCCGGACCGCCCTCGAACGGCCGGGCGCCACCTTCGACTTCGAGGCGCGGGTGCGCCTCGGCATCGCCCACGCGCTGGACACCCTGCACGGGCTGACCGGCGACCCCGAGGCGCTGGACCAGGCCGTCGAGGAACTGGTGCGGGCGCGGTCCGCGCTGCCCGCCGACTCCCCCGGTGAGGCGTCCGTGCACGCCACCCTGGCCCGGCGGCTGGCCGCGCGCGCCGCGACCGCGCCGGGCACCCCGGCGGGCGCGGCCGACCTGCGGGACGCGGTGGCCGCCGCCCGGGACGCGCTGCGCGCCACGACGGACGACGTGCTGCTCCAGTCGGGCGTCCGGCACGGGCTGCGGATGGCCCGGCAGGAGGCGGACCTGGGCTGTACGGCCGCCCTGTGGGCGCTGGAGGCCGGTGACGCCGGGGAGGCGGTCGGCTGTGTGGAGGCCGGGCGCTCCCTGGTGCTGCGGGCGGCGGCGGTGTCCGTCGGGGTGGCGGAGCGGCTGGAGGCGCTGGACGCGCACGACCTGGCGGAGCGGTGGCGTGCCGCCACCCGCTCCACCGCCGGGCGCGCAGGCCCCGGGCACCGCTCCCCCGCCGGGCGGACGGCCCCCGACGGCCCCGACGGGGCGGGCGGGCCGCGCGCCTCCGCGCTGGCCGAGCTGCTCTCCGACGCCTCCGGGGGCGGTCCCGCCCTGCCGGGCGACGTACGGCGGCGGTCGCTGGCGCTGCTGCGCGGCCGGGAGCGCCCGGCCGACGAACCCGCGGAGCGCACCGTGTCGGCGCTGCGCGCCGGGCTGGTCCGGTCCCGGGCGGACGCGCTGATCCATCTGGTGCCGGGGTCCGGCACCCGGGACGGCGCGCTGCTGCTCGTCACCCCCGAGGGGCCAGTGCGGGCCCTGGTCTCGCCGTCGCTCTCCGCGGCGGGCCGGGGTCCGGTCGCGGAGTACCTGGCGGCGGGCGCGGCCTGGCAGCGGCTGGAGGCCGCGGGCGCCGGGGTGTCCGACCGGGAGCGGCACGGCGCCGAGCGCGCCTGGTCCGAAGCGCTCGACGCGCTGTGCGACTGGGCGGGCGGGGTCCTCGCCCCCGCGCTCGGCGAACTGGGCTTGTGGGGCAGGGCGTTGTGCGAGTCCGGGCTCCGCGCCTGCCCCGGTGGTCCCGACCGTCCGGCCGGCGGGACCGGCCGTCCCGCCGACGGGGAACCGGACGCCGGTTCCGCCGGGGCGCCCCTCCCCCCTGGTGCGCGGCCCTCCCCCGGCATCCGCCCCGCCCCGCACCCCGGCACCGGGCCCGCCGCCCGCCACGAGGCCCTCGCTCCCCCCGCTCACGGCGGGTCCGGCTGCGCGCCCGTACGGCTCGTCCTCGTGCCCTGCGGCGAGCTGGGCGTCGTCCCCTGGCAGGCCGCCGAGGTCGGGCCGCTGGTGCCGTCCGGCGGGTCCGCGCCCGTACGGCTCTGCGAGGTGGCCGTCGTCACGCACGCGGCGTCGGGGCGGGAGTTCCTCCGGGCCGCGGCGCGGCGGCGGATGCCCCCTGCCGGGCGGCCGGTCCTCGTCTTCCACGGGTACGACCTCACCTGGGCGGAGGAGGAGGTCGAGATCCTGCGGGACACGCACTACCCGCACGCCGAGGTGCTCACCGAGGACGAGGGGACGCCGCCCACCCCGGAGGCGGTGCTGGCCCTGCTCGACCGCGGGGGCGGACCCGCGGCCTCCCTGGTGCACCTGGCCTGCCACGGCCTGGCCGGGCCCGACCCGGCCGCCTCCGCGCTGCGGCTGGCCGCCCCCGGGCCGGACGGGGCGGACGGTGCCGATCTGACGCTCAGCGCGCTGCTGGACCGTCCGGCGGCCGAGGCGGACCGCGCCGCCGGGCCGCTGGTGGTGTGCAGCGCGTGCGAGACCGACCTCACCACCCGCGACCACGACGAGGCGCTCACCGTCGCCTCGGTCCTGGTCCACCGGCTGGCCGCGGACGCCATCGGATCCCGCTGGCGGGTACCGGACCGGGGCTCGGAGATCCTGATGCTGGTGCTGCACGACCGGCTCGCCGCCGGGCTCGCCCCGCCGGACGCGCTGCGGGCCGCGCAGCGCTGGATGCTCGCGCCCCCGGAGCGGCGGGGACCGGTGGCCGGGCTGCGGGCCCTGTCCGGCCGCCCGCCCGCCCGGCACTTCCGGGACCGGCCCGAGGCCTGGGCCGCCTTCGTCCACCAGGGCAATCCGGCCCCCGCCGGACCGCTTCCCACCGCATTGGAGGCAACCCCGTGAACCCCGCCGATCTGATCACCTCCCTGAGGGAGAACGCCGAGTTGCTGCGCGGCGAACTCGACGACGGCACCCGGGAGGAGGTCGTCTCGGTCCTGCGCCTGCTGCACGGCGAGGCCGCCGCCGGCCGGGCCCAGGGCGTCGCCCGAGCCCTGCGCCGGCTGACCCGGGCGCTGTCCGTACTGCCCCCCGGGCACCCCGTCTGCGCCCACCTGGGCACCCGGCGGTACGCGATCGGGGGGCCGACGCTGCCGTCGGCCGAGGAGATGGCCCGGACGGCTGGGGTCACGGAGCTGATCGACATACTCCGCGAACCCCCGCCGGAGCCGGGCGAGTTGCGGCGGCGGGCCCGGGAACGGCTGCTCGCCGTGCCGTCCCTGTCCGGGGAGGAGCACGACCGCCTCCTCGGCCGCGCCCCCGACGGCGGCACACCGGCCGACGGGACGGCGCCCGGCGACGGCGCCACCGACGCGCCCTCCCCCGGCCGCGCCACGCCTCCCGGCCCCGCCGTCCCCGCCGACGGCCCCGCGCCCGGCGCCCCGCCACCCGGCGTGCTGCGCCTCAACGCCCCGGGTGGCGGACCCCGTTACCCCCGCTTCCAGTTCCGTCCCGGCACCGCCGAGCCGCTCCCCGTCGTCCGGCGCATCAACGAACTGCTCCGCGCCGACCGCGACCCGTGGGGCGCCGCCGACTGGTGGCTGGGCGGCAACGCCTGGCTGGCCGGGGTCCCGGCGGACCTCCTCGGGAGGCTGCCGGACGACGAACTGGTGCGCGCCGCGGCGGAACTGGTGGAGGCGGGCTGATGGGCGGCTACGTTCCTCCCCAGGGCGCTCCCATGGAGCCGCTGTTCACCGGCCTGCCCTCCGGGTCGCTGCTCTGGCGGTGCCATGTGGACCAGTACGCCGTGGGCGAGTTCAACCCCGTCCCGGCGCACGAGTTCTTCAAGGGCAGCCGCTTCGACTCCACGGAGAAGGACCCGTACCCGTACCTGTACGCGGCCCTGGACCCGGTGACCGCCCTCGCCGAGGTGCTGCTGCGGTCGGTCGAGTACGGCACCCGGCCGGGTGGTGGCGGACCGGTGATCGTGCGCCAGATCCCGTGGGCGCAGGCGTCCCGCTACGTCCTCTCGGCGGTGCGCACGGTCGAGGAGGTGCGGCTGGTGGACCTCACCACCGCCGAGGGGCTCGCCGCGGTGTGGCAGGACGACTGGCTGGTCACCAGCATGGACTACGCGCAGACCCGCTACTGGGTCCGGCTGATACGGGAACACAGTCCGTCGGCGCAGGGACTGTGCTGGGGGTCGAAGCGCTGCCTGCCGCGCAGGGCGCTCCAGTTGTTCGGGGACCGCGCCGGAGGGGTTTTGGACCCCCGGCCGCAGGAGTGCCACCGGCTGGACTCGGCCGCCGGTCTGCGGGAGGTCAACCGGCTGCTGGCGCCGCTGCACGCGGTGGTCTCCGAGCCCGGGGACTGAACCGCCGCCCGCCCCCCGTGCCGCGTCCGTCGGCGCCCGGGGCGGGGCGGTCCACCGGGCGCGGCCCGCGCGGCGGCTGGTACTACTGGGTGCATGCAGGAAGAGATCGCACGCTCCGCCGTCGACACGTTCGTCTCGGCGTTCAACGCCTCGGACGACGGCTACGTCCCCTCGCTGCTCGCGCAGGCGCTGACCTCGGACGTGGTCCTCTGGGGGCCACTGGGCCGCAGTGAGGGGATCGAGGCGGTGGAACGGTTCGTGGTGGACCTCCGGCACCATCCGGCGGGCGCCGGGACGATGGTGCGCTGCTCGGCGGTGGACGTTCCGGGCGAGTGGGCGCGCTACCAGTGGGCGTTCACCACCCCGGACGGCGGTCCGCGCCTGACCGGAACGGATGTCGTGCATCTGCGGCGGAACCTCATCGACCAGATCATCGTCTTCGCGGACGGGATCGGACTGTCGGGCACCTGAGCCGCCGGACCCCGTCCCCTCCGGCCCCGGAGCCCGCGGCCACGCCGTCGGCCGTCCCGTGTCCCCCCGGCACGCGGCCCGGCGCGCGGTCTCCGTCCGGAGTCCCGCCGCGTGTCCGCGCGGCGGGGCGCCCGGGCCCGGCACCGCCGACGCGGTGCCGGGCGGCGGGGCCTATCCGTTCCGCCCCCGGGCCGGGAGCAGCGGCCACCGGTCGGTCAGCTTCATGGCCGCCTCGGTCATGGCCGGGTCCCTCGACTCCTCGGCCAGACTGTTGAGATAGGCCGCCGCGGCCTCGTCGTACAGGGCCTGGACGGCGCGCACGCGCTCCTCCGTGGCGTGTCGGCGGTCCTCGCGCCGCGCGTCGGCGGTGCTGCGCACGGCACGTGCCCGTTCGGTCGCGGCGATGCTCAGGGTCCGCCGCCGGACGAGGCGTTCCCGCCGCTCCACGGCCGTCCGGTAGGAGTCGAGGTAGGGGTGCTCCCGGAACAGGCCGAGCAGGAAGCCGATCCCGCCGGAGAGGATCAGCAGGGCGCAGAACATCGCGGTGACCGTGTGCGCCGTCAGGTCCAGCCGGTCCAGGAGGGTGGTGGCCGGGCCGGAGTCCGCTCCGGCGAAGCCGTCGCCGCCGCCCTCGGAGACCTCCTCGCCCTGGGTGACGAACTTGGTGCGCAGGACGCCGAACAGGACCGTCAGCGCCACCCAGACCCCGAGCAGGGTGAGGGCGGGCAGCCAGGCGAGCCGGATGGCGCCGGTCCCGGCCCGCCAGCGCAGCAGCCGTCCGGCGAGGTGGGGCAGGAACACCATGACGACGGCGGCGGCCCCGGCCAGGGTGATGGTCTGGGCGTCGGCGCTCATGGTGCCGACCCCGTGGAAGGGCTGGAACGCGGCCCAGTAGATGGGCGCCTCGACCAGGATGAGCACCGCCAGCATGGCCCAGGACATCCAGGAGGGGATGCCCGGCCGTTTGGTCAGTCCCTCCCAGGCACCGCTGCCGGAGGGCGGGTCCTGCCCGGCCGCGGTGTGCGGGTCGGTACCGGGGGCGGCCGGCCCGGCGCCGGTCCCGTCGGCGGAGCGGGGGGCCTCGCCGGTGCGGGGCACCGTCTGGAGGCCGTCGGCCTCCTCCTCGTCGGGGACGGTGCGCGGCACCTGGGCGGGGACGGCGGGTGGTCCGCCGCCGGGTCCGGCGTCGCCGCGCGCCCCGGCCGGTCCCGTGGCCGGTCCCGTGGCCGCGGGGAAGGTCAGCCGCGCCCACTGGGACTCCAGCCGGACGCGGATCACGTCCCGGAAGCGGTTCCAGCGGTTGGTGCGGCGGGCGAGGAGGTCCAGTTGCCGCCGGGCGGTGAGGATCTGCCCGTCCGTCTCCCGCAGCCGCTCGTCCAGGACGGCGGTCTCGGCCTCGTGCGTGGTGATCTCCACCCCCGCCCGGTCGTCGGCGAGCCGCTCCCGGGCCTCGGTCTGGAGGGCCCCGGCGTTGATGCCCCCGACGACGCTGTCGCGTTCGGCGGCGAGCTGGGCGAGGTAGGGCGGGCGGTCCCCGTTCTGGAGCGTCCAGGGGTCGAAGGCGCGCCGTTTGGCGGCCCGCTTGCCCGTCCGGCGCGCGGTCCTGATCAGTCGGCCCCGGTTCCGGTCCGCCGTCGCCGGTGCGGGCGGGGCGGCGGCGGGCGGGGCGGCGGGGCGCGGAGCCCCCTGGCCCCGGTCGCCGCGCCGGGGGGACGGCAGGTTCAGCCGGTTCCGCCGCTGGCGGCGGGGCTCATTCGTACCGGTTGTCGACATCGGCCTTGGCCCTCCCTTCGAGCGCGTCGGTCCAGAACGCCTTGAAGTCCCGGTAGGCGCTGGGCCGGTCGCCGTACTTCATGCCGAAGCCGACGGTGTAGACGGTCATGCCCTTGACGGCGGGCAGTCCGCGGCCCTCCACCAGGGAGTCGATGGCCTTCTTCCGCGTGGCCTCGCCGGTCAGGTCCGTCCGGCCGAGCCGGAACTCGGGGTCGGACTGGTCGAAGTCGCTGATGACCAGGAGCTTGGCGGCGGGGCCGCCGGAGGGCATGGCGGAGCCGATGCGGTCCAGGGCGCCCCACACGTCGGAGCCGGGGCGTTCCTTGCGGGCGCACCGCAGCTCCTTCATCGCCTCCTCGGAGGCCCGCAGCCGGGCCTTGCGCCGCTGGGCCTCCTGGTCCGTGGTCGCGTCGTGCGCGGGGTCCAGGTCGATCCGGCCCACCTTGCAGGAGGAGATCTGGGACGTGTAGGTGATGGGCGCGAAGTCGACGGTGGAGCACTCCTGTTCCTTGAGGAACGGCAGCAGTTCGCTCTTGAGCTTGGCCTCGGCGTTGAAGCCGTCCTTCGTCGCGTCACCCGATCCCGAGCCGTCGATGACGACTCCGCACGGGGTGTCGAACGCCTTGGGCTGTTCGGAGCAGGCGGCCAGTCCGGCGAGCACGGCGGCCGTGGATATGAGGGCGAGCAGCCGCCCCGCGCGTGGGCCGCGGGGGCCGGGAATTGCCGAGGTGCGCACAGTGACCTTCCTTGGGTGCACGGAATGGGGGGAGTTCATCCCCGGCCGCCCGTCGTCCGTCCCGCGCCGCCGCGGGTGTGCTGGCTGTCGAGGATGGCGAGGGCCTGGGCGACGGCCGCCGGGTCCGGTTCACCGGCCGGTCCGCGGCCCCCGTACCAGCGGTCGGAGAGCAGGCCGTCGTCGACGCGGTGCCAGGTGGTGTCGAGCCGGGTGCGGCCCGGCAGCCAGCCCGTGGGGCGCCGGTCGGGCAGCTCGTGGGAGCGCCGGGCCTCGGCCCAGACGGCATCCCAGTAGCAGGTGAGCAGGTGGTTGGCGGCGTCGATGACGCCCTGGGCGCGGGAGCGGCAGACGGCGGCCGCGTTGCGCCAGTCGGCGACCGTCCCGGCGTAGCGGGCGAGTGCGGCCGGGGCCGGCTCCCCGCGCACGGTGTACTGGGTGACGACCCGTACGGATTCGGCGTGGATGCGGACGGTCAGCGCGCGGTTGCCGTGCAGCATCCGGGCGCGCAGCCGCGTGGTGTCGTGCTCGGCGCGGGCCCGTACCCCCAGCACGTACGGGGGCAGCCCGGCCGTGCCGGAGGGGTCCCCCGCGTCCGGGGCCTCGCCCAGTACGTCGAGGAGCCCGGCGGCGTCCCGTCTGCCGTGGGCGCGGGCCAGTTGCGTGGAGACGAAGCCGGTCCGTAATCGGCGGACGGCACCGCCCGTACGGCTTGAGGTGATCATCGGAGTCAACCCCCATTCCACCGCGCTGCTCCGCGTGTATCACGGCGCGGTGACGGAGAGAGTAGCGGAAAGGGAAGGCCGCGGAGTGGGTGAATCGGGAGGGGATTTCCTTCTTCCGAAGGGCCTCCGGAAGACAACCGGATTCCGCCCGGTATCCGCCCGGGAATTGCGTCCGAAGCGATTGCGGGCGGCATCCGCGGGCCGACATACTCCCCGTCAGCACCGAACGGGGGGGAGCCGTCATGGAGGTCCGGATCAGCGGGACGCACTACCCGTTGGAGACGCTCGGGCCGGGCCCGCGCCTCGGTGTCTGGTTCCAGGGCTGCACGCTGGCCTGCCCGGGGTGCATGTCCCGTCACACCTGGGACGGGCGGGGCGGCGGAGCCCGGTCCGTCGCCGATGTGCTGGAGCTGTGGAGCGCCGCGCTGGCGGCGGGCGCGCTGGGGCTGACGGTCAGCGGCGGTGAGCCGCTCCAGCAGCCCGAGGCGCTCGCGGCCCTGCTCTCCGGGGCGGCCGGGCTGCGCGACGCGTGGGCACACGGGGCGGGCGGCGCGGGGGATGCCGAACCCCGGGCCGCCCCCCGCGAGGGCGCGTGGGCGGCGGGCCGGGCGACGGAGCCGGGCCGCGTGGGCGATCCGGTCCCGGCCCGGGTGCCGGGGCCGGGGCCCACGACGGCACCGACCCGGTTATCCGCGTCCGCGTCCGCGCCAACCCCCTCACCGGAGGCGGCCGGGACACCGGACAAAGGCGGGACACCGGCGGGGGACGAACCGTCGCGGGCGGTCTCCGGGCCGGGCGGTTCCGGCTCCCGGGCGGACCTGCTGGTGTACACGGGTTACGAACCGCATGAACTGACGGAGCGTCAATTGACGGCCCTGGAGCACGCCGACGCCCTAGTGACCGGACGGTTCCGGGTGGCGGAGCCGACACCGCTGGCCTGGCGGGGCTCCGCCAACCAGCGGCTCCGGCCGCTGACCCCGCTGGGCGCCGTCCGCTACGCCCCCCATCTGCGCCGGGCGGCGACGGGCCGCCGGTTGCAGCCGGTGACGGTGCCGGGGCCCGGCGGGAGGACCGCGCTGCGGCTGTACGGGGTGCCGCTGCGGGGAGAACTGGTCGCCACGGAGCGGGCGTTGCGCGGGGCGGGGGTGTCACTCAGGGATGCGAGTTGGCGGCCCTGACGGCGTCGGTGTGCTGCGGCCGGGTCGTCACGATGATCACCGACCAGGTGGTGTCCTCGCGCAGCTCCCGCCGGACGGCCCACAGCAGCCAGCGGGCCGCGGTCACGACGGGCAGCCCGCCCCGGCCGGCGCCCAGCAGGGGGAAGCAGAGGGTGGTCATGGGCAGGGACAGCGCGGCCCGTTCGGACCGGGCCAGGGCGAAGGACGCCTGGACGGCCTCGGCCAGTACGGCGGGCGCGACGTGGTAGCGGTCGCCGTCTCCCACGGGGGTGGAGACGGCGGCGTGGTGGATGCGCCGCACGCCGTGCGCGCCGAGGGCGCCCGGGGAGGTGGGGACGACCGTCCCGGGGCGCACCGGCAGCCCGGGGCGGCCGTGGGCGCGCAGCCAGGTGCGCAGTTCGCGGGGCAGGACGTCGTCGACGATCTCCCCGGCGGCGTTGCGCACGGCCGCCGAGCGGCGCAGCGCGGCCGAGACGGTGGGCCGGAAGATCTTGGACATCTCCAGGTAGACGTTCTCCGGGGAGACCAGGATGTCGGCGTCCCGGACGAGTTCGATGGGGCAGGTGCGCACGCTGATGCGGGCGGCCACGTGCGGGGGGACCGGGGGCCCGGAGGGCGGATCGGGCGGCGGGGCGCCGGAGTCCGTCACGGGCGGGCGCCGTCCGTCGGGCGCCGGTTCACCGGTGCCGTCCGGGTCGGCCGCCTCCCGGGCCACGGCGAGGGCGGCGGAGGCCAGTTCGGCGAAGATCTCGCTCTCGTGGCTGCGGCGGAACCGTTCGGTGCTCACCCCGTAGACGGCGGCGGCGGCCTTCCTCCGGTCGGCGGCGGGCACCCCCCGGCGGTCCGTGAAGAGGCCGAAGGTGTGGGCGGCGGCGCGGGCCAGCGGATCGCCGTCCCGCTCGTCGCGGAGCGGTCCGCCGCCCGCGAGGCGGCGCACTGCGGCGGCCAGCAGCCTTTCGACGCCCTCCAGTTCGTCGTCCTCCCCGGCGCACAGTCCGGCCGCCTCGGCGGTCCGGCGCAGCGCGTCCCGGGTGCAGTGGCGCAGCCGGGGCAGGCCCGGCCGCCGGAGTCCGCGCAGTTCCTCGACGAGTTCGGTGTGCGGGGGCAGGGAGCGCATGGGCAGCATGGTAATGCGGGGCACCTGCGGGGAGAGCCGTCCGGGAATCGCTCCGGCGGGGTGTCGGCGGCTCCCTGCGGAGTTCTCCGGAACTCCCCATGTCCCGGGAATGCCTTGGGTATTGTCGGGCTCCCTCTTTCCCCCTCGACGCCCCCGTCCCGTAAGTCCGCTCCACGGAAGGCCGGACGATGACGGATTTCATCTCCCCCTCGGACGGCGGTTTCACCGACGCGCGGACGGTCGAGACCCGCCCGGTGCTCGACGACGTGCCGCCCGCGCTGGCGGACCGGTTCGTACTGGTGAGGGTGGTCCGGGCGGCCGAGCGGCCGGGCCGGGCCGCGGTGCTGCGGGTGCGGCGGGCGGAGCCGGGGGCGTCGGAGGTGCCGCTGGTGCTGAAGTACTACCACCGGCTGCACGCACCGGACCCTGCGGTGGCGCCGGTGCTGGAGGTGGCCGGGACCGGGAGCGGGCACCTGGAGCGGCTGCTGGAGTCGGGGCTCGCCGACGGTCACCCCTATCAGGTGTTCCGTTCCCACGGCGAGACGGACCTGCGGGCCCATCTGGACGCGAATCCGGGCCGGATGCCGGCGGCGGCGGTGCGCGAGGTGGCGCGGCAGTTGCACGAGGCGGTGTCGGTGCTGCACCGGCACGAGCTGGTGCACCGGGACATCACCCCGGACAACGTGATGGTCGAGAGCCTGCGCGGGGACGAACTGCGGCTGGTCCTGGTCGACTTCGGCGCCGCCCAGTACCGTCCGGACGAGGACGACGGCCCGGTGCGGCCCTGGCGGGGCAAGCCCCGCTATCTTGCGCCCGAGGCCGGTCCGCTGCTCCAGACCGTGTCCCCGGAGGCCGACTGGTGGTCGGTGGGCATGATCCTGGCCGAACTGGCCCTGGGCGAGCACCCGGTGGACTTCTTCAGCGACGCCGCCGTGCTCGCGGAGATCGCCACCCACGACCCGGACGTGAGCGGTGTCCGGGACAGCCGGCTGCGGCGGCTCTGCGAGGGGCTGCTGACCCGCCGCCCGGAGGAGCGCTGGGGGGCCGGGGAGGTCGGCGCGTGGCTGGAGGGGCGGTCCCCGGAGGTCGGCCGCCGGCTGATGGGCGGGCGGGCGCCGGAGGAGCCTGCGGGGATCACCCCGTTCAGCTTCCTCGACGAGCGGTTCACCGAGCCGGAGCACCTGGCCCAGGCCCTGGACCACTACCCGGTGAAGGCGGCCCGGCTGCTGGCGGACGCCGGGGGCCGGGCCGGACTGTCCGAGTGGCTGGGCCAGTTCGGGGCGGCGGGCCGGCACAGCGCCGGAGAGCTGGAGGAACTCGCGGAGCTGCGCGCGGGCCTTGCGGAGGTTCCGGACCCGGCGGCCGTGGTCCGGCTGATCACCTGGCTCGGCCCCTACCGGGACGCGTCGCTGTGGCGGATACCGCTGAGTCCGGAGGGCGTCCGGGAGCTGGGCGCGGCGGTGCGGCGCGGCGATGTGGAGGCGTCCCGTCTCGTGGAGCACCTGTGGCGGACGCCCGCGATCCTGACCGAGCTGGCCCGGCGTCCGCGCGGCGAGGGCCTGGACGAGGTGCGCGAGCGCTGGACGGCGCTCTGCTCGCGCTGGACGCATCTGGTCGACGAGGTGCGCCGCTCCCCGGGCATCGCCCGCCTCGACCGGGTGCGCAGGGCGCTGCGGACGACCACGGCCGTGCGGGCGCGGCTGCTGGTGCTGGCCCGCGAACCGGATCGGGCGGCGCGGGCGCTGGCCGCGGAGACCGGGCGGACGGCCGCCGCGCTGGCCGCCCCCGTGCCCTGGTTCGAGCGGCTGCTGCTGGCCGGGCGGGACGACCCGCTGCGCCTGCTGGTGGCGTCGCTGCTGGTCGAACAGGCGGTCACGGAGGCCGACGCGCGGCACCGCAGGGCGACGGAGGAGGAGATCGAGCGGTTGATGGACGAGGACACGGACGGAGTGATCGCGGTGCTGCGGCGGATGGACCTGCCGCCCACCCTCTCCTGGGCCCTGGTCGGGGCCACCGTGGTCATCGCGCCCTGGTGCTTCGTCATCGCCCTGGCCGATGTGCTGGACCGGGCCTCTCAGGAGTCCGTGGTCGCCGCCTGGATGCAGATCACCCCGGCCGCGGCGGCGGTGTTCGCGGCGGAGCTGCTGACCGCCGTGTACATCGGCCCCCCGGCCTACCATCCGCGCCGGTCGCTGGCCGGGCTGCTGATCCGCTCCTCCGAGCGGCCCGCCCGGCTGACGCTGTCGCGGCGGCTCACCCTGCTGCTGGGCGCGGCCGTGCTGGTGGGGCTGGTGCTGCTGGGGTTCGTGGCGCTGACGTACGCCCCGTGGGTGTGGCCGCTGGCCGGGATGGCGGCGGTGACCGGCTGGAGCGGGCGCCGCTGCTACGTCTGGCGCCGGGAGCGACGGGCGAGGGCGGCCCGCCTGGCGGGGGTGAGAGCACGACGGATCGCACCCCGGCAGGTCTGAACGGCCGTGAACGGCGACCCGGCCGAGGCGGAGGCGGCCCGGAGGCGGCCCGGCGGAACGGGGCCCGGAGGCAGCCCGGTGGACGGGGCCCGGAGGCGGCCCGGACCCAGTGGACCAGGTGGACCGACGGTGGGGCGGCCGGGAGACCCCGCCGGACCGCGGGACCGGCGCCCACGGACCGGCCCGGCCCACCGGCGCCCGCCGGGAGGCCGGGAGGCGCCCGGGAAGTACCCGGGAGGCCCCGCTCGGCAGCACCGGCAACGGCACCGCGCCGGAGGCACCCGCGAGGGGCCCCGGCGGAAGAACGCCCCGCAAGGGACGCCCGGCAGGAGAACGCCCGGCAGGGGAGGACCCCGGCGGAGGCGGAGAGCACGAGGAGTACGGAACATGAGCGCAGGAATGGCGTTGCCGACCTTCGATCTGGTGATGCCCGCCGTGGGCTACCCGGCGCCGCTGTCGGCGGCCGACGTGTACCAGGCGCCCCACGCCGGGGGCGTCCAGCTCGGCGACGCCCTGGGCCAGGCGTCCTCGCACGTGTCCGACGCCGCCGGCCAGGCGTCCGCCCATCTCTCCGACGCCGCGGGACACGCCCTGCACCAGGCGGGCGACGCCGTGCTCGGCGCCCTCGGCGCCCTCAGCGGAGCCCTGTTCGTGGGCCGGGCCGCGATGCTCACCACCCGGGTGCTGGCCACGGCCGCGGTCCGGGCCGCCGAGGAGCAGCGCTGCCTGGAGCGGCGGGAGGAGGTCTCCGCCGCCGCGGCCGAGCAGTGGCAGGCGGCGGCCTACGCGGTGGCGCGGGCCAACGCCCGGCGCGGGGCGCTGCTCGCCCGGTGCGCCCGGACCGGCGGCACCCTGCCCGGCGGCGGGGGCCCGCCGCGCCCCGACCTGCCCCCTCCGCTGGACCCGGTCGGCCTGGACCTGGCCGGGGCGCGGGCCCGGCTGGCCCGGCTGGAGGCGGCGCTCGCGCGGGCCGAGGAGCGGCAGACCGCCTGGGAGGTGGAGCGGCTGACGTCGGTGCTGGAGGAGTCGGGCGACGACGACGCGGAGTGGCGGCGCCTGCTGGACGGCCACCGGGAGACCATGCTGCGCCGCCACCTGGCGGCCCGTACCGCCGAGGCGGAGCGGGACGGCGCCGGGCCGGAGGAGGTGCCCAGGGCGGCGCCCGGGACGGACGCCGACGCGGAGGCCGTACGGCGGCTGGGTGCCGGCATCCTGGCCGCGCTGGACCCGGGGGCGGCCCACGCCACCGCGGAGCTGGCGGCGGCCTCGGTGAGCCGGGCCGCGCAGCACGCCGGGAGCAACCCCCACCGCTGCCGGCGGCACCTCAACGAGGCGCGCAAGCTCGTACAGGACGCCAACCGGACGGCGCGCGGGCGGCGCGCCGACGAGGAGTGGGCCGCGGCCCAGCTGGAGTTCCTGTCGCTGCGGGCGCCCGAGGGCACGGAGCCGCTGCCCGGGGCGCCGGACGCGGTGGAGCCGCTGGTCCGGGTGCTGGAGCGGGGCGGGCGGCTGGACGCCGGGGAGCGGCGTCTGGTCGAGCGGCGGGTCTCCGAGCGGCTGTCCCTGCTGGAGGCGCTGTACCTCCGGACGCAGTGCGCCCGGGTGATCGCGGAGCTGTCCGAGCGGTACGGCGGCCCGGCCGACGCCACCCGGCCGGAGGGCCAGGAGCTGCGGGTGGACTGGACGCCGGACGGCTGGGGCCCCGGGCACTGGCTGCGGATGAGCGTGACCGGCGGGGCCCTGCGGGTGGCCACCATGTACCGGGGCGGTCCGGGCGAACGCGGCCCCGGGCAGCGGGAGCTGGACGACCTGCGGTGCGCCGAGACCCGGCAGCGGCTCGGTGAGATCACGGCCCTGGCCGCGGAGCTGGGGATCGGCATGGACTTCCGGATCGAACAGGCCGAGGGGGCCCGGCCGGGCCTGCCCGGCGAGGACGGCGCGGTGGTGCTGGACGGGCTGGACCTGGCGGCGGAGCGCGGTACGGACGGCGCGCGCGCCGACGAGGAGCGGCGTTCCCCCCGGCGCGAGCCCGCACCCGCCCCCAGGCACCGCACCGTGGGCGACGACCGCCGCTGAGAGCGCCGCGGGGACCACCGCGCGGGGAGGGACACATGGAGCTGGACAAGCAGCGCACGGCAGGTTCGGAGACGGTCCGCCGCCCGGGGCACGGAGCGGGCGTGGAGCGGGTGCGGGAGGAGGAGCACGGCGGGGAGCACGGCCCCGGACCGGCGGCGCGCTTCCCCCTGTTCATGGAGGAGCTGGCGGGCACGCTGAGCGTGCACGCGCAGTACGTCCTGCACGGCAACTTCCGGGACCTGCACCTGGTCCGCATCCGCGACCGCGACCATCCGCTGGAGCTGCTGGAGGTGCTGTGGAACCGGCTGCTGCCGCTCGGGTACCAGGCGCTGCTCCTCTGCGACCAGGTGCGGGGCGTGCAGGTGATGCAGGCCGAGGAGTCGGTGCGGGAAGCGGTGCTGACCCTGCTGGAGACGATGACCTTCCCGGGCACCAACGCCTCGCAGATCGCCCACACCGTGCGGCAGCTGCGGGACATCACGTCCGGCTGGGAGGAGCGGCGGGGCGCGGTCCGCCCGGACCGGACGCTGCCGCCGCTGCGGGTGGCCCTGGTGGTCGACCACGCCTCGCGGCTGGTCGGGGACGTGGCCCGGCTGACGCCCGAGGAGCGCGACTTCTTCCTGTCCTGCCTCCAGCTCGCCGCCGAGGCGAAGCCGGTGCAGGCGCCGCCGGTCCCCGGCGGGGAGGCACAGCCCGCCCTGTTCAACCCGGTGATCTGGCTCGCCGACGGCGAACGCGACCTGCCCACCTGGATGTTGACCGGCAGTGAGCGCATCCGCACCGTCGCGGTGCCCGAGCCGGACGCCGACGAGCGGCACCGCATGGCACGGGTGCTGCGGCGCCGCTACGTGCGGGCGGTGCCCTCCGCGCGGCGGACGCCGGAGCGGGAGGCGGCGGAGGCCGTCACCGCCTTCGCCCGCACCGCCACGGGGATGAGCCTGACGGCGATGCGGGAGAGCCTGCGGCTGGCACTGGCCCGGCGCATCCCGTTCGAGGCCATGCCGGACGCCGTCCGCGTCTACCGGCTCGGGGTGGAGAAGAACCCGTGGAGCCGGGACGAGGTGCGGCAGCGGATCGTCGACGGGGAGGACCCGGCCAACCCGCTCTCCATCCCGCGCCGGGTGCTCGGCCAGGAGGCGGCCGTGGCGATGACGCTGGACATCCTGAAGCGGGCCGCGCTGGGCCTGTCCGGCGCGCAGGCCACCAGCCCGGGGCACCGGCCGCGCGGCGTGCTGTTCTTCGCCGGGCCGACGGGCACCGGCAAGACGGAGCTGGCGAAGGCCGTGGCGTCGGTGCTGTTCGACAGCGACCAGGCGTACCTGCGCTTCGACATGAGCGAGTTCTCGGCGTCGCACTCCGCCGACCGGCTGGTGGGGGCCCCGCCGGGCTACGTGGGGTACGAGGCGGGCGGCGAACTCACCACGGCCGTGCGGGAGAACCCGTTCCGGGTGATCCTCTTCGACGAGATCGAGAAGGCCGACAAGGGCGTGCTGGACAAGTTCCTCCAGGTCCTGGAGGACGGGCGGCTCACCGACGGCCAGGGTGTCACCACGTACTTCAGCGAGTGCGTGCTGATCTTCACCTCCAACCTCGGGGTGCAGCGCACCGATCCGCGGACCCAGGAGTGGCAGCCGCTGGTGTTCCCGGACACGCCGTATCCGGAGTTGCAGGAGAAGGTCCTGCGGAACATCAAGGAGCACTTCGAGCGGGTCGTGGGGCGTCCGGAGCTGATGAACCGGCTCGGCGGGAACGTGGTGGTCTTCGGCTTCATCTCCACCGAGATCGCCGAGCGGATCTTCGACCTCCAGGTGGGCAACATCCAGCGGCAGTTGGCCGAGGGGCACGGGATCTCCCTGGAGCTGACGGAGGAGGCCCGCGAGGTGCTGCTCGGGCACTGCACGAAGGACCCGTGGAAGGGCGGCCGGGGCATCGGGATGGTCCTGGAGACGCACCTCGTCAACCCGCTGGCGCGGGCGCTGTTCGGGGCGCCGCACCTGCCGCCGGGCGCGGTGGCGGTGGTCTCCGACGTCACCCAGGACGCGTCGGGCCGGGTGGAGATCGAGGTGGGCTTCGCGCCGGGCACGGCCCCGGGGAGCGAAGCGCCGTGACCCGCTCCGACGACGCCCGCCCCGGCCCGGACACGGACCCGCACCGACCCCCGGACGGGGACGCGGACCGGGACGCGGACGGTCACCCGGACCGGGACGCGGGCCCCGACGGCCCCGACGGCCCCGACCCGGCCGACGGCCGCGCGGACCACGGCGACTCCCCCGCACCCGGGCACGGCCACGGCCACGGCCGGAACGCCCCCACGTGGCCCCCGGACGCCCGGGGTCCGGCCCCGCACGCCCAGGGCCCGGACGTCCAGGGCCCGGACGTCCACGGCGCGGCCCCGCACGCCGGCGGTCCGAAGACCCATGGCCCGGGCGCCGGCGGTCCGGACGCCCACGGACACGGTCCCGACGAGGAACATGAGGAGGAGTACGACGGGGAGTACGAGGACGACGAGGACGACGGTCTCGTCCGCTTCGCCTCGGCCACCCCCCTGCGCCCCGGCCCCGCGGCCCCCGCCGCACGGCCGCCCGCGCATCCGGGCCCGCCGCTCCGGCCGGACCCCGCGCCGCTCACGCGCTGCCCCCGGTGCCGCGCCCCGCTCCCCCGGGCGGTCCTCACCTGCCCGGCGTGCCTCTCCCCCGTCACCGCCGCCCCGGAGCCCGGCGCGGGCGCCGCCCTCCGCCTGGTGTTCCGGGGCGCCGGGCACCACCTGGACGTGGTGCCCGGCGGGGAGCTGCGGCTCGGGCGGGACGCGGAGTGGGCGCCGGAGGCCGCCGCGCTGCTCGCCGGGGAGACCAGCGTGTCCGGGCGGCACGCCAGCGTCGCCCACGCCGAGGACGGCTCCGCCACGGTCACGGAGGTCCCGCAGGGCGCCACCAACGGCGTGCGCGTCAACGACCGGGTGCTGGTGCCGGGCCGTCCGGAGCCCCTCCACGACGGCGACACCGTCTGGCTGGGCCCCTGGGTGAGCCTCACCGCCCGCGCCCCGGGCGGACCGGGGCCGGGCGGCGGCCGGACGGTCAGACCTCCGCGGTCTCGTCCGCAGGCAGGCTGTCCATGAAGGAGCTGACGGAGAAGACCGCGCGCCCGGCGCCCGGCTCACCGTAGCCGGGGGGCGAGGCGAGCCCGAAGTCGTCCATGGTCTGCCGGTACGCCTG
The DNA here is from genome assembly GCF_009862265.1 of Streptomyces sp. SID8352. Taxonomy (GTDB): domain Bacteria; phylum Actinomycetota; class Actinomycetes; order Streptomycetales; family Streptomycetaceae; genus Streptomyces. The sequence continues at coordinate 31,174 of NZ_WWGX01000104.1, read as the reverse complement.
GAGCAGCCGGATGTGGTACTCCAGCGGCGCGCCCTGGGGGTTGGCCTTGCCGAGCGGGGTGGTCGGCTCGGGGCACCAGGTGGTGAACCGGGGCGTGATGCCGTGCGACATGAAGAAGCGCAGCCCCTCGGTGGTGGACTCGATCGCCTCGTCGACGCTGGTGAAGCCGAACGGCTCGGCCATCTCCACACCGGCCACGAAGTTCGGGATCACGTTGCGGGCGCCGAAGATCTCGGCGGAGTCGAGGATGCGCCGGTGCCACTCGTCGCGGCCGACGTAGCGCTCCTTGCCGGGGCAGTACAGCTCGAACAGGCGCCGGTCCCACACCTCGAAGTTGGGGTGGTAGATCTGCACCCCGTAGTCCTTGAAGCGCTGCACGTCGTCCTTGGGCAGCGCCTGGGCGACGACCTTGCCGATCCAGCGGCCGGGGAAGTGCTCCTCGATGGCCTTGGCGTAGCGGCCGTAGAAGTCGGCCTCGTCGCGTCCGCCGACGGTCTTGGTGATGGCGCCGCCGGTGAGGGTGTAGGCGGTGGACGCCTTCTGGGTGTCGTACCGGTCGATGATCTCCAGGGCCTCCAGCACCTCGTCGACGTCCTTGACGCCGGTGTAGGGGCGGCCCGCGGCCTTGTGCTGGCGCCAGTTGTGATTGATGTCGCAGTACTGGCACTCCTCCTTGGCGCCGAAGTACTGGCAGACGCGGAAGACCGTCAGGTAGATCAGGTAGCCCCACTGGATGGTGGGGGCGACCTCCATCACCGACTTCCCGTTGGACAGGGTGTGCCGGTAGTACTCGGGCATCGGCGGCACGCCCACGTCGGAGATCCGCTTGCCGTCGAGGTAGAGGCCGAGCATGCCGTGCTCGTCGGCGGCGACCCGGTAGGGCGAGGCGGGGTTCACCCGTACGGAGACCACGGTGCGGCGCAGCTCGTAGGGGCCGCCGGTGAGGATGATCTCCTCCGGCGGGCGGCGCAGCGCGGCCTCGCCCAGCTCCGGCAGGGTGCCGTGGTCGAAGGAGAAGATGAAGTAGGACTTCGGCTTGACCTCGCCGCCCTCGTTGTCGCTCAGGGCCGACGGGTCGAAGGCCACCCCGCCGCGGAGCAGGTCCTCCTTGATGACCGCCTCCCGCGGTACGTGCGGAAAGCGCTCCATCAGATCCTCGACCAGCGCGGTGCGGCTGCCCATCCCGTTGTCTCCTCACGGCTGACTCGCTCGGCTTCTCACGGTATGCCCCCGCCGCCGGACCGGTCCGGCCGGGGCCCCTCCGGCGCGCCCGGCGGGTCGCCTCCGGCGGGTCGCGTCCGGGGACGGGGCGGGGACGGGGCGGGGACGGGGCGGGGGTCTCCCGTCCGCCCCGCCGCAGCGTCCCGTACCCCTCCCGGGCCTCCCCGTCCTCTCCCGTCACCCCGCGCCCCGCCCCGCGCGTGCCGGGCGCGCACCGGTCGCGCGTCGCGCGGACCACGCGGGGCGTCCGGCCCTCCCGCCACTCAGGGGCGGCGGTACGGCGGGAGGGGTCCGCGCGGGCGCAGGAACCAGCGCTTGGCGGTGCCCTGGTTCAGCAGGACGAGCAGGGCGACGGAGCCGAGCAGCGCGAGGTTGACGCCCGCCAGACGGCCGGTCAGCCCGGCCACCGACATCACGATCTGCACACCGGCCAGCACCATGGAGGTGATCCGCACCCCGTCGCCGTGGGACGGGTAGAAGAAGGCGAGCACGCACAGCGCCCAGCCCATCAGGTTGGTGCCGAACAGCGCGCCCGCCACCCGGGGCCCCGCGTCGTAGCCCCCGGCCAGGATGGCCATCAGCACCAGACCGCCCATCGACCAGATGACGATCTGCGCGGCCCGCACGGTGCCGGGCATGGTGTACGGCCCGTACGGGGGATACGGCGCCGGCGGGTACATGCCGCCGTACGGCGGCTGGTGACCGGTGGGCGGGACACCCCCGTAGGGGGTCCCGTAGGGGGCGGTGTGCGGTCCCGGGGCCCCGTGGGGGGCCTGTCCGGGGGATCTCGGCGGGGGCCCGTAGGGCGGGGGCCGGCCTTCCGGCGGCGGCTGGGGGTTCGACTGCTCGTTCGACATGATCATGACTCTAGGGGCCCCGCCGCGTCCCGTACCCCGCCGTGCACCCACCGGTCCCGCCCGGCCCCGGACCCCGGTCCGGGTTAGCGTCGGGGGCATGTCCCGTGACATCCCGCACCGGCCCTCCTTCGCCGGGGCCCTGGCCGCCGGGCCGCTCGTGCTCGACGGCGGCCTCTCCAACCAGCTGGAGTCGGCCGGGCACGACCTGGGCGACGGACTCTGGTCCGCGCGGCTGCTCGCCGAGGACCCGGAGGCGGTCGTCGCCGCGCACCTCGCCTACTACCGGGCGGGCGCCGACGTGGCGATCACCGCCACCTACCAGGCCACCTTCGAGGGCTTCGCCCGCCGGGGCGCGGGCCGGGAGGAGGCCGCCCGGCTGCTCGCGCTCGGCGTGGACCTCGCCCGCGAGGCGGCCCGGCGGGCCGGGGCCGACCGCCCGCTGTGGGTCGCCGCGTCCGTCGGCCCCTACGGCGCGCTGCTCGCCGACGGCTCCGAGTACCGGGGCCGCTACGGGCTCACCCCGGCGGAGCTGGAACGCTTCCACCGCCCCCGGCTGGAGGCGCTGGCCGCCGCCGGCCCCGACGTGCTGGCCCTGGAGACCGTCCCCGACACCGACGAGGCCGCCGCCCTGCTGCACGCGGTGCGCGGGCTCGGCGTCCCCGCCTGGCTCTCGTACACCGTCGCGGGTGACCGCACCCGCGCCGGGCAGCCGCTCGACGAGGCGTACGCCCTGGCCGCCGACGCCGAGGAGATCATCGCCGTCGGCGTCAACTGCTGCGCACCCGAGGACGCGGAGGGCGCCGTGGCCACCGCCGCCCGGGTCACCGGCAAGCCCGTCGTCGCCTACCCCAACAGCGGGGAGACCTGGGACGCGGCTGCCGGCGCCTGGACCGGGCGGTCCTCCTTCACCCCGGAGCGGGTGCGCGCCTGGCGGGCGGCGGGCGCCCGGCTCCTGGGCGGCTGCTGCCGGGTGGGCCCGGACGCCGTCCGCCGGATCGCGGAGGGGAACGGCCACCGGGCCGGGCCCGGTCATTGAGGTGACGACTCGTCGTATGCCGACCGGTCCGCGACGGGAGCCCTGAGCGAAGGCCGCGCCGCAGGCGGGGGCAGCGAGGTCGCCGGGGCCGCTCCGTGGCACAAGGAGGCGGACGGAAGGCGTCCACACCCGAAGCCCGCCCACGACCCGGACCAGACCTTGACAGGTCCAGACCAATAGGGATTGAGTGACGGCACGTCATGTGGGCCCGCCGAGGTGCTCGGCGCGCCGCGCCGAAGGAGTGAGCAGCGCTGAAACGCATCAAGAGGTTCCTGACCGTACTGGGCGCCGTCGTCGCCACGGCGGCCTTCCTCCCCGCCGGGGTCTCCACCGCCGCCCCCGCCGCGGCGGCCGGGGACACGCCCGCCTGCGCGGCGCCGTGGAGCGCCACCACCGCCTACCCGTCCGGAGGCACCGTCTCCCACCACGGGCGCAACTGGAGCGCCAAGTGGTGGACGCAGAACGAGAATCCGGGCGCCACCGGCGTCTGGGCCGACCGGGGCGCCTGCGCCGGAGGGGTGTCGGACTTCGTCATCAGCGAGGCGCAGTTCGACGCCGTCTTCCCGGAGCGGAACCCCTTCTACACGTACCAGGGGCTGATCGACGCGCTCCACGCCTACCCGCGCTTCGCCAACACGGGCACGCCGCAGACCCGTGCGCGGGAGGCCGCCGCCTTCCTGACGCACGCGGACTTCGAGTCGGTCGGACTGCGGTACGTCAAGGAGATCAACGAGGACAACTACTGGCGCAAGTGCGACTACAGCCAGCCCTACGGCTGCCCGGCGGGACAGAAGGCGTACTACGGCCGCGGCCCGATCATGTTCAGCTGGAACTTCAACTACAAGGCCGCCGGTGACGCGCTCGGCCTCGATCTGCTGAACGACCCGTGGATGGTGGAGCGCGACCCCTCGGTGGCCTGGCAGACCGCCCTCTGGTACTGGAACACCCAGAACGGCCCCGGCACGATGACCTCGCACGAGGCGATGGTCGGCGGCGCGGGCTTCGGCCAGACCATCCGCTCCCTCAACGGAGCGCTGGAGTGCGACGGCGGCAACCCGGAGTCGGTGGCGTCGAGGGTCGCCCGGTACGAGCGGATCACCGCGATCGTCGGCACGGCGCCGGGGTCCGGGCTCACCTGCTGACGCGGGCCGGGACCGAATCCCGGCCGGCCCCCGGTTCCTTGGAGCCGGGGCCGGGCCGACCCCCGGTCCCGGTCCCGGCAGCAGGAGCGCGGTCGGCTCCCGCACCACCTCCGCCGGCCCTCCACGACCCGTCACGGGATCAACGATCGGACCCCGTCCACACCACCTCGCAGGCGCCGTCCGCAGCGGACGGGGCCGCGAGCGGGGGCACGGTCGCGGGAGCGGCGAGCGTGGGCACGGCGCCGGGGGCCGCCCGCGCCTCCACCAGGGCGAACTCGCACCACACGATCTTTCCGGGGCGCCGCTCCGCCACCCCCCAGGCGTCCGACACCAGCGACACCAGGAACAGGCCCCGGCCGCCCTCCACCGGCTCCCGCAGGTTGATCACCGGCATCGCCGGTACGCCGTCGCCGCTGTCGTGCACCTCCACGCGGAGCACGCCGTCGCCCAGCAGCAGCCGCAGCAGCAGGCCCCGGCCGGGCGGCACTCCGTGCAGCAGGGCGTTGGTGACGAGTTCGCTGACGCAGAGCAGCGCCTCGTCGACACGTTCGCGCACGTCCCAGTCCGTCAGCGCCGCACGGGCGAACCTCCGGGCGGCGGGCACGGACCGCCGGCTGCGGAGGTAGAAGTGTTCACGGAGAGACGGGGGTTGATTTTCGCAGTTCACGAGACCAGAGTCACGCTCTGTGCCCATCATGGAACAGAGCGCACGTCCGTACAGGGGCGCTGTACGGCTGCGGGAAAGTGAACGCAGGCACGTCGACGGGGAGTTCGATCTCATGGCAACCGCGGCACGGAGGAACGCCTCCGCGATGAAGATGGTGGGCGCGCTGCTCGCCCTGTACCGGCAGAACGCCGGACTCACCCAGAAGGCGCTCGGGGAGCGCTTCGTCGTCGGCGAGCAGCAGATCGCCTCCATCGAACAGGGCCGCCGCCCCCTCAAGTCCGACCTGGCGGAGCAGCTGGACGAGCTGCTGGACACGAAGGGGGCGCTGTCCACTGCCCTCAGCAGGATGCCGGAGATCGACCTCATCCCGCTCTGGGCGGAGGAGTACCTCGACTGCGAGCGCGAGGCCATCACCATCTCCTGGTACGAGAGCCTGCTGGTGCCGGGCTTGTTGCAGACCGAGGCGCACGCACGTGCGGTCTATCGCAGCCGCATTCCGGTCTACAGCGAGGACGAGATCGAGGCGTTCGTAGCCGCTCGTATCGCGAGGCGGGAGATCCTGCAACGCAAGGTTCCACCGACAACCAGCTTCGTGATCTGGGAAGCGGCCCTCCGTGACCGCCTCGGTGGGCGGGATGTGTACAGGGAGCAACTCCAACACCTGAGGAAGTACGCTGAACTGCCCGGCATCTCGTTGCAGATCATGCCGTTGGGCCGCACCTCACACGCTGGCCTGGAAGGCCCCTTCATCCTCCTGGAAACCCCAGAGCACCAGCGGCTCGCCTATAGCGAAACACAGCGCGGAAGCATCCTGGTAGCCAGTCCGGATGAGGTGGGAATCCTCGCCCAGAAGTATGCGATGCTGCGGACACAGGCCCTCAACACCGAGGATACGAGGGACCTGCTAGACCATCTCCTGGGAGAGGCATGACCGGCACCAACCTCCAGTGGTTCAAATCCAGCTACAGCAACGGCGAAGGTGGTGCCTGCCTGGAAGTTGCCTACAACTGGCACAAGTCCACGTACAGCAACGATGAGGGCGGCGCGTGCGTAGAGGTAGCCGCCCACCCCTCCGCCGTGCACATCCGCGACTCCAAGAACCCCGACACCGCCCCCCACATCACCGTCACCCCCCACGCCTGGACCACCTTCCTCACCCACCACTGAACCACCCGCACAACGGCACCAAGGGGGCTCCGAAGAGCCCCCTTTCGCGTCGTCGGCGCCGCCGTCCTCAGTGATTCCGGTGGCGATGACCACGGCCTGCGAGACGATCTGGTGGTTCAAGGGGCTATGCAGAGATCGCTGCTACACCGCTCGACGGGACACCGTCCCGGAAGGCGGCACCACCACATGGATCGGTGGTGCCGCCTTCTGCCGCCGGTCGGCACTGCGGCCGTTGCGGCACTTGTTGCCCGTCCTGCGGTCAACGCCGACGATCCGGCACGCCGCGGTGTTGCTGTAACCCTGCTGCACGAGCCAGGAGTATGCCTCCCGCTCCCGTGACAGCTTCCCGGGACCCTGCGGAGTCCGGTCCCCTCGGATCTCGAAGTCCATCGCACCCCTTGAGCTGGGGTGTTGCGACAACCGCTAGAACCCAGGTTCAGTGTGGGGGGTCGTCCGGCTTCTGGGACACGGCGGGCGTCCCTTCGGCAGTTCGAGCTTGATTCACGTGGCGGTGATGCCCCGATAGCCGGTCCACGCCTCGCATGCGGCGACCATGGACTTCAGCCAGTCCTCATCCGGCTTCCGCTCGGCAAACGCGCCGTACATCCGCAGGTTGGCGGCGGCGAAGGCGTTGATTTCCCCCGAAACCGCCCTGTGCCACGCGGGCAACTGGGCCGCCCACTTCTCTGCGCTCGCCGGGGTGTGACCGGCCGCGATGAGCTGGAGAACCAGAAGCGCAGGATCGATGAACCCGGCCCCCTTGGTCGGCCACGCCCAATCCACGGCCCAGGCGCGCCGTCCCTGTACGAGCAGGTTGTGCGGGTTGATGTCCGTGTAGAGAAGCGAGTCACCCCGGAACAGCTCGGCTTCCGAACCGTCCACGGCGAACCGGTCCCACCGGCTCTCCGTCCAGTCTCGGGCGAACGCCGGAAGGGGCACGCGACCAATCCGCGCGAGGGTGTCGACCACCAGGGGGAGATCCGGCGAGTCGGGCGCGAAGTCGGCCGACCGGCCGTCGACCACTTCGTAGCCCAGGACCAACCAGTCTTCGGCGTCCACATCCCACAACAGGGGCGGTGCGATGTGGACAAGGGCGGCATCGATCATCCGCTCCCTGACGAGGGAGTCCCGCCGACCGCCGGGCCGATTGCGGACAGCCTTGATGAAGAAAGGGCCGTTCTCGCACTCGACGATGGCGGTCAGATCTGAGCTGTTGCCGTGTTCGGTCCGACGGATCGCGATCACCGGGCCCGTGTGCTCCCGGATGAGAGGTCGGATTGCGGATTCGGGGCGGTTGGTGTCCATGTGCCTTTCAGTTCCTCGGGGAGCACGAACTACCGGGGAAGCCCGGCGAGCACTCGCTTTCGTCGCCGCCACCGCCACCGCTGTCGTTGTCCGGGCCGCAGGGACTGTCGGGGCCGCAACTGTACGAGATGCTGAGATCCCGCCCCTGTCGGATGGTCGCGTTGGCCTGTGCCATCTCCGGGCCGCCGAGGATAGCGCCGAGCGGCGCATCCTGAACGTTCCCCACGCCCATCCAGGTCGAGAACACGCACGGCGACACCTTGCCATCCGGAGCGACGGACGCCCGCCCGTCCCCGCACCGCCCGCAGAGACCGTCCGTGCACTGCTCCTGTCCGTTCGCCGCGCGTCCGAAGGGCCTGACGTGGTCGACGTGAATGGTACGGACGCCCAGGGCCCGAAGCTCCCGCCGGGTCTCGTCGCCGGTGTCAGAGGGGCCGGAGGCGATCACGGAGACGCGGATCGGGATCTCGTTCGTCACCGCCTTCACGATGTTCGCGCGGGTGCGGGCGTGACTGTTCCGCCCGGTGACTGCGTTGTGCGCGTCCTCCGAGCCGTAGTACGACGTGGCCAGGCTGACACCCTTCCGCCGAAGCAGCTTCCACCAGTCCTCGCTCAGGTGAACCATGTTGCTGTACACCTCGACGTCCAGGCCGAGCTTCAGCGCGTGCTCGATCAGGGACGGCGCGTCGGGGTGCATGGTGACCTCGCCCCCGGTGAACTGGACCCGGGGAATGCCGGCCGCTGCGGTCTCGTTGAGGACCCGCGTCCAGTCCTCGGCGGTCATGGTGCCGTGCGTCCCGTCCGACCCGGAATGGTTGTGGCAGTGGCGGCACTTGAGCTGACACATCCGGGTGAGGTCCAGCCACATCAGGCCGCACGTGCCCGTGCTCTTGGTGACTGGCACCTCTGCAATGGCGGTCATTCGCTTACCTCTCGTTCGTCTCTTCCGATTTCGAGGTGATGTGTGTTGCAGGGCTCGCCCTGGTGGCGCTCGGGCCGTCCTGGACCTTGTCCTCCAGGGCGAGCACGTATCGAAGGACGGCTCTCACTGTGGGCCAGTCCCGTTCTTCGCCGCATAGACCCTCAGCAGTGCATCAGCGTGAGTCGCCGTCTTTCGCATGAAGGTGAAGGCGTCGTAGGCGGACGTCTCCGGGGTGGGCCGCTTGGACAGCATCAGATGCCTGTACGCCTTGCCGAACAGCTTGCTCGTCTCCTCGTCGCCCTCCCACATGTCCTCGGCCAGCAGCTCACGCAGGTGGCTGACGAGTTCGTTGGTCCTGGCGTCGATGTCTGATCGGGTCGACGTGCTCAGCTCCATGAACTGAACCACAGTGATGGTGTCCCCGAACGTGTCAACGTCGAGCGCCAAGCTGTCGATCCCAGCCGCGTCACGTGCCTCGGTCATGCTGGCCACCACGATTCTCCCCTCGGTGCCGCCTCAGCGGGTTGGGTCCGAAGGTGAACGTAGAGGGGCCAGCGCCCAAGTCCCAAGAAGATTGCACCAGTTTGCGGTGGGAAGATTGACGGCATAGAACCTCTGCTCGACGCTTGGAAGGCCGCGCAATCCAGCGCAAGGCAGCGGACAGGAGAGCAGCCATGAAGCTACGGTTCCTTGGTAAGAACTCCCAAGGGGGAGAGTGCCCGACTCTCTACGCCACGGATCGGGACACGTACCTCGTCCAGGGCTGGAAGATCTTCGCGAATGACCTGCTGATGCAGCTCACCATCCGCGAGGGCGAGACGGCCGTGGAGGTGCCCACCGAGCTGTTCGAACACCTGACGAAAGACGGGCTTCCCTCCCGGGAGTTCAAGCGCCTTGAGGACCCCCTTATGGTCCTCACTCCTGGAGGTACGTACGTTGTGCAGGGCCAGGAGGTGACCGACACCGAGGCACTGGCACAGATGGAAATCCCGGACTACGAGACCGTGGTCGAGGTCCCCAGGGCCGCGATCACCGCGCTACTGGAGGAACCGCGTGGAGCTGATCTCCAGCGCCGAGCGCAACCAGCTGTTTGACAGCTGTGAGCACGGCGCCTTCCATCTGGAGCTGAGGGACGACTACTCAGTCCCGGTAGAGGACGGCCCCTACGCGAGCTGGCTTCGAGGCGAGCCCCTGGACCACTCGTACATGGAGCCGTGGACGCAGCTCGTAAGGCGCGTCACCGGCGCGGGCAAGTCCATGCGTCGGGTGCGAGTCGTCACCGAACCGCACACTCCGTACATCCAGTGGGAGTACGTCACAGCTCACGTCAACGAGGAGGCCGGCGAGTCCGTCAGGTGGTATCCACGGCACCGGTTGCCCGAGGGGTTGGCCTTCCCCGTAGGCGGAAATGACTGGTGGCTGTTCGATGACTCGATCATCGCTGTGGGGCACTTCAACGACTCAGGACGGTTCATCGGGAACGAGCTGATCGACACCCCTGCTGTCGTCGCCGAAGGCGTCCGTGTGCGGGATCTGCTCTGGGCCTCCGCCGTTCCCCACTCCGAGTACAAGCCTTGATCCTTCCGTGAGCAACCAAGCACAAGAGACGCGAGAGGCGTTGGGAGCCCGGCTGCGTGGATTCCGCAAGGACGCGGGATTCAGTAGCGGCCGGGCCTTCGCCGCTGCGACCGGTTGGCAGGAATCCAAGGTCTCTCGCATCGAGAACGGCAAGCAGAACGCTTCCGAGGCCGACATCCGTGTCTGGTGCCAGAAGACTGGGCACGAAGCCGAAGTCCACGACCTCATCGCGACGGTCCGCCACATTGACGAGCTGTGGTTGGAGTGGCGGCGACTGCTCCAGACCGGGGCTGAAGGACGCCAGAAGCAGTCCATACCGCTCTACAGGAAGACCAAGGTCTTCCGCATCTGGGAACCGAACGTCGTCTGGGGCACGCTCCAGACCGCCGAGTACGCCAAGGCCATCTTCGATGAGGTGTCACGCCTGTACGACACCCCAGGGGACATGGAAGCCGCCGTGGCGAAGCGGCTCGAACGACAGCAGTACCTGTATCAGGGCGATCGGATCTTCAACGTCCTCCTTGGCGAGCAGGCCCTCTACTCGAACCACGGTGGCTCCGGGGTGATGAGAGCCCAGCTCGACCGGCTATTGGCCGTTCTGGCGCTCCCGCGGCTCAGCCTGGGCATCGTCCCTCGTTCTGCGCTGCTCAACACGTGGATCGGGCACGGCTTCGTGATGTTTGACGACAAGCGCGTCATGTTGGAGACGTTCTCCGCAGAAATGGTCGTGACTCAGCCACGGGAGATCGACATCTACATGAGGGTGTTCGAGTCTCACAGGCGGGCTGCGGTGTACGGGCAGACCGCCAGGGCCCTGATACTGGCCGCAATCCAGCACTTTGCCCGCATGGCGACCGGCTAGGGGACGATCAACTTGACAATCGAGCCCAACTGGCGCACCAGCACCTACACCAAGTCCGACAGTTGCGTGGAGGTGGCCGACAACGATTCACAGAGGGTGATGGTGAGGGACACCAAACGCCAGGAAGGGGCTCGCCTGAGTCTCAATCCGGCCTCCTGGAGCCGATTCATCAAGGCGACGAAGCAGGCGTCTCAGTAGCACTACATCATCACTTGTGGGATCCGGCCCCCAGGCCGGGAGGGGCCGAGCCACCTCAGCTACCGGTTGCTGATGCCCAGAAGTATGCGCTGCCGTGGACACAGGCCTCAACACCGAGGATTCGAGGGACCTGCTGGATCATCTCCTGGGAAGCTTGAGCGGCACCAACCTCCAGTGGTTCAAGTCCAGCCACGGCGGCAGCGAAGGCGGCGCGTGCGTAGAGGTAGCCGCCCACCCCTCCGCCGTGCACATCCGCGACTCCAAGAACCCCGACGCCGCCCCCCACATCACCCTCGCCCCCCACGCCTGGACCGCCTTCCTCACCCACCACTGAACCACCCGCACAACGGCACCAAGGGGGCTCCGAAGAGCCCCCTTTCGCGATCCCGCCGCGAGGCGGTCCCGGGCCGTGCCCGCTACCCGGGGTTCCTCAGGAACACCGAGGCACCCGGCGCGGTGTGGGAGGTGTCCACTCCCGCGTCACCGCTGGTGTAGTTCTCCGTCTCGTTGCCGTTCCAGTCGTCGAGCGGGGCGCCGTTCCGGGTGAGGTGCCGGAAGCGGCCCGGATCCTGCGCGGCGGAGCCGAACTGGTGGACCGGCTGGGTGCCGCTCCCCGACCTGCTGTACGGCAGGTACTCCACGTAGGGCCCGCCGGGGACGAGCTGCTTGGTGAGGACGTTGTCGTGGAAGACGTTCTGCGGCCCGGAGGAACCGGCCCACTTCGACGCCTTCTCCCCGGCAGCCCACCAGATCGGGTACCAGGTGCCGGCCTCGATCTCGCCGCCCTCACCGCCGCAACGGGCCGTGCAGTTCCCCGAGTAGTGCTCGTACGGCACCCGCACGGTGTTCTTCTCGAACAGGTTGCGACGCTCCCAGCCGCCGTGGAGGTTCAGGTCCGAGTCGAAGTCGTTGGCGTACACGACGTTGCCCGAGGAGGACCACTGGAGGGTGAAGTGGCGCAGGTTGCGAGTGGTGTTGTAGGCGTACAGGGAGTCCCAGACGCGGCTGCCGCGGAAGTAGCCGTTGCCGCCCTTGCCCTTGTTCCAGGCGCCGTCCAGGTGGTTCTGCTCGAACTGCAGGTTCTTGGCGACCTCGGTGACGATCGGGTGCGAGCCCGTCATCTCCGCGCGCACACCGCGGGCCCAGGAGTCCGCGGCCCACTTGAAGACGAGGCCGTTCATCGCGGACTCGGGCGCCATGTTCCCGTAGTTGTTCTTCGCCTGCGCGCGGTCCAGGCCCGGCATCTCCTGGGTGAAGGCGAAGTTCTCGAAGCCGACGCCCACCACCATCCGCAGCGGGGTCACCTTGCTGGTGTAGACACTGCCGCCGATCGGCGCGGAGCCGTCGGAGGTGGAGTCGACGGGGAGGTCGAACTCCAAGGGCTTGTCGATGGTGACCGTGCGGTTGCCGGCGTCCACCGCGCTGATGCGGAAGACCTGCTGGCGCATGTGCAGGTTCTCGTAGCGCGTCTCGTCCGTGGCCTCCTGGAGCGCGTAGAAGGCGCGGCTGTTCGCGGCGCCCACCCAGAGGTGGCCGCCGACCGGGAACCGTGCCATGTCGGCCTTGGCGTCCAGGTGGATCACCCGGCCGCCCTCCCTGGCGGCGTGGGCCGGGTCACCGGCCGCTCCGCGCACCTTCACGCCCGACGCCCAGTGCTGGTTGACCGAACCCTCGTAGAGGTCCTTGCGGTTGGCCGGGGCGGCGGCCCACTCGTCGGCGTAGCGCGGGGCGACCTCGCGGGTCTGGACGCGGAACAGCCCGCGGCCCGGCCAGATCCATCCGCCCTTGGCGGTGTCGGCGCCCGACTCGTAGGTCATCGCGTCCGGGTCCCAGCGGCTTCCGTCCCTGGTCAGCGTGTCGTAGCGGGTGTCGGCGCCGGGGCGGAACACGATGCGGGTGACCTGGCCGCGGGCCGGGTCGCTGCCCTGTCCGCGGATCACCAGGTAGTCGGCGTCCACGGCGATCTGCCGGGTGACGTCGAGCTGCCCGGCGGGCAGGGTGATCAGCGACAGCCGGTCGAAGTTGGCCCCGCCGCACCGGCCGCGGATGTCGTCGATCGCGCGTTGCAGTCCGCCGGAGTCGTCCACGCCGTCGTCGGGCTCCACCCCGTACGTCGCGGCGAGTTCCTCCGGGCCGATCCGGCATGCCTGGTCCGCGGTGTACTCCTGGTGTCCGGGCAGCGCCCGGCCGCCCCGGTAGCCGGCCCCGGTCCAGTCCGGCAGGCCGGACCGGGGGCCGAGACGGTTCCCGGAGGCGAGGGACGTGACGCAGTCGGAGGCCCCGCTGCCCGAGCACATCTGGGCGGGCCCGCTGCCCTCGGGTCGGTGGAGGATGTTGATGTTGGCCCTCAGCACGCTGAGGTACTGGGTGAGGGGCCGGCCGTCGATGTCCACGGTGTAGGAGAAGCCTTCGCGGATGATCCTCGACATGGGGGACCAGTTGGTGATGTACGGCTCGTAGTCGGCCGCGTACCAGCCCACGCCCTCCACCAGCGCCGTGTGGAACGCGCCCCTGATGTTGTTGAACCGCGATCCCTCCGCCAACGGCATGATCAGGTTGACGAGGTGGGTGCCCAGGGCGTTCATGCTCGCGGCGGTGGGCGTGGCGTAGGCGAGCTGCTGGACGGCGGTGTGCAGATCGTGCCCGGCGATGGTCCGCTGCCAGACGTTCTGGCCGCCCATCGCGGCGTACCGGCTCTCGTAGTGCAGATTGTGCGCCTGGACCTGGTTGTGGACCGCGCCGAAGAACCCCGCGGGCAGGACGGCCGGGTCGAACTCGTCGAAGTGGAAGAACCGGTAGGTACCGAGCCCGAACTGGTAGAAGCCCATCACGTACATGCTGCCGAGGTCGATGACCAGGCTGACCGACGGCATGTTGGCGCTGCTGCGCAGCCGGTCGAGGCTGACCAGGGCGTAGCCGTCACGGGTGAACGGGGCCGGACGCGCGAGGTCGTAGGGCATGGCCCGCGCCGGGGCCGACCGGGAGGTCGTCGCGTTCGTCGCCCACTGCCCGTTCGGGGCCGGGTGCTCCGCGCCCCGGGCCGCCTCCTCGATCTCCCGCACGAGATGCAGGTAGACGTCGGCCACGTCGTCCTCCTCGTCCTGCGCCCCGGCGGGCGTGCCGAGGACCGTGACGGTGGCCAGGAGGGCGAGGAGGAGCGCGAGGAGGCGGCGGGGTACGGCGCCGCGCGGGCGCCGGCCGCGCGCCCGGGCCTGCGGGGTCACCACGGCACCACGTAGTCGATGGTCGCGGCCGGGGCCCCGCTCGACTCGTTGGCACCGTCGGCCCAGTAGGCGACGGTGTAGGTCCTGCCGGACTGGAGCCCGTCGTCCCCGGCGGGGATCGCGGCGGCGCCGTAGGCCATGCAGCGCGCGTGCTCGTTCGGGCAGACCCAGTCCCAGTCCCTGCGGTGCTGGGTGTCGAGCTGCCCCTGCTCGTAGATGCCGACCCAGTCTCCCCGCTGGCCCGGATTGCGGCCGGCGGGTGCCAGGTAGGTCACCACCAGGCCGGTGTCCTTGGCGTGCAGGATGCCCTTCTCGATGATGTGCGCCGTGGTCCAGGTCGCGTCGATGATGTCGAAGCCGTCGCTCGGGTGGGAACCCGCCGCGAGGCCGCGCCGGACCGACGCGGTGCCCGCGCCCTCCGCCGCCTGCGGCAGCAGGAGCTGGGTGCCGGTGACGGCCAGCGCGGAGCAGAGGACGGTGGCCGCGGTGGGCAGGAGTCCGCGTCGTCGTCTCTCGCGACGCGTGGGGAAGCTCATGGGTGGGGTTCCTCTTCCGGAAAGGTCGGACGGGGCTGGGGGACGGCGCTCAAAGCCGCCCGGGGCGCGGGTCACCAGGGCACGACGTAGTCGACGGTGACGGCCGGGGTCCCGCTCGACTCGCTCGCGTTGTCGAGCCAGTAGGCGACGGTGTACTTCTTGCCCGACTCCAGGCCGTCGTTGCCCGCGGGCACGATGGCGGAGCCGAACGACATGCAGCGGGCGTGCTCGTTCGGGCAGACCCAGTCCCAGTCCTTGCGGTGGGCCTTGTCGAGCCGCCCGTGTTCGTAGATGCCGATCCAGTCGCCCTGCTCTCCGGGGTTGCGTGCGGCCGGGCCGACGTAGGAGACGACCAGGCCGGTGTCCGCCTCCGGGATGTTCAGGCCCTTCTGGACGATGTGCGCGGTGGTCCAGACGGGCTCGTAGAGCATGAACGCCCCTTCCCACTCCCCCAGACCGGCCGGACCGGCCTCCTCCACCCGCGGTGTCTCCCGCCCCTGGGCGGCGGACACCAGGAACTGGGTCCCCAGCACCGCCCCGGCCGAGCAGACGACCGCCAGTGCCATGGAGGCGGCCCGCCTCCAACGGCCCCCCTCACGCCTGGAGAAGCGCATGACGCGACCCCCCGTCCATGACGTACCTGCCTTCCGCTGTCCTCGGTGAACGAACGGACCGCGGACGGCCGGCGGGGAAGGCTTCCGACGGCGCGCGGCCGTCCGCTTCCCGGCCCGCGGTCCGGGCGGTCCTCCGGCAAGTCCACCAACGCGGCGCGGCCCGAACCAGGCGGAATCACCGGCAGGTTCGGGTTTCCGGGATACTTCTGCCGGTGGTGCCGGCCGCGGCACAGCAGAGAAGGGGCCGGTCCGTGAGCAGCGAAGCACCCGTGTCACACACGTTCGGCGAACTCCTGCGCGGGCTGCGGCTGCGCGCCGGGTTCAGCCAGGAACGGCTCGCCCACACCGCGGAGGTGAGCGTGCGCGCGCTGGCCGACATGGAACGGGGCCGTACCCGGGGACCGCACCGGCGCACCGTCGAACTGCTCGCCCGGGGGCTTGCGTTGGGCCCCGAGGAGGCCCGGGCACTGGAGGCCGCCGCCGCCCGGGGCCGGGCCCGCGACCGTCCGGCCACCGTCCCCGGGCCCCCCGCCTCCCTGCCCGTGGCGCTGCCGCTGCCGCTGCCGCGCGACGCCCACGACTTCACCGCCCGGGAACGGGCCCTGGCCGCCGTGCTCGGCCTGGCCCGGGACACGGACACCGCTCACCCGCACGTGGTCGTCGTATCCGGCCAGCCCGGCCTCGGCAAGACGGCGTTCGGCATCCACGCCGCCCACGCCCTCGCCCCGCTCTTCCCCGGCGGACAGCTCTTCCTCGACCTGCGGGGCATGGACGCGGCCCCGACCGGGCCACGGGAGGCGCTGGCCACCCTCCTGCGGGCGCTGGGCGTCGACGCCCACGCCGTCCCCCGCGGCACGCAGGAGCGCTCCGGGATGCTCCGCTCCGTCCTCGCGGAACGCCGCCTGCTGCTGGTGCTGGACAACGCCGCCGACGAGGAACAACTGCGCCCCCTGCTGCCCGGGACCGGCGCCACGCTCACCCTCGTCACCAGCCGGAGCGCCCTCACCGGCCTGGAGGCGACACACCGGATCGACCTCCCCCTGCTGCGCCGCGAGGAGTCCGTGGAACTGCTGACCCGGATCATCGGCCCCGAGCGGGTCGGCCGGGAGGCCCAGGCGGCGCGCGATCTGGCCGACCTGTGCGGACACCTTCCGCTGGCCATCCGGATCGCCGGGCAGCGGCTGGCCGGCCGGCCCCGGGAGCGCCTGGACCGGCTCGCCGGCCAACTGGCCCGCGAGGAACGCCGACTGGACCTGCTCCGGGCGGGGGACCTCCAGGTGAGGGCCGCCTTCGCCCTGTCCTACCGGCAGCTCGACCCCGCCTCCCGGACCCTGCTGCGCCGCTCCGCGCTGGCCGCCAAGCCGGACTTCGGTCCCCGGACCGCCGCCCTGCTGGCCGGGACGACGGTGCGCGAGGCGGAGCTGCGGCTGGAGGAGCTGGCCGACCGCGGGCTCCTCCAGGCCGACGCCACGGCCGAGCGCTACCGCTTCCACGACCTCCTCGGGCTGTTCGCCGCCGAGTTGGTGGCCGAGGAGGACGGACCCGAAACCGTCGGGTCCGCCCGGGACCGGGCCGCGCGCTGGACGCTGGCCCGCGCGACGGCGGCCGGGCTCCGCTTCGACGCCCTGCGGCACGGGAACGCGGACGGCGCCCCCGACCCCGACCCCGCCACCGCCCCCGTCGGCCTGGACGAGGCGCGGGCCTGGCTGGAGGAGGAGCGGGCGCAGTGGCTCGCCTGCCTCGGCCACGCCCAGGACGCCGGATGGCACCGGACGGTGATCGACACGGCCGAGGCCATGCACTGGTTCTCCGACCGCACACAGCACTGGGAGCAGTGGGTGGAGGTGTTCCGGCGGGCCGCCGACGCGGCCCGTTCCCTGGGCGACCGCCGGGAGGAGGCCACCCACCTCAACTACCTCGCCTGGGCCCACAACCTGTGCGTCCACGACCACCGCGCCGCGCTGGAGGCAGCGCGCGCCGCCCACCGGGCCGCCCGCGAGTGCGGCGACGCGCTCCAGACGGGCTGGGCGCTGGGGTACGAGGCCAGCGCGCTGCGCCACCTCGGCCGGACGGAGGAGGCCGTGGCGGGGTTCCGGAGGTCCATCGCCTGCCACAGCGGCAACACCACGCCGCAGGGCAGGCTCGCCGAGCTGTCCGCCCTCAACGCCCTCGGCGGGACCCTGCGCCACCGGGGCCGGGCCGAGGAGGCCCTGGTCATCCACCGCCGCAGCACCGGGATCTGCCGCGAGGGCGTTCCCGGTCTCTCCCCCGACGTGCTCACCCTCTACCGCGCGTCCACCCTCCAGCACCTCGGCAACGACCTGGCCGCGCTCGGCCGGTGGCACGAGGCCGAGGAGCCGCTGCGGGAGGCCCTCGCCGCCTTCGAGGCGGCCGACATGCCGGCCTGGAGCGGACCCGTCCACCTCGAACTGGGAACGGTGCTCCGCCGCCTCGGCCGCCTCCCGGAGGCCCGTGCGGCCCTGCGCGCCGCGCTGCGTCGGCTCACCGAGCACCGCAGCCCCCGGCAGGCCGACGCCGCGGCGGAACTCCGGCTGCTCGACGCGCCGCTCCCCGCGGAATGAGCCCGGCGGGCCCCCGGGGCCCGGCCCCCGGCGCCGGGGAGTCCCCCGGGGGCGTCAGTCCCAGGCGTTGAACAGCACGCCGCCCAGTGTGTGGACGCCGTGGAGGCGGACCCGGCGCCACTCGTACCGTCCCCATCCAGAGGTGTCCACCCGGGCGAGCGGCAGGGCGAGCAGGTCGCCGCCCAGCACCGTGAGGCCCGCCTCCGTGAAGGCGGCGGCCCACGGCGGGGGCGGGAGGAACTCCTCCGCGTACCGGTTCCGGCGCTCGCGGGCGAACGCCACCCAGGGGAGGTGCGCGTGGCACAGGACGACGGTCTCGCCGTCGCGGCCCACGACCGAGGCGGTGTGGAAGGTCCGGGGGTACTCCTGGTGCTCGAAAGCGCCCACCCGGCCGCCGGCGGCCCGTGCGGCGGCGTACAGGGCGGCCCGGAACGACCGCGGGCCGGTCACCGGAATCGGCTCCTCCCTCGGCCCGGAGAAGCCGGTCGCGCCCCGGGGCAGGGCGAAGCCCCGGTCCGCGCCACCGATCGTGCCGCTGTCCGTACGGCCGTTGACGCCTCGGCCCGTACCGCCGCTCATGCCGCCGTTCATCCCGCCGCTCATCCCGCCGCTCATGCCGCTGTCCGTACCGCGTTCATGCCGCCGTCCTGCCCCGATCCGGCAAGTGGCGTCGCCTTCGCGCCCGTTGGGCCGGATTGCGCCCGTGGGCATATGACGGCGCGCCACAATGTGTGCATGTCCCATGACTGGCAGCAACGTATTCGAACGCTCCACGCCGAGCTGGTCCGCCGCGACGACCCGACCGACTGGGTGCGCGAGGCCGACGCCGTGGAGGCATCCGTGCGCTACCCCGGATTCTCCCTGCGCGGGCCCGTGTTCGGGGTCGCCGCGCAGGACCCGGCGGCCGGTCCCGAGTGGCGGCTGCTCAAACCGGTGGTCGACGGGACCCCGCAGATGGCCCGGGACGGGCTCCACTCCCACCTGTGGTTCATGGCGAAGGACGACACCGACGACCGGGCGGTGCGGCGCGAACTGCTCTCCGTCGTCTCGGTGATGGAGCGCGAACCGGTCGACGAGGTGGAGGCCCTGGGCATCCGCTACCGGGTGGTGCGCGGCGACGAGTTCGCGCGCAGCGGCGAACGGGGGCTGGAGCCGCCCCGGCCCACCGACCCGGAGCCCCTGGACCCGTCCTGGGAACCGCGCACCCCGTCCAGCCCCTCCCCCGACCCGGGCTTCGTCCTCGACCCGGACCGGGCGCCCGGCGTCATGGCCTACGCGACCCAGGCGGGGCTGCGGGAGTTCACGTACAGGGGGAACCGGTTCCCGGCGGCCATGTGCGCCGACTCCGAGCGGGCCGCCGTCACCCACCCGGAGGTCGTGCTGCTGCCGACGACCTTCGGCTCGGTCGAGCGCGGGCCGGGCGGCGTCTGGCGGCCCGCCGGGGGCCTGCACACCTCCCCGCACGACGCCCGGCGCGCCCTGTACGCAGGCATGGCCGAGATCTGGGCCATGCTCTACGAGTACGGCGAGGCCAGGAAGGCGGTGTACGGCCGGGCCGCCGAGGAGTACCGGGCGCGGGGCCGGGCCGACGAGGCGCGGGTGCAGGACCGGGTGTTCCGCATCTGCCGGGTGGAGCGGCTGATGCGGATCGGACCGGACGGTCCGGAGCCGCCGCGTCCCTCGGACGTCGACGACTACGGGCCGATGAAGATGCACCCGACGATGGACGAGGACGGCGTCGTCCACCATGAGGCCGAGCAGGACCCGCGGGCCGGGAGCGGCGCCGCGGGCGAGGGACGCTGAGGCAGTCCCCCGGGGGCTCGGTCAGCCGCCCGCGTCCACGTGGTTGTCGGGGGCGCCGTCGCCCACGGGCGGCAGGTCGCCCCGCTCCACGGGCACGGTGGCCCCGGGCCGGGGCGGCGGCAGCAGCTCCGCCGCCTCGGCGGCGTCCGGCCGGTGCGCGCCGCGGGCGGCGGCCCGCAGGACCTCCCGGCGGACGGCGTCCCGCTCGGCGGTGACGCGGATGCGGTGGTCGCCCTCGGTGCGCACGTACTCGTGGCGTTCGCCGGCGGTGCGGTAGTACAGGCCGGCGCCCTCGCGCTCGCAGTAGGCAGCCGCACCGGGGGCGCCGGAGAAGTCACCCGGGGACCGCTCGGCGCAGTCGGCGTCGGTGAACGGGAGCCGTTCGACGGTGAGCAGGATCGTGGCGCCCGACCGGGAATGGGCGTAGGTGGCCGAGAACCCGTCGTCCCCGATCACCCCGACGGACTGCCGGACCAGGGTGAAGCCGGGCACCGCGGTGGTGTACACCAGATCGGGCGCCACCCCCAGCGCCTCGGCACGCTCGGCCACCCCGGCTGCCGGGGCGCCGTTCCCGTCGGTCCGGGCGACGGAGGCACCGTTCGCGTCGGACCCGGCGACCGGGGCACCGTCCCCGTCGGTCCGGGAGGCCCCGCCACCGGCGGACGTGTCGCCGGCGGACGTGTCACCGGCGGATGTGTCACCGGCGGCCGGGCTCACGACCGCCCCCACCGGGACGTCCCCCTTCCCGGTGCCGCAGGCGGCCATCAGCAGGGGTGCGAGCAGAAGCAGCGGCAGTGCCCGCGAGCGGCGGGCCGTACGACCGTGAGTCATACCGCCATCCTGTCGCACGACCCCGGCGGCGGGGTGCCGTTCGGGACACGCTTCCCCCGGTCAGCGGACCACGTCGAACACCTGCTTCTGCAGGCCGTTGGCGTACACCTCGTGTTCGACGCGACGCGGCCTCGCGCGTCCCCGGCGGCGGCCCCTTCGTGGGCGGGGCGCGGCGCGAACGGTTACGGCCGTGCCGCGCCGCCAGTGGTGCGAACGGTCCCAGACGTGCCGCGCCGCCGTTCGGCACGGCGCGGCCCCCGCGCTCCCGGGGCGGTCGCCGGAACCCATTCGACCGCCCCGCCGGGACGTGTCGCTACGACGCCTCGGGGCCGCCCGGCTTGCCCGGGTCCCGGGGCGGCTGCTTCGGGTGGCCGCGCAGCCGGGCCGTGACGTCCTCCGGGGGCAGGAAGCGGGACCAGCGCTCGGGGAACTCGGACGGCATGTCGGGGTCCGACTCCCCGCTCGCGGCGGCGCGGGCCACGTACTCGGCGACCTGCGCCTGCCGCAGCCGCTCGTTCGTCTCGCGGGCGGCGGCCGTGGCCGTGGCCGGCCAGACCCGGTCGATGGCGGCGTTCACGGCCGCGCCCACCAGGACCGCGAAGGCGGACACACCGATCCACAACAGCACGGCGACGGGCGCCGCCAGGGAGCCGTAGATGGTCGGCCCCTCGACCGTACTGGTCAGGTAGATGCGCAGCAGGAAGCTCCCGAGCACCCACATCGCCAGGGCGACCAGCGCGCCCGGCACGTCCTCCAGCCACGGCGAACGCACCGGCACCGAGACGTGGTAGAGCGTGGTCAGGAAAGCCACCGACAGCACGATGACGACCGGCCAGTAGAGCACCTGCACCACCGTCGTCGACCACGGCACGACCCGGACCACCGCGTCCGGGCCCGCCACCATCAGCGGCAGCGCCACGGACCCGATCAGCAGCGCCACCAGGAACAGCAGGAACGCCAGCAGCCTGGTCCGGACGATCCCCCGCACCCCGTCGAGGCCGTACATCACGGTGATGGTGTCGATGAAGACGTTCACCGCGCGGGAGCCCGACCACAGGGCGAACAGGAAGCCGATGGAGATGACGTCGGGACGGCCGCCCTTCATCACGTCGTCGAGTATCGGCTTGGTGATCTGCTCGACGCCCCGCTCGGACAGGACCGTGCGGGAGGCGTCCAGGATGTTGTCGCGCAGGCTCGCCGTGGTGTCGGCGCCGATCCACAGGTCGACATAGCCGAGCAGCCCCAGGAGGCTGAGCAGCAGCGGCGGCACCGACAGCAGGGTGAAGAACGCCGCCTCGGCGGCGAGGCCCAGAATGCGGTACTCCATGCAGGAGTTCACCGTGTCCTTGAGCAGCAGCCAGGCGGTCCTGCGTTTGGAGACGTTCCGGTACATGGCCCGGGCACGGTGGAGCCGGCCGGAGGGCCGTTCGGGGGTGTCACTCGCTGGCTGCACGCCCCAACGTTATCCGCCGCTGGACCCCGCACTCATCCGGCGGACCTCCCCGGCCCCGCCCGGAACCCCCCGCTCCGGGCCGCGCGGTTGGTTCGCCGTCATGGCAGGCAGCACCCGTACCGTGACGAACCGGCCCCCTCCGCCCACCGGCCGCGACCTGTACTCCACCGACCGGGCCGGGCGGCGGAGGCCGCCGAACGGCATCCGCCGCCCGGCCCACTGCCACACGCACGGGCCGAACTCGCCGGCCGGGGGCGCGCCTGCGGGTCGGAACAGGTAGGGGAACAGGTACGGGAATGGGCCGAGCGGGCCGACCGCGAGCCGCGGCCCGTGACGGCCAAGGCCGGGGCGCTCCTCGGCGCCGGGGCCGTAGGGGCCGTAGGGGCCGTAGGGGCCGTAGGGGCCGTAGGGGCCGTAGGGGCCGTAGGGGCCGTAGGGGCCGTAGGGGCCGTAGGGGCCGTAGGGGCCGTAGGGGCCGTAGGGGCCGTAGGGGCCGTAGGGGCCGTAGGGGCCGTAGGGGCCCGGTGGCCCTGGCAGGGCCAGTGGTGCCACGGGGTGGCGCGCGCCTGGGGCGGGTGGGGCCTCGGCGCCCGCACACAGGGCGGCCTGGGCCGGGCCAACGGGAGGGAATGGCGCCGTGACCGCCGGGCGCCGAGGGCCACCCCGTTGGCGTCGGGGCCCGTGACCCCCGCGGGCGCGACCACGGGCGGGGGGGACGGAACTCGGCCAGAACGTGCGACCGCCCCGCCCGCGCGCCGCGCGCAGGCACCGCGCGGAACGGGCCGCCCGCTCGGGCGGCGTCGACGCGTTGTGCGGGGGTGGTGCTGCGCCGACACGGCACCACCCCCGCCACCGGCCCTCACGGGCCGTGTCCGCCGCTCGGGGCGGCGTGGGACAAGTTTCGGACAGTCGCCGGGAGAGCCGCCAGGGTTGCAGGGGGTTGCAAACTTGTCGCCGAGTGTGTCCGGACGGGTCCCCCTCCCACCCCGCGAGAGGGCAGTATGAGGGGGACGGACATCCGGGAGGATCTGTGGCACTTTCGCCGCTGGGCGCAACGACGTTCGCCGCCGGGGACACCGCGCGCACGGCGCGGATGCTGAACGAGATCCGCTCCGCCAGGCTCGCCGGCCGCGACGGACCGGCCCCGCCCCGCCCCGTGATCGAGCGGTCCTGGGAGCGGATGCTGCGCGGCGGGGTCGACCCCGACCACGACGTCCGGTCCGGGCTGCTCTCCCGCGAGGAACTGGAGCGCAGACGGGAGACCTCCCCTCTGCGCCATGTGCTGCCCGTCCTGCGCGAGGGCCTGCTCTCGGTGGCCGACACCGCCCACCACATCATGGTCGTCGCCGACGACGAGGGCCGCGTGCTCTGGCGCGAGGGCAGCGCCAAGGTGCTGCGCAGGGCCGACGGCCTCGGCTTCGAGCCGGGCGCCGACTGGCGGGAGGACGTCGTCGGCACCAACGGCGTCGGCACCCCGGCCGTCACCCGGTGCCCCGTCCAGGTCTTCGCCGCCGAGCACTTCGTCCGCTCGCACACCACCTGGACCTGCGCCGGGGCACCCGTCACGGACCCGCGCAACGGCCGGCTCCTCGGCGTCGTCGACATCAGCGGACCGCTGGAGACGATGCACCCCGCCACCCTCGCGTGGGTCGACGCGGTGGCCAAGCTCGCCGAGGCCCGGCTGCGCGAGCGGCACCTGCGGTCCCTGGAACGGCTGCGGGCCACGGCCGCCCCGGTGCTGGCACGGCTCGACGGCCGCGCCGTGGTCGTCGACGCGGACGGCTGGACCGCGGCGATCACCGGGATGCCGTACACGGAGCGCGTGGCCCTGCCCAAGTCCCCGGCCGCGGGCGCGCGGTGGCTGCCGACGCTGGGGGCGTGCACCCTGGAGCCGCTGGGCGACGGCTGGCTGTTGCGGACCGCCTCGGAGCCCGGCCCGCACGGCCCGGGCCGGATCGTGCTGGACCTCTCCCACCCGCGCCGCCGGTCGCTGCGCGTGCAGTGCGGGGCGGGCTCCTGGACCAGGGAACTCAGCCCCCGGCACGCGGAGCTGCTGTACCTCCTGGCCGTGCACCGGGACGGGCGGAGCGCGGCGGGGCTGGCCGGGGACCTCTTCGACGACCCGGCCCGCACGGTCACCGTACGGGCGGAGATGTCCCGGGTGCGGCGCTATCTGGGGACGTACCTCGAACATCGGCCGTATCGTTTCTGCGATGCCACGGAGGTCGAGGTGCGGCTCCCCGACGACCCCGGCGACCTCCTCCCCCACGCCGTCTCCCCCACCGTCCGCGCCCACCGCGCCACCCGCCGGACCGCGGAGGGGGCGACGGAACCGGCGGGGACCACGGAGTGGGCGACGGAACCGGCGGGCACGTGCGGAACGGCGGGAGCGGCGGGAGCGGCGGGAACGAACGGCCCGACGAACGGGGCGGTGGCCACCCCACCAGGCGCAGCACACCCCGCGGGAGCGGCCGGCACCCCGGACCTCCGGGCACCCTGATGCCCCCGGCCGGGGCGGGAACGGCGGCCGGGGCGGAGAGGGCGACGCCCCCGGGCCCCGGACGCCCCGAGCCCGCCGAGCGCGGCCGGCGTCCCTGGCAACCCGCTCCCACCGAGCACGGCCGACACCCCCGACACCCCCGGCAGCCCCCGCCCCTCCGCCTCCCCGGGCCCGCTCCTCGCCTCCGGCGCACCTCCCTCGCCTCCTGTGCCCCACGCACCCCAGGCGCCGCACCCGTCCGGTCTGTCCCCCGCGTCCCTTCCGTCCGCCCCGCCAGCCCTCTGAACGAGGGGGGTTTCCCGTAATCGCGGCGTCGGCGTCCACCCGCGCACCCTTCTGCCGTACCATCCACTGCGGACCGCCCGGGGCGGCGCCCCGGCCAACGCGAGCACCGCCGGGCGCCGTTGACGGGGTGCCACTGGAGGTGCGATGAGACAGCGCGGCAGACACCGCCGACGCCGGCGCGGCAGAGCCCTGCGCGCGGCCCTGACCGGGGCGGCCCTCGCCCTGACCGGTGCCGCCACGCTGATCAGCACCTCGCAGGCGGAGGTGGCCGACGCACCCGGCGGGCTCAGGCCGCTGAGCGCCGCCGACCGCACCCTCGACCTCCGCCTCACCGAGCAGCCCGTGCCGGGGCAGTGGCTCGACCGGCTCTCGTCCGCGATGGGCGGGCCGGTGGACGCCGACACCCTGCTCGGCTCCACCGACCGGGTGCTGCTCGGGACCGACGACTGCTCCGCCGCCGACCGGGGCAACCTGCCGGTCAGCCCGTCGGCCACCCGGGTCTACTGCTGGGACGAGGACGGCACCCGGGGCTGGCTGCCCGGCGCGGTCACCACCTCCGGCGATGCCGGGGCGAAGGGCCGCTGGCGCGACCACCGGGTCCTGCTGGCCGCCTGGAGCCAGGACGACGGCAGCTCCCGGGGAGGCGCCGCCCGCGTCTCGTTCATCGACGCCGACGACCCGGCCCGGCTCACCTACACCTCCGCGCTGCTCGCCGTCCCGGTCGACGGCGGGCGGGACTACCGGGCACTGTCCTCCCCCGTCAGCGGCATGGTCTGGTACGGCGACAAGCTGATCGTCACCACCGGCAGCGGTGACCGCGACGCGCTGTACGTGTACGACGTGGACCGGGTCCAGCGCGCCACCACCGACGCGGACACCGTCGGCCGGGTGCCCGGCGGCTGGGCCGCGCACGGCCAGCGGTACGTGCTGCCCGCCGTCGCCACCTACCGGCTGTCCGACACCGCCGGGGCCGCACGCCCCGCCGCGCTCGCGGTGGACCGGGGCACCGCCCCCGGCACCCTGGTCGCGAGCGAGCGGGTGCCCGCGGGCGCCGACCGCCCGACCCGGCTCTGGCGCTACCCGCTGAGCGCCGACCCGGACCGCGCCGGGCTCCCCGCCGCCGACCACGCCGGGCACGTCGACGCCGCCGAGGCGTACGAGACGGGCGCGGCCGACGTCGGGGGCATCCTGGCGCACCGCCCGGAGGGCGCCGAGCGCTCCGACTGGTACCTGGGCCGCGCGGCCGGGGAGCACGGCGGGCGCGGGATGCTCTGGCGGCAGGACACCGAGGGGGCGCGGACCGCGCGGTGCGGATCGGACCGGTCGCACCTGTGCTGGAGCGGTGAGGCCGGATCACTGGCGTACTGGGCGCAGACGGGCGAGGTCTGGTCCCAGTCGGGCCGGACGCTGTTCGCCCTGCCCCTGGCCGAGCTGGACCGGGCCCTCGACGACTGACGCCGCGGCGCCGGAGCGGGATCGTCCGGCGCCGTTCGACAGACCTCCGGGGCGGATGGTTTTCTGACCGCCATGACCAACATCGCCGTGACCACCTGGTCCCTGGAGCAGACCGCGCCGACGGACCTGCTGCCGGCCGCCGCCCCGGAGGGCGACGTCCGCGTCGTCCGCTCCGAGGTGCCCTCCCCCGAGTTCAGCCGCTTCCTGTACGCCTCCGTCGGCGCCGACATCCGGTGGACCGACCGGCTGGTGTGGAGCCACCCGCGCTGGCGCGAGCACCTGGAGCGCCCCGGCGTCGAGACCTGGGTGGCGTACGAGAGCGGAACCCCGGCCGGTTACGTGGAGTTGGTGGCGGGCGACGACGGCGTCGTGGAGATCGAGTACTTCGGTCTGATCCACGCCTTCCGCGGCCGGGGCATCGGGGGCCACCTCCTCTCGTACGGAACCGCCCGCGCCTGGGACCTCGCGGAGCGCTGGCCCGGGGTGGCCGGGACCAAGCGGGTCTGGCTGCACACCTGCAGCAAGGACGGCGAGTTCGCGATGGACAACTACCAGCGCAGGGGCTTCCGTCTCTTCGACACCAAGGTCGAGGAGGAAACGGAGGTTGCCACTCCGGGGCCATGGCCGGGGGCGTTCCTCTCCTGACCTGCACCGACACGTCCGTTTTCGGACGTGTGACGCACAGCACTGTTGTCTTACAGGGCGAGACATGGACGTCCACATCGCGGATTAAGCTGGACTGGGTCCAGATCGCCGTGCGACGCTTCCGCCATGTTCGGAACTGGAATTGCCTTGGTGAGTCGGCGGCACGTCGACCTCGGCCGTATGTCCAGCGCCATCTGTCCGGCCTGCTGAGAGCACTCCCGAAGCGCCCAGCACCACCGGATCCCCTCGCATTTCGCCTCTTTCCCGCGCAACGACGCGCCCGTATGCCCATGCGCCGTGAGCGCAGGTCAGAGCCGCATTCCCGCCTGTCCCGAAGGACGTGTACCCCATGGCCGCCACTCCGCCGAAGCCTGCTGCCACGACTCCCCGCCGCAAGGTGAGCCGTCACCGCGGTGAAGGCCAGTGGGCCGCGGGGCACTTCACCCCGCTCAACGGCGTCGAGCAGTTCAAGAAGGACGACGACAGTCTCAATGTGCGGACACGCATTGAGACGATCTACTCCAAGCGGGGCTTCGACTCGATCGACCCGAACGATCTGCGCGGGCGTTTCCGCTGGTGGGGCCTGTACACCCAGCGCCGCCCCGGGATCGACGGCGGACGCACCGGGCTGCTGGAGCCGGAGGAGCTGGAGGACGAGTTCTTCATGATGCGCGTCCGCGTCACCGGCGGACGACTCACCACCGAACAACTCCGCGCCATCGGCGAGGTCTCCGAGACCTACGCCCGCGGCACCGCCGACATCACCGACCGGCAGAACATCCAGTTCCACTGGATCCGCATCGAGGACGTCCCGGCGGTCTGGGAGCGGCTGGAGGCCGTCGGCCTGTCCACCACCGAGGCGTGCGGCGACTGCCCGCGCGGCATGCTCGGCTCGCCGGTCGCGGGAGTGGCCGAGGACGAGATCATCGACGGTTCCGCCGCGCTCGACGAGATCGCCCGCCGCTACATCGGCAACCCGGCCTTCTCCAACCTGCCGCGCAAGTACAAGACCGCCGTCTCCGGTTCGCCGCTGCTCGACGTGGCGCACGAGATCAACGACATCGCCTTCGTCGGCGTGGTCCACCCCGAGCACGGCCCGGGCTTCGACCTGTGGGTCGGCGGCGGACTGTCGACCAACCCCAAGTTCGGCGTGCGGCTGGGTGCTTGGGTGCCCGAGCCCGAGGTGCCGGACGTCTGGGAGGGCGTCACCTCGATCTTCCGCGACCACGGCTACCGCCGGCTGCGCAACCGCGCGCGGCTGAAGTTCCTCGTCTCGGACTGGGGCGCGGAGAAGTTCCGCCAGGTCCTGGAGGACGACTACCTCGGCCGCAAGCTGATCGACGGTCCGGCACCCGAGATGCCCGCCCAGCAGTGGCGCGACCACATCGGCGTGCACCGGCAGAAGGACGGCCGCTTCTACGTCGGCTTCGCCCCGCGCGTCGGCCGCATGGACGGCTCCCTGCTGACCAAGGTCGCGGAGCTGGCCGAGGCGCACGGCTCGGGCCGGGTCTCGACCACCGTCGAGCAGAAGATGATCATCCTGGACGTGCCGGGCGACCGGGTCGACTCCCTGGTCGAGGGCCTGGAGTCGCTCGACCTGCGGGTCGCCCCCTCGTCCTTCCGGCGCGGCACGATGGCCTGCACCGGCATCCAGTTCTGCAAGCTCGCCATCGGCGAGACCAAGCAGCGCGGCAGCGACCTGATCGACGAACTGGAGCGCCGCCTCCCGGAGTTCGACGAGCCGCTCACCATCAACATCAACGGCTGCCCGAACGCCTGCGCACGCATCCAGACCGGCGACATCGGCCTCAAGGGCCAGCTCATGACCGACGCCGAGGGCAACCAGGTCGGCGGCTACCAGGTGCACCTGGGCGGCGCCCTCGGCCTGGAGCCGTCCTTCGGCCGCAAGGTGCGCGGCCTCAAGGTCACCTCCGACGACCTGCCCGACTACATCGAGCGCGTCCTCAAGCGGTACCTCGCCGAGCGCGAGGACGGCGAGCGCTTCGCCACCTGGACCGCCCGCGCCTCGGAGGAGTCCCTGTCGTGAGCGAGCGTGCCGCCCCCTTCTACTGCCCCTACTGCGGCGAGGAGGACCTGCGTCCCGGTGAGGAGGGCCGCGGGGCCTGGGAGTGCGCGGGCTGCGGCCGCGCGTTCCAGCTGAAGTTCCTCGGGCTGCTCGCCCAGGGACTCCGGTCCGACTCCACCGGAGAGGAGGAGATATGACGGTCACTCAGGACGGCACCGGCGTTGAGGGCCTGCGGGAACTGGCCGAGCGGGCGGGCCGCGAACTGGAGGACGCCGACGCGCTGGACATCCTGAGGTGGGCCGCCGACACCTTCGGCAGCCGCTTCTGCGTCACCTCCTCGATGGAGGACGCCGTCGTCGCCCACCTCGCCTCCCGGGTCCTGCCCGGCGTGGACGTCGTGTTCCTGGACACCGGCTACCACTTCCCCGAGACCATCGGCACCCGCGACGCCGTCGAGGCCGTGATGGACGTCAACGTCATCACCCTCACCCCGCGGCAGACCGTCGCCGAGCAGGACGCCGAGTACGGGCCGAAGCTGCACGACCGCGATCCCGACCTGTGCTGCGCACTGCGCAAGGTCAAGCCGCTGGAGGAGGGGCTGGAGGGGTACCGGGCCTGGGCCACCGGCCTGCGCCGCGACGAGTCCCCCACCCGGGCCGGCACCCCGGTGGTCGGCTGGGACGAGAAGCGCCGCAAGGTGAAGATCGCGCCCATCGCCCGCTGGTCCCAGCAGGACGTGGAGGCGTACGTGGCCGAGCACGGGGTCCTCACCAACCCCCTGCTGATGGACGGCTACGCCTCCGTCGGCTGCGCCCCCTGCACCCGCCGGGTACTGGAGGGCGAGGACGCCCGTTCCGGCCGCTGGTCGGGCCGCTCCAAGACCGAGTGCGGACTGCACGGCTGACCATGACGACCACCGAGACCCAGGAGAAGAACGTGACGACCGGAGCCACCGTCTGGCTCACGGGTCTGCCGAGCGCCGGCAAGACCACCATCGCGCACGAGCTGGCCGCCCGGCTCCGCGGGGACGGCCACCGCGTCGAGGTGCTCGACGGCGACGAGATCCGCGAATTCCTTTCCGCGGGGCTCGGGTTCAGCCGCGAGGACCGGCACACCAACGTGCAGCGCATCGGCTTCGTCGCCGAACTGCTCGCGAGCCACGGTGTGCTGACGCTGGTGCCGGTGATCGCGCCCTACGCGGACAGCCGGGACGCCGTCCGCAAGCGGCACGAGGCCAACGGCACCGCGTACCTCCAGGTGCACGTCGCCACCCCGCTCGACGTGTGCTCCGTACGCGATGTGAAGGGCCTCTACGCCAGGCAGGCCGCCGGTGAACTGACCGGCCTCACCGGGGTCGACGACCCCTACGAGGAGCCCGTCTCGCCGGATCTGCGCATCGAGTCGCAGCACCAGACCGTCCAGGAGTCCGCCGCGGCGGTCCACGCCCTGCTCAGCGAAAGGGGACTGGCATGACAACGACCGTCGCCGCGGTCAAGGGGGGCGAGGGCGGTACGGACAGCCCGTACGGCCTCTCCCACCTGGACGCGCTGGAGTCCGAGGCGGTGCACATCTTCCGTGAGGTGGCGGGTGAGTTCGAGCGGCCGGTGATCCTGTTCTCCGGCGGCAAGGACTCCATCCTGATGCTGCACCTCGCGCTGAAGGCGTTCGCCCCCGCCCCGGTCCCCTTCTCCCTGCTGCACGTCGACACCGGCCACAACTTCCCCGAGGTCCTCGCCTACCGCGACCGCACCGCCGAACGCCACCAACTGCGCCTGCACGTCGCCTCCGTCCAGGACTACATCGACCGCGGTGTCCTGCGCGAACGCCCCGACGGCACCCGCAACCCCCTCCAGACCCTCCCCCTCACCGAGAGGATCCAGGCCGAACGCTTCGACGCCGTCTTCGGCGGCGGACGCCGCGACGAGGAGAAGGCCCGCGCCAAGGAACGCGTCTTCTCCCTGCGCGACGAGTTCTCCCAGTGGGACCCCCGCCGCCAGCGCCCCGAACTCTGGAACCTCTACAACGGCCGCCACGCCCCCGGCGAACACGTCCGCGTCTTCCCCCTCTCCAACTGGACCGAACTNGACGTCTGGCAGTACATCGCCCGCGAGGACATCGAACTGCCCGCCATCTACTACGCCCACGAACGCGAGGTCTTCACCCGCTCCGGCATGTGGCTCACCGCCGGCGGCTGGGGCGGCCCCCGCGACGGCGAGCACACCGAGAAGCGCCGCGTCCGCTACCGCACCGTCGGCGACATGTCCT
>NZ_WWGX01000103.1 GCF_009862265.1 Streptomyces sp. SID8352 | reverse complement strand
CATCCGTCGAAGGCGTCCGCGAACACCGGGAAGGCTTCGTACAGTTCACGGCCCATCCCCAGCCGCTGACTGCCCTGCCCCGAGAACAGGAACGCGGTCCCCGGCCGGGAGCCGGCCGTGCCCCGCAGGGCCGTGTCCGCCTCCGGGGCCGGGTCGTTCGTGGCGAGGGCGCGCAGGGCGGGCAGGAAGTCCTCCCGCCGGGTGCCGAGGACGGCGGCCCGGTGGTCCAGTGCGGCGCGGGAACCGGCCAGGGAGAGGGCCACGTCGGCCGGGTCCAGGGCGGGGTGGCGTTCGATGTGGTCGAGGAGGCGTTCGGCCTGCTCGCGGAGGGCTTCGGGGCCGGCTCCGGAGAGCAGCCAGGGGACGGGTGCCGGTGCGGGGCGGGTTCCGTGGGCGGTTGCGGGGGGCTCGGCCGGCGGCTGCTCGATGATCACGTGGGCATTGGTGCCGCTCACCCCGAAGGAGGAGATGCCGGCCCGCCGGGTGCGTCCCGGGGCGGCCGTCCAGTCGAGAGCCTCCGTCAGCAGTTCGACGGCTCCGGCCGACCAGTCGACGTGCGGGGTCGGCTCGTCCACGTGGAGGGTCTTGGGCAGCAGGCCGTGGCGCATGGCCTGGACCATCTTGATGACGCCGCCCACCCCGGCCGCCGCCTGGGTGTGGCCGATGTTGGACTTGAGGGAGCCCAGCCACAACGGCGCGCCCGTGTCCCGCTCCCGGCCGTAGGTGGCGAGCAGGGCCTGGGCCTCGATCGGGTCACCGAGCACCGTGCCGGTGCCGTGGGCCTCGACCGCGTCCACGTCCGCGGCCGTCAGCCCGGCGTTGGCGAGGGCCTGGCGGATGACGCGCTGCTGGGCGGGGCCGTTGGGGGCCGTCAGCCCGTTGGAGGCGCCGTCCTGGTTGATCGCGGAGCCCCTGAGGAGGGCCAGGACGGGGTGGCCGCCCCGGCGGGCGTCGGAGAGCCGCTCGACCAGCAGCACGCCGACGCCCTCGCCCCAGGCGGTGCCGTCCGCGGCCCCGGCGAAGGCCTTGATCCGCCCGTCCCGGGCCAGGCCGCCCTGGCGGCTGAACTCGACGAAGGTGTCGGGCGTGGACATCACCGTGACGCCGCCGGCCAGCGCCATGGAGCAGTCGCCGCGGCGGACGGCCTGGGCGGCCAGGTGCAGCGCCACCAGGGAGGAGGAGCAGGCGGTGTCCACGGTGAGCGTGGGCCCCTCCAGGCCGAAGGAGTAGGCGATGCGCCCGGAGACGACGCTGGCGGAGCTGCCGGTGCCGATGTAGCCCTCCAGGTCCTGCGGGACGCTCAGCAGGCGGGAGGCGTAGTCCTGGTAGCCGGAGCCGATGAACACGCCGGTGCCGGTGCCGCGCAGTGAGGTGGGGTCCAGGCCGCCGCGTTCGAAGGCCTCCCAGGCGGTCTCCAGCAGGAGCCGCTGCTGGGGGTCCATGGCGAGGGCCTCGCGCGGGGAGATCCCGAAGAAGGCGGGGTCGAAGTCGGCGACGTCGTGGAGGAAGCCGCCGTCCTTGGCGTAGGTGGTGCCGGGCCGGTCGGGGTCGGGGTCGTAGAGGGAGTCCAGGTCCCAGCCCCGGTCGGCGGGAAAGGCGCCGACCGCGTCGCGGCCCTCGGCGACGAGCCGCCACAGGTCCTCGGGGCCGCGCACTCCTCCGGGGTAGCGGCAGCTCATGGCGACGATGGCGAGGGGCTCGTCGTCGGCGGCGGGGCGGGCGGCGGCCGTCGGCGCGGGGGCGGCGGTCCGGCCGGGGACGGCCGCGGTCAGTTCGGTGAGCAGGTGGGCGGCCAGGGCTGCCGGGGACGGGTGGTCGAAGACCAGGGTGGCGGGCAGTCGGACGCCGGTCGTCGTGGCGAGGCGGCCCCGGAGTTCGACGGCGGTGAGGGAGTCGAAGCCCAGTTCGCGGAAGGCCCGGTCGGCGGGGACCGCTTCGGCGTCCTGGTGGCCGAGGACCGCGGCGGCCTCCGCCCGGACCAGGGCGAGGACGGCACGCGCCTGCTCGGGCGGGGTGAGGGCGGCGGTCCGGCGGGCGAACCCGGTGGGCGCGCCGTCACCCCGGTCGCCGGCCTCCGGACGCGCGGCCGCTTCGGCGACGGCCGCGGCGGCCTCCGGGATGCCGTTCAGCAGCGGGCTGGGGCGCAGCAGGGTGAAGGAGGGGGCGAAGCGTTCCCAGGCGACGTCCGCGACGGTCACCGCCGTCTCGTCCCGGTCGAGGGCGGCGCGCAGGGCGGCGAGGGCCGACGGCGGGGCGAGGGTGGGCAGTCCGCGCTTGCGCAGACGGTCCTCGGCGTCGCCGTCCTCGACCATGCCGCCACCGGCCCAGGGGCCCCAGCCGACGGCGGTGGCGGGCAGGCCCCGGGCCCGGCGCTGTTCGGCTAGGGCGTCGAGGGAGGCGTTGGCCACCGCGTACGCCGCCTGGCCGGCCGCGCCCCAGACCCCGGAGATGGAGGAGAAGAGGACGAAGGCGTCCAGGTCCCGGTCGGCGAGGAGTTCGTCGAGGTGCCGGGCGCCGGCCGCCTTGGCGGCGAGGACGGCGGCGAACTCCTCGGCGGTCGTGTCGGCCAGCATGGCCGGAGTGCCGACCCCGGCCGCGTGGACGACGGCGGTGAGCGGGTGCTCGGCGGGGACGGCGGCCAGTACCTCGGCGAGGGCGGCGCGGTCGGCGGTGTCGCAGGCGGTGATGGTGACCTCGGCGCCGAGCGCGGTCAGTTCGGCCACCAGTTCGGCCGCGCCGGGCGCGCGGTCGCCGCGTCGGCCGGTGAGCACCAGATGACGGACGCCGCCCTCGACGAGGTGGCGGGCCAGCAGGCCGCCGAGGGCGCCGGTGCCGCCGGTGACCAGGACGGTGCCGTGCGGCTGCCAGGGCTTCCCGGGGGTGCCCGGCCGCTCCTGGGGGGCGCGCAGCAGACGGCGTACGAAGACGCCCGCGCCGCGCACGGCCAGCTGGTCCTCGTCGGCGTGGGTGCCCGCGAGGACGGCCGCGAAGCGGCGGACGGCACGGTGGTCCAGCGTCTCCGGGAGGTCGACCAGGCCGCCCCAGCGTCCGGGGTGTTCGAGTGCGGCGGTCCGGCCGAGGGCCCAGACGGCCGCCTGGTGGGGGCTGCGCAGCGGGTCGGAGGCGCCGGTGGAGACGGCTCCGCGGGTGGCGCACCACAGGGGGGCGTCGACGCCGGCGTCGCCGAGGGCCTGGACGAGGGTGAGGGTGGCGGCGAGGCCTTCCGCGAGGACGGGGTGGTCCTGGTGCGGCTGTTCTCCGGCGGCCACCAGGGACAGGATCCCGTCGGCGGGGTGCTCGTGGGCGGCGGTGCGCAGCAGCTCGGCGAGGGCCTCGCGGCCGGTGCCGGGCGCGACCGTCAGCCGCCGTACGGCCGCGCCGTGCTCCTCCAGGGCCCGCAGGGCGCCGTCCGTCCACGGGTCGTCGGCGGGGCGGCCGGCGGGGACGAGGGCCAGCCAGTGGCCCAGTCGGCGATCAGCGGGGGTGGTGGCGGGGGCGGGCTGCCAGGCGATGCGGTAGCGGAGGCCGTCGAGGGCGGACCGCTCCCGGTGGTCGCGGCGCCACAGGGACAGGGCGGGCAGGACCGAGCTGAGCGGGGCGTCGTCGGCGAGGCCGAGGCGCTCGGCGAAGGCGGCGAGGTCGGCGCGTTCCACGGAGTCCCAGAATCCGGCCTCCGCCGGATCGGCGGTCCGGGCGGCGTCGGCGGCGGTCCGGGCGGAGAAGGCCGTGGACTCCAGCCAGTAGCGGCGCCGCTGGAAGGCGTAGGTGGGCAGGTCGTGGAGGGCCGGGCGGCCGGCGCGGTCCCCGTGCAGGACGGCCGGGTCGAGGGGGAAGCCGTGGACGTGGAGCCGGGCCAGTGCGGATGCGGCGGCCGTTTCCTCGGCGGTGTCCGGGCGCAGCAGAGGTATCGCGTGCGCGGAGTCCTCGTCCAGCAGGGTCCGGGCCAGGCCGGACAGTACGCCCCCGGGCCCGATTTCGACGAAGACGGAGGCCCCGGCGTCGGCCAGGTACCGGACCGCGTCGGCGAACCGGACGGTGGCGCGCACCTGGCCCACCCAGTACGCCGGGTCGGCCAGTTCGGCGGCCGTGAGGCGTCGGCCCGTCACGGTGGAGACCACGGGCAGGGTCGGTGCCGCGAAGGGGACGGTTTCGACGAGTGCGCGGAAGGCGTCGAGCATCGGGTCCATGAGCGGGGAGTGGAAGGCGTGGGAGACTCTCAGGGCCCGGGTCTTCCGGCCTTCGGCCGCGAGCTTCCCGGCCAGCTCCGCCACCGCTTCCCCGGCACCGGAAACCACCACGGAGGCGGGTCCGTTGACGGCGGCGATGCCGGCCCGGTCCTCGCACCCCGCCAGCAGGGCGCGCACCTCCTCCTCGGCCGCCTCGACCGCCACCATCACCCCGCCCGAGGGCAGCGCCTGCATCAGCCGGCCGCGCGCGGCGACCGCCGTCGCCGCGTCGTCGAGGGAGAGCACGCCCGCGACATGGGCCGCCGCGAACTCGCCGACGGAGTGCCCGGCGAGGAAGTCCGGGCGGACGCCCCAGGACTCCACCAGCCGGAACAGCGCCACCTCGACCGCGAACAGCGCCGGCTGGGTGTATCCGGTCCGGCCCAGGAGCTCGGCGTCGTCCCCGAAGACCACCTCCTGGAGCGGGAGTTCGAGATGCGGGTCCAGCGCCGCGCACGCCGCGTCGAAGGCCTCCGCGAACGCGGGGAACGCGGCGTGGAGTTCACGTCCCATGCCCAGGCGCTGGCTGCCCTGCCCGGAGAAGAGGAAGGCCGTCCTGGTCCTGCGGGCCCTGCCCTCGAAGGCGCGGCCCGTCGGCTCCCGGCGGGCGAAGGCGTCGAGGGCGGCCAGCAGCTCGTCGCGGTCATGGCCCACCACGGCTGCCCGGTACGGCAGTTGGGCGCGTGTGGCGGCGAGGGCGTGGGCGATGTCGGCGGGGTGGGTGTGCGGGTGTTCGCGTACGTAGGTGAGGAGCCGCCCGGCCTGCTCGGGCAGGGCCTCCGGGGTGCGGGCGGAGAGCGGCCACAGCAGCGGGGCCCGGACGGTTCCGGCGGCGGGGTCCGCGCCGGGCGCGGGCGCGGCGGGTTCGGGGGCCTGGTGGGGGGTGGGTTCGGGGGCCGGATGTTCCAGGATGACGTGGGCGTTGGTGCCGCTCACCCCGAAGGAGGAGACTCCCGCCCGGCGCGGACCGTCCGTCTCCGGCCAGGCGGCGGCCTCGGTCAGCAGCCGGACGGCGCCCGCCGACCAGTCCACGTGCGGGGAGGGCTCGTCGAGGTGCAGGGTGGCGGGCAGTGTCCCGTGCCGCATCGCCATGACCATCTTGATGACCCCGGCCACCCCGGCCGCTGCCTGGGTGTGGCCGATGTTCGACTTGAGCGCACCCAGCAGCAGTGGCCGCTCGGCGGGGCGGTCCTGGCCGTAGGTGGCGAGCAGGGCCTGGGCCTCGATCGGGTCGCCGAGCGCGGTTCCGGTGCCGTGGGCCTCGACGGCGTCCACCTCGGCCGGGGTGAGCCGGGCGTCGGCCAAGGCCTGGCGGATGACCCGCTGCTGTGCCGGGCCGCTGGGGGCTGTCAGCCCGTTGGAGGCGCCGTCCTGGTTGACCGCGCTCCCGCGCAGCACGGCCAGGACGCGGTGGCCGTTGCGGCGGGCGTCGGAGAGCCGCTCCACGAGCAGCATGCCGACGCCCTCGCCCAGTCCGGTGCCGTCGGCCCCGGCCGAGAACGCCTTGCAACGGGCGTCGGTGGCCAGGCCGCGCTGCCGGCTGAACTCCATGAACGCGCCGGGCGTGGACATCACCGTCACTCCGCTGACCAGGGCGAGGGCGCACTCGTCCTTGCGGAGGGCCTGGGCGGCGAGGTGCAGGGCGACGAGGGAGGAGGAGCAGGCCGTGTCGACCGTCACGGCGGGTCCTTCGAGGCCGAAGGTGTAGGCGAGCCGGCCGGAGATCACGGCGGCCGCGTTGCCCGTGCCGAGGTAGCCGTCGAAGTCCTCGGGGGAGGTGGAAAGGCGGGCGTAGTCCTGGCCGTTGGTGCCCGCGAAGACCCCGGTGCGGGTGCCGCGCAGGGCGGCCGGGTCGATGCCGGCCCGTTCGAAGGCTTCCCAGGCGGTCTCCAGCAGGAGCCGCTGCTGCGGGTCCATCATCAGGGCCTCGCGCGGGGAGATCCCGAAGAACCCGGCGTCGAACTCGCCCACGCCGTCGAGGAATCCGCCGTGGCGGACGTAGCAGGTGCCGGCGTGGTCGGGGTCGGGGTCGTAGAGGGCGTCGAGGTCCCAGCCCCGGTCGGCGGGGAAGCCGGATATCGCGTCGCCGCCGTCCGCGAGGAGGCTCCACAGCTCCTCGGGCGAGCCGATGCCGCCGGGGAAGCGGCAGCTCATCGCGACGATGGCGATGGGCTCGCGGGCCTCGGCCGTGATCTTGCGGTTCTGGCGGCGCAGCCGCTCGGTCTCCTGGAGGGAGGCGCGCAGTGCCTGGACGATCTTGTCGTCGTTCGGTGTGGTCATGATGTGCTCCGTACTCGGGACGTCGATCAGGCTTCGCTGTCGCCCAGCGCCAGTTCGATGAGGTGGTCGAGGTCCATGTCCGCGATCGCGGACTCGGTTTCCGTGTCGGTGTCGGTGCCGGTGTCGTCGCCGGCGGTGTCCTTGCCGGTGTCGTCGGCGTCTGCGGGCAGCAGGGCGCGCAGGAGCGCGTCGGCGAGGGCGCTCGGCGTGGGGTGGTCGAACACCGTGGTGGCGGGGAGCTTCAGTGCGGTCGCGGCGCCGAGCCGGTTGCGGAGCTCGACGGCGGTGAGCGAGTCGAAGCCCAGGTCGCGGAAGGCCCGGTCGGGTTCGACGGCGTCCGTGGCCGGGTGGCCGAGTGCCGCGGCCGCCTCCTTGCGGACCAGGTCCAGCAGCAGGTCGTGCCGGTCTTCCGGGCCGAGGGCGGCCAGTTCCCGTACCAGGTCCGCGGCTGCGGTGGCACCGGCTCCGGGGGTGACGCCGTCGGCCTCGATGGTGGCGGCGAGCGCCGCCCGTGCCTCGGGCAGGTCGGCCAGCAGGGGGCTGGGCCGCCCGATGGTGAAGGAAGGGGCGAACCTCGGCCAGTCGACGTCCGCCACCACCACGGCGGTCTCGTCCCGGTCCAAGGCCAGGCGCAGGGCCGAGACCGCCAGGGCCGGGGAGAGGGAGGGCAGTCCGCTGCGCCGGAGGTACTCCTGCGCGCCTCCGTCGGCGGCCATGCCGCCTTCGGCCCAGGGGCCCCAGGCCACGGCCGACGCGGCCAGTCCCCTGGAACGGCGGTGCTCGGCGAGTGCGTCGAGGAAGGCGTTGCCCGCGCTGTAGGCGGCCTGGCTGCCGCTGCCCCAGACGCCGGAGACGGACGAGAAGAGGACGAACGCGTCGAGGTCGTGATCGGCGAGCAGTTCGTCCAGGTGGACCGCGCCGGCCACCTTGGCCGAGACCACGGCGGCCAGTTCCCCGGGGGTGGTCTGCGCGACGGTGGTGAACTGCGGGAGACCTGCGGCGTGCACGACGGCGGTCAGCGGGGCGGGGTCCCCGGACAGGGTGCCCAGCAGGGCCGCCAGGGCCTCCCGGTCGGCGACGTCGCACGCGGCGACCGTCACCCGGACCCCCGACTCCTTCAGCTCGGCGGCGAGTTCGGCGGCGCCCGGGGCGTCCTCGCCACGCCGGCTGGTCAGCACCAGGTGTTCGGCACCGGCCGCCGCCAGCCAGCGGGCGGTGTGCCCGCCGAGCGAGCCGGTCCCGCCGGTGATCAGTACGGTGCCCCGGGGCTTCCAGCCGCCGCCGTCGGTTCCGGTGGCCGCCGTGGTGCGGGCCATCCGGGCCAGCCTGCGGACCAGGGTTCCGGAGGCACCGACCGCGAGTTGGTCCTCGCCTTCGGCCCCGCCGAGGATCGCGGCGAGCCGGGCGAGCGTCCGCTCATCGGGGGCGCTCCCGCCGGCCCCCGGGTCGGGGAGGTCGATCAGACCGCCCCAGCGGTCCGGGGCCTCCAGCGCGACCGCGCGCCCCAGGCCCCACACCAGGGCCTGGAGCGGCCGGGTGACCGGCCGGGAGGCGCTGACGGCCACGGCTCCGGCGGTGAGGCACCACAGCGGTGCCCCGACGCCCAGGTCGCCGAGCGCCTGGACGAGGGCGACGGTGGCCGCGAGACCGGACGGCAGGCCCGGGTGCAGCGGGTGGTCCCGTTCGTCCACGGCCAGCAGGGACAGCACCCCGGCCACCGGTACGCCGTCCACAGCTCCGGCGTCCCGGAGCAGGGCGGCGAGCGCCTCGCGGTCGGCTCCGGGGCCCGGGACGGTGACGAGGAGAGGGTCGCCGCCGCGGTCGCGGAGCATCCGGGCGTAGGGCTCGGCGGTGGCCGCGTCCGGGGCCACGAGCAGCCAGCTGCCGGTCGGGGCGGCGGCCGGCAGGTCGGTGCGAGGCTGCCACAGGGCCCGGTAGCGCCAGCCGTCGACGGTGGCCCGGTCCCGGCTGTCCCGGCGCCAGGCCGCGAGCGCCTCGAACACGGACTCCAGGGGTGCCCCCGCCGCCAGCCCGAGCCGCTCGGCGAGGGCCTCCGGTCCCCCGTTCTCGACAGTGTCCCAGAACTCCGTCTCCGCCGGGTCGGCGGCGGGCGGGGTGGTGGCGGCCGGGGCGGGCTCCGCCGTCAGCCAGTAGCGCTCGCGCTGGAAGGGGTAGGTGGGCAGGTCGACCCGGCGGGCGCCCCGGCCGGCAAGGACGGCCGTCCAGTCCACCGGAGTGCCCCGGACATGGAACCCGGCGAGGGCGGTGAGTACAGCCGTCTCCTCCGACCGGTCCCCCCGCAGCACCGGGACGACCGCCCGGCCGTCCTCCACGACCGCCGCAGCCAGCCCGGTCAGCACACCACCGGGCCCGACCTCCAGGAACGCGCCGACACCTTCCCCCGCCAGGGTCTCGACCACGTCCGCGAAACGGACCGCCTCACGGACGTGACGCACCCAGTAGTCCACCGAGCACAACTCCCCCGCCGAGGCCACGGCTCCGGTGAGCGCGGACACCACCGGCAGGCGCGGGGCCCCGAAGGAAACCGCCTCCACCACCTTGCGGAAACCTCCCAGCACCGGATCCATCAGAGGCGAATGGAACGCGTGCGAAACCGACAGGGCCTTGGTCCTGCGACCCCGCGCCGACAGCTTCGAAACCACCTCGGACACCGCCTCCACGGCACCCGAAACCACCACCGAGGAAGGCCCGTTGACCGCCGCGACACCCACCTCGGAATCCATCCCCACGAGCAGCCCGAGGACTTCGGACTCCGCCGCCCCGACCGCGACCATCACCCCACCGGACGGCAGCTCCTGCATCAACCGGCCCCGCGCCGCCAC
>NZ_WWGX01000102.1 GCF_009862265.1 Streptomyces sp. SID8352 | reverse complement strand
AGCGCGAACTCGGCATCGCCTTCGTCTTCATCGCCCACGACCTCGCCGTCGTCCGCCACTTCTCCGAACGCGTCGCGGTCATGTACCTCGGCAAGATCATGGAGGTCGCGGACCGCGAGGACCTGTACGGCAACCCGCGCCACCCCTACACCCGGGCGCTGCTGTCCGCGGTGCCGGAGGCCACGGTCGACGAGACGCCCCGCGAGCGCATCCGGCTGCAGGGCGACGTGCCCTCGCCCATCAACCCGCCCTCCGGCTGCCGCTTCCGCACCCGCTGCTGGAAGGCAACGGAGAAGTGCGCGAGCGAGGAGCCGCCGCTGGTCCGGGCCGAGGGCAACCGCGCCGGCCACCTCACCGCCTGCCACTACCCCGAGGCCGCGC
The DNA here is from genome assembly GCF_009862265.1 of Streptomyces sp. SID8352. Classification (GTDB taxonomy): domain Bacteria; phylum Actinomycetota; class Actinomycetes; order Streptomycetales; family Streptomycetaceae; genus Streptomyces. The sequence goes on along the minus strand of NZ_WWGX01000102.1, from coordinate 1,198 downwards.
AGGACCCCTCCGCCACCCGGCTCTCCAAGGAGCCCGAGGCGGCCGCCTGACACCCACCCCCTCCCCCGTCGGTCGCCGCACGGGGGACGGACCTTCCACAGCCCGCTCGACCCGGCCGGGACCGGCCCGATCCGGGGGACCACCGGGGGCCCGCGCCTACGACAGGTGCGGGCCCCCGGCGCGTTCCGGGCGCCCCGGGCGCGGTACGGCCGCGCGGTGGGGCCGAGGGGGGCGGGGTGCCCTTGAGGCCCGCCGAGGGCTGCCGGAGCCGCCGGAGCAGCGGTGCCCGTCGGCGGGGGCCGAGGGGCGGGCGCCGGGCGCCGGGTGCCGCGCGCCGGGGCCGGGGCCGGGGCCGGGTGCCGGGGCCGGGGCCGGGTGCCGGGCGCCACGGGCCGCGCGTCCAGGGCGTTGCGGCAGCCCGTACGGGAGCGCCCCGGAGCACCCGCCCCGCGCGCCCCGGAGTCCCTCCCCCATACGGGCGCCGAAGGCCGGGCGCCCGTGAGGGACCGTACGCGGCCCGCCCTCCGGGTGGCGCGGCTGGGACCGTCGCCCCCGCGCCCGAGGGCGGGCCCGGCCCCGGGAGGTCAGACCCGGCCCCCGGCACCCCAACCGTTCTCCGGTCCGTTCCCCGGCGTCTCCGTGCCCTCCGGGGCCGGGCGCGGCGTCGTCCCCGGTCCGCCCGCCGGACCCGGCGGGCCCTCGGCGCCTCCCGAGCCCCCGGGACCTTCCGGGCATCCCGGCCCGCGCGCGTCCTCCGGTGCCGTCAGGGCCGGGTCCAGGACGATGTCCCCCTGCCGGGCCGCCGCCGACGGGTCCTCCGGGTAGTGGCAGGCGGTGAGATGGCCCTCGTGGTTGCCCTCGGCCCGGACCAGCGGCGGCTCCTCGCTCGCGCACTTCTCCGTCGCCTTCCAGCAGCGGGTGCGGAAGCGGCAGCCGGAGGGCGGGTCGATGGGGGAGGGCACGTCCCCGGCCAGCCGGATGCGCTGGCGCCGCCCGCCCCGTTCGCCGTCCGGGTCCACCTCGGGCACGGCGGAGAGCAGGGCGTGGGTGTAGGGGTGACGGGGCCGGGTGTGGATGGACCCGCGGTCGCCGATCTCGATCACCTTGCCGAGGTACATGACCGCGACGCGTTCGGAGAAGTGGCGGACGACGGCGAGGTCGTGGGCGATGAAGACGAAGGCGATGCCGAGTTCGCGCT
>NZ_WWGX01000101.1 GCF_009862265.1 Streptomyces sp. SID8352 | reverse complement strand
CGTCCGCTTCGCCGACGCCGTCGACTTCCTGGCCCTCGAAGGGGTGCGGACCTTCCTGGAGATCGGCCCCGGCGGCGTCCTGACCGCCCTGGCCCGAGAGCTCCTCGACGAGCGCGCCCTCACCGTCCCCGTCCTGCGCGGCGACCGTGGCGAGGACCTGGCAGTCACCACCGCTCTGGCCCGGCTCCACGTCCACGGCACCCCCGTCGACTGGGCGGCCGTCCACGCCGGGCGCGGCGCCCGCCGCGTCGACCTGCCCACCTACCCCTTCCAGTACGAGCACTACTGGCTCGACGCCCCCGCCGTCACCGGCGAGGTCGCCGCCGCCGGGCTGGCCGGCGCCGGCCACGCGCTGTTCGGTGCGACGGCCCTGCTCCCCGACGGTGCGGGCGCCCTCCTCACCGGACGGCTGTCCCTCGCCACCCACCCCTGGCTCGCGGACCACGCCGTCTCCGGCGTGACCCTGCTGCCCGGTACCGCCTTCCTGGAGATGGCCGTACGAGCCGGTGACGAACTCGGCTGCGGCCGGATCGAAGAACTCGCCCTCGCCGCACCCCTGGTCCTCACGGAGCAGGGCGCCGTCCAGATCAGGGTCGTCGTCGGAGCCGAGGAAGAGGCGGCGGAACGGCGCCCGGTGAAGATCTACTCCCGTGCCGAGGCCGACGGCGAGGACTCCTGGACGCGCCACGCGACGGGCTTCCTCGTCCCCGACACAGACGACCGCACACCGCCGCGGACGGACGGCGACGCATGGCCCCCGGCCGGCGCCACCTCCGTCGCCCTCCAGGACTGCTACGACCGGCTGGCCGAGGCCGGCTTCGACTACGGCCCGGTGTTCCAGGGGCTGCGTGCCGTCTGGCGCTACGGGGAAGAGGAGCTGTTCGCCGAGGTCGCACTGCCCGAAGGCACCCCGGTCGACGGGTTCGCGGTGCACCCCGCCCTCCTCGACGCCGCCCTCCACGCCCTGGGCGTCGGCGAGTTCCTCGGCGGCGGGCACACCGGCCGGCTCCCGTTCGCCTGGAACGGCGTGAGCGTGTACGGCAGCGGTGCCGAGACCCTCCGCGTCCGCCTGACCCGGGCCGCGACCGCGCCGGACGCGGTCGAGTTGCGGATCGGCGACGGCCGGGGACGCCCCGTCGCCTCGGTCGACGCGCTGCTCCTGCGCACGATCACCCCCGAACAGCTCGCCGGGGCCGACGAGGCCGCCCGGGGCGGAGCGGCCCTGCGGGACGCCCTGTTCCGGGTGGCGTGGGAGACGTGCGAACCGGTCGCCGAGCCGCAGGCCGCCGCGCCGGCCTGGTGCGAGCGCCTGACCGACCTGGACGGACCGTCCGTGCCGCAGACCGTCGCCGTCGCCCTGTTCCCGTCGCCCGAGGGCGCGGGGGAGTGGGCCGCACCGGCCGCCGCGACACGCCGTGCGCTGGAACTCGTCCAGGAGTGGCTGCGCGAGGACCGGTTCGCCGCCTCGCGACTGGTGATCGTCACGCGCGGCGCGGTCGGCACCGGGGCCGACGCGATCCCCGTGGACCCCGCCCAGGCGGCCGTCTGGGGTCTCGTACGCTCGGCCCAGTCGGAGAACCCCGGCCGGTTCCTGCTGGTCGACGCCGACGGAGCCGACCCGGTCCTGCCGGCGTCGGCCGTCGCCTGCGGCGAGCCGCAGGTGGCGCTCCGTGACGGGGCCCTGCTCGTCCCGCGGCTCGTACGGGCCGACGAGGCGGCCCGGGCGGAGAAGGACTACCCCGCACCCTTCACGGGCGACGGAACGGTACTGATCACCGGCGCGTCGGGCGCGCTGGGCCGACTGGTCGCCCGCCATCTGGTCACCGCGTACGGAGTGCGGCACCTGCTGCTGGCCGGCCGCCGGGGCCAGGACGCCCCCGGAGCGGCCGAGTTCACCCAGGAGCTGCGCGAACTGGGCGCCGAGCCCCGGACGGTGGGCTGTGATGTGGCGGACCGCGCCCAACTCGCCGTCCTGCTCGCGACGGTCCCCGCCGAGCACCCGCTGACCGCCGTGGTCCACGCGGCCGGCGTCACCGACGACGGAACCGTCGCCGCCCTCACCCCGGACCGGATCGAACGGGTGTTCCGGCCGAAGGCCGATGCGGCCCTCCACCTCCACGAACTGACCCGCGACGCGGACCTGTCCGCCTTCGTCCTGTTCTCCTCCGCCGCCGGCACCCTCGGCAGCCCCGGACAGGCCAACTACTGCGCCGCGAACGCCTACCTCGACGCCCTGGCCGAATCCCGCCGGGCCCAGGGGCTGCCCGCGGTGTCCCTCGCCTGGGGCCTGTGGGCCCAGAGCAGCACGCTCACGGCCGACCTGGCCGCGGCCGACCGGCACAGGATCAGCCGGTCCGGGCTGAAGGCCCTCGAGGCCGCGGAGGGTCTCGCCCTCTTCGACACCGCCTGCCGTTCCGGGCGGCCCACGCTGGTCCCGGTCCGCCTGGACATCCCGTCACTGCACACCCAGGCCCGTGCGGGCACCCTGCCCCCGCTTCTGCGGAAGCTGGTACGCACCTCGGTACGGCGCGGCCTCGAAGGCGCCCCTCGGACGGCGGCCGGGCGGACCACACAGGCGGACCGGCTCGCGGCCCTGCCCCAGGAGGAGCGGCACGCGTTCGTCCTCGACCTGGTGCGCACCCAGGTGGCGGCCGTGCTCGGCCACGCGTCCACCCGTTCGGTGGCGGTGGACCGGCAGTTCAAGGACCTCGGATTCGACTCCCTGACCGCCGTCGAACTGCGCAACGCCCTCAACTCCGCCACCGGACTGCGACTTCCGGCGACCCTCGTCTTCGACCACCCGACCCCCGACGCACTCGCCCGTCTGCTGCTCGCCGAACTGCTGGGACCGGACCCCGACGCGTCGGATGCCGTGATGGCGGCGGGGGTGGCGGCGGTTG
>NZ_WWGX01000100.1 GCF_009862265.1 Streptomyces sp. SID8352 | reverse complement strand
GGTGCATTTCCTCGTTGCGGATGCCGGGGACGGCGGCGATGATCTCGCGTGGCGGGGTGTAGATCTTGTTGTGGCGGCCGAGGTAGCAGGGGTCGTGGTAGGTGATGATGCCCTCGACCGGGGTCACGGGGACGAGTTTGCCCTCGTCGACGAGGTGCTGGAGCAGNTGGGTGTGGTGGATGACCTCGTAGTCGCCGCCGAGCTGGGGGTATTCGTTGCCGAGGGTGTTGAGGCAGTGGGGGCAGGTGGCGACGATCCTCTTCGCGGAGCGGGGCCTGCGGGAGTCCTCGGTGACCTTTCCGTCCTCGTCGGTCTCCTCGCCGAAGGCGGCGTTGAGGGCCGTCACGTTCTCGGTGCCGAGTTCCTGGAAGAGGGGCTCGTTGCCCAGGCGGCGGGCGGAGTCGCCGGTGCACTTCTCGTCGCCGCCCATGACGGCGAAGGAGACGCCCGCGATGTGCAGGAGCTCGGCGAAGGCCTTGGTGGTCTTCTTGGCGCGGTCCTCCAGGGAGCCCGCGCAGCCCACCCAGTACAGGTAGTCGACCCCGGTGAGGTCCTCGATGTCCTTGCCGACGACCGGGATGTCGAAGTCGACCTCCTTGAGCCAGGCGAGCCGCTGCTTCTTCGCCAGGCCCCAGGGGTTGCCCTTCTTCTCCAGGTTCTTGAGCATCGTCCCGGCCTCGGAGGGGAACGACGACTCGATCATCACCTGGTAGCGGCGCATGTCGACGATGTGGTCGACGTGCTCGATGTCCACGGGGCACTGCTCGACGCAGGCGCCGCAGGTGGTGCACGACCACAGCACGTCGGGGTCGATCACCCCCCCGGTCGCGAAACCGTCCCCGGTGGGCTCGCCGAGGGGGCCGACCAGCGGGCGCCCGGCCTCGGCGAGGGCCGCGGCGGGCACCTGGGCCAGCTGCTCACCGCTCGCCCGCTCCTCACCCTCCGCACTCCTGCCGCCGCCCGCCAGCAGGTAGGGCGCCTTGGCGTGCGCGTGGTCGCGCAGCGACATGATGAGCAGCTTGGGGGAGAGCGGCTTGCCGGTGTTCCAGGCCGGGCACTGCGACTGGCAGCGCCCGCACTCGGTGCAGGTGGAGAAGTCCAGCAGGCCCTTCCAGGAGAACTGCTCGACCTGGGACACGCCGAAGACGTCGTCCTCGCCCGGGTCGGCGAAGTCGATCGGCCTGCCCCCGGAGGTCATCGGCCGCAGCGCGCCCAGGGCGGTGCCGCCGTCGGCGTCGCGCTTGAACCAGATGTTGGGGAAGGCCAGGAACCGGTGCCAGGCGACGCCCATGTTGGGGGTGAGCGAGACCGTGATCATCCAGACCATGGTGGTGCCCAGCTTCACCATCGCGGTCAGGTAGACCAGGTTCTGCAGGGTGCCGGCATCCAGTCCCTCCAGGGCCAGGACCAGCGGGTACGAGGCGAAGTAGGCGGCCTCGTAGTGGTCCACGCCGTGGAGCGCGCCCTCCAGGCCGCGCAGGGTGTAGATGGCGAGGCCGATGACGAGGATGACGTACTCGACGAAGTACGCCTGGCCCATCTTCGAGCCGGTGAAGCGTGACTTGCGGCCGGGCCGTGAGGGCAGGCTCAGCAGGCGGATCACGATGAGGACGGCGATGCCGAGCACGGTCATCGCGCCGATGAACTCGATGTACATCTCGTAGGGCAGGAAGCCGCCGAGGACCGGCAGGGTCCAGTCGGCCTTGAAGAGCTGGCCGTAGGCGGTCAGGACCGTCGGCGGCAGGGTCAGGAAGCCGACCGCGACGAACCAGTGGGCGACACCGACGACGCCCCACCGGTTCATGCGCGTGTGGCCGAGGAACTCCCGGACCAGGGTCACGCTGCGCTGGTACGGGTTGTCCGTCCGGGTCCCGGCGGGCACGGGCTGGCCCAGCCGGAAGTACCGGACGAACTGGCCGATCGCGCGCGCGAGCAGCGCGACGCCGACCACGGTCAGGACCAGCGACACGATGATCGCGGCGAGTTGCATGAGGGCTCCTCGGGCCTGCGAGGCGGTTCTGCAGCGGCTCTGCTGACTCCGCTGGTGGGGGTGGTCAGATTACTGAGCGGTAACTTACCCGGCTGGTCCGAGACTACCCGCAATCTCCTGCCGCACTGTAGCCAGGAGTTCCGTGATCTGTGTCGCCGAGGCGCCCGCGGCGGGCGTCGGGGGCGTCGTCCGGAGGGCGGCCGGCGTGCCGGGCGGGCCCCGTGGGCGGCGGCGCCACGCCGCCCCGGACAGGCAGTTTGTCGCACATCATGATATTCGCGCGCTTTCTGCATATTTTGGGGCGGTGCTCTACGGGATCAGCGCCGCCATCGCCTCCTTCCTGCTCGCCGCCCTGCTGGCCGGGGCGCTGCGGGGCCCCGCCCTGCGGCTCGGCCTCCTCGACCGGCGCCGACGGCGGCCGGTGCCGCTGCTCGGCGGTGCCGCAGTCGTCCTCGTCACCGGACTGGTGGCGTGGGCCGGTGACGTCAGCGGCCTGGTGCCCCTCGGCACCGGCGTCGGGCGGCTGCTGGCGGCCGGGGCGGCCGTCGCCTCGCTCGGGCTGGCCGCCGACCTCTGGCGGCTGCGGCGGCGCTGGCTGTGCGTCGGCGCGGCCCTGGCCGCCGCCTGGGTGATGCCGTACGGGGAGACGGGCGCGGTCGGCGGCGCGCTGGCGGCGCTCTGGGTGGCGGCGGTCGCCACCGCCTTCCGGGGGCTGGACCACGGTGACGGTTCGGCCGGGACGGTGGCCGTGGTGACCGCCTTCGGCGTGGCGGCCTGTGCGGCGGCGGAGCTGATGGACGGGCTCGCGGCGCTGCTGAGCGTCCTCGGGGCGGCGCTGACCGGCTTCCTGCTGCACAACTGGCATCCCGCGCGGATCGCCCTCGGGGCGTGCGGCTCGCTCTTCGCCGGGTTCCTGCTCGCCTCGGCGTCGGTGTTCGCGACGGCGGGGCACGGTCCCGGCGGCGGCGCCGGGGTGCTGTTCGCGCTGACCGCGACGGTGAGCGCCGACGCCGTCCTCGTCCTCCTCTCCCGTCGGCTGGCCGGGCGCCCCCTGCTGCGCGGCGTCCCCGACCACCTGCCCCACCGGCTGCGGAGGCTCGGGCTCACCCCGCGCGGCGCGGTCGCCGTCCTCGGGGCGGCGGCGTCCGGAGGGGTGCTCGCCGGGGTTCTGGCGCACACCGGCCGGGCGGACGGCGCGCTCGTGCCGTGGGTCGTGGCCGGGGTCGCGGCGCTGGGGGTGCTGGGGCTGCTGCGAGTACGGGTGTACGGGGCGCGGCGGCCGGGGACCCCGGTGTACGCCACCGTCGTCGGCGTTCCGGCCGGAGCCGGAGCCGGAGCCGGAGCCGGAGCCGGAGCCGGAGCCGGAGTCGGGGGCGGGGGCGGGGGCGGGGGCGGGGGCGGGGAGGAGGCCGGGAAGGTGCCCGGGGCCGGGGCCGGGGGGTCCGGAGGGGTGGCACGGGGGGCGGTCGCGCGGTCGCTCCGGCGGGCGAATTTCCCGGTTCGTCAGGGAGGGCCCCGGGAAGAAGCCCAGGTCAGCACGTCATTGCGTGTAAGGAACGGATAAGAGTTGAGCCCCCTGCGCTCACCTCTGTTGACCGGTCGCCGGGTTCTCGTGCACACTTGAGCCTGTTCCACTCAAGTCAACTGGAGGAATTCACCATGGCACGTGCGGTCGGCATCGACCTGGGCACCACCAACTCCGTCGTCAGCGTTCTGGAGGGCGGCGAGCCCACCGTCATCACCAACGCCGAGGGCGCCAGGACCACGCCGTCCGTCGTCGCCTTCGCCAAGAACGGTGAGGTGCTCGTCGGAGAGGTCGCCAAGCGCCAGGCGGTCACGAACGTCGACAGGACCATCCGGTCGGTCAAGCGCCACATGGGCACCGACTGGAAGATCAACCTGGACGGCAAGGACTTCAACCCGCAGCAGATGAGCGCCTTCGTGCTCCAGAAGCTGAAGCGGGACGCCGAGGCCTACCTGGGCGAGAAGGTGACGGACGCCGTCATCACCGTCCCGGCGTACTTCAACGACGCCGAGCGCCAGGCCACCAAGGAGGCCGGCGAGATCGCGGGCCTGAACGTCCTGCGCATCGTCAACGAGCCGACGGCCGCCGCGCTGGCGTACGGCCTCGACAAGGACGAGCAGGTCATCCTGGTCTTCGACCTCGGCGGCGGCACCTTCGACGTCTCGCTGCTGGAGATCGGCGACGGCGTCGTCGAGGTGAAGGCCACCAACGGCGACAACAACCTCGGCGGTGACGACTGGGACCAGCGCGTCGTCGACTACCTGGTGAAGCAGTTCCACTCCGGCCACGGCGTGGACCTCTCCAAGGACAAGATGGCCCTCCAGCGCCTGCGCGAGGCGGCGGAGAAGGCCAAGATCGAGCTGTCCTCGTCCACCGAGACCACGATCAACCTGCCCTACATCACGGCTTCCGCCGAGGGCCCGCTGCACCTGGACGAGAAGCTCACCCGCGCCCAGTTCCAGCAGCTCACGGCCGACCTCCTGGAGCGCTGCAAGACGCCGTTCCACAACGTCATCAAGGACGCCGGCATCCAGCTCTCCGAGATCGACCACGTGGTCCTGGTCGGCGGCTCCACCCGGATGCCCGCCGTGGCCGAGCTGGTCAAGGAGATGACCGGCGGCAAGGAGGCCAACAAGGGCGTCAACCCGGACGAGGTCGTCTCGATCGGTGCCGCGCTCCAGGCCGGTGTGCTCAAGGGCGAGGTCAAGGACGTCCTGCTGCTCGACGTCACCCCGCTGTCCCTCGGCATCGAGACCAAGGGCGGCATCATGACCAAGCTGATCGAGCGGAACACGACGATCCCGACCAAGCGCTCGGAGATCTTCACCACCGCCGAGGACAACCAGCCCTCCGTCCAGATCCAGGTCTACCAGGGCGAGCGCGAGATCGCGGCGTACAACAAGAAGCTCGGGATGTTCGAGCTGACCGGCCTGCCGCCGGCGCCGCGCGGCGTCCCGCAGATCGAGGTCTCCTTCGACATCGACGCCAACGGCATCATGCACGTGACCGCCAAGGACCTGGGCACGGGCAAGGAGCAGAAGATGACCGTCACCGGCGGCTCCTCGCTGCCGAAGGACGAGGTCGACCGGATGCGCCAGGAGGCCGAGCAGTACGCGGAGGAGGACCACCGCCGCCGCGAGGCCGCCGAGAGCCGCAACCAGGGCGAGCAGCTCGTCTACCAGACGGAGAAGTTCCTCAAGGACAACGAGGACAAGGTCCCCGGCGAGGTGAAGACCGAGGTCGAGACCGCCCTGTCGGAGCTGAAGGAGAAGCTCAAGGGCGAGGACTCGGCCGCGATCCGCACCGCCACCGAGAAGGTCGCCGCCGTTTCCCAGAAGCTCGGCCAGGCCCTCTACGCCGACGCCCAGGGCGCGCAGGCCGCGGGCGGTGCCCCCGGCGCCGGTGACAAGGCGGCCGACGACGACGTCGTCGACGCCGAGATCGTGGACGACGAGCGCAAGGACGGTGCGGCGTGACGGAGGAGACCCCGGGCTTCGACGAGAAGTCCGACGTCCCTTCCGGCGCCGCCCCTGACGCCGCCGAGCCGAAGGCCGCCTCCGACGAGGAGACGGCCCCGGCCGGGGACGCTAGCGAGACCGCGGGCCTGGTGGCCCGGCTGGACCAGGCACGCACGGCGCTCGGCGAGCGCACGGCGGACCTCCAGCGCCTCCAGGCCGAGTACCAGAACTACCGTCGCCGGGTCGAGCGGGACCGCGTCGCCGTCAAGGAGGTCGCCGTGGCGAACCTCCTGGGCGAACTGCTGCCCGTCCTGGACGACATCGGCCGCGCACGGGACCACGGCGAACTGGTCGGCGGGTTCAAGTCCGTCGCCGAGTCGCTGGAGACCGTGGTCGCCAAGATGGGCCTCCAGCAGTTCGGCAAGGAGGGCGAGCCCTTCGACCCGACGATCCACGAGGCCCTGATGCACTCCTACGCCCCGGACGTCACGGAGACGACGTGCGTGGCGATCCTGCAGCCCGGGTACCGCATCGGTGAGCGCACCATCCGCCCCGCGCGGGTGGGGGTGGCCGAGCCGCAGCCCGGAGCGCAGGCGGCCAAGTCCGAGGAGAACGGCGAGCCGGGTTCCGACGCCGCGGAGAGCAAGGGGAACGGTGGCCCGGACGAGGGCTGAGCCGGACACCAGGAGGAAGGAGGGACGTCGGGGATGAGTACCAAGGACTTCATCGAGAAGGACTACTACAAGGTTCTCGGCGTCCCCAAGGACGCCACCGAGGCCGAGATCAAGAAGGCGTACCGGAAGCTCGCCCGCGAGTTCCACCCGGACGCCAACAAGGGCAACGCCCGTGCGGAGGAGCGGTTCAAGGAGATCTCCGAGGCGAACGACATCCTCGGCGACCCCAAGAAGCGCAAGGAGTACGACGAGGCCCGCACCCTGTTCGGCAACGGCGGCTTCCGCCCCGGGCCGGGCGCGGGCGGCGGCAACTTCAACTTCGACCTGGGCGACCTCTTCGGGGGCGCCCAGGGCGGGGGCGGGGCCGGCGGCTTCGGCGGCGGGATCGGTGACGTCTTCGGGGGCCTGTTCAACCGGGGCGGCGCCGGGCCGGGCGCCCGCACCCAGCCGCGGCGCGGCCAGGACGTGGAGTCGGAGGTCACCCTCAGCTTCACCGAGGCCATCGAGGGGGCGACGGTGCCGCTGCGCATGTCGTCCCAGCAGCCCTGCAAGGCCTGTTCGGGCACCGGCGACAAGAACGGCACCCCGCGGGTGTGCCCGACCTGCGTCGGCACCGGGCAGGTCGCCCGGGGCTCGGGCGGCGGCTTCTCGCTGACCGACCCGTGCCCGGACTGCAAGGGCCGCGGCCTGATCGCGGAGAACCCCTGCGACGTCTGCAAGGGCTCCGGACGGGCCAAGTCCTCCCGGACGATGCAGGTCCGCATCCCCGCGGGGGTGTCGGACGGGCAGCGCATCCGGCTGCGCGGCAAGGGCGCGCCGGGTGAGCGGGGCGGTCCGGCGGGCGACCTGTACGTGGTCGTCCACGTCAAGGAGCACCCCGTCTTCGGCCGCCGGGGCGACAACCTCACGGTCACCGTGCCCGTCACGTTCACCGAGGCGGCGCTCGGCGGCGAGGTGCGCGTGCCCACCCTGGGCGGGCCTCCGGTCACGCTGAAGCTGCCGGCGGGCACGCCCAACGGCCGGACGATGCGTGCCCGGGGCAAGGGCGCGGTCCGCAAGGACGGCTCGCGCGGCGATCTCCTCGTCACCGTCGAGGTGAGTGTTCCGACGGACCTGACGGGGAAAGCTCGTGACGCGCTGGAGGCGTATCGCGAGGCGAGCGCGGACGAGGATCCGCGCGCGGAGCTGTTCCAGGCCGCGAAGGGAGCATGAGGAGATGGACGGTCGTCGGCGTAATCCGTATGAACTGACCGAGGACACCCCGGTCTACGTCATCTCGGTGGCGGCCCAGCTCTCCGGCCTGCACCCGCAGACCCTGCGCCAGTACGACCGCCTCGGTCTGGTCTCCCCGGACCGGGCGGCCGGGCGTGGCCGGCGCTACTCGGCCCGCGACATCGAACTGCTCCGCCAGGTGCAGCAGTTGTCGCAGGACGAGGGGATCAACCTGGCCGGGATCAAGCGCATCATCGAACTGGAGAACCAGGTCGCCGCGTTGCAGGCGCGGGTGGCGGAGCTGTCGGACGCCGTGGAGGGCGCCGCGACCGCGATGCGCCAGCGCGAGGCGGCGGTGCACGCCTCCTACCGCCGTGACCTGGTGCCGTACCAGGAGGTCCAGCAGACCAGCGCGCTGGTCGTGTGGCGGCCCAGGAGGCAGACCCAGCAGCCGGACTGACGCCGCGCCGCCGGCGCGCTGCCGCGGCTTCGTGGGCCCGACGATCCGATCACGGACCGTCGGGCCCCTCGCGCGTGAGGAGACCGTCCGGCCCGAGGCCCGCCCCGCCCCGGCCGACGGCCGCTCGCGGGACCGCGCGGGGCTCCGCGGGGGCAGGGTGCGAAATCGGTGAACACTTCGCCCCGAAGTGTTCACCGATTTCAGGTACCTGCTGGAGAACGGGCCCTCGTCCCTCCGGCCCGCGATGCCCGCGGCCCTCAGCCGCTCCTCTTCGGACCGATCACCACGGTGCCCGCGACGACGGCCGGGCGGGGACCTGGGCCTGCCAGACGACGCGGGACGCCTGGACCCGGTTGTCGACGCCCAGCTTGGCGTACACCCCGCGGATGTGGTCCTTGACCGTGTGGGGGCTGATCCCCAGGGTCCTGGCCACACCGGGGTTCGAGGCCCCCTCCGCCAGCAGTCGTACGATCTCGTGCTCGCGGGAGCTCAGCCGGTCGAGCAGGGTGCGCGCCGCCGCCACCGCGTCCGCCGTGTGACCGGGGTGGACGTACTGGTCGACCAGGAACCGCGCGGCGGCGGGGCCGAGCGCGACGGTCCCGGCGGCGGCCGCCCGCACCGCCCACGGCAGGTGCCGCATGGCGTGGCGGCGCAGCAGGATCCCCCGGGCCCCGTGGCGCAGCAGCATGCGCGTGGAGTGTTCGGACAGTCCGCTGGTGAGGACCACATGGGCCGGGGCCGGCACGCCCGCGGGTCCCGGTGCCGCGGACGCCCTGGACAACCGGAGGACGTCCAGGGCCTGTTCGGGGCGGCCGTGGCTGCTGACCAGGACGTCCGGGCGGTGCGTCCGCAGCAGGTGCGGGGTGGCCGCCGCCATCTCGCCGACGACCCGGGCCCTGCCGTCCTCCTCCAGGGCGCGCCTGACTCCGGCCCGTTCCAGTGGTTCAGAGCCGAGAACGCTCACGCGTATCACGATGGTCGGTCCCTCCCGGTCACTCCGTCGGCACTCCGTCGACAGCCCGCGGCGGCGCCCCGGTACCGGCCCGGGCGGGTGCCACGGGCGGGTGCGCGGTGGGAACGGGCCCGGCGCCGCCGGGGTCAGCATGCAGGGTCCGCGCACCGCCCCGACACCTTCAGCTTGTTGCAACGAGGAGAAGGGGAGGACGTACAAAGAAGCCCGTTTCGGCATATGTCCGCTGCCCGCCGGGGTGAAGCCGTGTTGCGGACCCCGTCCCGGCCGCGCATAGTTGCGCTGCGGAAGGAGCCGGAACCGGGGGTGGGATGGGCGATGGCCGAGCGCGGAACGGAGCAGCATCCCCACGGTGCCGACCGGCTGTGCCGGGCCGGGGACCACGTGTACTCCCGTGCCGTGCGGCGCGGGCGGGTCCCGCGGGCCGACGCGGAGCCGGTGCCCTGTCTGCTGGAACTGGCGCTGCTGCACCCCGACCCGGACGACATGGACTGGCTGGTGCCGACGTCGCCGCAGGAGGTGATGACCCGGCTGCTGCGCGAGGTGTACGACGAGGTCAGCGCCAGCCAGCGGCGGGTGGGCTCGGCGGTGGAGGCGTTCGAGGTGTACGCGGGGCTGGGCGGGCCGCTCCGGGCGCCGGCCGCCGCGGAGGGCACGGCGATCAGGGTGCTGGACGGGCTCTCCCGCATCCAGGCCGCGATGGACGAGGCGACCAGGGTCTGCACGAAGGAAGTGCTCACGGTGCAGCCCGGCGGCATCCGGCGGGAGGCCGAGCTGTCCGAGGGGTTGCACCGGGCGCTGGCGCTGCGCGGGCGGGGGGTGCGGATGAGGGACCTGTACACCCATGTGGCCCGGCACGGTCAGGGTCTGCTCAACTACCTGGAGCTGATGGGCGACACGGTGGAGGCCCGCACCCTGGACGAGGTCCTGGACCGGCTCATCCTCTTCGACCGCACGGTGGCCTTCATCCCCGCCAACGCCGACTGCACGATGGCGCTGGAGCTGCGGCACCCGGCGCTGATCTCCTACCTGGCCACCGTCTTCGAGCGGATGTGGCGGCTGGCGATCCCGCTGACCACGCCGCTCCCGGACACCGGGATCGAGGGCATCTCCCACCGCGAGCGCTCCATCGCGGCGCTGCTGGCCGAGGGCCACCAGGACGCGGTGATCGCGGAGCGGCTGGGGATCAGCGTCCGGACGGCCCGCACACACATCGCCCGTCTCTCGGAGACCCTGGGCGCGGCCAGCAGGACCCAGCTCGGCGTGCGGATCGCCCAGGTGGGCCTGGACGGTCCGCATCCGCCGGCACCGGTCGTCACGGCGCCCCGGGCGCCTGCTCCAGAATCCCCGACCGTCCTATGAGGTAGCCGAGCTGGGCCCGGCTCTCGCTGCCGAGGATGGCCGCGAGCTTGGCGATGTGGACGCGGGCGGTCCGGACGTTCATGCCGAGGCGGTCGGCGATCGCGGAGTCGGTGTGGCCCTCCACGAGGAGGTTGGCGATGGCCCGCTGGCGCGGAGTGACGCCGTTGAGGGTGGCCTGCCGCACGGCCCGGGGGTGCATGGGGACGGCCAGCTGCCAGAGCCGGTCGAAGGTGTTGGTGAAGTAGGCGATGAGGGCCGGGTGGCGGATCTCCAGCGCGCTGGAGCGGTCCGGGCTGGCGGGGATGAAGGCGACGGTGTCGTCCACGACGATCAGCCGCTCGGTGACCTCGTCGAGGGTGCGCGCCTGGACATCACCCGTGAGGCGTTCGTAGCGGGCGAGGACGTGCGGCGCGTGACGGTGCGTGTGCTGATAGAGGGTGCGGATGCGGCCGCCGCGGTCCAGGAACGCCTGGTCCCGGGCCAGGGACCGTTCGCTGTCCTGGACGGGCGGGGCGTTGGAGCCGAGGTAGGGCTGGATGGTCAGGGCCTGCTCGGTGGCCTGGGACAGGGCCTCGGCGATGGCCCGGCTGATTTGCTCCTTGCCCGAGACCGGCAGCAGTGTGGTGGTGCTCGCCCCCGTGTCGGACATCTCGTCCAGGAGCGGGCCGAACTCCTCCACCAGTCGTTCCTCGCGGCGCCGTTCGTCGGCGATGCGCCGGCCCGAGGCGCGCAGCAGGCCGTGCAGCGCGGTGACCGGAGGGGCCGGTTCGAGTATGCCGGGGCGCAGGGGCGCCGGGTGGAGCAGACCGGATGTGAGCAGGCAGGGCGCCGCGTCGGCGTCCGGTGCCGCCAGGTGTCCGTCCTTCAGTGCCTGCCGGTACAGCCGCATGCCCGCGGCGCACACCTCTTCGGGTCCGTGTACCGGATGTGGGCCTGTCATCGGTTCCCCTCCTTGGTCGTGGTGGGTCCGCCGTGCGGCGGCCGCAGGTGTGCGGCGCCCGCCGCCGCGGGTGGCGGCGGGTACGGCGGTGCGGGAGCGGGCGGTGCGGAGGGTTCCGCGAAGCCGCTCCGGAATGCTCGTCTCCGCGCGGCCCGCAGGGTGGCGGTGTGCCGGTACGGGACGGTGCGGCCGGGGGCGCGTGGCGGGAGCGGCCCGTGGCCCGCCGGTGGCGGGGCCGTGTCCGTGCCGGGAACGGGGCGGGCGCTTCGCGCGGCGCGGTGGTGCGGAGGGCGCGGTGGGTGTCGCACGGCCCGTCCGGTGCGTCGCGGTGGGCCTCTGCGGTCACGCGGGGCTCTCCTCCCGGGGCTCAGTTGTCCTTTCTGAGGATTCCGGACTGGGCTATCAGGTAGCCGAGTTGGGCCCGGCTGCCGCTGCCCAGGAGATGGGCAAGCTTGGCGATGTGGGCGCGGCAGGTGCGGACGTTCATCCCCAGGCGGCGGGCGATGGCCTCGTCGACGTAGCCCTCGACGAGGAGCTTGGCGATGGAGTGCTGGATCTCGGTGATGCCGCCCGAGTCGGCCTCGTAGGGCGCTCCGGCGCTGAGCGGTACGGCGCGGTTCCAGATGAACTCGAAGACGCGGACGAGGTACTGGACGAGTCCGGGGTGACGCAGCTCCAGGGCGACCTGGCGGTCCTCGCGGACGGGGATGAACGCCACGGTCTCGTCGCAGATGATGAGGCGTTCCACCAGCTCGTCGATGGTGCGGTACTCGACCTTCCCGTCCGTGAACTGGTCGGCGTAGGCCAGCCGGTCGGGGCTGTAGCGGGCGGTGTGCTGGTAGAGCGTCCGGATGCGCACACCGCGTTCGATCAGCGGCCTGTCCCGCTCCAGCCCCTCCATCAGGCGTTTCTCGGGGCGGCGGTGGCTGCTGGGCTGCACGGTCAGCACCTCGGTGTGGCACTGCGCCGTGGCGAGGTCGAGGGCCGCGTTGATGCGGTCGAGCCCCTCCAGGACCGTGATGGAGTGGGCGGGACTGGTCTCCTGGGTACTGATGCCCATGAACGGTTCGAACAGCTCCGCCAGGGCGATGGACCGCCGGTGGTGCTCGTGGATCTGGCGTTCGATCGGATGGAGCCGCTGGGCGAGGGCGATCGAGGGTGGAACGGGACGCATCCACTCGTCGTCATCCGGGTCGAGGCGCAGCAACCCCTGGTCCACCAGGCACGGAGCGGCCTCGACGTCGGCTCTGGGCACGCGGCCGGCCCTGAGGGCGTCTGCGTAGAGGCGGCTGCCCTGCGGGCAGAGCTTGGATGGCGAATGGGGATGCTCCGGATTCGTCCCTTTTGGCACTGACTATCCACCCCCCAGGGTCCTGAACATGCAGGAACATGATGCACTGATTGTGTGGCCATGATGTGCCTGAATGAGCCATCGTCTTATCGGACGGGGGAATGAGGGACCATCAAGTGAGGACGAAGCCGACTATGCGTATGAGAATGCTTCGCTCGGTGTTGGTTGCCACCTTCTCCGCCATCGTGGCCTTCGGTGTGCCGGCCGGCCTCTCGAGCGGGGCGAGTGGTGAGCACGGGGTGGGCGGTGCCCACTCCGCGGTGACCGCTGTCAAGGGCGGTGGGCCGGTGCCCCTTCCGATCGACACCGTGTGGGACTGATCGCGATGACCACTCCACCCGACGACCGTTCCTTCCGGCGAGAGATGGCCACCGCGTACCGCTCTGGCTGGCACTTCATCGACCTGGTCACCGCGATCCCCCACCCCGGTGACTCGCTCATGGTGACCGTCTTCGGCGAGCCGGTCGTCGTCACCCTGGACGAGGACGGCGACGTGCGGGCCTACCGGTGCCTGCGGCGGCCCCGGGGTGCGCCGCAGCCGGTCCGGTGTGCCATCCGGTACGGCATGATCTTCGTGAACCTCGACCAGCGGGACCAGAGCCTCCCCCAGCCCGAAACCTCCGGTACGAGGACCACCACAGCCACCCCCCGCAGTGCCTGACGCGATTCCCCCGTCGCAACACATCGCTCAGGTGCTTCCCCCCGCAGCGGCGTCACCGTGACCTGAACACGGTGACGCCGCTGTTGTTTTCGGACGGCTTCGCCCGCTCCGGACCCTTCGGCACCCCCTCCCCGTCCGGTCCCCGGCGGCCCTCGCGGGGCTCCTCCGCGCCCCCGCGCCGGACCTCGTCGCCCGCGTCCGTCCCGGCAATGGCCGGAAAACCCCTCGCGCCCGGCGCTCCTCCCGCTCGCGCCCGCCGGGTTCCGCCCGCGCTCCCCGGCCGTGCCCTTTCCGCGTGCGCCCCCGCCTGCGCCCTCCACCGCCCACCCCCTTCGCCGCGCACCCCCTCCGCCGTGCGCACCCTTCGTCGCGCGCCCCCTCCTCGTTCCCGCGTGTGGCGGGTACTCCTCCTGGCCCGGCCGCGGCGCCGCCCCGCGGCGCCGCCCCGCGGTGCCGCGGCGCGGCCGTGTCCCGGAACGGTTCCGGTGTCGTTGGGCAGGGGACCGTGCCGAAACGGCCTTGAGTGGAATAGACTCAAGTTTGTGCACGCTGACTGAGTCAGCACTGGGAGACGCAGCCGAGCCCGAGGACACAGGAGGAGAACCGCACCGTGGACGCCGAGCTGACCAACCGGAGCCGGGACGCCATCAACGCGGCCAGCAGCCGGGCCGTGACCGAGGGGCACCCCGACCTCACCCCCGCCCACCTGCTCCTGGCTCTGCTCCAGGGGCAGGACAACGAGAACATCACCGACCTGCTCGCCGCCGCCGAGGCCGATCTCGCGGCCGTGCGCTCCGGCGCCGAGCGCATCCTCGCCGGGCTGCCCAGCGTGACCGGGTCCACGGTCGCGCCGCCGCAGCCCAGCCGCGAGATGCTCGCCGTGGTCGCGGACGCGCAGGCCCGCGCCCGGGAGCTGGGCGACGAGTACCTCTCCACCGAGCACCTGCTCATCGGCATCGCCGCCAAGGGCGGCGCGGCCGGTGAGGTGCTCCAGGAGCAGGGCGCCGGAGCGCAGCGGCTCCAGGAGGCATTCCGTACGACGAGAGGGGGGCGCCGCGTGACCACCGCGGATCCCGAGGGGCAGTACAAGGCGCTGGAGAAGTTCGGCACCGACCTCACCGCCGCCGCCCGAGAGGGCCGGCTCGACCCGGTCATCGGGCGCGACCAGGAGATCCGGCGCGTGGTGCAGGTGCTCAGCCGCCGCACCAAGAACAACCCCGTCCTCATCGGCGAGCCCGGCGTGGGCAAGACCGCCGTCGTCGAGGGGCTCGCCCAGCGCATCGTCAAGGGCGACGTGCCGGAGTCGCTGCGCAACAAGCGGCTCGTCTCCCTGGACCTCGGCGCCATGGTCGCGGGCGCCAAGTACCGGGGCGAGTTCGAGGAGCGGCTGAAGACCGTCCTCGCCGAGATCAAGGACTCCGACGGGCAGGTCGTCACCTTCATCGACGAGCTGCACACCGTCGTCGGCGCCGGGGCGGGCGGCGACTCCGCCATGGACGCCGGGAACATGCTCAAGCCGATGCTCGCCCGCGGCGAACTGCGCATGGTCGGCGCGACCACCCTCGACGAGTACCGGGAGCGGATCGAGAAGGACCCCGCCCTGGAGCGCCGTTTCCAGCAGGTGCTGGTGGCGGAGCCGAGCGTGGAGGACTCCATCGCGATCCTGCGCGGGCTCAAGGGCCGCTACGAGGCTCACCACAAGGTACAGATCGCGGACAGCGCGCTGGTGGCCGCCGCGACCCTCTCCGACCGCTACATCACCTCCCGCTTCCTGCCCGACAAGGCCATCGACCTGGTCGACGAGTCCGCCTCCCGGCTGCGCATGGAGATCGACTCCTCGCCCGTGGAGATCGACGAACTCCAGCGCGCCGTGGACCGGTTGAGGATGGAGGAGCTGGCCCTCGGCAGGGAGACCGACCCGGCCTCCCGCGAGCGCCTGGAGCGGCTGCGCCGCGATCTCGCCGACAAGGAGGAGGAGTTGCGCGGCCTCACGGCCCGCTGGGAGAAGGAGAAGCAGTCCCTCAACCGCGTCGGCGAGCTGAAGGAACGGCTCGACGGACTGCGCGGGCAGGCCGAACGCGCCCAGCGCGACGGCGACTTCGACACCGCCTCCAAGCTGCTCTACGGCGAGATCCCGGCCCTGGAGCGCGATCTGGAGGCAGCCTCCGAGGCCGAGGAGGAGGCCGCCCGGGACACCATGGTCAAGGAGGAGGTCGGTCCGGACGACATCGCCGACGTCGTCGCCTCCTGGACCGGCATCCCCGCCGGGCGGCTGATGGAGGGAGAGACCCAGAAGCTGCTGCGGATGGAGGAGGAGCTGGGCAGGCGGCTCATCGGCCAGGGCGAGGCCGTCCGGGCCGTCTCCGACGCGGTGCGGCGCAGCCGCGCCGGGATCGCCGACCCCGACCGGCCCACCGGGTCCTTCCTGTTCCTCGGCCCGACCGGCGTCGGCAAGACCGAACTGGCCAAGGCGCTCGCCGACTTCCTCTTCGACGACGAGCGGGCCATGGTCCGCGTCGACATGTCGGAGTACGGCGAGAAGCACAGCGTGGCCCGGCTGGTCGGCGCCCCGCCCGGCTACGTCGGCTACGAGGAGGGCGGTCAGCTCACTGAGGCGGTGCGGCGGCGCCCGTACACCGTGGTGCTGCTGGACGAGGTGGAGAAGGCCCACCCGGAGGTCTTCGACATCCTCCTCCAGGTCCTCGACGACGGCCGGCTCACCGACGGCCAGGGCCGCACCGTCGACTTCCGCAACACCATCCTCGTCCTCACCTCCAACCTGGGCAGCCAGTACCTGGTCGACCCGGTGGCGGGGGAGGCGGAGAAGCGGGAGCAGGTGCTGGAGGTCGTCCGCGCCTCCTTCAAGCCGGAGTTCCTGAACCGGCTGGACGACCTCGTGGTCTTCTCCGCGCTCAGCAAGGAGGAGCTGGGCCGGATCGCACGGCTCCAGACCGAGGCCCTGGCCCGGCGGCTCGCGGACCGGCGGCTCACCCTGGAGGTCACCGACGGGGCCCTGGAGTGGCTCGCCGACGAGGGCAACGACCCGGCCTACGGCGCCCGGCCGCTGCGCCGCCTGGTGCAGACCGCCATCGGCGACCGGCTCGCCCGGGAGATCCTCGCCGGGGAGGTCAAGGACGGCGACACGGTCCGCGTCGACCGCTTCGGCGACGAGCTGATCGTCGGCCCGGCCGGGGGCAAGACCCTGTAGCCCGCTCCGGCCGGGCGCGCGGCCCGTGCGCCCGGCCGGGTGCCCCCGCCCCGCGCGGGGACACCCGCGCGGGGCGTCCGGCGCCCGGCCGCGGGCGGCCGGATCGAGCCTTCCTGCCCCGGCGGGCGTGCGGCGGGCTTGCCACCCCCCTCCCCGCATGGGGGAGGATGGCCTGATCCGTACGAAGGGAAAATCACGGTGAGCATCGACCCGTCCTCGATTCCGAACTTCGGGGGCAAGCCCGACCCGCAGCCCCAAGGACCGGCGGGCCCCGTCGTCCCGGACCAGGATCTCGTGAAGCAGCTCCTGGAACAGATGGAGCTGAAGTACGTCGTCGACGACGAGGGCGACCTCGCGGCGCCGTGGGAGCAGTTCCGCACCTACTTCATGTTCCGCGGCGAGGGCGACCAGCAGGTCTTCTCGGTGCGGACGTTCTTCGACCGCCCCCACACGATCGACGTGAAGCCGCAGCTCCTGGAGTCCATCGACGACTGGAACCGGCGCACCCTGTGGCCCAAGGTCTACACCCACACCCATGACGACGGCACCGTCCGCCTCATCGGTGAGGCGCAGATGCTCATCGGCATGGGCGTCAGCCTGGAGCACTTCATCTCCTCGACCGTGAGCTGGGTGCGCGCCGCCATCGAGTTCGACCGGTGGCTGGTGGAGCAGCTCGGTCTGGAGCAGGACATCGAGGGCTCCGGCCCCGACGCGGCCGACGGGGACGACGCCTAGGGCCTCTCGTTTGGATCATGCCGGGCTCGCGGGCCCCGGCGTCGCACCTCGCCGCGTTGTCGTCGGTCGCCAGGGCTCCGCCCTGACTCCCTCCTCCGCCTTGCGACGCACGGCGCCAGACCCCGCTCCCTGATCCGGCCCGATCCAAACGAAAGACCCTAGCTCCCCGGCACTCCGCACCGCCACCGGGAGCCCGGTACGGACGCCGGCCCCCGGGCCGACGCCCGCACCGGGCTCCCGTGTGTCTCCGGGGCGCCCGCGCGGTGGGGGCCGGTGTCAGGACGACAGGCGCTTGAGGCGGGTCACCGCCTCCTCCAGGATCTCCGCGCGCTTGCAGAAGGCGAAGCGGACGAAGGGGGCGCCCGCCTCGCGGTGGTCGTAGAAGACCGCGTTGGGGATGGCGACGACGCCCGCGCGCTCGGGCAGGGCGCGGCAGAAGGCGAAGCCGTCGCTCTCGCCCAGGGGGCGGATGTCGGTGGTGACGAAGTAGGTGCCCATGGGGCGGAAGACGCCGAAGCCCGCCTCCGTCAGCCCCGTGACCAGCAGGTCCCGCTTGGTCCGCAGGCTCTCGCGCAGGTCGGTGAAGTAGGCGTCGGGCAGGGCCAGCGCCTCGGCCACGGCGTACTGGAAGGGGCCCGAGGCCACGAAGGTGAGGTACTGCTTGGCCGAGCGGACCGCCGTGACGAGGGCGGGGGTGCCGGTGACCCAGCCGACCTTCCAGCCGGTGAAGGAGAAGGTCTTCCCGGCGGAGGAGATGGTCAGCGTGCGCTCGCGCATCCCCGGCAGGCCCGCCAGCGGCACGTGTCCGGGGCCGTCGAGGACCAGGTGCTCGTAGACCTCGTCGGTGACCACCAACAGGTCGCGTTCGACGGCCAGCTCCGCGACGGCGGCCAGCTCCTCGCGGGTGAGGACGGTGCCGGTCGGGTTGTGCGGGGTGTTGAGCAGCAGCAGCCGGGTGCGGTCGGTGACCGCGTCGCGCAGTTCGTCCAGGTCGAGCCGGAAGGCGCCGTCGTGGGGGCGCAGCGTCACGGGCACACGGGTGCCGCCCGCCATGGCGATGCTCGCCGCGTACGAGTCGTAGTAGGGCTCCAGGGCCACGACCTCGTCGCCGGGCTCGACCAGGGCGAGCAGGGCGGCGGCGATGGCCTCGGTGGCCCCGGCGGTGACCAGCACCTCGGTGCCGGGGTCGTAGGAGAGGCCGTAGCGGGCGAGCTGGTGGGCGGCGACGGCCTCGCGCAGTTCGGGGACGCCGGGCCCCGGCGGGTACTGGTTGCCGCGCCCGTCGCGCAGGGCCCGTACGGCCGCTTCGCGGACCTCCTCGGGGCCGTCGGTGTCGGGGAAGCCCTGGCCCAGGTTGATCGCCCCGGTGCGCGCGGCCAGGGCGGACATCTCGGCGAAGATCGTCGTGCCGAACTCCGCGAGCCGGCGGTTGAGGAGCGGGCGGTCGCTGCGGTTCATGGCGGTCATGGCCGCCATCCTGCGCCGAAGCCCTCCGGTCCTCAACCCGCCCACGCGGCAGGGGTGTCCGGGGGCCGCCGCGCCCGGTGCCGCGCGGGGGCCCGGCCGCCTGGGCCTGCCGTGCGCGGGCCTTCCCCCGGTCCGCTTCCGCCCAGGTCAGGGGGTGTTTCGGCGCGAGGATGCTCAGAAGTTGCTCAACTCGGCTTTGAGCGGTGCGCAGGGAGGGCATCCCCGGGGCACGCAACGCGTGCGGGGCGCCCACGGGGGGTCGCTTCGGGGGAATCGGAAGGAGGACGGCGCCATGTTCCTCGGCTTCATCCTGGCGGCGATCGTCATTCTGGTGGTGTTCGGTGTCCTGTCCACGGTGCGCGGCAGGGCGTCCGCCGCGCGGGCACGGCGGGGCGGCGGCGGGCGGCGGGGGAGCCGCGCCGCGCGCTCGCGCGCTTCCGGCGGTGACGCCGGCGGGGGCGGGGGATCCGAGGGCGGGTCGGGGGACAGCTGGTGGGCCGGGGGCTCGGGCGACTCGTCCGGGGGCGGGCACCACGGCGGTTCGTCCTGCGGGGGTGGCTCGTCCTGCGGGGGCGGATGCGGGGGCGGGGGCGACTGACGCGGGACGGAGCCGACCGACACGGGGCGGTCGGCTCCGCCGCGCGGGTGGCCCGCACGGGGGCCGCGTCCGCACGTCCGCAGCCGCGCGGGACCGTGCGGGGCCCGCTGCCCCTGCTGCGCCGGCCCGCTGCGGCGGTCCTGCCGGGCCGGATGGGCTCGCTGTCGTAGTCCTGCCGGGCCGCGCGGGCCGTTTGCCGCGGGCCTGTCGGGGCGCACGGGCTGCTTGCCGGGGTCCTGTCGAGACGGACGGGCTCGCTGTCGTAGTCCTGCCGGGCCGCACGGGCCGTTTGCCCAAGGTCTGCCGGGCCGGACCGCACGGGCCCGTACCGGCTCCCGCGCCGGGCATCCGGACCGGCAGGTGTGCGAGACGTTCAAGGGCGCCTGTGACCTCACCGCTCCAGGGCCAGTGACGGGCGACGCGGAGGATGCGGCGCCGGCCCGGTGGTCCACCGGCCCGGCGGTCCGGCGCGGTGGTCCGGCGCGGTGGTCCCGGACGTTCGGGTGCGGCCACACGGCCACACGGCCACACGGTCGTGTCCCCGGTTGTGGTGTAGCCGATCACGGTCCGTCGCTTCCGCCCTGGAGCCGTCCGGTACGTGCCGCAGCCGGCCGTCGTGCGATCACCGCTGGTCCCGGCCCGGCGAGCCTCAACGGGGCCTCCGGCGAGGGCGATCCGGGTCGCGACCTGGAGATTCCGCCCGCTTGATCGGCTACACCACTCGGCGGGACCCCACACGGCCACACGGCCACGCGATCACACGGCCCCGACCGGCGGACCGCGAGGCCGCAGCCCGGCGGCCGCACCGGGTGCGCCGGGCCACCGCGGCCCCGGCCCGGCGGTCACGTGCCGCCGCGGACCGTACCCGGCGCGTCCGACGGGGGCGGCGGCCACGGGGTCGGGCCCCGGGGCGGATGCGGGGGCACGCGGTGGCATACGGCGACACGGGCGGCGGCGTCACCGGGTGAGCCGGGCGGCCACCACCCGTCCACAGCGGTCACAGGTCGCCGTACCGGGTGTGCGGCGTCCCGCGGGGGCGGTGCCACGCGTGGCCGTGTCGCGTCCCGCAGGGGCGGTGTCACGCGTGGCCGTGCCGGGTGGCCGCACGGGTCGGGCCGGGCGGCCACGGTCCGTGCCCGGCGGTCACGTGCCGCCGGGGCGGGACCCGCCGTATCCGGCCATCTCCCGCTCGCGGCGCCGCGTCCGCGCCGCGCTCCACCCGCCCGCGTCATGGCCGGAAACGTCTGCCGGGAACACCACCCGGCGGGCGCTCGCGTCGGGACGGCGCGCACCGGCGGAACAGGGGGCGCGCGAGGGTTGAACAAGTGAGCTGGGGAGCCCTCTGACGGATGGAAACCCTATGAAGTTGGGTAAAAACACTGTGGCGGTCCCGCAGTTCGTGATTCGCTCTCACCTATCAACCCAGCCCATCCGACGACCTGTTGGCCTCTTCCGACCGGTCGGACGGGCTGACCGGGCCGCGCCCTCGGCGACAGGCGCGCCGGCCCGCTTCCTCTCCATGCGTGCCTGCGGAGCCGTTCCATGCTCACGACCCTGAAGACCTCCTACACCGATACCCGTGCCGCCGATCTCGCCTGGGCCCTCGGGCGTGAGCCACTGCCCGCTTTGGCCAGTCTCGATCTCGAACTGCGCGGCGCGAAACTTCAGTTGAGACTGCTCGGGGCGTCCCACCAAGTCCTGCTGGAGGAGGAGAGGGGCACGTGCTCGGAGACGGTGGCGTGCATTCCGGGCAGCAGCACCCCCCTCCCGCTGGGCGTGGCCAAGCGGGTGGGCGACTGGGAGTACGAGTTCGCCGCCCGGGTGGAGATCCTCACCCCGGGCTCCTTCGCGGGCCGCGCCCAGGAGCTGCTGGCCCTGGTCTCCGACCATCCGCACGGTCTGATCGGGGTGTTCCCGGGCAGTCCGCACGCCTTCACGGCGCTGCTGGCGCACCGGCACGAGGGGCGTGTGCACTGGCGCACCTGGCACGCCTACCCGCAGGACGGACAGCTGGTGGCGACCAGGACCAGGGTGGGTGTGCGGCTGCCGTCGACGGCCTGGCACCGGCCTTCCGGGGTGGCGGCGGGATAAACCCGACGATGCCGGTGGACCGCAGCTCTACACGTGTGGGTGACGAAGTGCGACCATGTCGTGACGTAACGTCACTGCGTGATCGAATCGCACGCGTCCGCCCCGCACGGCTCCCGGGCCGTCGGCCCCGGTGACCGTGCCGACGGCGACACCGCCGCCGGTGCGGGCGCGTGCGGCCCCGGGACGGAGGAAGGCCCGGCGGGTGAGGACGTGGACGCGCCGGGCGCGGGTGCGGAGGCGGCCGGTGCCGACGGGCCGAGCGCGGGTGCGGCCGGGACGGGGGAGGCCGGGGCGCGGGCGGCCGGGGTGGGGGAGGCCGGTGCGGGGGCGGTGCCGTGGCTGCCCGTGCGGCCGGGCACCGGGCGGTTCCTGGTGCTCGCCGGGGTGTTCGTCTGCGCCGCCTGCGGCCTGGTGTACGAGCTCGAACTCGTTGCCCTCGCCTCGTACTTGATCGGCGACTCGGTCACCCAGGCGTCCATCGTGCTGTCCGTCATGGTCTTCGCCATGGGCATCGGCTCCCTGGCCGCCAAGCGGCTGCGGAGGTACGCGGCGGCCGGTTTCGGCGCCGTCGAGGCGGTGCTGGCCCTGGTCGGCGGCTCCAGCGCCATGGTCCTCTACGCGGTCTTCGCCTGGACCGGCGGATGGGGCGGGCTCTGGGCCGACGGGCCGCGGGTGCTGCTGGTCGCCTTCTCGCTCGCCATCGGCCTGCTGATCGGCGCCGAGGTGCCGCTGCTGATGGAGCTGATCCAGCGCATCCGGCGGCAGGACGCGGGCGGCGCGGTCGCCGACCTGTTCGCGGCGGACTACGTCGGCGCGCTCGTCGGCGGCCTCGCCTTCCCGTTCGTGCTGCTGCCCTTCCTGGGGCAGCTCACCGGGGCGCTGGTCACCGGCACGGTCAACGCGGCCGTCGGCGCCGCCCTGGTCCTCGGCCTGTTCCGGCGGGACCTGAGCCGCCGGGCGCGCAGGCTGCTGATCGCCGTCAACGTCGTCGTCCTCGCCGTGCTGGCCTGCGCCACCGTGCTCGCCGACGACTTCGAGCACGCCGCGCGGCGGGCGATGTTCGGGCCGGACGTCCGGGTGGCCCTGCGCACCGGGCTCCAGGAGGTCGTCCTGGCGGGCGGCACGGGCGGGCGGCCCCTCGGCCTGTTCCTCGACGGGCGGTCCCGCGCCGGGGGCGGTGACGAGCGGCGCTTCCACGAGGCGCTGGTCCAGCCCGCCATGGCGGGCCCGCACGCCCGGGTGCTGATCCTCGGCGGCGGTGACGGCCTCGCCGCCCGGGAGGTGCTGCGCCATCGCGACGTGCGGCGGGTCGACCTCGTCGAGGCCGATCCGGGGCTGGTGCGGCTGGCCCGGCGGGACCCGGGGCTGTCGGCGCTCAACGAGCACGCCCTCGACGACCCCCGGCTGCGCGTCGCCGGCCCCGACGCCTTCGGACGGTTGCGCGCGACCGCCACCGGCGGCTACGACGTGGTGGTCTCGGACCTGCCCGGTCCGGGCGTCACCGAGGGCATGAAGCTGTACTCGCAGGAGTTCTACGGGATCGCCCGGCGGGTGCTCGCCCCCGGTGGGCGGCTGGCCGTGCACGCGGGGCCGGTGCTGCGCCGCCCCCGGGCGTTCTGGACGGTCGACGCGACGCTCCGCGCGGCGGGGCTGAGCGCCACCGCGTACCGCCTCGCCGGCCCCGCCGCGGCGGCCCCCGGGGCGCCGGGGGACTGGGGGTTCCTGCTCGCCGCCGAGGGCGGCCGGGCTCCCGCGCTGCGCCTCCCGGCGGACGTGCGGCCGTTGACGCTCACCCCGGGCTCCCTGGCCGCCGCCGCTGCCTCGGCCGCGGGGACCAGGGTGCCGGGGCTGCCGCCGTCGACGCTGGTGCATCCGCGCCACT
Source organism: Streptomyces sp. SID8352 (assembly GCF_009862265.1). Taxonomy (GTDB): domain Bacteria; phylum Actinomycetota; class Actinomycetes; order Streptomycetales; family Streptomycetaceae; genus Streptomyces. The sequence continues at coordinate 99,120 of NZ_WWGX01000100.1, read as the reverse complement.
GACGGTACGCGGGGCGGCGGGACGTCCTCCGGCGGCGCGGGGGCGGCGGGACGGCCCCCGGCGGTGCGGGGCCCGGGAGGGCGCCCCACGGAAGCGGGGCGCGGTGGGGGCGGTGGGGCGCGGTGCGGCCGACGACTTGGCGCCCACGGGGGGTGGGCCGGGCGCCCGGTGGGTAGGGTGCCGTGACATGGAGCATGAGGTGTTCGTTCCGGTTCCGGCCGAGCGGCTCAGGGACGCGCTGGCCGACCCCGTACGGGTCGCGCGGGCGGTCCCGGGGCTCCAGCAGGACGCCGGGGCCGAGCCCGTCGCGGGACGGCTGAAGGTGCGGGTCGGCGGCCACTCCATCACCTACCGGGGCTCCCTGCGGGTCTTCGCGCGGGACGACGGCGGGTACGCCGCGGAGGGCGAAGCCGTCGAGTCGCGCGGCAGCGGCACGGTCGACCTCGCCCTCACCCTGCGCGTCCGGGACGCCGACGGGGGCAGCGTGCTCACCGTCGGCGGCACCGCGACGGCGGACGGGCGCGTCACGGAACTCCCCGCCGACGCGGTGGCCTCGGCCTTGACCCGGCTCCTGGAGCGCTTCGCGGCGAACCTGGGCAGGGGTGCGGCCGGGGACGCGGACACGGCACGGGGCGCCTCCGGCGGGGGAGCGGCACGGGACGGCTCCGGGCGGGCGGCGCCGGACGGCTCCGGGTCCGCCGGGCGGGGGGTGCCCGGGGGACCGGCGCCCACCGGGGCGGGTTCCGGCGGGCCGGGCGGCTCGGGCGCCGCGGATGCCGCCGCCGGGCCGGGCGCCGACGCCGCCGGGTCCGGTCCGGGCCACGGCCCGGAGGGCGGTTCCGGGGGCACCCCTGAGGGCGGCCCGGAGACCGGCTCCGGGTCCGGGACGGTCGCCGACGGCGATACCGGATCCGCCCCGGGCGATGACCCGGACGCCCCCTCCGGGGGCACTTCCGAGGGTTCGGACACCGGCTCCGGGTCCGGGCCCGCCACCGACGGCGAGACCAAACCGCCCTCGGGCGACACCCCGGCCGCCCGCGCCGGGGACGGCCCGGAGGACGGGTCCGGGGACGGCCCGGAGAAGGGCTCCGGGGCTTCCCCCGGGGACGGCTCCGGCCCGGGTCCCGATGCCGACCTCGACTCGGACTCGGGCTCCGACACCGATGCCGACTCCGCCCGGCGGCCCTCCGTCTTCGACACCGAGGTGCCCCCGTCCTCCCCCGACCGCGAGGACGCCGACACCGCCGACACCGGTGGGGCCGCCGGTGGCCAGGACACCCCGGACGCCCCCGTCCCGCCCGCCGAGGCCGCGCACGCCCGGCGGACGATGATCGGCCGCAGCGCAGAGGAGGTCGACCACGCGCCGCCCCGGGGCCGCTACGCCCCCGTCCCCGCCCCCGAGGCGGCCGGTGCCGCGAGCCCCCTGCGCTGGGCGGCCCCGGCGGCCGCGCTCGCCGTGGTCTCGGCGGTCGTGGTCGGCCGGGCGCTGCGCAAGCGCCGCTGAGCCGGTCCGCGCACACCGGGCGGTGCCGGTCCGCGCACACCGGGCGGTGCCGGTCCGCGCACACCGGGCGGTGCCGGTCCGCCACGGCGGCGGACCGCCTCGGGCGGGCCGTCCGTGCGGCGACCGGGGGCGCCTTGATCACCCCAGTAGGGTCGGGGCGTGAGCAACGAACCCATCACACTGACCGCGGGCGACGCGGAGGTGACCGTGCTGCCGGGCGACGGCGGCCGGATCGGCGGGCTCCGCGTCGGCGGCACGGAACTGCTCCGCCAGGGCGAGCGCTACGGCTGCTTCCCGATGGCCCCCTGGTGCGGCCGGATCCGCGAGGGCCGTTTCCAGGACGGCGCCGTGGTCCACCGGATGCCGCTCAACGCCCCGCCGCACGCCATCCACGGCACCGCCCGCGACGGTGCCTGGCGCACCGCCCGCGTCACCGCCGACGAGGCCGTCCTCACCCACGACCTCACCGACCCCTGGCCGTACACCGGCCGGGTCACCCAGGTGATCGCCCTGGCCCGGGACTCCCTGACGCTGACCATGTCCGTGGAGACGTACGAGTCCTCGTTCCCCGCGCAGCTCGGCTGGCACCCCTGGTTCCGCCGCAGCCTGGACGGCGCGGACGTGCGGCTCTCCTTCGACCCGGCCTGGCAGGAGGAGCGCGGCGCCGACCACCTGCCCACCGGGAGGCGCGTCGAGCCCCGGCCGGGTCCCTGGGACGACTGCTTCGGCATGCCCGACGGCGTCGACGTGACCCTGACCTGGCCCGCACGGCTGGAGCTGCGGGTGACCGGCCCCGAGCGGTGGGTCGTCGTCTACGACGAGCAGGAGGAGGCCGTCTGCGTGGAGCCGCAGACCGGGCCGCCCAACGGGCTGAACACCCTTCCGCGCCTGGTCACACCGCTGGAGCCGCTGGAGGCCGCGACGACCTGGAGCTGGCGGCGGCTCTAAGCTGGCCACCATGACAGACGTTCGCGGCGCACTGCTGCAGCAGATCAAGGACAAGGCCGTGGTGCACGGCAGGGTGACCCTCTCCTCGGGCCTGGAAGCCGACTACTACGTCGACCTGCGCCGCATCACCCTCGACGGAGAGGCCGCCCCGCTGGTCGGCCAGGTGCTCCTCGACCTGACCGCCGACCTGGAGTTCGACGCCGTCGGCGGGCTGACGCTGGGCGCCGACCCGGTCGCCGGGAGCATGCTGCACGCCGCCGCCGCGCGGGGCCGCCGGCTGGACGCCTTCGTGGTCCGCAAGACCGCCAAGACGCACGGCATGCAGCGCCGGGTCGAGGGACCGGAGATCAAGGGCCGCCGGGTGGTCGTCGTCGAGGACACCTCCACCACCGGCGGCTCGCCGCTCACCGCCGTCGAGGCCGTGCGCGAGGCCGGGGCCGAGGTCGTCGCCGTCGTCACGATCGTCGACCGGGCGACGGGCGCCGCCGAGAAGATCGAGCGGGGCGCCGGGGTGCCCTACCGCCACGCGTTCGGCAAGGACGAGCTGGGGCTGGACTGACGCCCGCGCCGACATCCGGCGGGCGTCCGTGGACGCCCGCTCGGAGTATCCCCCTCCGTCTGGGAGGATGGGGCCGACGATGACGTCGCACCCAAGGTTCAGGTCAGGGCCGTAAAGAAACGTACCGAGTCGCGTCGACTCAGGTGTACGTGCCCACCCGCACATACAAGGAGCGGACACATGCCCATCGCAACTCCCGAGGTCTACAACGAGATGCTGGACCGGGCGAAGGCCGGCAGGTTCGCCTACCCGGCCATCAACGTGACCTCCTCCCAGACGCTCCACGCGGCGCTGCGCGGCTTCGCCGAGGCGGAGAGCGACGGCATCGTCCAGATCTCCACCGGTGGCGCCGAGTTCCTGGGCGGCCAGCACAACAAGGACATGGTGACCGGCGCCGTCGCGCTGGCCGAGTTCGCGCACATCGTCGCCGCGAAGTACGACGTCACCATCGCCCTGCACACCGACCACTGCCCGAAGGACAAGCTCGACGGGTACGTGCGCCCGCTGCTGGCCGTCTCCGAGGAGCGGGTGAAGGCCGGCCGCGACCCGCTGTTCCAGTCCCACATGTGGGACGGCTCGGCGGAGACGCTGACGGACAACCTGGCCCTCGCCCAGGAGCTGCTGGAGCGCGCCCGCGCCGCGAAGATCATCCTTGAGGTCGAGATCACCCCGACCGGCGGCGAGGAGGACGGCGTCTCGCACGAGATCAACGACTCGCTGTACACCACGGTCGACGACGCGGTCCGCACCGTCGAGGCGCTCGGCCTCGGCGAGAAGGGCCGCTACCTGCTGGCCGCCTCCTTCGGCAACGTGCACGGCGTGTACAAGCCGGGCAACGTGGTGCTCCGTCCCGAGCTGCTCAAGGAACTGAACGAGGGCGTCGCCGCGAAGTACGGCCGCCCGGCCGGCAGCAAGCCGTTCGACTTCGTCTTCCACGGCGGCTCCGGCTCCTCCGCCGAGGAGATCGCGACGGCGCTGGAGAACGGCGTGGTCAAGATGAACATCGACACCGACACCCAGTACGCCTTCACGCGTCCGGTCGTCGGCCACGTGTTCACCAACTACGACGGCGTCCTGAAGGTCGACGGCGAGGTCGGCGACAAGAAGACCTACGACCCGCGCACCTGGGGCAAGCTGGCCGAGGCGGGCATGGCGGCCCGCGTCGTCGAGGCCTGCGGCCACCTGCGCTCGGCGGGCACCCGGATCAAGTAGTCCGCGGACCGCACGGGGCCCGGCACCGCACCGCGCGGCGCCGGGCCCCGTCGCGTGCCGGGCGGGACCGCGTGCCCGCCGCTCCGCCGGATGGCGCAGACTGGGCCCCATGGCCATTCACGAGAACCTCCTCGGGGGACCGCCCCCGACCCTCCTCCCCGACGACCCCGGCCCGCGCGAGCTGCTGGCCTCCGGCACCGACGCCGCCGAGGTCGCCGCGCGGTACCCGACCTCCTCGCTGGCCTGGGCCCGGCTCGCCGACGAGGCGTTCGAGCGGGGCGCCGCCGTCGAGTCGTACGCCTACGCCCGCACCGGCTACCACCGCGGCCTGGACTCCCTGCGCCGCACCGGCTGGAAGGGGCACGGCCCGGTGCCGTGGGAGCACGAGCCGAACCGCGGCTTCCTGCGCGCCCTGCACGCGCTCGCGCGCGCCGCGCGGGCCATCGGGGAGGACGAGGAGTACGAGCGCTGCGCCGGATTCCTGCGCGACTCCTCGGCCGAGGCGGCCGACGTCCTGGGCTGACGCGCGCACCGCGGGGCCCGCTGGGGAGCGGGCCTTGCGGTTTCCTGCGAGGATTGCCGAGTATGCCGGTGGGGACCGGGGCCCCGTGCCGGTAACGGCAGGGCGGACCGCTACCCGAAAGCACGCAGGAGACAGCGATGTCCCACGAGGCCCCGAACCTCGACTTCGAGGGCAGCACGCCGTACGAGGACTACGTCAAGGCGGACGTGCTCACCCATCTCCAGCACACCCTCTCCGACGATCCCGGAGAGATGGTCTTCCTGGTCACGACCCAGGTCATGGAGCTGTGGTTCACCGTCATCGTCCACGAGTGGGAGACCGCGGCCCGCGCACTGCGCGAGGACCGGGTGGACGCGGCGACGGAGGCGCTGAGGCGCTCGACGTACGAGCTGGAGGCGCTGAACGCCTCCTGGAAGCCGCTCGCGCGGCTCACCCCGGCGCAGTTCAACTCCTACCGGGGGGCGCTCGGCGAGGGGTCCGGCTTCCAGTCGGCCATGTACCGCCGGATGGAGTTCCTGCTCGGCGAGAAGTCCGCGTCCATGCTCGTCCCGCACCGGGGCTCGCCCCGCGTCCACGACGAGCTGGAGAAGGCGCTGCACCAGCCGGGCCTGTACGACGAGGTGGTCCGCCACCTCGCCCGGCGGGGACACGCGATCCCGGACGCCGTGCTGGCGCGCGACGTCACCCGCAGGTACGAGCCGTCGCCCGAGGTGGAGGCGGCCTGGACGGAGATCTACGCCGGTGACGCCGACACCGACGTGGCCCGGCTGGGCGAGATCCTGACCGACGTGGCCGAACTGGTCTGGCGCTGGCGCAACGACCATCTGGTCGCCACCCGCCGCGCGATGGGCTCCAAGACCGGCACCGGCGGCTCCGCCGGGGTCTCCTGGCTGGAGAAGCGGGCCCGCAACCAGGTGTTCCCCGAGCTGTGGACGGCGAGGTCCCATGTCTGAGCTGCTGAGCGAGGCGGAGGCGCGGGACGCCGCCGACGGGCTCGCCGGGCTGCGCGACCGCTTCGTCCTGGACGGCGCGGTCTATCTGGACGGCAACTCCCTGGGCGCCCTGCCCGCCCACGTCCCCGCCCGGATGGAGGACGTGATCCGCCGCCAGTGGGGCGAACTGCGCATCCGCTCCTGGACGGAGGGCGGCTGGTGGACCGCGCCCGAGCGGGTCGGCGACCGGATCGCCCCGCTGGTCGGCGCGGCGGCCGGGCAGACCGTGGTGGGCGACTCCACCAGCGTGAACGTCTTCAAGGCGCTGGTCGCAGCCGTGCGCATGGCCCGGGAGGACGGGGGCGGCCGGGACGAGATCCTCGTCGACGCCGCCACCTTCCCCACCGACGGCTACATCGCCGCCTCGGCGGCCCGGCTGACGGACTGCCGGCTGCGGCCGGTCGCCCCGGCCGAGGTGCCGTCGGCGCTGGACGGGCGCACCGCCGCGGTGCTGCTCAACCACGTCGACTACCGCACCGGGCGGCTGCACGACCTGCCCGCGCTCACGGCCGCCGCGCACGCGGCGGGGGCGTACACCGTGTGGGACCTGTGCCACAGCGCGGGCGCCCTGCCGGTCGGGCTGGACGCGCACGGCGTGGACCTGGCGGTCGGCTGCACCTACAAGTACCTGAACGGCGGGCCCGGTTCGCCCGCCTTCCTGTACGTCCGCCGGGACCTCCAGGACCGCTTCGACTCCCCGCTGCCCGGCTGGAACTCGCACGCCGAGCCGTTCGGGATGCGGCCCGGGTACGAGCCCGCGGAGGGCGCCGTGCGCGGCCGGGTCGGCACGCCGGACATCCTCTCGCTGCTCGCCCTGGAGGCGGCGCTGGAGGTGTGGGACGGGGTGTCCGTGGCGGCGGTGCGGGCCAAGTCCCTCGCCCTGACGGACTTCTTCCTGCGCTGCGTCGGGGAGTACGTGCCCGCGGGGCGGGTCGAGTCCGTCACCCCCGAGGCGCACGCCGAGCGCGGCAGCCAGGTGGCGCTGCGCTGCCCGTCGGACGCGGGCGGCGTCATGCGGCGGCTGATCGGGCGCGGTGTCGTGGGGGACCACCGCGCGCCCGACATCCTCCGCTTCGGCTTCACCCCGCTGTACGTGGGCTTCGCGGACGCGGAGCGGGCCGCGCGGGTGCTGGCGGAGGTGGTGGGCTGAGCGACCCGGACGCCGGGAGCGGCCGCGTCCGGCGGGGCGGCGGGCCTCGCCGGACGCGCGCCGGACGCGGGTGAGCCGGGCGGTGCGTACCGGGCCCTCCGGGTGGTGCGGCGCAGACCGGCCGGGTGGTGCGGCGCGGACCGGCCGCCGGTGGGGGCGCGCTCCGGCGCGGTGATCGCCGTCTGTGCGGGCGCCGTCCGGAGCGGGGCACCCCCGGCTCCGCGGCCGTTGGCGCCGGGGCCGGGGCGGCGGCCTCCGGCGCCGGTGACCGGGCCGTCCCGGGGCACCGCCACCGCCCGGTGCGGGAGCCGTGGCGCGGGGGGTGCGCCCGCCGTCGCGCGGAGGGCGGTCCGGAGTGTTCCGGCCACCCCTCACCCTGCGTGACATCCGTGTGTTCGCGCACGTCATCGGCCTGATACCGTCCCGCCATCGGCCGAGTCCCCCACCACGGTCCGTCAACACCGTTCCCCCGCTGAGAGGTTGACCATGCCGGACGCCGCAGAACCGGGTACCGCCGCCGCGCGGGACGCCGCGGAGGAGAGGGCAGCCCTCTCCCGCCCGCCCGTCGACCCCGACCTCACCTGCGCGTACGGCGGTCATCCGGATCAGGTGATCGACCTCTACGCACCGCGCGGCGCGGTCGGCGCGGGCGGTCCGGCGCCGGTGGTGGCGGTGCTGCACGGCGGCGCCTGGCGGGCCCCGTACGACCGGCGGCACGTCAGCCCCTTCGCCGGGTTCCTGGCCGGCCGGGGCTTCGCCGTGGCCAGCGTCGAGTACCGGCGCGGCACGGAGGGGACGGCGGGTGGCGACCCGGTCGCCGGACGCTGGCCCGACACCTTCGACGACGTCGCCGCCGCCCTGGACGCCCTGCCCGCGCTGGTCCGGGAGCACCTGCCCGCCGCCGATCCGCGCCGCACGGTGCTCACCGGGCACTCGGCGGGCGCCCACCTGGCCCTCTGGGCCGCCGCCCGGCACGTGCTGCCCGCCGACGCGCCCTGGCGCACCGACCGTCCGGCGCCCCTGCGCGGGGTGGTCGCGCTGGCCCCGATCGCGGACTTCGAGGTCGCCTCGAAGCTCGGCGTGTGCGGTGGAGCGGTAGGTCAACTGCTGGGTGGGGAGGCGCTGTTCGAGCGGCGGAGGCCCAGTGCCGACCCCGCGCTGCTGCTGCCCACCGGCATCGCGACCACCCTCGTCCAGGGCCGGGCCGACGTGGTCGTGCCGCAGGCGGTGGCGGAGGCGTACGCCGACGCCGCGGCGCGGGCCGGGGAGGTGGTGGGCGTGACCCTGCTGGAGGACGTGGGCCACTTCCCGCTGATCGACCCGGCGGCGGACGCCTGCGCGGTGGTCGCCGAGGAGATCGCCCAACTCGCCTGGTGACAGAGGCGGTCGGGGCTCCGGCGGAGCGGCCCCGTACCCCCCGTGGTACCTGAGAGCTACGCGGCGGACGAGTCCCCCGGCGGGACGCCGGTTACCCCGCCCGCTCCCTAACGTCCCTTCCACGGGGCCCGGTCGGCGGGTTCCCGGGAGGGGGCGGTCATGGGACGGGGCGCGGCGGCGCGGTGGCGGCGACGGTGGCCGGGGGCGCGGCGCGGCGCGTCGGCCCTGCTGATCGCCGGTGCCCTGGTGGTGCCGCTGTCCGCCGCCGCGCGGCCCGGGACGCCCGCCCCGGCCCCGGCCGCGCTCGCCGCCCCTACGGCGGCCACTCTGGAGCGGACCTACGCCGCGCACCGGGCCAACGCCGCCGAGGCGTCCCGGATGGCGGCCGGACACGGCGACCGCCGCCGCGCGGCGGTGGACCGGGCGCTGGCCGCGCCCTCCCGGCACCTGCTCGCCTTCGACGGCCGGGGCGCGGGACTGGCCACGGAGGTCCTCGGCGACCTGGCCCGCGCCGACCGCGTCGCCGTCCTGGTCCCCGGCGCCGACACCGGCCTCGACAGCTACGGCCGGTTCCACGACGCCGCCCTCGCCCTGCACCGGCGGCTGGCCGCCGACGCCCCCGACGGGGTCCGCACGGCGGTGGTGGCCTGGCTCGGCTACGAGACCCCCGGCACGGTCAGCGCCGCCGTCGCCACCACCGGCCGCGCCGACGAGGCCGCCCCCGCGCTGCGCGCCCTCGTCGGCACCCTGCGCGGGGTGACCCGGCCCGGCACCCCGATCGCGCTGCTCTGCCACTCCTACGGCTCGGTCGTCTGCGGCCGGGCCGCACCCGGCCTGGACGTCGGCGACATCGTCCTCCTCGGCAGCCCCGGCACCGGCGCGGACACCGCCGCCGGTCTGGGCGGGCGGGCCCGGGTCTGGGCGGCCCGGAGCAGCGGCGACTGGACGCGGCACGTGCCGCACACCCGCGCCGCCCTGTTCGGCGCCACCGTCGGCTTCGGCGCCGACCCGGTCTCCCCGGGGTTCGGTGCCCGGGTCTTCGACGCGGGCCACGGCGGCCACGGCGACTACTTCGCCCCCGGCTCCCGCTCCCTCGCCGGCCTCGCCCGCATCACCCTCGGCACGTTCCCGGAGGTCCCCGATGCCTGACACCCGCCGTCCGAACCGCACCCCCCGCCCGTCCCCCGCGTCCGCGCCCGCGCCCGGGTGCGCGGAGCCCGGCGGGGGACCGGGCGCCGCCGTGTCCGGCGGGGGACCGGGCACCGCCGTCGCGCCCGGTCCCGCCGCCTCCCGGTCCGCCCCCGTGGCGCGTGCCGTCGGTGCGGTGCGGGGCCGGGTGGGGCGGGCCGCCGGGCGGATCGACGCCGCCACGCCCCCCTCCCGGGACCGGGCCGTGGACGCGCTGCGGGCCTGCGCCGTGCTCGGGGTCGTCCTCGGCCACTGGCTGGTGACCGCGCTGGTCGCCGACGGCGGGGACCTTCGTACGGCCAGCCCGCTGGGACCCATGCCGTGGCTCGCCCCGGTCTCCTGGACCTTCCAGACCCTCGCCGTCTTCTTCCTGGTCGGCGGCCATGTCGCCACCCGCGGGTACGCGGCGGCGCGGGCCCGGGGCACCGGCTACGGCCGGTGGCTGCGGGCCCGGCTGGCGCGGCTGTTCCGCCCGGCCGGGGTGCTCCTCGCGCTGTGGACGGCGGTGGCCGCGGCGCTGCTGCTGAGCGGCGCCCCGTATCCGACGGTCCGCGCGCTGGTGGGGCTGGCGTTCTCCCCGATGTGGTTCCTGCTGGTCTTCGCGGCGCTCACGGCGGCGACCCCGCTGCTGGCCCGGCTGCACCCGCTGTGGCCGCTGGCCGTCGTCCTCCACGTCGACCTGGTGCGCTTCGGGCTCGGCGGTCCCGAGGGGATCGGCTGGATCAACCTCGCCGCGGGCTGGCTGGTGCCGTACACCCTGGGCGCCGCCTGGACCCGGGGCGAGCTGGAGCGGCGCTCCACCGGTCTGCTGCTGCTGGGCGGCGGCGCGGCGGCGACCGCGGGGCTGGTGGCCTGGGCGGGCTACCCGGCGGCCATGGTCGGGGTGCCCGGCGCCGCCGTCTCCAACCTGAACCCGCCGACGCTCGCCGCCGTCACCTTCGGCCTCGCCCAGTGCGGACTGGCGCTGCTGCTGCGCGAGCGGCTGGGCCGGGCGATGCGCCGCCCGGTGGCCTGGGCGGCGGTGGCGCTGCTCAACCTGTCCGCGATGACGGTCTTCCTGTGGCACCAGACGGCCCTGATGGCGACCACCGTCACCGGGCTCCCCGCGGGCCCCCTGCCCGGACTGCACACCCCGCCCGCCGGCCCCGGCTGGATCGCCGCCCGGCTGCTCTGGCTGCCGGTGTTCGCGCTGGTCCTGGCCGTCTGCGGGAGCGCCTTCCGCCGCGCCGGGCACGGCCCCGGCCGCCGCGCGCCGCGCCCCGGCCCGGGGCGGTCCCGGCGGGCGGCCCGCGAGGATACGGCCCGCGAGGATACGGCCCGCGAGGAGACGGCTCGCGAGGATACGGCCCTTAGGGTGGCGGCGTGAGGGGACGGGGGAGTGCGCGGCGGGTCCGCGCGTGGGCCGGGCACCGGCTGCGGGTCCTGCGCGACGACCTGTGGACGGCGCGGGCGGACCCGCTGCCGCCGTCCGTCTGGCTGCGCTGGGTCCCGCACGGCGCGGTCTGCCTGGCGGCCCTCGGGGTGCTCATCGGCGACACGGCCCAGCTCGGGGAGCACGGCGGGCTGGACGGCGGCACCGCCTTCCTGTTCGCCCTCGCCGAGTCCGGTGCCATGGTGCTGGCGCTGCGGCGGCCGGTCCCGGCGTGGTGGCTGTCGCTCGGGGCGATGGCGCTGGCGGCCCGGCTGGTCCGGGGAAGTACGGCGGACGGCACCCTCTTCACCTGGCCCTGGACGGCCGCCGGGCTGATCGCGCACCTCTTCGTACTGCTGCTGCTCGCGCTGCGGGTGCCCGCCCGGGCGGCGCTGGAGGCGCTGGCGCTGACGGTGCTGGTCACCTGGTTCTACACGGGGGTGCTGGCCACCGGTGCCCACCAGCCGACCGGGGCGCTGTCCGTCGCCCTGTCCGCGGTCGTCGTCGCCCTCGCCACCGCGCTGCGCGGGCGCCGCGAGGCCCGTTCGGCGCTCGCCCGGCAGACCACGCTCACCGCGGAGGAGCGCGCCCGGCGCACCCTGCTGGAGGAGCGCGGACGGATCGCGCGCGAGCTGCACGACGTGGTCGCCCACCACATGTCGGTGATCTCCATCCAGGCCCAGGTCGCCCCCCATCTGGTGACGGACCCGCCGGAGGAACTGCGGGAGAACCTGGAGGGCATGCGGCGCAACGCGGTGGAGGCGCTCACCGAACTGCGCCGGGTGCTCGGCGTGCTGCGCTCCGAGGAGACCGGCGCCGCCGGGGACCCGCTCGCACCCGGCGGGGGAGGGCGGGGGACGACGGCGGGCACCGCCGGGCCGCACGCCCCGCAGCCCACCCTGGACCGGCTCGACGCCCTGCTGGAGAACGTCCGGGCGGCCGGGCTGGACGTCACCTCCACCACCGCCGGGGAGCGCCGCCCGCTGCCGCCGGGGGTGGAGCTGTCGGCGTACCGGATCGTGCAGGAGGCGCTGAGCAACACCCTGCGGCACGCGCCCGGGGCCACGGCCCGGCTGCACCTCGCGTACCGCCGGGACGGGCTGGAGGTGGAGGTGGCCAACACCCGTGCCGCGCGCCGGCCGGCCCCGACGCCGGGGGCGGGGCACGGGCTGCTGGGCATGCGGGAGCGGGTGGCGATGCTGGGGGGCCGGATGACGGCCGGCCCGAGGGCTGACGGAGGCTACGGGGTGACGGTGTTCCTGCCGGGCACCGGGGCGTACGAGGGGGAAGCGTGAGCATCCGGGTTCTGATCGCGGACGACCAGCAGATGGTCCGGCAGGGCTTCACCGTGCTGCTCGGCGCCGAGGACGGCATCGAGGTCGTCGGCCAGGCGGTGGACGGGCTGGAGGCGGTCGGCCTGGCCGGGCGGCTCTCGCCGGACGTCGTCCTGATGGACATCCGCATGCCCGGCATGGACGGCATCGAGGCGACCCGTCGGATCACCGCCGCCGCCCCCGGTGTCGGGGTGCTGGTGCTGACCACCTTCGACCTCGACGAGTACGTCTACGAGGCCCTGCGCGCGGGCGCCTCCGGGTTCCTGCTGAAGGACGCCTCGGCGGCGCAACTGGCGGAGGCGGTGCGGGTGGTGGCGGCCGGTGACGCGCTGCTGGCGCCCGCCGTCACCCGGCGGCTGATCGCCGAGTTCGCCCGGCTGGACGGCGGCCCCGGCGCCCCGCCGAGGCGGCGGGTGGGGGAGCTGACGGAGCGTGAGACGGAGGTGCTGGCCCTGATCGCCCGGGGGCTGTCCAACGCGGAGATCGCCGGGCGGCTGGTGGTCGCCGAGCAGACGGTGAAGACGCACGTGGGCCGCATCCTGGTGAAGCTGGGGCTGCGGGACCGCACCCAGGCGGCGGTCTTCGCCTACGAGTCGGGACTGGTGCGCCCGGCGGGCCCCTGACCGGCTGCACGCGCGCACCTCGGGCGCGGGGGCCGGCGGGCACCGCGGGTGCGGGCGCCGGGTGGCGGCGGGACGGCTCCGCGCCGGGGCGCGGGACTTCGGCGCGGGAATTGCGCGCGGCCCCGGCGTACGCCCCGGGCGCGGGTCCGGGCGGAGGGCGCGGGACGGCGGTACGGCTTCGGCGGGGCGGGACTTCGGCGCGGGGCGCGAGAACGCCGGTCCGGCGGCGCGCCTTTCGGCGGCGTGGCTCCGGCGGCGCGGCTCCGGCGGGCGGCGGCGCGGGGCCCGCCCTCTGCCCCGGCACCGGTCCGGCGGGGCGGCGCGCGGTGGCGGAACGGGTCCCGGGCGCGGGCGTGTAGTACCTGAGACGGATACCGCGGAACCCCCCTCGCAGGGGACGACGCCGCCCCTGTCCCCGCATACCGTGGGGAAGGTGACCGACACGACGCACACGAGGACCTCGCCCCCCGGGGAGGCCAGGTACCGGGGCCCCGAGCACCGGCTGGCGGTGAGCGCCCTGGAAGGGGTGCGCGGGGTGCTGATCACGGACGCCTTCGCCCACCGCCCGCTGGCCCCCCTGGCCGAGGACGGCGCGCTGCTCCGCCGCCTGCCCGCCGGGATGCGCGGGGGCGCGCGGCACCTCCCGTTCGGCCTCGTGTGCCTGCTGGCGCTGCTGGTCCTCTGGCTCGGTGTGGTGGCGGACGGCCCCTACGGCGGGTTCTCCCTGCTGCTGCTGGGCGGTCTGCTGTGCGGGGTGCCGGTGCTGATGACGGCCGTCCGCCCGGTCGGCGCGTTCTGGCTGTCGGTCGCGGCGGCACCGCTGGCCCCGCTGGTCGGCACCAGCGAGGGCGAATGGCCTTGGCTGCCCGGCACGTTCACCTCCCATCTGCTGGTGCTGGTGATCGTGGCGCTGCGCACCGACCCCCGCACCATCGCCTGGATGTGGACGGCGACCGCGGCCTACGGCCTGTTGGTGCAGTCCGCGCTGGGCGGCGGCCATCCCGCCGCCAACACCGCCTCGATGCTGGTCCTGTCGGCGCTGGTGCTGCTGGCCGTCTCCCTCTGGCACATCCGCCGCAGGGCCCGCGAGGAGGTGACCGCGCAGCAGTCGGTCACCGAGCACGAGCGGTCCCGGCGCACCCTGCTGGAGGAGCGCACCACCATCGCCCGGGAGCTGCACGACGTGGTCGCGCACCACATGTCCGTCGTCGCCGTCCAGGCCGAGGCCGCGCCCTACCGGGTGCAGGACCCGCCGGAGGAACTGGAGCGGGCGTTCGCCGTCATCCGGGAGAACGCGGTGGCCGCGCTGACCGAGCTGCGCCGGGTCCTCGGGGTGGTCCGCGCCGAGGAGTACGAGGCCCCCGACGCCCCGCAGCCCACGCTGGCCGACCTGGGCGCGCTGCTCGCCAACGTGGCCGCCGCCGGTCTCGCCGTCGACCGGGCGGTGACCGGCGCGGTGCGCGAACTGCCGCCGGGGGTGGAGCTGTCGGCGTACCGGATCGTGCAGGAGGCGCTGAGCAACACCCTGCGGCACGCGCCCGGTGCCGGTGCCCGGGTCGAACTCTCCTACGTCCTGGGCGGCCTGGGCCTGCGGATCGTCAACGGCCCCGCCCCGGGGGGCCGCCCGCCCCGGCCGTCGCCCGGCGCGGGCCACGGGATCACCGGCATGCGGGAGCGGGTGGCGATGCTGGACGGGGAGATGACGGCGGGCCCCGCGGAGGACGGCGGGTACGAGGTGGCGGTGTTCCTGCCGGTCACCGCGGCCCCGGCGGAGGCGGCGTGAGCATCCGGGTCCTGGTCGCCGACGACCAGATGATGGTCCGCGAGGGGTTCTCGGTCCTGCTGAACGCGATGCCGGACATCGAGGTCGCCGGGGAGGCGGTCAACGGGCGGGACGCGGTGGACAAGGTCCGCGAGCTCGCCCCGGACGTGGTCCTGATGGACATCCGCATGCCCGAGCTGAACGGCATCGGGGCGACCCGGGAGATCGTCGCAGCCGGCACCGCGACCAAGGTCCTGGTGCTGACCACGTTCGACCTGGACGAGTACGTCTACCAGGCGCTGCGCGCGGGCGCCTCGGGCTTCCTGCTCAAGGACGCGTCGGCCCGCCGGCTCGCGGAGGGCGTCCGGGTGGTGGCGGCCGGGGACTCCCTCCTCGCGCCGTCCGTGACCCGGCGGCTGATCACCGAGTTCGCCCGGCTGTCCGACGCCCCGCGCCCCCTGGCCGCGGCGCGGGCGGCGTACGGCGGGCTGACCGAGCGGGAGACGGAGGTGCTGGTGCTGATCGCCCAGGGCCTGTCCAACGCGGAGATCGCCGGGCTGCTGGTGGTCGCGGAGTCCACCGTCAAGACCCATGTCAGCCGCGTCCTGGTCAAGCTGGGCCTGCGCGACCGCACCCAGGCGGCGGTCTTCGCCTACGAGGCCCGCCTGGTCACCCCGCGCTGACCCGCCCCCGGTCCGCGTCGGCCGGGGCCCACCCGCGCTCGGGCCCGCGGCGCCCCGGGTCCGCGTCGGCACGGCTTCGCGTCGGCTCGGGTCCGCCCCTATCCCGCCTTGGCCCGGGTCCACCTCGCCCGGGGTCCGCGTCGGCTCGGGCCCGCCCCGGGTCCGCGTCGCCCGGGTCCGCGTCGCCCCGGGTTCGCGTCGGCTCGGGTTCGCGTCGGCTCGGGTCCGCCCCTACCCCGCCTTGGCCCGGGTCCGCCTCGCCCTGGGTTTGCCTCGGCTCGGGTCCGCCCCGGCCCGCCCCGCCTGGGTCCGCCCTGCCCCTGGGGCCGCTTCGCCCCTGGGGCCGCTTCGCCCCCGGGTCCGCTTCGCCCCCGGGTCCGCTTCGCCCCCGGGTCCGCTTCGGCCCGGGGCCACCCCGCCCGGGGTTCGCTTCGGCTCGGGTCCGCCCCGGCCCGGCCCTGGTGGGGGTTCGGCCTCCGGGTCGGGTCCGGCCTTCCCGGTCCCCGGTCCCGGCCCGGGTCGGTCCGCCCCGGCTCCGGCCGCCTCCACGACCGCCGGAGGCACGGCGCGCGGCCCCCGCGTCCGGGTTCGTCCGGCTCTGGGCAGGGGCCCGGGTCAGGGCTTATGGTCCGTTTCATGACGGCTGAAAGCGATCTTGCGTTCGACCCGTGGGACCCCGGCTTCCTCGCCGACCCCTACCCCGCCTTCGCCGAGCTGCGGGAGCGGGGCCGGGTGCACTACTACGCGCCGACGGACCAGTGGCTCGTCCCGCACCACGCCGACGTCTCGGCGCTGCTGCGGGACCGGCGGCTGGGGCGGACCTATCTGCACCGCTTCAGCCACGAGGAGTTCGGCCGCACCCCGCCCCCGCCCGAGCAGGAGCCGTTCCACACGCTCAACGACCACGGCATGCTCGACCTGGAGCCCCCGGACCACACCCGTATCCGGCGGCTGGTGACCAAGGCGTTCACCCCGCGCACCGTGGAGCGGCTGCGGCCGTACGTCCAGAGGCTCGCGAACGATCTCGTGGACCGCCTCGTCGAGGCCGGGGGCGGCGACCTCCAGCGCGACCTGGCCGAGCCGCTGCCGGTCGCCGTGATCGCCGAGATGCTCGGCATCCCCGAGGCGGACCGGGCCCCGCTGCGCCCCTGGTCGGCCGACATCTGCGGGATGTACGAGCTGAACCCGTCCGGGGACGCGGCGGCCAGGGCGGTGCGCGCCTCCGTCGAGTTCTCCGACTACCTGCGCGCCCTGATCGCCGAGCGCCGCCGCACGCCCGGCGACGACCTCGTCTCCGGTCTGATCGCCGCCCACGACGAGGACGACGACCGGCTGACCGAGCAGGAGATGATCTCGACCTGCGTCCTGCTGCTGAACGCCGGCCACGAGGCCACCGTGAACGGCACGGTCAACAGCTGGTGGTCGCTGTTCCGGAACCCGGAGCAGCTCGCCGCCCTGCGCGCCGACCACTCCCTCGTCCCGACCGCCGTCGAGGAGCTGCTGCGCTACGACACCCCGCTCCAGCTCTTCGAGCGCTGGGTGCTGGACGACATCGAGATCGACGGGACGACGATCCCCCGCGGCGCGGAGATCGCGATGCTGTTCGGCTCCGCCAACCACGACCCCGCCGTCTTCGCCGACCCGGGCCGCCTCGACCTGACCCGCCGGGACAACCCGCACATCTCCTTCAGCGCGGGCATCCACTACTGCATCGGCGCCCCGCTCGCCCGGATCGAGCTGGCCGCCTCGACGACCGCCCTGCTGGAGCGGGCGCCCGGGCTGCGGCCGGCGGGGGAGCCCCGGCGGCGGCCGAACTTCGTGATGCGGGGGCTGGAGGCGCTGCACGTGGAGGTGTGACGCACCCCGCCCGCCCCGCACCCCGCCCCGCACCCTGCCCGATCCGCCCGCCCCGCACCCGACCCGACCACCGCACCCCGCCCGCACGGCCCCGCCGCGCACCTCTCGCGCACGGCGCCGCCGCGGCCCGTCCCGTCGGGCGGGGGCCGCGGCGGCTCCGGGCACGTCAGCGGGCCGGCAGCGTCAGCGCCCACGCGTCCTCGTGCGCCGACCACGTGCGGGTGAGCACCGGCCCCGAGACCACCGCGTCCGCGCGGTAGCGGAAGTGCGCACCCGAGACGGTGACCGTGCGGCCGGCCGCCGTCAGCGGTGCCGCCTCCGCGCCCGCCGTCCGCACCTCCACCTCGGCCCGCCCGCCGGTGCCCGGCAGCACCGACACCGACTCGACCGGCCGGTCCAGGTCGACCAGCGTCACCCCGTCGACCTCCACCCGCAGCCGCACCGGGCCGCCCGGCCCGGCCGGGGCCGGCCGGGCCGGCGCCAGCGTGCGCACCAGCGACCGGCAGCCGCGCAGCCACGGACGCGCGTGCTCCGCCGGGCCCGGCGGCACCGGCGCCCCGACCGGCGGGATGCGGACCGAGCCCAGCACCACCCCGTCGCTGTCGTCGACGAGCAGGTCCAGCCGCCGCGCCGCCCCGTCCAGGACCGCGCGGGCCGCCGCCACCGCGCCCGTCGGCAGGCCCAGCGCCCGGGTCAGGCCGAGCGCCGGCCCCACCGGCACCACCGCCAGGGCGCACCCGGCCAGCTCCCGCTGCCGGTGCAGCAGGCCGACGGCCCGCAGCAGGGCGGCGTCGTCCCCGATCACCACCGGCCGCCGCGAACCGCGCCGCCGCAGGGCCCGCGCGAATTCCTCCGGGCCGTCCGGAAGGCACACCTTCGTTCCCGCCGCGCCCGCGCTGAGCACGTCCTTCGCTATCCGTACGGACTCCCCGTCCATCCGTCGGGCGACGGGATCGATGACCACCAGGAGCTGATCGGGCGTCGTGGAAGTCGCCACCTCGGCCATGCCTCGCTTCCTCGGGTAGCATCTTTGTGCAACAGCCCCTTGCGCTCTTGCGCCAGGGGCTTCGTCTATTCCGGGGCATCCGGTCCGACGGTTGGCGACCGACGAAGGTCGCGGTGTACGCGGCGGAAACCCTCCGTGCACGCTCTCGACCTTGGACATGCCCCGCCCGGAAGGGGTGTACGCGCGTGCCCGCACTTGTGCTGCTCGGTGCTCAGTGGGGTGACGAGGGCAAGGGGAAGGCCACGGACCTGCTCGGCGGGTCGGTCGACTACGTGGTCCGTTACCAGGGAGGTAACAACGCAGGCCACACGGTGGTCGTGGGCGACCAGAAGTACGCCCTGCACCTGCTCCCTTCCGGCATCCTCTCCCCCGGCTGCACGCCGGTCATCGGAAACGGGGTCGTGGTCGACCCCTCGGTCCTGCTCTCCGAGCTGAGCGGTCTCAATGAGCGCGGCGTGGACACGTCCAAGCTGCTGATCAGCGGGAACGCCCACATCATCACGCCGTACAACGTGACCGTCGACAAGGTGACGGAACGCTTCCTCGGCAAGCGCAGGATCGGCACCACCGGCCGCGGCATCGGCCCGACCTACGCGGACAAGATCAACCGCGTCGGCATCCGCGTCCAGGACCTCTACGACGA
Source organism: Streptomyces sp. SID8352 (assembly GCF_009862265.1). Classification (GTDB taxonomy): domain Bacteria; phylum Actinomycetota; class Actinomycetes; order Streptomycetales; family Streptomycetaceae; genus Streptomyces. The sequence goes on along the minus strand of NZ_WWGX01000100.1, from coordinate 80,348 downwards.
GTCGATCCTCACCCAGAAGGTGGAGGCGGCGCTCGACGTCAAGAACCAGATGCTCACCAAGCTCTACAACCGGCGCGCCATCGCCGTCGACCAGGTGGTCGGCGAGCTGCTGGAGTACGCGGACAAGCTGCGCCCCTATGTGACGGACACCGTCCTGGTCCTCAACCAGGCGCTGGACGACGACAAGGTTGTCCTCTTCGAGGGCGGCCAGGGCACGCTGCTGGACATCGACCACGGCACGTACCCGTTCGTCACCTCCTCCAACCCGACCGCCGGCGGTGCCTGCACCGGTGCGGGCGTCGGCCCGACCCGGATCAGCCGGGTCATCGGCATCCTGAAGGCGTACACCACGCGCGTCGGCGCCGGACCGTTCCCGACGGAGCTGTTCGACGAGGACGGCGAGGCGCTGCGCCGGATCGGCGGCGAGCGCGGGGTCACCACCGGCCGCGACCGCCGCTGCGGCTGGTTCGACGCGGTCATCGCCCGCTACGCGACCCGCGTGAACGGCCTGACCGACTTCTTCCTCACCAAGCTGGACGTCCTCACCGGCTGGGAGCAGATCCCGGTCTGCGTGGCGTACGAGATCGACGGCCGCCGGGTCGAGGAGCTGCCGTACTCGCAGACCGACTTCCACCACGCGAAGCCGGTCTACGAGATGCTCCCGGGCTGGAGCGAGGACATCACCGGCGCGAAGTCCTTCTCCGACCTGCCGAAGAACGCCCAGGCGTACGTCAAGGCGCTGGAGGAGATGTCCGGCGCCCCGATCTCCGCGATCGGCGTGGGCCCGGGCCGGGACGAGACGATCGAGATCAACTCGTTCCTGTAGCCCCGCCCGGCGGCCCCGGTCCGTCCGCCCCCGTCCGCCCCGCGCGGCCGGGGGCGGACGGCGTCGGGGCCCGGCGCGGTGGAAACCACGCCGGGCCCGGGGGCCGGGGCTCAGACGCCCATGGAGGCCAGTTCGATCGCGGACCGGTAGGACGCCGCGACCGTGACCACGCACGGGCGGTACGTGCGGTTCTCCCGCACCACGAGGAAGTACTCGCGGAGGTTCTCCCAGTAGTCCACGAGGTAGCCGAGGCCCGGTACGAAGCCCGGCGGGCGGGGCACGAGGGCGAACGCCTCGCTGCACCGCAGGATCTCGCCGGTGGCCGTCGACAGGACGTCGGCCACGTCCGCGTTCATGTCCCAGCCGGCCGCCAGGGCCGGGGTCCAGATCGCCCCGGCCACCTCGCGGAGGCGTTCCCGCTCCTGGGGCGTCGGGTCGCTCAGGGCCCGCGCCGCCACCGGCGCGGGCGCCGTGCCCGGTGCCGCTCCGCCCGGTCCGCCCGCGGCGACGGCCGGTGCCACCGCCGCGCAGACCAGTGCCGCCGCCACGGCCGTCGCGCACACGGCCCGCCGCATCGTCCGTCCTCCGGTCACCGTCATCAACGGTCCCTCCCCGAACCCGCTCCGGTGCCTGCCCGCCCGGTGCCGCGACTCTGCCACGGGCCCGGTGATCCGGACAACGGCGACAACTCGCCACCCGGGGTGGGAAGGCGCCGGGAACGCGCCCTTCCCGGGGCGGTGCCTTCCGGGGCCGGCGCGGGGCGTCCGCCGCCGGTCAGCTCAGGACGATCATCGACCCCTGGGCCAGGCTCCGGGTCGCCGCCGCGTGCAGGCCGAGCCACACATGGCGCTCCCGGGCGAAGGGGCTCGGGTCGTCCGGGGCGGGCGCGGCGGGTTCCTCCAGCTCCGTGGGGCCCAGCGGCGGCCGGGGAGCGGCCGGGGGGTTGGCGGGGTCGATGCCGAGGACCGGGGCGACCGTCTCCAGCTCCCGCAGCAGGGCGTGCGAGGAGCCCAGCGGGCCGCCGCCCGCGAGGAGTTCGTCGTCGGCCAGCGGGTGCGGGAAGTCGACGGGGATGTACGCGCCCGCGTGGTCGTAGTGCCAGACCAGATGCGACTGCTGGGCCGTCGGCTCGAACATCTCCAGCAACTGCTCGTAGTCGCCGCCCAGTTCGTCGACCGGGGTGACCGGCAGCCCGCAGATCCCCAGCAGATAGGCCCGGCGCAGCAGGTGCAGCGCGTCGTAGTCGAAGCCGGCGACGGGGGCGACCTCGCCGGACAGGCCCGGCATGTACGGGTGGACCGGCACCGGTGGCAGCCCGGCCTCGGCCAGCACCTTGTCGTACTGCGCGAGTTCCTCGGCGAACGGGTTGTCCGGGGTGTGGCACAGGATGTCGACGAGCGGTACCAGCCACAGGTCACAGGCCAAAGAGGGCTCCTCACACAGGACGGTGGTCAGGGCAGCGTAGTCGGTGCGGATGAAGGGTGTGCCCGCCTCGCGCCCGCCCGGTGCCCGTTCCGCGCCCGCCTCGCGCCCGCCCGCCGTCCGCCCCGTGGCGGCCCGGTGTCCGGCCGGGTCCCGCCCCGGGCCCGGACGGGGGCCGGAGGGGGTGCGTCCGGTGTCCGACCGGCACCGGGCGCCCGGCCCGCGGACCGGGCCGGTGCCGCGCCGTCACTGGCCGGTGAGCCGCTCGATCAGCGCGATGGAGTGCGCGTTGTAGGCGTCGACGAGGGCGCGGGCGGCCGTGTGGTCGCGGCGGGTGAGGGTGTCGACGAGTTCGGTGTGCCCGGACCAGAGGGTGCCGCGCAGGTCGGCGAGGCGGCGCAGGTGCTGCACCGTGCACACCCAGCTCTGCACCCGCAGCCGGTGCAGGAAGTCGGAGAGGTACGGGTTGCCGAACAGGGCGCCCAGCTCGCGCCAGTAGCGCAGGTCGTAGCCGATCAGCACGGTGAGGTCACCGGCGGCGGCGGCGCGCTGGGCCTCCTCGCCCCGGCGGCGCACCGCGGCGAGGGCGGCGACGGGCCGCTGCTCGTCGGCGCCGGGCCTGGACGGACGGCGTTCCAGGGCGAGGAACATCCCGTCGGTGACGAGCCCCCGGGCCCGCACCATGCCCCGGAAGTCCTCGACCGAGTACTCGTGGACCCGGAAGCCCCGGTGGTGGTCCGCGTTCAGCAGGCCCTGCGCGGACAGGTCGACCAGGGCTTCCCGCACCGGGGTCGCGGACACCCCGTACTGGTCCGCGATCTCCCGGACGGTGAACGCCTGCCCGGGCTGGAGCCGTCCGGCCAGCACCTCGTCGCGGAGCGCGTCGGCGAGCTGCTGGCGCAGGGTGCTGCGCGTCACGGCGCTGCCGCTGGTGCCGGGCATGGTCGTACGGTCTCCTCGTCGCGTGCGGCGGCGGGACGCGGGCCCGCGTCCCGCCGGTACGGGGGCACGCCACCTTACGCGCTCGCCCCGCGCCCCCCGGGCGCGGTGGACCGGGGACGCGGTGCCGGGCGGGGCGGGGCGGGGAGCGGGGGCGGCCCTCAGACGGTGTAGCCGTCCGCCACGGACAGCGCCGTGTCCAGCACCGCCAGGCCCTCCTTCAGCTCGGCCTCGGTGATGGTGCACGGCGGCACCACATGGGTGCGGTTCATGTTCACGAAGGGCCACAGGCCGTGGCTCTTGGCGGTGGCGGCGAACGCGGCCATCGGGGTGTTGTCCGGGCCGGCGGCGTTGTAGGGGACCAGAGGTTCGCGGGTGGCGCGGTCGCGGACCAGCTCCAGCGCCCAGAACATGCCGACCCCGCGCACCTCGCCCACGCTGGGGTGCCGCTCGGCCAGGGCGTGCAGCGCCGGGCCGAGGACCTCGGAGCCGAGCCGGGCCGCGTTGCGCACCACGCCCTCGTCCTCCATCACGTTGATGGTGGCGACGGCGGCGGCGCAGGCCAGCGGGTGCCCGGAGTAGGTGAGGCCGCCGGGGTAGGGGCGCTCGGCGAAGGTCGCGGCGATCCGGTCGGAGATCGCGACGCCGCCCAGCGGCACGTAGCCGGAGTTCACGCCCTTGGCGAAGGTCATCAGGTCGGGCACCACGTCGTACAGACCGGCCGCGAACCACTCGCCGGTCCGGCCGAAGCCGGCCATGACCTCGTCCAGGATCAGGACGATGCCGTGGGCGTCACAGATCGCGCGGACCCCGGCGAGGTAGCCGGGCGGCGGGGTCATGATGCCCGCGGTGCCCGGGACGGTCTCCAGGATCACCGCCGCGACGGTGCCGGGGCCCTCGAAGGCGATGGTCGTCTCCAGGTGCTCCAGCGCCCGCGCGCACTCCTCCTCCTCGGTCCGCGCGTAGAAGCGGGTGCGGTACAGGTAGGGCGTCCAGAAGCGGACGACCCCGGCGGTGCCCCCGTCGGACGGCCAGCGGCGCGGGTCGCCGGTGATGTTGACGGCCTGCTGGGTGCCGCCGTGGTAGGAGCGGTACGCCGAGAGCACCTTGGGGCGGCCGGTGTGCAGCCGCGCCATGCGCACCGCGTGCTCCACGGCGTCGGCGCCGCCGTTGGTGAAGAAGATCCTGTCCAGGTCGCCGGGGGTGCGCTCGGCGATCAGCCGCGCCGCCTCCGAGCGCGCCGCGACGGCGAAGGCCGGGGCGAAGGTCGTCATCCGGGCCGCCTGCTCCTGGATCGCGGCGACGACCCGGGGGTGCTGGTAGCCGATGTTGGTGAAGACGAGCCCGCTGGCGAAGTCGAGGTAGCGCCTGCCGTCGTAGTCCCAGAAGTACGACCCCTCGGCGCCGGCGACGGCGAGCGGGTCGATGAGGTCCTGGGCGGACCAGGAGTGGAAGACGTGCGCGCGGTCCGCGGCCTTCACGGCGGCGCCGGCCTGGGGGTTGGGCTGGAGGGTCATGCGGCCGAGGGTAGAGGCCCGCGCCCCGCGGGGGTACCGGCGTCCTGTACGGGGTGCCGGGCGTTCCGCGACAGACTGTCGACGGGCCCGGCGGCGGCCCCGGAGGCCGTGCGGCACACGGCACCGGGCCCGTTACGGAACCGTGGACGGGACCGTCCCGCCCCGTGACCGCCCCGGCCTATCCTTCGGTCTGTTGCTCAGGCTCGGGGGGAAGGCGACAGGGACATGCGCGAGCTCGGGGACGGGGACCCGCAGCACATCGGGGCGTACCGGCTGCTGGGGCGGCTGGGCGCGGGCGGCATGGGACACGTCTACCTGGCCCGGTCGGACCGGGGCCGCACGGTCGCCGTCAAGCTCGTCCGCGGGGAGCTGGCCGCGCTGGAGGAGTTCCGGGAGCGGTTCCGCCAGGAGGTGCGGTCCGCGCGCCGGGTCGGCGGGTACTGGACGGCGCCGGTGCTGGACGCGGACACCGAGGCCGCCGTGCCGTGGGTCGCCACCGGCTACGTCGCCGGGCCGAGCCTCCAGCGGGTCGTCGGCCACGACCACGGGGCGCTGCCCGAGCGGTCGGTGCGGACGCTGGCGGCGGGGCTCGCCTTCGCCCTCAAGGACATCCACGCGGCCGGGATCGTGCACCGCGACCTCAAGCCGTCCAACGTGCTCGTCACCATCGACGGCCCCCGGGTCATCGACTTCGGCATCGCACGGGCCCTGGAGACGGTGGCCGACGACGGGCTGACCCGGACCGGCGCGCTGGTCGGCTCGCCCGCGTTCATGGCGCCGGAGCAGGTGCGGGGGGACCGGATCACCCCGGCGTGCGACGTGTTCTGCCTGGGATCGGTGCTGGCCTTCGCGGCCACCGGGAGGACGCCGTTCGGCTCCGCCGACAGCGGCGGGCACGCGCTGATGTTCCGCATCGCCCGGGAGGAGCCCGACCTCACGGGCGTCCCCGAGGGCATCGCCGACCTCGTCCGCGACTGCCTGCGCAAGGACCCGGCGGCCCGTCCGGACCTGGACGCGGTCCTGGCCCGCACCGGTGCCCTGGACACCGTGGCCGACGGGCGCTCCCGGGACCCTTGGCTGCCCGGAACCCTGGTCGCCCAGCTCGGCCGCCACGCGGTGCGGCTGCTGGACACGGAGAACCCGGAGGGGCCGGGGGAGCCCGTGGCCCCGGGCGAGGGGGACCGCCCCGGGCGGACCCTGGTGGCGGACCCGGGTGCCCCGGACCGCCCCGCGGGGGTCCCGGCGGTGCCCCCGCCCCCGGACGGACCGGCCCGGGCGGACGGCCGGCCCACCCGGGACGCGGGCCCGACCCCGCCGCCCCACCCGGCGTCCGCGCACCCGGCGCACCCGGCGCACCCGGCGCACCCGGCGCACCCGGCCTCCCGGCCCGGCTACGGCTTTCCGCCGGCGCCGCCGCAGGACGCCGCGCACGGGTACGCCAACCCCGGGTACGCCGCCCCGGCCCGGAACGCGGGCCCGACCGCGCCGTACGGAGCGCCCGCCCCCTACGGGCAGGCCCCCTACGGCGGTCCTCCGCAGCGCCCCGCGGCGCACCCGCCGTACGGCCCCACCCCGCCGTACGGCCCCACCCCGCCCTACGGCCCCACCCCGCCGTACGGTGCCGCCCCGCCGTACGGGCCCGTCCCGCCGTACGGGCCCGCCCCGGAGTCCCGGCGCCGGGGCCCCTCGACGCTGCTGCTGGTCGTGATCGCCCTGGTGGTGGCGCTGGGCGCCGGAGGCGCGGTGTACGCCGTGATGACCGGGACCGGGAAGGGCGACCGGGCGGAGGACGGCCCGGCCCCGGCGCCGACCGCGGAGCCCACCCGTGGCCCGACGGCCGGCGCCGGGACGCGGACCGCCCCGCCCCCGGAGTCGCCCCCGCCGTCCTCCCCGGCCGCGGGCACCGTCCCGGACGGCTACCTCGGCACCTGGACCGCCACCATCGGCAACGACTCCGGTGAGCACGGCCGCAGGCTCACCATCCGGCAGGGCGGGGTGGGGGACACGGTGCTCTCCCTCGTCGCCGACGGTCCCGCGGGCGGCGGCACCTACCGCTGCGTCTTCGAGGCGGAGCTGAGCACCGCGCCCGACGGCGGCGGCACCCTGGACATCGGCCCGTCCCGGGTCGCCTCGGGCCCCGCCTCCTCCTGCAACCCCGGCCCCGCCACCGAGGTGGCCCTGCTGCCCGACGGGGGGCTCCGGCGGACTGGCCCCGACGGCGAGGCCCTCACCTACCGGCGCGAGTGACCCGGCGGGGCGGGCGCACCGCCTCAGCCGGCCGGGGGCTCGGGGCAGGTGCGGTCGAACCAGTCGATGAACTCCCGGACGGTGCCGATCCGCGCCACCCGGGCGTGCAGGGCCTTCTGGTCGTGCCCGGCCAGGAACCAGCCGGTGGGGACCGGCTCGCCGCAGCCGCAGTAGCAGGCGCGGACGCCGTGCGGGGAGTCGAAGTAGGTGACCGGGTTGCGGACCGCGCCGACGGGCGGCGCGCCGCCGACGTAGGCGTCGTGGACGGGGTGGCCCGCCGCCAGCCGACGGCCCTCGATGGCCTTGCGCCCCCCGGCCACGGCGACCAGACGGTCGATCTCGACGGCCATGCGGACCAGGCCCTCGGCCGAGAACAGGGCGTACTGCTCGCGCTCGGCGCGCTCGCCCAGGACCCAGCAGCCGCGGTTGGCGCGGAACAGCGCCTCCTCGCCCATGTTCTCGTCCCAGCCGACGTGGTCGCGGCCGAGCTGGTCCTCCTGCGGGTCGACGTAGCGCATCCGCCCGAGCGTGATGTGGATCATGTCCTGCCCCCGAATCCGTCGTGCCGCGCACCCGTGCGCCCGCGGAGACTCCCGCGCCGCCGCACCGTGCGTCCGGGGCACCTTGCCCCGTCGGCACGGGAAGCATGGCAGGTGCCGGGCGATACTGTCTAGCTCTAGGGGGCAAGGGTATTGGGCGTTCGGGTCGAGGAGGGACGGCCGCCCCCGGAGTCGCCCCCGAGCCGACCTGCGGGCCCCGCGCCGCGTGGGCGGGGCCGCGGACCGGGACTGCGCTCACCGGGGCGGTGCCCCCGGGCCGGGGCGGCGCTCACCCCAGACCGGGGCGGCGCCCCGGAGGCGGTCCCGTCGGCGCCCCCGGTCAGCGCGGTTCCGGAGGGCGCTGGCGCGGCATGTTGGGGCGGGGGCCGCTCCCCGGGAGGGAGAAGCGGCCCGCGGTCCCGGCGCCGCCGGGCTCCTGGCGGGCGGCGGCCACCGGCGGTGCCTGGAGCGCGAGCGGGGCCGGGCCGGAGCGCAGGCCCGCCATCCAGTCCGCCGTCTCCACCCGCACCAGCTCCGCCACGTCCTCCGAGAAGCGCCGCAGCACCAGCAGGCACCGGTCCGCGGCCTCGCTCGCCGTGCCGTCCGCGGGCCCCAGCACCTCCCGCACGCTCTCCGAGGCCCAGTCGAACTGGAGCGACCGCAGCCGCCGCTGCACCGCCTGCGCCGTCGCCACGTCCCGCATCCACCCGGCGGTGACCCCGAAGTACCGGTCCCCGGCCATGCACGCCGCCCCCAGCAGCAGCGCCAGATACCCCCAGGGCGCCGTCCCGCCCGCGATCCCCGTCATGTCCAGCAGCGGCAGCGCGGCCCCGCCGACCGTCCCCGCCGCCGCCCCGCAGCGCAGCAGCCGCGCCCCCCGCCGCTTGCCCGTGCGGTCCGCCAGATACCAGGCCGCCGTCTCCAGCGCGCCCCGCTCCACCCACCGGTACAGCTCGTCCAGCCGCTCGGCGGGCATCGACCAGTCCCCGAGCGGAAGGGCCCGCCCGGCCAGGTCACCGCCCGGCCCGTCCTGCGGCGGCCCCTCGGGCTGCTTCTCCGGCTGACCCACCCGGCCACTCCCTACTGATCGCCGTCCGTGAAGACCCCGCGACGCTCCTGTGGCACCCGGGGACGACGCGCCGCACCCTTCCTACCGCCCAACGGGTGGCGGAAACGCGGTCGTGAACGGCTTTCCGCCCGCGAGGGCGCCGTGATCAGGTATAGGGCGCGGGACGGACTCACTCGAAAGAGTGCTGGGGCGAGGGCCGCCCGGAGCACGTAGGCTCGTGCCGAACGGCAAAACCCGCCGCGCTACGGCGGTGGGGACAGCGGCGATGGGAGCTGAACGTGATCCCCGGTGGTGGCCAGCCCAACATGCAGCAGTTGCTCCAGCAGGCCCAGAAGATGCAGCAGGACCTCTCCCGGGCCCAGGAGGAGCTGGCGAGGACCGAGGTCGACGGGCAGGCGGGCGGCGGCCTGGTGAAGGCCACCGTCACCGGCTCGGGCGAGCTGCGCGGCCTCGTGATCGCCCCGGAGGCGGTGGACCCGGAGGACACCGAGACCCTCGCGGACCTCGTCGTGGCCGCCGTCCAGGCCGCCGGCGAGAACGCCCGCGCCCTCCAGCAGCAGAAGCTGGGCCCGCTGGCCCAGGGCCTCGGCGGCGGTATCCCCGGCCTCCCCTTCTGACCCGGCCGCTCCGCCCGCCCCGGGCGGACGGCACTCCCGCCCCACCCCTCCCGGTACGGGGCGAAGCCCTCTACCGTACGTAGTGCGAGAACCGGAAAGGACGGCAGTCCGTTGTACGAAGGCGTGGTCCAGGACCTCATCGACGAGCTGGGGCGGCTGCCCGGCGTCGGTCCCAAGAGCGCGCAGCGGATCGCCTTCCACATCCTCCAGGCGGAGCCGGCCGACGTGCGGCGCCTCGCCCACGCCCTGACGGAGGTCAAGGCCAGGGTCCGTTTCTGCGCCACCTGCGGCAACGTCGCGCAGGAGGAGCGGTGCGGCATCTGCCGCGACCCGCGCCGGGACGCGTCGGTCATCTGCGTCGTGGAGGAGCCCAAGGACGTCGTCGCCATCGAGCGCACCCGTGAGTTCCGCGGCCGGTACCACGTGCTCGGCGGCGCGATCAGCCCCATCGACGGTGTCGGCCCGGACGACCTGCGCATCCGGGAACTCCTCGCCCGCCTCGCCGACGGCGCGGTCACCGAGCTGATCCTGGCCACGGACCCGAACCTGGAGGGCGAGGCCACGGCCACCTACCTCGCCCGCATGATCAAGCCCATGGGCCTCAAGGTCACCCGCCTGGCCAGCGGCCTCCCAGTGGGTGGCGACCTGGAGTACGCGGACGAGGTGACCCTCGGCCGTGCCTTCGAGGGGAGACGACTCCTAGATGTCTGACGCCACGCTGCACGCGACCCACCAGAACCCCGACGACTTCGCCGTCCAGATCGCGGACCAGGTCGAGAGCTTCCTGGTCGCCGTCACGGAGGTCGCCAAGGGCGACGAACCGGACTCGGCGGTGCCCTTCCTCCTCCTGGAGGTCTCCCAGCTCCTGCTGGCCGGCGGCCGGCTCGGTGCCCACGAGGACATCGTCCCCGAGGAGCGCTACGAGCCCGACCTGGGCCCGGAGCAGGACGTGGACGCGCTCCGCGAGAACCTGGCGCGCATCCTCGAACCGGTCGACGTCTACTCCGAGGTCTTCGACCCCTACGAGCCGCGCCGTGCCCCCGTGCCCGCCCGCATCTCCCACGATCTCACCGAGGTCATGACCGACCTGCGCCACGGCATGGCCCACTACCGGGCGGGCCGCACCACGGAGGCCCTGTGGTGGTGGCAGTTCTCCTACTTCTCCAACTGGGGCTCCATCGCCTCGGCGGCCCTGCGCGCCCTCCAGTCCGTCGTCGCCCACGTCCGGCTCAACCAGCCGCTGGAGGAGCTGGACGGCCTCGACACCGACCAGGACCCGGCCGACGAGCTGCTGGAGTCGGAGGCGGGCCGGGTCATGGTCGAGGAGATCGCCGGACCGCTGGGACTGCGGCCTGTCGTCTGAGCCCCGCCCGGCCGTCCGTTCGGCCGTCCGGCAGGACGCCGCGACCGGGTGAGCCCTGCGCCGACCGGGCCGGAATTCGCTTGTGAACGTGTGACACACGGCACTTTTCCGAGTGGGCCGGTGGCTCCTGGGCATGAGCCACCCCGGGCACCCTGGTCTCACCATGCGATACCGCAGGGGGGAACGGTGGACGCTCGGTAAAATGAGCCGACCGCGGTACGGGTACGTACGTGCGGAAAGAGACGGATGAGCGAGGAGCGCACGTGGGCCTTGTCGTGCAGAAGTACGGAGGCTCCTCCGTAGCCGATGCCGAGGGCATCAAGCGCGTCGCCAAGCGGATCGTGGAAGCGAAGAAGAGCGGCAACCAGGTGGTCGCCGTCGTTTCCGCGATGGGCGACACGACGGACGAGCTGATCGATCTCGCGGAGCAGGTCTCCCCGATCCCTGCCGGGCGCGAGCTCGACATGCTGCTGACCGCCGGAGAGCGGATCTCCATGGCCCTGCTGGCCATGGCCATCAAGAACCTGGGCCACGAGGCGCAGTCGTTCACCGGCAGCCAGGCGGGGGTCATCACCGACTCCGTCCACAACAAGGCCCGCATCATCGATGTGACGCCGGGCCGCATCCGAACCTCGGTGGACGAGGGGAACGTCGCCATCGTGGCCGGCTTCCAGGGCGTCAGCCAGGACAGCAAGGACATCACCACGCTGGGCCGGGGCGGCTCCGACACCACGGCCGTCGCCCTCGCCGCCGCGCTCGACGCGGACGTCTGCGAGATCTACACCGACGTCGACGGCGTCTTCACCGCCGACCCGCGCGTGGTGAAGAAGGCGAAGAAGATCGACTGGATCTCCTTCGAGGACATGCTGGAGCTCGCCGCCTCCGGCTCCAAGGTGCTCCTCCACCGCTGCGTGGAGTACGCCCGCCGGTACGACATCCCGATCCACGTGCGCTCCAGCTTCAGCGGGCTGCCGGGCACCTGGGTCAGCAGCGAGCCGATCAAGCGAGGGGACAAGCAGGTGGAGCAGGCCATCATCTCCGGTGTCGCGCACGACACCTCCGAGGCCAAGGTCACTGTCGTCGGCGTGCCGGACAAGCCGGGCGAGGCCGCCGTCATCTTCCGCACCATCGCGGACGCCCAGGTCAACATCGACATGGTGGTGCAGAACGTGTCCGCCGCCTCCACGGGGCTGACGGACATCTCCTTCACCCTGCCGAAGGCCGAGGGTCCCAAGGCCATCGAGGCGCTGGAGAGGAACCGTTCCAGCATCGGCTTCGACTCGCTGCGCTACGACGACCAGATCGGCAAGATCTCCCTGGTCGGCGCGGGAATGAAGACCAACCCCGGGGTCACCGCCGACTTCTTCACCTCGCTGGCCGACGCGGGCGTGAACATCGAGCTGATCTCGACCTCCGAGATCCGCATCTCGGTCGTCACCCGCAAGGACTCGGTCCTCGACGCCGTGCGCGCCGTGCACACCGCCTTCGGTCTCGACGCCGAGAGCGACGAGGCCGTCGTCTACGGGGGCACCGGACGCTGATGGCCGCCACCGCGCGGACCGGGCGCGCCGGGCGGCCGACCCTGGCCGTCGTCGGCGCGACCGGTGCCGTCGGCACGGTCATGCTCCAGATCCTGTCCCAGCACGCGGACATCTGGGGCGACATCCGCCTGATCGCCTCCCCGCGCTCGGCCGGCCGCAAGCTGGCCGTGCGCGGGGAGGAGACCGAGGTGGTCGCGCTCACCGAGGAGGCCTTCGACGGGGTCGACGTCGCCATGTTCGACGTCCCCGACGAGGTGGCCGCCCGCTGGGCGCCGGTCGCCGCCGCCCGGGGCGTGGTGGTGGTCGACAACTCGGGCGCCTTCCGGATGGACCCGGAGGTGCCCCTCGTGGTGCCCGAGGTCAACGCGCACGCGGCGCGCATCCGGCCGCGCGGCATCCTCTCCACCCCCAACTGCACGACCCTCTCCGTCATCGTCGTGCTGGGCGCGCTGCACGCCGAGTACGGGCTGCGCGAGCTGGTGGTCTCCGCGTTCCAGGCGGTGAGCGGGGCGGGCCGGGACGGCGTGGACACCCTGCGCCGCCAGCTCTCCCTGGTGGCCGGCACGGAGCTGGGCACCCGCCCCGGCGACCTGCGGCGGGCGGTCGGCGACGACACCGGGCCGTTCCCGGAGCCGGTGGTGCTGAACGTGGTGCCGTGGGCCGGGACCGCGCGCGAGGACGGCTGGTCCTCGGAGGAGATGAAGGTCCGCGACGAGTCCCGCAAGATCCTCGGGCTGCCGAGGCTGCCCGTCGCCGTCACCTGTGTGCGGGTCCCGGTGGTGACCGCGCACTCCGCGACCGTGCACGCCCGCTTCGAGGGCGAGGTGACGGTCGACAAGGCCCGGGAGATCCTGGCCACCGCGCCCGGCGTGGTCCTCTTCGACGATCCGGCCGCGGGGGAGTTCCCCACCCCCGCCGACGTGGTCGGCACCGACCCGACCTGGGTGGGCCGGGTGCGCCGGGCCCTGGACGACCCGACCGCGCTGGAGTTCTTCGTCTGCGGGGACAACCTGCGCAAGGGCGCCGCGCTGAACACCGCGCAGATCGCGGAACTGGTCGCCGCCGAGTTCCCCTGACCGGGCCGCGCGCCCCCGGCCGGCCGGGCCGGTCACCCGTCCTCGGCCGGCCGGCCACCCGTCCGTGGGGGGAAGCGCCCGGTCGTTCCGGTGTTCGTTTGTAAGATCCGTGAACGAGTCGTGATCCGGACGTCATCCCGCAGCACTTGTCGCCGGTACCGGTGGCATCGGAGGATTTTCCTTCCCGCCCCGCAACCGTGCGAAGGACGGCGGGCGTCTTTGCCGTCACCCCTTCGGGGCGCCGGGCGCGGGCCGGCGCGGGGAGGCCGGGCGCGCGTGGGGACACGCGCCCATGAACACAGGGGAAGAACGGGACGTATGAGTGCTCTTGGCGCACTGCCGGACGGACGGCTGCCCGGCGGCCGGCGGGGGAACGTGGCGCCCGGCACGTACAACGGGGCGCCCGGCACGTACAACCCTCACGGGGGCGCGTGTGTCCAACTGGCGTGGCAGAGGTACTCGACTTCACCGCGACGACGCGCGCGAGCGCGCTGCGGGCACCCGTACGGCAGCTCCGGCCCGCTCGTCCCCGTCCGTCCGGCGCGCCGGCCGGTGGCATGCCGGTGATCGCGCCGATGCCCGCGACCCGCCCGGCCGGCCTGCCCAACCAGCGTGACGGCGCCGAGGACAGGGTGGCGGCGGGCACCACCGTCGACCACCTCACCGAGACCTACCGCGCCCACTACCGGTCGCTGCTCGGCCTGGCCGCGCTGCTCCTCGACGACACCGCCTCCTGCGAGGACGTCGTCCAGGAGGCGTTCATACGTGTCCACTCGGCGCGCAAACGGGTCCGCGACCCCGAGAAGACCCTGGCCTACCTGCGCCAGACCGTCGTCAACCTCTCCCGCTCGGCGCTGCGCCGCCGCATCCTCGGTCTCAAGCTGCTCTCCAAGCCGATGCCGGACATGGCGAGCGCGGAGGAGGGGGCGTACGACCAGCTGGAGCGCGACTCGCTGATCAAGGCCATGAAGGGCCTCCAGCGGCGGCAGCGCGAGGTGCTGGTCCTGCGGTACTTCGCCGACATGACCGAGTCCCAGGTCGCCGACACCCTCGGCATATCCATCGGCTCGGTCAAGGCGTACGGCTCCCGGGGCATAGCGGCCCTGCGGGTGGCCATGGAGGCGCCGGTATGAGCGCCGAGGACGTACGGCCGCGGTCCGGCGGGGAGGACCCGCGGGGGGCGGACGGCCCGGCCCGGGAGGGGCGTGGGGACCACGGGGGCCGTGGCGGGGACGGGGACGGCGGTGCCCGCGAGGGGCACGGACCGGCCGGGGCCGCCGCGGCACACGGGCGAGAGCCGAAGCACACGCACGCAGGGAACGGAACTGTGAACGACGGCCCCGACGAACAGGGCCCCGGGCCCCGCCGGGACACCCCCGACGGGAACACCGCCGCGACGTCCGGCCGGGGCCCCGGTGGCGCGGCGGGCGCGGGCCCGGCCGCCGGGGCCGCGGCCCCGGCAGCCCCCGCCGGAGCCGGGGGCGGCCCCCGCCGCGACCGGAGCGGCCCCGACGGCGCCCGCCCGGAGGCGGACGGCGGCGCGGACGCCGCGCACGGAGCGGGCGCGGGCCCCGCCCCGGACGAGGACACGGGCAAGGACGCCGACGAGGGCACCGACGGCGCGCGGACGGGTGCCGGGAGCGGTACGGGCGGCGCGGGATGGGACACCGCCGTGGTGTCCGACGGCCCCGGTGCCGACGGCTCCCGCGCTGACGGCTTTCGCGCCGACGGGGGCGCTGCCCCGGCGGGTGTTGCCGGGGGTGGTGCGGTTCACGGCCGGGCCGGTGCGGCAGGGCCGGAGGCCGGGAGCGGTACGGGCGGCGCGGGGCGGGGCCCCGGCGCGATGTCCGACGGCCCCGGTACCGACGGCTCCCGCATTGACGGCTTTCGCGCCGACGAACCCGGCACCGCTCCCGGCACCGGCACCGGCAATGGCGCCGGGACCGGCTCGGGCGCGGGTCGACCGCGGGGCGTCCCGCCGCGCGCCGTCGGCGGGGCGGAGCCCGGCCGGGAGGCCCCCGGTCCCCTCGCGGCCGACGAACTGGTGCTGCGCAGGATGCTGCGCTCGGCGGTCGAGGACATCGAGCCCGCCGACGGCACCCTGGAGCAGTTGCGCCGCGCGGTGCCCGCCCGGCGGGCCCGCAGGCGCCAGGCGCTGGTCGGCGCGGCCGCCGTCGCCCTCTTCCTGGGCACCGCCGTGCCCGCCCTGGTGCACGTCACGCACTCCGTCGGCGCCGACGCCGACCCCTCCGTCGCGGGCAGCGCCTCGCGCGCCAAGGACGGCACCGGCCGGGGCACGTCCCCGGCGGGCGGCCAGGGCGGCATCGCCGGATCGGCCGGCGCCACCGAGCCCGGCCGGGAGCCGAGCGAGTCGGCCACGGCCCCGCCGAAGGCCGCGGAGCCCGGCGCCACGGCCGGGGAGACCACCGGCGCCGAGCCCTCCGCCGGCACCACGGCCCCCGTCCCCGCCTGCTCGGGCGCGGACTTCGGCCCGGTCGTCGCGAGCAGCGCCGAACCGGACTCCACGGGCGCGGTCTACGGCTCGTTCAGGGTCACCAACGTCGCCGCCCCGGCCTGTGTGGTCGGCGGCCCCGGCAGCGTCGCGTCCGTGCCGCTGGGCGTCGCCGAGGCGGCCCGGGTCGGCACGGCGCGGCACGCGGCCGGGGACGCGGCGGCGGGGCTGCCCGATCCCTCGCTGGAGGCGGCCTCCGCGACGCTGGAGCGCGGGGAGTCGTACGAGGTGCGGTTCGCCTGGGTGCCCTCGGAGACCTGCCCCACCCCCGGCGGCACCACGGGCGGTTCCACGGGGGCCCCCACCGGCGGCCCCACCCCGGAGCCGTCGCCCAGCGAGGACACCACCACCGGGGGCGAGGGCCCCGCCACCGGGGCGCCCGCCGAGGAGGGCGTGACGCCCCAGCTGTTCACCGAGGAGGGCCCGGCCGAGGCCGGTGTGACGGTGGCCTACGTCCCGGAGGGCGGCGGTGAGTCGGCGGCGGTCACCGTCGACAACGCCTGCGCGGGCACCGTGTACTGGACGGGGATGCTCCCGGCGGGCTGACCGCGGCCCGGGACGGAGCGGGGCGGGCGACGGCCCCGCCCCGGCGGCCGGGACCACGGGGGTCACGAGGGAGCCGGGGGGTGCACCGCGGCGAGCGGGGCAGGGCGCGGCGGGCCGGGCACGGGACGTGGTCCCTCCCCGGAGCGGGCGCCGGGCGGCACCCTCCGGGCAGGCGCCCGGGACATCCGCCCCGGGTCAGGCCCTGGACGCGGTGGCGGGCCGGGCACCGCCGTCGGCCGGTGCGGCCCCTCCGCTCCCGTCGCCCCCGTCGGCCGTGTCCCCGTCGCCGGTGTCCCCGGTCCCGGGGTCCCCGCCGTCCGGCGGGAGCAGGCCCAGCTCCGCGTCCCGGGTCAGCTCGACCTCGCGGCGCAGCAGCCGGAACCACATGAAGACGACGAAGCCCACGAAGGCGAACCACTCGGCGGTGTAGCCGAGGTTCTGGAACGCCTTCAGGTCCAGCCCGCTGTTCTGCGGGGCCATGACCGGCACGGCCCGCATCCCCGCGTCGCCCTCGTTGAGGGTGACCCAGGCGTCGTGGACGTCGTACGGGACGAGGTTGACCAGGGAGGCAGCGCTGATGGCGCCGGTCTGCCCGGCGGGCCGGCCGGAGCGCGGGCTCACCCCGTTGTCGCCGGGTGTCTCGGGGGCCTGGAGGGCGCCGGTGACGGTGACCTCGCCCGGGGGCGGCGCGGGGGCCTTCGCCGGGTCGGGGTCGCCGGGCAGCCAGCCCCGCACCACGGGCAGGGCCGCGCCGTCGCCGGTGCGCAGCAGCGTCAGCACGTAGTAGCCGTGCCGGTCGTCCAGCGTCCGGTCCGGCACGAGCAGTTGCTCGGCGTACCGCCCGCGCGCGGTGGTCTGCTTGCCGACCGTGGCCTTGTCCACGGGCAGCAGCTCCGCCAGCGGCCGGGCGGCCTCGTCGCGGTCGGTGACGGCCCGCGCGGTGGCGTTCTCGTGGCTCTGCACCCGGTCCTCGAACCGGCCGAGCTGCCAGGAGCCCATGAAGACGCAGAACGGGATGGCGAGGACGACGAAGACGTTGATCCCCCACCAGCGGGGCGTCAGCAGGAACCGGTACACGCCCCCACGGTACGGTGCCGCCGCCGCGCCCCGGCGGCCGGGCCGCGCATGGACCGCCCCTCCGTCCACAGGCTGGGGACGGACGCGGGGCACGCGGGGCGCGGCACCGGAACGGACGGGGGGACGCGGGACGCGGCACCGGAAGGGCGGGCCCCGGCCGGGTGTCCGGCGGCGGGCGGACGGCACCCGCCCGTCATCGGGTTGGATGGGGGCATGACTGACGCTGAGGCCATGCCCGACTGGGAGAAGCGGTTCCGGGCACCGCGCGTCTCCCTGCCCGACTGGGCGGAGGACGCCCCCGGCCGCTCGCTGTTCGTGTCGAACGCGACCGGGACCTACGAGCTGTACGCCTGGGACCGGGCGACCGGTGACCGGCGCCAGGTCACCGACCGCCCCAACGGGACGACGGACGGCGAGCTCTCCCCGGACGGGGAGTGGATCTGGTGGTTCGACGACACCGACGGCGACGAGTTCGGGGTCTGGCGCCGCCAGCCCTTCACCGGCGGCGAGGACCGGACGGCGGTCCCCGGGCTGGCCCCCTCCTACCCGGCCGGGCTGGCCCTCGGACGGGACGGGCGCACCGCGGTGATCGGCCGCTCCACGGACGAGGAGGGCTCGACGGTCCACCTCGCGCGGGAGGGCGCGGACCCGGTCGAGATCTACCGGCACCGCGAGTCCGCGGGCGTCGGCGACCTCTCGTACGACGGCACCCTGATCGCCGTCGAGCACACCGAGCACGGCGACTCCATGCACTTCGCGCTGCGCGTGCTGCGCCCCGACGGGTCGGTCGCGGCGGAGCTGGACGACACCCGGGGCGGCACCGAGGAACTGGGCCTGGAGGTGCTCGGCTTCGCCCCCGCCGACGGCGACACCCGGCTGCTCATCGGCCATCAGCGCCGGGGCCGCTGGGAGCCCATGGTGTGGGACGTGGCGACGGGCGAGCAGACCGACCTCGCCCTGGAACTGCCCGGCGACGTGAGCGCCGAGTGGTACCCGGACGGCCGCGGCCTGCTGATCGTGCACGGCTACGAGGCCCGCAGCGAGCTGTTCCGCTACGACCTGGCCGAGCGCGAGCTGGTGGAGATCCCCACCCCGCCCGGCACGGTCTCCGGCGCCACCGCCCGCCCCGACGGCACCGTGGAGTACCTGTGGTCGTCGGCGGCCGAGCCGTCGGCGGTGCGCTCCACCACCGGCCGGGTGGTGCTGGACCCGCCCGGCCCGCGGTCGCCCGGCTCGGTGCCGGTGGAGGACGTGTGGGTGGAGGGCCCGGGCGGCCGGGTCCACGCCCTGGTGCAGCGCCCGGCGGGCGCGAGCGGTCCGCTGCCGACCGTCTTCGACATCCACGGCGGCCCGACCTGGCACGACAGCGACGCCTTCGCGGCGGGCCCGGCCGCCTGGGTGGACCACGGCTACGCGGTGGTCCGGGTCAACTACCGGGGCTCCACCGGCTACGGCCGGGCCTGGACCGACGCGCTCAAGCACCGGGTGGGCCTGATCGAGCTGGAGGACATCGCGGCGGTGCGGGAGTGGGCCGTCTCCTCCGGTCTCGCCGACCCGGCCCGGCTGGTCCTCACCGGCGGCTCCTGGGGCGGCTACCTGACCCTCCTCGGCCTGGGCACCCGGCCCGGCGCGTGGACGCTGGGCATCGCGGCGGTCCCGGTCGCCGACTACGTCACGGCGTACGAGGACGAGATGGAGGGGCTGAAGGCCCTCGACCGCACGCTGCTCGGCGGCACCCCCGAGGAGGTGCCCGAGCGCTTCGCGGCCTCCTCGCCCCTGACCTACGTCGACGACGTCCGGGCCCCGGTGTACATCTCGGCGGGCGTCAACGACCCGCGCTGCCCGATCCGCCAGATCGACAACTACGTACGGCGACTGGAGGAGCGGGGCGCCGTCCACGAGGTCTACCGCTACGACGCGGGACACGGGTCCCTGGTGGTCGACGAGCGGATCAAGCAGCTCCGCCTGGAGCTGGACTTCGCGGCCCGCCACCTGCCACCGGCCGCGTAGCGCCGCCCGGTAGCGCCGCCCCGTAGCGCCGTCGCGCGGTGCCGTCGGCGGAGCGGGGCGGCACCGCTTCGGGCCGGGTTCCCGTCTCGTCGGGCCGGGTCCGGCTCCGGTGGGCCGGGTTCCGCCCCGCCGGGCCGGGCGGATCGGGCCCCGGCCGGGCCCCGTCCCCGGCCGGTCAGGCCGGGGCGCGGCGGGAGCGGCGTCCCAGCAGTTCCGCCAGGCCCTGGCGGGTGGCGGCCAGCACCACCCGGTCCCGGCCCCGCAGGACGTAGGTGTCCGGCAGGTCCCACACCAGCCCGGCCGGACGCCCGTCCCCGGCGCCCGAGCCGCCGGCCCCCGGCCCCCGCCCGTCGGTCACCTCCAGCGCCAGCACCCGCCAGGCGCCCGGCCGGAAGGACTCCGCCACCGTCCGCCCCTCCAGTTGCGGATGCCCGGCCACCTCCACCGCCGCGAACAGCAGCACCCGCCGCTCGACCGGGATCGCCCCGAGGATCTGGCGCCCGGCCATCGCCCCGGCGAAGGCGGGCGCCGCCAGATGGGACACGCTGCGGCTCCGGGTGAGGGCGCCCGGGTGCGCGGCCCGCAGGGTGCGGTAGACGGCGCCGGCGAAGTCGTCGTCGTACAGCCGCAGCACCACCCGCAGGTCGGACCGGACGGACCGGGCGTACAGGACCGCCTCCAGGTTGGTGGTGTCGGCGCTGGTGAGGGCGAGCAGGGCGTGCGCGCGGTGGATCTTGGCGGCCTCCAGGACGCCCTCCTGGGTGACGTCGCCGAGCACCACCGGCACCCGCAGCCGCCGGGCGGTCGCCATGCCGCGTGCCTCGGGGTCGCCCTCGACGCACACCACCGGGATGTCCAGCTCGCGCAGCCGGGTCAGCACCCGGGTGCCGATCTTGCCGAGGCCCAGCAGGACCACGTGCCCGCCGAGCCCGCGCGGCGGCTTGCGCAGTGCGGAGGCGCTGCGGAAGGTGCCGAGCGCCTCCAGCACGGCCGCCAGCAGCACCGGCAGGAGCAGCAGGCCGAGGAAGCCGGAGAGGAGCTGGAGGACCTGCCGCCCGCGCTCGGCGTCGTGCGCGGGGTCGTTGATGGCGAAGAGGTCGAGCAGCGTCACATAGGTGGCGTGCAGCGGATGGTCGCCGGTGACCACCATCAGCGCCACGGCGAGCGCCACCACGCAGGCCCCGAGCCCGGCCAGGGACCAGCGCAGCCGCCGGGAGAACAGCGAGGCGAAGGTCGGCACCCCGGCGCGGGCCGAGGGCTGCGGCGGCCCGGAGTACGCCAGCTGCTCCAGGACGACCGTGGCGCGTCCGGTGGCCGCCGCCACCGCCGCCGCGTCGGGCAGCAGCCGCGGCCCGTCCTCGCCGCTGGCCTCGGAGCCGTCGGCGCCCGCGGGGTCGTTGCTGGTGGCGGAGAGCAGCGCGAGGGTGCACAGCCCGGGGTCGGTCACCTCGCCCGGCCCCGGCGGACGCCGTTCGACGGCGCGCAGCAGCAGCCCGTCCGTCTCGACGACCTTGCTGGTGCCGACGAGCGCGGTCGCCGCCAGCGCGGGCGCGGCGGTGTCGGCGTCGGACAGCACCGTGGTGGACGCCTCCAGCCCGTCCGGGCCGCGGGGGCGCCCGCCCGGGGCGAGGTCGGCGCTCTGGTCGAGGAGGTCCTCGATGTGCCGGCCGAGCCGCCGGTTGTAGAGCCGCAGCACCAGCCGCAGCCGGGGGTTGAGCCGGCGGGCGGTCAGGGCGGCGCGGATGTTGGTCTCGTCGTCCTCGTAGACCAGGGCCAGGGCGGCGGCCCGGCGCACCCCGGCCTCCAGGAGGACCTCCTCGGTCGGGCCGGGGGCCTCCAGTTCCCGGCCGACGACGGGCACCGGCTCGGGCCCGCCGTTCGCGCGGCCGACGGCCGCGCTGACGCGGTCCCGCAGGGCGGCCGAGGCGGCGCGGGCCCGTCCGGCCATCGGGCGGCGCGGCCGGGGCCCCGCGGGCGGGACGACCAGGGTCACCTGCTCCGCGTAGACGCCGCGCAGTTCGGCGGCCAGCCGGTGGGCCAGGCCGTCGTCGCCGCACACCACCAGGTGCGTGTCGGTGCCGTCCGCCGGACCGGGCGGCGGGCTCTGGTTCGGAACGCTCCCCATTGTCCGAAGGACCCCCGCCGGGCCCCCGCGGTTCCCCTCCGGCGGGGGACGGCCCCGGGCCGACGCCCCCCGGGCGCGGGGCGGCGCGCAGCAGGGGGGAACATTGCCGGGTATCGGCAGTGACGGAGCCGGGGCGTCCGTGTGACGATCGGTGTCACAGGGGCCCAGCGGCGGGCGGGAGGGGGACGGCACATGGCCTGGTTTCTCGGACTGGGCATCGCGGGGGTGGTGCTGCTCGCGTTGTCGCTGGTCTTCGGCGGGATCCTGGAGGGCCTGTTCGACGGCATCCTGGACGGGCTCCTGGAGGGCTGGCTGTCGCTGCCGGTGGTCGCCGGATTCACGGCGATGACGGGCTTCGGCGGGGCCATCGCCCTGGGCTCGGGCTGGGCGGGGCCGGTGGGCGCGGCCGGGATCGGCGCGGTCTGCGGCGTGGGCACGGGCTGGCTGGCGTACCGGCTCAGCCGGATGCTGATGCGCGACCAGACGTCCGTGACCCCGACCAAGGACCATCTCCTCGGCACCGCGGGCCGGGTGGTCACGGCCATCCCCGCCGACGGGTACGGCGAGGTGCTGCTGACCCTCGCGGGCCAGCCGCTGAAGTGCGCGGCGCGCAGCGACCGGCCGGTGCCCCGCGGGACCGAGGTGTGGGTCGAGGCGGTCCCGAGTTCCACCTCGGTCGTGGTGCGCCCGGTGGAACGCTGACGCCCCCGCCGAGCGTCCTCGCCCACAGCAGGGCCGTGCCGGCGTCCCGTCGGCTCCGGCCGCCGTGTCCCGGGGCACCGGGGCGGCCGCGGTGCGCTCCGGGGGTCCGGGGCGGTCGCGGCGGCCCGGGTGGTCCGGGCGTCCTCAACTTCGTCCGGGTCCGGCTTCGTCCCCCTTCGTCCTCGTCCTCCGTGACCGCCTCCCATGGCTTTGTCCGGTGGCTTCGTCTTCAATGGGGCCGAAGCGGACCGGCGGCGACCGCTTCGGCGCCGCCGGTCAGCGCAACGTTCCGCAATTCCGTCCTTCTCTGTGATACGGGGGCATGGTCATCATGAGTCCAGTCGTCATCGCGGTCCTGGGAGTCGTCGTACTCCTGGTACTGCTCGCGCTGGTGGTCGTCAGCCGGTACAAGGTCGCCGGTCCGAGCGAGGCGTTCATCGTCACGGGGCGGCGCGGCAAGAAGTCCACCGATCCGGAGACCGGCCGGGTCTTCACCGACAACAGCGGCCAGAAGGTCGTGGTCGGCGGCGGCGTCTTCGTCGTCCCGTTCGTGCAGCAGCGCTTCACCCTGGACCTGTCCTCGCGGCACATCCCGGTCGCGGTGCGCGGCGCGGTGACCCTGCGCGGGGTCAAGGCCAACCTGGACGGTGTCGCCATCGTCAAGGTCGGCGGCACCGAGGACGCCATCCGGGCGGCGGCGCAGCGGTTCCTGATGCAGCAGGACGGCATCGTCGGCTTCACCCAGGAGGTGCTGTCGGGCGCGCTGCGCGCGATCGTCGGCCGGATGTCCGTTGAGGACGTCATCCGGGACCGCGCGGCCTTCGCCGGTCAGGTCGCGGAGGAGGCGGAGGCCAGCCTGTCCGGGCAGGGCCTGGTGCTGGACGCCTTCCAGATCCAGGACATCACCACCGAGGGCTCCTACCTGGAGGACCTGGGCCGTCCCGAGGCGGCGCGCGCCAAGCAGGAGGCCGACATAGCGGAGGCCGTGGCCCGGCGGGCGGCCGAGCAGGCCCGGCTGAAGGCGGAGGAGGAGATCGCGGTCGCGCAGCGCACCCTCTACCTGAAGCAGGCCGAGATCAAGGCGGAGACCGACCAGGCCGCAGCCCGCGCCAACGCCGCCGGTCCGCTCGCCGAGGCCGCCCGTCAGCAGGACATCCTCGCCGAGCAGGAGAAGGTGGCCGAGCGCCAGGCCGCGCTCAAGGACCGTCAGCTCGACACCGAGGTCCGCAAGCCCGCCGACGCCCAGCGGTACGCCGCCGAGCAGGAGGCGGAGGCCCGCCGGGTGGCCCGGGTGAAGCAGGCCGAGGCCGAGCGGTCCGCCGAGATCGCCGCCGCCCAGGCCGAGGCCGAGCGGGCCCGGCTGACCGGTGAGGGCGAGAAGCAGCGCCGCGGCGCACTGGCCGAGGCGGAGGCCATCGAGGGCCTCAAGCAGGGTGAGGCCGAGCGGTCCCGGCGCGCTGCCATCGCGGAGGCCGTGCGGCTGGAGGGCGAGGCGGAGGCCGCGGCGATCGGCGCCACGGGCGCGGCCGAGGCCGAGGCGATGCAGAAGAAGGCGGACGCCTTCGCGCAGTACGGCGACGCGGCCGTGCTGCAGATGCTGGTCGAGGTGCTGCCGCAGGTGGTGGCCAAGGCGGCCGAGCCGCTGGCGGCCGTGGACCGGATGACGGTCATCTCCACGGACGGCGCGAGCCGGATCTCCCGCACGGTGGCCGACAACGTCGCCCAGGGCATGGAGCTGCTGACCTCCACCACCGGCGTCGACCTGGCGTCCCTGCTGAAGAACCTCGCGGCGAAGAACGGCGCCGCCGCGGAGCCCGGCGCGGACGACGGTCCGGACCGCCCGGACTCCGTCAACGGCAAGGTGGAGATCACCGGCTGACCGGCCGCCGTCCTCCCCCGCGGGCCGGCCCGGTCAGATCTCCTGACCGGGCCAGCCCAGCAGCCGCGCCCCGATGACCGCCGTCTGGAGGGTGTAGCGGTGCACCGGGTCGGCCGGGTCGGCGCCGGTGAGCTGGTGGACCCGGTCCAGCCGGTAGGTGAGCGCCCGCACGCTGAGCGAGAGCCGCCGGGCGGCCTCGGCGGCGGTGCAGCCGGCGGCGAAGTACGCCTCCAGGGTCCCCAGCAGCGGTTCGGCCCCGCCGCGCGCGTCGACCAGCGGGCCCAGCACGCTCAGCACCAGATCGGCCATGGCCTGCCGGTCGCGGGTGAGGACGGGGTAGACCAGCAGGTCGGCGGCGCGGACCACGGGTTCGTCGAGTTCCAGGCGGTCGGCCAGCTCCAGGGTGCTCAGCGCCTCCTCGTAGCTGTGCACGACGCCGCCCGCGCCGGGCCGGGGGCGCCCTATGGCCACCCGGCTGCCGTCGGTCGCCGCGTACGCCTGCTTGGCGAAGAACGCGAGGACGTCGTCCTGGTCGCCGGGGGCTATGCAGATGAGCTGCCCGTTCTTGGTGGTGATCAGGATGCGCCGGTCGCCGAAGCGGGCGATGAGGGCGCCCTCCACGAGGCGGGTGACGGGCGCCGTGTCGTCGTACACCTCGGGGCCCCGGGCCACGGCCACGGCGTGGGCGCTGGAGAGCACCAGCCCGAACCGTTCGGCGCGTTCCGCCAGCCGCCCCAGGTCGCTGCGCCCGTACAGCAGGTCGTCGATGAACTCCCGCCGGGCGGCCTCCTCCTGGCGCACGGCGAGCCGCTGGGCGCGCTCGTAGCCCTCCGCGAAGGCGTCGACGGCCTGGGTCACGGCGGCCAGCACGCTGTCGGTGGTGCCCGCGCCGTCCGCCCCGGGGGGCCAGCAGGCGCGGGTGGCGTCCAGATGCTCGCGGACGAGGGTGCGCAGGCTGTGCCCCTCCTCGGCGGCCTGTTCGCCGCGCTGCCGCCGGTCCGCCAGTTCGGTGCGGTGGAGCCGGCGCCCCGTCTCCGCGACCCCGGCGAGCATGGCCGCGTACCCGGTCAGATGGGCCGTCTCCCGCTGCACCGTCGTCCCCCGTTCCGTTCCCCGCCGACGCGCCCCGTGCGAAGTCGGCAACGGGAGGGTAGCCAAGGCTGCCGGAAACCGGCAACGCGGGTGGGGCGGGGGTGCGGGAGGGGGCGTGCGGGAGCGGCGGGGCGGGTGCGTACCGGGCGCGTACCGGGTGGGGCCCGTGCGCGGCGGGGAGCCGTCGGCCGGCGGGGCGGCCGGGGCGGGGCGCGGGGCCGTGCGGGGCGGGTGCCGCCGGGGCGGGGGTCGGCGGGGCGCCGGCCGTGTGCGGCGGGGCGTCCCCCGCCGGTGCGGCGGACGGGGCCGGAGGGCCGGGGGCGCTGCGCGGGCTCTGGGGCGGCCGGGGCCGGGGGCGGGCGCGGGGGCGGACCGGCCGGTGGCGCGGGGCGGACCGGTGGCGCGGGGCGGACCGGTGGGGCGGCCGGGGTCAGGGGCGGATGCGCGAAGGACCGATCCGGTGGGGTGACACCGGACCGGTCCTTCGGACGGTTCCGTGCGGTGCGCGGCCCCTGGGGGCCGTGCCGGGCCCTCGCGGGTCCGTCGCGCGGCGGGATCGTGCGGACCGCCGGGCGGTCAGTCCGTGCCGGACTCCATGGCGGCGCGGTCGAGCAGCTCGTCGTCGCCGGAGACCTGGCCGCGGGAGGCGATGGCCTCCGCGCCGCCCTCCGGCAGGGTGCCGATCAGCCCGGTGGCGGCGGCCTGGGCGGCGCCGATGGCGGGGCCGCCGGAGCCGATCAGACCGAGGCCGACGTACTGCTCCAGCTTGGCGCGGGAGTCGGCGATGTCCAGGTTGCGCATGGTGAGCTGGCCGATCCGGTCCACCGGGCCGAACGCCGAGTCCTCGGTGCGCTCCATGGAGAGCTTGTCCGGGTGGTAGCTGAAGGCCGGGCCCGTGGTGTCGAGGATCGAGTAGTCCTCACCGCGCCGCAGCCGCAGGGTGACCTCGCCGGTGACGGCGGAGCCGACCCAGCGCTGGAGCGACTCGCGGATCATCAGCGCCTGCGGGTCCAGCCAGCGGCCCTCGTACATCAGCCGCCCGAGCCGGCGGCCCTCGCTGTGGTACTGGGCGAGGGTGTCCTCGTTGTGGATGGCGTTGACGAGGCGCTCGTAGGCGGCGTGCAGCAGGGCCATGCCGGGGGCCTCGTAGATGCCGCGGCTCTTGGCCTCGATGATGCGGTTCTCGATCTGGTCGGACATGCCGAGGCCGTGGCGTCCGCCGATGGCGTTGGCCTCCATCACCAGGTCGACGGCGGAGGCGAACTCCTTGCCGTTGACCGTGACGGGGCGGCCCTGGTCGAAGCCGATGGTGACGTCCTCGGCGGCGATCTCCACCGACGGGTCCCAGAAGCGGACGCCCATGATGGGCTCGACCGTCTCCACACCCGTGTCCAGGTGCTCCAGGGTCTTCGCCTCGTGGGTGGCGCCCCAGATGTTGGCGTCGGTGGAGTACGCCTTCTCGGTGCTGTCCCGGTAGGGGAGGTCGTGGGCGAGCAGCCACTCCGACATCTCCTTGCGGCCGCCCAGCTCGGTCACGAAGTCCGCGTCCAGCCAGGGCTTGTAGATCCGCAGGTGGGGGTTGGCGAGCAGACCGTAGCGGTAGAACCGCTCGATGTCGTTGCCCTTGAACGTCGATCCGTCGCCCCAGATCTGCACGTCGTCCTCGAGCATCGCCCGGACCAGCAGGGTGCCGGTGACGGCCCGGCCGAGGGGCGTGGTGTTGAAGTAGGCGCGCCCGCCGGAGCGGATGTGGAACGCCCCGCAGGTGAGCGCGGCGAGCCCCTCCTCGACCAGGGCGGCGCGGCAGTCGACCAGGCGCGCGATCTCGGCGCCGTACGCCTCGGCGCGGCCGGGCACCGAGGCGATGTCGGGCTCGTCGTACTGACCGATGTCAGCGGTGTAGGTGCACGGTACGGCGCCCTTGTCGCGCATCCACGCGACCGCGACGGAGGTGTCGAGGCCGCCGGAGAAGGCGATACCGACGCGCTCACCGGTGGGCAGGGAGGTGAGGACCTTGGACATGGGAAAAGTATGCATCACAACGCATGGTCATGCAACCCCCTGTGCGGGGCCCTTCGCTTCCCGGTGCCCGGGGGTGTGCGGGGCGGGTGGTGGCGTCGCCGCCCCCTCGGTCCGGCGCCGCCTCGTCCCCCTCGGTCTGGCGCCGCCCTCGCCGCCCCCCTCGACCTGGCGTCGCCCTCGTCGCCTTCCTTGCCTTTGCCCTTGCCCTCGCCGTTGTCCGCGGCGGCCGTGCGCGCGGGTGTCCATGTGTTGGCCGGGTGCCCGGAGGGTGGGCGGCCACAGGGTCCGGTCGGCGGCCGGGACCTGGGCCGGGGTGTCGATGCGGAGGCCGTCCTTCTCTGGCATGCGCCGGAGACCCCGGACTTCCGGCGCCCCCGGACCCGGCGCCCCCGGACCCGGCGCGGGCGCCCGGCCGCGTCCCCCGGTGCGGTCGCCGCGGCGGGTTGTCGCCGAACCCATACCCCTGGGGTGTATGTGCGGGGGATCCGCGACGGGTCGTCGAAAAGGAGCGCGAGGGGTTGCGGGTGATACCTAGGGGGGGTATACATGAACTCGTCAGCGATACCCCCCAGGGGTAGTAGCCCGCAACTGTCTGGAGAACCCCATGTCCTGCTGCACCCCCGACGGCTCCTGCTCGACCGGCGCCACCACCGCCACCGCCACGATCAGCACCGGCACCACCACCGTCTACGCCGTCGCGGGCATGACCTGCGGGCACTGCGAGGCCACGCTCACGAAGGAGATCGGCGCGGTGGAGGGAGTGCTGGCGGTCGAGGTCGACCTCGCGGCCGGCCACGTCGCGGTCACGACGGCGGGCGCCCCCGACGACACGCTGCTGACGGACGTCGTCGCCGACGCCGGCTACGAGCTGACCGGCCGCGCGGCCTGAGCACCGCCACCGGCCGGACCCGGCCGCGGGCCCGGCCGCCCCCTCCCTCCCCGCCCCCCTTTCCCGTGCGTCCCGATGATCCGAGGAGACCGTGATGACCACGACCGTTCCCGAAACGACCCAGGTCGAGCTGGCGATCGGGGGGATGACCTGCGCGTCCTGCGCGGCGCGGATCGAGAAGCGGCTGAACCGCCTGGAAGGGGTGTCCGCGTCGGTCAACTACGCCACGGAGAAGGCGCGGGTGATCGTGGAGGACGGGGCGCCGGTCTCGGTGCCGGAGCTGGTCTCGGTGGTGGAGGCCACCGGGTACACCGCCCGCGAGGCGCCCCGTGTCCTGCCCGGCGGATCACCCCCCGCCACGGCCTCCGCCACGGCTCCCGCCTCGGGCGGGCCGTCCGGTGCCGCCGCCGGTGGGGGGACTCCCGGCGCGGCGGGCACGGAGGCGGAGGCGGACGACGGTCTGCGGTCGCTGCGGCAGCGCCTGGTGACGGCGGCGGTGCTGTCGGTGCCGGTGATCCTGCTGGCGATGGTCCCGGCCTGGCAGTTCACGTACTGGCAGTGGGCGTCGCTGGTCCTGGCGGCCCCCGTGGTGACGTACGCGGCGTGGCCCTTCCACCGGGCGGCGTTCCTGAACGCCCGGCACGGGGCGGCGACGATGGACACCCTGATCTCGGTCGGGACCTCGGCCGCGTTCGCCTGGTCGGTCTGGGCCCTGTTCCTCGGCACGGCCGGCACCCCCGGGATGACCCACCCCTTCGAGCTGACCCTCGCCCGCAGCGACGGCAGCGGCAACATCTACCTGGAGGCCGCGGCCGGGGTCACCACCTTCCTGCTCGCCGGCCGCTACTTCGAGACGCGCTCCAAGCGCCGCGCCGGAGCCGCCCTGCGGACCCTGATGGAACTCGGCGCCCGCGAGGTGAACGTGCTCCGCGAGGGCCGCGAGGTCCGCGTCCCGGTCGGTGACCTCGCCCTCGGCGACCGGTTCGTGGTCCGCCCCGGGGAGAAGGTCGCCACCGACGGCACCGTCGTCGAGGGCAGCTCGGCGATCGACGCCTCCATGCTGACCGGCGAGTCGGTGCCCGTCGAGGTCACCGTCGGGGACACCGTGACGGGAGCCACCGTCAACGCGGGCGGACGCCTCGTCGTCGAGGCCACCCGGGTCGGCGCCGACACCCAGCTCGCCCGCATCGCCCGGCTGGTCGAGGACGCGCAGAACGGCAAGGCCGCCGCCCAGCGCCTGGCCGACCGCATCTCCGGAGTCTTCGTCCCCGTCGTGATCGTCCTCGCGCTGGCCACCCTCGGCTTCTGGCTCGGCAACGGCGCGGGCTGGACCGCCGCCTTCACCGCCGCCGTCGCCGTCCTGATCATTGCCTGCCCCTGCGCCCTGGGCCTCGCCACGCCCACCGCGCTGATGGCCGGCACCGGGCGCGGCGCCCAGCTCGGCATCCTCATCAAGGGCCCGGAGGTCCTGGAGACCACCCGCCGCGTCGACACCGTCGTCCTGGACAAGACCGGCACCATCACCACCGGCCGGATGAGCCTCCTCGCCCTGCACACCACCCCGGACACCGACGAGGACGAGGTGCTGCGGCTGGCCGGAGCCCTGGAGCACGCCTCCGAGCACCCCGTCGCCCGTGCCGTCGCCGAGGCCGCGCGGACCCGCCACGGCGACCTCCCCGAGGTCGAGGACTTCGCCAACGTGCCCGGCCTGGGCGTGCAGGGCGTCGTCGACGGCCACGCGGTGCTGGCCGGCCGCGAGCGGCTGCTCGCCGACTGGGCGATCGAGCTGCCCGAGGACCTGGCCCGCGCCAAGGCGGCGGCCGAGACCGCCGGACGCACCGCCGTCACCGTCGCCTGGGACGGACGGGCCCGCGCGGTCCTGGAGATCGCCGACGCCGTCAAGGACACCAGCGCCCAGGCCATTGCCCGGCTGCGGGCCCTCGGCCTCACCCCGATCCTGCTCACCGGGGACAACGCCGCCGTCGCCCGCACCGTGGCCCGCGAGGTCGGCATCGACCCCGAGCACGTCATCGCGGAGGTCATGCCGCAGGACAAGGCCGACGTGGTCAAGAGGCTCCAGGCGGAGGGCCGTTCGGTGGCCATGGCCGGGGACGGTGTCAACGACGCCGCCGCGCTCGCCCAGGCCGACCTCGGCCTCGCGATGGGCACCGGCACCGACGCGGCCATCGAGGCCGCCGACCTGACCCTCGTCGCCGGCGACCTCAACGCCGCCGCCGACGCGATCCGCCTCGCCCGCGCCACCCTCAGCACCATCAAGGCCAACCTCTTCTGGGCCTTCGCCTACAACGTCGCCGCCCTCCCGCTGGCCGCCACCGGCCTCCTCAACCCCATGATCGCCGGAGCCGCGATGGCCCTCTCGTCGGTCTTCGTCATCACCAACAGCCTCCGCCTGCGCAGGTTCACCCCGCTCCCGACCAGGGCCTGACGCCGAGGCGGAACACCACGCGGGGGGAGGCGGGCCGGGTGGGCCGCCTCTCCCCTGCGTGGTGGCGGCGCTTCAAGGTGGCGGGGGCGCCTGCCCCGCGCGGCGTGCGGAGCCCAAGGCGGCGGGGGCGCCCTCCGGGTGGTGGCGGCGCCTCAAGGCGGCGGGCGCCCCTCCGTGTTGTGTGCGGCGCTTCAAGGTGGCGGAGGGTGCCTCTCCGTGTGGCGTGCGGCGCCTCAAGGTGGCGGGGGTGCCCGTCCGTGTGGTGGCGGCGCCCCAAGTCCCCGCGGCGGAGGCGCCGCACGCCAGGCGCCACACCCGGGCCGGACCACCACCCCGGGCCTCCTCGTGCTCACCGGGGACGACATCGGCGTCCTTGCCCCGGCGGAGCCGGTGAGGGGCGGGCAGGCCCTCCACGGAGGCGAGGGCGGGCGGGGCCCTCCCTGGAGTCGCCACAGTCTCGGCACTGGGCCCCGAACCCGGTCGCCGGGGCCGGGGGCTTCCGGGCCGACGGTTCCCGGGCCGACCGGGCCGGCACCCTCACGCACCGTGCCCGGAGCGCGCCGTCGGCCCACGCCCCGGCCGCCCTCCGCGACCAGCCCGGACAGCACCCGTACGCCGCCGGTCCGGGACGCGGCAGCCTGAGCCGACGCCACCGGAATCACCTATCCCGTCGGCGCCGTCGCGCAGTTGGACGCTCTCCCCGGGTGTGCCCCGGGCTGCTGCGCGGCTGGGCCGATCGGGCCCGCACGGCACGCGAGGGACATGCCCCGGTCAGCCCCGGGACACCAGCTCGATCGTCACCGGTGCCGCTGATTCAAGGTCGATCGTGTCTCCGTCGTGCTCGGAGAGAGCTTCGTCCGGGTAGTCGGCGGGCACGACGATCAGCATCGTGTGAGGGCGGGGGAGCCAGCCGACATCCTGCGGAGGGTCATAGCGGCCGATATCGATGATCCGCACCAGCGTCTCGGGTATGCCCACCAGGCAGCCGTCACCGGCGTGCAGGTTCCACGGTTCGGGATCGGTCTTGAACAGGCTCATGGTCCACTCCGGGGAGTCGGGCGACATCGCGAAGGCCCTCTGCCCGTTCCACCTGAACCGGGAGTGCGGATCGATCTCCGCCCATGGCCACTCGACCGAGGCGTGGAAGCGGGTCACCTCGACCACTCGTCCTTCAGCGGGCGGGCAGCCGACTCGCAGAACGTCGCCCACCCGGAACTCGTGATGCGGTGTGCCCGTGCCCGTGTCTGTGCCCGTACCCGTGTTCATGGCCGCCCCTGCCGTCGCTCACTCCGGGAGCTGCACCGTACCGGCCGCTTCAGCCGCAGCGTGCGACTGTACGGACGAGTTGGACTCCCGGTGCCGTGTCTCCTTGGCCCTGCCCGGCTGCCCGCCCGAGCGCGGTGCCTGGTTCTCGTCCGCCCGCCCCATTTGGCACCCCGCCGCAAAGGCGGCGACCTCCCACGCCGTGCGCGGTCCTTCGAAACAGGCGAGGCACCCACCCATAGGGGTAGGTGCCTCACCTGTCGGCTGTGCTGTCCAATCATGTGACGCACGAGAGCCCGAGGTTCCCGGCAGGAAGCAGCTTTACCTGTCCAGCCGGAACACGCAGTGGGCGGTCGGCGGCGGCTGTGAGCAAGCCAAGGGTGAGGAAGAGTGTGGCCAGAGTGCCGGCGAAGACACTCCGCGGCCGTCCGCGGAGATTGGCGAGGCGGCGCAACGAGCCGGTCTCAGTGCCCGCGTGCTTGCTGCGGCAGGCGCAGCCCGATCCGGTGTGCCGGTTGTGGTCATCGGACCTCCACAGGGCGGTCGTCGCGGTCTGAGCCGGGAGGGCTGATCGGGGCTGCGTCGTCGTCCGCGGTCTTGAAGCAGGACCAGATGACCTTTCCGAGCGGGGTACGGTCCTTCACTCCCCACTCGTCGGAGAGCGCGGCCACCAACATCAGGCCCCTCCCGGAGATGTCTGTGGCGGCCGGCTCGCGTACGACGGGCTGCCGGCGACGGCTGTCGTGCACTTCCAGGCGTACGCAGTTGTCGTCGATGTCGAGCCGGACGAGGAAGCCGTGCCCGCGGGTGGTGCCGTGGAGGACAGCGTTCGTGGCGAGTTCGGAGACGCACAGGCGGATGTCCTCGGCGCGGCTCGTCAGGCCCCAGCCGTCCAGCGCCCGGGTGGCGAACTCCCGTGCCCTACGTACGGACTGGTGTCGAGCGTCGAAGAACTGCTGAAGCGACTCGGGCATGGGGTGCCTCATGACTCCGTGCTCAGGGGGCGAAGTGATGCGGGGTAGCGGCGGTGGGCGGTCTGGTGACGAGGTACGTGGACGGGGCCGATGCGGGGACGGCGGGCCAGCAGCAGGCGGGCGCCGGTGGCCTCGATACGGCGCGTGCGGTCGGCGGCTAGGTGCTTCGGTCCCAGGTGGGACAAGGCGGGGGCGATGACGCCGTAGACGTCGGGAAGAGCCAGCGCGTCCAGCAGACCGGTGAAGGCGGTGGAGGTCGGGTCGGTCGTCGCGCGCCTGTCCTTGAAGACTCCGGAGAGCTGCAGCTCATGGATCCGGCAGTACTCCGTCAGAGACGCCCGTAACGCCGTTTGACGGGCTACGGAGACGCCGACCAGCCGCAGGAAGCCGTAGACGACGGGCCCGTTGACCGGGCGGTGCTCGGTAAGGAGTTCCACGCTGGCGACCGTCCAGGGGACTCGGCGAAAGAGTGACCCCTTGAGCGTCGCCGTACCCCAACGCGCAGGGAACCACCGGCTGTTCCACTTGCGCTCTACTTCCGCCCCACCGGCCGCACGCTTCTGCTTCCATGGCTGGTGGAAGGGAGCGACGCGTGGCGACCGTGCACCATTGGACCGGCCTGGAGGCCAGAGCTTTGCGGCTCGCCCTACGCCTGAGTGTGCGAGCTTTCGCCGAGCGCCTCGGTCTCGCCGTCGCGACCATCTCGAAGTGGGAAAAGCTCCGGTCCGCGACCGAGCCCCCCCCGACACCCAGGCCATTCTCGACACCGCGCTCGGCCGCGCCGATGCCTCCGTGCACCTGCGCTTCGAAACGCTCCTGTCGGAAATGGCCGGCCCCGGGCAGCAGGCAGCCGGGCGCCGGGTGACGGCTGCCGGGCCCAGAGCCTGGGAGTACGAGTCGTGGACCGACGACCTGGACCGTGCCGTCGTCGCCTTGTCCCGGCAGAACTTCACCTTCGCCGACAGCCTGCTGAGCCGATGGCTCAACCGATTCACGGCCGCCGAACTCGACGACAAGGGCCTGTACCTCTACGCCCGATCCACCGCGTTACTCGGAGACCTCAAGCGCGATCAGGGCGCTGTGCTCGGACCACTGTCCGCGCGCCACGCCTACGCGGGCGCGCGCTCGATCTTCACCCAGCTCGACATCCCCCGCCGTGTCGCCCAGCTCGATCTGTCCCTCGCGGTCGTCGCGGAGATGTCCGGTGACCTGGAGGCATCGGCCCGTACGTACGAGACGCTCGCCGTCGACGACCGGCTTTCTCGCCGTGACCGGGCCAGAGCCCGCCTGTGGGTGGGCACGGCACTCAGCAAGGATGGCAACCACGACTACGCGACCCGCGTGATGCAGGCCGCGACCCGTGAGTTCGAAGAGCTCACCGAACCCGACGACTGGTCGGTGGCCCATCAGAAGCTGGCCCTGGCCCGCCGGGGCGTCGGAGACCTCACCCAGGCCCTGCACTTCATCGACATCGCCCGAAGCAGCGGGAGCACCGACTCACCGATGCAACGCGTACGACTGGACACCGCTCACGGCCACATCCTGCTCTCCGACACGGCGACCCGCGATGATGGGCTACGCGTTCTCGGCCAGGCCGCACGGACGGCCGCGCAGTACGGCCTCGTGCACCAACTGCGCAGTATCGAGGGCGTCAAGGCCAGCAGTGAGGGGCCGCCCCGGGCCTCGCCGACGGTGATCAGGGAGACGAACGCGTGAGTGACAACCAGCAGGCCATCACCGAAGACCAGTGGCACCAGGCCAAGGCGATCTGGGACTTTCACCAGATGCACCACCGGGCCCGCCCCGTGGACGTGGCGATCGGCCTGGGCAGCCATGACCTTGGGGTGGCCACGCGCGCCGCCGAGCTGTACCACGCGGGTCTCTTCCCCACGCTGGTCTTCACCGGCGGCAACAGCCCGACCACCGCCAAGGTCTTCCCACGCGGCGAAGCGGTCCACTTCCGCGAGCACGCCATCGACCTTGATGTCCCCGCCTCCGCGATCCTGCTGGAGCCCCACGCCGCGAACACCGGGCAGAACATCACCCTCGCCCGCGAGGTCCTGGCCGACGCCGGCATCACCCCGGAGAAGGTGCTGCTGGTCTCCAAGCCCTACATGGAACGGCGGTCGTACGCCACCGCCCGCAAGCTGTGGCCCGAGGCCGAGATGGTGTGCGCCTCGGAAACCCTGGAGTTCGACGACTACCTCAAGTCCATCGGCGACGAGAAGCTCGTGGTGGACATGCTTGTCGGCGACCTCCAGCGGGTGATCGAGTATCCGAAGCTCGGGTTCGCCATCGAGCAGGAGGTCCCGGAGGACGTGCATGCCGCGTACGAATCCCTCATCCACGCCGGCTTCACCAGCCGCCTCATCGCTTCCTGAACTCTCCTCCCCGGGCGGCCTGTGCGTCATCCACCAGCCCAACTTCATGCCCCGGCTGACCACGCTGGCCAAGCTGTTCGCGGCGGACCACTGGATCGTCCTGGACGACGTGCAGTGCGCCCGCCGCGACTACCAGCATCGCGCCCGCATCGCCGCACTCGACGGCCGCGGCCCGGACCGGTGGCTGACCCTCCCCACTCACCGCCCCTCCGGGCGGGCCACCCTCATCAGAGACGCCCTGATAGCCGACCCTGGCCGCGGCCCGACGCCGGGCTTCAACGATCCTGCGCCAGCAGTACGGGACCAGCCCCCACTGGCCCGCACTTGACCGTGCCCTTCAGCCGGTCTGGAATGCGTTCGACACAGGAAGGGTCGCGCCGGTCGCCACGGCCTCGACCCGCGCCCTGCTCGGACTGCTCGGCTGGCGGGGACAGATCTTCACCAGCAGCGCCTTGCCCGCACGTACGGGCCGGTCCGAGCGGCTGGCCGACCTGGCCGACGCCACCGGTGCACGCGCCTACCTGTGCGGCACCGGCGGCATGACCTACCTGGACCACGCGCCCTGCACCGAGCTGGGCGTAGCCGTCGTCCCGTTTCTCTCCCCGGCCACTGGGCTGTGGGCCTCGGGGCGACAGGTCAGTGCTCTGCGGGCACTGGTCTTCCGCGGCCCCGACGCCGTGGGAGCTCGGTTCCGGGCTCTCGCGTTCGCCCACGATGTGCTGGGGTGCGCGGCCTGACACCCGCTTCGGGTACGGAAGCGGGTGTGATCAACGTCGACGTGCCTGTGGAAGCTGCGGCTGAGAGGCCGGCGCAACCGTTGTCGATCGGACCGGCGTGCCCGCCCACCGTGCCGCACTCCGCATGCCTGCCACACGTGCACGCTCACTCGGAACCGGCCTGGCACTGAGTCGCTCGACGCGCCAGGTCAGCACCCGTGGGGGGCTTCGGGCGTCGTCGAGTGCCCGTTCGTCGGTTGCCTGCTGAAGCAGTTGCTTCGGATCGTCTCCGGCCTTCTCGGCGGTCGCGAGCACGGCTGTGAGTGCGTCGAAGGACGGGTTTTCGACCACCTGCTTGGCATGGTCCGGTGGATGAGGAGGATGTGGCGCTGCACCACTTGCTGTGGTGGCCGACGCTGGGCGAGTGCGGTCAGCGGTGCGACGGCTGTGTGCTCGTAGGCGGCTCGCAGCTGGATGAGGGTCTGGTGGGCTGCCGCCACCTGCTGGTCGTGGTGACGTCGCTGGTGCCAGCGGGCGGCGGTGATGACGACAAGGGTCGCGGCGTCGAGGAACATCGCCAACAGCGCGCCGTCTCTCGGGGCGGGTTCGTGGACCATGGCCCGCACGGCGCCGCGCAGAGCGCGGGCGTGCTGGTGCTTGGCGTGGACGCGGGAGCGGGTGGCGCGCTCGAATGCCTCGGCTGCCTGCCGGAGCTGGGGGCGAATGGCCTGGGGCGCGCGAAGGGACAGGGCGTCGAGGGCTTCGCCGACGGCGGCCAGGCGGGCCTGGGCTGCCGCGTCCTCAGAGTGTTCGAGGCGACGGGGGCTGCGTTCCGCAGCGGCAGTGGCCTGGTTCCACGGGTTGGTTGTGTGGGCGCTCTTCTATGTGGTCGGTGTGCTGGAGCAGGCTGATGAACTGCTCGATGCTGGTGGCGGCGGCCACGGCGGTACGGACCGTGGTGCGCAGGCGTTCACGGGCGGTGCGGGCCTGGCCGACACGCTTCAGGCCGGGTCGAGGCCGGCTGGGACCCCTTAGCGCGGGGAGTGAGGCATGTCCGGATCCGGCGGGGCCCGACGGGCGGCGGTCTCAGCTCGCCGGGGCGGACACGGCGGCATGCAACTTCCGCACACCAACGGCACGAGGGTGCCGCTGCGCCAACTCGGTCACGATGCTGCGGATCGCGGGACGGTCTCTCACCTCGCCGGGGCTCGCACGGTGAGCGTCGAGCAAGGCGCGGGCGGTCTGCTCAGGGCGGCCCCACGCCCACCAGGCACGCGCCATGTCTGTGCCCAGGCGTGCCTTCCTCTCCGCCGTGGGGAAGTGCTCGGGCCGAAGGTACCGCCCCGCCTCCAGCGCGGCACCGGCGTCGCCAAGGGCCCAGTGGACGCCGACGGCGTAGAGATCCACGGCGGCCGGGCTGATGGGGAAGAGACGCCCGGCAGGTGCCTGGAGCGGCAGGCGCCGTGCGGCCCGCCGTGCCTCCTCGGCCATGGTCAGGGCCTCCGCGCGCCGGCCTCCCCGGGCGGCGGTGTAGGCCAGGGTGCACAGCATCTGCGCGTAGGCCGACGAGGCCGCGTCCGTCCGCAGCCCTGTCGTCTCCACCCGGGCCGCGGCCGACTCCATGAGGGTTTGGGCTTCTTCGCCCCGGTCCTGGTGGCGCAGCACGATTGCGAACTCGCGGGAGGCGGCAGCGGCGGCGAGCGGGGACCCGGACACCTCGGCCCAGGTGCGCGCGCGGTCGGCGGTGAGGCGGGCCTGCTCGTACGAGCCGAGCTTGATCAGCAGGGCGGCGCTCAGACTGTAGACGGAGGACAATCGGGCTTGGTCCAGTTCGCGGCGCGAGGAGGCAGCGGCGTGCCCGTCGGCCAAGAGGCCCGGCAGCAGCCCGAGGAGCTGCGTGTGGGCCCCCTTGTCGTAGAGGCCGCGGGCGGAGGCCACACGGTCGTTCAAGGCACCCCTGCCCGTCGGTGGCGGGGTGTCGGCCAAAGCCCGGTCCACGCCGAGCAGCATGGCAGCCGGTACGGTCGCCGTGGCGGTGAGCAACGAGCGGCGGCGCATCGGGTCCTCCTCGGCGTGCGGACTGGCCGACACTCTAGTGCTGGCCTGTCCGGAAGGAGCGGGGGGCACCAGAGAACTCACCAGGACGTGTCGAGGAACGCCCACTGCGGAGGCGGCCAGGTGAATGAGCGTCAGGTCGGTTACCTGGGTGCGGCGTTCCATCCGCGAGACCGTCGCAGCCGAGCACCCCAGGTGCTCGCCGAGTCCGGCGAGTGTCCATCCTCGGTGCTCACGGCCCAACCGTACGAGTCCGCCCGGTTGCCGCCGGGCGACTAGCTCTCTGACCTTCGCGCTGTTCCAGAGCGGGTCACCGGGCACTGGTCCCTCCCCCTGCTGCACGACCGGGGGTCACCACGGTACGGGCGTGGGACGGCACCCGTCGAGACCGCTTGCACAACGTGCAAACGCCTTGCAAGGAAGGTCAGTTGACCACTGGCCGGGTGCCGGATGCGGTGTTCTCGTTACATCGCCCCGCACCTCGTGGGGCACCATCCAAGGGAGGCACCATGGCAACCGCAGCCGACACCCCCGCCGCCACCGACCCGGTGACCGGGCCGGCCCGCTCCCCCCGTGACATCGTGCCGGCGGACCTCTGGGAGAAGCAGATCGGCCTGCTGATGCGGGACTGCCCGTACGACTCCGTCATGGCAACCCGCGTCCTCGGCCAGGGCTACGCCTACCTGCTCACTGCCATGTCCCTCCGGGGCCAGGGCCTGGGACTCGCCCCGAGCAAGCTGGTCGACATCGGCGCCCACACGATCATCCTGGACACCGTCGCCTACGCCGAGCTGTGCGACAAGTACAACGGCGGGCACTTCCTGCACCACGTGCCCAAGGTCGAGATGAAGAACGACGGGTCGGTAATCAAGACCGCCCACCTCGTCGCCCGCGCAGGTTGGGAGGTGGACCTCCCGCTGTGGGAGGACGCCGCCGACTGCGGCCCCTGCCACCCGGGCAACGACTCGCACTGACCTCCACGTGACGCCCTCGGCGGTCCGGGTCCACGGCTCGGGCCGCCGAGGCGCGCCCGGGTGACTTTCGCCCGAACCGGCAGCAGCCCCCGCGCGGTGCCGCCAGGATGACGCGGGTGACGACCACGACTACAGACCTATGGCACCACTACGGCCGGGCCCGCGCCGCGCAGGACCACGCCGTCTCCGACTCCTTCCGCTGGACCTGGGACCAGCAGGACGGGCCGGGCCCGGAAGTCCTCGGCGATCTCACCGGCAAGACCGTGGCCGACCTCGGCGCTGGCGCCGCCCGCCACGCCGCGCACCTGGCCGTGCACCATGCCCCGAACCGGATCGACGCCGTGGACGCCTCCCCGGCCCAGCACGGCATGGCCACCGCTCTGTACGCCGACCTCGCCCCGCGCCTGCACCTAGTCCACGCGGACGTCGTCGCCCACCTTCGTGCGAACCCGGCCGCCTACGACGTGCTTTACAGCCACTTCGGGGCGGTGGACTTCACCGACCCCCGCGAGCTGCTCCCGGCCGCCGCTGACGCGCTCCGCCCCGGTGGACACCTGGTCTTCTCCACCCTCGCCCAATACCTGTCCGGCAAGCCCGCGCAGTCGGACGTCGCCGCCGCCGAGGTGCCGGCGAAGACCCCGGGGGGCGAGAGTGCCACCATGCACCGGTGGGTGCTGCAGGAGCACGTGTGGACCAAGGTTCTGGACCAGGCCGGGTTCACCGACATCCGCGTCGAGGAGCTGCCCGCTGGTGACGGCCCCCGGCCTGCCGCCACCCTCCTCGTCACGGCCGAGCGCCCCGCCACCTGAGACCGGGCCGGGGCATGCCGCTGCCCCGGGCCCAGTCCCCTTGACTCCGGGACAGCGGTGCGTTCGCGCTGAGGGTCGGCCGCTCCAGGTACCTCTGCACTCGCGCGTCCAGGACCTTCTCCGTCTCCGGGTTGATCGTGCGCAGGGCCACCTGGGCAGTCA
The DNA here is from genome assembly GCF_009862265.1 of Streptomyces sp. SID8352. Lineage (GTDB taxonomy): Bacteria > Actinomycetota > Actinomycetes > Streptomycetales > Streptomycetaceae > Streptomyces. The sequence goes on along the minus strand of NZ_WWGX01000100.1, from coordinate 40,558 downwards.
CGATGACGTCGCACAACTTCTTCTCGACGTCCACCCAGGTGTGGCTGTTGCCCTTGCGCGGGTTGGCGCCGGGCCCCGGTGACGGCCTCCGCCGCCTCCCCGAACTCCTCACCGACTTGAGCACGCGCAGCAGCCGCACGTCGCCGGCCGCGGCCTGGTCCTCCTCGTCCAGCCAGCCGCGCAGCTTCCGCACGCCGTCCCACGTCTGGCCATGTGGCACGTCTCCACGTATTTGCTGCAGCAGCGCGCCGCCGAGCGGTGACACCCCATTTCAAGATCACACCCGGATGGCACCCGGACACAACGCGGTCAGGGCCGGTCTCCCCGAAGGGAGACCGGCCCTGACCTGCGTTTACGAAGTCCGGGGTGGCGGGATTTGAACCCACGACCTCTTCGTCCCGAAGCAACTTAGGTGGGGGTGCTTCCTCGAGCTGGTGCGGCCCTCACCTGGGCTGATGGTTCGCTGGCGTTCGCGCTCGTCCGCCGTTGTTCGTCGGCGTTGTCACGCAGTTAGACGCTCACCGTAGGGCGTGCCGTGAGTCCTTGGATTGCTGCGGACGACCTGCCCTGCATGGCTCACCAGCGTCGTGACCATCGATGCAATGTGGTGCCGTGAGGTCCACCCAAATCCAGGGCTTGTGATGCCACGCGCGCACTTCCCCTATGACGAGACCGACGGTCGCCCCTACGGGGGGCGGCTCCTGGGCGAGGCGCTGCACGCCGGGCTCGCTGCCTCGGCGAATCACGTCCAACGAGGCACCTACGGGCTCGTAACCGTTCAGCTGCGCTGTGAGTCCCCACGGCTGATGACTGGTGATCGTTGCCTGGACCGTCTCACCTTCATGAAGCTCACTGAGAGAGCGCCTCGATTCGTCCGCCATGGCGGCATCATCCCCCTAGACCCACCACTGATCCCGACTCTCATCCCGTCTGTTGTAGAGCACATTGTGGAGCGGACACAGGTCGGGCACTCCGGAACAGCCGTGACCGAGGAGGTCCACCGGAAGCGGATCCGGCCCGTGATCCAGACCGGCGCCGTGGTCATGGACGGGATCTTCGGCGCTGATCCGCATTGGTCGTAGGCGCTCGGGAACAGGTAGTCACGCAGACAAAGAAAGTGGGGTACCTACTCAAAATGAGTAAGTACCCCACCTGCTGTCGGGGTGGCGGGATTTGAACCCACGACCTCTTCGTCCCGAACGAAGCGCGCTACCAAGCTGCGCCACACCCCGATTGTCGGCGCTCTCGCGGCGACGTCGTTTACTTTAGCCCACCGGTGGCCTGAGACGAAATCCGGTTTCGGCGGCGGTGGCGCGGAGGTCCCCGGTGAGGTCAGGAGTGGTGCGGGGCGTTCGTCGGTGCCGTGTCCGACCGGGTGGAGCGGGGTGCCTACGGTGTCCGGTCGGTGGTCGGGGAAGTGGCTGTCCGCGGTGCCGGGGGCGTGCCCGCCACGGCGTCGAAGGGGGCGTGCGCCCGGGGTGTCGGGGTGCAGGGCGGGTACTGCTGCGAGTCCCCCGCCACGGCGTCGGCGCCGGCCTCGATCTGCCCCGGCGCCGGTCCCGCCCCGGGCCCCCCGGCGTTCCGTCGCTACCCCCGGCTCACCAGCGTCAGCAGGGTCGACTCCGGGGGGCAGGCGAAGCGGACCGGGGTGTAGCGGTTGGTGCCGCAGCCCGCGGAGACGTGCAGGTGGGAGGTGTTGCCCCGGGCCGTGTGGGTGGACAGGCCCTTCACCCGGTCCGTGTCCAGGTCGCAGTTGGTGACCAGGGCGCCGTAGAAGGGGATGCAGAGCTGGCCGCCGTGGGTGTGGCCGGCCAGGACCAGGGGGTAGCCGTCGGCGGTGAACGCGTCGAGCACGCGCAGGTACGGAGCGTGGACCACGCCCATCGAGAAGTCCGCCGTGTCCGACGGGCCGCCCGCCACCTCCGCGTACCGGTCCCGCTTGATGTGCGGGTCGTCCACGCCCGTCAGCTCGACCGTCATCCCGTCGATCTTCAGGGTGCCGCGCGTGTTGGTGAGGTTGTGCCACCCGGCGGCGTCGAAGGCGTCGCGCAGGTCCTCCCACGGGTTGTGGACGGCGCCGACGGCGGGCGCGTTGCCGTTGAGGCCGTGGCGGCCCTGGGCCTTCTCCAGCAGGTACCGGGCGGGGTTGCGCAGCTTGGGGCCGTAGTAGTCGTTGGAGCCGAAGACGTAGGCGCCCGGGAACTCCATCAGGGGGCCCAGCGCGTCCAGCACCTCGGGCACGCCCTCCGGGTCGGACAGGTTGTCGCCGGTGTTGATCACGAAGTCCGGGCGCAGCCCGGCCAGCGAGCGCAGCCACCGCTGCTTCTTCCGCTGGCCGCCGACCATGTGGATGTCGGAGACCTGGAGCACGCGCAGGGGGCGCATCCCGGGAGGCAGTACGGGGACGGTCACCCGCCGCAGACGGAACGAACGGGCCTCGAAGCCCGCCGAGTAGAGCAGACCGGCGGCGCCGACCGCCGTGATTCCCAGGGGCACTGTGTATCGCGCGCGCATGACTCCATCGTGTCAGAAGCGGCGGGGGCGGCCGACCGCGCGGGCGCCGTCCCTTCCCCGCCGTGGCCGCCGCCCTTCGCCACCGGTGCCACGCTCCGTACGGCGGCCCGTCCGTCGTGCGCACGCCGCCGCGCCGCCGCCCGTCCGCCGCCGTGCTCACCGCGCTTCCAGCGCTCACCGCCCGTCGCTTCCACCGCCTACCGCCCACCGCCCACCGGCCGTCGCGCCCACGGCCCGTCCGACGGCGCTCCACCGTCGCGTCCACCGCCCGTCCGCCGCCGTGTCCGCGGCCCCTCGCCCCGGTGCCACCGTCCGCCCGCCGTTGCGTCCACCTCGGCCCGACGCCGCGGGCCACCGTCCCGCCTCCCGCAAAACGACGGGCGTCCGCCCGCCCGTACCTGAGACAATCGGCTCATGACCACGCTCAAGTCGAAGCTGCACGACGACCTCAACTCCGCGATCAAGGAGCGTGACGAGCTGCGCTCCTCCACCCTCCGGCTGACGCTCGCCGCGATCACCAAGGAGGAGGTCGCGGGGAAGACGAAGCGGGAGCTCTCCGACGACGAGGTGCAGAAGGTGATCACCCGCGAGGCGAAGAAGCGTCGCGAGGCCGCCGACGCCTTCGCCCAGGGCGGCCGTCCCGAGCAGGCCGAGCGGGAGAAGGCGGAGGGCGAGGTGCTCGCCGCGTACCTGCCGAAGCAGCTCTCCGACGACGAGCTGCACGCCATCGTCGCCCAGGCCGTCGAGGAGGCCAGGGCCGCCGGTGCGGAGGGGCCCCGGGCCATGGGCGCGGTCATGAAGATCGTGAACCCGAAGGTCGCCGGACTGGCCGAGGGCGGCCGGGTCGCCGCCGTCGTCAAGAAGCTGCTGGCGGGCTGACCCCGGCGGGGTCCGGGTTGGCCTGGTGGGCCGGGTGCGTGCCGGCGCCACCTGGCCGCCCCGGGACGCGCCCCGGGACGCACCGGCGCGGGCCGCTCGCCCCGCCCGGTGTGCTTGCCCGGCGTCCCCGCCTTCGTCAGTGCGCCCGCTCCTGTCCGGGCCTCCGCCCGGCGCCCTCGCCCGGCGTGCCGCCCCTGCCCAGGGCTCGCGGCCGGCGCCCCCGCCTTCGCCAATGCGCCTGCCCCTTCGCCCGGCGTGCCGCTCCTGCCAAGGGCTCGCGGTCGGTGCCCCGGCCTTCGTCAGTGCGTCCGCTCCTGTCCGGGCCTTCGCCCGGCGCCCTCGCCCGGCGTACCGCCCCCTGCCCAGGGCTCGCGGCCGGCGCCCCCGCCTTCGCTCGGCGCGCCCGCGCCTCCGCCTCCGCCCGGGACCTCGGCCCCCGGCCGAGGCGGGGACGTCGGCGCCCGGGACCCCCCGCCCCCGGCGGGCCCCCGGCCCCCGGGGGCCCCGGCGGCCCCCCGCCCCCGCACGGCGAACGGCCGGGGCTCCCGTGAGGGAGACCCCGGCCGCTCCCCGGCCCGCCCGTACGGGCCCGTCGTCCGGTGCCCGTACCGCTGCCGCGCGTCGTTGTCGGTGATGCAGTCGCTGCCGCCGCGGGTGATCCGCCCGTGCGGGGCGGGTCACCCGGCCCTTCTCAGCCCTGCTCCCCGCCGTTGGCCTGGCCCCGGAACGGGACGCCCGGGAGTCCGCCGGTGGCGACGCCGCCGTCGCCCGTACCGCCGGTGCCCGGACCGCCGGTCGCTGTCCCTCCGTCGCCGGTGCCGCCGTCGCCGGTCCCGCCGGTGCCCGGGCCGCCGGTGCTCACGCCGCCGTTGGCCACGCCCCCGGCCGTCGTGGTGCCGGTGGTCACACCGCCGTGGGTCGCGCCCCGGCCGGTGGTGCCGCCGGTCTGGCCGGCGATGAAGCCGCCCCGGTCGCGGTTGCGTCCGTCGTCGCGGCCCTTGTCCCGGTCCCGGTCGCGGCCCTTGTCCTTGTCCTTGCTCTTGTCCGCGTCCGGGATGTCGACGAGGTTGAACGAGGGGGCGTCCTTGCCGGACAGGGCGCCGGTCATGGCGTCCTTCCAGATCGGACCCGGCACCGCGCCACCGAAGACCAGCTGGTGGAAGACACCGCCGATGGAGATGTTCCGCATCTTGACCTTCTGGCTGCCGCTGCCGACCCAGACGGCGCCCGACATGTTCGGCGTGTAGCCGACGAACCAGGCGTTGCGCCGCTCGTCGGTGGTACCGGTCTTGCCCGCGTTGTCGCGGTCGCCGAGGCCGGCCGCCTTACCCGTACCGGAGTCGACCACGCCGCGCAGCAGGGTGTTCACGGTGTCCGCGGTCCTCTCGGACATCGCCCGGGAGCACGTCGACTTCGGCACGTCGAGCGACTTGCGCTTGTCGCCGACCTTCTGCGAGATGGACTCGATCGCGACGGGCGTGCAGTACATGCCGCGCGAGGCGAAGGCGGCGTAGGCGCTCGCCATCCTCAGCGGCGACATGCCCACCGAACCGAGGGCGAGGGCGGAGGGGTTCTGCGGCAGCTTGTCCCCGTTGCCCTGGATGACGTGGAGCTTGTCGGCCATGTTCGAGACGGGGCAGAGGCCGATCTCGGCGAGCATCTGCACGAAGTAGGTGTTGACCGACATGGCCATCGCCTCCTTCAAGCGGTACGGGCCGACTTCCTTCTCGTTCTCGTTCTCCACGGTGTAGTTGTTGTCGTTGATCCAGGGCTGCCCGCAGGTCTGGATCGGGCTCGGGTAGTCCATGTCGTAGGGCGACGAGTACTCCTTCGTCGCCGGGATGCCCCGCTCCAGGGCCGCCGCCGCGAGGAACGGCTTGAAGGTCGAGCCCGTCGGGAAGCCGAAGTTGGAGCCGCCGTAGGCCGCGTCGACCGAGTAGTTGTACTCGGTCTCGTGCTGCTTGGCGTTGGAGCCGTAGGGCTTCGACTGGCCCATGGCGACGATCCGGCCGGTGCCCGGCTCGACCAGGGTGGCGGCAGCGGCGACCGAGTCCGACTTGTAGACGTGGTTCTTCAGCGAGGCCTGCACCGATTCCTGGGCCTGCGGCACCAGGGTGGTGCGGATGGTCAGGCCGCCCTGGTTCCAGGTCTTGGCCCGGTCCTTGCGGGTCTTGCCGAAGACCGGGTCGCTCAGGAACACCTCGCGCACGTAGGCGCAGAAGAAGCTCGCGTCGCGGGTGGCGGTGATGCAGCCGTTCTTGGGGCGGCTGACCTTCAGCTTGAGCGGCGCGGCCTGCGCCTTCTCCGCCTCGGCGACGGAGATGTCGCCGACCTGGGCCATGCGGTGCAGCACGGTGTCGCGCCGCTTCCGGGCCTCCGCCTCGTCGTTCACCGGGTCGTAGCGGGTCGGCGACTGGACGATGCCGGCCAGGAGGGCGGCCTCGCCGAGGTCGAGGTCCTTGGCGTGCTTGGAGAAGTAGCGCTGGGAGGCCGCCTCCACACCGTAGGCCTGCTGGCCGAAGAAGGTGATGTTCAGGTAGTTCTCGAGGATCTTCTTCTTGCCCAGCTCCTCCTCCACCTGGATCGCCAGCTTCAGCTCGCGGATCTTGCGGCCGATGGTCTGCTGGGTGGCCTGGGCGACCTTGGTCGGGTCGTCGCCCGCCTCCTCGACGAAGACGTTCTTGACGTACTGCTGGGTCAGGGTGGAGGCGCCCTGGGAGACCTCGCCGCTGCCCGCGTTCTTCTTCAGGGCGCGCAGGACGCCCTTGAGGTCCACCGCGCCGTGCTCGTAGAAGCGCGAGTCCTCGATGGCGACGATGGCCTTCTGCAGGTACGGCGAGATTTCCTTGAGCGGGACCACCGTGCGGTCGCGCGAGTAGACCGTGGCGATGTGGCCGCCCTCGGCGTCGAGGATCGTGGTGCGCTGGCTCAGCGGGGGCGTCTTCAGGTTGGCCGGGAGAGCGTCGAAGCTCTCCACCGACCCCTTGGCCGCGAGTCCCAGGGCGCCCACGGCGGGCAGCGCGAGGCCGGCCAGGACTGCTCCCGCGAGCACACTGACACCGAGGAACTTGGCGGCCTGCTGAGCGGGCGACAGTCCACCGCCGGAGGGCTTCTTAGGCATGGGGGCAGCCTACGTTCTCATTCGCCGGACACGCGTATATGCCTTGGCCTAAGCTGCACTCGACTGTCACAGCTTCGTGGTCACGTATCAACACGTCCGGCGAACCCGAATCGTTCCGGACCTGTTCGACTTTTTTCCGCACGGCGCCGACGGAGGCGCGCAGGCCCGTCCGGGTGTGCTCCGCGGTGCGGGGCATATGCGTCCGGAACCGCCCGGTGTGTCGTGCGGTGTCCGTTGTCACCCGTCGGAGATGTCTCCTATGCCGGGATGGTCGCGCATGTCGTCAGCTCACTCCCCCGGGTGATCTGCCGCTTACCCATAGTCCGTTCGGGCCATTCAAGATTGGGCCCGACGGGGGTGTTGCGCTGTGCCCGCCTTCCGTAACGTCCTCAACTGGCGGCGGGGAATATGCCGCTGCCGCCGTGGGGGAGCCTCGATTCGGGAGAGGACGGCGCCGGTATGGGCTGGGTAACCGACTGGAGTGCGCAGGCTGCCTGTCGCACTACCGATCCGGACGAACTGTTCGTCCAGGGAGCAGCGCAGAACAGGGCCAAGGCGGTGTGCACGGGATGCCCGGTGCGCACCGAGTGCCTGGCCGACGCGCTGGACAATCGCGTCGAGTTCGGCGTGTGGGGAGGCATGACGGAACGGGAACGCCGCGCACTGCTGCGCAGGCGCCCCACCGTGACCTCCTGGCGTCGGCTGCTGGAGACGGCGCGCACGGAGTACGAGCGGGGGGCCGGGATCCTGCCCCTCGAAGAGGACGAGGTCTACGAGAACTACGCGGCGGTGGGCTGAGGCGCTCGTTCCTCCCCCCATCCGACCCGGCCCGCCCCGCCGGCACGGATCCGGTCCCACGGGTCACCGGTCCGAAGCGACGGGCCGCCGGTCCGGCGCGGTGCCGGGCCGCTCCTCCCGCGGGCCGGCGCTCGCGGGGCGGTCACGGCTTCCGGCGTACGCGGCTCCGAGCGGGACGCGGCCGCTGCGCCCCGCCGCGCTCAGGCGCCCGGCTCGGGCAGCTCGGGCCGGACCGCCGCCAGCCGCTCGCCGATGTCCCGCAGCCCCGCGAGGTCGTGCACATCGCCGGGCAGCGCGGCCACCTCCGTCACCGCCACCTCGGGATGGCGCGCGGTGAAGCGGTCCCGGGTGCGCTGCTCGCGGGCGAGCAGCCGCATCCGTTCCGCGTGCAGCCGCAGCAGACCCGCCGTGAGCCGCTCCACCGAGCCCTCCGCCGCCCCCGCGTCCGGCCCGCCCTCCGCGCGGTCGCCGGGGCGGGACGCGGGGGCGGCGGAAGCGGACGGGGTGTCGAAGGCGGACGGGGCGTCGGATCCCGGCTCCGCCGGGGGCGCGTCGGAGGGGCCGGAGGAGGGCGACGCTTCGGCGGGGTGCGGGTCGGGCGCGGGGTGCGGGTCGGACGACGGGGGCCGCGAGCCCCCGGCGGGGCGGTGGTCGGGGCCGGGCGTGGAACCGGCGTCCGGTGCGGTGCCGGAGCGGGCCGGACCGGCGTCCGCGGAGCCGCCGTCCGAGGGGGCGTCGGAGGCTGAACCGCTGGGGACGTCGGAGGAGTGTCGAAGTCCAGCCTTCCCGTCGTCCTGATCCACAATGCGGGCGTCCTCAAGATTTTCCGCGGCGGCCGTGGCCCGCTCCGCCGACAGCCCGTCGGCGCCGCTGCCGTGCACCCGGTTGAGGACCAGCCCGGCCAGCGGCATCCGCTCCTCCGCCAGCCGCTCCACGAAGTACGCGGCCTCGCGCAGCGCGTCCCGCTCCGGGGCCGCGACCACCAGGAACGCCGTACCGGGCGCCTGGAGCAGCTTGTAGGTGGCGTCCGCGCGGGTGCGGAACCCGCCGAACATCGAGTCCATGGCCGCGACGAAGGTCTGCACGTCCTTCAGCAGCGGCCCGCCCAGCAGCTTGCCCAGGGCACCCGTCATCATCGACATGCCGACGTTCAGGAACTTCATCCCGGCCCGCCCGCCGACCTTCGCCGGGGCCAGCAGCACCCGGATCAGCTTGCCGTCGAGGAAGGACCCGAGGCGCTTGGGTGCGTCCAGGAAGTCCAGGGCCGACCGGGACGGCGGGGTGTCGACGACGATCAGGTCCCAGTCGTCGGTCGCCCGCAACTGCCCCAGCTTCTCCATCGCCATGTACTCCTGCGTGCCCGCGAAGCCCGCCGAGAGCGACTGGTAGAAGGGGTTCCCCAGGATCGCGGCGGCCCGGTCCGGGTCCGCGTGCGCCTCGACGATCTCGTCGAAGGTGCGCTTCATGTCCAGCATCATGGCGTGCAGTTCGCCGCCCGCCGCGTCGTCGACGCCCTTCACCCGGCGCGGGGTGTTGTCGAGCGAGTCGATCCCCATGGACTGGGCGAGCCGCCGCGCCGGGTCGATGGTGAGCACCACCACCTTGCGGCCCCGCTCCGCCGCGCGCAGCCCGAGCGCCGCCGCGGTGGTCGTCTTGCCGACCCCGCCCGAACCGCAGCACACCACGATCCGCGTCGCCGGGTCCTCCAGCAGCGGGTCCACCTCCAGCAGCCGGGCGGGGGCCAGGCGCCGCGCGCCCTCCTTCGCCTGGGCCGGGTCAGGACTCATGCGATCCCCTGCTTCCGCAGCTCGGTGGCCAGCTCGTACAGGCCCGCCAGGTCCATGCCCCCGGTGAGCAGCGGGAGTTCGTGCAGCGGCAGCCCCAGCTCGCCGAGGGCGGCCCGCTGCTCCCGCTCCAGCGCGTACCGCGCGGCGTACTCCCCGGCCTGCGCCAGCAGCGGGTCGACCAGCCGCTCGGCGTGCCCGCCGCGCCGCGCCCCGCCCAGCCCGGCGGTGGACAGCGAGCGCGCGATGGCCGTGCGGGGAGTGCTCCGCACCAGGTCCAGGGCGGCGGCGTCCAGCACCTCGGGCCGGACCATGTTGACGACGACCCGGCCCACCGGCAGCCGGGCCGCGCGCAGCTCCGCGATGCCGTCGGCCGTCTCCTGGACCGGCATCTCCTCCAGCAGCGACACCAGGTGCACCGCGGTCTCCGGGGACTTCAGCACCCGCATCACGGCCTGGGCCTGGTTGTGTATGGGGCCGACCTTCGCGAGACCGGCCACCTCGTCGTTGACGTTGAGGAAACGGGTGACGCGCCCGGTGGGGGGCGCGTCCATGACGACGTAGTCGTAGGCGAACCGTCCGCGCGCGTCCTTGCGCCGCACCGCCTCGCACGCCTTGCCGGTCAGCAGGACGTCCCGGAGACCGGGGGCGACGGTCGTCGCGAAGTCGATCGCGCCGAGCTTCTTCAGGGCCCGGCCGGCGCTGCCCAGCTTGTAGAACATCTGGAGGTAGTCCAGCAGCGCCAGCTCCGGGTCGATGGCGAGGGCGTACACCTCCCCGCCCCCGGGGGCGACGGCGATCTTCCGTTCCTCATAGGGCAACGCCTCCGTCTCGAAGAGCTGCGCGATGCCCTGGCGGCCCTCGACCTCCACGAGAAGCGTGCGCTTCCCGCTGGTGGCCAGGGCCAGCGCTAGGGCCGCGGCCACCGTGGTCTTGCCGGTACCGCCCTTGCCGCTGACGACCTGGAGCCTGCTCACGTATTCGAGCGTAACCAGTCCGGCCCCGGGCTACGCGGGAGGCTGTGGATAACAGCCGATACAGTCGGCCGCATGACCAAGTGGGAATACGCAACCGTGCCGCTGCTCGTCCATGCCACGAAGCAGATTCTGGACACCTGGGGCGAGGACGGCTGGGAGCTCGTCCAGGTCGTCCCCGGGCCGAACCCGGAGCAGCTCGTGGCCTACCTGAAGCGGGCGAGGCAGGCGTGAGCGCCGTCGAGGCCAGGCTCGCCGAGCTGGGCCTGACCCTGCCGGAGGTCGTGCCGCCGCTGGCCGCGTACCAGCCGGCCGTGACCTCCGGGCCCTACGTGTACACCGCCGGCCAGCTCCCGATGGTGGACGGCAGGCTGCCGGTCACGGGCAAGGTGGGCGCCGAGGTCACCGCCGAGGAGGCCAAGGAGCTGGCGCGCACCTGCGCGCTGAACGCCCTGGCCGCGGTGAAGTCCGCCGCCGGGGACCTGGACCGGATCGCGCGCGTGGTGAAGGTCGTCGGCTTCGTCGCCTCCGCCCCCGACTTCACCGGCCAGCCGGGCGTCCTCAACGGGGCCAGTGAGCTGCTCGCCGAGGTGCTCGGTGACAAGGGCGTCCACGCCCGCAGCGCGGTCGGCGTCGCGGTGCTGCCGCTGGACTCGCCGGTCGAGGTCGAGATCCAGGTGGAGCTCGTCCAGGGCTGAGCGGCCGGGACACGGACGGGTACGGGCCCGGCGCGGGATGCCGCGCCGGGCCCGTACGCGCGCGCGGGGCGACGGCATGCGTGGGGACAATCTCGCCCTGCGGCGGCGCCGGGCCCGCACGCGCGTGGGGCGACGTTGGTGATGAAGAGGCAGACGGCGACGGCCGCGGCCGGGCCCGTACGCGCGTGGGGCGACGGGGGCGTCACGGTGCTCCGTGCAGGTGCAGGTGCAGGTGCAGGTGCAGGTGCGGAGCGCCGGGCCGCGCACGGGGCGGCGCCGGGCGCCTTCCCCAAGGGTCGATCCGCACACCGCCGGGTCCGTACGCGCGGGGCGGTGTCGCCGGGGCGCGGTGGGGTGCCCGTGACGAACGCCGGAGCCGCCCACGCGCCCGCGCGCGGCGGCGCACCCTCCTCGGCGCCCGCCCCGGCCGCACGGCGCCGGTCCCGCCGTTCCCACCGGTTCCGCCGGTTCCGCCGGTTCCGCCGGCCCCGCGGCGACGGCGGCGCGCACGGCCCGCTCCGGGGCTGCCGGGCACCCTCCACGGCCGTCGGCGCCCGCCGCGCCAGCCCGGCCGGGCGGCGCCCTCCACGTCCTCCGGTACCCCGCCCGCGCCAGCCCGGCCGGCGTCCTCCGGGGCCTCTCGAAGATGCGGGCGCCAGCGGATAGCCTCCGGCCATGGCGAATGGTCAGTGGTACCCACCGGAGTGGCCCGACCGCATCCGGGCCCTCACGGCCGGCGCGCTCACCCCGGTCGCCCCGAGACGCGCCGCCACCGTCCTGCTGCTCCGCGACGGCGCCGACGGCCCGCTGGTGCACATGCTGCGCCGCCGCACGTCCATGGCCTTCGCCGGGGGCGCCTACGCCTACCCGGGCGGCGGGGTCGACCCGCGCGACCACGACCGAGCCGTCGGCTGGGCGGGCCCGCCGCGCTCCTGGTGGGCCGGGCGGCTGGGCGTCGGCGAGGCGGACGCCCAGGCGATCGTCTGCGCGGCCGTCCGGGAGACCTACGAGGAGTCGGGCGTCCTGCTCGCCGGTTCGGACGGCGGCTCGGTCGTCGGGGACACCACGGGCGACGACTGGGAGGCCGACCGGGTCGCCCTGGTCGCCCGGGAGCTGTCCTTCGCCGAGTTCCTGGACCGCCGGGACCTCGTCCCGCGCACCGACCTGCTGGGCGCCTGGGCGCGCTGGATCACCCCGGAGTTCGAGGCCCGGCGCTACGACACGTGGTTCTTCGTGGCCGCCCTGCCCGAGGGCCAGCGCACCCGCAACGCCTCCACCGAGGCCGACCGCACCGTGTGGATCACGCCCGGGGAGGCCGCGGCCGGCTACGACCGGGGCGAGCTGCTGATGATGCCGCCGACCGTCGCGACGCTGCGCGCCCTGGCGCCGTACGGCACCGCGGCCGGGGCGCTCGCCGCCGCGCCCGGCCGCGACATGGCGCCCGTACTGGCCGAGGCCCGGGTCACGGGTGACGGGATCGTGCTCGCGTGGCCCGGCCACGACGAGTTCACCAAGCACATCACGAACGGGGGAGCACCCGCATGACGAACGCCGCGGCACTGCCCGGACAGCCGAGGGACGCGGTCCGCTCGGGACCGGCCACCGCGCGGGCGGTGAACGTCCTCGCGCCCAACGCCTCGCCGATGACCCTGGACGGCACCAACACCTGGATCCTGGCCGAACCCGGCGCGGACCTGGCCGTCGTCGTGGACCCCGGTCCGCTGGACGAGGCGCACCTGGCCGAGGTGATCGGCACCGTCGAGCGGTCCGGCCGCCGCGTCGGGCTCACCCTGCTGACGCACGGGCACCCGGACCACGCCGAGGGCGCCGCCCGCTTCGCCGGACTGACCGGGACGAAGGTGCGGGCCCTGGACCCGGCGCTGCGCCTGGGTGACGAGGGGCTGGCCGCCGGGGACGTGGTCACCACGGGGGGCCTGGAGCTGCGGGTCGTGCCGACCCCGGGCCACACCTCCGACTCGCTCTGCTTCCACCTGCCCGCCGACGGGGCGGTGCTGACCGGCGACACGGTCCTGGGCCGCGGCACGACGATGGTGGCGCACCCGGACGGTCGCCTCGGGGAGTACCTGGACTCGCTGCGCAGGCTCAGGTCGCTCACGGTCGACGACGGTGTGCACACGGTGCTGCCAGGGCACGGGCCGGTCCTGGAGGACGCCCGGGGCGCCGTCGAGTTCTACCTCGCGCACCGCGCCCACCGGCTCGCCCAGGTGGAGACGGCCGTGGAGAACGGGTACCGCACGGCCGGGGAGGTGGTCGCCCATGTCTACGCGGACGTCGACCGCTCGCTCTGGCCGGCGGCGGAGCTGTCGGTGCGGGCGCAGCTCGACTACCTGCGCGAGCACGGGCTCGTCCAGCCGCCGCCGGGATAGGGGCCGCCGGGCACGGGCTCGGGGACCGGCCGCCGGGAGGTGGTGGAGCGGGGCCGGCCCCGGCCGGGCCGCCGCCCGAACGGGCGGCGGCAGGGCGGGTGCGCCGGGACGGGCCGCCCGGGTCAGCGGGAGCGCTTGGCGAGCCGCTCCACGTCCAGCAGGATCACCGCGCGGGCCTCCAGCCGCAGCCAGCCGCGCTGGGCGAAGTCGGCCAGCGCCTTGTTGACCGTCTCGCGGGACGCGCCGACCAGCTGGGCCAGCTCCTCCTGCGTGAGGTCGTGGACGACGTGGATGCCCTCCTCGGACTGCACGCCGAAGCGGCGGGAGAGGTCCAGCAGGGCGCGGGCGACCCGGCCGGGGACGTCGGAGAAAACCAGGTCGGACATGGCGTCGTTGGTCCTGCGCAGCCGCCGGGCGACGGCGCGCAGCAGCGCCGTGGCCACCTCGGGGCGGACGTTCAGCCAGGGCTGGAGGTCGCCGTGGCCGAGGGCGAGCAGCTTGACCTCGGTCAGCGCGGTGGCGGTGGCGGTGCGCGGGCCCGGGTCGAACAGCGACAGCTCGCCGATCAGCTCGCCGGGGCCGACCACGGCGAGCATGTTCTCGCGGCCGTCGGGCGACGTGCGGTGGAGCTTCACCTTGCCCTCGGTGACCACGTAGAGGCGGTCCCCGGGATCGCCCTCGTGGAACAGCGAGTCGCCACGGGCGAGGGTCACCTCACTCATGGATCCGCGGAGCTCCGCGGATTGCTCGTCGTCGAGCGCCGCGAAGAGCGGGTTGCGCCGCAGAACGTCGTCCACGAGTTCTCTCCTTGTCGACCTGCTCAGGGGATCGCGTTCCCCCGTCTGACAGGGGACCGTGGTGCCCATTTTGCAGGACAGTCCAAACAGTGTGATCTGTCACAAGGATGCCGCACCGGTCTCCCGGGGTAAGCGGCAGGGGTCCAATCGGGCGCCGATCGCCCGGGTCCGGGGCGTACGCCGACGCCGGGCCGTAGGCTGGCCGGGTGTCCAATTCGCCGGTGGGAGCACAGGGCTGGGGGCCGCGCGGGTGACCGCACGCCACGATTCCGCCATGGGCGAACAGGGTCCCGATGGCGGTAGGGGAACGGCGTACGCGACGAGGGAAGCGGGGCCCGCCAAGAGGGTGACCGCGAAGAAGGGTGCCGTGAAGAAGACGTCCGCGAAGCAGGCCGCGGCCACGGAGACGGTGGCCGGGAGCACGGCGACGGGCACGACGCCCGCGGGCCGGGCCCCGGCCGGAGGAACGGCGGAGGCAACGCCCGCAGGGGGCTCCGCCGGAGAGGCCGCTGCCAACAAGAAGTCCGGGACGGGGACGGCCCCCGCGAAGAAGGCCCCCGCGAAGAAGGCGGACGCGGAGAAGGCCGCTGGGACGGCCCCCGCCGGGAGGACTCCGGCTGGCAAGACCGCGGCGAAGAAGGCCCCGGTCAGGAGGACCTCCGCGAAGAAGACGGAGGCGGGGACCGGCGCCGGTGCGGCTCCCGCCGGGAGGACCTCCGCCGGTAAGGCCGCGGCGAAGAAGGCCCCGGCCACCGGGAAGGCCGCCTCCACCAAGCCCTCCACCGCGAAGGCCGCCTCCGCGAGGACTTCCACCGCGAAGGCCCCCGCCGCGAAGGCCCTCGTCCGGCGTCCCGCGGCCCCCGCCAAGAAGGCCGTGGTCGCCCCCAAGAAGGCCACCGCCGCCATCGGGGGCCTGGCCCCGGCGAAGACCGTTGCCCCGAAGCCGCCGCGCCAGGAGTCGCGCACCGCCCTGGTCCGCCGCGCCCGCCGGATCAACCGCGAGCTGGCCGAGGTCTACCCGTACGCCCACCCCGAGCTGGACTTCGAGAACCCCTTCCAGCTCCTGGTGGCCACGGTGCTCTCCGCGCAGACCACCGACCTGCGCGTCAACCAGACGACGCCCGCCCTCTTCGCCTCCTACCCCACCCCCGAGGACCTGGCCGCCGCCGATCCGGAGAAGGTGGAGGAGATCCTCCGTCCCTGCGGCTTCTTCCGGGCCAAGACCCGGTCCGTCATCGGCCTCTCCAAGGCCCTGGCGGAGGAGTACGGCGGTGAGGTGCCGGGCCGCCTGGAAGACTTGGTCAAGCTGCCCGGAGTCGGCCGCAAGACCGCGTTCGTGGTGCTGGGCAACGCCTACGGGCGGCCCGGCATCACCGTGGACACCCACTTCCAGCGCCTGGTGCGCCGCTGGAAGTGGACCGAGGCGACCGATCCGGACAAGATCGAGGCCGCCGTCGGCGCGCTCTTCCCGAAGAGCGACTGGACGGACCTGTCCCACCACGTGATCTGGCACGGCCGCCGGATCTGCCACGCCCGCAGGCCCGCCTGCGGCGCCTGCCCCATCGCCCCCCTCTGCCCGGCGTACGGGGAGGGCGAGACCGACCCGGAGAAGGCCCGCAAGCTGCTGAAGTACGAGAAGGCCGGGCTGCCCGGCCAGCGTCTCAACCCCCCGCGGTCCTATCTGGACGCGGGTGGCATCCCGGCGCCGCCGCTGAGGGCGGAGTGACGGAACGAACCCGGGGCCGCCGGGCGTTGAACGGGGCGGGAACGGCCCCGCGAGCGGCGTGGGCGGGGGCACGGAGCGTACGCGCGGGACGGGCGGGACAGGGGTGGCGATGACGGGGGCGGGCGACACCCGGGGCGCGGCGCCCGGCGCGGCGGGGCTGCCGGGCTGGCTGGAGCCGGTGGCGCGGACCGCGCGGACGGTGAGCCCCGGGCAGCTCAGCCGCTTCCTGCCGCCGGAGGACGGCGCGGGGCGGCAGTCCGCCGTCCTGGTCCTGTTCGGCGACGGGGAGCACCCGGCCGGGAGCGGGCGCGGCCCCGAGCTGCTCCTCATGGAGCGGGCCGGCACCCTGCGCTCGCACGCCGGACAGCCGTCCTTCCCGGGCGGCGCCCTCGACCCCGAGGACGGCGACCCGCACGGGGAGGGGCCGCTGCGGGCCGCCCTGCGAGAGGCCGAGGAGGAGACCGGGCTCGATCCGTCCGGCGTCCAGGTCTTCGGCGCGCTGCCCAAGCTGTACATCCCGGTCAGCGGCTTCGTGGTGACCCCGGTGCTGGGCTGGTGGCGCGAGCCCAGCCCGGTCGGCGTCGTCGACCCGGCCGAGACGGCCCGGGTGTTCACCGTCCCCGTGGCCGACCTCACCGACCCCGCCAACCGGGTGACCGCGCTGCACCCGAGCGGTCACCGGGGGCCGGCGTTCCTCGTGGAGTCCGCCCTCGTCTGGGGCTTCACCGCCGGGGTGATCGACCGGCTGCTGCACTACGCGGGCTGGGAGCGGCCCTGGGACCCGGAGAAGCAGGTCCCGCTGGACCGGCTCGCATGACAGGGTGGCCCTCGTGAACGTGCTGGACATCCTGTTGCTGGTCGCCGCCGTGTGGTTCGCGATCGTCGGCTTCCGCCAGGGCTTCGTCGTCGGCGTCCTGTCGGTGACCGGTTTCCTCGGCGGCGGCCTCGCCGCCGTCTATCTGCTGCCGGTCCTCTGGGACGCCCTGACGGACAACGCGGAGGTCGGCACGGCCGCCGCCGTGGTGGCGGTCGTCATCGTCATCGTCTGCGCCTCCGTCGGCCAGGCCCTGACCACGCACCTCGGCAACAAGCTGCGCCGGCACATCACCTGGACCCCCGCGCGCGCCCTGGACGCCACCGGCGGAGCCCTGGTCAACGTGGTCGCCCTGCTGCTGGTCGCCTGGCTGATCGGCTCCGCCCTCGCGGGGACGACCCTGCCGACGCTCGGCAAGGAGGTGCGCGGCTCCAAGGTGCTGCTCGGGGTCTCCCGGGCGCTGCCGGAGCGGGCCGACACCTGGTTCGCGGACTTCTCCTCGGTCCTCGCGCAGAACGGCTTCCCGCAGGTCTTCAGCCCGTTCTCCAACGAGCCCATCACCGACGTCCGGCCGCCCGATCCGGAGCTGGCCGACAGCGCGGTGGCCCGGCGCGCCCAGCGCTCCATCGTCAAGGTCATGGGCACCGCCACCGGCTGCGGCAAGGTCCTGGAGGGCACCGGCTTCGTCTTCGCCGAGCGCCGGGTGATGACCAACGCCCATGTGGTGGGCGGCGTGGACGAGCCCACCGTGCAGATCGGCGGAGAGGGGCGGCTCTACGACGCGACGATCGTCCTCTACGACTGGCGGCGCGACATCGCCGTGCTGGACGTGCCCGAACTGGACGCGCCCGCGCTGCGGTTCGCCGAGAAGGACGCGGCCGGCGGCGACAGCGCCATCGTCGCCGGCTTCCCGGAGAACGGGGCGTACGACGTGCGGGCCGCGCGGGTGCGGGGGCGCATCACGGCCAACGGCCCCGACATCTACCGCCGGGACACCGTGCGCCGCGACGTGTACTCGCTCTACGCGACCATCCGGCAGGGCAACTCCGGCGGACCCCTGCTGACCCCGGAGGGCGAGGTCTACGGAGTGGTCTTCGCCAAGTCGCTGGACGATGCCGACACCGGGTACGCCCTGACCGCGGACGAGATCCGCGAGGACATCACCCGCGGCCGCACCGCCAACCAGCAGGTGAACAGCGACAACTGCGCACTCTGACGGCCCGGCGGCCGGACGGCGGCCGCCGGGGTGCGGGGCCCGGTGCGGAGCGGGGCGGCGACCGGTGTCGCGGCGGCCCGGCCGGACGGCGGCCCGGGGGCTCAGCCGCGTGGATGGCGCAGCCGCACGGAGACCCAGCGGGCCCTGCGGCGCAGGATGCGCGGAATGCCCACCCGGGGGTCGGCGCCCGCCAGTTGCGGGGCGCCACCGCGCCGGTGGGTGCTCACGCCGCTCGTGGAGCGGCCGTCGCGTGCTACGTCACTGTAGTCGTGCGTCCAGCCCATACCGGGACCTGTGCCCCCGGCTCGTGGTCCATAACCTCTCCGGTGGGCCCCAATTGGCCTATGCGCGGGGCACATGGCCGCTCATATGACGACCGTTCCGGTTCGGACACCGATCGCGTTCGGCCGGTCACCGATCGGGTTCGGGATCCTTCAGCCAGCTGATCAGTTCGGTGGAGAAGGCGACCGGGTCCTCCTCGTGCGGGAAGTGGCCCAGGCCGTCGAACAGCCGCCAGCGGTAGGGCGCTTCGACGTACTCCCCGGAGCCGGCCGCGCTGCGGGTGCGCAGCACCGGGTCCAGCGAACCGTGCAGATGCAGCGTCGGCACCCGCACCGGCCGCTTCATCCGCCGGTTGAACTGGATGCCGTCGGGCCGGGCCAGGGAGCGCACCAGCCAGCGGTACGGCTCGACCGAGCAGTGTGCCGTGGAGGGGACGCACATGGTCCGCCGGTAGACCTCCACCGCCTCGTCGTCCGGCGGGCGGGGACCGGACCAGTCCCGGATCAGCCGCCCCACCAGCGCGCCGTCGTCGGCGGTCAGCTGCCGCTCGGGGACCCAGGGGCGCTGGAAGCCCCAGATGTGCGAACCGGCCCGGGTCTGGCGGACGTCGCCGAGCATCGCCGAGCGCCAGCGCCGGGGGTGGGGCATCGAGGCCACCGCGAGCCGACGCACCAGCTTGGGGCGCATCGCGGCGGCCGTCCAGGCCAGGTAGCCGCCCAGGTCGTGGCCGACGAGCGCGGCGTCCGGCTCGCCCAGGGAGCGGACCACACCGGTGACGTCCAGCGCCAGGTTGGCGGGGTCGTAGCCGCGCGGGGTGCGGTCGCTGCCGCCGACGCCGCGCAGGTCCATGGCGACGGCGCGGAAGCCGGCGTCCGCGAGCGCCGTGAGCTGGTGCCGCCAGGTCCACCAGAACTGCGGGAAGCCGTGCAGCAGCAGCACCAGCGGCCCGTCGCCCAGCTCCGCGATGTGGAAGCGGGCCCCGTTGGCCGCGACGTCCCGGTGGGTCGCCTCGCGACCGCCGGGCAGCGGCAGCCGGACGACCGAGGCGGGCTGCGCCGAAGGGGTGGGAGGACGGTCCGTCATGAGGAGGGGCGGGCCATGGCCTCGACGGCCTCCGGGGAGCGGTCCGCGGGCAGCTCCGGGCGGGGGTGCGGCCGGGCGTTCTGGAGGACGCCCGCCGTCTGCTTCACCGAGGCGGCGACCTTCTGCGGGCCGCGGCCCTTCTTGGCCTTCTTCGCGAAGACCACGCCGATCAGCGCCAGCAGACCGGCGACCAGGACGTTGGCCGCGAAGGACAGCAGGAAGCACACCGCGAGGTTCCAGCCGGTCCAGGTGCGGATGCCGTAGGCGAGCGCGAAGCTCAGCATCGGCAGCGAGAAGATCAGCACCGCGCCCGCCAGCGAGAAGGCCCCGCCGCTGACCGCGCCGCGCTTGACGTCCTGCTTGAGCTGCGCCTTCGCCAGCGCGATCTCGTCGTGCACCAGGGCCGACATCTCGGTGGTGGCCGAGGCGAACAACTGGCCGATGGTCCGTTCGGCGCCGACCGGGCTGCCGTCGGGTGCGCTCATCGCGGTCTCCCTCTTCTGCTGGCTGGAGTGCCTACGGGCCGCGGCCGCCGGCGCCTGGCGCGGGGACGGCGCGGTCCGTCTTTTGTACCGTCCCGTCAGATCATGCCGGACGGTCGTCCCCCTCGCCTGCCCCGCCCGTCACTTCGGCACGCCGCGCCGCCTCCTGCTCCGCCGCCAGCCGCCGGTGCTCGGCCGCCCTGCGCTCGTGGAGGGCGGCCATCCGCAGGTGGTGGGCCGGGTCGTCCTGCTCGTACACGTCGGGGACGCCGCTGAGGTCCTCGTCGCGGTCCTCGTCCTCGGTCATCCGCCGGTACTTGGCGTTCCGGAGCTTCAGCAGCACCGTGGCCAGCACGGCGGCGATCAGCGAGCCCGTCAGCACCGCCGCCTTCACCTGGACCGTCAGGGCCGTGTCGCCCTCGAAGGCCAGTTCCCCGATGAGCAGCGAGACGGTGAACCCGATGCCGGCCAGCGTCGCCACCGCGAACACGTCGGCCCAGGCCAGGTCCTCACTGAGGGACGCCTTGGTGAACCGCGCGGTCAGCCAGGTGCCGCCGAAGATGCCCAGCGTCTTGCCGACCACCAGACCGAGGACGACGCCGAGGGTCTCCGGCCGGGTGAACACCTCCGCCAGCGACTTGCCGGACAGCGACACCCCGGCGCTGAACAGGGCGAACAGCGGGACCGCCAGGCCCGCCGACAGGGGGCGCACCAGATGCTCGATGCGCTCGCCGGGGGAGTGCTCCTCGCCCTCGCGGGTGTGGCAGCGCAGCATCAGGCCCATGGCGACGCCGGCGATGGTGGCGTGGATGCCGCTGTTGTACATCAGCCCCCAGATGACGAGGCCGAGGGGGACGTACACGTACCAGCCGCGCACGCCCCCGCGCAGCAGCAGCCAGAAGAGGAGGAGGCCGGCGAGCGCGCCGCCGAGCGCCGCGAAGTCCAGGGTGTCGGTGAAGAAGACCGCGATGATCAGGATGGCGAAGAGGTCGTCGACGACGGCGAGCGTGAGCAGGAAGGCGCGCAGCGCGCTCGGCAGCGAGGTGCCTATGACGGCGAGCACGGCGAGTGCGAAGGCGATGTCGGTGGCGGTGGGCACGGCCCATCCGGCGAGTGAGCCGCCGCCGGTGCCGCTGACGAAGGCGTAGACCAGCGCGGGCGCGGCCATGCCGCACAGCGCCGCGATCACCGGCAGCGCGGCGGCCTTGGGGTCCTTGAGGTCCCCGGCGACCAGCTCCCGCTTCAGCTCGACGCCGGCGACGAAGAAGAAGACCGCCAGCAGTCCGTCGGCCGCCCAGTGCGCCACGGACAGGTTCAGGCCGAGGAGCCCGGGGCCGAAGTGGAAGTCGCTGACGCTGCCGTAGCTGTCGCGCAGCCCCGGGACGTTCGCCCAGACCAGCGCGGCGACGGCGGCGACGAGCAGCAGGACGCCGCCGACGGTCTCGGTGCGCAGCGCGTCCGCGACATAGGTCCGCTCGGGCAGGGAGAGCCGTCCGAGGGCTTTGCGGGGGGTGCGGGGCGCGGTCACGGGGAGACCTCCGGTCGATGGGCAGCACGGAACTCGTGCCGACCAGACTTCCCGGCGCACCATGAGGTTCTTCGATGTCTCTTACGCGTCCACCAGCTTACCCAACGCGGCGCGGACGACGCCCTGGGTGTGCGCGCGCCGGGGACGACGCGGGGGGACGGCGTCCCGGGAGGGGGCCCGGGGCGCCCGGGCACCCGGTGGGGGGTGCCCTGCGGGGGTGCCCGGCAAGGGGTGCCCCCCGCACACGCGAGGGGCACCCGGCACGGCGCTCGCCGGGTGCCCCTCGCGCGGTGGGTCAGTCCTCGCTCGGCGCGGCCGGGAGCTGCGACTGGATGAGGGACATCACCGAGGAGTCGGTCAGCGTCGTGACGTCTCCGAGCTGGCGGTTCTCCGCCACGTCGCGCAGCAGGCGGCGCATGATCTTGCCGGAGCGGGTCTTCGGCAGCTCGGCCACCGGGAGGATCCGCTTCGGCTTGGCGATCGGGCCGAGGGTGCTGCCGACGTGGTTGCGCAGCTCGGTGAGCAGGTCGTCGGACTGGTCCGCGGTGCCGCGCAGGATCACGAAGGCCACGATGGCCTGGCCGGTGGTCTCGTCCGCCGCGCCGACCACGGCGGCTTCGGCGACCGCCGGGTGGGAGACGAGCGCGGACTCGACCTCGGTGGTGGAGATGTTGTGGCCGGAGACCAGCATCACGTCGTCGACGCGGCCGAGCAGCCAGATGTCACCGTCGTCGTCGCGCTTGGCGCCGTCGCCGGCGAAGTACTTGCCCTCGAAGCGGGACCAGTACGTGTCGATGTACCGCTGGTCGTCACCCCAGATGGTGCGCAGCATCGACGGCCACGGCTCGGTGAGGACCAGGTAGCCGCCCCCGCCGTTGGGCACCTCGTTGGCCTCGTCGTCGACGACGGTGGCGCTGATGCCGGGCAGCGGGCGCTGGGCGGAACCGGGCTTGGCGTCGGTCACGCCGGGCAGCGGGGAGATCATCATGGCGCCGGTCTCGGTCTGCCACCAGGTGTCGACGACCGGGGTGCTGTCGGCGCCGATGTTCTTGCGGTACCAGACCCACGCCTCGGGGTTGATCGGCTCGCCGACCGAGCCGAGGACCCGCAGCGACGACAGGTCGAACTTTGCGGGGATGTCGTCGCCCCACTTCATGAACGTCCGGATCGCGGTGGGCGCCGTGTAGAGGATCGTGACGCCGTACTTCTGGACGATCTCCCAGAAGCGGCCCTGGTGCGGGCTGTCCGGCGTGCCCTCGTACATGACCTGCGTCGCGCCGTTGGCGAGCGGGCCGTAGACGATGTAGGAGTGCCCGGTGACCCAGCCGACGTCGGCGGTGCACCAGTAGACGTCGGTCTCCGGCTTGAGGTCGAAGACCGCCCAGTGGGTGTACGCGTTCTGCGTGAGGTAGCCGCCGGAGGTGTGCAGGATGCCCTTCGGCTTCCCGGTGGTGCCCGACGTGTACAGGATGAAGAGCGGGTGCTCCGCGTCGAACGCCTCGGGCGTGTGCTCCGTGGACTGCTTGCCCACGACCTCGTGCCACCACTTGTCGCGGGTGTCGTCCCAGGCGACGTCCTGGCCGGTGCGGCGGACCACGACCACGTGCTCGACGCCCTCGACGCGGCTGACGGCCTCGTCGACGGCGGGCTTGAGCGCGGACGGCTTGCCGCGGCGGTAGCCGCCGTCGGAGGTGATCACGACACGGGCATCGGCGTCCTGGATGCGGGTCGCGAGCGCGTCGGCGGAGAAGCCGCCGAAGACGACCGAGTGGGCGGCGCCGATACGGGCGCAGGCCAGCATCGCGATCGCCGTCTCGGGGATCATCGGCATGTAGATGGCGACCCGGTCGCCGGTGCGCACACCCAGTTCGAGCAGGGCGTTGGCCGCCTGGCTGACCTCGTCCTTGAGCTGGGAGTAAGTGAGGGAACGGCCGTCGCCGGGCTCGCCCTCGAAGTGGATGGCGACCCGGTCGCCGTTGCCCGCCTCGACGTGCCGGTCGACGCAGTTGTAGGAGACGTTGAGCTTGCCGTCCTTGAACCACTTGGCGAACGGGGGGTTCGACCAGTCGAGGGTCTCCGTCGGCTCAACGGCCCAGGTCAGCCGACGGGCCTGCTCGGCCCAGAAGGCCAGCCGGTCGGCGTCCGCCCGCTCGTACGCCTCCGCCGTGACGTTGGCGTTGGCGGCCAGATCGGCGGGGGGCGCGAAGCGTCGCTCCTCCTTGAGCAGGTTGGAGAGGGAAGCACTCTCGTTAGCAGCCATCTACGCACCGTCCCACGTGGTTTAGACCATTTACGGGGCTGATTCTCCGGCGGCCCCGGTAGTCGGTCAACCCCTTCCCTGATCCTCACCCAGATCACGTATGGCGGCCCGTGGGGGTTCACACCCCTGTGGACCGCCTACCCGACGTGACCGACCGGCGACCGAGTGGCGGGGCTTTCCGGGAATTATCCACATGGATATTACGGGGTGGCGCGGGGGGTGGGGTGGTGGTGCGGGGCGCGTCGCGGCGCGTCCCGGGGGCGGCGGCGGTCGTGCCGGTCCGTTCCGGTGGGGTGCGCGGGGGCGGGCTTGGGGCGGCCTCGGGGCGGACGGGGTGGGCCGGTGGTGCGCGCGCGCGTGCAGGCGGCGCTCTGCTGGGCGGGGCGCGGTGGCTTCGGTGCGGGTGGAGGTGGGGGTGCGGGTGGAGGTGGGTGCCGGTGCCGAGTGACGGTGCGGGGCGGCTGGCCGGGTTCGAAACCGGCGCATGGAGTGAGGTGTCGGGACGGAAGCCGGGGTGGGCCTGGCCGGATCTGGCCGGAGCGGGGCGGGGCGGGACGAGGGGGGCGGGCAGGAACGGAGCGGATCGGGGGTGGGGGCGGTCGGGCCGGACTGGGCCGGGGGTGGCGCCGGGGGTGGAGTTCTCCTGCTGGGGGGTGGCCTTTCACAGGTGGGGGGCGGTTGTCCGGTTGTCCGGCACCCCGGGGCGGTGGCCGATCGCGCGGGTGCGGTCGGCCGGACGCCTGCCGGGTGCCGCGTGGATGCCCGGGCCCGTGCCCGCGCGGCGGTCCGCGGCACGCGGGATACCGGGGAGCGCCGCGCGGGCACGGGCCCGGGACGACGCGTGCCGGCCGTGACGGCGACGACGAAGCGATCGGTGAGCGACGGGACCGGACGGTGACGGCGTGGCCCAGACGGAGGGACCGCTGTGCGGCGAGGGCCGAGGGGCCGACACGTCGCGAGGGCGGAGGGGCCGCTGGGTGGCGGGCCGTTACGTGGCGGGAGACGGAGGGGAGACGGTCCCGCCCTCCGTGCCCTCCTCCCCTTCCGCACGGCTCCACCCGCGGGCCGGTCCCCGCCCCGGGCGGGTGCGCCTCGGGGTCGTGGGACGGCAGGGCCAGGGGTGGAGGTGGACGGCGGGAGCGGCGCCGGAGCCCGTCTCGGGCGCCATGGTGCGCGGGGTCCCGAGGATGGGGACGCCGCAGTGGTCGCAGATCATCGGGTGCCTTCCTGGGCGAGGCGGCGCAGGGTGCGGCGTGCCTCGCACTGGGCCGGGTCGCGCTCGCAGCGCTGGCAGTAGGTGCTGTGCCGGTGGTAGGTGTGGTGCGCGACGCGGTGCACGCAGGGCGCGCAGCCCCGGGGGTGGATGGGGATGCCGAGCGGACCGGGGCGGGTGCCCAGGTCGATGCCGGTGTCCTCGGTGACCGGGGCCGCGCACCAGGGGCAGGCCCGGCCGTCGCGCTGGTCGTCGGAGAGCAGGCGCGTCGTCGGCAGGGCCAGCATGGTCGTACCGAGCCTCTCGGGGCTCGCCTGCGGTTGCTCCGGACGGGTGCCCGGAGTGGGCGGGAGGTTCATGTTCACTCCGTTGTGAGCTGGGCCCAGAGCCCGCAGCCGTCCGGGGTCGTCCCGGAACGGGCGGACAGGGCGGCGACGATGGTGCGGCCGAGACCGGACGGAAGGCGGGCGGGCAGGTGTTCGGAGCCGGTCACGGTGATCCGGACTCGGCTGCCGGCCGTCGACACGGTGACCGTGACGAGGTCGGGCCCGGTCGAAAGCACCGCCGCGAACAACTCGCCGAGAATCTGCTCGGCATCGGCGTGCTCGGCACGACTGCCCGCCCATCGGCGTGCAGTCCGCGCCTGCTGCGGCAGCCCCTTGAAGGCGCGCTGCCACGACTGTCCGCAACCGCACTCGGCCATGGGCCGCCCCCACTTTTGTGATTACTGATATCGCGTTTCTGATTACACAGTGGCGGGATGGTTGGCGTCGGTCAAGCCGATCCGTGCAATATGTGTCATCAGAAAGGCCGAGGATCACCCGGAGGGAGGCAGCGCCGTGGCACGTACCGACGAGCCTGGCTACATGCGGATCGCGCGTGAGCTGCGCGACCGCATCACCGCGGGAGCCGACGGGTACCGGCCGGGCGACAGGCTGCCCACGCTGCCGCAGCTCGCCGAGACGCACGACGTGTCCGAGCCCACCGTCCGGCAGGCGCTCGGACTGCTGCGCGTCGAGGGGCTGATCGAGTCCCGTGCCCGCGCGGGCACCCTCGTCCGGGCCCGGCCCCCGGTGCAGCGGCTCGCCCTGGACCGCTACCGGTGGAAGGGCCCCGCGGGCGCGGCCGGCGCGGCGGCCCGAGCCCAGGGCCTCGGGTGGTCCGAGTACCGGCTCGACAAGCGGTTCGAACGGACGGAGGCGGACGGCGAACTCGCCGCCCTCTTCGAGACGGAGCCCGGACTGCGCCTGCTCGCCCGGCATTTCGTCGTCTACGACAACGATGTGCCCACCCAGATGAGCACCAGCTACGTCCGCTGGTCCGACGTGGTCGGTACGCCCGTCGCCGACCCGCTGCTCGAACCGTGGCCCGGTGGCACCGCCGCCCAACTCGCCACGCTCGGCATACGCGTCGTCCGCGTGACGGAGTCGCTGCGCGGCGGCATGCCCACGCCGGAAGAGGTCGAGGCGCTGCGCATCGGCAAGGGCGTACCCGTGTTCCGGATAACGCGCCGGCACATCGCCGAGGGCGGACGCGTCGTCGAGGTGGCCCACCCGATAGTCCGCCGCGCGGACACGACCATCGTCGACTACGCCGTCGACCTCGACGAGGCGTAGTCACCCGGCCGTTCGGCCCCGAGGGCGCGGGCGGGCCCGGCGGGCGGGAGCCCGTGGGCATCACCGGAACCCCGCCGGGTCCGGCCGCCGCCACCACCGGACACCGTCCCCGCACGCCCTCGCACCTACGGGTGCGGTGGGCGTACGGGGACATCGTGTGCGGGAACGCGGCGCGGTAGGACGTGGTGCGGTGGACACGTGGTGCGGTGGACGTGGTGCGACGGAACGTCGGCCGCGCGCCCGGTACGTCAGTGCGCCAGGACCTGCCACACGCTCACGGCGAGGGCGACGATCCCGGTCAGCGCGGCCAGGAACAGCAGCGGCCGCCGGTGACGCTCCAGAGCGTCGAGACGGGCCGCGTGGTCGTCCAGGGCCCGATCGGCCCGGTCGTACCGCCCCGTCAGGGGGATGAGGGCGCCGTCGGTACGGCTGAACCCGGCCTCGACCACGCGCCGGACACGTTGCAACTCGACGGTGAGCGCGGCCAGGTCCGCCGACGAGGGTGCCGGCGTGGCCCCATCCCGTGATCGGTCCCGCCGACGCCCCGCCAGGCGCCGAAGGCGGTGGGTGGGGCCGCGCCAACCGAAGAGACGTGCGTCTTCGGGGGCCCCGGTGATGCCGGCAGTTCCGGCGGCGCCTGGGGTCCCCGCGCCGTACGGGTCTCCGAGGGCTCTTGGACCGCCCGGCGATCCGAGGTCTCCCGGCGCTCCTGGGACGACCGCCGCACCGGGCTCTCCCAGTGCTCCGGAGTCTCCCAGCGCTCCGGGCTCTCCCGGGGTTCCGGGGTCTCCCAGCGCTCCGGGGTCTCCCGGGCTTCCGAGGGCGCGCGGGACTCGGAGATCACCGGGGAGGTCGGGGGGACCGGGAACGCCGTTGACATCAGCGGCAGCCGGTGTGCGGAGACCGGCCGTGACGACACCGTCCGCCGGGACGGCGAAGGCCCCGCGCGCGTCACCGCCGCCGGGAGCGGCTTCTGCGGTGTCCGGGCCGAGATGCGCCCCGGGACGGGGCCGGCCACGTGCCCCGCCGCGCGGCCCGTCGGGTGGCTCCCCGGTTGGCCGGGCCCCCGAAGCGGTGTGCGCTCCCCGGCCCGGCCCGGCCGACGGCCCGGTACCCGCCGGTTCCGCGCCCGAGGAGTCGCTGCTCAACGGCCCGCCGTGCAGAGTGCCGGTGCCGGAGGGACCGGTGTCCGGGAACCCGGTGCTCAACGGCCCGCCCGACGAGGGACGGGAACCGGTCAGACGAATGCTGCCGCCCCCCTGAGCGGTGTGGGTCCGCTGCCAGTCCTGCAGCGTCTCGTACGCCGCGTGGTCCATGAACGACCCGTCCAACTCCACGACCGCGTCGCTTCCCTGGGGCACCTGGTGCAGCACGCGACTGAGCCGTGGCACCGCGAGGAAGGTCAACTGGCCGCGCACCCGGACGCGGTGGACCCCGTCCGTCTCCTCATGGGTGATGCGGGTCCGCGCCAGTTGGTGCAGGGCGACACCGACGGCCACGGCGATGCCCAGCGCGACGCCCTCCAGGACGCCCAGGAACACCACCCCGCCCGTGGTGGCGGCGTAGACGGGCGCCTCGCGATGACGGGTCACCGTGCGGATGTGGTGCAGTGACACCATCCTGGCGCCCACGGCCATCACCAGGGCTGCCAGCGAGGGCAGCGGGATCAGCTCCAGCACGGGGACCAGCAGCAGCGCGGCGACCACCACGAGGGCGCCGTGGAGCATCGTGGAGTTCCTGCTGACGGCCCCGGCCCGGACGTTGGCCGAACTGCGCACCGCCACACCGGCGATGGGCAGCCCGCCGAGCGTCCCGGAGACGATGTTGGCCGCGCCCTGGCCGAGCAGCTCCCGGTCGAGCCGGGAGCGCCGGATCCCGGGTGGTGGCCCGGGACGGGCGGCCACGAGCTTGTCCACGGCGACCGCGCCCAGCAGGGACTGCACACTGCACACCAGCGTGGTGGTGAGCACGGCGGCCGCCAGCCCGAGCACCGGCCCCTCGGGCAGGGTGGCCAGGGCGTGGCTGCTCCATGAGGGCAGGTCGACCTCGGGCACCCGCAGCCCGAGGAGGGCGACGACGGCCGTGGCGCCGACGACCGCGACCAGAGCGGCCGGAAGTCTTCCCGCCGCTCGTCCGAACCGGCCCGGGATCTTGGGCCAGGACGCCAGCAGGGTCAGTGTCAGCACGCTCACCGCGAGGTCGGCGGGCCGGAGAGCGGCCAGTTGGGCGGGCAGCGCGCGCAGGTTGTCCGGGACGGAGCTGTGCGGGGTGCCGCCCAGGACGATGTGGAGCTGGGCGACGGCGATGGTGATGCCGATGCCGGCGAGCATGCCATGGACGACCGCGGGACTGACGGCGAGCGCGGTGCGCGCCACCCGCAGGCAGCCCAGGGCGAGTTGGGAGAGCCCGGCGAGGACGGTGATGGCGCAGGTCGTCCGCCACCCGTAGCGCTGGATGAGGTCGGCCGTGACCACGGTCAGCCCGGCGGCGGGCCCGCTGACCTGGAGGGGGCATCCCCCGACCCATCCGGCGACGATCCCGCCGACGGCGGCGGCGACCAGACCGGCCTGGAGCGGGGCCCCGGTGGCGAGGGCGATGCCCAGGGAGAGGGGGAGAGCGATCAGGAAGACCGATATCGAGGCCGAGACGTCGGCGCCGGCGATCCGTGGGCGGGGGAAGCGTCCGCGCGGCGGGCTGTGCGGAGGATGCGAGTAGGCGATCCGGGCCGATTCGGCCCGGGAGGGCACGCAGGCAGGCATGTCTTCCTCTCCTTCTGATCCGTTCCTTCTGATCCGTCTGAGGTGTCCGGTCCATCCGGGCCGTCCTGGGCTGTCTGACCCGCCCGAGCCCGCCCGGTGAGTCCGAGCGCGCACCGCGGGTCCGAGCCACCCGGTGAGTCCGGGCCCGCCCGGTGTGTCCGAGACGTCCGCTCGTCCCGCTCCGTCCGGGTGCTGCGGACCGAGCGGTCCATCTGGCCCGTCAGGCCTCTCCAGTCGATTCCTCCGGTCTCTCCGATACCTCCCATCCCATCCATCTCTCCTGCCGTTCCCGCTCCTTCGGATCCTCCTGTCCCTTGGCACTGCCGACCAGCCGCCGACCCGCGCGACGGGCCGGGGCCGCTCACCGGTACCGCCGGCCCGTGTCGCTGATCCCTCCGGGCCGCTCGCCCGCGGCCGAGGGGGCGCCCCTGCCGGGCGAGAGGGGCGGGCTCGGCACGGCGGGGTAATCGGACGCGTTCGGTAAACGACCCGTAATTCAGAGTAAAGAACGGGCAAGAACTTTTCGAGCATATGAAGCAATAGCTCCCTCTAAAGGGTGAATCAGTCTTTTCATCGGCTTGTCGTACTAATTCATTTCCGCCCTCGTGCCAGCTTGGCGGCGCCGACGGCCCGCGCGGCCCCGGCAGCCGAATCACCGGCATCGCCGTCATCGGCGTTGGCCCGAGAGAAGGAAGAAGGTGGGCGGAACATGGCCGCCACCCAGAGGATCGCCGCGGGCGCAGTGGTCGCCGCGGTCTGTGCCGTCTCGCTAGCCGGCTGCGGGGCCGGCACCGATGGTTCCGCTCCGGCCGGGGGGGACCCCGGCAGGGAGAAGGGAAAGGCGGCGCCCGCCCCGAAGAACGCCGTCCGGCTGATCGGTGACGGCTCAACCGCCTACACCGGCGCCCAGCCGCACCTGCCCCGCGCCGAACGTCTCAAGTCCGGCCAGAAGCCCCCGCAGTTCGTGGTGTTCTCGTGGGACGGCGCGGGCGAGGACAGCCAGAAGCTGTTCTCGCACTTCCGCGAGGTGGCCAAGGAGAACAACGCCACCATGACGTACTTCCTGAGCGGCGTGTATCTGCTGCCCGAGAAGGACCGCGACCAGTACCAGCCCCCGCAGCACTCCCCGGGCCGCTCCGACATCGGCTTCAACGACGAGCAGGGCATCGCCGACACCGTGAAGCAGCTCCGTCTCGCCTGGCAGGAGGGCAACGAGATCGGCACCCACTTCAACGGCCACTTCTGCGGCGCGGGCGGCGGCGTCGGGGAGTGGTCCGTCGAGGAGTGGAAGAGCGAGATCAGCCAGGCCAAGCAGTTCGTCAAAACCTGGAAGACCAACACCGGCTCGAAGAACGCCTCCCCGCTGCCCTTCGACTACGACAAGGAGCTGATCGGCGCCCGCACCCCGTGCCTGGAGGGCCAGGACAACTTCACCCGGGCCGCGGGTGAGATGGGCTTCCGCTACGACAGCAGCGGGGTGAACAACCAGGTCTGGCCGGGGAAGAAGAACGGCCTCTGGGACCTGTCCATGCAGCTCGTGCCGTTCCCCGGCCACACCTTCGAACAGCTCACCATGGACTACAACTTCATGGTCAACCAGTCGGGCACCGCCACCCAGGGCGACCCGGCCATGTTCGACCGCTGGGGCGACCAGATGCGCGACAGCCTGCTGCGGGGCTTCCAGCGGGCCTACGACGGCAACCGCGCGCCGCTGATCATCGGCAACCACTTCGAGTCCTGGAACGGCGGCACCTACATGAACGCCGTGGAGGAGGTGGTCAAGGACGTGTGCAACAGGAAGGAGGTGCGCTGCGTGTCCTTCCGGCAGCTCGCGGACTGGCTTGACGCCCAGGACCCCAAGGTCCTGAAGAAGCTGCGCACCCTCACCGTCGGCGAGGCCCCCGAGCAGGGCTGGGCGTCCTTCCTGTCGGCCGACCCCGCCCCCGCGCCGAAGGGCGTCCCCGGGGCGCCCGCCGCCAAGCAGTAGCGCAGGCCGGGCGGTTGGGCCGCCGATCCGTCGCCGACGGGTGTCGCCGTCACGCCGGGGCGGCGATCCCCTCGCCGAGCACGAAGCCGGGGTCGACCTGGGCGGCCAGGTCGGCACCGGTGCGCTCGTTGCCCCAGCTCCGGGCGTTCTTGAGGTGGAAGTGCACCATCTGGTGCGTGTACCGCTCCCAGTCGCGCAGCTCATGGGTGGCGTCCACCGCGGTGTGCAGGGCGCGCAGCGCGTCCCGGTTGGCGTCCTCCAGGAGGCCGAAGCGGGGTGGGCGGCCCTTCTCCATGGCGCGCACCCAGTCCGAGTGCCCCACGGTCGTGAGCAGGTCGTCACCGGCCTGCTCGCGCAGGTAGTCGAGGTCGTCCGGGCCCTGCACCTTGTTGCCGACGACCTTGAGCGCCACACCGAAGTCGCGGGCGTACTCCTTGTACTGGCGGTAGACGGAGACCCCCTTCCGGGTCGGCTCCGCCACCAGGAAGGTGAGGTCGAAGCGGGTGAACATGCCGGAGGCGAACGAGTCCGAGCCCGCCGTCATGTCGACCACGACGTATTCGTCCCGGCCGTCGACCAGATGGTTGAGGCACAGTTCCACCGCCCCGGTCTTGGAGTGGTAGCAGGCGACCCCCAGGTCGGCGTCGGTGAAGGGGCCGGTCACCATCAGGCGCACGGAGCCGCCGTCCAGTTCCACCGGCCGGGCGCACGCGTCGTAGACGGGGTTGTCCCCGCGCACCCGCAGCAGGCGCGAACCCTCGCCCGGCGGGGTCGTCTTGATCATCGTCTCGGCGGAGGCGATGCGCGGGTTGGAACCGCGCAGATGGTCCTTGATCAGAGGGAGGTGCTCGCCCAGCGCGGGCAGCGCGGCCGACTCCGCCTCATCCAGGCCCAGCGCGGCCCCGAGGTGCTGGTTGATGTCGGCGTCGATGGCGACGACGGGCGCGCCGGCGGCGGCGAGATGGCGGATGAACAGGGAGGACAGGGTGGTCTTGCCGCTGCCGCCCTTCCCGACGAAAGCAATTTTCATGTTCACCAAGCGTAGTGGTGTGCTGGCGGTGTGTGGCGCGCGAGGCCGGGGGCGCGTGACTAAGACCACTCCTTCGTGGGGTGCGGCACCCGGGTGCGTAGGGTCATACCCATGAGTACGACAGGCGCGAACGCCGATCCGCTCGCGGCCCTGGGTGAGCTGCCCGGCGTGGCCGAGTCCGTGGAATCCGTCCGCAAGGCCGTGGACCGGGTCTACGGCCACCGGATCATGCGGCGCCGCAGCAACGCGGTCACCTCCGAGGCGGCGTTGCGCGGCGCCCGGGGCTCGGCGGCGCTGTCCGGCGCGGACTGGGCGCTGGAGGAGGTGCGCCGGCGGGGCGACTTCGGCGGCGACGACGAGGCGCGCACCGTCGGCGCGGCGCTGCGGCTGACCGCCGAGGCGGGGCAGTTGCTGTCCGTCTGGAGGCAGTCGCCGCTGCGGGTGCTGGCCAGGCTGCATCTGGTGGCCGCCGCGGAGGGGGCCGACCGGGTGGGGCGTCCGCGGCAGGGCGGTGAGCCGGTGGACGAGCCCTTCGTCGAGGTGCCGCTGCCGGACGCGGCGGAGGCGCACGGACGGCTGGACGGGCTGGCCGGGCTGATCATCGCCGGGGGGTCAGCCCCGGCCCTGGTCACAGCGGCCGTGGTGCACGGCGAACTGCTGGCCCTGCGTCCCTTCGCCTCGCACAACGGCCTGGTCGCGCGCGCGGCGGCCCGCATCGTCCTGATCGGCAGCGGCCTGGACCCGAAGTCGGTGTGCCCGGTGGAGGTCGGCCACGCCGAACTGGGGCGCGCCGCCTATCTGGCGGCCCTGGAGGGCTATGTCTCCGGCACGCCCGAGGGGATGGCGGCCTGGATCGGCCACTGCGGCCGGGCGGTCGAGCTGGGCGCGCGCGAGTCCATGGCTGTGTGCGAGGCGCTCCAGCGCGGAGCGGCGTGACGGGCGGGTCCGGCACTCTCCGGGCATCCGGGCGTCCGGTGGCCGCGACAGAGTGATGCGGCGGTACGAGGGGCTCGTACCGCCGCTGGCACGTTCACCGGGGTACCAAGCGTCCTCGATGTTCTGCCCATCAGGCCGGGATCTTCGCCCGTCACCTGGTGCGGCTGGCCCGTAATCGACGGGTCGACGTCGCGTGGGTGCCCGGTGTTCATGCTCGGTCCGTGGGGCCGAATGCGCTTCTCGGGTGATCCTCTCGGATGTCCCTGGTCTCGCGGGCCGTTGATTCCTTTGTACTCCGGGGCCGGAAGAAGTGGAAGGGGGTCTCGCACTTCTTTACTTTCACCCTCAAATACGGGTGAAAGGGTGCGCCCCGGAGTTTCGGAGGCCGGTCCGGGGGCATGCAGCGGCCCCGGATCCCGGGCGGATCAGGCCGCGGAGGCCGACCTGCGCCGGCTCGCGTACCAGACGATGCCCGCGGTGGCCGCGGCGGCGCCTATCGCTGCGGCGGCGACGAGGGCCGGGCGGGGCGGCACGGAGAGCCCGGGGATGCGCTGCTTGAGGCGGACGGGCCGGTGGAAGTCGAGGATGGGCCACGAACGGGTGAGTGCCTCGCGGCGCAGCGCCCGGTCCGGGTTGACGGCGTGCGGATGCCCGACGGCCTCCAGCATCGGCAGGTCGGTCGCCGAGTCGCTGTAGGCGTAGCAGCGGGACAGGTCGTAGCCCTCGGACTCGGCCAGTTCCCGGATCGCCTCCGCCTTGGTCGGCCCGTACGCGTAGTACTCCACCTCGCCGGTGAAGCAGCCGTCGTCGCCCACGACCATGCGGGTGGCCACCACCCGGTCGGCGCCGAGCAGCTCGCCGATGGGTTCGACGACCTCGGCGCCCGAGGTCGAGACGATGACCACGTCGCGTCCCGCGATGTGGTGGTCCTCGATGAGGGAGGCGGCCTCGTCGTAGATGATCGGGTCGATCAGGTCGTGCAGGGTCTCGGCGACCAGCTCCTTGACCAGCTCGACGTTCCAGCCGCGGCAGAGGGCGGAGAGGTACTCGCGCATCCGCTCCATCTGGTCGTGGTCGGCACCGCCCGCGAGGAACACGAACTGGGCGTACGCGGTGCGCAGGACGGCCCGGCGGTTGATCAGCCCGCCCTGGTAGAAGGACTTGCTGAAGGTGAGCGTGCTCGACTTCGCAATGACCGTCTTGTCCAGGTCGAAGAAGGCGGCTGTGCGGGGCTTGGAGTGGCGCAAGGAGTGGTTTTCCACGACCCCGAGCATAGGCGCAGCCCATTCGGCGTAAGGTGGGGCGTGTGGGTTTGCCTGAGAAGGCTCTCGGGTACACCATGGAAGTCACGGATCGTTCGCGACCGTGCTAACCCGGCCCGACTCCTCCCCCCCCCGAGTCGGCCGTGGAGACGACCCCCGCTCTCCCCCCCGGCGGGGGTCGTCGCATGTCCGGATGCGTTTTTCGTTCTTCCCGAGGATTCAGGGCATCAGTGCTGTACAGCGGGGTGCTTGTTTGTCATGCATATGCCATGTGACGCTGTGTGATGGTCGGCTCTGCTCGGGAGGCCGTGGGAAGGGCGCCCCGGGGGCCGTTCCGCGCTCACCTGTACGGGTGATGGCGATATTCACAGGCGCCGAGTTGTCCACAGTTTTCGACCAAGATCCACACGATTTCCCGGTTCGCCGCACCGTGTTTCCCGAGACGTCCGGACCGCGCCGACTTCACGGCCGGTTCCGTTTTCCGGGCGCGCATTGACGACGAACGCAGCGAAGGGGCTCGTGCCATGTCCAAAACAGTCATCGACGACCCGCCATCCGCCGCCGGAGGACGGCAGAGCGGCCCGCTCATCGTCACCGAGGACACCGGGCTCCTCGACGACCTCCTGCGCCTGTGCGCCGCGGCCGGCGCCACCCCGCAGGTGCACCACTCCCCGCCCCCCTCCGGTGCCGACCGGTCCGGTGGCTGGGACGCCGCACCGCTCGTGCTGGTCGGCGACGACGCGGCACCACGGGTGCGCGGGGCCGCCCGCAGACGCGGTGTGGTCCTCGTCGGCCGGGACCCGGACGACCCGGGGGTCTGGCGGCGGGCCGTCGAGATCGGCGCCGACCACGTGCTGGTGCTGCCCGACGGGGAGCAGTGGCTGGTCGACCGCATCGCCGACGTGGCCGAGGGCGCCGGCCGACCGGCCCTCACGGTCGGTGTCATCGGAGGGCGGGGCGGCGCCGGCGCGTCGACGCTGGCCTGCGCGCTGGCCGTCACCTCCGCCCGCGAGGGGCGGCGCAGCCTCCTGGTCGACGCCGATCCCTTGGGCGGCGGGCTGGATGTGCTGCTCGGCGGGGAGTCGGCCGAGGGGCTGCGCTGGCCGGCCTTCGCGGCCTCTCGGGGCCGGGTGGGCGGCGGCGCCCTGGAGGAGTCGCTGCCCGAACTGCACTCGCTGCGGGTGCTGAGCTGGGACCGGGGGGACTGCGTCGCGGTGCCTCCGCAGGCCGTGCGTGCCGTGCTCGCGGCGGCCCGGCGCCGGGGTGGCACCGTCGTGGTCGATCTGCCGCGCCGTGCCGACGACGGGGTGGCCGAGGTGCTGGGCCAGCTCGACCTGGGCCTCCTGGTGGTCCCGGCGGAACTGCGGGCCGTCGCGGCGGCGGCCCGGGTCTCCGCCGCCGTCGGTCCGGCCCTGCGCGATCTGCGGGTCGTGGTGCGCGGACCGTACCCGCCCGGTCTGGACGACCGCGAGGTGGCCCGGCTGCTCGGACTGCCCCTGGCCGGTGAGCTGCCCGCCGAGTCCGGGCTGCTCCGCGCGGCGGAGAACGGCCGGCCGCCGGGTGCCGGTGGGCGGGGCCCCTTGGCGGGCTTCTGCCGGGAGTTCTGGGAGCGGGCGCTGGCGGAGACGGGCGGGAGCGGCGCATGAGGACGGCGACGGCTACGGGATTCGGCGGAGCGAGGGGCTCCGCGGGGGCCGCGCGGGACGGCGGTGCGGTGCCGGCCGGGGCTTCCGGGAGCGCGTCCGCGGGTGCGGTACCGCTCGGGGAGCCGGGCGGCGGTTTCGGCCGGGCGGTGCCGGGGGAGCCGGGCGACGCGGTGTCACCCGGGGCGTCGGGCGGCGTCGTGGCTTCCGGCGGACAGCGCGGTGTGGGCGGGGGCGGGCCCGCCGGTGCCGTGGGAGGCGGGCCGGGCGGAGGGCCGGTCGTGGGGGCCGCGCTGCCTTGGGGCGCTCATGGGTGGGCCCTTCAGGGAGCCGGGCCGGAGCCGGCCCCCGGGGACGACGAAAGGGACCCGCACCGGCGGTGGGCGTCGGCGGAGGTTCGGTGGACCGGCACGGTACGGCCGGGAGGCCACGCCCCGGGTACGGACATGGCGCCGGGGGCCGGGCCGGAGGTACGGCCGGGGACTGGGACGGTGCCAGGGGCAGGGGCGCCGCTGGGGCCCGGGCCCGGCCGGACCGCCGGGATGCTCGACGGCGTACGGCGGTGGCTCGCAGAGCGCGGTGCGGAGCCGACCCCCGCGCGGGTGGCCCAGGCGCTCCGGGAACAGGGACGGGTGCTCGGGGACGCGGAGGTCCTCGCCGCGGCCGAGCAACTGCGGTCGGAGCTGGTGGGCAGCGGGCCGCTGGAGCCCCTGCTAGCGGATCCCTCGGTGACGGATGTGCTGGTCTCCGCGCCGGACCGGGTCTGGGTCGATCGCGGCGGCGGACTGGAACTGACGCCGGTGTCCTTCACGGACGCCGGAGCGGTGCGCAGGCTCGCCCAGCGCCTCGCCGCGGTCGCCGGGCGGCGGCTCGACGACGCCCGCCCGTGGGTGGACGCCCGGCTGCCCGACGGCACCCGGTTGCACGCGGTGCTGCCGCCCGTGGCCGTCGGCTGCGCCTGCCTCTCCCTGCGGGTGGTCCGGCCGCGCGCCTTCACCCTCGATGAGCTGACGGCGGCGGGGACGGTGCCGCCGGGCGGGGATCGTGTCCTGCGGGCGCTCGTGCGGGCCCGGTTGTCGTTCCTCGTCAGCGGCGGGACGGGCAGCGGCAAGACGACGCTGCTGAGCGCGCTGCTCGGGCTCGTGGGCCCGGGCGAGCGGATCGTGCTGGCCGAGGACTCGGCCGAGCTGCGGCCGGACCATCCGCACGTCGTCCGGCTGGAGACCCGCCCCGCCAACCAGGAGGGCGCCGGGCTGGTCACCCTGGAGGACCTGGTGCGGCAGGCGCTGCGGATGCGTCCGGACCGGCTGGTCGTCGGCGAGGTGCGGGGGCCCGAAGTGGTCGACCTGCTGGCCGCGTTGAACACCGGTCACGAAGGCGGCTGCGGAACGGTGCACGCCAACGCGGCGTCCGACGTGCCCGCCCGGCTGGAGGCGCTCGGCACGGCCGCCGGGCTGGACCGCGCGGCGCTGCACAGCCAACTGTCGGCGGCCCTCTCGGTCGTCCTGCATCTGGCCCGGGACCGGTCGGGGCGGCGGCGCGTCGCCGAGGTGCACGTGCTGGAGCGGGACTCGTCGGGGCTGGTGCGGACGGTGCCCGCGCTGCGCTGGGGCCGCCGGGCGTTCGTGGCCGAGCCCGGCTGGGACCGGCTGCGGGAACTGCTGTGCGGTGCCGGTCCGGAGGCCGGTGCCCACGCCCCGGACCCGCGCGCCGTCGGAAGGGAGCCGGTCCATGACGGCGGCGAGTGAGGCGGCGGTGGCCGGGGCTCTGCTCTGCCTCGCCCTGTCGGCACGGCTCACCGCGGCCCGGCGCCGCGGGGCGCGCCGGGCGCGGCTGCTGCTTCCGGCCGGGTGCGGCGCGGTCGCGGGCCCGGCGGGAGCGCCTCCGTTGCCTGACCGGGTGGTGGAGGGAATGCGGCGGCTCCGCGGGCGGCTGCGTCCCGAATGGGCGGTGGCCGTGGCGGGGCTGGTGCTGGCGGTGCTGGGCGGTTCGCCGCTGCCGGCCGTCGCGGGGGCGGCCGGGGTGCCGCTGCTGCGCCGGACCCTGAGGGAGGCACGGGCGGGGCGGGAGCGGGAGCGCCGTCGGGACGCCGTGATCGTGCTGTGCGGGGCGCTCGCCGGGGAGGTCCGGGCGGGACGCCAGCCGGGCGAGGCGCTGCGGTGGGCGGCCCGGGACGCCGGAGGGCTCGGGAACGCCGGGGCGGGGGTGCTGGCGGCGGCCAGGTTCGGCGGCGACGTCCCGGCGGCGCTCACGGCGGCGGCCCGGCAGCCCGGAGCCGAGGGACTGCGCGGGCTCGCGGCCTGCTGGCGGGTCGCCGTCGAGCAGGGCGCGGGGCTCGCGGCCGGACTCGACCGGCTGGAGGCGGCGCTGCGCGCCGAGCGGGACCAGCGGGCCGATCTGCACGCCCAGTTGGCGGGAGCCAGGGCAACGGCCGCGATGCTCGCCGGACTTCCGGCGCTGGGGCTCCTCCTCGGCTTCGCCCTCGGGGCCGATCCGCTGCACGTGCTGCTGCACACCGGTGCTGGCCTGGGCTGCCTGCTGGTCGGCGGCGTGCTGGAGGGCCTGGGCCTGTGGTGGGTGGCGCGGATCGTGCGCGGGGCGGAGGCGGCGGCGTGAACGGGGAGGCCGCCCGCGGGCTGTGGGCCGTGTCGGTGGCGGTGCCGGCCGCCGGTTGGCTGGCCCACCGGGTCGGCGCCGCGCACCGGGCGCGGGCGGTGCGCGGAAGGCTGGCCGGGCTGCTGGCCCCGGAGCCGCCGCGCGCGGCACGGAGAAGGGCCGCGCTGCTGGAAGCGGGGCGTGCCTGGCTGCCCCTGGCCGGGCCGGTGGCCGCCGGTCACCTGCTGATCGGAGGCGTCATCGGCGCCCTGGCCGGGGCGGTCGTCGCGGGGGCGCTGTGGCACTGGCGCGCAAGGCACCCGCCCGACCGCACGGCGGCGGAGGCGGCCCTCGGCGCGGAGGCCGGACGCCAACTGCCGCTCGCCGCCGACCTGCTCGCGGCCTGCGTCGCGGCGGGGGCGGGGCCGGTGCTCGCGGCCAGGGCCGTGGGTGAAGCGCTCGGCGGCCCCGTCGGCGAGGCGTTGGCCCGGGGCGCCGCCGAGGTAAGGCTCGGGAGCGAACCGGGCGCGGCCTGGAGCGGGTTGGCCGTGCTGCCCGGAGCGGAGCCGCTGGCGCGGCTGCTGGAGCGCGCAGATGTGTCCGGCCTCCCGGCCGCCGGCCCCGCCGCCCGGCTCGCCGCCCAGGTCCGCGCCGACCGTTCCCGGGCCACGACGACCAGGGCCCGCCGGGCCGCGGTCATGGTCACCGCGCCGGTGGGCCTGTGCTTCCTGCCGGCCTTCATCGCGGTGGGCGTACTGCCGGTGGTGATCGGGCTCGCGGGCGGAGCGCTGGGAGGGAGCGGCGGATGACGCGGTGACGGCCGGTACGGCAGGGCAGCGGCACTGCCGGGAGACCCGGACAGCGGTGCCGGGCAGTGGTGGTGGACGGACGACGGAAACGGAGCATGAGGAGTGGGGATGTACGGAGTGGTGCGGGCGCGGCTGGGTGCCCTGGTGTGCGGAGTGCGCGGGGCGGCCCGCGCGGTGGCGCGGCGGGCCTCGGACCGCCGGGACGCCGGCATGGTCACGTCCGAGTACGCGATGGGCATCGTGGCGGCGGTCGCGTTCGCCGTGGTGCTCTACAAGGTGGTGACCAGCGGGACGGTCAGCGCGGAGTTGCAGGGCATCGTGAAGCGGGCGCTCAGTGCGCGGATGTGAGCGGCGCGCGCGGGCCCGGGGCGCCCCGGACGGGGGGTTCGTGACGGCGGAGACGGCCGTGGTGCTGCCGGTGCTGGTGATGTTCGCACTGGCCCTGGTGTGGGGGCTGCTCGTGATGGCCGCTCAGATCCAGTGCGTGGACGCGGCCCGCACCGGTGCCCGGGCCGCCGCCCGCCAGGACCCGGCGGACGCCGTCGTGGAGGTCGCCCGGGAGGCGGCGCCACGCGGGGCGCGGATCACCGTCCACCGTGAGGCGGGTCGTGTGCGGGTGGTCGTCGTGGCCGAATCGCCGATGTTGCGGGCGCTGCCGTTCACGGTTCGGGAGGAGGCCGTGGCGGCGGTGGAGGAGACGGCGGGGGAGGGGCCATGAGGGGCGCCGGACGGTCCCCGATGCGTCGGCCGCGCTCCGACAGGGGCTCCGCGACGGTCTGGAGTCTGGGTGCCGTGGCCGTCCTGTGCCTGGTGTTCGGCGTGGTGCTGGCCCTGGGGCAGGCGGTCGTGGCCCGGCAACGCGCGGCGGGCGGCGCCGACCTGGCGGCACTCGTGGCGGCCGACCACTGGGCGGACGGTGCGGAGGGTGCCTGCGCGCGGGCCCGGGACATCGCGGGGGCCCAGGGGACACGGCTCGTGCGCTGCGTCCTCACCGGCCGTGTCTCCGACGTGACGGCCGCCGCGGGCCGGGGGCCCTTCGCGGCGGAGGTACGGGCCCGTGCGGGGCCGCCGGAGGAGGACCCGATGGGCGTGCCGGGGTCGCTGCCGGGACGGGTGTCCGTGGTGGGGCCGAAACCGCCGGGGGACCGGGATCTCTGGACGGGACCGGATCCCTGGGATCCCTGGACGGGACCGGAGTGACCGAGGCGGGCGGCATGGGATCTCGTCGGGACGAGACGGGTCCGCCGACCGGGCGGCCGGGGGAGGCTTTCCCGGTGGCCCGGTGGCCCGGTGGCCCGGTGGCCCGGTGGCCCGGTGGCCCGGTGGCCCGGTGGCCCGGTGGCCCGGTGGCCCGGTGGCCCGGTG
>NZ_WWGX01000010.1 GCF_009862265.1 Streptomyces sp. SID8352 | reverse complement strand
GCAGGCCAAGGCGGACAGGGGCGAGGGCGCCCCGGGAGAGCTCACGACCGCCGAGCACGAGGAGCTCAGGCGGCTGCGCCGGCAGAACGCCGGACAGGNCAAGACGATCGAGGTGCTGCGAAAGGCCGCGGTCTTCTTCGCGAAGGAGAGCGNTCGGTGAACGAGACGTACGCGTTCATCGAGGCGGAGAAGACCACCCACGGCGTCGCTTTCCTCTGCCGCCTGCTCAAGGTGGCCCGCTCCTCGTTCCACGCCTGGCTCGCCGCGGCGAAGATCAGGGCAGCCCACCGGGCCGCCGACCAGGCCCTGGTGCACGAGATCACCGTGATCCACATCGGCTCGCGCCAGACCTGTGGCGTCCCGCGCGTCCATGCCGAACTACAGCGCCTG
Organism: Streptomyces sp. SID8352; assembly: GCF_009862265.1. Classification (GTDB taxonomy): domain Bacteria; phylum Actinomycetota; class Actinomycetes; order Streptomycetales; family Streptomycetaceae; genus Streptomyces. The sequence continues at coordinate 33,414 of NZ_WWGX01000010.1, read as the reverse complement.
GGACGGCGAGTGAACCGCAAACGGGTCGCCCGCCTCATGCGCGCGAGCACGGTGTCCAGGGCGTCACCCGCCGCAAGCGCCGTTCACTGACCAGGCCAGACAACAAGGTCAGGCCGGCCCCGGACCTGATCAGCCGCGACTTCCACGCCGAGATGCCCGGCACGAAGCTGGTCGGCGACATCACCGCGCTGCCGACCGCCGAGGGGTGGCTCTACCTCGCCTGCCGGCTGGACCTGGCCACCCGCGAGGTCGTCGGCTTCTCGATGGCCGACCATCATCGCGCCGACCTCGTCGTCGACGCCCTCCACATGGCCCACGGCCGCGGTGGACTGCAACCCGGCTGCGTGATCCACAGCGACCAGTTGAACTCGCCGAATACACCTCGCCCCAGTTCCGCACTCGAATAAGGGAGTTTGGACTTCGTCAAAGCTGCGGGCGCACCGGATCTCGCTTCGACAATGCCGCCGCAGAGAGTTTCTGGGCCCTGCTCAAAGAAGAGATCGGCACCCGCGTCTGGCCCAACCGGGCCACCGCACGAGCCGACGTCCTCGACTTCATCGAGACATTCTACAACCGCCGTCGCCTCCGCAGGCACAAGGTCTTCGGCTACCTCACCCCGACCGAAACCCGGCAACGACACAAACACACCCTCGCGGCATAACCATCGAGTGTCCAAGATCACGGGGAATCTTCAGCTGGGCGGCGATCGACAGGTCCCGATAGTCGCGCCGGGAGAAGCTCTTGCACCCGTCGCGTTGGCCGTTGTCCCGGCCCGGCTGGTGGATCAGCCGCGACCTCTGGTCAGGTTTGTAGCGGGTCAGGGCCGCAATGGATATCCGCCTGCGGGATCGGCCACGGACTCGCACCACCGGGTGCGGCCGCGCTGTGACCAGGTCCTGGCCTGCGGCAGCGTCATGGAGAATCCGGCTTCGTTCTCGAAGACGAGCCATGCTCCACGGGCCGCCGCGAGTCTTCCGCACAGGGCCACACCTCCCGGGCCTACCCGACCGCCTTCTCGTCGTCCCCTTCAATGGCGCGTCTGGCCGGAACCTGGCAGGATCAACCGTTGCACACCAGCAGCTTGCGCACGCCCTGGGCCATGTAGGTCAGGTGGAAGCGCCGGCCGATCACCGTCATCACACAGCTCAGGGTCCAGCGTTGGTCATCCCTGCCGTGCACGGCCGGCCCTTGATCCGCTCCGCATCCAGCTGCAGCCCGGCTGCATCGCGTATCCGATCGCGAATCGGTATACACCTCTGATGAACTCCGCCAGGAATTTGGCAGGTTGGGGATGCAGCAAGCATGAGCCGAACCGGCTCCTGCTTCGACAGGACCACCGCTTAGAGTTTCTTCGCGCTCCTCAAAGAGGAGGCCGGTACCCGCCGCTGGCCCGACCGGACCCTGCGAGCGCGGAGATCTTCGCCTTCATCGAGACCTTCTACAACCGCAGACGCTTTCTCCAATTCCCAGCCGTTCCGGTAATGGCGCTGAATGCGGTGGGCGAACATGGGTAGAGGGTTCTCGCATCGCGAAGCTCCGCTACAGCAGAGGACTTGGCTTCTTCCTCGCCGCAACGGAGCTCCGCCGTATCGGCTCTCCGGTCGCACCCCCACAGGCTGGCAACGCCACGAGATCGCCGCCGTCTTGCACATGCCCGCGAAGTGGATCGAGTTGGAGATCAGGCCTGCATCCACCACATCGTATGGACCAGCGCCCATCCGCCCACTGCCAGGATCACCGCGGTCGCAAGCGACGCGGCCCATGCGTATCGCGGCTTGAGCTCAGGCGACTCCCCGGCATCGGGAGCCACACAGCGTTCGAGCCACAGGTAGGTGAAGAACCCGACCCCGGTGGTCAGGCAGATGGTGAACCACACCCCGCGGTTCTTCACCCGCATGTACCTGCGGGGCAGCGCGTAGGCCGCGATCAGCAGCGCCACGCCCACACTGAATACAGCCCAAATCAGGACGGCGGAACGAAGGAAGAGCGGATACGTCGCGGGCAGAAGAACGGCCAGGCCGCCCGGTTCATAGCGCTCCTGCCGGTCCCTGAACCGGAGATCCGTGACGCGCGTGCCCGCCTTGGCGGCGATCGCTTCTTTCACTGCGGCCACGTCCTCACTACCATGAAGCGCACCTGGTACATGGGTGTGCAGTTCGCGGTAGACCAGCGGAGCCGTCTCCCAGAAGAGGTTCACACCCCGATCGTCGTAGCCGACCTCGACCACCGGATGCCTGTCCGACCTCAGGGCCCCCACTAGGTCATCCTGGGTACTCGGAATCGGGAACGTCTGGAACAGGTACGCCGCATAGGACACACCCAGGAGCAGTAAAGCGGCAAACCGGGCCGCCCCCGTCCATACTTTCACCAACCCGAACGGCTTGGAAATTCCGGAATCAACGGACACTAACCGTCACCGTGCCGTAGAACTCCTGCGCGATACTCCGGAAGGCATGACCGGATGGAATGTCACCTATCCCAGGGATGTGAAACAGCGACTGCACCCCTGTCTTGTTGTAAGAGGCGAAAGCAACCGTGAAAGAGCGATTCTTCTTCGATTGCGCGATCACTTGATATTCGATGTTGTAACTACCGAGGAAAGCGGTCGGAGTTTCACTTCCGCGCTTGCCGTCCGTCATCATGCCCAGCAGGTCCTTCCCAATATTCGACTTCGGATCCGAGTGGTCCCTGTTACCTCCGAGTTCATTCGCCGGAGCATCGAAGTCGGCATGAATTACCTTCCTGGCCAGGTCTTCGACTATCTCCTTGTGGGGCCCGTCCAACATGAGCTTCTGGGTCAACGGGCTTCCGTCATCGAAGGGAATGTTGTTAAGACTGGGGTTCCCATTGGCCCACAAGGCCAGAATATCCCGCCAGCTGAGCTGCGGAGAGTCACCACTGAGATAGTTGCATGCGGCGGCCTCCCCGCTGTTGACCGAGGCGCCCGCAACGCAGGGGCGCGTGTTTCCGGCCGTGGCCAGGATGTACTTCCGCAGTTGGACTGCCAACTGCTTGTGAAGGCCGGGCCTTTCCTTGCTGACCAGAGAGTCCAATGCGCCTACGCAAGTGGCGTCGCAGCCGCCGGACTTCGAGGAGGTTTTGCCCTTCCTTCCTCCGCCGCCAGACGCTTTGCCGCCCGATCCGGATTTCGGAGGCGACTCTTTCGAACCGCCGGAGCTGACCGGGCCGGGCCCGCACCTCTCCCAGCCGCCCTTGCACTGCGACCCGTCGAGCTCCATTCGGATGGTGCCGGACGGGTCGCTGTAGGTGAGGGGGTTCTGGCCGGCGTAGCCGTAGCCGTTGAGGCTCTGCGGGTCGGTGTCGTCCAGAATGGGATCGACGCTGACGAACCGGCCGGTGCTTGGGTCGTATTCGCGGGCGCCGAGGTGGGTGAGGCCGGTGGCTTTGGTGTCGTCGGTGCCGCCGACGAAGCCCTTGGTGCCAGGCCAGGAGGTCGGCTTGGCACCACGGGTACCGCCGAAGGGCAGGGTGCGGCGCTGAGTAAGGGCCTGGGTGGCGGTGTTGATAGAGAGTTGGGCAGTGCCGTGGTGATCGGCGAGGGTGAGTGAGACGATGCCATCGTCGGTCTGGACGGCGGTGTGTCCGCCACCGAGGTCGTAGTAGCGGGTGGCCTTAGGAGTCGTGGAGCCCTTCGCCAGGGTGATCTCGGTGCCGTCGAGGTAGAGGGTGGTCTCGGTAGGCGTGCGGCCGATGAGGCGGTTGCCGTCGGCGTCGTAGAGGTATTCGCTGGTCCTCCCGGTTCCGCCCTGGAGGGTTTCGGTCACCTTGGCGAGGTGGCCTTCGACGTCCCAGGTAAGTGTCTGGGGGGTTCCGTTGAGGTTGCGGGTGGTGGTGTTGCCGGTCTCGTCGTAGCCGTAGGTGTCCTTCGCGGTGCCGGCCGGGCCAGTGGTGGTAACAGAAGACAGAGTGTGCGCCTGAGCACTGCCCGGGGTGGGGTAGGCGTAGGAACGCTTGGTGTCCTTGGTGGCGTCGCCGGCGGTGTTGTGGAGTGTTTCGGTGGTGCGGTTGCCGACCAGATCATAGGCGTAGGAGGTCCAGTACGAGGCCGGGCCGCCCAACACACTGTCGTCCGGCGACGTGGCACAGGCAGCGGTGTTCCGGGTCCAAGCTTCGGTGAGACGACGTAGGTGGTCGTAGGTAAAGCACTGGTTGTCAGTCCCCCCGCGGGAGATATCGGAGACGGACACGACGTTGCCAGCCTCGTCGTAGTGGTAGGTGCTGTACTGGTCGACCCCGGCAACCTCCTCGCGGTCCACGCGTGAGGTGGCCAAGCGCTTTGTACCCCACTCGTAGGTGTTGGTGACCCAGGTCTTCTTGCTGCTGCTGTTGGACAGTTCGTACTGCAGCGGCTTGCCGGTGAGGCTGTGGCTGGTGGTCGCCTTCACACCCTGGCTACTGCCCATAGCGATGGGTCGTAGTGTGGCGTCCTCGTAGGTGTAGGACACGGCAGAAGCCGTCAGGGACCCTGCTTTCGGATAGCCGATGCTCTGAACGGTTCCCGACACGTTGTACGTGATGGTCGGCATGTAGGTGCCCTGGAGGGCGCCTTCAGCAGAGGGAATGGTGACGGAGGTGCGCAGGGGGCGGTAAAGGCGGTCGTAGGCGACGACCTTGGAGGTGTAGGCGTTACCCTTGTCGTATCGGGTGGATTCGGCGAGTTGCCCCTTTGCACCACTGATGGTGTCGTATGTCCAGGAGGCGCGCAGGGTGCCAGTCGCGGAGCCTTCGCGTAGTTCAATCTTGCGGCCCAGGTTGTCGTAGCCGTTCCACAGCGCCGGGGTCCCCGGGCGGGCGTCCTTGGTCGTGGTCAGCTGGCCGCGGTCGTCATAGGTGTTGGTAGTGGTGCCCTTGTCCGGGTCGGTGGCCGTCTGCTGACGACCCAATAGGTCGTAGGTGTAGGTCCAGGTGTTGCCCGCAGGATCGGTCAACGCGCTTATCTCTCCACGCGGTGTGTAGCTGTAGGCGGTGGTGTCGTATGCGGCACTTGCGCTGCGGGTATGGTGCTGGCGCAGTTCAGTGGTCTGGCCGCGGGCATCGGTGAGTTTGGTGGTGGCCGTGCCGCCGACGGGGGGAATGACCGTGATGCGGTCGCCGCCATAGATCGTCGTGGTGGTACCGAGTACGGAGCCGCCTTCGCCATTGCCCGCTATCTGCTTCGCCTCGGTCTGACGTCCCAGACCGTCGTATGTGTAGCGGTTCTGCGATTCCAAGCTCAGGGCGTCCTCCGGCTTGAACAGTCCGGTGGTCGGTGTCCCCTCCGTGTAGTAGGCCGCCCATTCCTTGGCGACCAGGCCACGCTCGTCGTAGAACGTGTCGGTCAGCAGGCGCCCGCTGTCCGGCCCCGGCTCCTGGGTCTGGCGGGAGCGCAGGAACCCGTCGAAGAGGGCATAGGAGGTGCGCTGGGCGCCGTTGTTGCCGATCGTCTTGGTACCCACGGCTACAGGCTGCTTGTCGGTGACCGTGTAGGTGAACTGGTAGTTGGGGGTCTGCCCGGTCAGTGTGTCAGCCAGCCACACCTTGGTGGTGCGGCCCAGGGCGTCGTAAGCGAAGGCGGTGGCGTTGTTGTTGGCGTCGGTCTGCTTCAACGGCAGGCCACGCGCGCTGTCCTGGATGGTGGTCGTGGTCTGAGCGGTGGACGCCGCACCCGCCTTGGCTGGGGGTGTGGTCACCTTTACGGCGGTCGCAAAACCGGTGGCGGGAGTGTATTCCGTGACAGTGGCCCGGCTGTCCGCGCGTGCGGTCTGTGTGATCGACCCGGCTGCCGTGACGGTCACGTCGCCGGTCAGGTCGATGCTGGTCAGCTCGCGGCCATAGGAATCGTAGGTGGTGCCGGACTCCAGGTAGACGGCGGTAGTGCCCTCGTACTTCTGCAGCTGTGCGCTCACCGTCACATCACCCTTCGTGGGCGCCGCGCCATATGTGCCACCGTCATAGGCGACACGAAAGTCGGACATGACATCCGTGGGGCGGCTGACAATGGCGCCGCATCTCTTCGACACCGTCTCGACACGAGAGGCGAGTTTGTCGGTGGTGTTGGTCGCGTAAGTGGTGCGCGTGCACTTGTCGTCCGCGGACGTGCTGTCGTCACCGAAGTCGTCGACCTCTGTGACCCGGCCAGCGACCGTGTCGTAGGTGTTCGCGGCAGAGGCGGTGCGCCACTTGACACCAGCGCCGTCGTCCAGCGAGGTCCAGTCCTTGGTCTGAGAGGTTCCGGTGAAGTTGGCGGTGATGGTGCCCCAACTGCGGGCCCTCCTCGCCGTCTCGTGGTGCCAGGGGCGGTTGACCGTCTTGGCAAGGATCTTTCCCCCAGGACCCAAGTAGCTGACGGTCTTGTATGCGAAGCCGGCCGCCGATTCGTGGTCGGATATCGGACCCCCTTCACCGCTGTCCAGAGTAACGGCCACCGACTTCGTGCCGCCGCTGCCGTCCTTGCGATCGCCGTCCATGCCTCGCAGGAAGTACGTGTCCTCCTGCGACTTCATCGCCGAGGTGCCTCCCTGGCCACCGGCCTGCACACGGACCTGTCCATATCCGCGCCATTGCGACCAGGTCTTGAACTTGTCCCTGGTCAGCCCGTCGTCATCGTCGTAGTGCCAGGCTGCGCCGCCCAAGTACTGGTAGGAGGTGACCTGGTCCGGTGCCCCACCCGTACGGTCCGTGGCAGTCACCGACGAGACCGCATACTTGTTGAACCACTGCAGCTCGGGATCGTCCGAGGGACTGCCCCCTATGTACTGCGGGAAGCAGCGTGTGGTGTTGGTCTGCGGAGTCGGCAGGGAACTGAAGTCGCAGGCCGGAGAGGAGTAGTTGACGTCGATCTGCCCGCCGGACTCGTCGGCGACGGTGGACAGGCGATCCTTGACGAACGGCGCGTACCCATCACCGGGCCTATCCAGCCTGTTGACGAGTTGCGTGTAGGCGAACGTCGTCTTCGGCAGGGTGATGGCCGGGGAGGCGGTGTGACCGGTGTGCTGGATGGAGTCGAGCAGCAGTTGGTAGTCGACGTCGGCCATTCCCCAGCGGTGGGTTAGCTTCCAAGAGTCAACGTCGTTGTAGGTGGTGCCGTCGAGGACCTGGGTGGTCACCTCACTGAGCCGTTTGCGGGTGAAGAACACGGGAGAGAAGCGCCCCTTGTCACAGTCCTTACCGGCATCGCATTTCAGGTCCCACGGAGTGTCGTACCAGTAGTAGGCACCCTTGGTGATATCCGCGCAGTCGGTGGCGGACAGGCAGCGCTCGGCGTTGGCGAAGCTGACCTTGGCCAGTGCCTTGGTGCCGTACATCGAGGAGGACTTCAGCCCGTACTCTATACGGTCCAGGGTTCCACCACGCACATACGGAGTGTTGTCCTTGGCCTCGAGGTTGCGGCCGTAGGAGTTGGTCTCCTGGCTGTAATGATAAGCGATGGCGTTGTCGTGGGCGTCGACGGCGTAGTCGAGATTCCACCGCCAGGCCTGCTGACACCACGATTCCGCGAACGACGCAGCGTGGCACGGCTCACCCTCGTTGTTGCCAAAGACGGGCACGGTCCAGGTGGAGTTAGTGGTCGGTTTTCCGCTCGTCCATCCGGGCAGCCGGTGGTATCCGAAGTAGTAGCGGCTGCCGTTGGGTGTGGTCAGGCGCCAGTACTCACCGTCTTTGGCACCGCTACCTCGGTCGCTGGCGGTCAGACGGGCGATCTTGGTGCCATCGTCGTCCTTCAGCTTCCACGAGTTGGGCCCGTTGGGGACGAGTTCGCCACCCTTGCCGTTGAAGGTGAGGAACGCGTTGTCATAGGCCCAGCACAGATCCCCAGGCTTGCTGCCGTCCGCATTCTTCACACCATCGTCGGCGCAGGACTTGTACCTGCGCTCGATGAAGCCCGGCGACAGGTCAAAGCCGTCACCCACCCAGGACGCCTGGTTGTTTGTGCTACCGGTGCGGCCGTCGACGGAGCCCGAGGAGTACGAAAGCCCCACATTGGGAGTCATGCCTCCGGGCACATCCGGCACCGACATGCCGTACACCCACGCGAAGTCGCCCGTGTTCAGATTGGTGCTCCAGGTCGCGGACGGTGACAGCGACGTGGCCTTGTAGTCCCCACTCTCACTCTGATCCCCCGCCACCGCGGCAAGAAGTGTGGACACACCAACGGCAAGGGGCACGCTCTGCGCGGTGAGCGTACGCTTCTCGGTGTCGTTGACCGTCACCACCGGCACACCGGTACGGCAGCCTGCCTCGTCGGGGTCAGTAAGCGCACACTCAGGTAGCTGAATCAACGTCAGGCGAGAAGCATAGCCACCGCCGTACGCGTCGGCGAAGTCGGAGTAGTCCAGCTTCACCCTCACCTGGCCCGTGTCACCGCCCTTCCCCTGATCCTTGAGACGTAGGGAGAAGACAACCCCGTCAACAGCGGCCTTCTTCGCGGCTTCGCGGTCCAGGACACGCGCCTCGACCGCACCGCTCACCGGATTGTCAGCAGCGCTGCCCCGCGTATTCAAAGACAGTGGCAGCCCGGTAGCCCGGACAGTCGGGGAGACAGCGTCCTTCGCACCGGCCGCGGATAGCTCGACCACCGCGGTTACCGGTTTCGGCCAGGCTGCCTTGGGGGGAGCCTGCGGGGTACGCGGCGCTTTCATTAACGTGCGCGGCTTGACCTTTCCCATCGACCCGGGAACTGGTTTCTCGGGCTGGGGAAGGGAGGGACGGCCCCTGCCGTCGTCTGCGGCGAGGGCCGGCTGTGTAACTCCCTGCAGAAGCGTGCCGATCATTATCGTGGCTGAGACCAGTGCGACACGTCGCCGCAGCCCTTTAAGCCGGTTGCTGGGTATCCCGTTCATTCTGTCCTTCGCTCTTCAGTGCAAGCTCGGCCTGCGCGGTGAGCAGCCGGAGCATAGGTTGCATGTTCAACTGAGAAGTTGTGAGTGGGTGGGCGACGCAGTGGGCTAGGGGCTGCCCCGTAATACCCGGTGGATCAGCGCGCGGCGTCAGATCCGGTACATCGCAAGGTGGAGGGTCGTCCTCATACTGGGCGCATTCGGGCGATCCGACAACGCGGCGAGGCGCCGTAGCTGTCGTCGTGCGCCGGCTGGGGATTACGGGACAGCCCTTAGTCGCCGCCGGGGACCTCGGTTGCCATACCCGGCAGACCGCTCGCCAACTGCTGGACCTGAGCGTTACTCAACGTTCCCTGGAATGCCCACACATCAGACACAGCACCAGGCCAGTACTCGCTCCACGTACCCGTCCCCGTCTTGGCCCGGCCGAGCTGCATCGGCTGGGACGACTTGAACGACAACACATCATCCGACCACGAGAACCTGTCCGTGCAAGCCGCATCGTCCGATTCGCCATTACCGTCCGCGTCCGCGCACACGGCTTCTTCCAGCTCGCCGTTAACATACAGTGCCAGACGCTTGGCGAAACCATCGAAGACCAGGGCTACATGGGTCCAGTCAGTTGGGCTGAAGAACTGCCCGTTGTCGACCTGCGCGACCGTAGCGGCGCCGCTGTCTGCCGACGCCATGGCGATCCGCCACCGCCCGGGATCCGTGTCCGGTGTGGTACTGCGCTCATAGCGCACCGTGAACGCACTCTGCGTCGCTCCGGGCACGCTGAGCAGGGCCACACCCTTCTGCGGGACGGCGGCAGCCTGCACAAATGCGCTGACGGTGAAGCTAGCACTGGTATCCACCGGCACCGTGGACGTCACGCCATAGCCGCCAACGCCGTCGAGTGTGACGGCCCCGTCGACCCAACCGGAGCCGACCTCCGCGCCGCCGTACAGCGTCATGGTATTGCCCGACGCGGACGCGTCCGGCGTCGTGAGCGGGGAGCTCGACGCCGTCTCGAACATCCACCGCCCCTTCACTAACGGTCGCTGCGTGAAAATCTGCTGGACCTCTTCGGCGCCCACCAGGCGGTCAAACAAACGTACGTCATCGATCTGGCCGGGGAAGAACGTGCCAGGCTGGCCGTCATAGGACCCGGCCCCGATCTGCACCGCCCCGCTCGCGGTCCAGTTGGCCTTCAGTTCCGTCTCGCCCGACTTCACTCCGTTGACGTACAGGGTCAGCTTGTCTGTGACCGTGTCATACACACCGACCAGATGCGTCCATGTGTCCCCGTGGGCTGTCTGCCCGTCGGGCTGCATGGCCCGGATCACGGTGGCGCCCGGCGCGTCTGCCACATAATGGTTGACCACCCACCGGTCGTACGCGGCCGAGTAGTACAGCTCCATTCCCGGCCTGTGCGTGCCCGTCTGCGTGACGGTGATCGCCGCGTGGTCCGGCTTGGTCTTGGGCAGTTTGGCCCACGCGGACACGGCGAAGCTGCGCTGGTTGTTGAGCAGCGGCCGCTTGGCGGTGGCGTATCCGTCGGTCCCGTTCAGCGCCACTGCCTTGCCCGCGACACCGGTCTGCCCGGGGGTGGCGCCTCCAACAAAGGCGGCCGATGGCACCTCCGCCTTCCCGGCCAGCTGCGTGGCATCGGCAGGCTCGTCCAACGAGAAGACCGCCCGCGCCGGACGGCCCGAGGTGATCGGCTCCTTGCCATACAGGCGCGTCACCTCGCCGACCGACAGCACCTTGTCAAAGATCTGCACCTCGTCGATAGCCCCGGGGAAGAACGAGTCCAGCCTGCCGCCGTCATAAAGGCCAGCGCCGATCTGAAGACCCCGACGGCCGTCCCAGGGCGAGTTGTGGGCGGTGGTGCCGATCAGGGCGCCGTTTACATAGAGCTTCATCTCCTTGTTGGTCAGGCTGTAGCTGCCCACGAGATGCGTCCACTGCCCGGCCATGACTCCGCCGGGCGAGGGTGCCATGGCACGCACTATGCCCGCGCCGGTGGCGTCGGCCTCGTATTGGTTGAACACCCAGCGGTCATAGGACTTGGAGTAGTACAGCTCGAAGCCCGGGGCGTAGTTGCCGGGCTGGGCGGCGATGATGGCCGCGTGGTCCGGCATCGTCGACAGCTTCGCCCATGCGGAGACGGAGAACCCGGCCGAGGTGTCCACGGTAGGAATGTCGGAGACTGCGTAGCCGTCGACTCCGTTGAAGGACACCGCCGTGCCCTTGGCCCCGGGCACACCCGGTGTGGAACCGCCGCGCAACGCGAGCACCCGCTCCGGTGCCGAACCCGCAGCTTGGCCCACCCCCGCGTCTTCGTCCATCTGCCACATCGCCCGCTCGGGCTGACCGGCCTTCACCCTGAACTGGTAGGTCCGCGTCTCGGAGCCGTTGCCGGCCTGATCGAACGCCTGCGCGGTGATGAAATTCAGTCCCGGCTTGGCCGGCAGCATCCGGATGCTCTTCGCGGCACCCCCGGATGTAGTGACCGCATTCTTCGGGGTGGGATCGGTGTTGATGCCGTACCAATACTTTGTCACATCACTGTTGGCTGCCTTGAGCTCAAAGGTGCCGTACTTGCCGACTCCGTCGTACCAGGGGTCCTCCGGATTCTCCGGGTCCGAGGCCGGATACTCGCCCGAGGTGATCGAGGGCGCCTTGGGGACGCCGGTGTCGTAGTAGAAGTAGCAGGCCGTCGGATCACCCGATGACGACCACGGCGAGTACTGGGCCCCGTCGTAGCTGCGCACCTGCCAGTGGATCTGCTTGTTCTGCGGCACATTGGACGGCAAGCTGATCGAGAAGCTGGACCCCGACTTCTTGAACGGGGTCAGTGCCGGCTTCCACCGCGCGATCAGGCCCTTGCCGTCCCCGGTGTCCCACTTCGCCTCGAACTGCACCGCGACATTGTCGGCGTCCGGGTCGGTTACCTCGTTCGCACGGATCTTGCCCAGGGTGCGTACCCGGGGTGCGGCGGCCGGCTTCTTGCAGATACCGCCGTACTCCATCGTCAGCTGCGACATCTTCACCTGTGACGGCGGGCGGTTGTACTGCACCCGCAGATAGGCTTTGTCCGAGAATCGCTTCCAGCCGTAGCGGTCCGTCTCACTGGCCGCCTGCAGTCCGAACGTCATCGTCGCGCTCTTGCTGTCGGCGGCCGCCTGCACCGCCGCCTTCACGTTGAACTCGGCATCCTTGGCCGCGCAGCCGCTGTAACCGTAGGCGAACGACTTCGACGCCAGCTGCTTGATCCAGAAGCCAGAGGCCTTCTGGCTGTTCCAGGTCGTCGAGGCGGAGATGTCCTTGGTCTGCCACAGCTGCACGCTGCGCGCCTCGCAGGACGCCGACCAGATGTTGCGGACCACGAACTCCGCCGACAGGATCGACTTGCCCGCGAACCTCGAGGTCGGGATCCGGTAGAACAGCCGCTTGGTGTCCTGCGGGGCGCAATAGTCCCAGCCGCAGTAGCCCAACCCCGCATCCGAGGCGCCGTTGAACTTCCACTGCGGGGACGACGCCCAGTACTTCGACGCCATCGTCCACGCCGACGCCTTCGGCGTGTACCACTGCGGGTCGATGTAGACGGGATAGGTGGTGCCGGCGCCCTTCAGCACATCGGCATCCGGGGTCAGCACCAGCTCGTCCTGCTCGGCCGGTACCTCCACGCCCACCGGCGCGAGCTTGCCCGACTCCCCCGCACCCGGCTCTCTCCCCTCATCAGCCTGCGCCCTCTCCGATGCGGCCCGCGCGCCGAATACGAGAGCACGTGAGGCCTCAAGGCCAGCCTCCTGCCCACCCCTGCTCGAGTCCCACATCATCGGCTGCGGCGCCTCGAACACCGCGCCTGCGGCACCCTTGTCGACGGCCTCCAGCCCTCCCTCGTCGGTCTCGCGCACCTCCAGCCCCGACGCCGACAGCTCCAGCCTCAACTCGGCCAGCTCCGCGCTCGCCGCGGCCTCTGCCGTCTTCACCACTAGCAATTGGGCAAATCCATCCTCCTGCGCGGTCATCCGCAGATCCACATCCGGCAGCACCGACGGATACGTCGCCACCGCCCCCTCCAGCCGCGGCTGCGGCAGCGGGGCCGGCCACCCAAGGCTCAGCTCACGCCCCGCACGCCGCATCCGCACCAGCGGCACTGCCCCACCGCCGCCGGAGAACTCCACGTCCACCGTCGCCGCCCTGGGCGCGACCATGCCCTCACCAGTCGCCACCAGGCTGGTGTCCACCCGCTTCCAGCCACCCTGGCCACGGGCCCAGACCGGACGCAGATACTCCCGCGCCTCCAGGCGGCCCTCCGGGGTGGCGAACACCTCGCGGCTCTCACCGCGCTGAGCGGAGATCTCCACCGGCTCCCCCGTTCGCCGGGCCTCAGCCAGCGCCTCCGCCTCCAACACCCCACCCGCAGCCCTGGGGGCTTCGGCACCGCGCGGCGCAGCCGGCACGGCGGCCGCAGCCTCACCCCCCAGGGCCGGAACCGCCCCCACTGCCAATGTCACACTCAGTAGTGCCCCAACGGCCCTGCCCCCGCCCCGCAACCGGGTCCACATCCTCGCCACACTCCACCCACAGTGCTCTCACAGATACCTACCGCAACTAAGACCCTCAGGCGAGCTAAAGGTCAACAGTCAGAAAAGGGACATGAGTTGAGCAAAACCGAGAAGCGGATGTGATGATCGATACGTTTACCGGGGACCGTCAAGATGGGGTAAACCTTTGGTCCTTGCTGGGGTGTGGTGTTCCTTGTCGCAGTCTGCGGAACGTGCCTGTTTCGAACTCGCCAAGATCATAATAAGTAACGATTGTTCCGCGTCAGTGCCAAATTAGGGCCTGTCCGACAGGCCCGACGACCCCGGCACCCACGCTTCTCTCCCCCGTCGCACCCCGCCAGCCATTACCCTCACCCGGCGCCCGATCCGGCGCCCCAGGCAGGTGTCCCCCTCCGGCACCGGACCCGCCCTTCCTGTCAGTGGCCGTGGCCCTCCGTCCACGCACTGTCGGCCGGGGCACCCTCGGCGTTCCGCGGCGCCTCGGCCCGGACGGTGAAGGCCGCGGTGCGGACCTTGCCCCCGTGCCGGAAGTCGAGGAACAGGCGGTAGGTGCCGGCGCTGGGCGCCGTGGCGGTGAAGGAGACCCGCGGACCGGGCCGGGTGGCCCCGTCGCCGGGCGCGCCGTTCGGGTGGACGTGGAGTTGGGCGAGGTCGCCGGAGCGCAGGGCCACGAGGTGGCCGTAGGCACCGAGGTGGGGCTCCAGATCGGTGACCGGGCGGCCGTCACGGGAGACGGTCAGTCCCAGTTCGCCCACCGCGCCGGGGCGCAGCACGCCGGTGAGCCGCACCTCGTACCCGTCGACCGTGGCGGTCCGGGAGGGCGCCGGGGGCTCCAGTGGCGCGTAGTCGCCCGCGACGGCGAGGTCCGCGCCCAGCGTGACGCCGTCCCCGCCCCCGGCAGCGGGGGCGAAGTCCGCGAGGACGCGGTAGCCGCCGGCACGGGGCAACTCGACGGGGGTGGTCCAGGTTCCGTCGACGGCGCGGGCGGGATGCAGGTGACGGTAGGTCACGAGGTCGTTCGAGGCCAGGACCAGATGCAGTTGCCTGCCGTGCTCGGGCCGGTAGTCGGTGACGGCCCGGCCGGCGTCGTCGCGGACCGTGAAGCGCAGGTCCGCGCGCTGTCCGGCGGCGACGCGCGGGGTGGTGAGATCGAGGGTGTACCCGTTCTCCGAGACCTGGAGCCCGCCGGCGACCGGAGCCCCGCCCCCTTCTCCTTCCGTGCCGCCCCCGGCCGCCCCCTTGGCGTGGCTCGTCACGTGGGAAGCGGACGGGGCACCGTCGACGACCGGATCGAAGCTCGACCCGACGCCGTAGGCCGTACCGAAGGAGGCCGCCAGGGCGGCGGCGAACGCGGTGATCTTCAGGGCGGTGTGCACGGGAATCGTCTCCTCCATGTCCGGACCCCAGACTCCGGCGGGGGCCTCCACATACATCCCACCATACCCCCTAGGGGTATCTCATCCATAGGGTGGAGGTCCGACTCTCTTACCCTCCCGGGTATTGCGAGGCTTGGCTTGGCGCCGGAACCCCCGCCGCCCGCCGCCCGCCGGAGGGGACATCCACCCGGAAGGAGTCACGCCCACCCCCGGCCGGGAACGGCCCGCGGACCGCGCGGGGCACCCTCGGCCGCTTGCCGCCGCCGACAGCGGCCCGGCAGCGAGCGGCCGACAGAAATTGATGTGATGGATCGTCAATTTTCAGTCCAGAAGGGCGAACGGCCGCGATCCTCCGAGTGGGGCCGCCTCTCCGCCACCCCGTCCCGCGGCCGGAACCCGCAGTAGGCCGTCGGCCGCCGGACCGGCCGCAGAAGCTCACGGGTACAAGGGCACCCGACTCCCCGCGCGGTCCGGTCCGCCCCCGTCGCTCCCCGTGCGCCCCGGGTGACGGCGCACTCGGCGTCCTCACCCGGCGGCCCGACGGCCTCCGGGCCGCGCCCCGCGGCTTCCCGGCGGCTCCGCTCCTCGCGCTCGCGTACCCCGGGCAGGTCCGGACAGCCCCCGGGACGGCGGCCGGCCGACGGGGCCGAGCCCCCCTGTCGCGGGCGGCGTCCGGCTGCGACCATGTCGGACAGTCCCCGTTTCCGGTTGGAGTGCACATGGCCCTCGACATCGACGCGATCCGCGCCCGCGTCCCCGCCCTCAAGTCCGGCACCGCCCGCTTCGACGCACCCGGCGGAACCCAGACCCCGCAGCCCGTGATCGACGCCATGGCCGAGGTGCTGGCCGCCCCGCTGGCCAACCGGGGGCGGACCACCGAGGGCGAGCGCAACGCGGACCGCACGGTGCTGGAGGCCCGCGACGCACTGGCCGACCTGCTCGGCGCCGACCCCCTGGGCGTCGTCCTCGGGCGCAGCGCCACACAACTGGCCTACGACCTGTCCCGCACCCTCGCCAAGGACTGGGGACCCGGTGACGAGGTGGTCGTGACCCGCCTCGACCACGACTCCAACATCCGGCCCTGGGTCCAGGCGGCCGAGGCTGTCGGGGCCACCGTCCGCTGGGCCGACTTCGACCCCGCCACCGGGGAACTGTCCCCCGAACACATCGCGGCCGTGCTCTCCCCGCGCACCCGGCTGGTCGCCGTGACCGCGGCCTCCAACCTCATCGGCACCCGGCCGGACCTCCCCGCCATCGCCCGCCTCACCCACGAGGCAGGCGCCCTGCTCCACGTCGACGCGGTGCACTACGCCTCCCACGTCCTGGTCGACCTGGCGGCGCTCGGGGCGGACACCCTGGTCTGTTCGCCGTACAAGTTCCTCGGACCGCACATGGGCGTCCTGGCCGCCCGGCCCGAGTTCCTGGAGACACTGCGCCCCGACAAACTGGTGCCCTCCAGCGACACCGTCCCCGAGCGCTTCGAACTGGGCACGCTCCCCTACGAGTTGCTGGCGGGCACACGGGCCGCAGTGGACTTCCTCGCCGAGCTGGACCCCGGGACCGGCGGCAGCCGACGGGAGCGCCTGGCCTCGTCCTTCGCCGCCCTGGAGGCCCACGAGGACGCGCTGCGCGAGCGCATCGAGCGGGGGCTCGCGGAGCTTGGCGGAACCACCGTGTACTCCCGGGCCGCGCGGCGCACACCGACCCTGCTGTTCTCCGTGGCGGGACTGAGCCCGGCCGAGGTGTACCAGGGGCTGGCGGACCGCGGCGTCGACGCGCCCGCCGGGTCCTTCTACGCCCTGGAGGCCTCGCGTCACCTCGGCCTCGGCGACGGG
The DNA here is from genome assembly GCF_009862265.1 of Streptomyces sp. SID8352. Taxonomy (GTDB): domain Bacteria; phylum Actinomycetota; class Actinomycetes; order Streptomycetales; family Streptomycetaceae; genus Streptomyces. Next base: position 16,807 of record NZ_WWGX01000010.1, on the reverse strand, counting down.
GGCGCCGTCCGGGTGGGGCTCGCCCCGTACAGCTCCGACGAGGACGTGGACCGGCTGCTGGCGGCGATGGGCGAACTGCGCGGCTGAGGAGGTCAGGTGACGGGGTGTCGGGGGGGTACGAGAGTGGGGCACGCGGGCACACCCGCCCAGTCCCCTCGCCGCCCCGCCCCCGCCGCCCATGGCCTCGCAACCCCGGCGGTGCCTCCGCGCCGTCGCCCCACGGGCCGGACCGCGGCCCACCGGGCACCCGCAGGGCGGGGGAGGCGCCCCTTGCCCGGAGAGGAAGCCACCCGGGACAATCTCCCCATGACACACCACGGGGGCCGGCGCACACAGGGTGAACGGGACGCGCTCACGGTCGAGATCGGCTACGCACTGTGCAGCGCGGCCTTCGCCGCACTCGTGCTGCTGGCCGCCGTGGCCGGACCGGCCTACGTGTTCGCCCCGCTGACCGGTGCGCGCGGGGTCCTCACCGGGGTGGGCGCGGTGGTGGGCGCCGTGGTGTTCGCGCTCCGTGTGGTGAGCGTCCTCACCCGGTTCGGGCGCGCGCAGCGCGAGCGGACGTCACGCGAACGGACGTCACGCGAACGGACGTCACACAGACTGCCGGAACATGGGCAGGCGTTCCGCGGCCGGTCGGAGCCCGGAGGGACGGAGCGCGGGGCTGCGGAGCGCGGGCGCGACGACCGGCGGGCGGAGGACAGCGGTGACACCCGAGGCGCGGGGCTTCCTGCGGAAGGCCGCCGCGGCGGGGCGGGCGGAAGCGCGGATCAGCCCGGCCAACCGGGGCGCACCAACCCCGACTCATAGACCAAAACGGCGAGTTGGGCCCGATCGCGGGCGTCCGGCTTCACCGTGGTGCGGCTGACATGGGTCTTGGTGATGAACGGGCCGACCACCGGGCAGCGCGCGATCGCCTCGCTGGACAGGCCGATGCCGACCAGGGCCATCACCTCCCGTTCCCGTCCGGTGAGTACGGCGAGGACGTCGCCCGCCGCGATCTCCTTGGAGCGGGCCGTGAACTCCGCGATACGACGCCGCGTCGCCCCCAGCTGAAGCAGGGCGTCCCGACGACCACCGCCCGGACGGGGCGCAGGAGTTCCTGGGGTTCGGTGTCCTTTGACCAGGGACTTCCAGGCACCGAACCGGACCGCCTCGAAGACGTACTCGTCGAGTTCGTAGGTGGTCGGCAAGACCACCCTCACCCCGGCGAGCGCGCCGTCCCCGGTGACCCCGCGGGTCGCGGCCAGTCCGTCCAGCGTCGGCATCCGGATGTCCATGAGGACGACGTCCGGGCTCATTTCACGGATCGCGCGCACCGCCCGCCCACCGTCGGCGGCCTTCCCGACGACCTCGGTTCCGGCCCCGCGTCCAGCAGAACCCGGAGACCCGCCCGCGCCGAGGACTTGCCGTCGGCGAGCAGTACGCGGCTCACGGGCCGTTGCCCTCGGTGTGCGGTGCGGTGGGCGACGGGGTGGGCGGGGTCGGCACGAGGGCTGCTCGGGGCGGGAATGGTGTTTCCGGCGGGTCAGGGCAGGACAGGTGCGTCCGGCGGGACGGGTGGGGCCGACAAGATAGGTGTGTCCGGCACGGCGGATGGGTCCGGTGCGGCAGACGGGTCCGGCGGGAGGAGGCGGTGCGCAGGGGTGAGGGGCAGCACCGCGCGCACCCGGAGCCCCGGTCCGGCAGGGGCCCGCCTCGACGGTGCCACCGGGGGCCGCCGCCCGTTCCCGCATTCCGGCCACTCCGTTGCCGCTGCCGCCCGCTCGGCCCCTGCCGCCCGCCACGGCCCCGGGCGCGGGCCCGTCGTCCTCGACGCCCAGACGCAGCACTCCCCCGTCCCGCGCCCATCGCACCCGCGCCCGGCGCGAGCCCGAGTTCCGCGCGACGTTGGTCAGGGCCTCCTGCACGATCCGGAACACGGCGAGGTCCGTGGCGGGCGGCAGTTCCGGTGGCTCCCCCGCCACTCCGACCGTGAGTCCCACGCCCGCCGCCTGCTCGACCAGCTCCGACAACCGGTCCAGCCCCGGGGCGGGCGCGCGCGGCACGTCGCCGAGGGACAGCCGACGGGGTGACGGGATGACGGAATGACGGGGTGAAGCGACGCGAACGGCCCGTCGGAGCGGTGCCACCGGGAACGTCGCTCGCGCGAGGCACCGAGCGTCCGGCACGCCCGACGCGTCCATCACGCCCAGCACGCCCGCCACTCCCGGCGCTCAGTGCTCCAGGCCGACCTCATGGGCGAGGCGAGCGACGGCGTGGCGGAAGAACTCCTCCCGGTCCTGCACCACCCGGTGGAACTGCCCAAACACCTCGAAGCCGATCAGCCCGAACAGTTCGGCCCAGGCCGCCACGAACGCCGCCACCACCTGCGGCGGCAGATCGGGGGCGAGTGCCGCGGCCATCCGCTCGGCCTCGGGACGCAGCGCGGCGGGCAGCACGGGCTGGGCCAGTCCCCGGCCCCGGTACGCCTGCCGCACGACGCCGACCAGCGCCTCCGCCACCCGCGCGGCCGAGGACACGGTGTCCTGCGGCGCGTGGTAACCGGGCACCGGCGAACCGTAGATCAGCGCGTACTCGTGCGGATGCGCCAGCGCCCAGTCGCGCACCGCCTCGCACACCAGGATCCAGCGCCGCACCGGGGTCACGTCGGCCGTCCGGTCGCGCGCGGCCTCGGCGGCGGCGCCGATGGCGTCGTAGGCGTCGATGATCAGCGCCGTGAGGAGGTCGTCGCGGCTCGGGAAGTAGCGGTAGAGCGCGGAGGAGGCGAGGCCCAGTTCGCGGGCGACGGCCCGCAGGGAGAGCTTGGCGGCGCCCTCGTGCGCCAGTTGTCTGCGTGCCTCGTCCTTGATGGCCGCGGTCGCCTCGATCCGGGCCCGGGCGCGAACGCCCTGTGCGGGGTTACTCATGCGAGCCAGTGTTCCATGGTGTGCGAGCAGTGCACACAGACGCGAGCACTGCTCGCAAACGTGTACGGTGCCCGCATTTGCGAGCAGTGCACTGGTGCGCGAACAGCACTCCCCTCCCATGTTCGCCGGCGACACCCCAGCCACGGACACGCGCCCGCCCCGGACGGCGGAGAACAGGAGAACGCCGCCCTCTCCCGCGAACACCGCTCCGACCCGCAAGCACCACTCTCGGGCGCGCACACCGCACTCCCCCGCGAGCACCCCACGCAAGCGAGAGCACTGCACGCAAAAGAGAGCGCCGCACAGGGGCGGGAGCGGCCACACCCCAGCGAGAGCGCCGCTCACAAACGGGAGCACCGTGCGCAAGCGAGAGCGCCGCACCCAGCCGAGGTCGCGGCACACAGGAGAGCACCGCCCGCACACAGGAGCACCGAACACAAGAAAGAGCGGTGCACGCAAACGAGAGCAGTGCTCTTGCATTCCTCGACCTCCCGTCGCACACTGGAAGCACAAAGAGAGCAGTGCTCACAAACGTGAGCGGTGCTTTCGCAAGGCTCGCGGCCACCCGGGTCCATCGAACGTCACGGCACCCCCTGCCCACCGGAGCGGCACCGGTTCGCCCGCCGCACTCTCATCCAGGCCGCACCGCACGACCCGTCCCGTCCACACCACCCACCCAAGCAGCCGCACCACCCGCCGCATCCCCGGAGGACCGTCATGACCTCGGCCAAGTCCCACCTTCAGCCCCCGACCTCGCCCCCTGGCTCGGCAGCGGCACCGGCGCTGAACACGGCGGAAAGCCCAGCCCCGGCCCACCACGGAAGCACGTCCTCGGCCGACACCGCGCCCTACTACCTCAGGGGCACGCCCATGAACCTCCGCTTCAACCGCCTGGTCGGCTGGCTGGCCCGGCGCGGCGTCAGCCTCGCGGGAGCGGCGGAGCTGTCGGTGCGCGGGCGCCGCAGCGGACAGATGCAGCGCGTCCCGGTCAATCCGCACAGGCATGCCGACGGGCAGTACCTCGTCTCGGCGCGCGGCCACTCCCAGTGGGTGCGCAACATGCGGGCCGCGGGCGGCGGGGAACTGCGCGTCGGGCGCAAGGTCCGGGCCTTCACGGCGGTGGAACTGCCCGACGAGGAGAAGCTCCCCGTCGTGCGCACCTATCTGAAGCGGTGGGGCTGGCAGGTGAACGAATACTTCCAGGGGGTCACCGCGGACTCCTCCGACGAGGAGATCCTCGCCGCCGCTCCCGACCACCCGGTCTTCCGCATCGAGATCAGGAACTGACCCCGGCGTCCCCGCCTCCGTCCGCGGCGCCCCCGTCCACGGAACCGCCGTTCACCTGGCCGCCGTCCACGGAACCGCCGTCCTCCCGACCGCCTTCCACCCGACCGCCGTTCAGGGACCCTCCGTCCACGGCACCGGCACCCGCCCGGGTACCGCCACCATCAGACACGCCACCGTGGGACGCGTCACCGTCACCGGCGTCCCCGGGCCGCTCCGCCCCGTCGGCACGGGGGGACTCCACCGCAGCGGCGCCCCCGGCGGCACCCGTGACCCCGGTGGCACCCCGGCCCCCGGCGTCCCCGCCGCTTCCGTCCCCGCCGCTTCCGTTTCCGTTCCCGCCCGCGGACGCCCCCGCCCGGCGGTCCATCGCGGACAGCGCCCGCTGCGCCAGCGGGTGGGTCCGCACCAGCTCGCCCAGCGTGGTGGAGCCGCGCGTGATGTCCCGGAAGGCCCGCCAGGCCGGACGGAACCCGGTGAGGGCCGCGTGGAAAAGCCCCGGTCGGCGTTCGAAGATCGTCAGCATCCGCTTGCCGACGCTCATCTCGACGCCCAGCCCCGCCTTCACGGCGAAGGCGTAGTTCAGCGCCTGCTTGCGCGCGTCGACGGCGTCGTACGCCTCCGCGATCCGCACCGCCCACTCACCCGCGAGCCGTCCCGAGCGCAGCGCGAAGGAGATGCCCTCGCGGGTCCACGGCTCCAGCAGGCCGGCGGCGTCGCCGCACACCAGCACCCGTCCCCGCGAGAGGGGCGAGTCGTCGGCCCGGCAGCGCGTCAGATGGCCGGAGGAGACGGTGGGTTCGAAACCGGCGAGGCCGAGCCGCCCGATGAAGTCCTCCAGGTACCGCTTGGTGGCCGCGCCCTCGCCGCGGGCCGAGATCACGCCGACGGTGAGGGTGTCGCCCTTGGGGAAGACCCAGCCGTAGCTGCCCGGGATCGGCCCCCAGTCGATGAGGACCCGGCCCTTCCAGTCCTCGGCGACCGTCTCGGGCACCGGGATCTCCGCCTCCAGCCCGAGGTCGACCTGGTCGAGCTTGACGCCGACGTGCGCCCCTATCCGGCTGGCGCTGCCGTCCGCGCCGACCACGGCACGGGCCAGCACCGTCTCGCCGCCCTGGAGGACGACGGCGACCGTGCGCCGGTCGGGGACCGCCGAGCCGTGCTGCTCCACCCGGGTCACCGTGGCGCCGGTGCGCAGCTCGGCACCCGCCTTCTGGGCGTGCTCCATGAGCTGCTGGTCGAACTCGGCCCGGTTGACCAGCCCGAAGAGCATCTGGCGGGAGCGGCGGGTACGGGTGAACCGCCCGTTGTTCGCGAAGGTCACCGCGTGCACCCGGTCCCGCAGCGGCAGGTCGAATCCGGGGGGCAGGGTGTCGCGCGAGGGGCCGATGATGCCACCGCCGCATGTCTTGTACCGGGGCAGTTCCGCCTTCTCCAGCACCAGTACGCGCCGTCCCGCTACCGCCGCGGCATAGGCGGCGGAGGACCCGGCCGGTCCCGCGCCCACCACCACGACGTCCCAGACCTGACGCGCGTCGTCCGCCGAAGAGTTCTCGTCCCTCACGATGGCCTTCTGCTCCGATCTCACCACATGCCGCACCTGACCCCCAGCATCCTACGGCGGGCATCGCCGCAGGCCACTGTGGGAGGATCGGGCGGCTGAACGGGGTTCCACCGCTACAACGTCGTACCCGCAAGGAGCGTGCCCATGTCGTCGAATCCGATCGCGGAGACCGTCGCCTCGTTGATGCCCGGGGCGAAGGAGGAGCTCGCCGAACTGGTGGCCTTCCGGTCGGTGGCGGACTTCGGCCAGTTCCCGCGCGGCGAGAGCGAGGCCGCCGCCGGGTGGATAGCCTCCGCGCTGCGCGCCGAGGGGTTCGAGGACGTGGCCCTGCTGGACACCCCGGACGGCACCCAGTCGGTCTACGGGCGGCTGCCCGGCCCGGAGGGCGCGCGGACGGTGCTGCTGTACGCCCACTACGACGTGCAGCCGCCGCTGGACGAGGCCGGATGGAGCAGTCCCCCGTTCGAACTGACGGAGCGGGACGGCCGCTGGTACGGACGCGGGACCGCCGACTGCAAGGGCGGTGTGCTGATGCATCTGCTGGCCCTGCGCGCGCTGAAGGCGAACGGCGGCGTGCCGGTGCACGTCAAGGTGATCGTGGAGGGCTCGGAGGAGCAGGGCACGGGCGGTCTGGAGCGGTACGCCGAACAGCACCCCGGCCTGCTGGCCGCGGACACCGTCGTGATCGGCGACTCGGGCAACTTCCGGGCCGGGCTGCCGACCGCCACCTCCACGCTGCGCGGCATGACCATGGTCCGGGTGCGGGTCGACACGCTGGAGGGCAATCTGCACTCCGGTCAGTTCGGCGGGGCGGCGCCCGACGCGCTGGCCGCGCTGATCCGCACCCTGGACTCGCTGCGGACCGAGGACGGCTCGACGGCCGTCGACGGGCTGGCGGCGAACGGCGGCTGGGAGGGCGTGCACTACGACGAGGAGCGGTTCCGGCAGGACGCCCGGGTGCTGGACGGGGTGGAGCTGATCGGATCCGGTACGGTGGCCGACCGGATCTGGGCCCGCCCGGCGGTGACGGTGCTCGGCATCGACTGCCCTCCGGTCGTCGGCGCCACCCCCTCGGTGCAGGCGAGCGCCCGCGCGCTGGTCAGCCTGCGGGTGCCGCCGGGCACGGACCCCGCGCACGCCACCGACCTGCTCCAGGCGCACCTGGAGCGGCACACGCCGTGGGGCGCCCGGGTGGAGGTGGAGCGGATCGGCCAGGGCCGGCCGTTCCGCGCCAGGGCCGGCAGCCCGGCGTACCGGGCGATGGCGGACGCGATGGCGGTGGCGTACCCCGGCGAGGAGATGCAGTACGCGGGACAGGGCGGTTCGATCCCGCTGTGCGGCACCCTGGCCGCGCTCTACCCGGAGGCGGAGATCCTGCTGATCGGCCTGAGCGAGCCGGAGGCGCGGATCCACGCGGTGAACGAGAGCGTGTCCCCCGAGGAGTTGGAGCGCCTGTCGGTGGCGGAGGCTCTCTTCCTGCGCAACTACGCCGCGATCTGACGGCTGCCGGCCGGTGCGCCGGACCGGGCACGGAGCCGCGGCCCGGGACCGGCTCAGGGCCGGACCGGCGCGGTCCCGGACCGCGCGGCCGGGAAGCAGGTTCTGCGCACGCGGCCGGAACACGGCGCCGGGGCACGGCGCCGGAGTACGTGCCACGCCTCCCCGTCGCGCCGGGCGGAGGCGACCCCGCCCGGCGGAGGCGGCCCCGCCCGGCGGAGGCGGCCCCGCCCGGCGGGCACCCGGGTCAGCCGACCGGGACGCCCGCCTCCAGGTAGAGCGCGGCGCCGCGCTCCCGCGCCCGGAGCGCCCAGCGCAGGCGTTCGTAGCGGACCGGCGGCAGCAGTCCGGCGGCCTCCTCCTCGGTGACGAAGCGCCAGTCGCGCAACTCGGGGCCGGGAAGCGCCACCCGGGCGGCGTCGGCGGGAGCGAGGCGGCCGCCGTCGAAGAGCAGGCGCAGCCCGCCGTAATGCGGCGCCGCGGGCGGCTCCCAGTCCGCGACGAGCAGTCCGGGGACGTCGGTGAGGCGGATGCCGGTCTCCTCGGCGACCTCGCGCATTCCGGCGCGGGCGGGTGCCTCGCCGGGTTCGACGATGCCGCCGGGGAACTCCCAGCCGGGCTTGTAGGTGGGGTCGACCAGGAGGAAACGGTCCTGCGCGTCGAACAGCAGCACCCCGGCGGCCAGCGTCTCCCCGGTGGGTTCGGGCGTCTGCACGATGTCGCACAGGGGCGCGTCGCCGGTGCCGACGGCCTCGGTGATCCGCACGGCGGTCTCGTACGGGGTGAGGGCGCCGGTGTCGATGGGATGGGCGTCGGCGGCGAGCCAGGAGGCGAGGGCGGTGCGGTACGGCTCGATGCGGTCGTCGCACCACCGACCCGCGCGCGGGTCGCCGCCGGAGGGGTCGGGGGGGATGTCCCGGAAGGCCATCCGTTCCCGCAGGATCGTTTCGGCCGGGGTGAGCAGAATGTGCCGGACCGCGATCCGCCGGGCGGCGAGACCACCGAAGATCTCGTCGCGGTACTCCTGGCGCAGCAGGGTCATGGGGACCACGAGGGTGCCCCCGAGTTCGGCCAGCAGGGCGGCGGCGGTGTCGACGACGAGACGGCGCCAGATCGGCAGGTCCTGGAGGTCGCCGGTGTCGGCGAGGCGTTTGGCCGGCAGCAGGTGTGCGAGCGCCCCGCCGATGATCTCGGGGTCGAACAGCGTGCTGTCCGGGATCAGTTCGATCAGTTCCCGTGCGGTGCTGGTCTTGCCCGCACCGAACGCGCCGTTGATCCAGACGACGAACACAGGTCCCCCTCATTCTGTTTGGCCCCCTGTGGCTTGCCCGCAACACCCTGCCACGGAAACCAGGCCCGGTTGGAGGGCGCACGGCAGCGGCACCGGCGCCCCCGCGCGAGGGGCCCGGCGCCGTGCGGTGCGGCGGAGGGTCAGCCGAGGCGGCCCAGGGTGTCCTGGTCCAGTGTGACGCTGTCGTTGGCAACGGTGTGCTCCACGGTGTCCAGGGCTCCCTCCAACTGGCTGTGGAGCGGCAGTTCGACCGGGGCGGCGTGCGAGGGGGTGACGGCCGCGACGACGAAGCCGGTGGCGAGGGAGGCGATGGCGAGCATGCTGCGCTTCTTCATGCCCGGTTCAACGCCCCGGGGGCACGGGGGTCACGGCCGGGCCGCGCCCGTCCCGGCCCCGCACCCCCGCCGACGCCCTGGTGAGGGCCGCCGCCGCGGCGCCCACCAGTCCCGCGTCCGTGCCGGTCCGGGCCGGGACCACCGTCAGACGCCGGACGAAGGACAGCGTCGCGTAGTCGGACAGGGCCCGGCGGAGCGGGGCGAACAGGACGTCGCCCGCCTGCCCGACGCCGCCGCCGACGACGGCGATGTCGATCTCGACGAGGGTCGCGGTGGCCGCGATGGCGGCGGCGAGGGCGCGCGCGGCCCGTTCGAAGGCGGCCAGGGCGGCGGGGTCGCCCCGGCGCGCGGCGGCGGCCACCGCGGCGGCGGAGGCGTCGCCGTCCGCGCCGGGGAGCCAGCCGTGCGCCAGCGCGCGCCGGGTGATGCTGGGGCCGCTGGCCAGCCCCTCGACACAGCCGCGCGAACCGCAGGGACAGGGGTCGCCGTCCAGGTCGACACTGATGTGGCCGATGTGGCCTGCGTTGCCGGTGGGTCCGGGATGCAGTCGGCCACCGAGGACGAGGCCGCCGCCCACTCCCGTGGAGACCACCATGCAGAGGGCGTTGTCGTGGCCGCGGGCGGCGCCCCGCCAGTGTTCGGCGGCTGTGACGGCGACGCCGTCGCCGATCAGTTCGACGGGCAGCCCGCCGCATACGGCGCGGACGCGGGTGACCAGCGGATAGTCGCGCCAGCCGGGCACGTTGACCGGGCTGACGGTTCCGGCGGAGGCGTCGACGGGTCCGGCGCTGCCGATGCCGACGGCGGTGACCCGCTCCCAGGGGGGCGCGGCGGTCAGTTCGGTGAGCACGGCGGCGACGGCACGCATCACGCTCTCGCCGTCCTCCTGGGCCGGTGTGGGGCGCAGGGCGCGCAGGAGGATGCGGCCGTGGCCGTCGACGAGTGCTCCGGCGATCTTGGTTCCGCCGATGTCCAGTGCTGCCACGAGGTCGGTGCGCATCAGAGTCGGATCTCCCCGTCGACGTCAACATCAGTGGAAACACAATCGGGAAACACATCGGGCACGGTGAGTTGGTTGTGTGGTGGGGGCACGGCCGAAGATTGCCATGAACATTCCGACCCGACTATGACAACGTTGTCCAGGCTCTATGCTCGTCGCCACATCCTCGTACGCGAGCACGACCGGCGTACGCCCGTGGACGACAGGAGCCGACGCAATCCCGTGGACGACAGCACAGGACACCGCACCCCTCCCGGCACGGCCCGTCGGGCGGACCGCCTTCCCGGCAGCCGCTACGGGAACCGCCCGACGATGAAGGACGTCGCCGCCCGGGCGGGGGTCGGACTGAAGACCGTCTCCCGGGTGGTGAACGGGGAGCCCGGCGTCACCCCGGAGACGGAGCACCGCGTCCAGGAGGCCATCGACGCCCTGGGGTTCCGCCGCAACGACAGCGCGCGGGTGCTCCGCAAGGGCCGGACGGCGAGCATCGGGCTGGTCCTGGAAGATCTGGCGGACCCCTTCTACGGGCCGCTCAGCCGCGCGGTGGAGGAGGTGGCCCGTGCGCACGGCGCGCTGCTGATCAACGGGTCCAGCGCGGAGGACCCGGACCGGGAGCAGGAGTTGGTGCTGGCCCTGTGCGCGCGGCGGGTGGACGGGCTGGTGGTGATCCCGGCCGGGGACGACCACCGGTATCTGGAGCCGGAGTTGAAGGCGGGCGTGGCCACGGTGTTCGTGGACCGTCCGGCGGGGCTGATCGACGCGGACGTGGTGGTGTCGGACAACTTCGGCGGCGCCCGGGACGGGGTCGCGCATCTGATCGCGCACGGGCACCGCAGGATCGGTTTCATCGGGGACATGCCGCGCATCCACACGGCGGCCGAGCGGCTGCGCGGCTACCGGGCGGCCATGGAGGACGCGGGCATACCGGTGCGGGAGTCGTGGATGTCGCTGGGCGCCACCGTCCCCGGACGGGTGCGGCGCGCGGCGGAGTCGATGCTCACCGGTCCGGACCCGGTCACCGCGGTCTTCGCGGGCAACAACCGGGTGACGGTCACGGTGATCCGGGTGCTGGCGGAGCACTCGCGCCGGGTGGCCCTGGTCGGGTTCGACGACATCGAGCTGGCCGACCTGCTGCGCCCGGGGCTGACGGTGGTCGCGCAGGACGCGGCGGCACTGGGCCGTACGGCGGCGGAGCGGCTGTTCCGCCAGCTCGACCGCACCCTGGTCACCCCGGACCGGATCGAGCTGCCCACCCGGCTGATCGCCCGGGGGTCGGGCGAGCTGCCTCCGGCGGACTGACCGGACGCGCCGTCAGCGCGCCCGGACCGGGGCCGGCACCGCGCCGGTCCGCGTTTCATCGGCTCCCCGGGCCGGACGCCGCGTCCCCGCGCGGAGCGGCGAAGGACTCCAGGTCGGCGCGGTCCAGTCCGGTCGGGCCGGTGATCTCGTCGAGGTCGAGGGCGCCGCAGTCCAGGCCGCGCAGGAGCTGGCCGGCGAGGGCACGGGCGGTGGCGGGCTCGTCCATGACGTCGCCGGGGGCGCGGCGGACGTAGGGGGCGAGGCGGGCGGTGGTCCGGGCGAGGCCCTCGCGATGGAAGGCGAAGACGGCGGCGTACCGGGTGGGCAGGTGCCCGGGGTGCATGTCCCAGCCCTGGTGGTAGGCGCGGGCGAGGGCGCGCCGGGTCAGCCCGTAGTGCAGCCGCCAGGCCTCGTGGACCCGGGGAGTGGGGCCCACCGGCAGCACGTTGGTGGAGCCGTCGCTGACGCGTACGCCGGTGCCCGCGGCGGCGACCTGCATCACGGCCTTGGCGTGGTCGGCCGCCGGATGGTCGGGGGCCTGGTGCCCCGCGGAGACGCCGAGGCAGGCGCTGTAGTCGAAGGTGCCGTAGTGCAGTGCGGTGACGCGGCCGCCGGCTGAGTGGATCATGCGGGCGACGGCGGCGGTGCCGTCGGCGGCCAGGACGGCCTGGCTGGTCTCGACCTGGATCTCGAAGCCGAGGCGGCCCGGCTCCAGTCCGCGCGCGGACTCGAACGCGGCCAGGAGCCGGGCCATGGCGGCGGCCTGCCCGGGATGGCTGACCTTGGGCAGGGTGAGGGCGAGTCCGCCGGGCAGGCCGCCGCTCTCCAGCAGGCCGCTGAGGAAGATGTCGAGGGTGCGGACGGACCGCTCGCGGACCGGGGCCTCCAGGCACTTCACGCGGATGCCCACGAGTGGGGCCGCGGTGCCGGCGGCGCGGGCCTCGGCGAGGAGCCGGGCGGCACGGGCCGCGTCCCGGTCCTCCTCGGCGTCGGGGCGGTGGCCGTAGCCGTCCTCGAAGTCGACGCGGAGGTCCTCCACGGGTTCGCGCTCCAGTTTGGCGCGCACCCGGGAGTGGACCGGTCCGGCCAGCCCGGGGGCGATGCCGAGGACGGCGGCGAACGAAGCGGCGTCCGGGGCGTGTTCGTCCAGCGCGGCCAGGGCCCGGTCGCCCCACTCGCGCGGGGTGGCGGCGGTGAGGGAGTCGGCGGGGACGTAGACGGTGTGGACGGGCTGGCGGGTGCCGGGGTCGCCGGGGTAGCGGCGCGCCAGTTCGGCGTCGACGGGGGCGAGGGAGGCGCCGATCTCCTCGACGACGGCGTCCGTGAGGCTGGTGGCGATGCTCTCCGGCTGTCCCACGCGGCACCCTCCGGCCGTCCGCCGTACGGAATCGGCGGACCGTCGACCGAAGCTAACGGGCGGGCGACAGGGGGTCAACACCCCCTCGCGCGGCCGGTGGACGCGCGGCGAGCGCCCGTGCGGTGCCCCGGTCCTTCCGTCCTCCCGCCAACGCGACCGGACACGTCCGCCGCCCCGGGCGCCGTGCCCGTGCCCCGGGGCCAAGAGTCCTCCGCGGCCTCCCGCGCGCTCGGGACGGCACGGCATCGACCGGCGGGGCACGGGGCGCCGGGGGCGGGGATCCCTTCGGGCCGACTCCGGGGACCCGCCGGCCCGGGAGGCACGGACCGGGCATTCGCCGAATGCCGGGAAACGCGGAAGCCGGGACGCCGGGAAGCCGGCCCCTTCGGCCTGTCCTCCTTTCACCCTGTGAACGTGCTACGTGTTTCGAAGGACCCGGTGCATGGCTCTGACCATCTCGGAAAACGGAATTCCGGCCCCCTTCCGGGACACGGGGTACGTGCCGGGCGGCCCTGGGCACACGGACGACTTGCGTCGGCCCACGGCGGCCCCACCCCCTGCCTCCTCGCCGTTCCCGACAAAAGCGCAGGTCACAGAGGCTGGTGCCGTCTGTCATGGGAAATCCGCCGAAGGGCGGGTAAAGCCTCCCCGCCCCCCGGACACCGGATTTCCCGGTGGGAGAATTCCCGTCGGGGCCGCCCCGTCCCCTTTTCTGGAACCGCGACGATTACCGAGCGCGGCCGGACCGGTCGATATCGTGTTCGTCGCAGGAGCCGATGGCATGGACCCCTTGGTTTCGGGTTCCGGACCGTCCGGCGTCTTCCCTGCCGCGACGCACGCCCGCGCATCGACCGCGTTCACCGGACCTCCCTCCGCATCCTCGGCACGAGGAGGTCCGCTGTGCGGTCGCGCGCGCCGGACGCCGCGGCCGGGCGACCGCCGACGGTCCGGGAACCGGGCACGGGCCCGTGCGGGCTCATCGTGGAACGAAAGGGCTGGCGTGGGAATGGCGAACAGGGCGCTACGGCGATCGGGACGGATCGCACGTGCGGTGACGACGGGTGTTCTCGCGTGCGTCACTCTCCTCGTGCCCGGGGTCGCGGCATCCGCCGCCGTCGCGGCGTCCCCGCAGGACGGCGGCACGGTCCACATCGGCGCCCGGCAGGGATACCCGGGGACGGGCATCTTCCCCGTCAGCACGGGGGAACCGGCGGGCAGCGGTGAACCGGACGCGTGGGCCTACTGCATCGAGCACGACGTGTCCGCCCTGACGAACGTCCGGGGAACGGTCGGCGGTCACGGCAGCTACCTCGGGGCCAACCGCTTCACCGACCCGGCGGTCCGGAGCAAGGTCCTCTGGGTGCTCACACACAGCTATCCCGCCCTGGGCCTGGAGGAGTTCGGAGCCGCGGCGGGCGTACCGGGGATAGCGCGCGCCGACGCGATCGAGGCGACCCAGTACGCGATCTGGCGGTACACCGAACTGGACTTCGACGCGGACTGGGCGTGGGAGACCGCCGACTCCGAAGCCGCCTACCGCCACCTCATCGCCGGGGCGAACGCGGACACCGGCCCGACGCCGGAGGACACGGCGACCGAACTCTCGCTCTCCGCGCCGAGCGCCCCCCAGCAGGCCGGGACCCTCGTCGGTCCGTTCGTCGTGAGCGCGAACAGGCCCTCGGTGGCCGTCTCCGTCGACCCCGCGGTGGCGCTGACGGACGCCGACGGTGCCGCCCTCGACCCGGACGCGCTCACCGACGGCCAGGCGCTGTACCTCGACCTGAGGGACACCAAGTCCTCCGGGAGCGCGACGGTCACGGCGACGGCCGCGGGATCGTCGCTCACCGGCCGTATCGTCTCGGTTCCCACCACGGCCGGGGCCACTCCCACCGCGGAGGACCACGCCCAGACCATCATCCTCGTGGCGCCGAAGACGGCGACGACGAACGCCGAGGCCGTCGTGGAGTGGCAGGGCGACGAGGACGACGGCACCACCGGCGGCGGGACGACCCCGTCCACCGGCCCCAGCACCTCCGCCTCGCCGACCCCCGGTGACGGGGACGACGGCACCACCGGCGGCGGGACGACCCCGTCCACCGGCCCCAGCACCTCCGCTTCACCGACCCCCGGCGGCGGGGACGGCGGCACCACCGGCGGCGGAACGGCCACTGCCACCGCTTCGGACACACCCGCCCCGGCCGTGCCCGACGGCCCGATGGCCGAGACCGGCAGCAGCGGCACCGGTGTGATCACGGGCATCGCCGCGGCCCTCCTCGTGGCCGGTGGCGGAGTCCTGTTCGCCGTCCGCCGGCGCCGGGCCGCCCGCGGCTGACCCGGCGCCGGGGCCCGTCGCGACCACGCGACGCGACGGGCCCCGGCCGGCGGTCACCGGCGGACACACCGTCACGCACGACGTGGCCCCCGCGACCGTCATCGGTCGCGGGGGCCACGTCATTTGCGGAACGGTCAGCCCTTGCGGGTCTTGATCTCGTCGGTGAGTTGGGGGAGGACGTCGAAGAGGTCGCCGATGACGCCGTAGTCGGTCAGTTCGAAGATCGGGGCCTCGGGGTCCTTGTTGACGGCCACGATGGTCTTCGAGGTCTGCATGCCGGCCCGGTGCTGGATCGCGCCGGAGATGCCGGCGGCGATGTAGAGCTGGGGGGAGACGGACTTGCCGGTCTGGCCGACCTGGCTGGTGTGCGGGTACCAGCCGGCGTCCACCGCGGCGCGGGAGGCGCCCACGGCCGCGCCGAGCGAGTCGGCGAGGGCCTCGATGACCGCGAAGTTCCCGGCACCGCCCACGCCGCGGCCGCCGGAGACCACGATCGCGGCCTCGGTCAGCTCCGGACGGCCGGTCGCCTCGCGCGGCGTGCGCGAGGTGACCCGGGTGCCCGTCGCCAGGGCGGAGAACGCCACCTCGAGGGCCTCGACCGTACCGGCGGCCGGGGCGGCCTCCACGGCCACGCTGTTGGGCTTCACGGTGATGACCGCGGTCCCCCGCACCACCCGGGACCTGGTGGTGTGGGCGGCGGCGAACACGGACTGGACGGCCACCGGGCCCCCGTCGGCGGCCTCCACGTCGACGGCGTCGGTGATGACGCCGGAACCCAGGCGCAGCGCCAGGCGCGCGGCGACCTCCTTGCCCTCGGCGGAGGAGGGGACGAGGACGGCGGCCGGGGAGACGGTCTTCACGGCGGCCTGGAGCGCGTCGACCCTGGGGACGACGAGGTAGTCGGTGTACTCGGCGGCCTCGTGGGCCAGGACCTTCACCGCGCCGTGTTCGGCGAGCACGCCGGCGGTCGCGGCGGCACCGGCGCCCAGGGCGACGGCGACGGGGTCACCGAGGCGGCGGGCCAGGGTCAGCAGCTCAAGGGTGGGCTTGCGGACGGCACCGTCCACGTGGTCGACGTAGACGAGGACTTCAGCCATGGGACTTCTTCTCTCCTGCTCGCGAGGTATGAAGGGGGGCCGGTCGGCGCGACCGGCGGGGCTCAGATGAACTTCTGGCCCGCGAGGAACCCGGCGAGCTGCCTGCCGCCCTCGCCCTCGTCCTTGACGACCGTGCCCGCGGTGCGGGCCGGGCGCTCGGTCGCGGAGTCGACGGCGGTGCCCGCGTTCTCCAGGCCGACCTCGCCGGCGTCGATGTCCAGGTCGGACAGGTCCCAGGACTCGACCGGCTTCTTCTTGGCCGCCATGATCCCCTTGAACGAGGGGTAACGCGCCTCACCCGACTGGTCGGTCACCGACACCACGGCCGGCAGCGCGGCCTCCAGCAGCTCGGAGGCGGCGTCACCGTCACGGCGGCCGCGCACGGTGCCGTCCTGGACGGACACCTCGGAGAGCATGGTGACCTGCGGGACGCCCAGACGCTCGGCCAGCAGGGCCGGGACGACACCCATGGCGCCGTCCGTGGAGGCCATGCCGGAGATCACCAGGTCGTAGCCCGCCTTCTCCACGGCCCTGGCCAGGACCAGGGACGTACCCAGGGCGTCGGTGCCGTGCAGGTCGTCGTCCTCGACATGGACCGCCTTGTCCGCGCCCATCGACAGCGCCTTGCGCAGGGCGTCCCTCGCGTCCTCCGGGCCCATCGTGAGGACGGTGATCTCCACATCGTCACCCGCCTCCCGACGGGCTTCCGCGATCTGGAGGGCCTGCTCGACCGCNTACTCGTCCAGCTCCGAGAGCAGACCGTCCACATCGTCGCGGTCGACGGTCAGGTCATCGGCGAAGCCCCGCTCGCCAGTCGCGTCGGGCACGTACTTCACGGTGAC
>NZ_WWGX01000001.1 GCF_009862265.1 Streptomyces sp. SID8352 | reverse complement strand
GCCAGCACGTCATGCCCGACCCGAAGCCGAGTTCCTGCGGCAGATGCTCCCATGAGATCCCGGTGTGCAGCACGAACAGGATCCCCTGGAAGACCAGACGGTCCGGGTGCCGCTTGCGCCCGGGATGCCGGGCCCGACGCTCCACTTTCGGCAGCAGCGGCTCGACCACAGCCCACAACGCGTCATCAACATCCCACGGCTTCGGCCGAGCCACCCCACACCCCCGGATCAACAGTCCCGGAGTGATCCAACCACCTCAAAGATCATTTCGTTAGGAGTTCTTAAAGCGGGTCGCCGCAACTCCTACAGGTGTCTTCGTCATCGTCGTACATAACGCCGCAGCAGTACGTGGGGCCGCCGCTGACTTCATAGCAAGCGCTGCACATCTGAGACTCGTCGTCCCAGTCAGTCGCGTTCTCGACGGGATCGTCACACCCTGTACAGACAAGCGCTGTCACCGCGCGTCACCCCAGCAATCGGAGGAGGTAAACGGAGAGCAGTAATCGCTGTCGTGTCGCTCGGAGTAGTCGCTCATGTTGGCTGTCGGCTTACCACAGTTCGGACACGTGGGGTGTTCACCCGGACATGTGCGGTTGTTGTGCCCATCGAGCCACATACCCTGCATGCCATGACGACAGAGTAGATGAACCTCAGCCGTCGGACCCAGGGCTTCAGCAAAGACTGGATGACGTCCGGTTTGTAATCATGCGAGGCCGAGGAACGCGAGGGGTCGGCAGGCGTTGCGGCGGAGGCCGGCGGCCATGTTCTTGACGCCGCCCAGCCGCATGGCGCCGATGGCGAGATTGCGCCAAGTCGCCATCGCTCGGTGTGCATTGCCTGTCCGCAGTTGGGAGGCGTCCTCGGCGAAGGTGGTGTCGCGGACGTGGTGCAGGGCCTCGATCTTCCAGTGATCCCGGACCAGCTGTGCGAGCCGGGCGGGGGCGGCCTGCTCGGCGGCCAGGCTGGTCACCGCGTAGACGGTGGTCTTGCCGGTCTTGCGGTCGGTGCGGCGGCGCTTGATCTGGACGGCCTGGCAGGCGCCGGGAAAGAGTAGGTTGTTCACGGTGGCGACCTTGATTCGGCGGATCTCCACGCGGCCGTGGCCGCTGCCGCGCGTGCGGCCCTGGAGCGGGATGCCCTTCCAGGGAAGGGACTTCAGCTGCTTGCGCAGTTTCTTCTGATTGCCCTTGACGATCGCGATGGAGTGGGCCCGCCGGCCCAGAAGGTAGCCGGCGTGCTCGCGCTGGGTATGCAGTGCATCGCTGGTGACGACCGTCCCGGCCAGGTCGGCGACGGTGTCCAGCAGCGGCTGGAAGCAGGTGGTCTCGCCGGTCTTCTCACCGACGTCGAACTGGGCCAGGACCAGGCCGGTGTTGTGCTCCACCGCCGCAAGAAGGTGGATCTTCCGTCCCCTCGCCCTGGCCGCGCCGCGCAGCGACTTGCCGTCCACGGACAGTCCGCGCAACCCGGAGCCGACGGGGCAGCGGTCGGCGAGCCAGCCGCCCACCGCCCGGTCCAGGGCGTCGCCGTCGACGCGCGCGAGCAGTCCGCCGGGTGCTGTTCGAAGTCAGCCGTCAGTGGCTGCAGCAGGCAGCCGACGGCGACATGGCCATCGAGAGAGTCGACCTCTACATCCAGATCAGTGAACGGTTCGACGTCTTTGCCGACGCCCAGGGTATCCACCGAATGGATGATGTCACCGGACAACTGACCGACTCGTTCATGGGCGCGCCCGGCCGCGACCGCCACGACAACATCATCCTCGTTCCGAAAGACAGCACACGGCGGCAGCGCCGCTCCGCCCTCGCCTCCCTCTTCGCGCACGCCCGGGCCCTCGGCATGACCCAGGCCGTGCCCCTGCACTCCGAACGCGGCATGCCTGCGACCCGGCATGCTGCCCTGCTGGCCCTGCTGCTGTCAGGCCTCGGTAGCGCCGAGACCGCTCAGGCGACCCCCAGCGACCTGGACCTCGCACTAGCCACCGTGACCACCGAAGGCAACTCGCGCACCACCCCCAGAACCTACCCGCTCAGCCCCTGGGCCGTCCGCGCCCTCCGCCTGCGCACCGACTACCTAGCCGAGCACCGGCCAGGCCAGCGCCGCCTCGTCACCAGCGACTCCTCCACCCCGTACGCGGCGCAGGCCAACGTCGGCGCTGGCTTCAACGACATCGCACGGCTCTCGGGCCTCGCCACCACCGCCCGCAGGGTCGAACCCCGCGACATCACCCGCTACGTCGCCCGCCAGGTGCTGCTGCAGACCGGCCAGATCTCCGAAGTCGCCCGAAGGCTCGGCCTCTCGTCCCTAGACAACGCCGCCGACCTCGCCGGACTGGCCTGGAAGATCGGCGGAGATCCGCGATGACACCCCACAGGGCCACGCGCCCCAAGCGCACGTCCAAGACCACCCGCAAGCCCAAGAACACCTCGCCGCCGTACATCTACGGAACGATCCCCAACGACACCTTCGGAGCGAAGAGCGACCCACCAGAACTGCACGGGCCGCAAGCCCCGCACCTGATCACCAACCGCCGTTTCGCCTACCTGATCAATAACCCGGACCTCTACGCCGCGGCCGATACCCTGCCCGGGCCCCGACCGGTCGGCCGACCTCCGCACCATCCCCCCGTCATCTACCTGATCTTCCTGTGCTCGATCTCCGTCTTCGGCTCCGCACGCGCGACCGCTGCCCACTTCCAGGATGAGGACTGGTGGAAGCGCATCCGCTCAGCAATCCGCACACACCTGGGCGACGAGGCCGCAGACGCACTGCGGCCGACCGGCCCCACCCGCAGCAACTGGAATCACTACTTCCGGCGGCACCTCAAGCCCGCTCACGACAAGATCGTGACATCAGCAGCGACCTGTGGATTGAGCAGGCCCTGGCGCACGGCATGCTCTGCGAAACCAGCAAAAGAACTAGCCGCGTCCGCCCCGAGCGCCAGCAGGTCCTCCACGGCGACGCCACCGTCGCAAGACCTCCCTCCGGGCATTCCGAACACGAGACGGTCGACAAGAGGACCGGCGAGATCCGCCAGCGCCGCGTCGACGAAGACGCCGGCATCTGCATCGAAGGCGGCGGCAAGCAGGTCTACGGCAACAAGTTCCTCTCAACCGCCGTGCGCCTGGCCGCCACCCCTCACAGCCGCGTGATCCTCGCCCTGGAATCCATCCGCCACAAATCTGTGAAGGAAGACCCCGAACGCGAATCGGAAGGCGTCGCCCTGGTCGCCATGGTCAAGCGCATCCTCAAGCGCGCCCGCGGCACCAAGGCCGTCACCTACGACGCCGCCCTGCGCGGCAAGCACCGCGCACCCCTCATCGCCGAAGGCCTCGTCGTGTTCACCCCACAGCACGACGGGCTCACGCCCCAGTCGCTCCTGCGCCACAAGGACGGCTCCTGCTCCCACGACCTCTACGTCGCCGAGGGCAGAGTGTGCGAGCGCCGCTTCATCGACGGCAACGAGACGCTCTACACGCCTCTGCCCGTCGAAGAACTCGAGTGCCGTGATGGAAAGAACAGCACCCGCTTCTACCACCGCATCACCATCCCCTGCCCCACCAAGACACACCAGATCCGGATTCGCGTCGACGAGACCGACGAGGACAGGCAGGTCGACCCGAAGACGAAGAAGCAGCGCTTCAACCGCACCGAACATCTCCGCCAGGTACCTCCCAGCACCCCCGCCGGCCGCCGCCTGAAAGGCTTCCGCCAGGACAGCGAGTCCATCCACTCCCGCTTCGACCAGGCCTACCCCATGAGCGAGTCCCGGCATATGGCGCCCGGGGAGCCCTGTTGATCTACCTCGGCTACGCCTGGCTGAACAACTCGATCACCCGGGCACTCAACGCACTCCACTCCTGACACCCTCCACAGGCCCCCACCCCAGAACCCGGTCACAGGACAAGATCCCTAGCCCGCCACACCCCCGTACATCGAGCACGCCACCCGCTACACTGGCGGCGGCGAGCAGACCCTCACCGGTCGATCACCAACCTGTCCAAAACATGTCAAGAACCGGCTCCGTGCATTGCGCCGTTTTAGACACATTTTTGTACAGATCCCCGCCTCCGTAGCTCAGGGGATAGAGCACCGCTCTCCTAAAGCGGGTGTCGCAGGTTCGAATCCTGCCGGGGGCACCGGGCAGAAGGCCCCGGGCCGATCATGGTCCGGGGCCTTTGACATCCACTTCTGACATCAACGAGGGCGGTCACTGACGACCGGGACGCCTCCGCAGCAGCCGATTCATGTGGCTCATGGCCTCGCGCCGGGTGTCCTGCACGACGTGCGTGTACACGTCCATGGTGATCCTGACTGCGAGTGGCCCAGGATCTCCATCACGACACGGGGTGCGACCCCGGCCGCCGTGAGAAGTATGGCCGTGCCGGGCATCGTCCAGGCGGTTCACGCGGAGACCGGCGGACTGTGGCCGACCGGATGGCCGCCAACCTCAACCGCTACCGCTCCTTCACCCGCGTCGCACACTCCCTGATCGGTGCTCGCATCAGGGGGATCTACGCGGGACAAGCCGGCGCGCCAGCTCATAGGCTGGTCTTCTGGCGGCGGCCGGCCGCATAGGGAGGCAGGTGCGCGTGCATCCCGGAACGGAGATCCCGAGCGGCCCCTGCCTCTCTCCGGGAGCGGGCGCCGCTTCTGCTTCGGCGACTCGGGGCGGGCGGGCTCGTCACCGCTGCGGTAGGCATCCCGGGTGTCGGGCCGGGCGATTGCGCGGGTTGCGCACACGGGATGCGCCTTTCGCCCGCTGCGCAGTCCTCGGCAATCGCCACCAACTGGCCCGCCGGCCGTCGCATGCTGGACCTCCGACCCGGCCGACCGGAGGCACCCATGACACTGAGGTTCATCGGCACCACCAGCGAGCACGGCAACTGCCCGACGCTGTACGAGGTCGTCGAGACCGGCGACATCGTGGTCCAGGGCGACAACCTCACCGACGCCGAACACCTCTCTCAGCTCCGCGACCTCGGCGTCAAGGAGGGCTCTGTCGTCATCCCGCGCGAGCTGCTCACCCGCTTCGCGCCCAAGGAGTGACCCCGTGCCGCTGATCCCCTTCAAGGAGATCACCCACCTGTTCACCGAGTTCCAGCACACGGCGTTCCGTTTGGAGACCCGCCGCGGCTACGCCACCGACCGCGCCGGCGCCCGCTATCAGGCGTTCGTGCGCGCCATCGCACCGCAGCCCGAGCCGGATCACCCGTGGAATCTGAACGTGCGGGCCAAGGCCGAGCAGGGGGCGCGGTTCTCCCGCGTCCGCTTCGTCGACGAACCGCCCACCAGCGGACAGCGGTTCCTCATGGCGACCGCGGCCGGGAACGTCGACGCAGGCGAGGACATCCGCGTCCTGACCCGCGCCGACGCCGAGGCACTCGGCCTGCCCGACACGGATTTCTGGCTGTTCGACTCGCAGACCCTGGTGCGGATGCACATCGACGCCGCCGACACCACGGTCGGCGTCGAGCTGGTCGACGACCCCGTCGAGGTGTTGGCCGCCTGCCGGGCCCGGGATGCTGCCCTTGCCGCCGCACGCCCTTCTGCGGAGGTGTGGGCGCAGGTACGTTCGTCCGCGTGAGCAGCGACCTTCAGCACGGCCGGGAGGCCCTCGGCGCGCGGCTCCGTGAGCTCCGCGCCGAGGCCGGCATCGACGGGAAGACGCTCGCGGCCCGCCTCGGCTGGCAGCGTTCCAAGGTGTCCCGGCTCCAGAACGGCCGCCAGACGGCCACCGAGGCCGACTTGGACGCATGGGCCACGGCCGTGGGCGTTCCCGAGCAGGCCGGCGAGCTGCAAGCCCGCCTGCGGGGCCTGGAGTCGCGGCAGCGGCACTGGCGCCGCCAACTCTCCGCGGGGCACGCGCCCGTGCAGGACCGGTACGTCGTCGAGTACCAGCGCACCGCCACCGTGCGCGGCTATGAGGCGAGCGTCATCCCCGGTCTGTTCCAGACGCCCGCCTACGCCCGCCAGCTGCTCGTGCAGAACGCCGAGCTGATGCGCTCCCCCAGGGACACCGACGCCGCCGTACAGGCCCGCATGCGCCGCCAAGAGGTGCTGTACGAGCCGGGCAAGCTGTTCCGCATCCTGATCTGGGAGGCCGCGCTGCATGCTGTCGTCGGCGACCGCGAGGTGATGGCCGGCCAGCTCGATCGTCTCGTCGGGCTCATCGGCGTGTCCACGGTGGAGCTCGGCATCGTGCCGCTCGGTGCGCCGATGCGGCTCACCCCGAAGCACGGCTTTTGGATCTTCGACGAACAGCGGGTCGTCGTCGAGACCATCAACACAGAGCTGCAGTACGACTCTGCCGACGACCTCACCCTCTACGGGCGCGTCTGGGACCAGCTCGACGAAGCCGCGGCCTACGGTCCCCGCGCCCACCGGCTGATCGCCCGCGCCCGCGGCTCGATCGCGGCAACCTGAGCAAACGGCCACAACCCCGTTGGCGTCCCGTGCAATCCCGCGCAATCCGACCGACAGGCAACCCACGCACTTCGTGCGGAAGGCCTGCGCCGACAAGCCTTCAGCCGCGAACGCGGAGCGTGACCAGGGCGGACCGGTGGCCGACGCGGGCAGTCCTCCCGGAACGGATGCGGCATACATGGGGCCGGGGAACCCCGCGAACACAGGAGAACCGCGGAGGGGTTTCTTCCAGGCCCAGGCCCACGCACTCCGCAACCACTGTTTCCGCAGCTCACAGGCCCGATCACGGAAAACCCCAAAGCGGGTATCGCAAGCTCGAATCCTGCCGGGGGCACAACGCGTTACCGCTCCGAACCGGGATTCCCCCAGGGGCGGGCTCCTGCTCGGCCTCGGACTCCTCGTCCGAGGCCGTTTGCGTGCGCGGTCGGATCGCCGGGCACCCCGGGCCAGCCCCAGGCCTCTGCCGCCCCGCGCCCCGGCTCCACCCCCGGGCGAAGCGTGAAGCGGCTGTCAGGATGACGACAGCCAAGCCATCCGCCCACAACACACAAAGCATGGCATACTTGAAGTATGGCCACTCGCAAGATCACCATCACCATGCCGGAAGATCTGGTCGAATCGATCAAGGAACGCGTCGACGCGCGCGGGGTGTCCAGCTACATCGCGGCCGCCGCAGCACATCAGGACGCCATGGACCGACTGCGCGAGTTGGCTGAACGCCTCGAAGGAGAGCACGGCGCTGTGACGGAGGACGAGCAGCAAGCAGCCCTCGACCGTATCGCCGCGATTGACGGCTGGCACGACGAGCGGCACTCGCATTCGGGCGAGGCCGCGTGAGCCGCACCACCCGAGCGAAACTGCACCGGCCACGGCAGCGCGTTTTCGTGTTCGACTCGGAGGCCCTCTCCAAGGCGGTCCACGGCGATCGGGAGATCGTCGCACTGGTCAGAACGGCTCCACGGCTCGACATCCCGATCGTCACGTCGGCACTCACGACCTTGGAGGCGTGGGACCCCCGTGAGACGTCGAGGCAGGCGTTGTGGAGCTGGACGCTGTCCCGAATCCGCGTTCTGCACACGGATGACCAGGTGACCGCCATGGCGCGCGACATGCTGAAGGCGGCTGGCCTGCATGGCCACAAGTACGCCATCGACGCGGTTCTGGCGGCTGTGGCAGGGCGGGAAGCCGCGCAGGGGGCCGAGGCAACCGTCTTCACGTCGGACACCGACGACCTGACCCGACTCCTCGCGGGACACTCCGTGCGAGTCGAGAAGGTCTGACGAAACGCCGCCCACCACGCACCGCCGCCGCCCGCCGGCCATGCGCGCCCGCCACCCCCCGCACAGGCATGGGCCCCGCCCCCCGTCGCCCACTAAAGTCGGTTCATCACAGTCGGTATGGGGCCAGGGGCTGGCGCGCGCACGCCTTGTCGCTGGTGGGGAGGGCCTGTAGAGCATGAGCCGTCGCTCCAATGGTTTGGTCGGGATCTGGGCCGAGGCACAGCGTCAGCAGCAACGTCAGCGCGAGGCGCAGGCGCGGTTCGAGCGGGAGCAGGAGCGGCGGGAGCGGGCCCGGCAGCGGGAGGCGGACCGCAGCCGGCGCGAGCAGAAGGCCGCGTACCGGGAGCAGCGCGAGGCCGAGGCGCGGCGGCGGACCGAGGAACTCGACGCCCGTGTCGAGGCGTTACAGGGACTGCTCGCCTCGGGGTGCCGTGCCCCGGCCTTCCGGGCCGCGGCGCTGACGCAGGCGGAGCGCGTCGAGCCGTTCTCCCCGGGACAGCTCGCGCAGCCCCTGCCCATGCCGGACCCGAACCAGCAGCGGTACCAGCCCCAGGGCGGCGGCTGGACCGCCTCGCGCCGCGCCCAGGCGCAGGCGGAGGCCCGGGCCAGGTTCGAGGCGGACCACCGGGCGGCGCAGGACGCCGAGGCCCGGCGCCGCCACCAACTGGACGCCTACCAGCGGCAGTACCGGCAGTGGGCCGACGCCCGGCTCGGGGAGATCCGCCGGCACAACGCCGGGGTCGCCGAGATGGCGGCCGGACTGCGCGAGGGGGACCCCGGTGCCGTGGTGGAGTACTTCTCCGCCGCCCTGTACGCCTCGACCGGCTGGCCGGACGACCTCCCCCGCCAGGTGTCGGCGGCGTACGACTCCGGCGCGCGCCAGTTGGTGCTGAACTGGGAGCTGCCCCGGTACGACATCGTCCCGGAGGCGAAGTCGGTGCGGTACATGGTCAACGCCGACCAGGAGAAGGAGGCGCCCCGGCCGGTCACCCAGCGCCGCGCCCTCTACCGCGACGTGCTGGCCCAGTGCCTCCTGCTGGTGCTGCGCGACCTCTACGCGGCGGACGAGTTCGGCGCCCTGGACTCGGTGGCCCTGAACGGGTTCGTGGACGACCACAACCCCACGACCGGCCGGCGCGCCCCCATGTTCCTCGCCACCGTCATGGCCCCTCGCGCTGCCTTCGCCGAACTGCACCTGGAGCAGGTGAACGCCGTCACCTGCCTGGTCGAAGGGTTGCGGGGCCAGCTCTCGGCGCGGCCCGACCAGTACGCGGCCGTGCGGCCCGGCCGGGTTCCCGAGGACGTCGGCGACGGTGTCGTCACCCACGGCGGCGACGAGGAGCCGGATCTGTACGCCATGGATCCGCTCGCCTTCGAGGCGCTGGTGGCCGAGCTGTTCCGGGCGATGGGGATGCAGGCCGTGACCACCCAGCGGTCCAACGACGGCGGTGTGGACGTCGACGCGCTGGATCCGGCGCCGATCCGCGGCGGCAAGATCGTGGTGCAGGTCAAGCGCTACCGCGGCACGGTGCCGCCGACGGCCGTCCGCGACCTGTACGGCACGGTCCAGGACGCCGGTGCCAACAAGGGCGTGCTGGTCACCACGTCCGGGTTCGGCCCCGGCTCGCACACCTTCGCCAACGGCAAGCCCCTGGAGCTCGTGGCGGGCCCGGAGCTGGTCGACCTGCTGCACCGCCACGGGCTGCGCGGACGGCTGGGCGGCGGCGCGTCCCCGGTCCCCGCGTCCCCCGGCTCCCCCTCCCCGGATTCCCCCGCCTCCGCTTCCCCCGTCCCCGCCCAGCGCCCCGCGCCGGACGACGGCGGCAGCAGCGGTGGCGGCAGTGCCGCCGGGACCGGCACCGACGACCACAACGTGCTCGGCATGTTCTGGTCGGGCGGGGTCGCCCTGGACGTGTGCGCGCTCGTCTGCCACGGGGGCCGGGTGCTGGACGACGACCACTTCGTCTTCTTCAACAACCCCCGGACCCCCGACGGCGCCGTCCGCGCCCTCTACCCCGTCGCCCCCGACAGGGCCGCCCTGCGGGTCGGCTTCGACGCCCTGCCGTCGCGCGCCGACCGGCTCGTCGTGATCGCCGCGGTCGACCCCGCCGTGGACCCCTCGGCCGACCTGTCCGGCTTCGCCGACGCCGGTATCCGGCTGCTGGACTCCGGCGGGACCCCGCTGGACCAGTTGGAGGTCTCCGACGGCCGGCCGGGCGAGACCGCCCTCGTCCTCGGCTCGTTCCGCCGCCGGGCGAACGGCGACTGGGACTTCGTCCCCGGCGGCAAGGGCTACCGGGGCGGCCTGGAGGAACTGGTCCGGGAGTACGGCATCGACGTGGAGTAGGGATCGCCGTGGAGCGGGGCGTCGACTCCGGCCGGCGGTACGGCAGTCGCCGGGCCGGGGACACGGGCGCCGACGCGGCCGTCCCCGCGGTCGCCGCCGACGGGGGCGGCGGGTCCGTCACCCGTATGCCGGCCCGCACCGCGCAGGACGTCCGGGCACGGTGACGGTCGCGGCGTCCGCGGCGCGGCCCCGATCACCCGCCGACCCGCCTCCTTCGGCGGCCACTTGCCGTCCGGGCGGGGTCAGCCGGCGACCCGGCCGTCCGTCACCCGCAGGGCGAGCATCGCCACGTCGTCGGGGCCGCCGGTGGGCAGGAGTCCGGCGAGAAGTTCGTCGCAGAGGACGCCGAGGGGCTGCCCGGCGACCGCGGCGGCGGCGTGGCGCAGGCGTTCCAGCCCCGTCCACAGGTCCTCCTCCCGGCGTTCCACCAGGCCGTCGGTGTAGAGGAGGACGGTGGAGCCGGGCGGCAGGGGCTCGTGGGCGCTGGTGGGCGCCGGGTCGGGGACGAGGCCGATGAGGGGGTTGTCGGCACCGGTGAGGAAGCGGGCGGTGCCGTCGGGGTCGACGAGCAGGGGCGGCGGGTGCCCTGCGACGGAGTACTGGAGCCGGAGGCCGGAGGCGGGCCGTTCGACGCGGGCCAGGATGCAGGTCGCGATGCCCTCCGGGTAGAGGGTCTGCACGGCCATGTCGAGGCGCCGCAGGATCTCCCCGGTGGGTTCCTCCCGGTCCAGGGCGAAGCCGCGCAGCATGTTGCGCATCTGGCTCATGGTGACGGCGGCGGGCAGGTCGTGGCCCGCGACGTCCCCGATGGTCAGGACGACGGCGCCGTCGCGCAGGACGAAGGAGTCGTACCAGTCGCCGCCGACCTCGGCGCCGAGCACGCTGGGCCGGTAGCGGACCGCGATGTCCAGGCCGGGCACGTCGGGCGGGGCGGTGAGCAGGCTGCGCTGGAGGGCGAGCGCCACCTGCCGGGTGCGCTGGAACTCCAGGGCGTTGCGCAGCGGCACATGGGCCTGGTCGATCAGGTCGCGCAGCAGGGCGATCTCGGGGCGGCCGAGGGGCTGCCGGTCGCCGGTGGTGGAGGAGACGAGCAGCGCCGCGGTGGTGCCGTCCACGACGACGGGGAGCAGGACGACGCTGTTGGCGCGCTCGGGCAGCCACGGCGCGTTGCCGGGGGCGGCCAGTCCGGGCGGGGGGTTCCCGGGCGGGAAGACGGCGTGCAGGGGGTGGCCCTGGTCGATGGCGCGCACCAGGGGGCTCCCGGGGTCCAGGTGCTCGGCGCGGTGCTCGGGCAGGTCGGGCAGTCCCTGGCGGGTGCGGGTGACGACGCGTTCGGCGGTCAGCGGGCTCCCGGGGGGCCGGTCGAGGCCCTGGGGCAGGAGGTAGACGCGGCAGGCGTCCGCGACATCGGGGACGATCACATGGCTGAGGGCGTCGAGCATCTCCTCCAGCTTCCGGGTGTCGGCGGTGGCCGCGGCGGCGCGGGCCAGCAGCTCCTCCCGGCGGTCCGCCTGCCACTGCTGCTCGATGTCGGCGCTGGTGCCGACCCATTCGATGACGTTGTCGCCGTCGCGCACGGGGGTGGCGTAGATGGCGAAGTGCCGGTAGCCGCCGCCGGCCAGGCGCAGCCGGTAGACGTGGGTGAAGGTGGCGGGGACCTCGGCCATGGCGCGGCCCCAGGCCGTGATGATCGCGGCGCGGTCGTCGGGGTGGACCGCGTCGATCCAGCCGTCGCCGCGCAACTGCTCCCAGGTCTGCCCGGTGACCCGCTGCCAGCCGGGGCTGGGCTCGCTCATCCCGCCCATGGGCCCGGTCACCCACACCATCTGCGATCCGGCGTTGACGAGGCTGCCGTAGCGGAGCAGGGCGCGGCGGCGCTCCTCCGCCAGGACGCGGATGTTCTGGGCTGCCCCGACCTGCTCGCTGACCTCGACGAGGACCGCCAGCACCCCGCGTTCGCCCTCGCCGAGGGCGGCCCGGGAGACGCTGAAGTTGAAGTACCGCGTGGTCTTCTCGGTCGTGCCGGGGTAGGAGAGTTCGATGGGGCCGGTGGAGACCTTCTCGGGGCGGCCGGTGGCGAGGACGCGGTCGAAGATGTCCCAGTAGCCGGTCTGCGCCAGATCGGGGAAGGCGTCCCGCAGCGGCCGGCCGAGCGGCCGGTCTCCGAAGGTCTCGCGGTAGAGGGCGTTGGTGTAGGCGATGCGGTGCTCGGGGCCGCGGGCGACGACGACCGCCACGGGGGCCGTCTCGAACACCTCCAGCCCGATCGAGCTGGACGGCCGCTCCGTCTCGTCGCTCATCACGTGTCTCCCGCACCGCCGTCCCGCTGCCCGGCCGGAATCCTCGACCGCTTCCGCCCTTGTCAGGGGTAATGGTATGGATTGTCCGCCTGTTTGCCGTTGATCACCCCCCGCGGGCACGCCGGACGGGGGGCAGGGGCGCCCGCCCGGGGTACGGGAAGGGGCGGGCGGAGGTCCGGCCGGATGGGTGGGCCGGGTGACGGCGCGGTCCGGGCGGACGGGTGGGCCGGTGACGGCGCGGTCGGGGCAGGAGTCCGGGCGGGCGGAGGTCCGGGCGGAGTGGGCGGGCAGGGGTCCGGTCGGCCGGGGCCATGGCGCCGCTACGTCGTCGGCGGGCCTGCCGCACGCAGGCCGTGCCGGGCCGGGCCGCCCACGGGAGCCGGAGGGTGCGGACCCCGCGCCCGGCGGGGGTGCTCGGCGACGGCGGCACGCGTCGGGCGGAGGGCGTCCGGGCTCGGACACGGCGGGCGGCCCGGGGCGCCGCCGGAGGGCGGGACCGGTGCGGGCGGCCCCGACCACCGCCGTAAGACGGAACCAGCGCCGGCACCCCAGGCGCGCCGACGGAGGGCGGGGCCGGTGCGGGCGGCCCCAGGCACCGCCGGAAGGCGGGACCGGTACGGGCACCCCCAGGCACCGCCGGAAGGCGGGACCGGTACGGGCACCCCCAGGCACCGCCGGAAGGCGGGACCGGTACGGGCACCCCCAGGCACCGCCGGAGGACGGAACCAGTGCGGGCACCCCCAGACACCGCCGAGGGCGGGACCGGTGCGGGCGGCCCGGGTGGAGCGCCGGGTCCCGGCACCCGCTCGGGCCCGCACGGGGCCCGAGCGGCCCGCGTCGGCGATCCCGGCCCGTCCGGGCCGTACCAGTGGCGACGCCCGGCCCCGTACGGGTGGCGACGCCCGGCCCCGTACCGGCGGCCCCGCCCGGGCGTCAGTGTCCGTGGCCGCGGACCGTCCGCCTGCTCAGCGCCACGTGGATCACCGTCGCGGCGAACCCGCAGCCGAGGAAGCTCCCCACGGCGATCATGAAGACGCCGACGGCGAAGAGGCCGCTGGAGTCGTCCGACCAGTCGTAGTAGGCGGCGAGGGCCAGTCCGACCGGAGGGCCCAGCACGGCGGCCGGGGCGAGGCGGCGCGCGGCGGCCCAGGCCAGCGGGAGCAGGAGGCTTAGGCCGAGGCCGACGACCTGCCAGGTCTGGTACGGACCGGTCTCGGTGCCGTCGGGATGGACGTCGCGCAGCTGGTCCCAGCCCAGCCAGGCGGCCCACATCAAGGCCGCGAACCCGGCCAGTAAGAGAGCGGACAGGAGCTGGGAAGCGGGATTCCGCAGGTTCTCAGGCATGGGTCCAGGGTCCCCGCGCGGCGGGGCGGCGGCCTGAGTCCGGGTACTCAGGTCCACCCCGAGTACCCGGCCGCCTCCGGGCCCGGCGCACGGCGCGGGTCGGCCGCCCCGGCCCCTCCCGCCGCCCCCGACCGCCCCGCCGGACCGCACCGCACCGGACCGCCCGCGGAGCGTGGCCGCGGAACCCGGCGCCCGCACCTCCGGAGCACTCCCCGCCCCCGTCGCCCGCACCCCGGGGGTGCTCACGTGCCCGGCGCACCCCCGCCCCCGGCACCCGCACCCCCGGAGCACTCCCCGCCCCCGAGGCGCCCCCGCCCCCGTCGACACCCCGCGTCGCCGCCCCCTCCGCCCCTCCCCCGCGCACCCGGCCCCGCCCGGCACGCCCCCGCCCGGACCGGCCGGAACGCACCGCCCCGATCACGGCGGGAACCCTGGGGAGGCCCTAGCATCCGACCATGACGACCTCAGAGAACGAGCGGAACGCGGTACCCGGCGACGCGCACTCCCCCCTCGGCGTACCGATCGACGCCCTCCAGGGGGGCGGCGCGGACCTCCCGCAGTACGCGGGGCGGGTCGTGCTGGTGGTCAACGTGGCCTCCAAGTGCGGCCTCACCCCGCAGTACGCGGGGCTGGAGCGGCTGCACGAGCGGTACGCGGCGCGGGGGTTCACGGTGCTGGGCGTGCCGTGCAACCAGTTCATGGGCCAGGAGCCGGGCAGCGCCGGGGAGATCGCGGACTTCTGCTCGGCGACATACGGGGTGACGTTCCCGATGACGGAGAAGGTGGACGTCAACGGCGAGGAGCGGCACCCGCTGTACGACCGGCTCGTCGGCCACGCCGACGCCGAGGGGCACACCGGGGACGTCCGCTGGAACTTCGAGAAGTTCCTGATCGGGCGGGACGGCCGGGTCGCCGGGCGGTTCTCGCCGCGCACCGAGCCGGAAGCGGCCGAGCTGGTGGCCGCGGTGGAGGGGCTGCTGGAGGCCTGACGGTCCCGGGAGGTTGACCTTGCCCCTGGGGCAGGCCCGAGCCTCGTCGTCGCCGGGCGGAACAGGCCGCCCGGCGGCGGAGGCCGGGACTGCGGAGGCCGGGACTGCGGAGGCCATGACGGCGGGAAGGGCGGGCGGAGCACGGCATGGGTGACGGCGCGCACGGCGGCACGCACGGCAGCACGGACGGCCGCGGGGGGACCCCGCCCGCCGAGGAGGCCCTGACCATCGGGGCGTTCGCCGCACGGGCCCGGCTGTCGCCCAAGGCGCTGCGGCTGTACGACCGGCTGGGGCTGCTGGTGCCGGACCGGGTCGACGAGGCCACCGGCTACCGCTACTACCGCGCGGGCCAGGTCGAACGGGCCCGGCTGGTGGCGCTGTTGCGGCAGCTCGACATGCCGCTGGCCCGGATCGGCGAGCTGCTGCGGGCCGAAGGCCCGGCGGCGGCGGTGGCACTGCTGGAGGCCCACTGGGCGGCGGCGGAGGCCAGGTTCGCCGGTCAGCGGGCCCTCGCCGCGCACCTCCGCGGACGGCTGTCGGGAAGGGAGCCAGGGATGAACGGGTCGGCAGGGGAAGCGGAGTTCGCGGTCGCGACGGTGGAGGTCCCCGAGCGGGTGGTGCTCACCGAGACGCGGCACACGCTGGTGGACGGGCTGCCCGCATGGAT
Organism: Streptomyces sp. SID8352; assembly: GCF_009862265.1. Lineage (GTDB taxonomy): Bacteria > Actinomycetota > Actinomycetes > Streptomycetales > Streptomycetaceae > Streptomyces. The sequence goes on along the minus strand of NZ_WWGX01000001.1, from coordinate 181,911 downwards.
CGGCGCCTCGCTGGGCCGGCTGGAGGAGGCGGCCCGCGACTGCGGCGGGGTGGCGGGGGCGCCGTTCGTCGTCTACCACTCCGAGGTGTCGGCGGAGAGCGACGGCCCGGCGGAGTGCTGCGTCCCCGTGGCGGACGCGGCGGCGGCGCGGGCATGGGCGGCAGAACGGGGCCGGGACCGGGGCACGGCCGTCCGGTTCCGGGTGGAACCGGCGCGGCGGCTGGCGTACACCAGGATCACCCGGGCCGAGGTGGCGCACCCCCGGCTGGCGGCCGCCTTCGAGGCGGTGGAGCAGTGGGTCGCGGCCCGGGGCCTGTCGGTGGACGGGCCGTGCCGCGAGGTGTATTTCGCGGACTGGGACGCGGCGGGCCCCGACGACCCGGTGTGCGACGTGGCGTTCCCCGTGCGCTGAGGCCGGTCCCGCGATCCCGGCGGGCACCCGGGTTTCCCGGCACCCGGCACCCGGGATTCCGGCACCCGGGACGCGGGGCGTTCCGGCCGACCCGGGCGGGGCGGTACCGGCACGGGCCCGGCCCGGTGCCCGCGCGGGCGGACGGCCGGGGACGGGTTCGACACGAGGCGCCGACGCGGCACGGCACCGCCGCCGACGCGCGTACGGGTCGGGTCCCGGAGCCTGTCCGACCCTTGCCGTCGTCGCCCGCAGGGCGGCCGTGCGGCGTCAGGTGCGTGCTCCCGGCGCGCCGGCCCCGGGATTCGTACCGGACGTACCCGGGGCTGGGGCCGGTGCGTCGAGAGTGCGTGCCTGGCGTCGTGAGGCAGAAGGGAATCGTCGGACAGGCCCTGGCGGCAGGGCCCCGAGGAGTCCGGGGCCGGCGGCCCGGCGGGGCCCTCTCGGCAAGGTCGGCGCACCGGCCGAGAGGGCACCGCCGAAGGCGCCGGAGGTACGGGCACCGGTGGTGCCGTACCGGGTGGTGCGGACACCGGCGGGGCGGGCGCACCGGCGTCACGTGGTACCGGAGTTACGCCTTGACCGAGGCCACGAAGGTGTTCCACGCCCCGGCGGGGAAGGCCAGCACGGGGCCGTCGGTGACCTTGGAGTCACGGACGGAGAGTGCCGCCACGACCGGGGACCTGACCTCGACGCACGCGCCGTTGCCCCCGGAGTGGGAGGACTTGATCCACGATTCCTGGGCGCCCTGAAGGATTGCCATGTCTGCTCCTCTGGCGAGTCTCTGAAGTGGGTCGCCGCGCCGCGGTCCGCCGGGCGGCGACGGCACGGTTCACGCCAACGTCGTGTGATCGCTGGCGTGATGGACGCTACTCGCAGACCCCGCCATTCGGAGGAGTCATTCACCCGACCGGATGGCATATACCAATCCGGCCTTCCAGTACGACCTTCCCGGGGTGTACCATCCCGCCTCCGCCACCCCGGCCCCACCGGCCCCGGGAGCCGCCCCCGGCACGCGGAACGGGCCCCGGTCCCCTCCGGTGCGGAGGGTGTGCCGAGGCCCCGGTGCGGTGCGGACGGCGGGCACGGGCCCGCCGGGGAGGGTCAGCGCGCGTACTCCTTCGCCATCTGCTCGATGAGCCGGCGGGACTGCTCGACGTTCAGCGCCTGCGCCCTCAGGTGCTCGTACATCACCGTGTACTTCTGCACGTCCTGCGCCTTCTCCAGGTACAGGTCGCTGGTGACGCCCTCGATGTAGACGACGCTGGAGTCGGCGGTGTCCGCGAACTCCAGGATGGAGTACTGGCCGTTGACACCGGGATGCGCTCCGACGTCGAACGGGAGCACCTGCACCGTGATGTGCGGGAGCTGCGACATCTCCGCGACGTACTCCAGCTGTTCGCGCATGACCTGGCGGCTGCCGACCACCCGGCGCAGCGCGGACTCGTCGAGGACCACCCACAGCCGGAGCGGGTTGCTGTCGGCGGAGACGCGCTCCTGCCGCCGTATGCGCACCTGGATGCGCTTCTCGATGTCCGCGACCACGGTCTCCGGCAACGCGCCCTGGATCAGCGCCTCGGCGTACGAGCGGGTCTGCAGCAGACCGGTGATGATCTGGGGTTCGTAGGTGCGCAGCGACTCGGCGTCGGTCTCCAGGCCGATGTAGACGCTGTACGGGATGTCGCCGAAGGCGTGCCACCAGCCCTGCTGGCGGGAGTCCTTGGCCATCTGCATCAGCGAGTCGACGACGCGCTGGTCCTCGACCTCGTAGACGTTGCACAGGTCGCGCACGTCGCGCTGGCTGATGCTGCGCCGCCCGTTCTCCAGGCGGCTGATCTTGGACTGCGAGACCAGCAGCCGGTCCGCCACCTCCTCCGCCGTCATGCCCTTGAGCTCGCGGAGCCTGCGCAGCTCCTGGCCCAGCCGGCGCCGTCTGACGGTGGGATTGACATGGGACGCCACGGAACGTGCACCTCCGGCTGCGTGACTCATCTTTGCCACTTTGCGTATCTGCTGCTGAGCAGACTGCCACCAAGGTGCGGGCCACCGCTGCCAAACGGTCGATGTGCCCCGCGTACACGCCAGTTCGGTCGGCCACTCCTCTCCGTGGGTTCCGCCGCCGTCGCCGCGGGCCGCGCCGCGCCCGGGAGCGCCGCCCCCGCGCGGCGAGGACGCCGCCGGGCGGGTACGGCCGCGCGGGGCGGCGGAACCGTTTCACCCGGTCCGGGGGTCCGGAGGCCGGTCGGTTCCGCCGCCCCGCGCGGTTCTGCGGCTCCCGTAGCCGGGCGCCCGGGGACTGGTGGTGCGGCGGTTCGGTACTGCGGTGGTGCGCCGGCGGGCGGTGCGCCCGCGGGCGGTTCGGGTACGGCGCGGTCACCGCGGCCGTGGCGCGGTGGGCCTCCGTGGTGGTCCGGGGGTTCAGTGGGCCACGGCACGCGCCATGGACCCGTGGCGCGGCTGCGCCGGAACCCCTCGGGCCGGCTCCGCGACGGGCCTGCCCGCCGCGGCCTGCCGGCCGGTGGCCGCCGGGCCCCGGCGCGGCTGGGCCGCCGCGCCGTTCTGGACGTCCATCACCGCGTGCGCCACCAGGCCGCCCATGGGGTCGTGCCGGATGAGGTCCCGCAAGCGGGAGCGCGACGAGCGTCCCTCGTTGCCCGGGTAGAGGTGCTTGCCGAGGCCGACCGCGTGGGCCAGCGCGGCGAGCGCCGCGGTCCGCGGGTCCGGTGGTACACCGGTGCGGATCGCCGAGTCCAGCCGGGTCCTGATCTCCCGGCTGATCGCCGTGTCCGTCGCCTGGTAGCGAGTCGTCGGCAGCACCCCGCACATCTGGCCCTCGACGGCATGCACCATGCCGCACCGCTCCAGATGCGAGAGGTAGGTCTGGCGCAACCCCAGCCGGGGCCCGCCTATCCAGTTGACCGCCCGTACGGGAGCGCCGCGCCTTCGCAGCAGTTCCAACGCGCAGTCGAGTGTCGGATCTCCAGTCGGCCGTGGCACGACCACGGCGATACGATCCCCGTCTGGGGCTATCCGTCCGGCCAGCGCCAGCTCCACCAGCTGTGCTCCGGCCAGACCCAGATCGAGCGACTGCGGCTGCGCGGTGGTACCCGTGGCCGGGTCCAACGCCAGCAGCAGAAGCTCCTCCGGAAGTGTTCTGCGGCTCCTGCCCATCCATGCCTCCCCGCGTGGATGAATGACAGGGTGACCCCTCTCACATTGGTCTGTCGAGGGTGCGTGACCGGTTCGTAGTGGAACCGGTAGGTATGTCGTTCTCGTCTTCGGCGTGGGTTCCCCCCTTACACATGACACTGGTACATGGTTCGTTACCGCACGCTGGTCGTGCGGCGCATGGAGGAGGCATCGGTGGCGGGCGAGTCCCCCGAGAGGTCGAAGCAGCGCGGTACGCCGGAGGAGACGGCGTCGGAGAGCGCGGGTCCGGTTCCCGGGGCGAGGAACGGAGCGGACGGGGCGGGCGACCCCCGTTCCGCCGTGGCGCGCGGGACCGACGGGGAGCCGTCGGCGTCCGCCGGGGCGCGCGGCGGCGCGGACACGGGTACGCGGGTGCTGTCCGTGCGCGAGGCGGAGGACGGGACCGGGACGGACGTCCCGGCGGCCGAGGACGGTTCCGGGGCCGGGCCGGAAGCGGCGTCCAAGGCCGGGACCGCCGCCGGGAAGCCGGAGTCCTCGGCGGAGCCCGAGACCGTGGCGGCGTCCGCGCCGGACCCGGCGGAGGCGACCGCGCCGGACCCGGAGCCGGGTGCCGCCCGTGGCGGCTCGGACGGTTCAGGTGGTCCGGCCCGGGAGCCGGGGAGCGAGGGCTCCCTCCGCGACGCCGTGGCCGCGTGGGTGTCCACGGCGGACAGGCGGACGGGCGGGAACGCGGGCCGCGACGACGCGGACAGCGCCGACGGCACCGAGGACGACGCGCGCGGCACCGGGGACCGGACTGACGGGCCCGGTGCGAAGCCGGACACGGACGCGGAGGCCGGCACGAAGGCGCCCCCGGCCTCCGGCGGCACCGCGAGTGCCCGGGACACCGGCAGCGGCCCCGCCGTGGCGCCCGCCACCGGGCGCGCCCCCGCCGGCGGCCCGCCCGCCGGGAGCGCGCCCGCGAAGGAAACGGCCGCCGACGACCGGGACGACACCGATGGCACGCCCCTGGCCGCCGACGGCCCCGCCGACGGGCGGAACGCCGACGGGGGCGACGAGGGCGGCGCCGGGGACGGCCCCGCCCCCGCGACGCCGGGGAACGCCTCCGACGGCACCGGTGACGTGCGGCTGCGCAAGGCGGTCGCGGCATGGGTGTCCACGGCCGACAAGAGGCCGGCCCCCTCCGACGGGGCCACGGCCGACACCGGCGAGGACGCCGACGCGGACACCGGCACCGACGGCGAGGGCGGGAGCGCCGGGACCACCGGGAGCACGCGGACCCCCGGAGCCCCCGGCCCCGCCAAAGGCACCGGCCCCCGGACCGACGACGCCGACGACGCCGACGACGCCGACGGCGCTGACGACACCGACGCCGACGGCAGGGACGAGGCCGACGACGCCACCGCCGACGCTCCGGGCACCGGCGACCGCCACGTCGACCGGCCCACCGCCGTCTTCAAGACCCTGCGACCCTCCCGGCCCTCCGTCGACCAGCTGACGACCACGCTGAAGATCGGCGACCTCGGCAGGACGGCCGGGGAGCCCGGGACGGACGGCACCGGACCGGACGAGCCCGGGGCCGGGCGGAGGCCCGCGCCGGGCGGCGACCGCGGCAGCCGGTTCGTCGCGCTCAAGGACGACCCGGCCACCCAGCGCCCCTCCACGCCCCCGTTCGGCCCCGGACACTCCGTCGGTCCGTTCGGTGCGCCCCAGGCGCCCCAGCGGCCACAGGGGCCCCATGGCGGCCCCACCACGGCCCTGCCGGGGCCCGGCGCGGAGCACACCCGGCAGCAGCCGATGCCGCCGAAGCCGCCGCTGGACCTGCTGGCGGAGCTGACGAACACGCCACCGCCCCCGGAGACCCCGCTGCGCACGACCGTGCGCCGGGTCAAGATCTGGACGCCGGTACTCGTCCTGCTGGTGATCGTCTTCGCTACCGTGCAGGCCCTGCGCCCGCTGCCGCAGCCCACGCTGACGCTGACGGCCGCCGCCGAGCACACCTTCGCGGGCGACCCGGTCCACCTGGACTGGCCCGACCAGGGGCAGGGCTGGATGGACGCGAACGGGCTCGGCACGATGGACCACTTCGGTGAGCAGAAGCCCGTGCCCATCGGCTCGGTGGCGAAGACCATGACGGCCTACGTCGTCCTCAAGGAGCACCCGCTGAAGCCGGGCGAGGAAGGGCCGAAGATCCCCGTCGACGAGAAGGCCGAGCACGAGGGCGGCCGGGACGAGACCGACGGCGAGTCCACCTTGAACACCATCAGGGAGGGCGACACCCTCACCCTGAGGCAGGCGCTGTCGGCGCTCATGATCCCGTCCGCGAACAACGTGGCGCGCCTGCTGGGCCGCTGGAGCGCCGGTTCGGAGTCGGCCTTCGTCGAGAAGATGAACGACGCGGCCAAGCGGCTCGGGATGAAGAACACCACCTACACGGACCCGTCCGGCCTGGAGGCGACCACCGTCTCCACGGCGGAGGACCAGGTCAAGCTCGGCAACGAGGTGGTGAACATGCCGGCCCTGGTGGAGATCACCAAGCTCCCCGAGTGGACCGACCCGACCGGCACGCGGCACCGCAACTGGAACACGCTCGTGCCGTACGACGGGGCCATCGGCATCAAGACCGGCACCACCACCAAGGCCGGCGGAAACCTGCTCTTCGCCGCCACCAAGGAGGTCGACGGCGAGACGGCGACGGTGGTGGGCGCGATCCTCGGCCAGTGGGGGGCGTCGAACATCGACGTCGTCAACGCGGTGAGCAAGGCCGCCATGCTCTCCGCCCGGGAGGCCCTGACGTCGGACACCGTCCTCAAGAAGGGGGCCGTCGTCGGGTACGTCGACAACGGCATGGGCGGCCGTACGCCGGTGGTCGTCACCAAGGACGTCAAGGCGATCGGCTGGTCCGGGAGCAAGGTCGACCTGGCCCTCAAGCCCGACGCCGTCCCCCACGGCGCACCCGCCGGGACCAAGGTCGGCACGCTCACCGTCGGCGACGGCACCAAGGGCGCGGTCAAGGTGCCGGTGGCGCTGGAGCGGGATCTCGTCGAACCGTCCTTCACGGACAAGCTGACCCGCCTCGGCTGACCGGGCACGCGCGCCCGGGGGCCGCCCGGGAACGGGAAGGCGGCTCCCCGGGGGTGCGTGCTAGCGTCACGAGACGGTGCGGGCCGCCCTCCCGGGGAACGGGGACGTGAACACCACGGGACGGGACGCGGCCGGACAGCGGAGACAGGACACGGGAGTGCCTTCAGGTGGCCACTGCGGAGCCGACACATGCCGACGACGCCGAACCGGGCCAGCGGGGCGGCCCGCGCCCCCGCGTGCCCGGACCCCGCGGGAGCGCCCGTGCCGCTGACGACGACGGCGCCGCTCCCGTGAGCCCCGGCGAGACGGGCGCGGACCCGGCGGCCCCAGTGAGCGGGGTGTCCCCCGTGCCCCACGCGCCACCCGCCGCCCCCGCGGACTCCAGAACCACCGCGACCGGACCGGGCGCCACCGGCCACGGCACCACCACCGCCGGCACCGCGGCCGGCACGACCGCCGGCACCGGCACCGCCGCCGGAGCCCCCGGGACCTCCGGCACCTCCGCGATCCCCGGCGAGCCCGGCGGCGCCGGCCCCCGCACCGCCGCCCCCCGGCGGGCGACCGCGGCCGTGCTGGCCGTGCGCGCGCGCATGCTGCGCCACCCCGTGCTGTCCGTCACCGCCCTGGCCGGGGTCCTCCACGTCGTCTGGTTCTTCACCTTCGCGAACAGCGGTGGCGATCTCGCCGCGCAGGACGCGTGGGCGGAGTTCGTCGGCCGCCACCCGGACTCGGCGTACAACCTGGCCTGGTACGGCGGCATGCACCCGGTCTCGTACAGCGTGGTGTCGCCGTACCTGATGTCGCTGCTCGGCGTCCGCACCACCATGATGATCGCGGGCACCCTGTCGGCCGGGCTGCTGACGATGATCCTGATCCGCGGCCGGGTGGTGCGCAATCCGCTGTGGGCGACGCTGGCCGGCCTGTTCGGGCTGATGGGCAACGCGGTCTCCGGCCGGGTCACCTTCGGCCTGGGCATGATGTTCGCGCTGGCCGCGGTCGCGGCGGTGTTCTGCTGGCCGTACCGCTGGCGCCACAAGCGCTGGGCGAAGGCGCTGTGCGCGGCGCCGCTGGCCGCGCTGTCCACGATGGCCTCGCCGGTGTCCGGCCTCTTCGTGGGCCTGGTCGCGGTGGCCCTGTTCCTGCAGAAGCGCCGCCCCGGCGCCTGGGCCCTGGGGCTGGCGCCCGCCGCGGTGGTCGCCCTGTCGTCGTGGCTGTTCCCCTTCTCCGGCACCCAGCCCATGTCCTTCGCCTCGGCGGCCCTGCCGCTGCTCTACGCGGGACTGGTCCTCGCGCTGGTGCCCACCTCCTGGTGGACGGTGCGCATCACCTCGGCGGTGTACGGGCTGGGCGTGCTGCTGGTCTGGCTGATCAGCTCCCAGATCGGCTCCAACATCACCCGGCTGGCGATGCTGTTCGCCGGGGTGGCGCTGGCGGCGGCGCTGCCGTTCACGGTCCCCCGCTCGCGCAAGTGGTACGCGACGGTGCTGGCGCTGGTCGGCTTCGGCGTCTGGATCGGCTACAAGTCCGTCGACGACGTGGTGCACACCACCCCGGCCGCCTCCTGGGCGCGCGAGCTGGCGCCGCTGGTCAACGAGTTGCAGGGGGTCGGCGCCGCCCAGGGCCGGGTGGAGGTCGTCCCGGCCCGCTCGCACCGCGAGGCCTCCGCGCTGGCGCCGTACGTGAACCTGGCCCGGGGCTGGAACCGCCAGGCCGACATGGAGCGCAACCCCCTCTTCTACGACGACACCCTCAACTCCGCGAACTACCACGACTGGCTGCGCCGCTGGGCGGTGCGCTTCGTGGTGCTGCCCAAGGGCGAGCCGGACGGGGACGGCGGCCAGCGCGAGCGGGAGCTGGTGCAGCGCGGGCTGCCGTACCTCCAGCAGATCTGGGGCGACGCCAACTGGCAGCTCTTCCGGGTGACCGACCCGACCCCGCTGGCCGAGCCGGACGCCGAGGTGCGCCGGGCGGAGCAGGGCGAGTGGACCATCGACGTGCGGGAACCGGGCCGCGTCCTGGTCCGGCTGCCGTATTCGCCGTGGCTGAGCCTGGTCGGGCCGGACGGCAAGAAGCTCCAGCCGCCGCAGGAGACGGAGGAGTCCCGGAACGCGCCCCAGGGCACCCCGAAGACCTTCGACAACGTCAACGGCTGCCTCATGGAGACGGAGGAGACCGCCGAGGGCGACAAGTGGACGACGCTGCTCGCGCCGGAGGCGGGCACCTACCGCCTGGCCGCCCCGTACACGGTGCCGCGCGGCACGCCCTGCCCGGACGAGCTGAAGTAGGCGGGAGGCCCGGGGCGTCCGTTCAGGCCCTCGGGTAGCGGGTGAGCCAGCCCGGGGAGGAGCCGGCCGGGCCGTGCAGGGCGGGGCCCTGGGTCATCTCCATGGCGAAGTCGTCGGCCAGTTCCAGGATCGTCGGGCGGCCCTCCAGCTCGGCCAGCCAGGACGGGGGCAGGGCCGTCTCGCCGTGCAGGGCGCCGAGCAGCCCGCCGGTCAGGGCACCGGTGGCGGCGGAGGGCCCGCCGTGGTTGACGGCGAGCCGCAGCCCGTGGCGGACGTCCTCGCCGACGAGGGCGCAGTACACGGCGGCGGCGACCAGCCCGTGGGCGGCGCCCTCACCGGCCAGCTCCGCCACCCGGCCGGAGGTCGGCAGCCCCTGCCGCACCGCGCCCAGGGCCCGCCGCAGGGCGTCCGACACGGGTTCGTGGCCGGTGCGGGCGGCGAGCAGGGCGAGGGCCCGCCGCACGGCCCCCTCCGGACTGTCACCGCGCGCCAGCCCGTGCACCACCACCGCGTACGCGCCCGCCGCGAGGTATCCGGCGGGGTGGCCGTGGGTCTGCACCGCGCACTCCACGGCGAGCTGCACCACCAGATGGGGCTCCCAGCCGACCAGCAGTCCGAACGGCGCGGAGCGGGCGGCGGCCTCCGGTCCCCGCTCCCCCGGGTTCCGGGGGGCGTCCGGGGTGCCCATCGTCCGGTCGCCGAAGCCCAGCAGCAGGCAGCGCGGGGCGTCCCGGCGGGCGTAGAGCCACTCCTCGCGGGCCAGCCAGCCGTCGTCCTCGCGCCGCTCGTCGGGGCCCCAGTCGTGCTGGGTGGAGATCCAGCGCCGGTACGCCCGGTGCAGGTCGGTCGGAGGGTGCCAGGCGCCGGTGTCGCGCCGCACCTGGGCGCGGATCAGGCCGTCCACGGAGAACAGGGTGAGCTGGGTGAGATGGGTGACCGCGCCGCGCCTCCCGTGGGCGGGGGCGACCGGGCCCGCCGGTCCCTCGGGGCCGTGCGCCTCCCGGATGCCGTCGAGGTCCATGCGGTCGACGGGCGCCCCGAGCGCGTCCCCGAGGGCCGCCCCGAGCAGGGTCCCGCGCACCCGGCTGCGGAAGTCCTGCTGCTCGGCACGCCCCCATACGGCGGCCCCGGCTGTCGTGCCCACCTGACCTCCCCGAGGCACCGCGCGTACGTGCGACGCGAGCACTGTAATCGACCGGGGACGGCGGATTCAGGGGGGAGAATGTGGCGAATCCGTGGCGCCCGCGCACCGTCCCGCCGCACGGCGGGTGACGGCACCGGGCCGGGTCCGGGGCGCGCTCCCTTCCCGGCGTTCACCCCGAGGGGGGCCGGATTTCCGGCTCCCGCCCCCGGCGCCGCCCGCCGGTCCTACGCTGAGCGGCCAGGACCCCGGTACCAGGCGTCACCGCACGGGTGCCCACCGTGGTCGCGGGGCGGTGCCCCGGGGAGGCAGGCATGGAGGACGAGGAGGCCGCGGCCGTACTGCGGACGGTCGGCCGGCAGATCAGGCTGTGGCGCGAGGCGGCGGGGATGAACCAGCCCGCCCTGGGCGCCCGGATCGGCTACGGCGGCGACATGGTCTCGGCCGTCGAGCGCGGCCGGCGCATCCCGAAGCCGGACTTCCTGGACGCGGCGGACGAGGCACTGCGCGCGGGCGGGATGCTCTCGGCGATGAAGAAGGACGTGGAGGAGGCCCACTACCCGAAGAAGGTCCGCGACCAGGCCAAGTTGGAGGCCGAGGCGATCGAACTCGGCGCCTATGCGGGGCACCACATCCATGGTCTCCTGCAAACACCCGACTACGCACGCGCGTTGTACGCGATGCGGCGGCCGGCGTTCACGGAGGAGGAGGTCGACAACCACGTCGCCGCGCGGATGGCCCGCAAGGCCGTCTTCGACCGGACCCCGCGCCCGATGCTCACCTTTGTCCAGGAAGAGGTGACGCTGCGCAGGCCGCTCGGGGGAAGAATGGTGCTACGGCAGCAGCTCGAACGCCTGCTGGAGATCGGGGGGTTGAGGCATGTGGAGATCCAGGTGATGCCGACGGATCGCGAGGACCACGCGGGGATGGCAGGGGCCTTCCAGCTTCTGAAGCTCAAGAGCGGAAAGGCGCTCGGGCACTTGGAGGCCCAGTTGCACAGCCGGCACGTGAGCGATCCCCGGAACGTGCAGATCCTCGAAATGCGCTATGGCATGATCCGGGCGCAGGCCCTCACCCCCCGCGAGTCACTGACCTTCATCGAGAAAGTCCTGGGAGAAGAGACATGACCCCCGCCCTGGAGTGGTTCAAGAGCAGCTACAGCAGCAACGACGGCCCGGAGTGCGTCGAGGTCGCCCTGGCCGGCACGGCGGTGCACGTCCGTGACTCCAAGACCCCCCACACTGCCCGCCTCTCCTTCGCGGACGCGTCCTGGGCCGGGTTCCTCGGGTTCGTCGGCGGGCACGCGGACTGACGGACCCGTCGGCCGGGGCGCGGCGGGGGCGGCCCCGCGCGTGCGCCTGCCGGAGCGGCGGGCGCGGGCCGGGTCCGCTACGCGACCACCATGACCGTCGTGCCCTGGGTGCCGAAGCTCCACAGGGCGTCGCCCGCCTTCTTCGGGAGGCGGATGCCGCCGGTCGTGCGGCCCTCGGCGGAGGGCGGGGGCGAGGAGCCGTCGACGGCGTTGGAGAAGGCCACCCAGACGCCGTTCCGCTGGGCGAAGTAGAGGATCTGCTCTATTCGGACGCCGTCGGAGCCCGTCGTGGGCTCCTCGCGGCGGGTGCTGATCCGGTACGTGCCGGGGCCGGGGTCGACCGTGCCCGGCCAGACCGCGAAGGAGTGGCGCGGGGTGTCGCTGGCGTCGATCAGCCAGACCCGGTCCTGCCCCAGCGAGTAGACGATGCGCCGTCCGCTCCCGGAACCGTCCGGGGCGGGGGGCGGGGCCGTCTCCTTGGGGGCGGGGTGCGCGCCCGCCGAGGCCGCCGGGCGGGGCTTGGCGACCGGGGCGGCGGGGTGCGGGCCCTGGTCCGCCTTGACGGCCAGGAAGCCCACCGCCGCCACCGCTCCCACAGTCAGTCCGGAGACCCAGGCCCACGAGGGAAGTCGGGCAGGCACGGGCACGCATCTCCTCAGCTACGACATCCCCGAAGGACTCGGGGTCGGATCATCCTACTGGGGCGGGACCCCCGCTCCCCGTGCCCGCCGGGACTCCGTTCCCGGCCCCCGCCCCCCGGTTCCGCCCCGGCCCCGGCCTCCCGGTTCCGGCCGCGGGGACCGCGCCCCGGCGCCCCGGCCGGTCGGCACGCCCCGGCGGGGCGCCCCACCGCGCCGGGCCCTCCGCTCCCCTGCGGCGGGCCCGGCGTGCCCGCCCTCAGTCCAGCACCGGCAGCAGCCTCGGCAGATGTCCGTCCGAGGCCGCGGCGGCGCGGCGGCGCTCCTCGGGGACCTCGCCGTAGAGGGTGGTGCGCGGCCTCGCCGGACGGCCCGCCGCGTCCGCGATGCCGATCAGGTCCCGGACCGACTTGTAGGAGCCGTAGGACGAGCCGGCCATGCGCGAGATCGTCTCCTCCATCAGCGTCCCGCCGAGGTCGTTCGCGCCCGAGCGGAGCATCTCCGCGGCCCCCTCGGCGCCCAGTTTGACCCAGCTCGTCTGGATGTTGGGCACCCAGGGGTGCAGCAGCAGCCGGGCCATCGCCGTGACCGCGCGGTTGTCCCGGGCGGTGGGGCCGGGGCGCGCGATGCCCGCCAGGTAGACCGGGGCGTTGGTGTGGATGAAGGGCAGGGTGACGAACTCGGTGAAGCCGCCGGTGCGCCGCTGGATCCCCGCGAGCGTGCGCAGATGGCCGAGCCAGTGCCGGGGCTGGTCGACATGGCCGTACATCATCGTGGACGAGGAGCGGATGCCCAGCCCGTGGGCGGTCTCCACGACCTCGGTCCAGGTGGCGGCGGGCAGCTTGCCCTTGGTCAGGACCCAGCGGACCTCGTCGTCCAGGATCTCGGCCGCCGTCCCGGGGATGGAGTCCAGTCCGGCCTCCCTCGCCGCGGTCAGCCACTCGCGGACGGAGAGCCCGGTGCGGGTCGCGCCGTTGACGACCTCCATCGGGGAGAAGGCGTGCACATGGATGCCGGGGACGCGGGCCTTCACCGCGCGCACGATGTCGAAGTACGCCGTGCCGGGCAGGTCCGGGTGGATGCCGCCCTGCATGCACACCTCCACGGCGCCCACCTCCCACGCCTGCTGGGCGCGGTCCGCGATCTGGTCGAGGGAGAGGGTGAAGGCGTCGGCGTCGGTGCGGCGCTGGGCGAAGGCGCAGAAGCGGCAGCCGGTGTAGCAGACGTTGGTGAAGTTGATGTTCCGCGTCACGATGTAGGTGACGTCGTCCCCGGCCGCCGCGGCGCGCACGTCGTCGGCGATCCGGCACAGGGCGTCCAGGGCGGGGCCGTCGGCGTGCAGCAGCGCCAGCGCCTCGTCGTCGGTGAGCCGCTCCGGGTCGTCGGCGGCCGTGGCCAGGGCGCCGCGCACATCGGTGCCGAGGCGTTCGGGGACCATGCCGGGGGCGGCGGCCTCGCGCAGGGCGGCCCAGTCGCCGTAGACCTCGTCGAAGTCCTCGCGGCGGTCGGCGGTGCGGCCCTCGGTGTCGATGGCGGTGTGCAGGTCGGTGCGGCCGGTGGCGGTGAAGACCTCGTCGGGCTCCTGCCAGGGGCGCCCGACGACCACGGCGTCCGGGCGGGCCAGGCCCGTCTCCGGGTCGGCCAGCGCGGCCACGTGGGGGCGCAGCCTCGGGTCGAGCCACGGCTCGCCGCGCCGCACGAACTCCGGGTAGACGCAGAGCCGTTCGCGCAGTGCGAAGCCGGCCGCGCGGGACCTGGCGGCGAGTTCCTCGATCCGGGGCCAGGGGCGCTCGGGGTTGACGTGGTCGATGGTGAGGGGGGAGACGCCGCCCCAGTCGTCGATTCCGGCGCCGATCAGCCGCTCGTACTCGGAGTCGACGAGGTTGGGCGGGGCCTGGAGGCAGGCGGAGGGGCCCATGATGAGCCGGGCGACGGCCACCGCGGCGACCAGTTCGTCCAGTTGCGCGTCCGGCATGCCCCGCATCGCGGTGTCCGGCTTGGCGCGGAAGTTCTGGATGATGAGTTCCTGGACGCCGTGGTGGGCGCGGGCGATCCGGCGCAGCGCGAACAGGGACTCGGCGCGCTCCTCGGGGGTCTCGCCGATGCCGATGAGGATGCCGGAGGTGAAGGGGACGGAGGAGCGCCCGGCGTCCTCCAGCACCCGCAGCCGTACGGCGGGTTCCTTGTCGGGGGAGCCGTGGTGGGGGCCGCCGGGCTCGGACCAGAGGCGGGTGGCGGTGGTCTCCAGCATCATGCCCATGGAGGGGGCGACCGGCTTGAGGCGCTGGAAGTCCGTCCAGGTCAGGACGCCCGGGTTGAGGTGCGGCAGCAGACCGGTCTCCTCCAGTACGCGGATGGAGACGGCCCGCACGTAGGCGATGGTGTCGTCGTAGCCGCGGGCGTCGAGCCATTCCCGGGCTTCGGGCCAGCGGTCCTCGGGCTTGTCGCCGAGGGTGATCAGGGCTTCCTTGCAGCCGAGCGCGGCACCCTTGCGGGCGATGTCGAGGACCTCGTCCGGGGAGAGGAACATCCCGTGGCCGGCGCGGCGCAGCTTGCCGGGGACGGTGACGAAGGTGCAGTAGTGGCAGGTGTCCCGGCAGAGCCGGGTGAGGGGGATGAAGACGCTCTTCGAGTAGGTGATGACGCCCGGCCGTCCCGCCGCCTCCAGGCCCGCGTCCCGGACCCGGGCGGCGGAGGCGGTCAGATCGGCCAGGTGCTCGCCGCGCGCCCGGAGCAGCACTGCGGCCTCGGCCGTGTCGAGGGCGACACCGTCCCGGGCGCGCCTGAGGGCGCGACGCATGGAGTTCTCGGTGGGGCCGGAGGAATCTGCGGGCCCGTTCCCGGAATTCACGGAAGTCGTCATTCGTCGAGCATACGAGCGGGGCACCCGGCCGGGGCGCGGGCCGGGAGGCGGAGCGCGGCGGTGTCCCCGGCACCGCGGGAGCGGTCGGCGAGGGAGGGAGCCCGTCCTCGCGCACCACCTCCTGGCGCCCCGTCAGCCTTCTTTCAGTGTCGTCGAGTTGACGTCCGCGTTCCCCGACCGGGCGCCTCGGCGGGGGCGGTGACGGCCGCCCGCCCGGTGCGCGCGCGGGAGCGCTCCCCCGTGCCCGCCGCCCGCCCGCACCGTTCCGCCGGGACGGCCCCGGTGGGCGGGCGCGCGGCCCGGCACCGGGGTCCGCGACGGCGGGAGAGCCCGTGAGGGACCTGTGATCGGCGTCTCCCACGGCTGACGAGGTCGGCATGAACAAGGCAAACTGACCTGGTTGCTGAGGAAGCCTAGGGGGACTGCATGGACGGTGTGACGCGCGTACCGGAGCAGCGGAGCCCCGGTACGGCCGCGCTGCGCTTCGCTGTCCTCGGGCCCGTGCGCGCCTGGCACGGGGAGGAGACGCTGCCCACCGGCTCGCCCCAGCAGCGCGCGCTGCTCGCCGCGCTGCTGCTGCGCGAGGGCCGCACGGCGACCGCGCCCGAGCTGATCGACGCCCTCTGGGGCGCGGAGCCGCCGTCGCAGGCGCTCGCGGCGGTGCGCACCTACGCGTCCCGGCTGCGCAAGGTGCTCACCCCCGGTGTGCTGGTCAGCGAGTCGGGCGGCTACGCCGTGCGCGGCCTGGCGGACGGGGCGCTGGACCTCGTGGTGGCGCAGGAGCGGGCCGCCGAGGCGGAGAAGGCCCGGGCCGCCGGGGACCTGGCCGGGGCCCGCGAGGAGCTGTGCCGGGCGCTGGCGCTGTGGGACGGCGAGGTGCTGGCGGGGGTGCCGGGACCGTACGCGCGGGCGCAGCGGGTGCGGCTGGAGGAGTGGCGGCTCCAGCTCCTGGAGCTGCGGCTCGAACTGGACCTGGAGCAGGGCCGGCACTCGCCCGCCGTCTCGGAACTGACCGCGCTGACGGCGGAGCACCCGCTGCGGGAGCGGCTGCGCGAGCTGCTGATGCTGGCCCTGTACCGGGCCGGGCGGCAGGCCGAGGCGCTGGCGGTGTACGCGGACACGCGGCGGCTGCTCGCGGAGGAGCTGGGCGTGGACCCGCGCCCGGAGCTGCGGGAGCTGCAGAACCGGGTGCTGCGGGCCGATCCGGCGCTGGCGGAGCCCGCGGAGCCGTCCGGGGAGCCCGCGGCGGTCCTGGTCCGCCCGGCGCAACTGCCCGCCACCGTGCCGGACTTCACCGGTCGGGCCTCCTTCGTGCGGGAGCTGGGCGAGGTGCTGGCGTCGGCGTCCGGCAGCGCCGCCGAGGGCCGGGTGATGGCGGTGTCCGCCCTCGCGGGCATCGGCGGCGTCGGCAAGACGACCCTCGCGGTGCACGTCGCCCACCAGGCGCGGGCGGCCTTCCCCGACGGGCAGTTGTACGTCGACCTGATGGGCGCCGGGACCGGCTGGGCCGAGCCGGAGACGGTGCTGGGCTCCTTCCTGCGCGCCCTGGGCACGGCCGACTCGGCGATCCCCGACTCCCTCCAGGAGCGGGCGGCCCTGTACCGCTCGGTGCTGGACGGCCGCCGGGTGCTGGTGCTGCTGGACAACGCCCGGGACGCCGCCCAGGTGCGCCCGCTGCTGCCGGGCACCGACGGCTGCGCGGCGCTGGTGACCTCCCGGGTGCGGATGGTGGACCTGGCCGGGGCCCATCTGGTCGACCTGGACGTGATGGCGCCGGACGAGGCGCTGGCCCTGTTCACCCGGATCGTCGGCGAGGAGCGGGTCGGCTCCGAGCGCAAGGCCGCCCTCGACGTGGTCGCGGCCTGCGGCTTCCTGCCGCTGGCCATCCGCATCGCCGCCTCGCGGCTCGCCTCCCGGCGCACCTGGACGGTGTCGGTGCTGGCGGCGAAGCTGGCGGACGAGCGGCGCCGGCTGGACGAGCTGCAGGCCGGGGACCTGGCGGTCAAGGCCACCTTCGAGCTGGGCTACGGCCAGCTCGAACCGGCGCAGGCCCGCGCCTTCCGGCTGCTGGGCCTGGCCGACGGCCCGGACATCTCCCTGCGGGCCGCGGCCGCCGTGCTGGACCTGCCGGTGGAGGACACGGAGGACGTGCTGGAGTCCCTCGTGGACACCTCGCTGCTGGAGTCGGCGGCGCCGGGCCGCTACCGGCTGCACGACCTCGTCCGGCTCTACGCCCGCTCCTGCGCGGAGCGGGACGAGCACCCGCCGAGCGAGCGGGCGGCGGCGCTGTCCCGGCTGCTGGACTTCTACCTGGCCACGGCCGCCGCGGTGTACGCCATCGAGCGGCCCGGCGACCGGCTGGTGGACGGGCTGGCGGCGACCGAGTACCCGGGGCTGGCCTTCGCCGGGGCCCCGGCGGCGCTGGACTGGCTGTACACCGAGGCGTCCGCGCTGCTGGCCTGTGTGCGCCAGGCGGCCGGGACGGACCGGCTGCGCCGCGCCGTGGACCTGCTGTGGGCGGCGAAGGACCTCACGGAGTCCGGGGCCAACTCGCACCAGTACGAGACCACGGCCAGGGCGATGTGCGAGGCCACCCGCGCGGCGGAGGACGACCGCGCCGAGGGGCGGGCGCGGACGGTCCTCAGCGATGTGCTGCTGGTCTCCGGCCGCATCCGGCAGGCGGAGGAGCAGGCCCGCCGCGCCATGGAACTGGCCGGCTCCGCCCGGGACTCGACGGCCGCGAGCTGGGTCGCCAACAACCGCGGACTGGTCTGCCTGCACCAGCGCCGCTACGCCGAGGGCAAGACCCTGTTCGGGCAGGCGATAGCGGGCTTCCGGTCGACCGACAACCGGGCCGGGGAGGCCTCCGCCCTGTCCAACCTCTCCCGTGCCGAACTCTTCATGGGCAACGTCGAGGCGGCCGTGGACATCGCCCGCCAGGGCCTCGCCGTCTACGCCGAGCTGGGCCGGACCATGCGGCTGGCCAACGGCCACTTCGCGGTGGGCGTGGCGCTGAGCCAGGGGGGACGGCACGACGAGGCGCTGGCCCAGTTCACGGAGGCGCTGGACCTCTTCGGCGTCCACCGGCAGCGGCTGTGGGAGGGTGCCACCAACTACCGTCTGGCGGAGGTGCACCTGAGCGCCGGGCGGCCCTCGCCGGCCGCCCAGCACGCCGAACAGGCCCTGGCCCTGGGGTGCATCGGCGGCGACCGGATGCGCGGCAACGTGCTGGTGCTGCTGGGGCGCGCGCTGTCGTCGCTCGGGCAGGCGGACCGGGCGCGGGCCTGCTGGCGGGACGCGCTCGGCCTCTACGAGCAGAACGACGCGGAAGAGGCCGCGACCGTAAGGGCGTTGCTGGCGCGCACCACCACGGGGTGACCGCGGGGTCCGCGGGCGTGCCGCGGGCGTTCAGCGTTCGTTTATCTCCGTCCGGCACGCTGGTCCCTGTCACGCCGTCGCGTCGGGGGGCAGGCGGAATGACCAGCGGGCCGGCCGGTTAGGGTGCGGCTCCCACGCCCGTCCGGTGGCCCATCGGGGGAGCTTCCGGGCGGGCGTTCTCAGCCCCATCGCAGATTCAGGAGCGAAGCCCATGAGCGACACGCCGAAGGACGAGACGATCCGGAGCCTGGACAACCACATGCCGGCCCCGCCGCCCGGCAAGGAGCCGGTGATCGTGCCGCCCGTCCCGGAGATCCCGGCCGACCCGGCCGCCGAGCAGCCGCCGGTCCAGGCCATCCGGACGATGGACAACCACATGCCCTCCCCGCCCGCCCTGGGCCGGGACGGCAAGTAGACCTTCTCCGCACGGGGGAACGGGGGATCACGGGGGAGACGGTCGCGGCGGCGCCAAGGGGGAGCCGCCGCGGCCGTCGGGGGACCGCCGTGGGCACGCCGGTCGGCCGCCCCGGGAGCACCGGTCGGGGGACCGGGCCCGGGGCGGCCGACCGGAGGGGGGAACCGCCGGGGCGCCGGGGGCCGCTCGGGGGAGCGGCCGAGGAGGACCGCCCCGGGGACCGTCCGGGGGGCGGTCCGGAGGGGCCGTGCGGGGGGCGTCCGGGGGGTGCGTTTCCGGCCAACCTTTGGCGTCAAGAGTTCGAAGCACTCGAACTGGCACCCCCGGCGGCTCTACCGTCGTGTCCTGTCAAGGACGCCACGTCGGTGACGCCCGGGAGGGAGAATCCGGCCGATGAGCCCGCGCGCGATGAAGTCGCTGCTCTCCGCCCTCGCCGAGGAGGCCGCCGCGTCGGTCCCCCGGCCCGCGGAGGCCAAGGCGGTCATGCGGGCGTTCTGCCGTGCCATGAGCACCCGCGCGGGACGCCCCGTGGAACTGGTCTTCCGGGCCTTCCCGCCCGACATCCCGGTCTCCGGGATGCTGCTGGACCTCGGGGACCGCTCCGTCATCGTCGTCGAGGAACGCACCGTGCCCGAGGCCCAGCTCGTGATCCTCGGCCATGAGCTCTGGCACGAGGAGCAGGGCGGCTGCGGCCACCACGTCGCCGGGCTGCCCGCCGCCGCGCGGGCCATGACGCCCACCGGACAGGCCCTCACGCCCGAGGCGCTGCGCCGCGCCGCCGAGCACATCCTGGCGGAGGAGGCGGTCGAGGTGCCCCGCGAGGCCCTGGTCGCCGTCGCCGCCCGCGCCGACTCCGCGGACGAGCACGAGGTCGATGCGGAAACGTTCGGCCTGCTGTTCGGACGCGAGGTCCGCACCTGGGTGCACGGCCGCTACGCCGAGGGACCCGTCTCCCCGGCGACCGTGGAGGGCCGGATGAACCTGTCGCTGACCAACCGGGGCGGACGCCTGCTCTGATGGGCTTCCCCCACATCCCCTACGCTCTGCCCACCGCCCTGCTGGCCCTGGCCGTCCTGCTGAAGCTGCCGACCTGCGTCCGGGCCTGGCGCAACCCCGAGGTGCGGGCCACCACCGTGCTGCTGGCCTGCGCCACCCTGGTGCTGGTCGTCATCACCCCCGTCAACATCGAGCGGCTCAACCACTGGACGGGCGTCCCCAACTTCGCCTCGCCCTGGGCCTACTCCTTCCTCACCGCCTCCGGCGCCACCGGCCTCACCATGATCATGCGCTGGCGGGAGCCGCCCTCGGAGCGCCGCCGCCGCGCCACCCGCCGGGTCTACTGGGTCTACGCGGGCATCGTCGTCGGCCTCTGGGTCACCTTCCTGCTGGCCGACGTGCCCGAGCCGCGCATCTACGACCTGGACACCTACTACGCGGGCACCCCCTGGATGCGCGAGCACATCCTGCTCTACATCGGCGCCCACGCGGTGACCGGCGTCGTCGCCACCCGGATGCTCCGGCAGTGGTACCCCGCCGTCGGCGACCGCTGGGTGAAGTCCGGTGTCGTCCTGCTGCTCAGCGGCTTCGCCTCCGGACTGGGCTTCGACGTGGCCAAGCTGCTCGCCGTCGGCGCCCGCTGGACCGGCACCGACTGGGACGTCCTGAGCACCGTGGTCGCGCCGCCGTTCGCGCTGCTCCAGGCGTCCCTGATGGCCGCCGGGTTCATCGTCCCGCAGGCCGGGCCCGCCCTCCGCAACACCCTGCGCGACCAGCGCGAGTACCGGCGGCTGCGCCCCCTCTGGCGGGAGCTGCGGGTGCTCGCCCCGGCGGCGGCGCAGGCCCGGTTCGGCTTCTGGGTGCCGCTGGACCTGCGGGTCCTCCAGCGCCAGCAGCGCATCCACGACGCCCTGCGGCTGCTCGCGCCCTACTTCCCCCACGACGTCCACGCGCGGGCCCTGGCCGAGGCGCGGGCCCGGCACGACGACGGCCGGGCCCGCGACCTGGCCGGCGCCGTCGCCCTGCGCGACGCCATCGACGCCTACACGGCCGGGATCCCCGCGAGCGGCCATGGACAGCCTGTGGGCATCGGGCCGGACGTCAGCGATCATGTCGGCACCATCTCGCTCGCCCTCCGCCGACGGCGCGCCATCGCCACCATCCGCCAGCGGGTGGCCGTAAAGAAAGCGGCGTGAACGCCCATGCCTGACACCCCAGTCGTCCACCGGCCGCGCGCCGTCGTCATCGGCGCCAGCGCGGCCGGGCTCTTCGCCGCCGCCGTGCTCACCGAGTTCGCCGAGGTCACCGTCGTCGAGCGGGACGCGCTGCCCGAGGGGCCCGACCCGCGCCGGGGCGTGCCCCAGGCCCGCCACGCGCACCTGGTGTGGAGCGGCGGCGTACGGGCCCTGCGGGACCTGCTGCCCGGGCTGGTCGAGGACGTGGTCTGCCGGGGCGGCCGGCTCGTGCACATCATGAGCGACATGGTGTCCCGGGCGCCCAACGAGGTGTGGTTCCGCCGCTTCCTGGCGACCGGTCACCACAATCTGGTCTGCTCCCGCGACCTGCTGGACTCCGTGGTCCGCGACCATGTGGTCAAGGACGCCCGGATCACCCTGCTCCAGGAGAGCTCGGCGCTCGCCCTGGAGGGCACCGCCGGGCGGGTCACCGGCGTCCTGGTGCGCACCGGAGGCGAGGAGCGCGTCCTCGGCGCCGACCTCGTCGTGGACGCCTCCGGGCGCGGCTCCCGCGCCCCGCGCTGGCTGACCGACCTGGGGCTCCCCCTGGTCACGGAACGGGAGGTCGACGCCGGGCTCACCTACGCCACCCGGCTCTACCGCTCCCCCGCCGACGGCGACTTCCCCCTGATCAACGTGCAGGCCAACCCGGCCAAGGCACCCGGACAGGGCGGCGTCATCCTGCCCGTCGAGGGCAACCGCTGGGTCGTCACGCTGGGCGGCACCCGGGGCGGTGAACCCACCGGCGACCCCGCCGCCTTCGTGCCCTTCGCGCTCGGCCTGTCCGATCCGCTCATCGGCGAACTTCTGCGCCACGCCGAGCCGTTGGGTGACGTCGCCGTCACCCGCAGCACCGCCAACCGGCGGCGCTACTACGAGAAGCTGAAGCGCTGGCCCGACGGCTTCACCGTCGTCGGCGACGCCGTCGCCGGCTACAACCCCGTCTACGGGCACGGCCTGACCGTCGCCGCGCAGGGCGCCCTCGCGCTGCGCGGGGTGCTGCGCCGCCGGGGGATCACCGCGCCCGGCACCGCCCGCGCCCTCCAGCGGGCCACCGCCCGCCCGGTCTCCGGGGCCTGGGGGCTGGCGGTCGGGCAGGACGCGTTCTACCCGGGCGCCGCCGAGACGCCCCCCACGGCGGCGGAGCGGTTCCTCGCCCGCTATGTCGACCGGGCCGTCTCCACCGGCGCCCGCAGCCCGCGCGCCATGGGGGCGCTGCTGGACGTGATGAGCATGGAGCGTCCGCCGACGCGGCTGTTCTCGGCGGACATGCTGGTGCCGATGCTGTTCGGGCCCAAGCGGCCGCCGCTGGACGGCCCGCCGATCACCGAGGAGGAGCGCCGGGCGGCCCTGCGCTGACGCCGGCCGGGTCCGCGGGGGCCGTTCCGGCGCGGGTCGGCGCCACTCCGGCGGGGTCCCCTTCGTCGGTGCCGGCCCTGTCGCCGCCGTCGCCGTCCCGGTGGCGCCCCGCCCCCGTCGTCCCGGCGGCGCTCCCTCGCGCCGCCGGGTCCGCTCACGCCTCCGGGAGGGGCCGGGAGTCCTCGATCTCGCAGTGGTCGGGCTTCTCGCCGGGCGTCGCGGTCGCCGCGTCGAACTCCAGGCGCACGGTGGCGACCTCACCGGCCGGGACGGTGGCCTCCCCGGACACCTCCTGGATGGTGGTGTCCCCGGCGTTCCGGAAGAGCACGGTGACGGTGAAGGTCTGTTCGCCGCCGTTGGGGTTGGTGACCTCGACCGTGGCGTACGGGTCCTCGTCGCTCGCGCAGCTCACCAGCTCGACCGTGGCGGGGCTCAGGCCGCTGTCCCCGCCGCCGCTTCCGCCGCCCCGGTCGTCGTCGTCGCGGTCGGCGCCGTAACCGTTGCCGTAGCCGTTACCGCCGTAGCCACCGGTGCCGTCGTCATCGTCGTCCTCCTTGTAAGCGCCGCCGCCCGACGAGGAGGAACCGTCGTGGTCCTGGCTGCCGCTGCTGCATCCGCCCCCGCCGTCGTGACCGCCGCCATGACCGCCGCCGTGGCGGCCCGCCGTGAAGCCCGTCAGGCTGAGCACCACCAGCGCCGAGACCGCGGTGAACCTGAGCGTCCGTCCCCGTTTCCTCATGCGTTCACGCTAGTCAACACCTGTCACGAGCACGTCACCGCGGGGCCACGGGCGTGCGGGGGCGGAACCGGGGGCGTGCCGGCCGGTCCCGGGGCCGCGCGGTCGGGTGGGGTGGGGGCCGGGCGGGGCCGGGCGGGGTGGGCGTCGGGCCGGGCGAGTGCCCGTCGTGGACGCTGGGCCGTACGGGTGGCGGGACGGGCCGGGTGCCCGCGGCGGGACGGGCCGGGTGCCCGCGGCGGGTGTCAGGCCGTGCGGGCCGTGCCCGTCCCCTTCTCCGCGTCCAGCGCGTACACACAGCGGTCCTTGCTGCAGGCGTACACGATCCCGTCGCGCACCACCGGTGACCCGGTGATCTCGCCACCGGTCGCCAGCTTCCAGCGCAGCCGCCCGTCATCGGCCTTCAGGGTGTACAGCAGGTGGTCGGTGGAGCCGAAGTGGATGCGGCCCGCCGCCACCGCCGGGGCGCCGACGATGTCGCCGCCCGCCTGGAAGCGCCACTTGGGCGTGCCCGTCACCGCGTCCAGGGTGTAGAGGCCCTTGCCGCTGCCCACGTGCACATGCCCCCCGGCGACCAGCACCGGATCGGTCCCGGAGCGGGCCTCGGTCGCGATCCGCCAGCGGTCGCGGCCGTCGGTGGCGTCCAGGGCGTAGACCGTGCCCAGGTAGTCGGCCAGGTACACCCCGCCGCCGGTCACCGCCGGGCCGGGGACGAAGGCGGGCGGCGAGAGGAAGACCGCCGGGGCCTCGAAGTGCCAGCGGACGTGGCCGGTGGCGACGTCCAGGGCCAGCGCCCGGGTCCCGGCGGCGACGTACACGTAGCCGTCGGGCGCCCGGGTCACCCGGACCGGCACCCCGCCGCAGGAGGCGGCGTCCCCGATCGGGTACGTCCAGCGCTCCTCGCCGGTGCGGGCGTCCAGGGCGCGCAGCCGGGCGTCCTGCCAGAGGTACACCGTGCCGTCGTGGACGGCGGCGCCCGCCTCCGGGGTCTCGAAGTCGGTCTGGGCTCCGGTGACCTCCCAGAGCTTCTGCCCGTTCGACGCCTCCCACGCCTGCACCCCGCCGCCGCGGGTGGCGGTGACGACGGTGCCCCGGTCCGCCTGGAGCGAGTACACCCAGGCATCCGTCTGCACCCGCCACAGGTCGGCGCCCTCGCGGGCGTCCAGCGCGAAGAGGGTGGGCCCGTCGGAGGCGTGGATGCGGCCGTCCGCGACCGCCATCGACCAGGCCACGTCCCGCGTCTTGAAGCGGCGGCGGCCGGTGGCCACGTCCAGGGCGTGCACCTCGAAGGAGGTGACGTAGACCAGGTCCTCCGCCACCGACGGCGTGCCCCACACGTCGTTGGACATGCGGAACCGCCAGGGCCGCCAGCCCGGCGCCGCCGCCTCCGGGGACGGCACGGGCACCGGCGGCGGCACGGCCGGGTCGGCGCCGGGCGCCCCCGGGCGCGGCCGGGACCAGGAGGCGGCCAGCGCGGCCTCCGGCGGGGGCGCCGCGACCGCCGCGGCGCGCATGTCCGCGACGCGCGGCCCCGGGCCGATCGGCACCGACACCCCGGCCAGCCGCACCGGCCCGGTGTCCGGGGCGCCGAGGGGCGCGGGCACCGGCGGCGCCGTGACGGCGGGCTCGGGCCGGGGCGGAGGCGCCGTGCGCCCTCCCCCGGGACCGCGTCCGCCCGGCTGGCCGGAAGGACGAGGAGCGGGGCGTCCGCCGCGGCGCGCCTCGATCAGGCCGACGGCCTCCTCGGGCAGCCAGGCGGAGGCCGTGCCGCTGTCGTCGGAGCCGGAACCGAACAGGTGCGGGGCGAGCTGGGCCTGGAGGTCCGCCGGGTTGGGCCGGGCGGTGGCCTCCATCTGCATGCAGGACTCGATGAGCGGCAGCAGCTCGTCCGGCAGCCCCTCCAGGTCGGGGACCTCGCGCAGCAGCATGAAGACCGTCTCGACCGGGTTGGCGCCGTGGAACGGGGGGTGCCCGGTGGCGGCGAACACCAGCATGGAGCCGAGCGAGAACACGTCGCTGGCGCCGGTGACGCTGCGCGAGTCCTTCGCCTGCTCCGGCGACATGTAGGCGGGGGTGCCCACGGCGACGTTCGTCATGGTCAGCCGGGTGTTGGAGACACCAGAGGCGATCCCGAAGTCGATCACCCGGGGGCCGTCCTCGACGACCAGGACGTTGGACGGCTTGAGGTCGCGGTGGACCAGCCCGGCGCCGTGGATGGACTGGAGCGCCTCGGCGACACCCGCCGCCAGCCAGCGCACCGCCTGGGCCGGGAGCGGCCCGCACTCACTCACTATCTCCTCGAGCGAGGGCGCGGGCACGTACGCGGTGGCCAGCCACGGCACGGCGGCCCGGGGATCGGCGTCGACCACGGCGGCCGTGTAGAAGCCGGAGACGGCGCGGGCCGCCTCCACCTCGCGGGTGAAGCGGACCCGGAACAGCTGGTCCTCGGCCAGCTCCGTCCGGACCGTCTTGATCGCCACGCGGCGGCCGGAGGCCGAACGCGCGAGATAGACCAGCCCCATGCCGCCGGCCCCGAGCCGGCCCAGCACCTCGAACGGCCCGATCCGCCGCGGATCGTGCTGCGTCAGCTGATCCACCACTTGCCTGCCACCTCCCCGTACGAGCCGCGCCACCATATGTGTACGCGGCCGAAGTGCAGCGTCTCACCACCGCACCGCCAAGGCGGCACGCACCCCGATTGTTCCTGCCCGAAGCTCTGGTGGCGAACCTGGGGACAATCGGGGTGTCTCGTGGTAATCCCGGGCGAACGGTGGGACCGCACGGGGCGCTCGGAGGCACTTGCGGGCGGCTTCGGGGCGCTTTTCGGGGGCTTCCGGGCGCTTTCGGGGGCCGTCCTGGGCGGATACGGGTGATCTTGTGCGACTGCGGGCGACTTTGACGCCTTCCGGGACGGGGCCCGGCGGGGCGCGGGAGCGGTGGGCCCGGGTGGTTCCGGAGGGTGAACGACCGCCGCCGGGGGTGACCGGTCCGCCATCGGTAGGGGGCGGCCGCGGGTGCCGCGCGAGGGGCCGCCCCGCGCCGCCCGCCCGCCCACGCCCGTACCGCCCGCACACCGCGCCGCCCACGCCCGCACGCCCGTACCGCCGACGCCGCCCGCACACCGCGCCGCCCATGCCGGGCGGGGCTCAGCGCTGGAGCAGCGCGAAGGACGCCCCCTGGTCGTCCGTGACCACGGCCACCCCGCCGTACGACGTCTCGAACGGCGGGACCTGCACCCGCCCGCCCAGCCGGGCCACCGTGCCGAGGTCCGCCTCGCAGTCCCGGGTCAGGAAGTGCACGAGGAAGTGCGGGGGCATCTCGGCGGGGAAGACGTCGACCACCGGGGCCCGCCCGAAGTCGGGGTCCGCGTCCGCGCCGAACAGCGCCTCGTGGAAGAGGCCGCCGTAGAAGGTGTTCGCCTCCTCCGTGTCCCTGGTGTACAGCTCCGCCCAGGCGAAGGCGCCCGGCTCGTGCCGCCGCCCGAAGCCGGAGAAGCCGGAGGGCCCGTCGCTGCCCGTCTCCCAGAGGGCGAAGACCGCGCCCTGCGGGTCGGCGACCAGGGCGGTGGTGCCCATCCCCGCCGTCGGCCGCGGCGGGACCACGATCTGGCCGCCCCCCGCCCGGACCCGCGCCGCCAGCGCCCCGGCGTCGTCGGCGGCGAAGTACACCGTCCACACGGTGGGCATCCGGCCGTCCGTCTTGGGCACCATCGCGGCGACGGGCTCGCCGTCCAGCAGCGCCCGCACGGGGGCGCCGGAACCGCTCCCGGTGAACTCCCAACCGAACAATTCACCATAGAACCGCTTACCCGCACCGACGTCGGAGAGCTGCGCCTCCACCCAGCAGGGGACCCCTTCGGGGGAGCGCGGAGCCTTCCGTGGGGACGCACCGTTTTCGGCCATGTCGCCAAAGTAACCGCGAGGCCCGCACCGCGCAGACCAGGCACACCGTGCTCCACTCACCCGCACACCCCATTTGCAGTCGGCCGAATCGCGCTACCTCCGCCCGTCGGTAAGCTGACGGCATGACAGGACAAGTGCGTACCGTGGACGGCCGCGTTGCCGGTCAGCGAGGGCAGGCGACCCGGCAGAAACTGCTCGACTGCCTGAGCGACATGCTCAGCTCCTCTCCCTACCGGGACGTCAAGGTCATCGACGTCGCCCGGAAGGCGGGAACCTCCCCCGCGACCTTCTACCAGTACTTCCCCGACGTCGAGGGAGCCGTCCTGGAGCTGGCCGAGCACATGGCCGCCGAGAGCTCCGCGCTGGCCGACCTCACGGCCGACCGCTCCTGGGTCGGCAAGGCGGGCTGGCAGACGGCCCAGGAACTCGTCGACGGCTTCCTCGACTTCTGGCGCCGCAACGACGCGATCCTCCGGGTGATCGACCTGGGCGCGGCGGAGGGCGACAAGCGGTTCGCCAAGATCCGCACCCGGATCCTCAATTCGGTGCACTCCTCGCTCGCCGACGCCGTGGCCGAACTCCAGGCCAAGGGCCGGGTCGACAAGGACGTGAACCCCTCGGCGGCGGCCGGCGCGCTGGTCGTCATGCTCTCCGCCGTGGCCTCGCACCAGAAGAGCTTCTCGTCGTGGGGCGTGAAGCAGTCCGAACTCAAGCCGAGCCTGGCACTGCTGACCTACCTGGGCGTCACCGGCAAGAGGCCCACCAAGTAGCGCGCGCCCGGCGCGGCCCCGCGCCCGCACGCCGCTCCTCCGTCCTCCCGCCGCCCTCCCGGCCCCTCGCCGTGCCGGGCGCCGCGGTGGCCGTCGCCGCCCATGGGAACGCAGCAGCCTGTCATCCCTGCCGAACCCCCCACCGGCCGTCCACCGCCCCACCGGGAATCACCGTGCCCTCGGCCGGTGTTGAGTGGGACGTCCGCACGCGTCGCGCCGACCACGCCACCGCTGGAGGAACAGTCATGGCCCTGACCCGCGAAGAGCGCGAGACCTTCCTGGCCGAACCCCACATCGCCGCCCTCTCGGTCGACGCGGGCCCCGGCCGCGCCCCGCTGACCGTGCCCATCTGGTACCAGTACGCGCCCGGTGGCGAGGTGTGGATCCTCACCGGCGCCGACAGCCGCAAGAACCGGCTGATCCAGTCCGCGGGCCGGTTCTCCCTGATGATCGACCGCGTCGAACCGACCATCCGCTACGTCTCCGTGGAGGGACCGGTCACCGACACCAGCCCCGCCGACACGGCCCCCCTGCGCGAGATGGCCACGCGCTACCTGCCGGCCGAGAAGGTCGACGGCTACGTCGACTACGCCACCGCCGACCACGGCGACCAGGTCGTCATCCGGATGCGCCCGGAGCACTGGGTGTCCTCCGACCTCGGAACGGTATGACATATCTCGGACGGGTATGACATGGCGGAGTCCACCCGGCGGGACCGCGGGCCGCGTGACAATCGGCCCATGCACACCGATCTTCACGAGCTGCTGAAGTCACTGCGCGTGTGGGACCCGGCGGTCACCGAACTGACCCCCTTCGACCCGGCCACCGCGCCCGACGCCCCCCTTCCCCTGTTCGCCCGGTGGTTCGCCGACGCCGTGGCCGCCGGGCAGACCGAGCCGCACACCATGTCCCTCGCCACGGCGGACGCGGACGGCTGGCCGGACGTACGGATCGTGATGCTGCACGGCGCGGACTCCGACGGCTGGTCCTTCGCCACCCACGCCGACAGCCGCAAGGGCCGCCACCTCATCGCCCGCCCCTACGCCGCGCTCGCCTTCTACTGGCCGGTGCTGGGCCGGCAGGTGCGGGTGCGCGGTCCGGTCGCGGTGGCCCCGTCCCCGGAGGGGCAGGCCGACCTGCACGCCCGCTCCATCGGCGCGCTGGCCGCCGCGCTGACGGGACGGCAGAGCGCCACCCTGGGTTCGGTGGACGAACTGGCCCGCGCCTCCACCGCCGCCTGGGAACGCGCCCAGCGCGAACCGGACGCCCCCGTCCCCTCCTGGACGCTCTACCACCTGAGCCCCGAAGAGGTGGAGTTCTTCCAGGGCGACGCCCAGCGCCGTCACGTACGGCTCACCTACCGCCGCGCGGAGTCGGGATGGGGAACCCACCTGTTGTGGCCCTGAGCCGGGGACGAAGGAGCCGGGAGGTACGGAGTGGAGCGCGACACGCGCCGCGGGGAGGAGAAAGGAGCGCCACGGGGCGGTGCGTACGGCGGGGCACGTACGGCGGGTACGTAGCGGGGGTGGGCACGGGACAGTCGGGCACGCCGGAGGTGGGCACAGCGGAGGTGGGCACGGAACAGGCCGGCACGGCGGAGGCCGGCACAGCGGAGGTGGGCACAGAACAGGCCGGCACGGCGGAGGCCGGCACAGCGGGGATGTGCGCGGCCGGGGCGGGCACAGCGGGATGAGGCGGCGGGGCGAGGCGAGGCGGCGGGCGATGTGCCACCGAAATCCGTGAACACTGAGGGCAACAATGTTCACCACATTGCACAGCGCCCCAAAACAGACGGACCGAAACTCACCGGCGCGAACCGCCCGCAACCATGAACAGCACTCACACAAGAGCAGCGTCCGCATCCGTGAGCAGTGCTCGCACAAGAGCAGCGTCCACGGCCCCGAGCAGTGCCCGCAACCATGAGCAACGCTCACGCGCGCGAGATCAGTGCACGCAGAGGAGAGCAGCGCTCACTGAAGCGAGCAATGCTCACCATGGGCGAAGGGCACTCACCAACGCGGACAGTGCTCGCCATCATGAGCAGTGCTCACACAGCAGCGGCATCCCCAAATGTGAGCGATGCTCGCTGAAGCGACCACCGCTCACCGGCGCGAACAACGGTCACTGAAGCAAGCGGCGCTCACCAGTGGGGACAGCGCTCTCCAACGTGAGCGGCGCTCACCAATGAGGCCAGCGCTCTCCCATAGGTCCGGTACTCACCAATAGGGCCAGCACCCCCTCAGAGGTCCGGCTTCACCGATGAGGCCGACACTCTCCAGCAGAGCCGGCGCCCCAGCGGGGCCGGCGCCCTCTCAAGAGAGCATTGCTCACCAAAGGGGCCAGTGCTCTCCGATGGACCGGCGCTCACTGACGGAAGCAGTGTCCACCAAGGCGAACACTGCTCACCGAAGAGGCCAGTGCCCGCCAAAGAGAACGGCACTCACCGAAGAGAACGGCGCTCACCGAAGAGACGAGTGCCGCCGAAGAAGACGGCGCTCACCAAAGAGGACGGCGCTCACAACAGCGAACACCGCCCACCAAGGGAAGCGGTGCTCACCAAAACGAACGATGCACGCCAGAAAGAGCAGTGCTCACCAGGCACCCCGCCAACCCGGCACACCAGCACCGCCCCAGGAAGAAGAGTGCGGCGTTCACAAAGGGGAGCAGCGCTCACCAGCGGAAGCGCCGCTCACGCGAGAGAGCGGCGCCCACCGACGAAGACAGCGCTCACCAGAGCGAACAGCGCACACCGAAGAGAGCAGTGCACGCGGCAGAGAGCGACTCTCTCCCGAGAGAGCAGCGCTCCCCCGGGTGAGCACCGCTCTGAGCAACGCTCCGGAACCCCTCCCCCACGGCCATGCACGCCGGGTTTCGTGACCGATCCGCAACCGATTCCGGCCTTGACCGATACCCATCAAGCGCCCGCGAGATTACGCTCACGGCATGCACGACTCCTCCCCGCCCGCCGGGGCGCGCCCCGTCTACGTCATCGGCGGCGGTCCCGGCGGCCTCGCCGTCGCCCACGCGCTCCGTACGCGGGGCGTACGCGCCGTCGTCCTGGAGCGGACCGGGAGTGTCGGTTCCTCCTGGCGCCGCCACTACGACCGGCTGCGTCTGCACACCACCCGGCGCAAGTCCTCCCTCCCCGGCCTGCCGATGCCGCGCCGCTTCGGCCGTTGGCCGACCCGGGACGACGTGGTGCGGTACCTGGAGAAGTACGCCGAGCACCACAAGCTGGAGATCGTCACCGGGGTCGAGGTCTCGCGGGTCGAGCGGGCGCCCGACGGGAAGGGCTGGCTGCTGCGGGGCACCGGTGGGCGGGAGTTGACGGGTGCGGCGGTGGTGGTGGCCACCGGTTACAACCGCACGCCGTACGTTCCGGGCTGGTCGGGGCGGGAGGAGTACGGGGGCGAGTTGCGGCACGCCGCCGAGTACCGGGAGCCGTCCCCCTACGCCGGGCGGGACGTGCTGGTCGTCGGGGTGGGCAACACCGGGGCGGAGATCGCCGTGGACCTGGTGGAGGGCGGCGCCTCCCGGGTCCGGCTGGCGGTGCGCACGGCGCCGAACATCATGCGGCGGACGACCGCCGGGTGGCCCACGCAGTACTCGGGGATCCTGTGCCGTCGGCTGCCGGCGGCGCTGATGGACGGGGTCGCACGGCAGTTGGCCCGGGTCAGTGTGCCCGACCTGTCGGAGTACGGGCTGCGGAGACCGGAGGCGGGCCCCTTCCGCCGGGTGGCGGCGGGGTCGGTGCCGGTGCTGGACGTCGGCCTGGTCGACGCGGTGCGCTCGGGCCGGGTGGAGGTGGTGGCCGCGGTGGAGGGTTTCGAGGGCGGCGGAGTGCTGCTCGCGGACGGTGCCCGGATCACCCCGGACGCGGTGATCGCGGCGACCGGCTACCGCCGGAGCCTGGAGGACCTCGTGGGCCATCTCCGGGTCCTCGGGTCCGACGGCCGCCCTCTGGCCCGCGGGCGGCGTACGCCGTCCAACGCGCCCGGCCTCTACTTCACCGGGTTCACCAACCCCATCAGCGGCATGCTCCGCGAACTCTCCCTGGACGCCGAGAAGATAGCCGGTGCGATAGCCAAGGCCCACGCCTCCGAGGTGTCCCGGTTGGCCACCTGAGACGGTCACGGGAGGGCCGGTGCGGTGGGGTGGGGCGTGCCAACGGCTCTGTGGCCCGAGGCCGTTACTGGGGCAGGCCCTCAGGGCCGTCCCCCAACTCGGTCCGTGCCGCCGCGCCCGACGTCGCCCGCGGTTTCCGCCGCCGCACCGGGCGTTCCGGCGGACGCCGCCACGGGCGGCGCGAACAGCGTCACGGGCAACGCGGGCCCCGCCTCTCCGCGCTCCGGCGGCCCGCGGCCCCGCTCATCCGGTGCTCCGGCGGCCCCGCTCATCGGGCCGTCCGGCGGTCCGTAAGACCGTGAACCCACGCCCGGCACCCCGCCGCGTCGGCCCGCCCGACCCGGTCCCGGTCCGAACGTCCGTGGCGCGTACTCGTCGGACATACCGGACCGAGGACGCAGGCACCGGTGGCCGCACCCACCGCGCGTGCCGCCCCGCCCGGCCAAAGTTGTCCACACCCTGTGGACGGCAATCGCCCGCCCACGGGGTTCATCGGTCGGCGGCGCGGCGTTGTCCGCCCCGAGCCCGGCATCGCGCGCCGCCACCCGACTCCGGCGTTCCCGCCCCCGGCCCCCGCCCGCAGGCAGGCAGGGGGGAGCCGACGCCGAATCACGACCCACACTCGCCGAGGGCCCCGTCACCGAGCCCTCGCCGTCCCCTCGCGGCGAATCGCTCGTCCAAGGGTGAAGAACCGGTCACGAGCCGTCAACAGGGCCTCGGGGATGTGCCGCGTATGCCCCTTTTCGTGATGGACGCGCACGGGGGCACGGTCCCGGCGCATCCCTCGGCCCGCATGCCGCGCGTGCGCTACACCGTCTCGAACGCCAGCCCCTCGTAGGACACCGCTCCCCCTCCGGGGCACGGGGGCGGGGCGGGCGGGCGCCCTGCGCAGGGGTCCAGCTCGCACCAGATGCGCTTGCCGCCGGCCTCCCGGCTCCAGCCCCAGCGGTCGGCCAGCCCGTCGACGAGGGCCAGGCCCCGGCCACCGGTCGCGTCGCCGTCCACGCAGCGGGGCACGGGCACGAGGTCGCAGGAGTCGTCCACTTCCAGCCGGACCGGCAGGCCCGGGGCGGCGCTCCCGACGGGTCCGGCCTCCCCGACGGCCCCGGCCCCCCCGGCGACCGCCCCGGCCCCGGTCGTGGTGCCGGGCAGGCGGAGCCTCAGTACGGCGGGGCGCCCGGTGTGGACGACGGCGTTGGTGACGAGTTCGGAGACGAGCAGGATCAGGGTCTCGGCCAGCGGTTCATCGGCCCGTATCCCGCAACCGGCGAGCCGCGAACGGGCCCACCGTCGGGCTCGCCCCACTTCTGCGGGGTCGGGCCGGATATCCAGCTGCACTTGAAGCACCTGCACCGCTCACACCATCCGAACCGGCGGACACCGGGGCTCGCGCCCCACGGCGGCCACGATCGAAGCCATTTCCTGCATGGCCGGTACCACGGCCACGTCGGGGGTCACGTACCGTGAATTCCCCGCAGGACAGCATGATTGACGGTGCGTCACATCAACAAGGGCTTCGGGCATATTCCCGCGCGAAGGAGTACGTGTGCGGCACACTGTGCGACGCGCCGCCCGGGAAGTCGAACAGACGGCCCCCCGGGGCAGTTCAGCCGCGCGGGGAGGGGTGCGCACCCGCCGGTCGCGGAGTCCCGTCCGGCCGCGCGGACGCCGCGCGCTCCTCGCGCCGCACCCACGCCGCCGGGGCGCGGCCGACTCCGTACTGTGACGGCCTGGGCCTGAGGTCCGGTCCGGCGATCACGCCGGCAGATCACTGCGCGTCATATCCTTGCGCCACGATCGGTGGCATGTACGGGTCGTGAAGGTGCGTCGACAGGGGTCGGGCCCGGCCCGGTGGCACCCGGAAGGAGCGGCTCCGCCGACGGAGGGTCCGGCCGGGCGGACGCGGGGTGACGACGCACCACGGAACCCCGTCACCGCGCACCCCCGGCGCACCGCCCCCGCGGCGGTCGGCCGGGGGGTGGTGCGGGCACGGCTACTCGGGCACGGTTACTCGGGCACGGTGAAGTAGCGGGCGAACGCCGGGACGACGTCCGCCTCCCCGACCTCGCCGTCGCCGTCCGCGTCGAGCGCGGTGGCGACCGGCCGGGCCGTGTCCCCCGGCACGCCGAGGGCGGTGAGCCCGCGTGCCACGTCGGACACGGCGGCCCGGCCCCCGCCTCCGGCGAGGTCCAGGGCCGCGTGCAGGAAGGGGCGGGCGATCTCGGCGAACCGCTCGGGGTTGTCCCGCAGTCGCTTCACCGCCCCCGTGACGAACTCCTCGCGGGTGATGCGCTGGTCGCCGTCCCGGTCCGCGATGCCGGCCATGCCCTGCCAGAACGCCTCCGCTCCGGCGTAGAGGTTCTGCCCCCGCTCGGAGCGGGCGGCGGTCCCGAACTCGCCGAGCAGGGCCTTGGCCGCCGCGCTGAAGTCCTCGCGGTCGATCCACCCGTTGCCGTCCTGGTCGAAGGTGGCGAACCGCGCGGCGATCCTGTGCTCGTACTCGCTGCTGACCATGTCTCTCCTGGCCGCCTCATGGGTGACGTCGGTGCGTCCGTTCGCCACGGAGCGTACGACGCCGGGGCCGCCGGGTGCGGCCCTATGCGGACAACGAGCGGGGACCCTCCCCCGTGGCGGAGGCCAGATCGGGGTACACGTCGAACAGCCTGCGCACCCCGAGCGCGCCGAGGACCCGGTTGACGTGGGAGCCGTCGACCGCTCCCTGGGCGGGCAGGATCAGCCGCAGCCGGCCCCGGCAGGA
The DNA here is from genome assembly GCF_009862265.1 of Streptomyces sp. SID8352. Classification (GTDB taxonomy): domain Bacteria; phylum Actinomycetota; class Actinomycetes; order Streptomycetales; family Streptomycetaceae; genus Streptomyces. The sequence goes on along the minus strand of NZ_WWGX01000001.1, from coordinate 147,355 downwards.
GCGTATGAGGCGCCGGGCCGCGATCAGGACGCCGACCCCGCTGGAGTCGCAGAACAGCACCTCGGAGAGGTCCAGCACGAGGCTGTGCCGCCCCTCGGCGACCGCGTCGTGCACCCGCTGCCGCAGCACCGGCGAGGTCGCCAGGTCCAGTTCGCCCGACACCTGGAGCACGGCCCAGTCGCCCCGCTCACCGCCGGTCACCTTGAACGCCACCACCATGCCCTTCATCCGTCGGTGCTCGGAGGAGCCGGAACCCCGGGACCCCCGGGAACGGGCCCCCTGAGCGGAACCCCGGGGCCCGCGCCCGTGTTCCCCGGGCGCGCGCCTGCCCACCGGCCGTTCCCACAAACGCCGGGGGGAAAACGGCCTCCGGCCGGAACAGGCTTGTTTCAGATGGTTTCGATCCCGTTCGATCGATTCCGGTCACACAGTGGAGGGTAGGCGTCCATTACCACCAGCGGTCCGCCGGGGGCGTGCATTGCGCAAAAGGGGCGTGTACGGCACGCGGTGACGACTACATTCGTGGTGACGGTGACCGCGCACCGGACACCGGGACGACAGGGGTGGGAGGCCCGGCATGGCGCAGAGCGAGCGGGGAGCACCGCGGGACCCCGGGGCGGCTCCGGACGGCGGGGACGGGCCCGGCGGACCGGGACGGAGCGGGTCCCCGTGGCCCTGGGACCGGGTGATGCGGCAGCGGCTGGCGCGCGGCGAGGCGGCGGCCCTGGGGGAGCTGTACGACCGGTTCGGCTCGCTGGTGCACGGGCTGGCGCACCGCGTCCTGGACGACGAGGAGGCCGCCGACCGCCTCACCCGCGAGGTCTTCACCCATGTCTGGCAGCATCCGGACACCTACGACCCCCGGCGGAGCCCGCTGCGCTCCTGGATCGCGGACCTGACCCGCCGCATGGCCGTGCGGCGGCTGCGGGCCACCGAGACCGCGGCGCTGACCGGCGGCGGGCCCGGCACGGCCGAGGACGTGGAGCGCACGGTGCGCGCGGCGGCGGTGGCGGCCCGCGCCGACTACATCGTCCAGTCCATGCCCGCCCCGCTGCGCGCCGCCCTGGAACTGGCGCATTTCCAGCGCCGGGACTACCGGCAGACCGCCGCCGATCTCGGGGTGAGCGACGACGAGGCGCGCCGTCGGCTGCGCCTGGGGCTGCAACTGCTGTCCACCGCCCGGAACGCCGCGGCCCCCGGCGCCCCGCCCGGCTACGGTGGGGCCGCGTGAGCGGCGCACACGGCGCGCGGGGCGCGGACGACGAGCACGGCACGCCGGACACGCACGGCGCGCGGGCCGGGCGCGGCGGCCCCGAGGGGACGGCCTCGGCGCCGCGCATACCGCTGCCCCGGGCGCCCGCGGAGAACGGGGCGGGCCCGGCGCACGGCGGACGGCGGGCACCCGAGGCACCCGAGGCACCCGAGGCACCCGAGGCGGAGTACCCCGTGCCGGACCACCACCTCCTGACCTCCCTGCTCGGCGCCTGGGCGCTGGCCGCCTGCTCCCCCGGGGAGGCGGCGGCCGTCGAGGAGCACCTCGGGGAGTGCCCACCCTGCGCCGAGGAGGCCCGGCGGCTGCGGGAGGCGGTGGGGCTGCTGCGGCGCCCGGAGAGCCTGGACCCGGACCCCGCGCTGCGCGCCCGCGTCCTGAGCGGCTGCCTGGAGCGGCGCCCGCCGCGGGTCCCGGTGCCCGGCTGGGCCGCGCCGTACGACGCCGAGACGGCGCGGCTGGACGCGCTGCTCCAGGACATCGGCGACGCCGAGTGGCACGCGCCGGTGCGGCTGCGCTGGTTCACGGCGGACGGCGGGGCCAGCCGCCGGACGACCGTCGCCGGGGTGCTGGGGCATCTGCTGAGCGTCGACGGGCTGGTCGCGGTCGCGCTGGGGCTGCCCGACCCGCTGGGCGGCGGGCACGCGCCGCCCCCGGCCCCGGCCGGCCGCACCGAGGCGTACTGGGACGCCACGCGGTCCGCCCGGGAGGGCGCCGCGGAGGCCCGCGCGGCCCGCGACCGCGCCGGACCCGCCCCCTCGGCCGGCGCGGTGCGCGGTCCCTGGCGCGAGCAGTCCCACGCCATCGTCCGCACCGTGTCGGCCACCGGCGGCGGGGGTGGCGCGGAGGGCGGGTCGCCGGTCTCCTACGGCGACTTCGCGCTGCCGCTGCGGGACGCGTTGCTGGACCGGGCGTTCGAGTGCTGGGTGCACGCGCAGGACATCGCGGAGGCGGTGCACTACCCCTACCGGCCGCCCGCGCCGCCCCATCTGCACCGCATGATCGACCTGGCCGCCCGGATGCTGCCAGAGGCGCTGGCGGAGCGCCGCCGGTCGGGGCCGGCCGGGCCGGGCCCCGGGACGCTCCCGGCGGCGGAGGGGGCGCCGGGGCGCAGTCTGCGGCTGGAGATCGAGGGGCTGGGCGGCGGCGAGTGGCTGATCCCGCTGGACGCGCCGGGACCGGCGGGCTCCGCCGCGCGGGAGGTGGCCCATGTCGCCCTGGACGACGTGGAGTTCTGCCATCTGGCGGCGGGCCGGGTGGCGCCGGTGGAAGCGGCGGCGGGGCAGACCGGGGACCGCGAGGCGATCAGGGACGTCCTGTTCGCGACGGCGAGCCTCAGCCGGATGTAGGGGCGGGTGCGGACGCCGGGCACGCCGCCGGACGCCGTTCGCCCGGTCCGGGCCGGGCACGTCCGGGCCGGGTCCGTCCGGGCCGGGTCCGTCCGGGCCAGGTGTCGGCGGGACGGACGCCCGGGAGCGGCAGCTCGGCGGGCCCGGGTCCCCGTGCCGCCCCGGCCCGGCGCGGGGCCGCACGCCGGACACGGCGCGCTACCGGGCGCGGAACGGTGCTCCCGGCCGCCCCGGGCACCGCACGCCTCGGACGTCGTGTGCCCCGGACACTTCCGGGACCCCCGGGACCCCCGGGACGCCCCGGACCTCGGACACCCCGGGCACGCCGCACCCCGCACGCCCCGTGCCCTGGGCACCCGACGCCGCGCACACCCCGGGCGCCCCGGAGCCCCGGGGCGCCCGGGTTCAGGCGAAGACCACCGTGCGGCGCCCGTTGAGCAGGATGCGCCGCTCCGCGTGCCACTTCACGGCCCGCGCCAGCGCCTGGCACTCCACGTCCCGGCCGACGGCGACCAGTTGGTCGGGGGTGACGTCGTGGCCGACCCGCTCGACCTCCTGCTCGATGATCGGGCCCTCGTCGAGGTCGGCCGTCACGTAGTGCGCCGTGGCGCCGATCAGCTTCACGCCCCGGGCGTGCGCCTGGTGGTAGGGCTTGGCGCCCTTGAAGCTCGGCAGGAAGGAGTGGTGGATGTTGATGATCCGGCCGCTGAGCCGCTTGCACAGGTCGTCGGAGAGGACCTGCATGTACCGGGCGAGGACGACGAGTTCGACGTCCTCCTCGCGGACGATCTCCAGCAGCCGGTCCTCCGCCTCCGCCTTGGTGTCCCGCGTGACGGGGATGTGGTGGAAGGGGATGCCGTAGGACCCGACCAGCTCGGCGAAGTCGGTGTGGTTGGAGACGACGGCGGCGATGTCGACCGGCAGCGCCCCCGACCGGGCCCGGAAGAGCAGATCGTTCAGGCAGTGCCCGAACCGGCTCACCATCAGCACGACGCGCATGCGGTGGTCGGCCCGGTTGATCTGCCAGTCCATGTGGAAGGAGTCGCCGATGGCGGCGAAGCTGGCGCGCAGCTTCTCCACGGTCACCGGCGCCTCGGCCGAGAAGTGGACGCGCATGAAGAACAGCCCGGTGTCGTGGTCCCCGAACTGCTGGCTGTCCTCGATGTTGCAGCCGGTCATGAACAGGTAGCTCGACACGGCGTGCACGATGCCCTGCTTGTCGGGGCTGGACAGGGTGAGGACGTACTGCGCGGCCTGGGCGGCGGACGGGGCGGACTGCTCGTTCATGCCGGACAGGGTCCCATATCCGGTCCCGGCGGCGGGGTCCGTTCCGTCAGACGGACCGGGTCATCAGGGAGAGCGCCTCCAGGCTGCGGGGCTCCGCGTCCGGGTCCTCCCCGTCGCTGGCGGCCAGCCGCACGTGCGCGTCCCGGGCCGCCCGTATCGCCTCGGGCCAGTCCGCGTGCTCGAGGTAGGCGGCGACCGGCGCGTCCGGGCCGACCTGGTGCATGATCCGCAGCACCCGCAGCACCGCGGTGTCGACGAGGGCCGCCTCCTGCGAGTCGCGGAAGATCGTGCCGACGTACTTCTCGGCGGACCAGTGGTCCAGCCAGGTGTCCTCCACCAGCCGGTAGACCGCGTCGGTGACGTCACCGTAGCCGGGGGTGCCGGCCAGCCAGACCTCGCGCTGGAAGTCGGGCGCGGAGAGCATGTGGAGCGCGGAGCGCACCTGGCTGCGCCAGCGCCACCACGGCATGTCGTTGAGTGGCATGCCGCCCATGGTGGAGGAGCGACGGCCACGACGGGAAGTGTTCTCCGAACCCTGCACGGTCATCGATCGTACGTTCCCCTTCACCAGAACCCCATTCGCCCCCGCAATTCACGCCGGTGTCACCACGCATTGTCCGGGGGTCACTTCCAGGTTATCCGCGTGACGGAATCGTGCGTGACCATGACCGGCAGGCGACGCACGCGCAGCACCTTCCTCCGCGACCGTTCGGGACCCCGCGGACCCCTCGGCCGCCCCGGGCGTTCGGGGCGTTCCGGGCGGGTCCGTTCCGGCACGCTCGCCGCGGGCGCGCTGCTGGCGTGCGTCTCGCTGACGGCCGGCTGCGGGGTGGTCCCCGGCGCCACGGGGGGCGGCGGGGACGCCCCGGTCACCGTCATGACCTGGGCCCCGGAGGAGACCGGCGCCACCAACAAGCCCGGCATGCCCGCCCTCGCCCTCGCCTACGCCCGCTGGGTCAACGCCCACGGCGGGCTGAACGGCCGCCCGCTCAACGTCCTGACCTGCAACGAGCGCAACGACAACGTGAGCGCCGCGAAGTGCGCCCGGCGCGCGGTGGAGGAGGGGGCCGTCGCGGTCGTCGGCTCCTACAGCCAGTACCCCGACTCCTTCATGACGGTGCTGGAGGGCGCCGGCATCCCCTACATCGGCGGCTACGGCGTCACCGGCGCGGAGTTCACCAGCCCCCTGTCCTACCCGGTCAACGGGGGCCAGCCGACGCTGCTGGCGGGGCTCGGCGACGTGCTCGCCCGCGACTGCGGGCCGGTCGCGCTGATCCGCCCGGACACCCTCGCCGGGGACCGGCTGCCCGCGCTGCTGGACTCCGGACTGACCTCGGGCGGGCACGGCCCGGCCCACGACGAGCGCGCCGCCGAGGACGCCACCGCCTACGACCACCAGGCGGAGCAGGCGCTGCGCCGCACGACGGACGGGGCGCGGCGGCCGGGCTGCGTGGTCCCGGTGCTCGGGGACCGCACCGTCACCTTCATGGACTCCTTCCGCCGGGCCGGCCGGGACCGCCCCGGGGTGCGGACGGCGACGGTGCTGGGCAGCGCCGACCAGACGGCGGTCAACGCCTCCGGCGGCGCGTCCGGGCCGTACGAGGGCTCGTACATCGCGGGGTGGTACCCGGTGGTGAGCGATCCGCGCTGGGAGGGGATGAAGCGGGTGATCCGGGAGCAGGCGTTCGGCGACAACGCGGTCGACCCGGCGGACGCCGGGGTGCAGACGACGTGGATCGCGTACAGCGTGCTCAGGGAGGCCGTCGAGTCGCTCGGCGGCGGCGAGGTGACCGCCCACGCCCTCACCCGTGCCCTCAACGACGGGCTGAAGATCGACACCGGCGGGCTGACCCCCACGCTGCGGTGGCGGTTCCAGGAGAGGCTGGCGGCCGTCGGCCTCCCCCGGCTGGTCAACACCGAGGTCACGTTGCAGGTCGTACGGGAGGGGAAGCTGGTCTCGGCGCGCGCGGAGACCCTCGACACGACCGCGATCCTGCGGGACGGCTACGCGGGCTGAGCCGGCCGTACCGTGCCGCCCCCGGCGCTCCCGGGCCACCCCGGAACCGGACGGGTACCGGGGTCTTGCCGGAACGGAACGTCACCGGGCCCCGGCACAGGACGGGCGCCCGGCCCCGGGAACGAGGGACGGGAACGGTCGCCGGACGGCCCCGGAACCGAGGACCCTCGCGCCGCACCGGAGCCGGGCAGATGTGGGGCAGGTTCCGGGCCGTCCCCCGAGCCGGAGGGCGTCGGCCCCGCCCACGGAGCCGGACGACCACCGGACCACCTCGCGAGGGGAGGCCGACGCCCCTCCGGGCCGGGCGGCGGCGAGAGCCGCCCCCGGTGAACCGGGCCGGACCACCCCGCGCCGGGAGGTCACCGCCCCGCCCCGGGCGGGAGCCGCCGAGGGCCCCGGAGGTGCCGGGGCGGAGGTCAGAGCTGGGTGGGGGTCAGAGCTGGGTGGGGGTCAGAGCTGGGTGGGCTGGCGGGTGGTCAGCCCGTACTTCTTGGCGATCTTGTTCCAGAGCCCGGCGGCCCTGGCCTTCTCGGCGCTGGCGGTGCCGCTGGCCCGGTTGCCGGCCTGGGCCTGGTCGGTGGTGCGGGCCCGGCCCTTCTTGCAGCCCTTGCGCCCGGCCACCTGGTCGGCCCACGCCGCGTAGTGGTTGTCCGCCGAGGCGGAGGCCTGCCACGCCTTGGTGAGGGCGTCGGTCAGCTCGGCGTGTCGGGGCAGCCGGTCCACCGAGAGCTGTCCGAGGCCGGTGACCAGCCCGGTGCGCTGCTCGGCCGCCTCGCGCAGGTCCTTGGCGACCTGGGGAAGGTTCTCGCAGGACTGCACGTCGGACACGGCGCTGATCACCGTGGCCCGGCTGCTGCCGCTCTCCGCCAGCAGCTTGTCCAAAGCCTCGGCCTGCTGCCGCACGGGGTCGACGGTGGGCGAGGGGGATTCGGAGGGGGTGGCGGAGGGCTCGTCGGCCGCGGGGGGCGCCGTGGCGGCCACGGTCCGCCCCGCGCCCTTGTCGCCGCCGCCTCCGCCGCCCAGCAGGGCACCGGCCCCGACCCCGACGACGGCGAGGCCGACGCCGACGGCCGCGATCAGCGGCACCTTGCTGCGGGAGCGCCCGCCGCCGGAGCGGGCCCCCGCAGCACGTCTCCGGCCGCCGCCCCCCGGACCGCCGGGCCCGGGCGGGGCGTGGCCGCCGCGGGCGGCGGGGGGCGCCGGGGGCTCCTCGAAGCGGGGCATCTGCTGGGTGGCCGAGGCGGGGCCGTCCGCCCCAGGGCCGCTGCGGAAGAGGCTGTCGAACTCCGCCGGGGGCCGCGCCGGTTCCTCCTCCGCGCCGGGCCCGGCGCCGTACGGCGGCACAGGGCCGGGGCCGCCGGGGACCGGCGCGATGTACTGGGTGGCCTCGGCGTCCGGGCCGGCCCCCGGGGCGGCCGGGTGCGCGTGCCCGGGGTGGTGCGCACCGCCGGGGGACGTCGGGGGCGGCATCTCGGGCGGCAGGGCTCCCGGCCCGACGGGCGGTATGAGCTGGGTGGCCCCTTCGTCCGGCCCGGCGGGCACCGGGGGTATGTACTGGGTCGCCCCCTCGTCCGGTCCGGCGGGGACCGGCGGCAGGTACTGGGTGGCGCCCTCGTCGGCCCCGGGGAACCCGCCGGGAGCGCCGCCCGGACCGGGCGGCAGGGCACCGGGGGCGGGGTGCGCGGCGCCCTGGACCGGCGGCGGATAGCCGTAGCCGGGCTGCGCCGGACCGCCGGGCGGGCCCTGCTGGACGTGCGGGTAGCCGTAGGCGGGCCGTCCGGGACCGACGGGGGCGGAGCCGTGGAGGGCCGCCGGGTCCTGGCCGTGCGGCGGGTACGCCGGTCCGCCCTGCGGATACGCCGGGCCCTGCGGGTACGCCTGCCCCGCGCCGTCGGCGGGCCCCTGCGGGCCCGGCGCGAAGCCCTGCCCGCCGGGCGGGAGCCCGTGGCCGCCGCCCGGATGCCCCGCGCCGTGGCCCTGCGGGCCGGCGGGGGGCGGCACGGTGCCGTGGGACGGCGGACGGGGGGCCTCGGGGGGCAGTGGTCCGGGGCCGAAGGACGCCGGGCCCGCGCCCTCGCCGGGCCAGGAGGGGGCCGGCTCCGGCGCGCCCCAGCCCGGGGTGTCGGGCGGGGCGGGCCAGCTCGGGGCCGGGGGCGGCTGCTGCTGCCCGGGGCCCCACGGCTGGTCCCACGCCTGGCCGCCGTGCGGCGCGGAGGCCGGGGCGGGCGGGCCCGCGTAGGGGCCGCCGGGCCCGTCGGCGGGTCCCGGCAGTACGGGCTCACCGCCGTCCGAGGGCAGCACGATGCCTTCGCGCGCATGCCGCGCCGAGGGCTCCTCGCCCTGTCCACTCTGCGTCACCGGGACTCCTACGAATGGGGGATCTTCGGAATCGTCGGCTCACGCTACCGGGTCCCCGGAGCCCGCTGCCACGCCGCCCGGGACCCCGCCCCCTTCCCTGTGACGGCGGTAACAGAACCGGGCCGGGACACGCTGTTGACGCCCCCGCCCGCTCATCACGGGCCCGTACCCCGGGTGTTCACGCTCCCGCCGGACGGCCGCTCACGCCGCCGCCGCCAGCTCCAGCCGCGCCCCGAACTCCCGTACCACCGCCTCCTCCCGGTACGGCTCCAGCCGCTGCTGGAAGTCCTCCAGGTACTCGGCGCCCCGGTTGGAGCGCAGGGTCTCCAGCAGGTCGACGGCCTTCAGCGCGGTCTGGCAGGCCTGTTCGACCTCGCGCTGCTGCACCTGCGCGGTGGCCAGCAGGACCAGGCCGATGGCCCGCCTGCGCACCCGGGACTCCGGATGGCCCGCCAGGGACTGCCGCGCGCACCGGGCCGCCGCCTCGGCCTGGCCGAGGTCCCGGTGGCAGTGGGCCAACTCGTCGGCCAGATAGGCCCCGTCGAAGTGGGCGATCCACACCGGGTCGTCCCCGGTGTCGGCCTCGGCCCGCTCCATCGCCCCGACGGCCCGTCCGGCGGCGGCCTCGGCGGACCGCGCGTCCCCGAGCAGGGCGTGCCCGCGCGCCTCGGCGGCGTGGAACATCGACTCGGTGCGCGGGGTCACCCGGCCGCGGGTGCCCTCCTGGGCGGCGCGCGCCAACTGGGCGATCTCACGCGGGTTCCCGAGCTGCGCGGCCAGGTGGCTCATGGACGCGGCGAGGACATAGCCGCCGTAGCCGCGGTCCCCGGCGGCCTGCGCCAGCCGGAGGGACTGGATGTAGTACCGCTGGGCCAGGCCGGGCTGGCCGGTGTCGACGGCCATGTACCCGGCCAGTTCGGTCAGCCGGGCGACCTCGGCGAACAACTCCCGTCCCACCGCCTCCCGGTAGGAGCCCGCGAGCAGCCCGGAGACGACGCTGTTGAGGTAGTGCACGACGACCGGGCGGACATGCCCGCTGCCGTACTCGTGGTCCAGTTCGGCGAGGGACTGGGTCATCGACCGCACGGCGGACACGTCGGCCCGGCCGACGCGCGGTCCGGCGGCCCGCGACACCTGGGGGTCGGGGGTGGAGATCAGCCAGTCGCGGCTGGGCTCGACCAGCGCGGACGCCGCGACCGAGGATCCGGCCAGGAAGTCGCGCCGCCCCACGTCGCTGCGCCACAGCTCGCAGACCTGCTCGATGGCCCCCAGCACCGTCGGGGAGAACTGGAGGCCGACCCCCGAGGCCAGGTTCTTGCCGTTGGCCATGCCGATCTCGTCGATCGTGACCGTCCGGCCGAGCTTGCGGCCCAGCGCCTCGGCGATGATCGCCGGTGCCCGGCCGCGCGGTTGCTGTCCGCGCAGCCAGCGCGCCACGGACGTCTTGTCGTACCGCAGGTCGAGCCCGTGCTCGACCCCGCACATGTTGACCCGGCGGGCGAGCCCGGCGTTCGAGCACCCCGCCTCCTGAATGAGCGCCTGCAGCCGTTCGTTCGGCTGCCGTGCCACGAGAGGCCTTGCGGCCATGCCGTAACCCCCATGCTGTCTCGGCGGAACCCTGCGATCCGACCGTGAGGATCACTGCCCCGTCGACGTGCCGACAATGCGAGCCTTGCGCATCTTGCGCGGATTGCCGGGGTGACGGCGGCTTGCCGGCCCCAGGGCTGGTTACCCGGAGCGGGCCCGGGTTCCTCCCGCGCGCCCCCGGAGATGCACCCATGCGCCCCGGAGACGGGACCGGTGCTCCATCCCCGCGCGCCCCGCTCCGTAACCCCCGATGATCACGGGGAGTTGGAACCCGTGTGGAAGAGACCATCACCGCCTTCACGGGCGCCGGGGCCGTCGCGGGCCGCGGGGACCGGGGTGTTCGGGCGCCGGAGGCCGCCGCGCGCTACGCGGAGGAGTGCCACTGGGACGTGTGCCCGGGCACCTGGCTGGAAATGAACGGCGGTGCCTGGCACTGCTCGTGCGGCGATCCGGGGTGCGCCGCCCCCGGCGCGCACCCGGCGCGCGCGGACTGGGCGGCCGAGGCCACCGGCAGCGCGACGGTGGCCCGCCGCATGTGGCGGGAGCGGCCGGAGGCGTCCGTACTGCTGCCCACGGGGCGGTCGTTCGACGTGATCGAGGTGCCGGAGACCGCCGGATTCCTGGCGCTGGCCCGGATGGAGCGCAGGGAACCGGCGCCCGGTCCGGTGGTGTCGGCGCCGGATCGGCGGATGCGGTTCCTGGTGCTGCCGGGTGCCGCGGCGAAGGTGCCCGACCTGGTGCGGGGGCTGGGCTGGGCGCCCGCCACCCTGGACCTGGCGGTGCTCGGCGCGGGCGGGTACGTGGCGGCGCCGCCGACCCGCTGGGGGGCGTGGGGGTCGGTGCGCTGGGTGTGCCGGCCGACGGCGGCGAACCGCTGGCTGCCGGACGCGGCGGAGCTGATCGCCCCGCTGGCGTACGCCTGCGCCCGGGAGCGCTGAGGGCCGCCGCGGAGGGGGAACGCACCACCGCGTCCCGCGCTCCCCGCGCCGTCGCACCTGTCCTCCGCCTGTCCTCCGCCGGTGCTCCGCCGGGGCGGCCCCGCCGTTGCCCCCGGGTCCCGTCCGGCCCCCGGGAGGGGTTCCCACCGTAGGGTTTCGGCTTGACGGAGGGAGACGAATGGTGACGACGAGCGCCGTGCGCGTACAGGGGCTGTGGAAGCGGTTCGGCCAGCAGGTGGCCGTGGGCGGCATCGACCTCGAACTGCCCGCGGGGAAGTTCATCGGGCTGGTCGGACCCAACGGGGCCGGGAAGACCACCACGCTGTCCATGGTCACCGGGCTGCTCAGGCCCGACCGGGGCACCGTCGAGATCGCCGGCCACGACGTGTGGCGGGACCCGGTCGCGGTGAAGGCCCGGATCGGGGTCCTCCCGGAGGGACTGCGGCTGTTCGAGCGGCTGTCGGGGCGCGAACTGCTCGCCTACTCGGGCCGGCTGCGGGGGCTGCCCGGCGCCGAGGTCGACAAGCGGGCCGCCCAGTTGCTGGAGGTGCTCGATCTGGCGGGGGCGCAGCACAAACTGGTCGTGGACTACTCGACCGGCATGCGGAAGAAGATCGGGCTGGCCGCCGCGCTGCTGCACAACCCCGAGGTGCTGTTCCTGGACGAGCCGTTCGAGGGCGTCGACCCGGTGTCGGCCCAGACCATCCGGGGCGTGCTGGAGCGCTACACCGCCTCCGGCGCCACCGTGGTGTTCTCCTCGCACGTGATGGAGCTGGTCGAGTCGCTGTGCGACTGGGTGGCCGTGATGGCGGCGGGCCGCATCCGCGCCACCGGTCCGCTGACGGAGGTGCGCGGGGAGGCGGCCTCGCTCCAGGAGGCGTTCCTCGAACTCGTGGGCGCGGGCGGCCGGGACGCCGGGGCGGCGCTGGACTGGCTCGGTGGGGGTGCCCGGTGAGCACGGCCGGCGCACGGGGCGCGGTACCGGCGCCCCCGTCCCCCGCTCCGCCGCCCGCCCCCGCCCTCACCCCGGTCTTCGTCCGGCTGAAGCTGTCGCTGCTGCGCAACGGGCTGCGGCAGTCGGGCGGGCGGCGGGCCGTCTTCGTCGCCTCGGCCGTCTTCGTCGGCCTGTTCACCGTGCTCCAGCTCATCGGTCTGGTCGCCCTGCGCGGGTACCCGCACGCGGCGGGCCCGGTGCTGGTGCTGGCTGCGGTGCTGGGGCTGGGCTGGGCTGGGCGGTGCTGCCGCTGTTCTTCCCCGGCGGTGACGAGACGCTCGACCCGACCCGGCTGGTGATGCTGCCGCTGCGGCCCCGGCCGCTGGTGCGGGCGCTGCTGGTGTCCTCGCTGGTGGGCATCGGGCCGCTGTTCACGCTGTGCGTGTTCGCCGGTTCGGTGGTCGCCCTGGCGCACGGCCCGGCGGCCTGGCTGGCCGGGGCGGTCGGCGCGGTCCTGGGGCCGCTGGTCTGCGTGACGCTGGCGCGGACCGTGGCCGCCGCCAACGTACGGCTGCTGACCAGCCGCAAGGGACGGGACCTGGCGGTGCTCAGCGGCCTGGTCATCGCGATCGGGGCCCAGCTCGTCAACTTCGGGGTGCAGCGGCTCGGCGCCTCCGGGCTGGGGCAGCTCGACCCGGTCGCGGACGTGCTGGGGTGGGTGCCGCCCGCGTCGGCCGTCGGCGCGGTACGGGCGGCGGGCGACGGCGCGTACGGGACCGCGCTGGCCCAGCTCGCGCTGACCGCGGTGGCCCTGGTGCTGCTGCTGCGGATGTGGGCGGGGCACCTGGTGCGGCTGATGACCGCGCCGGACGGCTCCACGGTGCGGGCCGCCGACGGCGGCTCCGGCCGGGCCCGGGGCACGTCGGGGCTCGCCCGGTTCCTGCCGCCGGGGCGGACCGGCACGGTGATGGAGCGCACCCTGCGCTATGTGTGGCGGGACCCCAAGACCAAGGCGGCCTGGGTGACCTCGCTGGCCATCGGAGTGATCGTGCCGCTGTTCAACGCCTGGCAGGGCACCGGCTCGGTGTACTTCGCCTGCTTCGCCGCGGGCAGGCTCGGCGTCCAGATGTACAACCAGTTCGGGCAGGACTCGTCGGCGTTCTGGATGGTCGCCATGACGATCTCCTCGCCCCGGGACGCCTACGTCGAGCTGCGCGGGCGTGCGCTGGCCCTGCTGCTGGTGGCCCTCCCGTACGCCACCGCGGTCACGGTGCTGACGACGGCGGTCCTGGGCGAGTGGGGGAAGCTGCCGCGGGCACTGGGGCTGTCCTTCGCGCTGCTCGGCGCGATGCTGGCGTCGGGCGCGTGGGCCTCCGCCCGCTTCGCCTACTCCGTTCCGCAGGAGGGGCACCGCAATGTCGCCCCCGGTCAGGTGGGGCTCGCCTGGTTCTCCATCTTCGGCGGGATGCTGGCGGCCGCGCTGCTGTGCGCGCCGGTGATCGCCCTGACGGTCTGGCTGCACGTCTCCTCGGCCGGCGAGAGCCTGGAGTGGCTGGTGCTGCCGGTGGGCGCGGTGTACGGCGCCGCGATCACCCTGCTCGGGCTGCGGGTGGCGGCACCGCGGGCAGCCGCGCGGCTGCCGGAGATCCTGGCGGCGGTCAGCAAGGGGTGAGGACGGGTCCGGGGCGGGGTGGCGCCCGCGCCACACCGCCCCGGACCGCCCGTGCCACGCCCCGGCCCCCGCCCCGCGCCACGCCTGCGGTGCCCGCCCGGGCGTGCACCGGGCGGTCCCGCCCCGGGCACGGCGCAGGCCCGGCCCGGGCACAGCGTGGGGCCCGGTCCACGCTCCGTGCCCGCACGTCCCACTCCGCCCCGCCCCGGCACCGCGCGAACCCGGCCCACGGCTCCGGGCCACGGCTCCGGCCCAGGCCCACCGGCTCCTGCTCCGCCCTGGGACTTCCCGGGAATCCGGGCTCTCACCCCGGTGGAATTCCCCTCGGGTCTCGCACCCCGGGGCTCCGGCGGCACGGTGCTCGGGGGACATCCACGGGTCCCGGGGCGCCGGTCCCACGACACCGGACCTGGGGTCGCCCCCGGAGAACCGGATTCGGGAGGCCGAGAGGGCACCCGGGATCGGAGGACCAGGACTCGGAACCCGGAAGGCCGGGCCGCAAGGCCCCTGAACGAAAGGCCGGAAGACCGTCGGCCGGACGACCGGGAGCCCGGGTCACCGGGACCCGAGCGGACGGGCCCGGGAGCCACCCCGGCCCCGGGAAACGGGACCCGTGTTCCACGCCCGCCCCAGGGCTTCGGCGGCCCCGGGGGCCGCGCACGGCCCGGGGCTCCGCCGCGCGGCCCCGTCCTACGGGGCCCCGGTGCTCTCCGGCACCCCGGTCCCCCCGGCTTCGACGCCCTCCCCCGCCTCCCCGAGGCCGTCCAGGAACGGCAGGATGGCCGCCCGCCAGGCCTCCGGCTGGTCGTAGTGGACGAGGTGGCCGGCGTCGGCGACCTCGGCGTACCGGCCGCGCGGCAGGACGCGGACCATCTCCTGGGCCTCGGCACGGCCGAGTTCGCCGTCGAGGCCGCGGACGACCAGGGTGGGACAGCGCACCTGGGCCAGCTCCTCCCAGTGGGCGTCGTGGACCCAGGTCTCGCGGGTGCGGAGCATGTGCTCCGGGTCGAAGACCGGCCGCCAGCCGTCCGGGGACTCGGCCATCACCTCGGCGTAGAACTCGCCCCGGGCGGGGTTGGGGTGCTCCATCCACGGGTCGTCGCCACCGAACCACTTGCGGACGTCGGCCAGCGTGGCGAACGGCACCGGCCAGGCCCGGAACCACTCCCGCCACACGTGCTGCGAGGCACCGCCGAGGGCGGAGGCCCTCATGTCGCAGATGATCAGCGCGCGGACCAGGTCGGGCCGCTTGGCGGCGAGCTGCCAGGCGGTCAGCGCGCCCATGGCGTGGCCGACGAGGACGGCGGGGCCGAGCCCGAGCTGCTCCAGCGCGGCCTCGGCGTCCTCGACGTAGACCTCACGGGTGTGGGCGCCCTGCGGCGGCTTGTCGCTGCGGCCGTGCCCGCGCTGGTCGAGCGCGACGGCGCGGTGGCGGGCGGAGAGCCAGCGGGCGGTGGGCGCCCAGTGCGAGGCCCGGCCCATCAGTCCGTGCAGTAACAGAACGCCGGGGCCCCGGCCGGACGGGCCCGCCCCGCCGGACGCGCCGGGCTCGTCACCCCCGTCAGCGGGCTCGTCGGACCCGCCGGCCCCCTCCGCCCCGTCGCCCCGGTGGCCCCCGTCGGGCCCCCCGGACCGATCGGAGTCGTCCGGCTTGGGAGGGTCACCGAACTCCCATGCCGCGAGACGGAGACCACCCGCCCCGATCACGTCGATACGCCGCGCCATAGGTCCTGGCACCCCCAAGTGTCGCGCCCTGTCGCGCCTGTCGCGCTCTGATGTGCTGCGCCGGTCGTGCGGGCCGCCCCTTTGTGCGGGGCACCCGCAGAGTATCGAATGGTTATTCGACATCACTGTCTCGCTGGACAACACCGCTCAATCGAGTGACAGCCCCCGGGGATTGACCACCTCCGCCGCGGGGAGATCTCCAGCGGGGGGCGGGCCGCTCGGGGAAACCGGTCCGCGGGAAGTGACCTTGAGAGCTCGGGGCTCCGGGTCAGCACAGGGGAGGACAGGCCCCGGCGCCTTCGAGCGCCGGGGCCCTCTCCGTCTCGACGGCACGCCCCTCCACCCCCTCTCCGGCCGGCCCGGCACCACCGGGCCACCGGGCCCCCTGATCCACGCTCGCGTTCCCGTACGCCCGACGGCGGTCCGTACGCCCTCCCGCCGCACCGGGCCGGACCCGGGCACGACCGGTGCACGGGCCGGAGCCCGGCACAGCGGAGCGCGCCCGTCACACCGGAGCGCGCCCGGGCCGCCGGGCCCGCCCCCCGGTTGAACGGGGCAGTGCGACGACGGCGCCCCGCGTCCCGCGGACAGCCTCGCACGGGACGCCCCGGAGTGCCGCGCTCCGGTCCGCGGCACCGCGGATGGCGGGCGCTGCGGCGCGGAGGGCCCGCCGGGCGGACCGGCGGGCCCTCCGCGGGGTTCAGCGCTTGGCTACGAAGACGTGGGAGGCGATGTCCGCCTCCAGCTCCGCGGCCTCACCGCCGCTGCCCACCAGGACGCCGCCCGCCGACTCCGTCACGCTGACGACCGAGCCGGGCTGCACACCCGCCCGCCGCAGCGTGTACATGAGCTGCGCGTCCATCTGGATCGGCTCCCCGATGCGGCGCACGATCACCGTCTTGCCCTCGCCGCCCGGGTCGAGGTCGGCGAGCGAGACCATGCTCTCGTCGAGGAAGGGGTCGGCCTCCTCCGCCTCCCCCAGCTCGTCCAGCCCCGGGATCGGGTTGCCGTAGGGGGACTCGGTCGGGTGCCGCAGCAGCTCCAGGACGCGGCGCTCGACCGCCTCGCTCATCACGTGCTCCCAGCGGCAGGCCTCGGCGTGCACCTGCTCCCACTCCAGGCCGATCACGTCGACCAGCAGGCACTCCGCGAGGCGGTGCTTGCGCATGACCCGGGTGGCCAGGCGGCGCCCCTCGTCGGTCAGCTCCAGATGGCGGTCGGCCGCCACGGCCACCAGGCCGTCGCGCTCCATCCGCGCCACCGTCTGGCTGACCGTCGGACCGCTCTGGTCGAGCCGCTCCGCGATCCGGGCACGCATGGGGACCACACCTTCCTCTTCGAGCTCCAGGATGGTGCGGAGATACATCTCCGTGGTGTCGATCAGTCCGGACATACGTGCCCCTTGATGTGATCTGCCGGGAGCCGAGGCCCACCGGCGCGTGCGCTGGCCCTGGCATCAATACTGACGCATACCACGGACAACCGTGTCGCTCCGGCCGTACCGGGCCGCGGCGGCACGGCGCGCGCACCCGCGCCGGGGCGGCGCCGGGGGGTGGTGGCGGGGTCGGTGGCGGGGCACCGTACCCCGTCGCGGTACGGCCGTACCGTCGTATTGACACCGCAGTGGTCCAGACCGCACGGTGATCCGCGACACAGCCACCACCGAAGGGGCCCCCGCATGAGCGACCGCAAGTTGGCCGGCCAGTTCCTCGACGCGGCGATCGATCTGCTGCGACGCGTCCGTGACGAGGAGGCCGACGCCATCGGGGCGGCCGGCACGCTGATCGCGGACACGGTCGAGAACGGCGGGCGCCTCTTCGCCTTCGGAGCGGGCCACTCCTCCCTCGTCGCCCAGGACGTGGTCTACCGGGCCGGCGGGCTGGCCCTGATGAACCTGCTCGCGGTGCCCGGCGCGGTCGGTGTCGACGTCGTGCCGGCCACCCTCGGCTCCGCCCTGGAGCGCGTCTACGGACTGGCCGGCGCCGTCCTGGACACCTCCCCGCTGCGCGCGGGCGACGTCCTGGTGATCATCTCGCTCTCCGGGCGCAACGCGCTGCCCGTCGAGATGGCCGTGGACGCCCGTGCGAAGGGGGTCAGGGTCATCGGCGTGACGTCGGTCGCCTACGCCGACGAGACCAGTTCCCGGCACACCTCGGGCACCTTCCTCAAGGACCACTGCGACCTCGTCCTGGACTCCAAGATCGCCGTCGGGGACGCCGAGCTGAGCCTCGACACCGTCGCCGCGCCCTTCGCCCCCGCCTCGACCGCCGTGACGACCGCGCTCCTCCAGTCCGTGATGGCCACCGCCGCCGGGGTCCTCGCCGACCGGGGCATCGAGCCCCCGCTCCTGCGCTCCGGCAACGTCGACGGCGGCCACGACTGGAACAACCGCGTGATGAAGGAGTACGGCGACCGGATCTTCTACCACAACTGATCCGCCGCGCCCGGGAAAGGGACGGTGCGGGGAGGCGGCACGGCGGTCAGGCCCGGAGTCCCGGCGGTGCGGGAGGCGGCGCCGGGACCCCGGGCCGCGCTCCGCGCCGCCCCTCTCCGCCGCCCGCACGTCCGCGCGCCCCATGCGTCCGCGCACGTGGACGTGGGTGCCCGCGGAGGCTCCGCCCCGCCCGGCCGAGCCCGCGTCCGACCCCGCCGAGCGGCCCCTCCGGCCGCCCCGGCCCATTCCGGGCCGCCAGGGTCTTTCGTCTGGATCGGGCCGGCCCCCGCGAGCCCGGGCTGATCCGGACGAGAGGCCCTAGCCCTCCGCCGTTTCGCCCGCCAGGTCGAGGGCGGTGGCGATGTGGGCGGCCACCGCCTCCGCGTAGGTCACGTCGGCGCGTTCGAAGGGCGACCGGCCCGAGCTGCGCAGAAACGTCACGGCACCGAGGGTGCGTCCCCGGCTGCGCAGCACGGCGCACAGGGCGTGCACCGTGCCGTCCGGCCACTGCCGGGTCGCCGCCCACGCCTTCGCCCGCTCCTCCGGCACCGCGCCGAGGCCCGCGCTCGCCCGTACCGGCCCCGCCCGCTCCACGCTCTGCACCGCCGGGTGCCCCGGGGCGTACCGCACCGGCAGCCCGGCCGCGCCGCCCGGCGCGCTCGGCCCCGGCGCGCCCGAGGGCGTGGCCGCGACCCGCACCAGCCGGACCGGGGCGGCGCCCTCCGCGGTGTCCCCCGGCTCCCGGCGGGGACCGCCCGCGACCCGGTCGACCAGCGCGTGATCGGCGAACCCGGCCAGCGCGAAGTCCAGGTGGACGGTGGCCGCCTCGGCCGGGTCCTCGCACTCGGCCGCCGCCCGCGCCGCCCGGTGGAGCTGGTTGGTCCGGAACCGCAGCAGCGCGCCCTCCTGCTCGGCCCGCTTCGCCTCCGTCACGTCCAGGAAGAGCCAGCCCACGCCCAGCGGCACCGGCTCCTCGGCCAGCGGGGAGGCCAGCCGCACGAAGCCGCTGCGCCAGCACCGCCGCCGCTCGCCCTCCGGGGTGCGCACCCCCACCCACATCTCCGCCGGGGCGGGCGGGGCGCCCTCGGCCAGGACGTGGGTCAGCGCGTTCTCCAGCTCCTCCGCGCCCTGCGAGAGCAGTTCCCCCAGCGGCCGGCCCAGCACCGAGGTGCGCCCGGCGCCCAGCGCGCGGGCCGCGTACGCGTTGACGACCGCCGGGCGCAGGTCGACGTCGACCAGGACGACGCCCCAGCTCGCCCCCTCCAGCAGCGCCTCGCTCAGCGCGATGGAGCGCTCCAGGTCGATCTGCGCGTGCACCTCGCTGAAGGCGCAGTACACCCCCGCGGGCGCCCCGTCCGGGCCGCGCACGGCCGCCGACTGGGTGCGCACCAGGACCCGGCCGCCGTCCTTGGTCACCAGGGCGAACTCGTGCACCTGACGGCCGGGGGCCCGCATCGCGGAGAGCAGCCGCCGCTCGACCTCGGGGGCGTCCGCGCTGCGGACGGCCCATCCGGCGAACCCCTGCCGTCCCACGGCCTCGGCGGCGCTCCAGCCGAGGATGCGCTCCGCCTCGCGGTTCCAGTGCGTGACGACCCCCTCGGCGTCGAAGGCGCACAGGGCCGCGTCCATGCCGTCGAGGAGCGCGGCCAGCAGGTCGGCGCCGACCCGGCCGGGCCGCTCCGGCCCGTCCGGGCCCAGCTCGTCGGTGGCCCCACCACTACGCCGGGAAGCACTCACCTGGACCCCCTGCAGGCTGCGTCACTGGACATCATTCAACTCGAACGTGATGCAGCACACACGGATTTCCCGGAAGATTGCGGAAATCGTCGTGCCGCGGAAACCCGGCATTCACCCCGGTCAGCGCCATACCCGCCGCCATTCCGGCGGGCGGCGCGCTCAGGAGGCGCGGGGCGCCAACCACAGTTCGACCCATTCGTCACTCCCGCCGTCCGGCACATACCGCTTTCGCTCGACGAAACCACACCCCCGGGCGAACCGCAGCCCGTCCCCGTCGGCCGCGGGGACCTCGGTCCGCACCGTTCCGGCGCCCCGTTCCCGGGCCCGTGCCAGGGCCGCCTCGAACAGCGCCGTCCCGATGCCCCTGCCCCGGAAGGCGGGCAGCACCCCGACGGTCGCGGTCGCCGTCGACCCGCCGTCCGCGGGCGGCCGCACGGTGGAGCAGCCGACGGCGAGCCCGCCCAGGTAGGCGGTGGCCCGCAGGTCGCGCGCGTCCGGCCGCGCCGGTCCGGCGGCCGTCGGCGCCGCGGCCGGTCCGACGGCGTCGCGCACCGCGCGCCAGTCCTCCGGCGGGGCCCCCTCGCCCCCGGCTCCCGCGCCGGGCCCGTCCCCGCCGACGGCCTCGATCCGCAGCCCGCGCCCGTCGCCCGGGGTGAGCCGGGCGCGCCGGGCGTCCACCTCGATCTCGATGCGCATCCGCTCGTCCGCGAGCCCGCACACCGTCATCGTGCCCGCCGGCCGCACCTCGCCGAACACCCGGCGCAGCGCGGGCCAGCACGCCTCGAAGTCCTCCCGCACGGGCAGCATGTAGCGCACCCGCACCACGTCCAGGACGGTGCACCCCGTCCCGGCCAGCGCCTCCGTGATGTTCCGCAGGCACTGCTCGGTCTGCTCCACCACGTCGTCGTGGATGGTCATGGTCGCGTAGTCGAACCCGGTCGTCCCGGAGACGTACACCCGCTCCCCGTCGACCAGGGCCCGCGAGTACCCGATCCGCTCCTCGAACACCGAGCCGCTCGATACCGTCCACCGTCGTGTCCGTGTCATACGGCGAACGCTAGGTGACCAGCGCACACGCGTTCAATGCTTGATCCACGACAGCTCGCCGGAAAAACCGGTTGAACGTGCGGGGAGCCGTTCCTAGTGTTGCTCCCACTTCGGAAAGGAGGTGGTTCGGCAGATGAGCAACGACCGGACGGAAGAGGTGGCCGCGGGCTAGCGGCCCGTCACCACACCTGTGCGGTGCCGGACCAGCGCGCGAGCGCGCAGCCGGCCAGTCCATCGCAGTCACCCGACCCGCGAGTCGCCGGTACGTCCGGCCGGCTCCTCCCCGGAGGAACCCGACTCGCGGGTCGCCTGCGTCCCGGGCGTGCCCTGCGGGCGCCCCCAGGGGCTCCGGCCGGGCTCCCGGCGGGCCGGGCGGCGGGCTCAGCGGGCGATGCCGTCGTACCCCTCGATGTCGCGCGGGTCGCGGCCGCCCGGTCCCACGTAGCGGGCGGAGGGGCGGACCAGTCGGCCGGTGCGCTTCTGCTCCAGGATGTGCGCCGACCAGCCCGCGGTGCGGGCGCAGGTGAACATCGAGGTGAACATGGGCGCCGGGACCTCGGCGAAGTCCAGCACGATGGCGGCCCAGAACTCGACGTTGGTCGCCAGGACGCGGTCCGGGCGGCGGCTGTGCAGTTCCTCCAGCGCCGCCTTCTCCAGGGCCTCCGCGACCTCGTAGCGCGGGGCGCCCAGCTCGCGGGCGGTGCGGCGCAGGACGCGGGCACGGGGGTCCTCGGCGCGGTAGACGCGGTGACCGAAGCCCATCAGCCGCTCACCGGAGTCCAGGACGCGGCGCACGTACGCCCCGGCGTCCCCGGTGCGCTCGATCTCCTCGATCATGCCGAGGACCCGGGAGGGGGCGCCGCCGTGCAGCGGCCCGGACATGGCACCCACGGCGCCCGAGAGGGCGGCGGCCACGTCGGCGCCGGTGGAGGCGATGACGCGGGCGGTGAAGGTGGAGGCGTTCATGCCGTGCTCGGCGGCGGAGGTCCAGTAGGCGTCCACGGCGGCCACGTGCTTCGGGTCGGGCTCGCCGCGCCAGCGGATCATGAAGCGCTCGGTGATCGAGTGAGCCTTGTCGATCTCCCGCTGCGGCACCATGGGCAGGCCCTGGCCGCGGGCGGACTGGGCGACGTAGGACAGGGCCATGACCGCGGCGCGGGCCAGGTCGTCGCGGGCCTGCGTGGCGTCGATGTCCAGCAGGGGCTTCAGGCCCCACACGGGGGCGAGCATGGCGAGCGCCGACTGGACGTCCACCCGGACGTCACCGGTGTGCACGGGGAGGGGGAAGGGCTCGGCGGGCGGCAGGCCGGGGGCGAAGGCCCCGTCGACGAGCAGGCCCCAGACGTTGCCGAAGGAGACGTGTCCGACCAGGTCCTCGATGTCGACGCCGCGGTAGCGCAGCGCCCCGCCCTCCCGGTCCGGCTCGGCGATCTCCGTCTCGAACGCGACGACTCCCTCAAGCCCGGGTATGAAATCGGACATCAGGCGGCTCCTCGTGATCGTGATGCGGGGCGACCGGGCCGGTTCGGACCGCCGGGTGAGGCGGACCGGAGCGGAGGGTCCGCGGCCGTTCGTGCGGCTCGCGTCCGCGTCCCGTCGTCGTGCGGTCATCCCTGTGATGCCCCGTTCGGCAGGCGGTCATCCGAGCGGGGCCGGAACCAGCACGATATCCCGGAGTGCCACGTTTGGGGAGGGGGAGCGGCACTCAGTGCCATTTCCCGGCGGAGGGCGCGGGCGATGCGGCAGGATGGCGATGTGACCGACCGCGATGCCATCCCCCTCGCTCTCGCCTCGATGCGCAAGCAGTACCGGGCCGAGGGACTCTCCGAGCCCGAGCTGGCCGCCACGCCCTTCGAGCAGTTCGCGCGCTGGTTCAAGCAGGCCGCGACGGACGGGGGGCTGTTCGAGCCGAACGCCATGGTCGTCTCGACGGCCGACGCCGAGGGCCGTCCCAGCTCGCGCACGGTGCTGCTGAAGCACTTCGACGAGCGGGGCTTCGTCTTCTACACCAACTACGGCTCCCGCAAGGGCCGCGAGCTGGACGCGAACCCGTACGTCTCGCTGCTCTTCCCCTGGCATCCCATGGCCCGGCAGGTGATCGTCCGCGGAACGGCGCGGCGGACCGGGCGGGACGAGACGGCCGCGTACTTCCGGACCCGGCCGCACGGCTCGCAGCTCGGCGCGTGGGCGAGCGCCCAGTCCTCGGTGGTGGGCTCGCGGGACGAGCTGGACGCGGCCTACGCCGGGCTGGCGGCCCGGTACCCGGAGGGCGAGCAGGTCCCGGTGCCGCCGCACTGGGGAGGTTTCCGGGTGGTGCCGCGGACGGTGGAGTTCTGGCAGGGCCGCGAGAACCGCCTCCACGACCGGCTGTGCTACACGGCCGCGGAGGACGGGGGCGGCTGGCGGGTGGAACGGCTCAGCCCCTGACCGGGGCGGGGTCCCTGGCGGGGGGCGAGGTTCCCGACCGGGGGGCGGGGTTCCCGACCGGGGGGCGGGGTTCCCGACCGGGGGGGCCTGACCGGGGCGGGCCCCTGACCGGGCGCGTCCCTGACCGGGCTGGTGCCTTCCTGGTCCTGGCGGGTTCCTGGCGCGGGTGGGCCTCTGGTCCGGGTGGGCCTCGGCTCCGGTGGGTCCCTGACGCGCATGGGCCCCTGGTTCGGGCGACCTCCGAAGGCGGCGGGTCACCGGCCCGGGTGGGTCCCTGACCGGGGCGGTTCCCTGGTTCCAGTGGGTCCCTTGCCCTGGCGGGTCCCTGACCAGGCAGGCCTTGGTCCAGGTGGGGCCCTGGCCCAGGTGGGTCCCTGCTTCGGGCGGGTCCCGGAGGCGGCGGGTCACGGGCCTGAGCGGGCCCATGTCCCAGGCGCGCCTTGGCTCCGGTAGGTCCCCGGCCCGGATGAGCCCCTGGTCCCGGCGGATCCTCGGCCCGCGCGCTTCCCTGGTCCGGGTGGGTCCCTGGCCCGGATGAACCCCTGGTTCCGGTGAGCCCCCGGGCACGGCGGGCCCATGGCCCGCGTGGGTCCCGGCCCGGGGGGGCGGGTCCCGGGTCCGGCCGGGTACCTGCCTTGCCCTGCTCTGCTCGGCTACCGCTTCCGGCTTCCGGCTTCCGGCTTCCGGCTTCCGGCTTCCGGCTTCCGGCTTCGGCCCACCGTCCCCGAGGCACCGAGGCACCGAGGCACCGAGGCACCGGGACACCGGGCTCCCGGCCCGGCGGACGCCCGCACCCCGGTCCCCGGGCCGCCGCCGGACGGCCGTTACCCTGCCCGGATGAACGGTACGGAAGGGGCGGAGGCCGCGCCCGGCTGGCGGGTGCTGGTCGTCGGGGGCGCCTCGGGGATGGGGAAGACCGGTGTCGCCCGGACGCTGGCCCGGCGGTACGGCGTCCCGCTCGTGGAGGTCGACGACATCGTGGAGGCCCTCCTCGCGGTGACCCTGCCCGAGCACCTGCCCGAGGTGCACCACTGGCGCGTCCACCCGGAGGCCGCCCACGGTGCGCCCGCGTCGGTGGCGGCCCAGCAGCTCGCCATCGCCGAGGCACTCGCCCCCGCGGTCGGCGCCGTGGTGGCCAATCACGTGGAGACCGGCACCCCGGTGGTCCTGGAGGGCGACTACCTGCTGCCCCCGGTGACGGCGCCCGGCGGCCCGGTCCGCGCGGTCTTCCTCCACGAGGACGACGAGGAGCGCGTCACGGCCAACTACCTGGACCGGGAGCCGGAGGCAGGACCGCAGCGCCACCGCGCCCGCGTCAGCGTGCTCTACGGCCGTCTGCTCGCCGCGCGGGCACGTGCGGCCGGCGTGCCGGTCCTCGCCCCGCGCCCGTGGGGGGACCTGGCCGACCGGGCCGCCGTGGCGGCGGACGGACGGATTCCCTGACCGTGCCGACGTGCGAGCGGACCGGAACGGAACCGTCCCACGTCCGGGGCAGCCCCACATCCGAAACGGGCCGCCACCCGGGTCGGCACGACCGGCCCGCTTCCCGAACGGGCCCACGCCCGGAGCGGGCCGCCGCCTCAGTCGGACCGGGCCACAACCCGGAGCAGGCCGGGATCGGGACTGAGGCCGGGGGCAGTGGCGAGGGGCGGAGGCCAGGGCCCGACCGAAGGGCGCTACTGCGGCGGGGCCGCGTTCCGGCGCCGTCCCACCTGGGTCCGCACCGCCCCCATGCTGGCCGCGATGACCAGGGCGATGGCGGCGGACTGGGTGGCGGTGAGCGCCTGGTCGAGGATGAGGAAGCCCGCGGTCGCGGCGATGGCGGGCTCCAGGCTCATCAGGATGGCGAAGGTCGGCGCGGGCAGCCGCCGCAGCGCCAGCAGTTCCAGCGTGTACGGCAGCACCGAGGACAGCAGCGCCACCCCGGCGCCCAGCCCGAGCGTCACCGGCTCGATCAGCTTGGTCCCCGACTCCGCGATGCCCAGGGGCAGGAACATCAACGCCCCGACGCCCATGGCGAGGGCCAGCCCGTCCGCCTGTGGGAAGCGGCGGCCGGTGCGCGCGCTGAACATGATGTACGCCGCCCACATCGCCCCCGCCGCCAGCGCGAACGCGGCGCCGACCGGGTCGAGGGTGTCGAAGCCGCCCCCGCCGAGCAGGAAGACCCCGGCCAGGGCAAGCGCCGCCCACACCAGATTGAGCGCGCGGCGGGAGACGAAGACGGACAGCGCCAGCGGGCCCAGCACCTCCAGCGTGACGGCGGGGCCGAGCGGGATGCGGGCGGCCGCCTGGTAGAAGAGGCCGTTCATGGCGGCCATGGCGATGCCGAAGACGACGACCGTGCCCCAGTCGGCGCGGGAGTGGCCGCGCAGCCGGGGCCGGCACACCAGCAGCATCACGACCGCCGCCACTGCCAGGCGCAGCGTCACCACGCCCAGCGCCCCGGCCCGCGGCATCAGGCCCACCGCCAACGCGGCGCCGAACTGCACGGACAGCCCGCCGGCCAGCACCAGCCCCACCGGCCCGAGGGAGCCCCGGCGGCCCGCGGCGGGCTGCGGCCCGCCGGACGGCACCGCCCCGTCGACGACTGCGGTCGGGGTGCCGGGGGCGGGGCTGGGCGTGCTCACTTGGTCTCCGGAAAGGACGGTTTCTCACGGTGCGGCTCGTACATGTCCCGGTACGCCGGGGTCCACCGGGGTGGACGCATACAGGTGCGTACGTACAAGTACGTCACCCCGCCATGCAACTGTCGTCGCCGGGGTACTCCGCTGTCAACGCGGCCGTGTCCGGCGGGCGGGGCCGACGGCCCGGCGGGCGGCGTCGCGGAGTAGCGTCCGCACAGCCCGTACCGCCCCCGCTCCCGAGCCCGGAGGTCCCGTGAGACGACTCGTCACCCGCGTCTGGCGCGCGCTGCGCCCGCTGCAGAGCCGGATCATGTGGTGCCTGAACGCGAAGTTCGTGGTCGGCGTGACCGGTGTCGTCCGCGACGGTGAGGGGCGGGTCCTGCTGCTGCGGCACCGGATGTGGCCGCCGGGCCGCCAGTGGGGGCTGCCGAGCGGCTTCGCGCGTAAGGGCGAGGACTTCCGGGGGACGCTGGTCCGCGAGGTAAAGGAGGAGACCGGCCTCGACGTGGAGGCGGGGGCCCTCGTCCTCCTCACCAGCGGTCTGCGCACCCGGCTGGAGGTGGCCTACGAGGCCCGGCTGCTCGGCGGCGAGCTGCGCCCGGACCCCTTCGAGATCCTGGAGGCCCGCTGGTGCCGGCCGGACGAACTCCCCGAGGAGATCCAGCCGGTCTGCCGTCCACTGGTCCGCGGCGAGACCACGCCGTAGGACACACCCACCGGCGCGCACCGGAACCGCCCGGGGAGGCACGCTCCAGGGCCCACTCGGGGCGGTGGGCCGGACCGAAACGGTGGCCGAGGGACGGATGCTCCGGACCGCATGGGCCGACCGACCCACACCGGAGTCTCTGCCGGGGACCGGCCGTCCGGCGGGCCAGGGCCTCACCGGGGGGCCGGGCCTGACCGGCGGGCAGCCCGGACCGATCGGCCGACCCACCGCCCGGGGAGGCGGGATCGGCGGGATAGGCGGGCCGGACCGAACCCGTGGCTGAGAGACCGGTGCCCCGGACGGCATGGGCCAACCGACCCACACCGAGTCGGCGGGCCGACTCTGACCGGTGGGCAGCCCCAACCGGTCGGCCGACCCGAATCGGTGGACGGCCGGACGGTCGGCCGGACCGCTCTGCCACCGGCTCGAACCGCACGGGCCCGCGACCGGCACCCCGGCGGCCGTCCGGTCGCGCCGGGCCGCCGCCCCGGGTCACGCTCCGCCGCTCCCCTCCTCCTCCAGCGGGTCCGCCAGGACCTCGGCGAGGTGGCGGCCCCGGACCCCGCCCAGTTGCTCCAACTGGACCCGGCAAGAGTAGCCGTCCGCCAGGACCACCGCGCCGTCCGGGGCCCGCCGCACCGCCGGCAGCAGCCGCTCCTCGGCGCAGGCGGCCGACACCGCGTAGTGGCCGTCCTCGAAGCCGAAGTTGCCCGCGAGGCCGCAGCAGCCGCGGGACAGCTCGCCGGTGAGACCGGCGGCGGCGCGCAGGGCGCGGTCGGGGCCGTCGCCGAGGACCGCGTGCTGGTGGCAGTGGGTCTGGCCGACCGCCGGTCGGTCGAGTACCGGGGGTCTCCAGTGCGGCGCATGGCGCTCCAGCGTCTCCGCGAAGGTGAGGACGCGGGAGGCGAGCAGGGCTGCCCGGGGGTCGTCGTGCAACAGCTCGGGCAGGTCGGTGCGCAGCGACGCGGCGCAGCTCGGTTCGAGGACGACGACCGGGGCGGCCGTCTCCAGGACCGGCGCCATGAGGTCGAGGGTGCGCCGCAGCACCGCGCGGGCACGGTCGAGCTGGCCGGTGGAGACGTATGTCAGTCCGCAGCAGACCCGGCCACGGCGCGCCGTCAGCAGCGCGGCGGCCGTCCCCGGCCCGCCGCCGTCGCCGAGGGCCCGGCCGCGGGTCCGCAGGGTCGGCGGCAGCACCACCCGGAGCCCCGCCGCCTCCAGCACCCGGACGGCGGCGCGGCCCACGGACGGCGACAGGTACTCGGTGAACGTGTCGGGCCACAGCACGACCAGCTCCCCGGTGCCCGCCGATCGGACACCGCCCGGCCCGGCGCCGACCGTCCCGGTGCCGACCGTCCCGGTGCCGACCGTCCCGGTGCCGACCGATCCGGAACTGGCCGATCCAACGGCCGCCGGTCCAACGTCGGCCGGTCCCGCGCCGGTCGTTCCGACGCCCGCCGATCCGGAGCCGACCGGCCTGGCGCCGACCGACCCGGAACTCGTCGATCCAACGGCCGCCGGTCCAACGCCGGCCGGTCCGGTGCCGGTCGACCCAACGCCCGTCGATCCGGAGCCGAGCGGCTCGGTACCGACCGGTCCGGCGTCGGCCGGTCCCGTGTCCGCCGCTCGCCCGCCCCCCGCCCGCCCCGCCGCGCCGAGGGGGCCGCCCCGCCTTCGCCACCAGCGGCTGAACGGCTCCGCCGCCGGGGCGGGCAGGTCCCGTTCAGCCGCGATGCCTGCCATCCGCTTCGCGAGCGCCGCCGACGGCCGTACCCCCGCGAGCGCGCCGAGGAGCCCCGCCGTGCGGGTGCGGGCGGCCCAGCGCAGCCACACCGGCAGCCACCCCAGGGCGTAGTGGGCGGCGGGGCGGCGGCGGCCCGCGTAGTGGTGGTGCAGGAACTCGGCCTTGTAGGTGGCCATGTCGACGCCGACCGGGCAGTCAGAACGGCAGCCCTTGCAGGACAGGCACAGGTCGAGCGCGTCCCGGACCTCCGGTGAGCGCCAGCCGTCGGTGATCAGCTCCCCGGCGAGCATCTCGTGCAGCAGCCGGGCCCGCCCCCGGGTGGAGTGCGCCTCCTCCCCCGTCACCCGGAACGACGGGCACATGACGGCCGCCTCCTCCGCCGTCGCCGTACGGCACTTGGCGACGCCGACGCAGCGGCGCACGGCGGCCGAGAAGTCGCCGCCGTCGGCGGGGTAGCCGAAGGCCACGTCGACGGGGCGGCCGGGCAGGACGGCGAAGCGGAGGTCGGCGTCGAGGGGGCCGGGGCGCACCAGCATGCCGGGGTTGAGCAGGTCGTCCGGATCCCAGACGGTCTTGGCGCGCTCGAACACGGCGACCGTCCCCGCGCCGTACATGCGGGGCAGCAGCTCGGCGCGGGCCCGGCCGTCCCCGTGTTCGCCGGAGAGGGAGCCGCCGTGGGCGACGACGAGCCCGGCCAGCTCCTCGGAGAAGCGCCGGAAGCGGGCGATGCCGGCCGGGGTCAGCAGGTCGAAGTCGACGCGGACGTGGATGCAGCCGTCCCCGAAGTGCCCGTAAGGGGTGCCGCGCAGCCCGTGAGCGGTGAGCAGATCCCGGAAGTCCCGCAGATAGCCGCCGAGGCGGGCCGGGGGCACCGCGCAGTCCTCCCAGCCGGGCCAGGCCTCCGACCCGTCGGGCATCCGGGTCGCCGTGCCGCTGGCGTCCTCGCGGATCCGCCAGAGCGCCCGCTGCCCGGCGGGGTCGGTGACGACGCGGGCGTCGAGCACGTCGGCGGCCCGGACGACCGCCTCGGCGCTGGTCCGGGCCTCGGCGGGCGTCTCCCCGCCCGTCTCCACGAACAGCCAGGCGCCGCCGCGGGGCAGGGCGGCCGGGGCGGGCACGAGGTCGGCGGCCATGCCCTCCACGGTCAGCGGGCCGAGCGGCAGCAGCCCGGCCGCCGCCTCCGCCGCCGCGGTCTCGTCGGCGTAGCCGAGGACGGCCAGGGCCCGCGCGCGGGGCGCCCCGACCAACCGGACGACCGCCTCGGTGAGCACGGCGAGGGTGCCCTCGGAGCCGCAGAGGGAGCGGGCCACGTCGGCGCCCCGCTCGGGCAGCAGCGCGTCCAGCGCGTACCCGGAGATGCGGCGGGGCAGGTCGGGGAAGCCGGTGCGCAGCCGCGCCCGCTCCGCCTCCGCGAGGGCCCGCAGCCCGTCGGGCGCCCCGGCCCACCCCGGGCCCGGGCGCAGCCGCTCGCCGCGCGCGGTGAGGACGGACAGCTCCCGCACGTTGTCCGCGGTGGTGCCCCAGGCGACGGAGTGGGAGCCGCACGCGTTGTTGCCGATCATGCCGCCGAGGGTGCAGCGGCCGTGGGTGGACGGATCGGGGCCGAAGCGCAGCCCGTGCGGGGCCGCGGCCTCCTGGAGCCGGTCGAGGACCAGGCCGGGCTGCACCACCGCGGTGCGGGCCTCCGGGTCGAGCGCGACCAGCCGGTTCATGTGCCGGGTGAAGTCCAGGACCACGCCCGTGCCCGTGGCCTGGCCGGCGATGGAGGTGCCGCCGCCGCGGGCCACGACCGGCACGCCGCGCTCGCGGCACACCTCCAGCACGGCCGCCACGTCGTCGGCGTCCCGGGGGGCGACCACGCCGAGGGGGACCCGCCGGTAGTTGGACGCGTCCATGGTCGTCAGCGCCCGGGACGCGGCGTCGAAACCGACCTCGCCCCGGACCGCACCGCGCAGCACCGCCTCCAGATCCGTCATACGTACAGCATGCACCCCGCCACCCTCCGTGACGAAAGCCTGTGGAAAACTCTCCTGTCCCGCCACCGTCCACAAGTTATCCACATGTTCTCCACAGATTCGCGCCCAGTGGATCGTGTCTCATCCGACGGACATGTCTCCGTACGGTTACGCCGAGGCGCTACGCTCCCGTCGTGGCTGAGATCCAGATTCCTGCTGACATCAAGCCCGCGGACGGTCGATTCGGCGCGGGTCCCTCCAAGGTGCGGGTGGAGGCGCTGGACGCCCTGGCCGCCACCGGTACGTCCCTCCTGGGCACCTCCCACCGCCAGGCTCCCGTCAAGAACCTCGTCGGCGAGGTCCGCGAGGGCATCGGCGACCTGTTCCGCCTCCCGGACGGCTACGAGGTCGTCCTCGGCAACGGCGGCTCCACCGCGTTCTGGGACATCGCGACCCACGGCCTGATCGAGAACCGCTCGCAGCACCTCACCTTCGGCGAGTTCTCCTCCAAGTTCGCCAAGGCCGCGAAGCTCGCCCCCTGGCTGGCCGACCCCTCCGTGGTCGCCTCCGACCCGGGCACCCACCCGGAGGCGCACGCCGAGGCGGGCGTGGACGTGTACGCGTTCACCCACAACGAGACCTCGACCGGCGTCGCCATGCCGATCCGGCGCGTGGCCGGGGCCGACGAGGGCGCCCTCGTCCTGGTCGACGCCACCTCGGGCGCCGGCGGCCTGCCGGTGGACGTCTCCGAGACGGACGTCTACTACTTCGCCCCGCAGAAGTCCTTCGCCTCCGACGGCGGCCTGTGGATCGGCGTGTTCTCCCCGGCCGCGATCGAGCGCGCCGAGCGCGTGCACGCGTCGGGCCGCCACATCCCGGAGTTCTTCAGCCTGCCCACGGCGATCGACAACTCCCGCAAGAACCAGACGTACAACACCCCGGCGCTGGCCACGCTCTTCCTGCTCAACGAGCAGCTCAAGTGGATCAACGGCCAGGGCGGTCTGGAGTGGTCCGCGGCCCGCACCAAGGACTCCTCGTCGCGCCTGTACTCCTGGGCGGAGGAGTCCAAGTACGCCTCCCCGTTCGTCGCCGACCCGGCCAAGCGCTCGCAGGTCATCGGCACGATCGACTTCGCGGACGAGGTGGACGCCGCGGCCGTCGCCAAGGCGCTGCGCGCCAACGGGATCGTCGACACCGAGCCCTACCGCAAGCTGGGCCGCAACCAGCTGCGCGTCGCCATGTTCCCGGCGATCGACCCGGCGGACGTCGAGGCGCTGACCCGCTGCGTCGACCACGTCATCGAGAAGCTGTAGCGGCCCCGCCGCACCGCTGGAAGGGCGCCCCGCCGGTACCGCCGGCCGGGCGCCCTTCCGCGTCGCGGACCGGCGCTCAGCGCACGGGGAAGCCGAAGACGCGGCCCTGCTCCTTGAGCCGGGGCAGGACGCGGCGCAGGGCGGCGACGGTCTGGGAACGGTCGCCCCCGGCGTCGTGGAACAGGAGCGTGGGCCCGTTCGGCAGTTCGCGTTCGACGGTGGCGACGATGGCGTCCGCGCCCGGCCGTTCGAAGTCCTTGGTGTCCACGTTCCAGCCCAGCGGACGCATCCCCCGGGAGGCGGCGACCCCACGGCTGTACGGGGTGAACGCGCCGCCGGGCGCGCGGTAGTACAGGGGCCGCACGCCACCGGACGCCTCGACGATCATGCGTTCGGCGTCGAGGATCTCCCGCGACTGGTACGCCTCGGACTTCCCGTCCATGGCGGTGTCGTGCGACACCGAGTGGTTGCACAGCCGGTGCCCTGCCGCGACCACCTCCTTCACCAGGCCGGGGTGCGCCCGCGCCTGGAGCCCGGTCACGCAGAACACGGCCTTCACGCCGTGCTCCCGCAGCAGCGCGAGCACCTGGGGCGTCCAGGTGGGGTCGGGGCCGTCGTCGATGGTGATGTTGACCCCGCGCGGCCCCCGGTCCGAGGCGTGCGCGATGCCCGCGTCGACAGGCGTGACGCCGGTGCCGGGACTCCTGGGGGGCGTGGAGCCGCCGGGGCGGGCGGGTGCTGCGGAGGCGGTCGGGCCCGCCTTACCGGGCTTGCCGGACGCGTGCACGGCGCCGGCCTGCGCGGACCACACCGAGGCGCCGGTGGCGAGCAGCGTCACCCCGACCGCAGCCCCGAGCATCTTGCCGTACCAGTCCCGCCCACCCGTGTACCGCCCCATGTCCGCCCACCGTCCTCGCGATTCCCCACCGGTTCCTCGGCCGCCGCGCGGCCACCAGGGAGGATGCGCGATCGGGCGCCTGGGATGCTCCCGTTACCAATCGATGACAATTCGGGTCATGTCCAGGCCGACCGGAAGGACGGGGCGACGGCCGCCTTCTCTACGCGAACCGGCGCAGGAAGGCGCGCCAGGTAGCGCCGGACACGGTGAGCAGGGGGCCGTCCTGCCGCTTGCTGTCACGGACGGCCCGACCGCCGGCGGCCGTGTCGGCGACCTCCACGCACTCGCCCAGTTGCGAGGAATACGACGACTTACGGAAGGTTCCCACGATCTCGGTCACTTCTCGCCCTTCCCGAGGGACTCAAGCTTGCGGCGAACGAGTTTCATACTCTCCTCTGGCGTGAGTGATGACGCGAGCATCATGTCGTAGGAGCTTGAATACGAATCAAGGTCACGCCGCGACTCGATGACCGAGGAGTTCATCACGTCATCCATGGCGACCGCCTCAATCTCTGACTCCGAATCAAAGCTGAAGGCCGAGAAGGCGGAGAACGCGGCAGTCAGCGTACCCGCGCCGAACGGCAGGATATGAACGTCCACGTTCTTCTGACCTGCGAACTCAAGGATCGCGGACAGTTGCCCAAGATGGGTCTCCGTGTCCATGAGGGGGTACTCAATGGTCGCCTCCCATAGCACGGCAGAGTACTTCACCTCGCCCTCGACAACCCTCTTCTACACCAAGTGCGTCTGGGCACGGATCGCCCTCGAACCGTCGGATGCGGCCGGGCCCTCCGGGTCCTTGGTCCCCGGCGGAGCCAGGGCACGTGCGGCCGCCCCCGCCGAGCCCGGCCGGCCGGCCCACCACGACCGGGTCAGCCCGTGAGGCCCCGTCTGACGCGGCTGATCACCCGCTGCGCCTCGGTCCCGTACACCGCGGACTCCGCGAGGGTGTCCCACACTCGGCGGTACAGGCTGATCGATTCGGCGTCGTCGAGCCAGATTTCGGCGTGCCAGTCCTCCATCACGACGAGTCGCTCGTCCAGCAGGGAGAACGAGTTGCCCATGATCAGACGAAGCGGCGCGTCCAACGGCAGGATGCCCAGGTTCAGAGCGTCCATCCCCACCAGGCCGAGCAGGCGGTCGAGTTGGGCCGCCAGTACCTCCGGTGGACAGATGCGCACGCGCAGCACGCTCTCGGGCATGAGCAGATGGAGTTGCTTGCCCGGTCGGTAGAGCCATTCCTGCCGCTTCATCCGGGCGCGCACCGCCGCCTCGGTGTCCCGGGGGGCGTTCTGCAGAGTGGCGTGGTAATCGAAGACGCATCGGGCGTAGTCGGCGGTCTGAAGCATCCCGTTGACGGCCGCGCTGCTCAGCGTGTGAAGTGTGCGAGCACCTGAGACGAGGCTGTTCCATCTCTCCTGCACCGGCGCATGTCCCGCCGCCAACTGGCGCTTCCAGGACCTGATGTGACTTTCGAGACCCTTGAGACGTGCATGCAACTCCGGGTAAACGGCAGGCTGCCCCACCGCCTCCGCCCACATGCGGAGGTCGTCGTCCGTGGGGGTCTGCCTGCCGTTCTCCAGCTTGCTGACCTTCGACTGCGGCCAGCCCGCCCGGCGGGCGGTCTCCGTACCGGTGAGTCGGCCCAGAGGGCTGTCGACGCGCAGTTCCCGGAGTCTGCGCCCCAGTTCCTCGCGTGCCCGCTGAAAGTCCGTACTCACCGGTGTCCGCTCACGTCCTAGGCATCGGGCAGGTGCGCGGCGAACCGCTCCCACGGCACCGCGTGATGCCATGCAGCATCCCGGATCATCCCGCAGCGCACCACCTCCGCGGGTTCCGTGATCAGGTCCACATGGGTGAGCCGATCGCCCTCGTCGAACCGAAGGGCGGCGATGAGCCGGCTGTCGAACAGCCAGAAGTCCTCGGCGGGCAGCCGGAGCCGGTCCGCGTCGGCCCGCCACATGCTGCGGATGTCCTCGCCCATACCGCTGTTCCGCCTCGCGTTGTCGAGGAGATAGCGCTGCCCGACGGTCGGCTCCTGGTCCACGATGCGGACCCGCTCCACCCGTTTGCCCTGCGAGGTCTGCTCACGGATCTTCCGGCAGTACGGGTTGTCGTACGTCCAGTCGACCCGCCCGGTCTCCACGAACTGCCGGTAGGTGTCGGTCGCTTCGTCACTCGCGTACCGGCGGCGGGTCTCAAGGCGCCACGCGGTGTGCTCGAACCTGCCGAACAGGCCGCTGAACTCGTCCAGACCGATGGTCCGCACCTGCCGCGTCCTCTCCTTCGGGGTCCAGTCGACCAGCAGTTCACGGGGGACCACGATCGCGACCTCCCCCTCCGACAGATGCCTGAGCTGGGCGATGTCCTCCGGGTCGGTGAGCGGAGGACCGTGCACGATCACCTCCCCGCTGTCCACGTCCTCGTGCACGGAGGGGCAGCCGCCCCCGCCCGCCCCGTTGAACCGTAACCGTCGCGGCATCGCCGATCCCCTCTCCGTCGCCCCGGTGGGCGAGTGATCACAGCCTGGCGATTCCACTGAGTGAATGTCCATGCGTTCTCCGTGACCACAGGAGAATAGTCGCGCATATTCTCCGGCCCTCCACCGGACGAACCGGGCCGAGGGCCGGAACCGGGGCCGGGCTGAAGGCCGGGGCCAGAGCCTCGGCCTGGGCCGGGGCCGGGGCCGGGGCCGGGTGGGTGACTTGCGGGACGGTGGTCCCGGTTCCCTACCGGCCGAGGCTCTGGAAGCGGCGTACCGCGAGGGGGAGGAAGACCGCCGTCAGGACGGCCGGCCAGACCCAGGCCATGAGCAGCGCGTGTCCGCCGATCCAGTCGTGCGCGCCGGCCACCGGCGTGCCGAACAGGTCGCGGGTGGCGGCGGCGGTGGAGGAGAGGGGGTTCCAGGCGGCCAGTCTGCCCAGCCAGTCCGGCATCAACTGGGGGGCGACGAAAATGCTGGAGATCATCGTCAGCGGGAACGCCACCGCGAACAGCCCGCCCGCCGCCTCGGGGTTGGGAACCAGCAGCCCCAGCCACACGCCCAGCCAGATCAGCGCGAACCGCAGCCACAGCAGCAGGCCGAACGCGCCCAGGAACCCCCAACCGCCCTCCGGGCGCCACCCCATGGCCAGTCCCGTCAGCATCATGATGGCCAACTCCGCGCAGGCCACCAGGAGATCGGTCATCCCCCGTCCCGCCACCACCGCCGGCGAGGCCATCGGCATGGAACGGAACCGGTCGATGACGCCCTTGGTCGAATCGTGCACCACCAGCGTCGCGGTGTTGACGAAGCCGAACGCCATGGACATCACGAACATGCCCGGCATCAGGAAGTCCAGGTAGTCCCCGCCGCCGGGCACCCGCATCGCGCTGCCGAAGACATAGCCGTAGAGCAGGACGGAGAGGATCGGGAAGCCCAGTTGCCAGGCGATGTTGACGGGCCGGCGCCGGTAGTGGGTCATGCCGCGGCGCACCACGTTGGCGCAGTCCGCGAGCAGCCAGTACAGGCGGCCGTGCCCTCCCTCCGCCACGGCTCCCGTCCCGGCGTCCGCCGGGGTCAGCACGCTCATGCCGCCGTCTCCTCCCCACGGTCCGTACGGTGTCCGGTCAGGCGCAGGAAGACGTCGTCGAGGCTCGGCCTGCGCAGTCCGATGTCCTCCACCCGCACGCCCTCGTCCTGGAGGGTGCGGGCCACCCCGGTGAGGGCGGCGACCCGGTCGGCGACCGGCGCGCGCACGCTCAACGCCTCCTCGTCCGGCTCCGGTTCGCCCTCGCAGAACCGGGCGACGGCCTTCACCGCGGCCGGGATGTCGGCCCGTTCCCGGACGACGACCTCGACGCAGTCCCCGCCGATCAGGGTCTTCAGCCCGTCCGGAGTGTCGTCCGCGATGGCCCGGCCCTGGTCGATGACGGTGACGCGCGAGGCCAGCCTGTCGGCCTCCTCCAGGTACTGCGTGGTCAGCAGCACCGTGGTGCCGCCCGCCACGAGGGCCCGCACCGCGTCCCAGACCTCGCCGCGGCTGCGCGGGTCCAACCCGGTCGTCGGCTCGTCCAGGAACAGCACCGCCGGGGAGAGGATCATCGACGCGGCCAGGTCGAGCCGCCGCCGCATGCCGCCGCTGTACTCGTCGACGCCCCGGTCGGCGGCCCCGGTCAGGTCGAACCGCTCCAGCAGTTCGGCGGCCCGGCGCCGGGCCCCGCGGCCGCCGAGATGGAACAGGCGGCCGAACATCTCCAGGTTCTGCCGCCCGGTGAGCACCTCGTCCACCGCCGCGTACTGCCCGGTCAGGCCGATCCGCGCCCGCACCTCGCGCGGCCGGCGGGCCACGTCGAGACCGGCGACGCGGGCCCGGCCGCCGTCGAGGCCGACCAGCGTGGCCAGGATGCGCACCGCCGTAGTCTTCCCGGCGCCGTTCGGGCCGAGCAGGCCGTGCACGGTGCCCTCGCGGAGGGCCAGGTCGAAGCCGTTCAGGGCGTGCTTGCCGCCGTACCTCTTCTCCAGTGCCTCGGCCAGCACCGCGTATCCGTCGCCGCCGACGCCATCACCGCTCGCGCCGCGACGGCTCGCGCCGTGCCCTTCGCCGTCCGCGCCGCTTCCGCCGCCCCCGCCGGGTGCGACGGGCCCCACGGCCCCGCCGTATGGCTCGCCCATGGTCCGGTCCCCCTTCCGCTTTTAACTGGGTACACCGTACCCGATTGCGCGTACACCGTACTCAGTTTTAGGAGCGGAACGGAAGGCGGTCCGGGACGGCGGTTTTAAACTGCCCCCATGACCAGCGGTACGGAGACCAGCGGCAGCGGTGACATCGCCCGCACCCTCGACCTGCTCTGGGACACCGGCCCACGCCCGAGCCGGGGCCCGAAGCCGGGGCTGACGCTGGACCGGGTGGTGGAGGCCGCCGTCGGGGTCGCGGACCGGGAGGGGCTCGGCGCCGTCTCGATGCGGCGGATCGCCGCCGAGCTGGGCACCGGCACGATGTCCCTCTACCGCTACGTCCCCGGCAAGGGCGAGCTGCTGGACCTGATGCTGGACCGCGTCCAGCGCCCCTCCGAGGAAGCCCCCGGCGACTGGGGCGGGGGCTGGCGCGCGGCGCTGGAGGCCCTGGGCCATGCCTCCCTCGCGCTGCACCGGCGCCACCCCTGGCTGCTGGAGGTCAACCAGTCCCGGCCGATCCTCGGACCCAGCGCGCTCGACGGCATGGAGAAGGTGCTCACCCGGATCAGGCCGATGGGGCTGTCCGACCCCGAGCTGGTGTCGGTGATCATCATGATCGACGGGTACGTGGTCGGCGCCGCGCGGACCCAGGTGTACCAGGAGCGGGCGGAGCGCACCTCGGGGCTGACGGACGAGCGCTTCTGGGAGGCCCAGCGCCCGGTGCTGGAGCGGGCCATGACCAGCGGGCGCTATCCCGTCCTGGCCTCCCTGAGCGCGGACGCCTTCGCGACCGGCTTCGACCACTTCGGGTTCGGGCTGGAGCGGATCCTGGACGGTCTGGAGATCCTGGTGGCGCGGCGGGCGGCGGAGGGCGGCACCGGCACCCGCGTCCCGGCGGGCGGGCCCGGATCGTGCGCCGCCGACACCCCCTCCGGTGACCGCGCCGCCGGGACAGCCCCGACACCGCCCGGACGTCCCTCCCGGGGAACCCGGAAGACCCAGGGGTCCGGGGGTCAGGGTTCCTCGGGCTCCCGGAAATCCCCCGGTCCTGAGGGTTCTCAGGGTCCTAAGGGTTCTCAGGGCCCGTAGGGGTCACCGGGCCAGTAGGGGTCGCCTGGGCCCGTAGGGGTGACCCGGGCCAGTAGGGGCCACCCGGACCCGTAGGGGTCACCCGGACCCGTAGGGGTCACCCGGGCGCCCCGGCCCGTAGGGGTCAGCGGCGCCGGAACAGCCGGCGCAGGCCGAACACCGCGACGCAGCCGACGATCAGCGCGACCGAGCCGATCCCGAGGGTGCCGCCCCCGGTCGCCGTGTCGCCGTCACCGCCGTCGTCCCTCCCCCGCGCGGCCGGTTTCCCGCCCGGCCGCTCACCCTCACCGCCGCCCCCGCCGCCGGGCGCGTCCTGGGCCTGGACTGGACTGCGCAGCCCCTCCATGCCGAGCAGCAGCTTCGCCCCGTCGACGGTGTAGGTGACGGACTCCCCCTGGCCGAACGGCACGCTGATCCGCCCCCGGCGCCGGATGTCGCCGCCGTTCCAGTCGTACCAGGCACCGCCCAGGTAGCCGCGCACGGCGAGCCGCTCGCCGTCCGGGGAGAAGGCGGCGTCCGTGGCCCAGAGGTCGACGGACCCGGTGGGCCGGAAGACGTTGGCGCCGGTGGCGGAGAGCTTCGCGGGGCCCTCGTAGAGATGACCGCCGTCCCGCTGCTTGTCGATGATGTAGACGCGTCCCGTCGTGGGGTGCACGACCATCGACTCGGCGTCCCGGCTGCCGTCGGTGTACTTCACGACGTACTGCGTGGCCCGGATCGTCTGGTCCTTCAGCTCGGCCGGCTCGGGCAGTTCGTAGATCCAGACGTACGGCCAGGTCACGCCGTCGTTGTCGCCGATGTCCCCGACGAAGATCCGGTTGCCGGGGCCGATCGCGATGGCCTCCACGTCCCGGGGGGTGCCGACCCCGGCCATCGATACGCGGGCGACGGTCTCGCCGGTCGCGCCGTCCACGGCGTAGAGGTAGGGACCGGTGTCCTGGTCGTTGTGGGTCCAGTAGACGCCGGGGTGCTGCCGCGAGGCGGCGAGCCCGCTGGACTCGGTGATGCGCGGGTCCTTGATCGTGAACCCGTCGGAGCCGGGGATCCCGCCGGCCGCCGCGTCCCCCTCGGCGGCGTGGGCGGCGGCGGGCAGGGCGGACGCGCCCGCGAGAAGGGCCGCGACGAGCAGGGCGAGGGGTCGGCGCATTCCCCAAGAGTGCCATCCCGTCCGGCGGTTCACGCCGGGTGTCCGGGGTCACATCGCGTCGACCAGGGAAATCGTCCATGATGAGCGGATGCTCAGGTTGATGGCCGTAGGCGACTCGATGACGATCGGGAGCGCGGGCCAGCACACCTGGCGCTACTGGCTGTGGCGGCACCTGTGCGCGGCGTACGGCGGCCCCTTCACGCTGGTCGGCCCGCGCGAGGCGCTGCACGACCCGGCGGCCGACGCCCCCGTCTCGTACGCCTACGCCGACCCCGACTTCCCCCGGGCGCACCTGGCGGGCTGGGGCGAGGGCTGGCACCACATGACCCCGCTCGTCCAGGACGCGGTACGCGCCCACCGCGCCGATGTCCTCCTCGTCTCCCTCGGCCTGATCGACCTCGGCTTCTACACCAACGCGGAGCAGACGGCGGCCAACGCGCGGGAGTTCGTGGCGCGGGCGCGGGCGGCCAACCCACGTGTCCACCTCGCGGTGCTGCCGGTGCTGCACAACGTCCGGGCGGAGGCGGACGCGTCGTTCGCGGAGCAGGTCGCCCACTTCAACGAACTCCTCGCCAAGGCGGTCGTCGACCTGGACACCGCCGCGTCGCCGCTCGCCCTGGTCCCGCCGCCGCCCGCCTACGACTTCCGCACCGACACCCACGACGGCACCCACCCCAACACCGAGGGCGAACACCGCATGGCGGCGGCCTTCGCGGAGGCGCTGTGGGAGGAGTGGGGGGTCGGGGGGCCTTACGAGGGGGTGTAGGCGGGGGTTCGGCGGGGCGCGGGGAGGTCTTCGGCCGTGCTTCCGCGCCGCGCGGACGTCGGGGGCGGAGCCGCGCCGGGCGGGTGTCCTGCGGATCGGCCGCGGATGTCCTGCCGTCGGCCGCGGATGTCCTGCGGTCGGCCGCGTACGCGCGATCCCCGGCCACGTACGCGCGATCCCCGGCCGCGACCGGCCCGTTGGTGCGGAGGGCGGGCAACGCGCCGCGCGAGACGGGGAGTCGGGGCCGGGGGGCTCCGGGTCACGACGGTTCCCAGACGGAGCAGTCGTGGGCGAAGAGCACGCGGCGCGGATCGAGGTCGGCGAGCCGGTCCAGCCAGGGCGGGCGGGGCGGCAGCGGCTGCTCCACTCCGTCCAGCTCCGCCCGGCGGGCCAGTTGATCGGACGCGAACTCGGAGGCGAAGTCGTGCGCCTGCCCGGCGAGGACCACGGTGCCGTCGTCCTGCCGGAGGACCAGCGACTGGTGGCCCTCGGTGTGTCCGGGCGTCGGGATGATCCGCACACCCGGCCGGACCTCGACCTCCCCGGCGATCTCCTCGTAGACCGCGCCGGGGAAGTCGACCAGTTCCTCGAAGGTGTGGCCGCCCCGGCGCGCGGCGGCCAGTTCGGCCTCCTGCACGAGGACGGGCGTGCCGCCGAGGAGGGGGTTCCCGCCGCAGTGGTCGAAGTGCAGGTGGCAGTTGACGACCAGGGAGATGTCGTCCAGGGTCACGCCGGACGCCGCCAGCGCCTGCCGCAGGTCACGGCGCCGGGGCCGGTAGTGCGCCTCCGTCGCGGGGTCCGCCGCGCCGATGCCCGTGTCGAAGAGGAGCAGTCCGTCGCCGTGCCGCACGAGGTAGGCGAGGACGGGTTCGACCCGTGGATGCGGGCCGCCCGTCTCCGAAGCGGGCCGGACGAAATACCCGAGGTCGAGCCGACGGAGCGCCATGTCCTGTCCCATGCGGTCATCCTGGCAGCCGGCCGCCCGCCGGACGTCCGGCTCTGCCGACGGCAGAGAACCGTGTCGCGGCACGGGGGCCGGGGGCTGGGGGCGGTGGCAGCACCGACCCACGAAGGGGCCCACGTGGGGCGCCCGTATGATCCCCGGGAGCCCGAGGAACCCACGAGCAGGCAACAGGACGCTTATGCCCCATAAGTCGGAGTCAGGTAAAGCGAGTAAAATCCCCCCTCAGCCCAAATAAAGCCCCAGGTCAGCTCCTGTGTTCCCCGCGCACGCGGGGGTGGTCCCATACCCGCCTGGTCCGTCACCGACCCCGGCCTGTGTTCCCCGCGCACGCGGGGGTGGCCCCTCCCACCCCCGCGGCCCGATCGCGGGATCGTAGTGTTCCCCGCGCACGCGGGGGTGGTCTCGCTGCGGAGATCGGTGCCAGCCCGCAGGCCCTGTGATCCCCGCGCACGCGGGGTCGGTCCCGGGGAGACCCAGGAGGCCGAGCCTGAGGAACTGCGGCCCGCGCACGGGGCCAAGGCCGCCCGGGGCCCACCGTGCCGCGTGGCGCGGTGGGCCCCGGGTGGGGTGGGGGGTGCCGCCTCGTCCAGTGCGCCCCCCTCGTGCTCACCCGTGGGCGAGCCGCAGTTCCGCCGTGAAGACGCGCTCCCCCTCCTGCGTGCCCCACACGTCCACCCTCAGCTCACGCGGCGTCTCCGGGCGGAGCACCCTCGCCTCTATCAGGCAGGGGGCGTCGAGTTCGGCGTAGCGGGTGAACTCGCTGCGCAGGTCGACCAGGAGGGCGTCGGGGCGGCCCACGGCGGCGCGGGCGGCCTGGCGGGCGGCCTCGATCAGCATCATGCCGGGGACGTGGTCGACGGGGTGGTCGAAGAAGACCGGGTGGTCGGTGTCGACGCGCAGCGTCCAGAGGTTCTCCCGGGGGGTCGCCGCGAGCAGCACGTTGTCCGGGTCCGTGTGGCCCACGCGGGCCGCGCCGACCGGTACCGGCGGGCGCTGGGCGACGGTGGTGGGCCGTCCGCCCCGCAGCCTGCGGTGGGCGGCGGGGCTGGCGCAGCTGAAGCGGGCGCCGCCGGTCGCCACGGGCAGTCCGTCCCGCAGCACGGTCACCCCGTACCGCATGCCGGCCAGGGTCCGTCCCCGGCGGACGACGTTGGCGCACTCGGCGCGCAGTTCGACGTCGGTCGGGCGGGGGCCGACGGCGAAGGCGGACGGCAGGGCGGTGAAGGAGATGTCCCACATCACGAACTGGTGGCCGAACGGGAGCCCGTACTCGGCGTGGGAGAGCAGGCTCCCGGTCTGACGGATCGTCTCGACCAGGAGCAGCGGGTCCTGGTGGCCGTGGGCCGGGGCGAAGAGGGCGTGGCTGCGCGGCCACTGGGCCCGCACCGTGAACCGCTCGGGCGCGCCCGGCGCCGCCGCGGCCGTGTCCGACTCCCAGCCGGTGAGCAGCACCTCGGCCACGGAGGCCCGGTGCACGTATCCACGCGGAACCGTTGCGAGCAGGGGACCGCTCCCTAAGGCGGCGGCCTCATTCCCGGTGCCTTCGAACGAAGTCAGCATGCGCGGCACTCCTGCCTGGTCGGGACAGGGGCAGGCGTGGACGCGCGCCTGGACTCCCCCCGTCGCCCTGCAATGCGTACGCCCACAAAGTACAGACAGGCTGGTCTTTTTTACAAGGAGAGCGGAGCACCTTCCGGCGACCATACCGACAGCCCGCTCCCCTCGCCCGAAGCGAAAGTTGCCACCGCATGACCAGAACATTGACGACGTGGCATGACAAACAGGATGCGCGGGCATCGCGGGGCGGCGGACCCACCGGTACGGCGGTCCGCTTTTCGGTACCTTCACCCCTTCGTTCCACGGACAGCACATTGACAAGCAGGCAAGCCTGTCTGTTACTGTCACCGCCAGTGATCGGACAGACGGTCACCGTGAAATACCGGGAGGGGCCGATGGGCCGGCAGGCCGTTCACGCGGGCGGACCTCGCCGCGCCGAAGGAACCGTCCCTCCCTCCTCCGGGGTGGCGGACCCTCCCCCCGCCACCCCGGCCACGACGGCGCGCGACGGCTCCCGGACCCCCGCCGCGCCCACCACCCCGGCCGCCCCCACCGCCCGCCCCGCAAGGCCCGGCGGGCTCCACCGGCCCGCCCCCGGCCCGGCCGCCGGCACCGCCCCCTCCCCGGGCACCACGGCCCTCCGGCCCCTCCCTCCCCGGAGCCCCACCGCCGACCGCGGCACCGGCCCCCGTACCGGCGGCCCCTGAGCCGGCCCCGCTCCGCACCCCCGAGGACACCCGGGGGAAGCCACCGGAGACACCCGGAGGACGCCCACCCGGGCGGTCCGAGGCCGGCACACGGCCCGGCGTCGCGGCGCCCCGCCGGGCCGTCCGGAGGCGGCGGGGAAGGGCATGCGCCGGGGAGGAGACCCCGGGCACCACTACTATGCAGGCAGGCTTGTATGTTCTGCTGCGGGTAAGGAATCGCGAGTCATGGCCCGACAAGAGCGCGGTATTCGATCGAGGCACTCGATCCTGGAGGCCGCCGCGGACGTGTTCGGCGAGCGCGGCTACGACGCGGCGAGCACGAACGAGATCCTCTCCAGGGCCGGGCTCACCCGGGGCGCCCTGTACTACCACTTCCCCTCGAAGGAGGCCATCGCCACCGCGCTCGTCGAGGCGCAGGGCGAGGCGCTGACGGTCCCGGAACGCCGCACCTGGCTCCAGAGCGCGATCGACCTGACCCTGAGCTTCGCCCACCGGCTGAAGACGGACACGGTGCTCCGGGCCAGCGTGCGGCTGACGGTGGAGCAGTCCTCGTTCACCTCCTCCGCGCGGGCCCCCTACGACCAGGCGATCAGGGCCATGGAGGACCTGCTGCGCCGCGCCGAGCGGCGGGGCGAGCTGCTGCCCGGCACCGATGTGGCCGAGGTCGCCGCGACGATCGTGAGCGCCTTCACCGGGCTCCAGGTGGTGTCGCAGGCCTACAGCGACCGGCGGGACCTGCCCCTGCGGATCTCCGCCATGTGGCGGCTGGTGCTGCCCGGGCTCGCCACCCCGGGACTGCTGCCCCGCCTGGACGCGTCCCCCTCGGGCGAGGGCGTACGGCTACCCGGGCAGGAGGTGCCGTCGGCGACCGGTCACCGGGACGACGGCGCGGAGCCCGCCGGGCACGGGAGCCGGGCCGGGGCACCCCTTGCCGACGGACTCCCCTGACGGGCCCCGGGCCTCGCGGTACCGCGCGGGAATCCCCTACGGGTCGCCCCGGTCCACGGGTCACCCCGGTCGCTCACCCCGCGCCCGCCCCGGTTCCGGGGCCCCGGCCCGCCGGAGACGGCGGCGCGACGGGTACGGCGGCCCGTGAGCCCGCCCTGCTTCCCCCCTGGTCGTGCCCAACGCACCCGGCACGGGCCCGCGCCGACACAACGGGCCCGCGTCGGCACCACCGGCTCCGGCACCCGGTCGCCTCCGGAACGGCACCGCCGGACGGGCACGCCGGGCACGACGGGGCCGCCGCGCGATGACGCCGGACGCTAACGGAGCGCCGCCACCACCACGACGACGAGCATCAGCACCAGCACTACGGCCATGATCCGGTTACGGCTCTTCGGGTCCACGCCCCCGAGCCTAACCGGCGCCGCCGAACGGCGGGCGGGCGACCGTCCGGTAGCGGGGCCGCTCGCCCGGCGCGCCCGACCTCGGCAGATCGCTGCGGACCAGCGCCAGGTCCGTCACGGTCCAGTCCGGGCCCTCGAACCCGTCCAGTGCCGCGAGGCAGGGGCCCACGGAGGTGGCGGAGCGGGCGCGGGCCACGGTGAGGTGGGGCCGGTGGCGGCGG
This sequence comes from Streptomyces sp. SID8352, assembly GCF_009862265.1. Taxonomy (GTDB): domain Bacteria; phylum Actinomycetota; class Actinomycetes; order Streptomycetales; family Streptomycetaceae; genus Streptomyces. The sequence goes on along the minus strand of NZ_WWGX01000001.1, from coordinate 102,876 downwards.
TGCCCTTCCGGTTCCGCCACCCCGGCCCGGCGGCCCGCCGACTCCGCGCGCCCGGCCAGCAGCCGCAGGGCGGCGAGATCCCCCGACACCCCCGTCCACAGCGCCCGCCCCCGCCCGAACTGCCCGCCGCCGCGCAGGGCGAGCCGGAAGGGCGCCGTCCGGTGGGCGGCCCGTTCCAGCCGGGCGGTGAGGTCCGGCACCGAATCCCCGGCGACCTCGCCGTAGAAGGCGAGCGTGAGATGCCATCCCGCCCGCTCCGTCCAGCGCAGCCGGTCCGCGCCGGGCAGCCCCCGCACCGCGGCCACCTCGGCGTCGAGCGCGGCGAGGACCTCCTCGGGGGGCAGGACGGCGGCGAAGAGTCTCATGCGCCCAGTCTGCCGCCGCCGGCCGTCCCGGTACCGCCTCTCCCGCCACCCGGCGGTCCCGACACCGCCCCTCCCGGCACTCGGCGTCCCGGCACCCGCCCCTCCCGGCACGCGGCCGTCCCGCGCCGGCTTTCCGGCCCGCCCTCTCCTGGCAACGGTTCTCCGGCACCGGCCCGTCCCGCACGCACCTCCCCGCACCGGCCGTCCCGCACCGGCCGGACTTCCGGCGAAGGGGCCCCGGGCGCCAGAATCCTCCCGTGCCGGGCCCTCACACGCGGCCGGGGACCGTCGAACGCACCCGTGGAGGTTGCTGTGCCCCAGCCGTCCGTCCGCCCGGCGCGCCCCGCCGACCTGCCCGTGGCCGAGCGGCTGTGGCTGCTGTTCCGCCACGACATGTCGGAGCTGTCCGGCTCCCTTCCCGACGCCGACGGGACCTTCGCCGCCGACCGCCTGGAGCGCGCGTTCACCGATCCCGGGTGGGCGGCCCACCTCGTGATCCTCGACTCCCGCCCGGCCGGCTTCGCCGTCGTCCGGGGGCTGGACGGCCCGAAGCGCGTGCTGAACAGCTTCTTCGTCGTGCGGGGGGCCCGTCGGTCGGGGGTCGGCCTGAGCGCCGCGCGGCAGCTGGTCGCCGCGTACCCCGGGCCCTGGGAGGTCGCCTTCCAGGACGCCAACACGGGGGCCGTCCGCTTCTGGCGGCGGGTGGCCGGGGAGATCGCCGGGAGGCGTGGACCGAGGAGCGCAGGCCGGTCCCGCACCGCCCGGACCTGCCGCCCGACGTCTGGATCTCGTTCGGGACACGGTAGGCCGACGGCCGCGCGGTGCCCGCGGTGGCCCGGCGGACGGGGCGCACGGGCCGGAGCGCTCGGGACGCGGTGCACGGAGCGCGGCGCTCGGGACGGGCCGCACGGGACGCGGTGCGACGTACGCCGCCCCCGCCCCGGCGCCGTACCCCGCCCCGCCGGGAGGCCCCCGGCCCCGTCACGCCACCGGTGCCAGCTCCTCCCGGCGCTCGCGCGGGACGAAGCGGAGCCTCGGGTGGCCCCCGTTCCAGCCCAGGCTCAGGCGGAGGTTGCCGACGCGGGCCATGACCAGGCCGACGGCGGCGGCGGACAGCGCCGCCACGGCACCTCCGGCGGCGAGGCCGGTGCGGGCGCCGTACACGTCCGTGACCCAGCCGACGACGGGGGCGCCGACCGGCGAGCCGCCGAGGAAGACCATCATGTAGAGGGCCATCACCCGGCCCCGCATGGCGGGATCGGTGGTCATCTGGATGCTGGTGTTGGCGGTGACGTTGAAAGTCATGCCGAAGATCCCCAGCGGCACCATCAGCAGCGAGAACATCCACAGCTCCGGCGCCGCCGACGCGGCGATCTCCAGCAGCCCGAAGCCCGCCGCCGCCGCGATCAGCACCCGCACCCGGGCCGTGCCGCGCCGGGCGGCGAGCAGCGCCCCGGCCAGCGAACCGACGGCCATGAGGGTGTTGAAGAGGCTGTACACCCCCGCCCCCGCGTGGAAGACGTCGTCGGCGAAGGCGGAGAGGAAGACCGGGAAGTTGAAGGCGAAGGTGCCGATGAAGCCGACGAGGACGATGGTCCAGGTCAGTTCGGGCCGCCCGGCGACGTAGCGCAGGCCCTCGCGGAGCTGGCCCTTGCCGCGCGGGGTGCGGCGGGCGGGGTGCAGCTCGCGGGAGCGCATCATCAGCAGCCCGGTGAGCGGCGCCACGAAGGACAGGCCGTTGGCGAGGAACGCCCACCCGGTGCCCACGCCGGTGATCATCAGTCCGGCGACGGCGGGGCCGACGAGGCGGGCCGACTGGAAGTTGGCGGAGTTCAGGCTGACGGCGTTCTGGAGCTGGTCGGGCCGGACCAGCTCGGAGACGAAGGACTGCCGGGCCGGGTTCTCTATGACCGCGGCGAGCCCCAGGGCGAAGGCGGCGACGTAGACGTGCCAGACCTGGACCTGGCCGCTGAGGGTGAGGACGGCGAGGAAGAGCGAGCTGACCGCCATGGCGGACTGGCTGAACAGCAGGGCGGGCCGCTTGGGCAGCCGGTCGACCAGGACGCCGCCGTAGAGGCCGAGGAAGAGCATCGGCAGGAACTGCAGGGCCGTGGTGATGCCGACCGCCGCCGAGGAGCCGGTGAGGGTGAGCACCAGCCAGTCCTGGGCGATGCGCTGCATCCAGGTGCCGACATTGGAGACCGCCTGCCCGAGGAAGAACAGGCGGTAGTTCCGGACGCCCAGGGAGGCGAACATCCCGTTGCGGCGGCGGGCGCCGGGCGGAGCGGCCGCGGTGTCGTGTCCATGGGGTGCGGGGGCGGAGTCTGCTCCGGGTCCCGTACTCAACAGGGTTCGCCTCCTCGCGATGGGGATTACAGGTGTGCGAGCTTCTCCAGCACGGGGGCGGCCTCGCGCAGTTTCGCCCACTCGTCCTCGTCGAGCCCCTCGACCAGGGTGGCCAGGAACGCGTTCCGCTTGCGGCGGCTCTCGTCGAGCATCACGACGGCCTGCTCGGTCTGCGTCACGACCTTCTGGCGGCGGTCCTCGGGATGCGGCTCCAGCCGGACCAGCCCCTTGGCCTCCAGCAGCGCCACGATGCGGGTCATCGAGGGCGGCTGGACGTGTTCCCTCCGGGCCAGCTCACCCGGGGTGGCGCTGCGGCAGAGGGAGAGGGTGCCGAGCACCGACATCTCGGTGGGGCTGAGCGACTCGTCGACCCGCTGGTGCTTGAGGCGACGGGACAGCCGCATCACGGCGGAACGCAGGGAGTTCACGGCGGCAGCGTCGTCGCCGCGCTTGAGGTCCGGCATGTTTCTTAGCGTAACTCATTAGTCTTGCGAAATACCACCGCTCATCACGGCCTCCGCCCGTGATGCCCGCCACGCACCCCGCCGGGTATCACCCTTACGAGTGAGCCGCCCGCGGAATCCGGGGCACCGCCCGGCTTCCCGGGGTGACCCTCGTGGGCATGGGGACGAGTGTGCTCAGCCTGCGCGTGGACGGGGAACTGCTCGACCGGCTCCGGCACCACGCGGCGAGACGGGGGATGAGCGTCCAGGACTATGTCGTCCGGACGCTCGTTCGCGACGACTTCGACCAGCGGTTCCAGTCCTCCGTGGAGGAGACGGAACGGTTCTACGGGGTCGGCTGACGCCAGGTCCCCGCTCCTCCGGGCCCCGGGGCCGGGGGGCGGGTCGGCCCGGGGGCCGTCACCGGGCAAGGAGAGGGAGAGGACCACCGACAGGACTCACGGCGGTCCGGAAGCCGCACCTGCGGTAGTGGCCCGACGCGGATGGCGTGGCCACCGGGTCCCCCGTAGAGGGGGCCGTTTCACCGGAGGTGCCCGCAGTGGAGGTCCGGAGCACCGGGTCCTGCCGGCCCGCGGTCACGCCCAGGTCAGACGTTGCCCCTCGGGGCCGACGTGCAGCCGCATGCGGTCGGCCGCAGGGCATCCGTCCGCCTGCCACCGCGTGACACGCTCGGTGATCTCGTCCCACAGACGCGTCGGCCCGCCCTGCCGGACCATCCACCGGCCACCGTCCTGGAAGACGGCCGCCCATGCCCCGGCGTCCACGTCGATCACGACGTGTTCCGTCCGGCCGTCCCGTACGAGCGTGAGCCGCTGGGCGCGCGGCGCGGCGGACTGCGCGACGAAGCGGGCGGTCCAGTCGTCGAGCGCGTCCGCGCCCAGCTCCGCGGGCACCGCGTCGCCCTCGTCGAGGTCCGGCAGGACACCCGGCGGCGGCGGCAGGTGGGGGCGGGCCAGCATGAACGAGACCTGCCCGCCGAGAACCCGGCCGCCGGCCGTGCCGTCGTCGGCGACCGTGAGCCGCACGAGTTCGGATGCGTGCATCCATCCGCCGACCGTGACCAGGACCTCGCCTCCGGTGCGGGTCTGCGCGAGCCAGTCGGCCGGCACCGTGTGCACACCGCACGTGGCGATCACACGGTCGTAGGGGCCGCCCTCCTCGCAGCCCGCCAGTCCGTCACCGACCACGCGGGCGGGCCAGTGCCCGGCACCCGCGAGCGCGATCCCGGCACGGGCGGACACCTCGGCGTCGACCTCGACCGTGGTCACGTTGTCCTCGCCGACGGCATGGCACAGCAGCGCGGTCGAGTAGCCCGTGCCCGTGCCGATCTCCAGGACGCGCGTCCCCTCGGCCGCCCGCAGGTCTTCGAGCATGCGCACGACCAGACTCGGCAGAGTGGACGACGACGACGGGGCCGCGGCGACGCGCCCCTCGACCTGGTCGGGGAAGACGCCCCCGGCCACCTGCGTCACCAGAGTGTCGTCTTCGTAGATCCGCGCGAGTCCTTCCGCGGAGTCCCCGGCCGCGGGCCGGTACCAGCCGCCCTCCTCGTACTCGAACCAGCCGTGCGCGAGGAACGCCTCGCGGGGGACCGCCAACAGGGCCGCGGCCCATTCCGGGCTGCGCAGGGCGCCGTTCTCGGACAGGCGCCGCACGAGGTCGGCCCGTAGGTGTTCCGACGCCAGGGGATCACTCATGCTGACTCGCTCCGTTCTCCAGCAGATCCGCGATCGCGGTGGTGATCGGCAGTCCGGCCGCGTCCTCGAGCCACGCCCACTGGCCGTTGGGATTGCACTCCAGGAACCACCACGCGCCGTCCCCGGTCACGGCGAAGTCGAAGGCGCCGAAGTTCAGCCCGAAAGCGGCGAGGAACCGCACCATAGCCCCACGCAGCCCGTCCGGGCAGGTGACCGGTTCATAGGCGAGGCTCAGGTACTCGGATCTCCAGTCCACGACCCCGGGCGGCGCGGTGATCCGCGCGCTGAACACCTGCTCGCCGACGACGACCGCACGCACGTCCGCCACCTTGGGCACCTGCGCCTGGAACAGGTGCGCACTGTGGCTCACCGCGCCGTCGACCTCGCCCGCCCCTACCGGAGCCGCCCAGATTCCGGCGGGCTCGCCCTCGACCTCGTACACCCCCGCGTGCAACGGCTTGTAGACGGTCGGTTGTGCGGCGCAGAACGCCCTGGCCTCCGTCGGGTCGTTCGTGATCAGGGTGGCCGGGACCGCGAATCCGGTCCGGAGCGCGGCGGACAGCTGCGCGGGCTTGTACTCCGCCCTCGCGATGGCCAGTGGATGGCTCAGGTACAGGCACCCCGACAGCGCGCCCAGCACGCCGCCCAGACCGCGCCGGTTCTCCTGCGCGGCGAACCGGGTCGTCTGCTCGTCGCTGTGCGTCGGCCAAGGACTCGGCCGACGGTGGTACAGGGAACGCACGGCGGACAGATCCGCCGTACGCTCCCCGACCGTCACGCGCCCGTCCCAGCCTTCCGCCCCGACGCGCGCGGCGAGCACCACGGGCGCCGGAAAGTCGCGCCCCGGATCGAACCGGAGCACGGGAACCCGGCGCCGGTTCAGCTCCGCGATGACCAGGTCAGCGGTTGCGTCCTCGAACTCCGTGCAGACCAGCACCGGGCGTTGGTCCATGGCGCTCCCACCCCCTAGTCCTGCGTCGCGTCGTGACCGGAGTCGCCGTCCACCTTGCCGTCCTTGCCGACCTGTGTGGGCGGGTAGGTGTTCACACTCGTGCCGTGCTTGCCGAGTTCGGCCGGCGTCATCGCTCCGTCCTCCCCGGCCCATCGGCCGGTCTGCGTGGCCGGGTCGATGCCCACGTACCGCCACGGCGAGGGAGCACCGTTGCGCAGCGGGACCATACGGCGCAGCCCCCACGGGGTCGGCGCGGTGGTCTTCGTACGTGCGAGGCTCGTTCGCAAGTCTCCTCCTTGGTCGCTTCTTGCGGTGGGGCGCGCGGGACCCGCCCCGGCGGGCGCTCTGCCCGTCCCAGGGTGCGGGCGCCGGTCCGACCGGGGCGGGGGTGGTTCCCTCTCCGCTGTCTGCGCCGTCATGGCTGCCGCTCCGTATGCCGTTGGCCGCTCGCCCGTCGTGCGGGGCGGGTACTTACGCTGTGCACTCCCAGCATCACCGGCCGGACGTACGCCCGACAGCCCGGGAGGCTTTCCAAACCATTTGGAAAGAAAGGGAGTTGAACGCATGACCGAACCGTCACCCGAACTGGACGGTGAGCCCGCGAACGGCCTTGAGTGGTTCGGGCGTGAGGTGGTGGCGGCCCTGGCCCACAAGGGAGCCTCCCAGCGGGAGCTGGCCGACTTCACGGGATACAAGGAGCCGTACGTGTCCAAGGTCAAGAACGGCAGGGCACTGCCGTCGATGCACTTCGCCGAGGGATGTGACCGGTTCTTCCACACCTCCGGCTACTTCGCCCGGCTGCTGGTCCGGGTGAGCGAGCGCGGGCATCCCGGCTGGTTCGTGCCCTACGTCAACCTGGAGAGGCAGGCCAGCCGGATCGAGGACTACTCCAACGCGCTGATCATGGGCATGCTGCAGACTCCGGCCTACGCGGAAGCCACGTTCCGGGCCACGCACCCGCGCGAGGCCGACGACCGGATCAGGACCAGGGTCGAGGCCCGGCTGACCCGCCGGGAGATCATGGAGCGCGATGCTCCGCCCCTGCTCTGGGTGATCCTGCACGAATCGACGCTACGGACGGAGGTGGGCAGCCGGGCCGTCATGGCCGACCAGCTCCGCCACCTCGTCTCGGCCGCAGGAAACCCCCACGTCACGCTCCAAGTCCTGCGCTTCGACGCGGGTGCCCCCGCCTCATCCCTACCGTTTACCCTGCTAACGCCCGACGACGGGGCAACAGTCCTGTACTCGGAGAGCAGGGGGCAGGGGCACATGACGGACTCCGCGACGGCGGTGGACAACGCGCGCACCACATACGAGCGTCTGCGGGCTTCCGCCCGCGGCCCCGAGGAGTCCTTGGCTCGGATACGAGAAATCGCGGAGGAGTACGCCAGATGAGCAGCACGCACGGCTCCCGGCCCCTGCGGTGGGTCAAGAGCACGTACAGCGGTGGCGAAGGCGGCCAGTGCGTCGAGTGGGCGCCCGAACACGCGGCGGCCAGGGGAGAGTTCCTGGTCCGCGACAGCAAGGACCCGAACGGCCCCCACCTGGCCCTGACCCGCGAGGGGTTCGCCGGTCTCGTGAGGTTCGCCAGGCGCCACGGGTGACAGCCCCCACCGACCCGCGCGCCCGTGCCGTCCCGCCGGGGCCGGTGAGCGAACGCGGACGGCCCCGCGCTCCCCGAAGGAACGCGGGGCCGCCGTCACGGCCGGGGCCCGGTCAGGTCAGGCCGAGGGCCGGCATCAGGTAGTAGAAGGCGAAGACCGCCGACACCGCGTACATCGCCGGCGGCACCTCCCGGCCCCGCCCGGCCGCCAGGCGCAGCACGCAGAAGGCGATGAAGCCCATGCCGATGCCGTTGGTGATCGAGTAGGTGAACGGCATCATCACCATCGTCACGAAGGCCGGGATGGCGATCGTGAAGTCGGCCCAGTCGATCTCCCCGATCGAACCGGCCAGGATCAGGAAGCCGACCGCGACCAGCGCCGGGGTGGCCGCCTGGGCCGGGACCATCGTGGCGAGCGGGGTGAGGAACAGCGCCAGGGTGAACAGCCCGCCGGTGACGACGTTGGCGAAGCCGGTGCGGGCGCCCTCGCCGACACCTGCGGTGGACTCCACGAAGCAGGTGGTGGCCGAGGAGGAGCTGGCGCCGCCCGCGGCGACGGCCACGCCGTCGATGAAGAGGACCTTGTTGATGCCGGGCATCTGGCCCTGGGCGTCGGTCAGCTTGGCCTCGTCGCTGACGCCCATGATCGTGCCCATGGCGTCGAAGAAGCAGGACAGCAGCACCGAGAAGACGAACAGGACACCGGTCAGGATGCCGACCTTGCCGAAGCCGCCGAACAGGCTGAGCTGGCCGATCAGCCCGAAGTCGGGCGTGGAGAGCGGGTTGCCGGGCCACTCGGGCGTGGTCAGGCCCCAGGAGGGGATGTCCGCGAGGACGTGGACGACCATGGCGACGCCGGTCATCACGACGATGGAGATGAGGATGGCGCCGGGCGTCTTGCGGACGATCAGCGCGAGCGTCAGCAGCACGCCGAGGACGAAGATCAGCACGGGCCAGCCGTGGAGCTGGCCGCCGCTGCCGAGCTGGAGCGGGACGGTGGTGCCGGCCGCGTCGGGGATCCGGCTGATGAACCCGGAGTCCACCAGGCCGACGATCATGACGAAGAGGCCGATGCCGATCGAGATGGCCTTGCGCAGCCCGTAGGGCACGGCGTTCATCACGCGCTCCCGCAGACCGCTGGCGACCAGCAGCATCACGATGAACCCGGCGAGCACCACCATGCCCATGGCGTCCGGCCAGGACATCCGCGGGGCGAGCTGGAGGGCGACGACCGAGTTCACCCCGAGTCCGGCGGCGAGCGCGATCGGCACGTTGCCGATCACGCCCATGAGCAGCGTGGTGAAGGCCGCCGTCAGGGCGGTCGCGGTGACGAGCTGCCCGTTGTCGAGGTGGTTCCCGTACACGTCCTTCGCGTTGCCGAGGATGATCGGGTTCAGCACGATGATGTAGGCCATCGCGAAGAAGGTGGCGAAACCGCCGCGGATCTCGCGCGGCAGGGTGCTGCCGCGTTCGGAGATACGGAAGTAGCGGTCGAGGGAACCCTGCGGCGCCCGGGGCGCGTCGGGGGGCTCGGGACTGGGGGGTACCTGGGCGGAGGCCGGGGTGGACATGCTGAACCTCATGTCACCAGCAGGTCTCCCCCATGCCCGCTTGGTGTTTCCTACGAATGAAAGTGGTCAGAGACAAACGGGTTCAGTATGAAGGTATGAGCCCGTGGCGCGCCATCTCCGCGCGTAGATTCCTGTGCGGACTCCTGCCGTGCCGCGCCCCCGTGCCGCGCCCCCGTGCGGCGCCCCCGTGCGGCGCCCCCGTGCCGCGCCCCCGTGCGGCGCCCCACCCCGCGCCGGACACCAGGCGGACACCAGGCGGACACCAGGCGCCGCCCGGGCCGGTTCCTGCCGGCACCCGGTCGGCACACCGGAGCGGCGGACGGCGGACGGGACGGCCCCGGCGCGCCCGCCGGAGCCCCCTCGTAAGCTGTACGCATGGCGAAGTGGACACCTACGCACGAGGCGCCGGAGCCCCTGGAGGGCCCCGTGGTCGCGACCATCACCGGCGGCACCGTCATCTGGTTCGTCCTCTTCCTGGCGCAGGTGCCCTTCTACGGCTGGTTCGACGACCGCGGGCACGCCTGGTGGGTGTGGACCTGCCTGGCCGGGGGCGGCCTCGGGCTCATCGGTATCTGGTACGTCCGCAAGCGGGACGCCGCGATCAGGCGCGCGGCGGCAGCGGGTCCCCCGGCGACCGCCCCGTAGCACCGCCCCGGCACCGCCCGGGAGGCGCCCAGGGCGCCGGGGCCGACTTCCCACCCCCTCGGGGGGTGGAGCCGGAGCGCCGCACGTACCGTCGGAGCATGACGCATACAGACGCGGACGCCCCCGACGCCGTGGTCGACCCCGCGTACCCCGTCACCGCCACCTCGCCGGAGACCGGGCTGACCGCCGCCGAGGTCGCGGAGCGGGAGGCGCGCGGCCAGGTCAACGACGTGCCGGTGCGCAGCAGCCGTTCGCTGACCGAGATCGTCCGCGCCAACGTCTTCACCCGGTTCAACGCGATCATCGGCGTGCTGTGGGTGATCACGCTGGTCGTGGCGCCCATCCAGGACGGCCTGTTCGGCTTCGTGATCATCGCCAACACCGGCATCGGCATCGTGCAGGAGTGGCGGGCCAAGAAGACCCTGGACTCGCTGGCCGTGATCGGCGAGGCGCGCCCGACGGTGCGCCGCGACGGGACGGCGGTGGAGATCCGGACCTCGCGGATCGTGCTCGGCGACGTGCTGGAGATCGGCTCCGGCGACCGGGTCGTCGTGGACGGGGTGTGCGTCGAGGCGGACGGGCTGGAGGTCGACGAGTCGCTGCTGACCGGCGAGGCCGACCCGGTGGTCAAGCGCCCCGGGGACCCGGTGATGTCGGGGAGCTTCGTGGTCGCGGGCGGCGGCGCCTTCCAGGCCACGAAGGTGGGCCGGGAGGCGTACGCGGCGCAGCTCGCCGAGGAGGCGTCGCGCTTCACCCTCGTCCGCTCCGAGCTGCGGACGGGGATCTCCACCATCCTGAAGTACGTGACCTGGATGATGGTCCCGACCGCGATCGGGCTGATCATCAGCCAGCTCGTGGTGAAGGAGAACGCCTTCGGGGACTCCGTCGCGCGGACCGTCGGCGGCATCGTGCCGATGGTGCCCGAGGGGCTGGTGCTGCTCACCTCGGTCGCCTTCGCGATCGGGGTCGTCCGGCTCGGCCGCAAGCAGTGCCTCGTGCAGGAGCTGCCCGCCATCGAGGGCCTGGCCCGGGTCGACACCGTCTGCCTGGACAAGACCGGCACCCTCACCGAGGGCGGCATGGACGTGACCGGGCTGCGGATGCTCGGCGGGGCGGACGAGGCGTACGTGCGCACCGTGCTGGCGGCCCTCGGGACGTCCGACCCCCGGCCCAACGCCTCCCTCCAGGCGATCATCGACGCCTTCCCCGCCGACGGGCCCGCCCGCGACTGGCACCGCACCGGGACGCTGCCCTTCTCCTCGGCCCGCAAGTACAGCGGCGCCGCCTTCCGCGAGGGCGACGGGTCGTCCGGCGCGTGGCTGCTGGGGGCGCCCGACGTGCTGCTGGCCGAGGACGATCCGGCGCTCGCGGAGACCGGGCGCCTCAACGAGCGGGGGCTGCGGGTGCTGCTGCTCGCCCGCGCCGCGCGGGAGCTGGACGACCCGCGCGCCGGGGACGGGGCCGTGCCGACCGCGCTGGTGGTGCTGGAGCAGCGGCTGCGGCCGGACGCGGCCGGGACCCTGCGCTACTTCGCGGAGCAGGGCGTGCGGGCCAAGGTGATCTCCGGGGACAACGCGGTGTCGGTCGGCGCGGTCGCCACGAAGCTCGGTCTCGACGGGGAGGCGGTGGACGCGCGGCGGCTGCCCGCCGGGCGGGAGGAGATGGGCGCCGTCCTGGACCGGGGCACCGTCTTCGGGCGGGTCACCCCGCAGCAGAAGCGGGACATGGTGGGCGCCCTCCAGTCGCGCGGGCACACGGTCGCGATGACCGGCGACGGCGTCAACGACGTGCTCGCCCTCAAGGACGCCGACATCGGCGTGGCGATGGGCTCGGGCTCGGAGGCCACCCGGGCGGTGGCCCAGATCGTGCTGCTGAACAACAGCTTCGCCACGCTGCCGTCGGTGGTGGCCGAGGGCCGCCGGGTCATCGGCAACATCACGCGGGTGGCGACGCTGTTCCTGGTCAAGACGGTGTACTCGGTGCTGCTGGCGGTGCTGGTGGTGTGCTCGCAGGTGGAGTACCCGTTCCTGCCGCGGCATCTGACGCTGCTGTCCACGCTGACCATCGGCGTGCCCGCCTTCTTCCTGGCCCTCGCCCCCAACAAGGAGCGGGCCCGGCCGCACTTCGTGCGGCGCGTGATGCGGTACGCCGTCCCGGGCGGGGTGGTGGCGGGGGCGGCGACCTTCGTGACGTATCTGCTGGCCCGGAGCCACTACACCGGGGCGGACGCGCTGGAGGCGGAGACCAGCGCGGCGACGCTGACGCTGTTCCTGGTCTCGATGTGGGTGCTGGCGATCATCGCCCGCCCCTACACCTGGTGGCGGGTGGCCCTGGTCGCGGCGATGGGCGGGGCCTTCCTGGTGGTCCTGGCGGTCCCCTGGCTCCAGGACGTCTTCGCCCTGCGGCTGGTCGGCACGGCGATGCCGTGGACGGCGGTCGCCGTCGCGGTGGTGGCCTCGGCCGTCCTGGAAGCGGTCTGGCGGTACACGGACCGCCGCGCCGGGGGCTGACCCCTCCGGGGGCCGCCCCCGGAGGGGCGGGGGCCCGGAGCCGGGGCCGCCCCGGTGGGGCCCCGGCTGGGCCCTCCCCGGTGGGGGCGGAGCCGGGCGGGGACCGGGCCCGGTGGGGCGGAGCCCGGCGGCCGGGGTCAGTCGAACCAGCGGTCCCGGGACAGTTCCTCCGTGCGGGTGGGGTCCTCCAGCAGGGCCGCCGTCTCGAAGCGGCGGGGCCACTGCCCGGTGGCCCAGGCGAGGGCGGCGGCCACGCCCTCCAGCGTGGCGGCGTGCGGAACGCCGTCGGCGGTCAGACGCCAGTCGACGGCGGTCCCGTCCACCACCAGCTCCCCGTGCTCCACGTAGGACCGCGGGGTGCGCGCGCCCAGCAGCGCCCGCACCGCCTCCGGCACATCGTGCTCCGTGCCCTCGGAGTCCACCGTGCCGCTGACGGAGTCGCTCAGCCGCCGCACCTGGAACAGCTCGGCCAGGTCGGCGGCGCGCGCCGGACGCACCGGCAGCAGCGGCACCCCGGCGGTGAAGGGCAGCAGGTCGGGCGAGTCGACGACCACCGCGTCGGCGGCGTCCACCACCTGGACCCGGCCGTCGACCACCGCGCGGACCTCGTCCGGCAGGGTCACCCGGTCCGGGTCCAGCTCCGCCAGGGCGCCGTACAGGGCGTGGAGCTGGGCGGCGGTGACCGGGCGGCCGGGGTCCGCGAGGCGGTCCAGCAGCTCCGCCGCGCCGCCGGGCTCGTCCAGCAGGGCGGCGACGGAGGTGCGGACGCCGAGTGCCCGGAGCACCTGCTCGTCCTCGAAGCCGGCGGCGTCGGCCTCGTCGTACAGGCCGCGCAGCAGCGGGTCGCCGCCGGCCGCGCGCAGTCCGGCCGGGCGCCGGCCGCCGAGCACCGGGTGGCCGCGCAGCCACCAGGCGGTGTAGGGGCGCACGGTCTCATGGGTGCCGTCGGGCAGCAGCACCCGCACCGGCTGGACCAGGGCGTCGCGCAGCGGGGGCCGCGACAGCAGGGCGAGGGCCTCGGGCCAGCGGTCGTCGTCGACGAGGTCGAGGTCGCGCACGGCGACGAGTTCGGTGGCGACGGGCGGGACGGGGCTGTCCGGGAAGCGGTCGAGGACGTCCTCGCTCCAGACGTCCACGGCGTCCAGCAGCCCCGCGTCGTCCGGCTCGGCGAAGTCGCCGTCCCGGGGCTCCAGTTCGTCGGGGTCCAGGACGACGTCGGTGGCGCGCACCAGGGCGAAGGTGACCAGGACGCCGCAGGCGGCGAGCGGTTCGGGACCCCACTTCGCGGCCAGTCCGGCGTCCACGGCGGCGAGTTCGTCCTCGCGCATCACCCGGGCGAACGGGCCGCCGGGGAGGACGAGTTCACCGGCGGGGGCGAGTTCGCCGTCCTCGTCGGGCAGGGCGAGGGCGCCCAGCCAGGGCTCCTCCCCGGCGTCCAGCCCGGCGTCCCGGACGAGGCCGAGGACGGTGTCGGCGAGTTCCTCGGCGTCGAGGGTGTCCTCCTCCCAGGCGGCCCCGCCGTCGTCGTCCAGGGAGGCGGCGACGGCGGCCCGCACCTGCGGCGTGGTCAGCACGGCGCGCGCGGTGGCCGGCAGGGCGCCGAGCTTCTCCAGCAGCGGGTGCGCGGCGTCCGGGTGGGCGACCTTGAGGCCCAGGCGGGCCAGGACCTCCGGGTCGAGGGCGCTGGAGTCCGGGGAGGGCAGCAGGACCTGGCGGGGGCCGATCGCGGTCCGGACGGCGCCGGTGCCGAACCCCCGGGGGGCGTCCCCGGCCAGCGGCACCGGCAGCCCGGAGAGCCGCTCGGGGTCGACCCCGGCGAGGCTGTCGTAGAGCCGCCACCACCAGGACGGGGCCTTCTCCAGCCCGGCGAGCCGGTCGATGGCGTCGCTCAGCGGCAGCCTGGCCACGCCGAGGGCGCGCAGCTCGGCGCGGCGCTCCAGCCCGGCGGGCAGCAGCGTCGGCAGCACCTCCGCCAGGACCCGTACGGTCGCGGCGCCCGCGCCCTCGACGATCTCGGCGTCCCGGGGGCGCAGCGCTTCGGGGAGGCGGTCCGCCCCCCCGCCGCTGCCGTCCGCGTCCCCGTCGTCGCCTTCGCCGGGGGGCAGGGCCGGGGGCAGGAAGGAGGTGCGGGGCAGCCGTTCGAGGACGGCCCGGCGCAGCGCGCCGTCGAGTTCGCCGCCGCCCAGCGGGCCGGGCACGAGGTCGACGAGGCCGGGGCCGACCGGCCGCCAGTCGGCGAGCAGCCCGGCGTAGGCGTCGGCGGCGCGCTGGACCAGGAAGTCGGTCAGCGGGCCGGGCGCGGTGTGCCGCCGGGTGGAGTCCAGCGGGAAGGAGGCGATGAGCAGGGCGGGCACGCCGAGCGGTTCCTCGCTGGGGGTGGGGGCGTGCACGACGGGCTCGGTGCTGGGGCGGGCGGGGGCGCCGTCGGCGTCCACGGGCACGGCCCAGGTGACCGACCAGTGGGGCCGCAGCCGCTCCTCGACGGGCCGGTCGGCGAGCAGGTCCGGGGTGAGCGGGCCGTGGGCGGAGGCGGTGCGCCAGCGGGTGGTGCCCTCGCGCGAGTCCTCGACCGCGGTGAGGGCGCCGTCGGCGCGGCGGCGCAGGGTGCGGACCTCGTCACCGGTCTCTACGACGACCTCCGTCAGCCCCGGCAGGGCGAGCAGCAGCGCGTCGTCGACGGTGCGCAGCAGGCGCTCGGCGAGGTCGGCGGCGGCGGTGTCGCGCAGCGGAAGGATCACGACGGTGTCGTAGGACTCGGGGGCGGTGCCCTCGGCGGGGAACGGCAGCCGCAGCAGCGGCACATGGCCGTCGCGGCGGCGGATCTCGTCCCCGAGGCCGGGGCTGTGCCGGGCGGTCCCGGCGGCCAGGTCGCGGGCCTCCGGCAGTGACCAGCGGACCCCGCCGTGCCGTCCGATGACGGCGGGCTCGTCGGTGACGGCGAGGACGGCGGCGAAGCCGACGCCGAACCGGCCGACGGCGACGGCGGCGCCCGGCCCCTCCGGACCCCCGGCACCGCCGGGGCCGTCCGGGCCGCTCGCGCCGGGGACGGGGGCGTCGCGCTTGGCGGAGGCCCGCAGCGTGG
Source organism: Streptomyces sp. SID8352 (assembly GCF_009862265.1). Classification (GTDB taxonomy): domain Bacteria; phylum Actinomycetota; class Actinomycetes; order Streptomycetales; family Streptomycetaceae; genus Streptomyces. The sequence continues at coordinate 87,641 of NZ_WWGX01000001.1, read as the reverse complement.
ACAGCGACTCGACGCCGGCCGCGTCGGGCGGGGCTCCGGTGTTGGCGGCGACCAGGACGCCGTCGCGCAGGGTCAGCCGGAACCGTCCCGGCACCCCGGCGCGGGCGGCGGCGTCGGCCGCGTTCTGCGCCAGCTCGACGACCAGACGGTCGCGGTAGCCGCCGAGGACGAGGTCCTCCTCGGCGTTGGCGTCCTCGCGGAACCGGGCCGGGCTCGCGGCCCAGGCGTCCAGCACCCCGCGCCGCAGCCGCGCGGTACCGAACGGGTCCGCGCCCTCGGCGGCGGGCCGCACGAACATGCTCACGGTCATCTCTCCTCATCGGCCCTCGTCGGCGTGAGCTCGAAGGTACCGCCCCGCCCGGCGCGGGACGCATTCCCACCGGCGGGAACGCACCGGCGGGAACGGCGGGTACGCACCGGCGGACGCGGGCCGGGTACCCCGGCGGAACCGCGCCCCCGGTCCGGCACGGCCGGTCCCCCCCGCGGTCCGCGGGGCTCCCGGAGAACGGGCGGGCGGTGCGCGAAAGGCGCGGGAATTCCCGGGCCTCCTCCCGGAACAAGGAGAAAAGCGCTCTCCCGGAGAAATGATCACCTCCTTTCCGCGCCTCCGGAGGGAATCGGTCCGTACAGATGCGTGGCAACTGAATCAAGCCATCGGCGAAAGGAGTCTTGCCGGGCCCCCGGAGTGCCCCTAGGCTCCAGACCGATTTCAGCTCCTTCACACATTCTCCATCGCTCTGCCACAAGGGTGAGGTGTGTCGTGGAACGGCCAGCGTCGACCGCACCACCCTCCCGCCGCGGCGCGGGGCAGCGCGATGTCCGGCTCCTGTGGTGGGCCAACGCCGCCGACGGGATCGGCAGCCAGGCCACCGGCGCCGTACTGCCGCTGCTCCTGCTGCACCTGGGCCATCCCCCGCGGACGGTCGGGCTGATCGCGGGCGTCTCCACGGCCGTGGGGCTGCTGCTGGCGCCGCTCGTCGCGGTGCCCGCCGACCGGGGCGCCCGCAAGCGCGTCATGCTCGCCGCCTCCGCCCTGGCCGCGCTCGCCATGGGCGGCCTGGGCCTCGCCCTGTCCCTGGGCAGCCCGCCGATCGCGCTGATCCTCACCGCCGTCCTGGCCGAGCGGGTGGCCACCACCTCCTTCGACGCCGCCGCCAGGGGCACGGTCGCGCTGCTCTGCCCCGGCCCGGAACAGGGCCGGGTGGTCTCCCGGCTCGCCGCCGCCGACCAGGGCTCACTGATCGTCGGCCCGGCCCTGGGGGGCCTGCTCTACCAGCTCTCCCGGGCCCTGCCGTTCGCCGCCGACGCGCTCTCCTACGTGATCGGCGCGCTGTGCGTCCGCGCCATGCGCTCCGACCTCACCGCGCCGGGACCGGACCGCGCGGACCCGGCAGCCCCCCGCCCCGCGGACGGGAGGACGGCCCCGGGCGGGGACACGGCCTCGGGCGGGGACACGGCCGCGGAGGGGGACACGGCCGCGGAGGGGGACACGCGCCGGAGCGGCGGACCGGGCCGCTCCCGGCGGCGCGGCGGCGGCCTGCCGGGGGAGGCCGCGGCCGGGCTGCGCCTGGTGCGGGCCACCCCGCTGCTGCGCCTGGTCGTGCTCTGGTGCACCACCGTCAACCTGGTCGTGGTGATGCTCTACTACGAGGCCGTCTTCACCCTCCAGCGGGGCGGTCACGGGGGCGCGGCCCTCGGCGCCGTCCTCGCCGCCTCCGGCGCGGCCGGGCTCATCGGCGCGCTGGCCGCGCCCGGGGCCGCCGAGCGGTTCGGCGCCTCCCGGATCGTGCCCGCCGTGACCTGGCTGCTGGTCCCGCTCGCCGTCCTCCTCGCCACCGTCACCGGCGCCTGGGCGTACGGGCTGCTGTTCGCCCTGGTCTGCCTGGTGATGCCGGTCGCCTCGGTGCTCCTCCAGACGGGCGCCCTCGGCGCCACGGCGCCCGCCCTCCAGGCCCGCACCGGCGCGGTGCTGGCCACCACGACCACCGGGGCCGCCGCCCTGGCGCCGGTGCTGGCCGGGCTGCTCACCGACCGGCTGACGACCGGCGCGCCCGCCCTGGCCTGCGGCGCGGCCCTGGCGCTGCTCGCCGCGCACACCACCCGCCGCCCGGTGCGCGGCGCCCTGGCCGGGCGGGCCGGGTGAGCGGGGACTACCGGGTCTACCGGGCCGCGCTGCCGGAGGTGTCCGCGGGCGCCCCGGCCAAAATGGTGCTGACCGCCGACGCCGAGGGCCGGTGCGAGGTGTTCACCTGGGACGCCGCCACCCGCCGCGCCCGTCAGGTCACCCGGCGCCCCGGCGGCACCCTGCACGGCGCGGTGGACCGGGACGCGTGCGTCTGGTGGTTCGACGAGGACGCCCGGGGCTCGGGCCGGTGGTGGTACCAGCCGTTCGCGGGCGGCCCCGACCGGCCCGGTCTGACCGGTCTGCCGCCCGGCCTGCCGCGGGGCCTCGCGGTCGGCGACCACGGCACCGTCGTCATAGCCCTCGGCGACACCGGGGGCACCACCGTCCACTCCGGCCCCCGGGGCGGCGCGGCCCGCACCGCGCTGCGCGTCGAGGGCCCCGCCACCCTCACCGGCGCCACCCCCGACGGACGCCTCATCGCCCTCGCCGCACCCGGCGCCGTCGCCGTCCTCACCCCGGACGGGGAGGTCCGCGCCACCCTGGACTCGCCGCCCGGCGCCCGGCTGTGGCCGCTGGGCTTCGCCCCCGCGCCGGAGCCCGGCTCCCCCGCGCGGGAGGACGTCCTGCTGCTGGTGCGGGAGCGCCCGCACGGGTACCTGCTCGGCACCTGGAGCGAGCGGGCCGGGACGGCCGAGCACGAGTGGTGCCTCTTCGACACCGAGATCACCGCCGGCTGGAGCGCCGACGGCCGCACCGTCCTGGTCCGCCAGGACCGGCACGGCCGCTCCCACCTGCACCGGGCCGACCTCGCCGCCCGCACCCTGGTCCCGGTCCCCACCCCGCCCGGCACCCTCCTGGACGCCGCCGACCGCCCCGGCGGCGACCTGCACTACCTGTGGACCGACACCGCCCACCCGCCCCGGCTCCGCTCCACCCGGGGCACCGCGCTGCCCGCTTTGCCCGCCGCGGGCCCCGTCCCGGGCAGCCACCGGGACCTCTGGACACCGGGCCCGGACGGACCGGTGCACACCCTGCTGAGCCTGCCCGACGGTCCGCCGTCACCGGTGCCGGCGGTCTTCCTCGTCCACGGCGGCCCCGCCGACCACGACCGCGACGCCTACGACGGCACCGTCCACTCCCTGGTCGCCTCCGGCTTCGCGGTGGTCCGGGTCAACTACCGCGGCTCGACCGGGTACGGCCCGCGGTGGCGGCACGCCCACGGCTCCGGCGTCGGCCTCACCCAGGTCGAGGACCTCGCCTCGGTCCGGGCCGACCTGGTGGCACGGCGCCTGATCCGGGGCGACGCCACCGGGCTGTGGGGCACCTCCTGGGGCGGCTACCTCGTCCTGCTGGCCCTCGGCACCCGGCCCGGCCTGTGGCGGGCGGGGGTCGCGGTGAAGCCCGTCGCCGACACCGTGGCCGCCCACCGCACCGCCACGCCCGCCCTGCGCGCCCTGGACGAACGGCTGTTCGGCGGCACTCCCGAGCAGGTCCCGCACCGCTACGCCCGCAGCTCGCCCATCCGGTACGCCGCGGACGTCCGCGCCCCGTTGCTGGTGGCCGCCGCCGTCCACGACGCCAAGTGCCCGCCCGGCCAGATCCGCGGCTACCTGGCCGCGCTGCGCGCCGCCGGGGTCCGGCACGAGGAGCTGTGGCTCGACTCCGGCCACGACGGCTACGACGGCGGCGACCACGTCACCGTGCTGCGCCGGGCCGTGGCCTTCCTCGACCGGGAACTGCGCCGCCCCGCGCGGCACCCGTCCAGGACCCCCCGCCCCGACCGGGACGGGGAGCACCGCACCATCCCATCCGGCACCGAAGGGAGGAGATCCCATGCAGAAGGACATCATCCACAACGACCCGCTCGCGGGTGACGAGGAGAACCGGAAGCCGGGCATCGGCATCAGCATCACCGTCCCGTTCCGCAACGCCGAGGAGACGGACGAGGACTGACACCCGGACCGGCCGGTCCGGCGGAGCGCCGCCGGGCCGGCCGGTTCCCTTCCGAGGAGCCGACATGCGTGTCCTGCTGGTCAACATGCCCTGGTCGCCGATCGACCTCCCGTCCCTCGCGCTCGGAATCCTCAAACGGAGCGTGGACGAACGCGTGCCCGGCGCCGTGGCCGACGTCCTGCACGCCAATCTGGAATTCACCGACTGGATCACCGAACGCACCGAATTCACCGCCGCCGACTACGAGTACTACTCGCTCTCCTCCTATTTCCTGGGCTGCGGTGACTGGGTGTTCTCCTCCGCCCTCTACGACGATCCGCACTGGCGCGAGGAGGAGTTCGTCTCGGCCATGCGGGGCAAGCTCGGGACGGCGCGGCTGCGGATGTCGCTGGCGCTGCACGAGGCGGTGCCCGCGTTCGTCGACGAGATCGCCCGGCGCATCGTGGCGGCGGAGCCTGACGTGGTCGGCTTCACCTCCACGTTCCAGCAGAACACCGCCGCCCTCGCCGCCGCCCGGCGGATCAAGCGGCTCGCCCCGCACATCGTCACCGTCCTCGGCGGGGCCAACTGCGACGGGGCCCAGGGCGCCGCCGTGCACCGCGTCTTCCCCTTCGTCGACCACGTGGTCCGCGGCGAGGGCGAGGCGGCCTTCCCGCAGCTCCTCACCGCCCTCGCCGAGGGCACCGGAGCGGACGGGGTGCCGGGGGTGTGCCACCGCGGCCCGGACGGTGCCAGCACGGCCAACCCGATGGCCACCCGCCCGCTGCCGCCCGCCGCGATCCTGCCGCCCGACTACACCGGCTACTTCGAACGGCTGGCCGCCTCGGCGGCGCGGCACTGGGTCGAGCCCAAACTGGTCGTCGAGGGCGCGCGCGGCTGCTGGTGGGGGGAGAAGCACCACTGCACCTTCTGCGGGCTCAACGGCTCCTTCATGGAGTTCCGCTCCAAGAGCCCGGACACCTTCTACGAGGAGATCGTCGAACTGGCCCGCCGCCACCAGGTGCTGGACATGTACGTGGTCGACAACATCCTGGACATGGGCTATCTGACGACCGTCCTGCCCCGGATCATCGCCAGCGGCTACGACCTGCGGCTGCACATCGAGATCAAGGCCAACATGCGCCGCCCCCAGCTCAAGCTCCTCGCCGAGGCCGGAATGATCTACGTCCAGCCCGGCATCGAGTCGCTCAACGACCGGGTGCTCGACCTGATGGACAAGGGCGTCAGCGGCTGCCAGAACGTCCGGATGCTGCGCGACGGCGCGGAGACCGGGCTCTGCGTCACCTGGAACTACCTGCACGGCTTCCCCGGCGAGACTCCCGCGGACTACGAGCCGGTGATCGCCCAGCTCCCGGCGCTGGAGCACCTCGACCCGCCGGTCGACCTGTCGGCGCGCATCGCCATCGAGCGCTTCAGCCCCTACTTCGAGCGTCCCGAACTCGGCTTCACCGGACTGCGCCCCGAGGCGCACTACCGCTTCACCTACGACCTGCCGGAGGAGGACCTGTACGACCTCGCCTACGTCTTCGAGGCACCGGAGCGGGGCATCGGCGGGCCGACGGTGACCGCCCTCAACGACGCGCTCGGCGCCTGGAGGAAGCACCACGCCGACGCCCGGCTGACCCACGAGGACCTCGGCGACCGGATCGTCCTGGTCTCCCGGCGGCGCGCCTTCGACTGGCGCACGGCGGAGCTGACCGACCCCTTCGAACTGGCCGCCTTCCGGCTCCTGGACCAGCCGCACACCGCCGCCGCCCTGGCCCGCAAGGCGTCCCGCGCGGCGCCCGGGGCCGCCCGGGACGAGGCCGCGGTACGGCGCCTCCTGGAGTCCTGGACCGGTCTCGGCCTCGTCTTCACCGACGGCGGGCAGTACGTCCACATCGCCCCGGCCGCCGTCAACGGGGACCTGCTGCGGCTGGGCTTCTCGCACCACGCCCACCCCGAACAGGCCGCCCCGGCCGAACCCGTCCGGGTATGACCGCGTCCCGAGGAGGAGACCCCGTATGAGCGCCGTCCCGAGTCCGCCGCCCGTCCTGGCCTGGCGGGACCACGATCCGGCGGCCTGCGGGCTGCCCGGCATGTTCCTCGGCGAGGTCGACCCGTCCGGCGACCCCGGCGGCGCCGCCGAGCGCCTGTGGCGGCTGGGCGCCCGCCGGGTGAGGCTGCCCGGCACCGTGGACCTCACCGGCGAGGCCGGGCCGGAGCGGGCCGCCCGGACCGTGGCCGCGCTCAGCCTGGTGCGGGATCTGACGGCACGGGCCGTCCTGGTCGACTGGGAGCTGCGGCTCGGCCGGGCGGTGGACGCCTGGCGGGTGCTCTGCCACCTCCAGCCGCCCCGCCGCCTCGACGGCCACGACGGGCGGACGGAACCGGAAGGGGCCGAGAGGAGCGACGGCACCGCCGGGGGCGGCCCGGCCGGGGAGGCCGGGGACCCTGGGGAGGCGCTCCGGGCCTGGCGGCGGGGCCACTACCTCTGCAAGTGCCTCTGGCGGGTGGGACCCGGCTTCGTGCAGATCCGCGACCGCCGCTGGGGCGAGCTGCGGCGCTTCACCGCCGACGAACCGGAGTACCGGACGGCCATCGACCGCCTGGCGTACGGGGCGCCCGCCGGCTCCGTGCGGCCCGCGGTGCTCGACGACTTCCGGGGCGAGCGGCTCGTCCTGGACATCGGCGTCCTCTCCTGGTGGGTGCCGTACCGGGTGGACCGCTGGCTCCAGGAGTCCATGACGATCTGACCCGCGCGCCCGCCGGAGGCGCCGGGGGCGGCGGGAGCGGCGGGGCGGCCCTCAGGAGTGGCCCAGCTCCGCCGCCAACGCGTCCTCGCCCTCCGGCACCGAACCGGAGTCCGCGGCCGGGCGCAGCGGGAACGGGTCCACCCGGGTCTCGTCGATCACCGGCGGCGGGGGCTGCGGGGGCCGGGGCATGACCGCGGCCTCGGAGTGGCCGCCGCAGCCGTAGGCGAGGGAGACGACCCTGCCGTCCGCGGGGGAGAACTCGTTGGCGCAGAGGCCGAAGGCCTGGCCGAGCGAGCCGCCGATGCGGACCAGGAAGCCGCAGGAGACGCAGGGGGCGGGCGCCGCCTGGGCCATCGGGGTCCTCGGGCCGAAGGCCTCCTCCCAGCGCTCGGCGGCGGCCAGCAGGCCGTAGCGGGACAGGACGCGGGCGCGCCGCAGGCCCAGCTCCTCGGCCACCGAGGCGATGGTGCCGCGGGCCGGAGTGGTCGTCAGACCGGCCGGCGGACCCGCCGTCAGCTCGGCGTCCTCGGCCTCCACGAGGTCGGCCATCTCGTGGGAGACGGCGGAGTTCGGCGGCGGCTCGTCCTCGCCGGACCAGCCGGGCTCCAGCCGCAGGTCCTCGGCGTCGGTGGGCAGCAGATCGCCGGGGCCCATGTCCCCGGGGCGCAGCCGCTCGCTCCACGGCACCCACTCGGGGGCGAGGAGGGCGTCGGCGCCGGGCAGCAGGACCGCCTCGTCCACGGTGACGATCCGGGCGCGGGAGGCGCGGGCGACGGTGACGGCCCAGCGCCAGCCGCGGTAGCCCATCTCCTTGGAGGCGAAGTAGTGGGTGACGACACGGTCGCCCTCCGACACCATTCCCTCGTGTTCGCCGACCACTCCTGGCGCGGCGACCTCCTCGGCGGCGGCGCGGGCGAGATCGACCGCCTCGGCGCACAGGCGGTCGGGGGTGCGGCTTCGCGTTGTCGCTGCGCTCACAGGTATCGCTTCTCTCCATACGCCGTCTCACGAGTGCGCCCCTGTCCGCGAGGGGCGGACGGAGCGGACCTGTGGACCGCGTCGACGTCCGCGCCCTGTCGCCCTCGGGCGCGCCTACGTCATCCATTCTGCGGGATGACCGTAAGGCGCGCGGCCGAGAACGTTCGCCATGGCGCAGCTACGCACGCTACCTGCTCATCTGCGCTGGGCCTACACCGACGGGCTTTTCCACCGCCCCCCGCTCCCCCCGCCGGACCGCCGGACGCTCCTCCGCCCCAGGGGTGAACACCCCCCACGCCCCTGACGGAAACGGCCCCGTGGCGCCCGGGCGTGTCCCCCGGCCCCGCCGGGGGCGGCCCCGGGCAGCCCCGGGGAGCGCCCCCCGGGTCCGTCCCCCGGTGCGCCCCCGGCGCGCCCCGGCCTCCCCTGGGGGCGCCCCCGAGAGCCCCGCACCCCGCCCGGCGGGGCCCCCGGGGCGTCCGTCCGGGTCCGGGCCGCGCTAGATCGGCTCCCGGCGGGGCACTATGTCGGAGTGGCAGCCGCACGGACGGAGTTCAAGGGCGGGAGCCGGGGACGGGGTCCCGGGTGGTTCCGCGCGGTCGGCCGTGCCCTGCGGCGGCCGGTGAGCGCGACGGCGCGCGTCATCCGCCGGGCGACCCACGCGCACGGCGCCGGCGAGTCCGGCCTCGGCAAGCTGATCGAACTGCACGGGGTGAACGGCGCGGGCGACGTGATGATCACCGTCGCGCTCGCCTCCACCGTCTTCTTCTCCGTCCCCACCGACGAGGCCCGCGGCCGGGTCGCCCTCTACCTGGCCATCACCATGGCCCCGTTCACGCTCCTCGCCCCCGTCATCGGCCCGCTCCTGGACCGCGTGCCGCACGGCCGCCGCGCCGCCATGGCCACCGCGATGGGCGCCCGCGCCCTGCTCGCCCTGGTGCTGTCCGGCGCGGTCGTCACCGGCAGCCTCGGCATGTACCCGGCGGCCCTGTGCGTCCTGGTCGCCTCCAAGGCGTACGGCGTGGTCCGCAGCGCGGTCGTGCCGCGACTGCTGCCGCCCGGCTTCTCCCTGGTCAAGGCGAACTCCCGGGTCACGCTCTGCGGGCTGCTCGCCACCGGGATCGCCGCGCCCGTGGCGGCCGGGCTCCAGCAGGTGGGCCCGCGCTGGCCGCTCTACGGCGCCTTCGTGATCTTCGCGGCGGGGACCTTCCTGTCGTTCACGCTGCCGCCCAAGGTGGACTCCGCGCGGGGCGAGGGCCGGGCCCTGCTCGCCGCCGAGGAGCACCTGCTGCACGGGCCGCGGCGCGCGGAGAACAGGCGCCCCGGGCTGCGCACGGTCGGCCCGGCGGTCACCCTGGCGCTGGCCGCCAACGCCGCCATCCGCTGCCTGACCGGCTTCCTGATCTTCTTCCTCGCCTTCCTGCTGCGCGTGCACCCGATGACGGGACAGAGCGCGGCGGTCTCGCTGGGCATCGTGGGCGTGGCCGCCGGGGCCGGGAACGCCCTGGGCACGGCGGTCGGGGCGTGGCTGAGGTCGCGGGCGCCGGAGATCATCATCGTGACGGTGGTCGCGATCCTGGCCGGCGCGGCGGTGACGGCCGCCGTGTTCTTCGGCGCCGTGCTGGTGGCCTGCCTGGCCGCCGTCGCCGGTTTCGCCCAGGCCCTCGCCAAGCTGGCCCTGGACGCGCTGATCCAGCGGGACGTGCCCGAGCACGTGCGCACCTCGGCGTTCGCCCGCTCGGAGACACTGCTCCAGGTCTCCTGGGTCCTCGGCGGCGCCGTCGGCATCGCGCTGCCGCTCAACGGCACCCTGGGCCTGGCCGTCGGCGCCACCATCGTGGCCGCCGGCTGGCTGACGACCGTACGGGGGCTGATCGCGTCGGCACGGCACGGCGGCACCGCGCGGCCGAGGGTGGCGTGAGCACGGCACGCCGCCCCCAGGTGGGGAACGGGCCCCGGGCGCCGTATAGCCTTTCGCCATGACCACGTTGCCCCGCGGCGCAGCCGCTACCGGACACCGCGCTGTGCGACGCCGCCGTGCCGTCGCCACCGTCGGCGCCGTCTCCGCAGGACTGCTCCTGCTGTCCGCCTGTGACGAGCCCACCCCGGTGTCGACGATCACGGTCGGCTCCGACTCGGTGAGTTCCCAGGCCGCCTGCGGCTGGGAGGGCAAGGCCCTCTCCGACGCGCAGATCACCGCGTGCCTGAAGGACAAGGACGCCAAGACGATCACGGTCGACCCGGACGAGACCGTGCGCTTCGGCGTCGACCCGAAGATCGCGGACAAGCGCTGGACGATCCTGATGAACGGTCAGCAACTGGTCAACGACTTCAAGAAGACCTACACCACCGTTCCCGGCAGCGTCTTCTTCAACGCCCAGTACGGCGCCCAGGGCAACTCCACCAACGTCGCCATCGCCGCCCGCGACGGCAAGGCGGACAGCGAGAAGATCACCGCGGTGTGGGTGTTCAAGCTGAAGAAGGCGGACTGACCGGGTCCGCCCCCGCGCGGGGCCCCGGGGCCCCGCCCCGCGTCCTGGTGGCCACCGCGGTCCCCGCGGAGCGGGACGCGGTGGCCCGCGCGTTCCCGGGCCCGGTCACCGAGGTGATCCGCCCCGGGGCCGTGCTGCACCGGCTGCCGCACGGCTGGGACCTGCTGGCCGCCGGGGTGGGCCCCGCGCTCGCCGCCGCCTCCACGGCCGCCGCGCTGACCGCCGCGGCCCTGGGCGGCGCCTCCTACGGGCTGGTCGTCTCGGCCGGCATCGCCGGCGGCTTCGCGCCCGGGGCGCCGGTCGGCTCGCTGGTGGTCGCGGACGAGATCACCGCCGCCGACCTGGGCGCCGAGACGGCCGACGGCTTCCTGCCGGTCACCGACCTCGGCTTCGGCACCGTCACCCACCGCCCCCCGGCCGCCCTGGTGCGCGCGGTCGCCGCGGCCACCGGGGCCCGCCCCGGCACGGTACTGACCGGCTCCACGGTGACCGGCACCGCCGCCCGCGCCGACCTGCTGCGCTCCCGGCATCCGCGGGCCCTCGCGGAGGCCATGGAGGGCTTCGGCGTCGCCGAGGCCGCCGCCGCCCACGGGGTGCCCGTACTGGAACTGCGCGCGGTCTCCAACCCGGTGGGCCCGCGCGACCGCGCCGCCTGGCGGGTGGGCGACGCCCTCGCCGCCCTCACGGCGGCCTTCGCCGCGCTCGGCGGGCCGGGGGACGCCCGGGAGCCGGACGGGCCCCGAGGACCGGAGAGACGGCCGGGGAAGCCCGGGACCGTCCTGACGAGTTGGACCACACATGACCACCGGTGAAGCCCTGCGGATCGCCTACTCCCCCTGCCCGAACGACACCTTCGTCTTCGACGCCCTCGCCCACGGCCGGGTCCCCGGCGCCCCCGCCCTCGACGTGACCTTCGCGGACATCGACATCACCAACGGCATGGCCGAGCGCGGCGAGTACGACGTCCTGAAGGTCTCCTACGCCGTGCTGCCGAGGGTCCTCGGGGAGTACGCCCTGCTGCCCTGCGGCGGGGCCCTGGGCCGGGGCTGCGGGCCGCTGGTGCTGGCCCGCGAGGAGGGCGCCGACCTGCGCGGCCGCACGGTGGCGGTGCCGAGCGAGACGTCGACGGCGTACCTGCTGTTCCGGCTGTGGGCGGCGGACGCGGTGCCCGGCGGGGTGGGCGGCATCGTGGTCATGCCGTTCCACGAGATCATGCCCGCCGTGCGGGACGGCCGGGTCGACGCCGGGCTCGTCATCCACGAGGCCCGCTTCACCTACCGGGACTACGGGCTGCACCGGATCGCCGACATGGGCGAGCACTGGGAGAGCACCACCGGGCTGCCGATCCCGCTGGGCGCGATCATCGCCAAGCGGTCGCTGGGGGCCGGGGCGCTGACCCGGCTCGCGGACTCCGTCCGGGCCTCGGTCCGCGCGGCCTGGGACGACCCCGCGCTCTCGCGGCCCTATGTGATGGAGCACGCCCAGGAGATGGACCCGTCCGTCGCCGACCAGCACATCGGGCTGTACGTCAACGAGTTCACCGCCGACCTCGGCGAGGACGGCTACGCGGCCGTCCGGGACCTGCTGACCCGCGCGGCGGCCGAGGGACTCGTACCGGCCCTCGGCCCGGACGCGCTGGAATTCCCTTAGGGTCTTCCGTCTGGATCAGGCCGGACCCCGCGAGCCCGGCCTGATCCAGACGAGAGGCCCCGAAGAAAGCGCGTCCGGGCCGCGGGCGCGGAACAGCGGCTCACACGTCCAACTGGTCCGCGACCGCGCGCAGCAGACCGGCGATCTGCTTTCCCGCCGCCTTGTCGGGATAACGGCCCTTTTCCAGCATCGGGGTGATGTTTTCGAGCAGGGTCGTCAAATCCTGCACGATCGAGGCGAGTTCGTCGGGCTTCCGGCGCTGGGCCGCGGCGACCGACGGCGCCGGTTCCAGCAGCGTCAGGGAAAGCGCCTGGTCACCGCGCTGACCTGCGACGACACCGAATTCCACGCGCTGGCCGGGCTTCAGCGCCTCGACCCCGGCGGGGAGGACCGAGGAATGCACGAAGACGTCACCGCCGTCGTCGCGGGAGAGAAAGCCGAAGCCCTTCTCACTGTTGAACCACTTAACCTTGCCGGTGGGCACGTCCGTCCTCGTCCTCGTGTTCGTCGGAAAACCGCTCATGACAGCACTCGGGCGGGTCGTGGGACCCGCCGGTGTCCAGGCAAATGCTCCGGGGGCCGGTGACAAGACGTCCGCCGGTCGGTCCCCTCGGGGTGGGAACTACCCTGGTGGGGTGGCTGACAAAACCCAAGCGAATCCCTCCGGGCCCGGCGACCGGCTGGTCCGCGCCGGAGCCGTCGTCTTCTTCGTCGGCGCCGTGGCCGCCCTGATCACGGTGGCCCCGCTGCTGATGGGGACGACGCCGTTCCCGGTCTACATGTTCGGCCTGAGCATGCTGATGGGCGTCGGGTTCCTCATCGCCGGCGCGGGCGTCCTGCGGTCCGTCGCGGCGGGGCGCCGCCGGACGCGCGCGCTGACCGGAGGAGCGCCCTCGCCCACCCCGTAGCGACCCCTTCGCCCACCCCGTAGCGCCCCCTCCCCCATCCCGTGCTGCCCCGGGACCGGCCGGAGCGCCCCCGGGCCCCTCGGGGACCCTCCGTAGGGGCTCCGAGGTCTGCCCGGAGAGGGCCCTCGGGGCAGGCCAGGAGGGGCCGGGTGCGAACCCCTGGGGGCCGGCCCCGAGGGCCGGGTGCGACCCCTCCGGGTCAGCCCTGTTGGCGGCGGGCGTGCCAGAGGAGGTAGAGGGCCGTGGCGACGGCGGCGGCCCGCAGCGTCCAGGGCCAGGTCTCGGCGACCGCGTCCCGCATCGCTCCCTGCGCGACCGGATCGCCCCAGCGGCCGTCCGCGCGCCCCCAGAGCCAGACGGCGGACGCGGCGGCGACCGTGCCGGGCAGCCCCAGCACCGCCCACCGGGACTGCTCCCGGGTCAGCCGCCGCGAGCAGTAGGCGATCAGCCAGCCCAGGCCCAGCGGGACGAGCGAGCCGAGCAGCGCCCCGGCGGCCAGCAGAGCCGCCCCCGTCAGCAGCAGGGGGTTCCGCACGCCTCCGGCCGACCGGAGGCGCGGCAGCCCGAACCGCCGGGCGGACCCGCCGGGCTCGCCGCCCGCGGCCTCCGCCCCGGGGCCGTCCGGCGCCCCGCCGTCCTCGGCGTCGTCCTCGTCCGGGTCCCCGGACGGCGGCGGCCTGAGCAGTTCCGGGATCTCCACGCCGCCGACGAACCCCGGCACGCCGTCACCGGCCCCGAACGGGCCCCCGACGGTGCCGAACGGTCCCCCGGCGCCGCCGGAGGGCCCCTCCACCCGCCACCACTCCCGTCGTTCGGCGCGTTCCCCCGCCATGGCCCCCGGCCCCGCCGCCCCGGTCCCGGCGGCCCCCGGGGACGGCGCGGCGCCGCGCGGGCCCGCGTCCCGGCGCCCGGCGGAGGGCTCGTCCGCCCGCTGCACGGGCACGGCGGGCGCCGGCGTCGGGGGCGCCCCGCCCGCGGCCCCCGGCACCGCCGCTCCGGCCGCCTCCACCAGGTCGTCGGGGCTGCCCAGCCCGTCCAGGATCCGCCGCACGGCGGCGGGGCTGTCCCCGGCGGCCCCGGACCGGTGCCGGTCGATCCGCTCGCGCAGGTCCGCGACCAGCCGCATCCGGGCGGCGGACGGCAGCTGCCGCTGCTGCGCCACGTCGCCGACGCGGCTCAGATACTCGTAGACGACCTGGTCGCTCTCGATCCCCACGAACCCCTCCGGGCCGGTGCGTTGTGGTGCTCCGAGGCACGAAGGTACCGGTTCACCGCGCCGGGGCGGCCCGGCGGCACGACTGCTCGCCGCACGGGACACCGGCTAAGTTGGGCCGATGAGCACCGAGGAGAAGCCCGCGGCCCCCCGGTCCCTCGCGGAGGCGCTCCGCGGCAGGGACGACGCCTCCCTGGCCGCCCTCCTGCGCAGCCGGCCCGACCTCGTCACCCCCGTGCCCACGGACCTCACCCAGCTCGCCACCCGGGCCGGCACCCGCGCCTCGGTGGTGCGGGCGCTGGAGCGGCTGGACCGGTTCGCGCTCCAGACGGCGCAGGCGCTGGCCGTGGCCGCCGACCCGGCGCCGTACGCCGAACTGCTCGCCCTGATGGCCGGTGACGACGCCGACCCGGCCGTGACCGCCGCGCTCCCCCGGGCCCTGGCCGGGCTGCGCGAGCAGGCCCTGGTGTGGGGCGGCGACGACCGGCTGCGCCTGGTGCGCACCGCCCGGGAGCTGCTCGCCCCCTCCGCCCGCCACCCCTCGCCGACGGGGCTCGGACCCACCGTCCGGGAGGCCGCGGCGGGCATGTCTCCGGGCCGGGTGCAGGAGATCCTGGCCGCCGTCGGGCTGGCCTCGACGCACGACTCGGTGTCCGCGGTGGCCGCCCTGGCCGCCCTGTTCGCGGACCGGCGCCGGATGGCGGGGGTGCTCGCCGGACTTCCCGAGGAGTCCCGGCAGGTGCTGGACCGGCTGGTGTGGGGGCCGCCGTACGGGCAGGTCACCCATGACCCGGCGCCCCATCTGCGCCGACTGCTGGAGCGCGGGCTGCTGCTGCCGACCGCGCCGGGCACCGTCGTCCTGCCCCGCGAGGCCGCCCTGCACCTGCGCGGCGGCCGGGCGCACCGCGCGCCGGAGCCGCTGCCGCCCGCCGTGGAGGCCGCCGCGGCGCACCCGCCCCGGGTGGTGGACGCCACCGCGGCGGGCCAGGCGCTGACGGCGCTGGCCACGGTGGAGGAGCTGCTGAAGGACTGGGACGAGGGCGGTCCCACGGTGCTGCGGGCCGGCGGGCTGAGCGTGCGCGACCTCAAGCGCACCGCCGCCGCGCTGGACGTGCCCGAACCGGTGGCCGCCTTCTGGGCCGAGCTGGCGTACGCGGCGGGTCTGCTGGCCTCCGACGGCGAGGCCGACGAGCGGTACGCCGCGACCCCGGCCTACGACGAGTGGCGGGAGCTGCCGACCGCCGAGCGCTGGGCGCGGCTGGCCGGGGCCTGGCTGACGGCGACCCGGGCGCCGGGGCTGGTCGGCGGCCGGGACGCCAAGGACCGCACGCTCTCCGCGCTCGGCCCCGGCCTGGACCGCTCGGCGGCGCCCGAGGTGCGCCGGCGGGTGCTGGGCCTGCTGGCCCGGCTCCCCGAGGGTTCCGCGCCGGACGAGGGCTCGCTGCTGGCCCGGCTGGACTGGGAGCGCCCGCCGCACGGGGACCGGCGGGAGCGGGCGGACGACGATCCGCGCACCCTGCTGGCCCGGTGGACCCTGTCGGAGGCGGAGCTGCTGGGGATCACCGGGCGGGGGGCGCTGTCGGCGCCGGGACGCGCGCTGACCGGCGCGCCCGAGGCCCCCGCACCCGGCGCGGAGGGCACCGGCGCCGGGGATTCCGGCGCGGGCGACGCGGGTGCGGGCGCGTCGGGCACAGGCGCGTCGGGCGGCGGAGCGGGCGCGGGCAGTGGGGCCGGGGGCACGCGCGGTGGGGCCGGGGGCGCCGGGGGCCGGGGTTCCGCGCGGTCCGGGGCGCGCGGGCCGGTCGCCGCCGGAGCGCACCACCCGGCGCCCGCCGACGGACAGCCGCCGGAGCCCGGGGCGCCCGCGGGCCCCGGTGACAAGCTCCCCGTGCACCACCGCACGCCCCCGGTGACGGCGCCCCCGACGGCGGCCGAGCGGGCGGCCGCCGCCGTGCGCGCCGCCCGGCTGCTCGCCCCGCTGCTTCCCGAGCCGCTGGACCACGTCCTGCTCCAGGCCGACCTCACGGCGGTGGCGCCGGGCCCGCTGGAGCGGCCGCTGGCCGATGTCCTCGGGGTGCTGGCCGACGTGGAGTCCAAGGGCGGGGCCACGGTCTACCGGTTCACCCCCGGCTCCGTCCGGCGCGCCCTGGACTCCGGGCGCACCGCCGCCGACCTGCACGCCTTCCTGGCCGCCCACTCCCGTACGCCGGTCCCGCAGCCCCTCACGTACCTCATCGACGACGTGGCCCGGCGGCACGGGCGGCTGCGGGTGGGCTCCGCCTCGGCGTATGTGCGCTGCGACGACGACGCGCTGCTCAGCGAGATCCTGGCCGACAAGCGGGCGGCCCCACTGGGCCTGCGCCGCCTGGCGCCGACCGTGCTGGCCGCGCAGGCCGACCCGGGGGCGCTGCTGGAGGGGCTGCGGTCGATGGGGTTCGCGCCGGCCGCCGAGTCCGCCGCGGGCGATGTGCTGATCACCCGCGCCGACGCCCGCCGCACCCCGCCGCGCACCCCGCCGGAGCCGGTCCCGGACGGGCCGCCGGTGCCGGACGACGTCCTGCTCGCCGCCGCGGTCCGCGCCGTCCGGGCGGGCGACCTGGCGGCCACCGCGCCGCGCAAGCCCGCCGCCGACGGCTCGGGAGCCGCCACCGGGCCGGGGGAGCTGCCCCGGACCGGCGCCGCCGAGACCCTCGCGACGGTGCAGGCCGCGGTCCTGACCGGCGGGACGCTGTGGATCGGCTACGTCAACGCCGAGGGCGCCGCCAGCCAGCGGGTCATCGCGCCGGTCGGCGTGGAGGGCGGCTTCGTCACGGCGTACGACCACACGGCGGACGAGGTGCGCACCTATCCGCTGCACCGGATCACGGGCGTGGCGGAACTCGCGGACGAGGTGCCCTGACCGGGGTGGTCGAGGCGGGCCGGGCCACGGGGCCGGGCACGGGCCGGCCGGAGCGGCGAGGCCGGGGACGGGCCGGCCCGCGGGGCCGGGGACGGCAGTTCACTGCGGTCCCTCCCGGGCGCCCGGGAGGGACCCGTGCCCCTCTGGAGGCCCGGGACCGGTCCCCGGCCGGGGACCGGAACCGGCCGGAATCCCCCGCCGAGAGCCCGGAGCCGGCAAGTACGCCGCCAGGCGGCCGGGTCTGGGCCGGGCCCCGGCCGGACGGTCACGGCCGCGACGGGGCACCGGGCGGTACTCGCCCCGACCGGCCGACGCCGGAACGGGCCGACGTCCCGCCGGGAGCACGGGCCGGGCGGCCCGCACCCGGATCACGGAACGGACGGTGCGCCACCGGGAACACGAAACGGACGCGGCTCCGGCGCGGTTCCGGGCGCACGGGGTGTGGCGGGCGCGGCTCCGGGCGCACGGCACGGGCGCGGCTCCGGGGCGCGGCTCCGGGGGCACGGGGGCAGGCGCGGCTCCGGGCGCACGGAGCGTCGCGGGCTCGGCTCCGGCCGCCGTTGCGCCGTACGGGTGTACGCGCCGGTCCATGCGCGCCACGCCGCGCGGTTCCCACGCGCGGGGGAGTTCCGCCCGCTCCGCGCATCGGCGCCGCTCGGCGCGGGCAGCCACCGGACGCACCGCGTTCCGCACCCTCCGAAAGGCCGGCCCCCCATGTGCGCGCAGCTCTCCGACACCACCCGCTCCGCCGTCGCCGTCTCCGTCGCCGCCGTGGTGACCGCCGCCGCGCTGATCGGCGCCCTCGCCCCGGGCGCAACCGGCCCGCCCCCGCCCGGCCCCGCGGCCTCCGGGACACCGGGAGCCGACAAGGTCACGTTGCCGTAGCCGGACCGCGCACCCCGCGATCAGGCACACTGGACGATTGGCCGAACCGACGTCCGGCCGTCTGTGCGTGCGAAAGGTGTGCCGCCCGTGAATGGTCCGTTGATCGTCCAGTCCGACAAGACCCTGCTGCTCGAGGTCGACCACGAGCAGGCCGACGACTGCCGCCGGGTCATCGCTCCGTTCGCGGAACTGGAACGGGCGCCGGAGCACATCCACACCTATCGCGTCACCCCGCTCGGCCTGTGGAACGCGCGGGCTGCCGGGCACGACGCCGAGCAGGTCGTGGACGCGCTGGTGCAGTACAGCCGCTATCCGGTGCCGCACGCGCTGCTCGTGGACATCGCGGAGACGATGGACCGCTACGGCAGGCTGACCCTCAGCAAGCACCCGGCGCACGGGCTGGTGCTGACCACCACCGACCGCCCGGTGCTGGAGGAGGTGCTGAAGTCGAAGCGGATCGCCCCGCTGGTCGGCGCCCGGATCGACGCCGACACGGTGGCGGTGCACCCCTCCGAGCGCGGGCAGATCAAGCAGACCCTGCTGAAGCTGGGCTGGCCCGCGGAGGACCTCGCCGGGTACGTCGACGGGGAGGCGCACCCGATCGAGCTGGCCGAGGACGGCTGGGCGCTGCGCCCGTACCAGAAGCAGGCCGTGGAGAACTTCTGGCACGGCGGCAGCGGGGTGGTCGTCCTGCCCTGCGGCGCGGGCAAGACCCTGGTCGGCGCCGGTTCGATGGCGCAGGCCCGGTCGACGACGCTGATCCTGGTCACCAACACCGTCTCCGCCCGGCAGTGGAAGCACGAGCTGGTGCGGCGCACCTCGCTCACCGAGGACGAGATCGGCGAGTACAGCGGGACGAAGAAGGAGATCCGCCCGGTCACCATCGCCACGTACCAGGTGCTCACGACCCGGCGGAAGGGCGTCTACCCGCACCTGGAGCTGTTCGACTCCCGCGACTGGGGGCTGATCATCTACGACGAGGTGCACCTGCTCCCCGCGCCGGTCTTCAAGTTCACCGCCGACCTCCAGGCGCGGCGGCGGCTCGGCCTGACGGCGACCCTGGTGCGCGAGGACGGGCGGGAGTCGGACGTCTTCTCGCTCATCGGGCCGAAGCGGTTCGACGCGCCGTGGAAGGAGATCGAGGCGCAGGGCTACATCGCGCCCGCCGACTGCGTCGAGGTCCGGGTCAACCTCACCGAGCCCGAGCGGCTGGCCTACGCCACCGCCGAGCCGGAGGAGAAGTACCGGTTCTGCGCGACGACCGCCACCAAGCGGAGGGTGACCGAGGCGATCGTGCGGCGCTTCGCCGGGCAGCAGATCCTCGTCATCGGGCAGTACATCGACCAGCTCGACGAGCTGGGCGAGCACCTGGGCGCGCCGGTGATCAAGGGGGAGACGACCAACGCCCAGCGGGAGAAGCTCTTCGACGCCTTCCGGCGCGGGGAGATCGGGGTGCTCGTGGTCTCCAAGGTCGCGAACTTCTCGATCGACCTGCCGGAGGCGACGGTCGCCATCCAGGTCTCGGGCACCTTCGGCTCCCGGCAGGAGGAGGCCCAGCGGCTCGGCCGGGTGCTGCGGCCCAAGGCCGACGGCCACCAGGCGCACTTCTACTCGGTCGTCGCCCGCGACACCATCGACCAGGACTTCGCCGCCCACCGCCAGCGCTTCCTGGCGGAACAGGGCTACGCCTACCGGATCATGGACGCGGACGAACTCCTGACCGAAGGCTGAGGGCTCCGGCTCCGGCTCCGGCTCCGGCTCCGGCTCCGGCTCCGGCTCCGGCAAGGAGCCCCGCACACGGCGGGGCCGCGGGCCTGCGGTACGCGAGGCCGAGCGCCCGGACGGGCGCCGCCGGGCGGGCGTCGGCACCGGCACCGGCACCGGCACCACCCGGTGCGCGGCGCGCGCGGGGCCGGACGCCGGACGCCCGACGCCGGGGTGACCGTGCGCGCGGGGCGGCAGAGCGACCGTGCACACCGGACGGGACGGCACCGGCGGTGCGCGGAACGGGGCGGTGGTGCGCCGGGGCAGTGGTGCGCCGGGACGGCGGTATCCGGAACGGGGCGGTACGCCGGGACGTCGGTGCGTCCGGGACGGTCGGCGGTACGGCGGAGGGTGACGGCGAAG
The DNA here is from genome assembly GCF_009862265.1 of Streptomyces sp. SID8352. Taxonomy (GTDB): domain Bacteria; phylum Actinomycetota; class Actinomycetes; order Streptomycetales; family Streptomycetaceae; genus Streptomyces. Next base: position 67,676 of record NZ_WWGX01000001.1, on the reverse strand, counting down.
GGCCGGGTCAGCGGCGGCGGACGCCGGCCTCCTCGCCGTACTCCCCGAGGAGGACCACGTCGAAGGCGGCGCCCACGAGCACCTTGGCGGCCCGCAAGGCATCGCCGAGGCGGTGCCGGTGGCTGCCGGTCACGGGCGTGGCACCGGCCGGTCGGGCCGGGGCCGGGACGGGGGAGACGGTTGCTGCGCTCATGCCTCCATGGTGATATTCCGGGCATGCGTCCGGCATCGGTCCGCAGACCGAAATCCACCCGCCCCCGCGTACGCCCCCGGACGGACCAGGGCCCCCTCCCCGGCGTCCCTGTCCCCTAGGGTCTTTCGTTTGGATCGGGCCGGATCAGGGAGCGGGATCTGGTGCCGTGCATCGCAAGGCGGAGGAGGGAGTCAGGGCGGAGCCCTGGCGACCGACGACAACGCGGCGAGGTGCGGTGCCGGGGCCCGCGAGCCCGGCCTGATCCAAACGAGAGGCCCTAAGGGACACCTGGGGGAGGAAGGGGGGGTGGGAGAGGAACGGGCGGAGAGGCGGGGCCCGGGCCTGCGGAGCGGAGTCCGCCAGGACGGGGGCTCCGGGCAGGGCGGGCCGACCCGGACGGCGGCGGCACGGTCCTGCGGCTACGGCACGGGCGGCTACGGCACGGCACCGGGCGGCGGGCCCCGGAGCCGCATGACTGGCGCGCGGGTTCCGGCGCGAGAGAACGGGGCAGCCCCTGGGGCCACGGCGGGGCCCCGAGGAGGCGGCGCGGCACCGTCCCCGGGCCGGGATGCGCGGCGCGGCACCGTCCCCGGGCCGGGATGCGCGGCGCGCCGCACGTGCCGGGGCCGGGGGCGGGCTGGGGCGGGCGGTGTCCCGCCGGGTCTGCGGGCACCCCCGGCCGGCACCCGCCGCCTCCCCGCCCGCCCCGGGAAAACCCGTTGGCGTCCGCCGACCGCCGTCGCCTAGAATCCCGCTCTTCCCCGCCTCCTCCACGGAGTGCCTCCGTCCGGACGGAAACCGGCCGGTTCCCGCGCGACACCGGGCCGCCGCAGCGCGTGCCGCCCCCGCGCCGTCCACCCCGCAGGCCGTCCGAAGGAGCCCCCTTGTCCACGCCCGTGCCCCCGCCCGCCCCCGACGACCCGCTGGCCCGGGAGCGCGCCCACCTCGTCTCCTCCCGGTCCGCGCTGCGCGCGATGCGGGAGGACGCCGAGGCCCTGGACATCGCCGACGTCACCGCGAACTGGGTCAACGCCGCCGTGCTGCAACGCCAGATCGAGGACCGCGTCAAGGCGCTCGCCGACCTCAGCGGCACCCCGCTGTTCTTCGGCCGCCTCGACTACCTGCACGCGCCGGGCGCGGAGGCGGCCGAGGGTGCCGGGGGCGAGCGCTTCTACATCGGGCGGCGCCATGTGCACGACTCAGCGGGCGACCCGATGGTGATCGACTGGCGGGCACCCGTGTCGCAGCCGTTCTACCGGGCGTCCGCCAAGGACCCGATGGACATCGGGCTCCGCCGCCGCTTCGGCTACACCGGCGGCGACCTCACGGCGTACGAGGACGAGCGCCTGTCCGACCCGGCGGAGGCAGCGGCCACCAGCAAACTGCTCCAGCGGGAGATCGAGCGGCCGCGCGTGGGCCCGATGCGGGACATCGTGGCGACGATCCAGCCCGAGCAGGACGAGATCGTGCGCGCCGGACTCTCCGGGAGCGTCTGCGTCCAGGGCGGCCCGGGGACCGGGAAGACCGCCGTGGGCCTGCACCGGGTCGCCTACCTCCTCTACGCCCACCGCGAGCGGCTGGCCCGCACCGGCACGCTGGTCGTCGGCCCGAACCGCTCCTTCCTGCACTACATCGAGCAGGTGCTGCCCGCGCTGGGCGAGCTGACGGTGCGGCAGGCCACCGTGGACGACCTGGTCGCCCACGTCGAGGTGCGCGGCACCGACGACCCCGCGACCGCCGCGGTCAAGGGCGACGCCCGGATGGCCCTGGTGCTGCGCCGGGCCCTGTACGCGGGGATCACACCGCCCGCCGAGCCGGTCGTGGTGGTGCGCGGCTCGCGGCACTGGCGGCTGCCCGCGCACGAGGTGGCGGAGATCGTCGGCGGGCTGCTGGAGCGCGACATCCGCTACGGCGCCGCCCGCGAGGCCCTCCCGCAGCGGATCGCGCACGCCGTGCTGGTGCGGATGGAGCGGGCGGGCGAGGCCCCGGACGACCGGGTGCAGGACGCGGTGGCCCGCAACACCGCCGTGAAGGCGGCGGTGAAGACCGTCTGGCCGCAGGCCGACCCGGCGAAGCTGGTGCACCGGCTGCTCTCCGACCCGGACCACCTGGCGGAGCACGCCGAGGGCGTGTTCGACGCCGACGAGCAGAAGGCGCTGCTGTGGGCGCGGCCCGCCCGGTCGGTGCGGTCGGCCCGCTGGTCGCCCGCCGACGCGGTGCTGATCGACGAGGCCGCCGACCTGATCGAGCGCACCCCCTCCCTCGGCCATGTGGTCCTCGACGAGGCGCAGGACCTCTCCCCCATGCAGTACCGCGCGGTGGGGCGGCGCTGCACCACCGGTTCCGCGACCGTGCTGGGCGACCTGGCGCAGGGCACCACGCCGTGGGCGACCCGGAGCTGGGCGGAGGCGCTGGCCCACCTGGGCAAGGCCGACGCGGTGGTGGAGGAGCTGACCGCCGGGTTCCGGGTGCCGACGGACGTGATCGCCTATGCCTCCCGGCTGCTGCCGCACATCGCGCCGGGGCTGGCTCCGGTGGAGTCGGTGCGGGAGAACCCGGGGTTCTTCGAGGTCCGCGCGGCCACCGGGACGGACGACGTGACCGGTGCCTGCCGGGAGCTGCTGGCCCGGGAGGGCTCGGTCGGCCTGATCGCCGCCGACGCGCGCGTGCCGGAGCTGGCCGGGGCGCTCGCCGCGGCGGGCCTGGCGCCCCTGGCCCCCGGTGAGGAGACCACCCGCGAGTCCCGGCTGACCCTGGTCCCGGCGTCCCTGGCCAAGGGCCTGGAGTACGACTACGTCGTCCTGGACGAGCCGGGCGCGGTGGTCGACGGCGAACCCGACGAGCGCACGGGCCTGCGCCGCCTCTACGTCTGCCTCACCCGCGCCGTCTCGGGTCTGATCGTCACCCACGCGGCGGCCCTGCCGGCCCAACTGGGCTGAGCGGCACGGAGTCGGGCGGTCCGGACGTCCTCCCCGCCCGGACGCCCCGTGCCCGCCCGGGGCCGGTCCGGGTCCGGTCCGCCGGGCGCCGGGGGACGGGCACCGTGGGACGGTCCCGCAGAGCCGTCCCGGACCGCCCGTGGGCACCGGGGCGGGTGTCCCGGGCCGCGCTGCGGGCCGGGTCCGTCCGGTGCGGGCCGACCCGGTGGACGCCGCCGCACCGCCGCTCCCGGCGGCCGTCCGCGCACGGGGCACCGGACACACCCCGCCCAGGCCGGGTCCGTCCGGGCACACCCGTGCCGCCGCTCGCGCGCTCCCGTGGGCGCGACGGTGCTCCCGAGGCCCCGGTGGACGATCGGCCCACCTGTACGGAACCCCGACAGCCCCCGTGGCGCCCCGGAGGTCGTGCCCCGCCGCGCCCCGCCCGCCTCCGCGCCCACGCGGAGCGCGCGGAGCACGCACCAGTGGCCGGGCGAGGGCCCGGAAGTCCGGGCAGGGGTGGCGGAACCCCACCCCGGGCGGCCCGGCCGTACGAACCGCGGCCACGACCGTCACGAGGGCCCGGTCGCGGCCACGAGCGTCAGCGCGGCCTCAACGGCACCCGGTCGTCACGGCCTCCACGGCCGCCCGCGCCCCGTCGGACACGGCCCCGCACCGGACGACGGGCGCCCACGGCCGCCGGGCGGCGCGTGCTCGCCCTGCCCGGTCCGCCCGGGGTCTCCGGGGGACGGCGCGTCGGTGGGGAGGCACCGGGCACGCCGCCCGGTGCCTCCCCACCGGGGGTCACTTCGCGTCCAGCACGGCCCGCCACTGGGCGACCGACTCCGCCGACACCGGGCCGTCCCAGCCCTCCGGACGGGCCGCGCCGCCGATGTGGAAACCGTCGATGCCGGCCTCCAGCAGCGTGGGCACGTGGTCCAGGCGCAGGCCGCCGCCGACGAGGAGCTGCTGCTCGTAGCCGTGCTCGCCGTGCCGCTCCGCCTCGGCGATCAGGGTGGCCAGTCCCTCGTCGACGCCGTCGGCGGCACCGGCCGTCAGATAGGTGTCCAGGCCGGGGAAGTCCGCGAGCCGCTTGCGCAGGGCGTCGCGGTCGGCGGCCCGGTCGATGGCGCGGTGGAAGGTCCACCGGCAGCCGTCCAGGGCCCCGGCGACACGCTCCACGGCGTCGACGTCCAGATCGCCGTCGGCGCCGAGGAAGCCGAGCACGAACTGGGTGGCCCCGGCGGTCTCCCGCAGCTCCCCGGCCAGCTCCGCGAGCCGGTCGACGTCACCGGCGGCGAAGCCGTCGGCGAGCCGCAGCATCACCCGGAGGTCGATGTCGACGGCGGCGCGGATCGCGGCGACGGTCCCGGTCGACGGGGTGAGACCGTCCGCGGCCATGTCGGTGACCAGTTCGAGGCGGTCGGCGCCTCCGGCCTGGGCGGCGACCGCGTCCTCGACGTCGAGGGCGATCACCTCCAGGACTGCTCGCTTGCTCATGGGACCCCATTCGTCGGCTTCGTGGGCTGCTATAGGTCTAGTCCAATCAAAGACTAAACCCCGACAGGCCCCGTAGGGGCCCCCTCGGAAACCGCGCAGCCCCCGTTTCCCACCGCCTCCGTCGTCCTTCGGCCACCCTCCCGGGCACCGCGCCGCCGCCCCCGCCGACGGCCGGGCACGGGACCGGGACACACCGGACGCGGAACCGGGGCACACCGGACCCGCTTCCGCCCCTCGCCCGCCCCTCGCCCGACCGTCACCCGGACCTCGTCCGGCCGTCGCCCGGCCCCGTCCGGACCGTGGCCGATCCGTGTGCCGGTCCGGCCCGGCCACCGCGCCCGCGCCGCGCACCCGGCCCCGCCGCACCACGCGGCACCCGCACCGCACCGCACCCGCGCCCGGCACGCACCCGCACCCGCACCCGCGCCGGGCCCGTGCCTCACCAGCCGAAGAGGCTCAGCTCCTCCGCCGTCGCCCCCGCCAGCTCGTAGCCGGAGGGCGCCGTCGCGCGTCCGCCGTAGAGGCGGACCAGGACCGGGGCCGGGCCGATGTAGCGGGCCGGGGTCCGGTCGCCCGGGGCGGCGCCGAGGCGCAGCGGGGCGTCCGTGTCGTCGAGGTCGGCGTGCAGCGGGAGATGGTCCTGGACGCGGGTGACCTGGGCGAGCAGCGGGAGGGCGTGGACCAGCCCCGCGCCCGCGTACGCCCCCGGCACCCCGAAGGTCTCGCGCAGATCACCGGCGTGCACCCACTCCCCCAGCGCGAGCAGGTCCAGCACCCCGTCCGCCCGCGCGATCAGGGGACCGACCCCGGTCATCCCGCGCTCCAACTCGTCGAGGACGCGCGGGACGTCCCAGCCGGCCCGCTCGGCGATGTCCCGTTCGTTGGACTCCGCCGTGAACACGCCCTTCTCCAGCCGCCCCTCCAGGACCCGGGTGAACGCCGCCGCGCAGTGCGCCAGCAGGTCCCGCGCCGTCCAGCCGGGGCACGCCGCCACCGGCAGCGCGAGGTCGTCCGCGGAGCGGGAGCGCAACAGGGGGAGCAGTTCGTCCCGTTCGGCCTCCAGGAGCCGTCCGGGGAGGGCGGGATCGCGTACGTCGTGCACATCAGCGGGAGTCGTCATGCGGCCACGGTAGGGGCGGGGGGCGCCCCGCGCGGGGAGGTCCCGCGCTCCCGCCCCGTCACGGACGCGCGGACCGGAGGGGGCGCCGGACCGGAGGACGCCGCTCCGGCGCGGGACGGGGGACGCCGGACCCGAGGAACGCCGGACCCGAGAGGCGCGGGCCCGAGGAACCCGGGGCCCGGGGCACCGGCCGCGGCACCGCCGGGATCGGGGCCGTCCGGAACCGGCACCTCCGGGCCCCCGGCCACCGGGCCCCGCACCCTCGGAACCCGCACCGCCGGAGGGACCGGTCCCCCCGGCGGCCGGTCCCCCCGGCGGCCGGTCCCCCCGGCGGCCGGTCCCCCCGGCGGACGAGCCCCCGGCGGACGGCCCCGCCCGAGCCGCGCGTCCGCCGGAGCCGCACGTCCGCCGGAGGCCCCCGCCGGGATGTGCGGGCGTCCCCCGGGCGCCAGAATGGGCCCATGACCGACGCCGACGCCCTGCGGGGGCGGTTCGTCAGGGTGCTGGACGCCGTGCGGGGGCCCGGGGCGGGACCCGCGGCCGAGCCGTACGCCGAGGACCTGCTGCGACGATGGGGCGAACCGCAGCGGCGCTACCACACGACCGCGCACCTGACCGCCGTCCTCGACCACGTGGACGCCCTCGCCGAGTACGCCGCGGACCCCGACACCGTACGGCTGGCCGCCTGGTTCCACGACGCCGTGTACCGGCCGGAGCTGTCCGGGAACGAGGAGCGCTCGGCGCGGCTCGCCCGGCGGGCGCTGACCGAGGCCGGGGCGGGGGCGGGGCGGACCGCCGAGGTGGCCCGGCTGGTGCTGCTCACCGCCACTCACGACCCGGCCGGCGACGACCGCGACGGACAGGTGCTGTGCGACGCGGACCTGGCCGTTCTGGGTTCGCCGCCCTCGGCGTACGCCGCGTACACGGCGGCCGTCCGCGAGGAGTACCACTTCGTGCCCCCCGACGCCTTCCGCGCCGGGCGGTCCGACGTCCTGCGCCGCCTCCTCGCCCTGCCCCGGCTGTTCCACACCCCCCGGGGCCGGGACGCCTGGGAGGCCACCGCCCGCTACAACCTCGCCGCCGAACTGGAAATCCTCTCGCCCGGGGACGCGTCCGCCCCGTAGCCTCCCGGCCATGGTGACGACGGGGCGGGACACGGACGGAGCCGCGGGGCACGGCGCGGGCGGGGACCCGGCCCGCAGCAGGGGCGGGGAGCTGGCCGCGGCGCGGGTGACGGAGGCCGTCGCGGGCTCCGTGGCGCTGCTGCGCACCGCGGTGGACCGGGACTGGGACGGCACACCGGCGGCGGGCCCGGAGTGGAGCTGCCGCACCACGGCGGAGCACCTGGCCGAGACCCTCTTCGCCTACGCCGGGCGGCTCGCCGTGCGGGCCGCCGACGCCCGCGTCCCCTTCGGGATCACCCTTGACGAGGGCACCGGACCCGCGGACGTCCTGCACGTCCTGGAGACCGCCGGGGCGCTGCTGGCCGCCGCCGCGGCCACCGCACCGGCCGACGCCCGCGCCTTCCACCCCCACCCCCACCGGAGCGCGGGCCGCGAGGGGTTCGCGGCCATGGGCGTCACCGAGGTGCTGGCGCACACCCATGACATCGCGACGGGCCTGGGACTGGTCCACGAGCCGTCCGCCGAGCTGTGCGCGTACGCGCTGACCCGGATCTTCCCGCACGTGCCGCCCGGCCCGGACCCCCTGAGCACGCTGCTGTGGGCCACCGGCCGCGGCGAGCTGCCCGGCCGGACCCGGCCCGCCGTCTGGGAGTGGCGCAACAACCTCGTCCTCCCCGCCGGGCGCCTCCGCCTCCACGGCCTCACCCCCGCCGCCGCCCTCGACCTCGCCACGGGCGGCGACGGCGGCTTCGACTGGGTGGCGAGCGGGCCGTTCCAGGGCACCCGGGACGCCTCGCGGATGCTGGTCACGGCGTACGAGGCGGGGGCCCACCGACCCGAGTGGGGCGTCTTCGTCCTGGTCCGCGCCGAGGACGGGCGCGCGGTCGGCGCCATCGGCTTCCACGGCCCGCCGAACGGGGAGAACCGCGCCGAAATCGGCTACGACCTCGCCGTGGACGGCCGGGGCCGGGGGTACGCCACCGAGGCGCTGCGCGCGCTGTCGGCGTGGCCGCCGGCCCGGGAGGGCGGCACCCGCCTGCTGGCGATGACCGAGCCGGGCAACACCGCCTCGCAGGCCGTCCTCACCCGCGCCGGATACGTCCTGACCCGGCGCGAGGAGGAGACGGGCCTGCTGGTCTACGAACTCCCCGGCTGATCCGGCGGACACGCGCCGCCCGGCGGGGGCCACGGGTACGGACCGCCCGGGACCGCCCAAGGCCCCGCCGAAGGCCCCGGCGCCGGACGCGCCGACGGGAGCACGGGACCACCCGGCGTCCCCGACGGCACCGGGCCCGGCGGCCCGGACCGTACCCGGCCCGGCGGCCCCGCCGCCCCCGGCGCGCCCTTGCGCCGCCGCAGCCCCGCCCCGTGCAGCAGCCGCACCACCTCGCGGCTGCTCACCTGGAGGGCCCCGGCGGCGACCGCGTCCGCGTAGCGCCGCTCGGGCAGGTCGTAGTGGTCGCGCTCGAAGGCGCGGCGCGGCACGCCGAGGGCCGCCGCGAACAGGTGCAGCTCGGCGTAGGAGACGTCGCTGACGAGGTGCGACCAGAGGCGGCCGTGCCCCGGCCAGGTCGGCGGATCGATGTAGAGCGCCACCGGGACCCCCTACGACGGCGGGGGGCCGCCGAGGGCGGCGCCCAGCGAGCCGACGGGGGCGACGACGACACCGGCCCGGTGGCACACCCAGCGCGGGTCCGGGCCCAGCTCGGGCTCCACCTCCAGGGCGTGCGGGTCGCCGGAACCGCAGACCGGGCAGAGCGGCCAGCGGCCGTACCGCTCAAGCAGGGCGTCCTGCACGTCCTGGGCGACCAGTCCGGCCACGAACCCGGCGCCCTCCGGCCACTGCTCGACCCACCAGCGGCGCCCGGCGACGGCCGCCTCGACCAGCGAGACGACGTCCGCCTCCGCCACCCGTCCCGCGACCAGATCGGCCAGGACGAGGGCGCGGGCGGCGTGCAGCGCCTGTTCCAGGGGGCTGATCGGGTCCATGCCTCCATTGTGCGCACTCTTGACCCGGCACCATAACGAAAATATCTTTCATTAGTGACCGATGACCTGAAGGAAAGTTTCGCCCCACCGGCCGCGGCCACCGTTCCCGGCGGTTCCCGGGCCACCCTCCCGGCTCCCGCCGCCCTCGCCGCCAAGGTGCGCACGCTGACGCCGTCGATGACCCGTTCCATGCAGCGCGTCGCGGAGGCCGTCGCCCAGGACCCGGCGGGCTGCGCCGCCCTCACGGTCACCGGCCTCGCGGAGCTGACCGGCACCAGCGAGGCGACCGTGGTGCGCACCGCCCGCCTGCTCGGCTACCCGGGCTACCGGGACCTGCGCCTGGCGCTGGCCGGGCTCGCCGCCCAGCAGCAGTCCGGCCGCGCGCCCGCCATCACCACCGACATCGCCGTCGACGACCCGATCGCCGACGTCGTCGCCAAGCTCGCCCACGACGAGCAGCAGACCCTCGCCGACACGGCCGCCGGGCTGGACACCGCGCAGCTCGGCGCCGCCGTCACCGCGCTCGCCACCGCCCGCCGCATCGACGCCTACGGGATCGGCGCCTCCGGGCTGGTCGCCCAGGACCTCACCCAGAAGCTGCTGCGCATCGGGCTGCTGGCGCACTCCCCCGGCGACCCGCACCTCGCCGTCACCAACGCCGTGCAGCTCCGCGCCGGGGACGTCGCGCTCGCCATCACCCACTCCGGGTCGACGGGCGACGTGATCGAGCCGCTCCGGGTCGCCTTCGAGCGCGGCGCGACCACCATCGCCGTCACCGGCCGCCCCGACGGCCCGGTCACGCAGTACGCCGACCACGTACTGACCACCTCGACCGCACGGGAGAGCGAGCTGCGGCCCGCCGCGATGTCCTCCCGGACCAGTCAGCTCCTGGTCGTGGACTGCCTGTTCGTGGGTGTCGCCCAGCGCACCTACGACACGGCGGGCCCGGCCCTGTCCGCCTCCTACGAGGCCCTGGCCCACCGCCACGCCCCCCGCGGCGGCACCGGCCGCTAGGGCCTCTCGTTTGGATCATGCCGGGCTCGCGGGCCCTGGCGCCGCACCTCGTCCAAACGAAAGACCCTGGGCCCCGCCGTCACCTCCCGTCCGCCGGCGGCCCGCCCTCCGGATGAACGGGGGAACGTGACGACGGAACCGGGGGGACCCGTCCCGCCGCACCACCTCGCACAGCACCGCTCCACCTCGCACCGCACCGCACCGCACGGAGAGAGCCACCCCGTATGACCTCCACCTCCCGCACCCCCCGCCACCCGCATCCCGGCCTGCGCGACCAGCTGGAGACGCTCACCACCGAGGCGTTCCGCCCCGAGCTGGCCGAGATCGACCGGATGCCGACGCTGGAGATCGCCCGGCTGATGAACGGCGAGGACACCGCCGTGCCCGCGGCCGTGGCCGCGCGGCTGCCCGAAATCGCCGCCGCCGTCGACGCCGTCGCCGCCCGGATGTCCCGCGGCGGACGGCTCGTCTACGCGGGCGCCGGCACCGCCGGGCGGCTCGGCGTGCTCGACGCCTCCGAGTGCCCGCCGACCTTCAACACCGCCCCCGGCCAGGTCGTCGGCCTGATCGCGGGCGGCCCCGAGGCCGTGGTCACCTCCGTCGAGGGCGCCGAGGACTCCCCCGAGCTGGCCCGCGCCGACCTGGACGCCCTCGCCCTGACCGCCGACGACACCGTGGTCGGCGTCTCCGCCTCCGGCCGCACCCCCTACGCCGTCGGCGCCGTCCGGTACGCCCGGTCGCTCGGCGCCCTCACCGTCGGCCTGGCCTGCAACTCCGGCAGCGAGCTGGCCGCCGCCGCCGACCACGGCATCGAGGTGGTCGTCGGCCCCGAGCTGATCACCGGCTCCACCCGGCTCAAGTCCGGCACGGCGCAGAAGCTCGTCCTCAACATGCTGTCGACGATCACCATGGTCCGGCTGGGCAAGACCTACGGGAACCTGATGGTCGACGTCCGCGCCTCCAACGAGAAGCTGCGCGCCCGCTCCCACCGCATCGTCGCCCTCGCCACCGGCGCGGCAGACGACGACATCGAACGCGCCCTGGACGCCGCCGACGGCGAGGTCAAGCACGCCATACTCGCCCTGCTGGCCGACGTGGACGCCGCCACCGCCGCCCGCCTCCTGGAGGACTCCCGGGGCCGGCTGCGCTCCGCCCTGGCGGCGGCGCACGGCTGAGGTGCGGGGCCCCGCCGTGTGCGACCCTGAGGGACATGAACCACGCCCAGCGGACCGCCCTGGGCCGCGCCCTGCGCCTCCTCGGTGAGCACGGCGAGGCCCTGGCCGCCGACACCCCCGACGCCAAGCTGCACGAGGTCAGGGCGGACCTGAGGCGCGCGCTGGACCAGTTGGAGGAGAGCGTCGCCGCGGCGGCCCCCACCACCCGCTGCCTCGACCACCCCAACGGGCCGGTCGACTCGGCAGCCCCCGACCTGTGCCTGCTCTGCGAGACCCGGCGCCGCGCCGCCCGCCGCGACGAGTACAACGGCGGCCCCCTCCCGGTCCGCGCCACCGAGCCGGTGCAGTCCCGCTACGGGGTGCGCGGGGACCGTCCGCAGCCCCAGCAGCGCTGGCTGCCGGAGGCGTGGAACGGTCAGGTGTGGCAGCTGTGCGGCACACCCCGGCGGGACCGCCGCGAGGCCGAGCTGTACCTCGCGGCGCAGCGCCGGGGGCCGCGCGCGGCGATGGCGTACCGGCTGGTGCACGAGTTCACCGACTACGAGGTGCTGCGCGTGTGGGGGACCCCGGTGCGCGTCGACGTCGAGCCGATGGGCTGAGCGCCGGGGCGCCTCCCGGAACGGGCCGCCGGATCGAAGCCTTGACGGCACACGCGTCCCCGGACGGCTATGCGAGGGCACCGACCCGGTGGGCGAACGCCCGTACCCCAGGGAGGGCGCGATCGTGCCGCATGAGGTTGGCCGCCATGGTCCGGACCGAACCGCGGCGGACCTCCTGCGGTGCAGCTTGCTCGGCGGCCAGAAGAGCACGGTAACAGCGGTCGGGTTTGCCCCACTGGTCGAAAGCGCGGGCGACGTCGATCCAGTAGCGGGCCTGGCGCTCGGTGGTGGGCAGAGCGGCGGGATCGATGCGGCGGGCGTGCTCGATGGCCTGGCCCGCGTCGCCGAGCAGATGGCTGATCGAGATCTGGTGGAGGAGGACTTGGCCGGGGCCGAAGATGGTGCCGCGCAGCAGTGCGTCGTGGCCGAGTTGCCCGGCGGTGGCTTCGGCTTCGGCGATGAGGATGTGTGCGGTGTGTCGGTCGCCCTGCTTCGCCGCGGTGTAGGCGGCGGTGGCGTACAGGTTGCCCTGGACGGAGAGCCGTTCGGTGATGTCGGTGGTGCGGTCGGCGGTCAGTTGCTGGGCGGCGGTGATGGCGACGTCGGTGGCGCGTACGTGGTGCCCCTGGCGGCGCCAGGCGGAGGAGACCATGCGGTGGGCTTCGGCGACGGTGAGGGCGTCGGCGCCGCCGAGGGCCGCGGTGAGGGCGCGGTCGGCGGTGACGGCGGCCAGGCCGTCCTCACCGAGCTTGATGCAGAGCCGGGTTGCGGTGGTGTAGAGCTCGGAGACTGCGGTCGCCGCCTGCTCCGAGGGCCCATGGGCGCTGAGGGCTTGGGCGAGGGCGATCCGGGCCGGGAGTGCGCGGGCGAGGGTGTCGTAGCGGCAGGCGCTGAAGTCGGCTCGGGAGGCGCTGACCGCTGCGGTGACGGCTGACGGAGTGGGGTCCGTGCTGACCAGACGGACAGGCTGCCGGTGGAGTAGGAGGTCTTCCAGGCCGGACAGGCTTGGCTGTGCCGGGGCATGGGCGGCGGCCGGCGGTCCGAGGACCGCGCCGGTGGTGGCTCCGGCCAGTCCTGCCAGGAGCTTTCGGCGTCGCACCGCGTCGTCTCCCTCTTCGCCGAACAGGGTGTGCCCACCCACCCTAGTGCCGTCGGTTCCGTCCGAGGCGGCTCGCTGCTGTTGCGGCGCGAGGCCGAGCAGGTGCGGAGGGATGTCGAGGCAGACTGCGAGCTTCTGGAGTATCAGCACGTCGCGCATGGGCTGTTTGCCGCGTTCCATCCGGGACAGGGATGCGGCGGTATACCCGACCTGGCTGCCCAGTTCGGCGAGCGTGACGTCGGCCGCACGGCGGGCCAACCGGACGATCGCGCCGGCATCGCGGCGGGCGAGCGCGTCACGCATAGCCGCGGAACGCCAGAGCGGATGGGTGTTGTCCACGACTCACCTCCTGCCGGACTCATTGTCCTGCCAAAACACCTTGCAGCACGCAAAGTTGCAAGCCGTTTACGCCCCGTGCAAACCGTGTGCGCAGCGAGAGGCCGCCCCTCCCATCGCCGGGCGGACTGCGGTGTCCTCGTGTCCACGACGGCGCGCATCGGAGCGGGCCGCAGGCGATCCCCGAGGGGAGAGCGACATGAAGGAGCCCCAGGCCGCCCAAGGTGTACGGGCGTCGGCCACCCACGCGACGCCGCTGAAGCGGGACGCGCCGTACGACCACCGCGCCCAGCAGGCCGCCCCGGACATCGAGGTCCACGACACCGACGGTCGCGCCACCACGTCGGTCCTGACCCCGGACCAGACGGAGCCTTACGGCATCCCGTTCGAGCAGTTCATCGCCAAGCGCGAGCAGGCCCGCCTGGCGGGCCGGTGACACCGCACACATCACCACGACATGGAGGCACCGTGCACGATACCCAGTTGAACGAACTCGTCGGCCGGAACGTGCTGGTCACCGGGGGAGCCGGGCTCATCGGCAGCCGTATCGCCGCCTGCCTGCGCCAGGTGGGAGCCCGGCCGGTCCTGCTGTGCACGCTGGAGGCATACCCCCGGCACACCTACCGCGACCTGTTCGGGATCGACCCCACCGACCCGGACGTCATCGTCGGCAACATCCAGAACCCGGACGTGGTCAGGAAGGCGGTGGCCGAATCCGACTACGTGATCCACGCCGCCGCCCTCGCCGATGTCGCCGCCTGCACCCGCAAGCCCACCGCGGCGATCCACACCAACATCACCGGCACCCAAGTACTGCTCGACGCCGTGGCCGCCTGCGACCGCGTCCGCCGCCTGGTCTTCGTCTCCTCGGCCAGCGTCTACGGCAACGGCAACCCGGAGGACCGGGCACGCCCGTGCGAGGAGTACCGGACCGTGCGCAAGCTGCTGGAAGCCGTCTACGGGCGGGTCCCGTCGCAGTTCCACGAGCACATGCCGCTGCGGCCGATGTCCGTCTACGCCAACACCAAGGCGTGGGGCGAGACGCAGACCGCTCTCACGCTGGGTGCCGTGGGCACCTCGTACACGGTCGTGCGGTACTTCTCCGTCTACGGGGAGCCGCAGGTCATCAAGAAGAACAGCCACTCGTGGGTCGTGGCCTGGTTCGCCACCCGCGCCGCCCTGGGGCTGCCTCTGCACCTCAACGGCGGCGGCCACCAGGTCCGGGATCTGGTCCACGTCGAGGACATCGCCGCCGCCACGGTGCGGGCTCTTGCCGCCCCTCGGGCCCACAACGAGACGGTCAACATCGGCACCGGCACCCCCACCAGCATCCTCACCGTGGCCGAGCTGGTCGCCGAGCAGTACCCGGGCACGCGGTTCGTGGAGACGCCGATGCCGCCCGGTGACCCGCTCGGCGGCTACGCGTCCGGCCACCGGATGGAAGCGGTGCTCGGCTGGCGGCCCACGATCACCGTCAAGGACGGAGTGGCCCGCTACACGGACTGGCTGGACAAGACGCCCGAGGCGATCCCCGCGTGGCTGCGGGCCGAGTCCGAGGCCGCGACCGCCTGATCAGATGACCGGCGGCCGGCCCAGGCGGGTCATCCGCCACACCGTGGACCAGCGCATCGGTCGGCGGGGCGGGCACGGCGTGCGCAGGCCCTCGGCGAACCCGCCGAACCACGCCCTCAGCCCCGCCGCCGACCGGGTGCGAGCCACGGTCATCACCGTCCAGACGCACAGGTAGACCGGGACGAGGAGGGCGGGAAGGTGTCGCTTGGCCAGCCAGACCCGGTTACGGGCGACCATGCGGTGGAAGACGGCATGCCGGGTCGGCGACGTCCACGGATGCCGGAGCACCAGCTCCGGCTCGTAGAGCACCTTCCAGCCCGCGTCCAGTGCCCGCCAGGCCAGGTCGGTCTCCTCGTGCGCGTAGAAGAACGGCTCGGGCCACCCACCGATCTCCTCCAGCATCCGCATCGACAGCCCGTGCCCGCCGCCGAGGAACGTCGTCACCAGCCCGCCCCGCATCGGATCCGCCGCCCGAAGACGCGGAACGTGGCGGCGCTGGGTACGGCCGTGTTCGTCGGCGATACGGAAACCGACCACGCCGAGCCGCTGGTCCGCCGCGTACAGCCCAGTAAGCCGGGTGAACACGTCCGTGCTGATCAACAGGCCGTCATCGTCCAGGTCCACCACCACGTCGACGTCCCCGAACTCCCGCAGCCGGGCCAGTGCGGCATTCCGGCCGCCGGCCACCCCCAGGTTCTCCGGCAGTTCGACACCGGTCACCCACTCGGGGAGGGGCGGCAGCGGCGAGCCGTTGCCGACGACCACCACCCGCGTCGCAGCCGTGTCCTGCCCGGCGACCGACTCAAGGAGATCGGCCAGCTCGGCGGACCGCGTGCCCATGGTCAAGATGGCGACGCCTACGCGCGGGTGACGCACGGATGAACACTCCGTTCCTCAGGTCCGGTGCTGGTGATGCTAGCCGCCCTGGGAACGTTCCACCGACCACGCACAGGAAGGCCACCGATGCCTGCCATCCGCCTCGGCGACTACCTCACCGCTCCTGCCGACGAAATGCTGGACGGCACCCCCTACGAGCACCTGGAGGAGAGCGAGCTGTCCGACTTCCTCGCACTCTGGGAGGACGGGCACCGCCAGGCCCTCGCCCGGATCTCGCACCGCGTTCACCCCACCGCGCAGATCCACCCGACCGCGATCATCGGCGACGACGTGGTCATCGGGCCGCGCGTACGTGTGTGGGAGTTCTCCACCGTCCGCGCCGGCTCCGTACTCTGCGCCGACGTCTCGGTCGGCTTCAACTGCGAGGTCACCTGCTCCTTCCTCGGCGAACGCGCCGTCCTCGGCCACCGCATCGGCATCAACCGCACCCTCGTCGGAGCCGACGCCCACCTGTCCGCCGGCCTGACCGTCGCGGCCATCAGCATGTGGAGTCCCCATATGAGCAACCCTGAACGCGAGATCATCCTGCGTACCCCCGACGGCCTCTACCGTTGTGGCACACCGCGGTTCGGCGCCCTGATCGGCGACCGGGTCCAGACCGGCAACAGCATCAGCCTCGGCCCCGGCCTCGCCCTCGGCCGCGACTGCCGGATCGCCAGCGGCGTCACCCTCGCCGCACGCACCGTCCCCGACCGCAGCGTCATCACCGCCCCTCACACGTCCGACGTCCACGTCCGCCGACGCCCGGCACCTCGCGGGACGGCCGGCGCGGGGGCATGACGTCAGGGTCCGCCCGCCCACCGCCCCGGCTCCGCGCCCCGGACGCGCCCGAGGGCGGCACCGCGGGCCGAAGCCCGGGTGCCGCCCTCGGGAGAAGGACGGGTGACCGGCGTGCCGGTCAGAAGTCCATGTCACCGCCCGGCATGCCGCCGCCGGCCGGGGCCGCGGCCTTCTCCGGCTTGTCCGCGATGACGGCCTCGGTGGTGAGGAACAGCGCGGCGATGGAGGCGGCGTTCTGCAGCGCGGAGCGCGTCACCTTCGCCGGGTCGATGATGCCCTCGGCGATCATGTCCACGTACTCGCCCGTCGCGGCGTTCAGGCCGTGACCGACGGTCAGGTTGCGGACCTTCTCCACCACGACGCCGCCCTCGAGACCGCCGTTGACGGCGATCTGCTTCAGCGGGGCCTCCAGCGCGAGCTTCACGGCGTTGGCGCCGGTCGCCTCGTCGCCGTCCAGCTCCAGCTTGTCGAAGACCTGGGAGGCCTGGAGCAGGGCCACGCCGCCACCGGCGACGATGCCCTCCTCGACGGCCGCCTTCGCGTTGCGGACGGCGTCCTCGATGCGGTGCTTGCGCTCCTTGAGCTCGACCTCGGTGGCGGCACCGGCCTTGATGACGGCCACGCCGCCGGCCAGCTTCGCCAGGCGCTCCTGGAGCTTCTCGCGGTCGTAGTCCGAGTCGCTGTTCTCGATCTCGGCACGGATCTGGTTGACGCGGCCGTTGACCTGGTCGGTCGAGCCGGCGCCGTCGACGATGGTGGTCTCGTCCTTGGTGATGACGACCTTGCGGGCGCGGCCCAGGAGGTCCAGGGTCGCGTTCTCCAGCTTGAGGCCGACCTCCTCGGAGATGACCTCGCCGCCCGTGAGGATGGCGATGTCGCCGAGCATGGCCTTGCGGCGGTCGCCGAAACCCGGGGCCTTGACGGCGACGGACTTGAAGGTGCCGCGGATCTTGTTGACGACCAGCGTGGACAGGGCCTCGCCCTCGACGTCCTCGGCGATGATCAGCAGCGGCTTGCCCGACTGCATGACCTTCTCCAGCAGCGGGAGCAGGTCCTTGACGTTGGAGATCTTCGAGTTGGCGATCAGGATGTACGGGTCGTCGAGGACGGCCTCCATACGCTCCATGTCCGTGGCGAAGTACGCCGAGATGTAGCCCTTGTCGAAGCGCATGCCCTCGGTGAGTTCCAGCTCCAGACCGAAGGTCTGGGACTCCTCGACGGTGATGACGCCTTCCTTGCCGACCTTGTCCATGGCCTCGGCGATCAGCTCGCCGATCTGGGTGTCGGCGGCGGAGATCGAGGCGGTGGAGGCGATCTGCTCCTTCGTCTCGACGTCCTTGGCCTGCTCGAGCAGGGCGGCGGAGACGGCCTCGACGGCCTTCTCGATGCCGCGCTTGAGGGCCATCGGGTTGGCGCCGGCCGCGACGTTGCGCAGACCCTCGCGCACCAGGGCCTGGGCCAGGACGGTGGCGGTGGTCGTGCCGTCGCCGGCGACGTCGTCCGTCTTCTTGGCGACTTCCTTGACCAGCTCGGCGCCGATCTTCTCGTACGGGTCCTCCAGCTCGATCTCCTTGGCGATGGAGACACCATCGTTGGTGATCGTGGGGGCGCCCCACTTCTTCTCGAGGACGACGTTGCGGCCCTTGGGGCCGAGCGTCACCTTGACGGCGTCCGCGAGCTGGTTCATGCCGCGCTCGAGGCCGCGCCGCGCCTCCTCGTCGAACGCGATGATCTTGGCCATGTGAAGTGGTCCCTCCAGGACTGGGGGTGATTCCTTCGGACCGCGCCCGCGCCCGCGACGGACGGCTCGCCTGCCGCGGGTTCCTTCCCCCACCGGCCTGCGGGCCTCACCGACCCGGTCCTTCGTTGTCACTCTCACCTTCAGAGTGCTAACGCAATGATTAGCACTCGACCCCCGGGAGTGCAAGCGCCCCGGGCTCCGGAGCGGCCCGTCCGTCCGGTCCCGGACGGCCCCGCGGACCCGGAACCCGGGGCGTCCGGGCAGACCGGAGGGCCCGCACCTGTGGGGTGCGGGCCCTCCGGGAAAGACCGTTCGCTCGTGTGGCCGCGCGTCTCAGGCGCTGAGGCGGACCATGTCGGCCTGCGGGCCCTTCTGACCCTGCGAGATCTCGAACTCGACCCGCTGGCCTTCTTCGAGGGTGCGGTAGCCGTCCATCTGAATCGCGCTGTAGTGGACGAAAACATCCGCACCACCGTCGACCGCGATGAAGCCGTACCCCTTCTCCGCGTTGAACCACTTGACGGTGCCCTGAGCCATGCCTAACTCCCCTATTACTGGCCCTTGCGCGGATCCGCACCTCGCGAACCCGGGTCAGACCTCGCCCCCCACGAATGGGGGCGTGCGCCGGAACGCGTCGACCGCGGCCGAATGTATCTGCCCAACTGCCGTCTGCAACAGGTCAATCGGACGAGAAATCAGGACGCGGCGAGCCAGGAACGTTGCGACAGTTCACCCGGATCCAGGGCAAGTCAGGCCGCACAAAGGGAACAAAATTCGCGAAAGGCGCCCGCACTTTGGCTGCTTCTTGTCGGACGGGGAGCGGAAATTCGGGGCTCCGGACTTCACGGCCGAGGGCGCGTTCCCCAACTCTACCGCGTTCAATCACATGGAATTGCCCCCTCCGCTTCTTTCCGCGGAGGGGGCAATGCGCACGGGTCCGGGCGGACGCCGCAGGGCGGCCCGGAGGGGCCCGCAGGGGCCGGATCAGCCGCCGGCGACCGCCGGGATGATGGAGATGCCCGCGCCGTCCGGCGTGGCCGTCTCCAGGCCCTGCTCGAAGCGGACGTCGTCGTCGTTGACGTAGACGTTCACGAAGCGGCGCAGCTTGCCCTGGTCGTCGAGGACCCGGGCGGCGATGCCGGTGTGGTTCTTCTCCAGGTCCCCGATGACCTCGCCGAGGGTGGCGCCCTCGGCGGGGACCTCTGCCCGCCCGCCGGTGTAGGTGCGCAGGATGGTGGGGATGCGGACGGTCACGCTCATGCGAGGCCAGCCTCTCGGAAGGAGTCCAGGTTGGGGCGGATCGTCGCGGTGAGGCCGGTGCCGGCCACCGCGTCGAGGGTCTTCAGTCCGTCGCCGGTGTTGAGGACGACGGTGGTGAGCGAGGGGTCCAGGGCACCGCTCTCGACCAGCTTGCGGGTGACGCCGACCGTGACGCCGCCGGCGGTCTCCGCGAAGACCCCCTCGGTGCGGGCGAGCAGCTTGATGGCGTCGACGATCTGCTCGTCGGTCACGTCCTCCACGGCGCCGCCGGTGCGGCGGGCGATGTCCAGGACGTAGGGGCCGTCGGCCGGGTTGCCGATGGCGAGGGACTTGGCGATGGTGTCCGGCTTCTGGGGCCGCACCACGTCGTGCCCGGCCTTGAAGGCGGCGGACACCGGCGAGCAGCCCTCGGCCTGGGCGCCGAAGATCTTGTAGGGGCGGTCCTCGACCAGGCCGAGCCGGATCAGCTCGCGGAACCCCTTGTCGATCTTGGTGAGCTGGGAGCCGGAGGCGATCGGGACGACGATCTGGTCCGGCAGCCGCCAGCCGAGCTGCTCGCAGATCTCGTACGCCAGGGTCTTGGAGCCCTCCGCGTAGTAGGGCCGCAGGTTGACGTTGACGAAGCCCCAGCCCTCGCCGGCCGGGTCGCCGATCAGTTCGGAGCAGAAGCGGTTGACGTCGTCGTAGTTGCCCTCGATGCCGATCAGCTCACCGCCGTAGACGGCGGCCATGACGACCTTGCCCTGCTCCAGGTCGTGCGGGATGAACACGCAGGAGCGCAGCCCGGCCCGCGCGGCGGCGGCGCCGACGGCGCCGGCCAGGTTGCCGGTGGAGGAGCAGGAGAGGGTGGTGAAGCCGAAGGCGCGGGCCGCCTCCAGGGCCTGGGCGACGACCCGGTCCTTGAAGGAGTGGGTCGGGTTGCCGGAGTCGTCCTTGACGAACAGGCCGCCGGTGAAGCCGAGTTCCCGGGCGAGGTTGTCGGCCTTGACGAGCTCGGTCCAGCCGGGGTTCAGGTTCGGCTTGGTGGCCACGTCGGCGGGGACGGGCAGCAGGGGCGCGTAGCGCCAGATGTTCGCGGGACCCGCTTCGATTCGCGCGCGCAGTTCCTCGGCGTCGTGGGCCGAGAAGTCGTAGGCGATCTCCAGCGGGCCGAAACACTCCTCGCAGGCGAAGACCGGGCCGAGGGGCACCCGGTGACCGCACTCGCGGCAGGAGAGCGCCGCGGCGGGGCCGAGATCGACGGAGGTGCCCGGAGCGGCGGAGGGTGCGGGAGTCTGCACAGACATGAGAGGCGAGGCCCTTTCTCCTCATCTTCCCCACGACGCATCTCGTCGTGAGACGGAATTGGCACCTTCCCGAGCCGGGGAGCCTCGCCACGTCCGCGTGGCGGGAACCGACTGGAGGGTTGCCGGGGCTTCATCGGGCCGTTTCCCTCTGCCCCTCTGGATGAGCGGTATGCGGTTGTTGAACCGGTGCGCGGTGTCGGCGCACCCGCGGCCTTCGCACCGAAGGAAGTCACGGTGCGCCGACCCCGGTATGCGGGGGTCATCCGCGTTGCTCAAGACTGTAACCGAAGGCGAGGACGGTTGAGATAGTCGTCCGTACCGCGAGATGCGTCACAGAAGGAGCGGCCGACCGTGCTGGATGATGTCGAACGCTGGCTGCGCGCGCGTTCCTGGTCGGTGACCGACCGCACGATTCCCCAGCTCATGGCCGCGAAACGGGCCGGCGGGCAGACCGTCAGCGTGGTGCTGCCCGCCCTCGACGAGGAGGCCACCGTCGGGGAGATCGTGCGGGTGATCCGCCGGGAACTGATGTGCCGCATCCCACTGGTCGACGAACTGGTGGTGGTCGACTCGGGGTCCACGGACCGCACCTCGGCGGTGGCCGGGGCGGCGGGCGCGCGGGTCGTGCACCGGGACGCGATCCTCCCGCGCATCCCGGCCGTGCCCGGCAAGGGCGAGGTGCTGTGGCGCTCGCTGATGGTCACCCGCGGTGACATCGTCTGCTTCGTCGACGCGGACCTGCGGGAGTTCTCCGCCGACTTCGTCTCGGGGATCGTCGGGCCGCTGCTGACGGACCCGGACGTCCACCTGGTCAAGGCCATGTACGACCGCCCGCTGGGGGCCGAGCCGGGGCAGGGCGGCCGGGTGACGGAGCTGATGGCCCGGCCGCTGCTCAACATGCACTGGCCCCTGCTGGCGGGCTTCGTCCAGCCGCTCGGCGGGGAGTACGCGGCCCGCCGCTCGCTGCTGGAGCGGCTCCCGTTCCCGGTGGGGTACGGGGTGGAGCTGGGGATGCTGGTGGACGCGCTGCACCTGGTGGGGCTGGACGCCCTGGCCCAGGTCGACGTGGGGGTGCGCAGGCACCGGCACCAGGACGGGCCGGCGCTCGGCCGGATGTCCGCCGCGATCTACCGCACCGCCCAGCTCCGGCTGGCCCGGGGGCATCTGCTGCGGCCCGAGCTCACCCAGTTCGAGCGGGGCGCGCACGGCTTCGAGCCGCGCACCCATTCCGTGGACACGGAGGAGCGGCCGCCGATGGCGCAGATCGCGGAGTACGCCTCCCGCCGGGTGGCCTGATCCGTGTCCCGGGTGCCCCGAACGCGCATTCCGGTGACCCGATCAGGTGCTCCGCCGCAGCCCCGGGGAGCACACACCGGAATTCCCCCTCTCCTCACCCTTCCCCCATGAAACGGGTGACCGGATCACCGCCGG
This sequence comes from Streptomyces sp. SID8352, assembly GCF_009862265.1. Lineage (GTDB taxonomy): Bacteria > Actinomycetota > Actinomycetes > Streptomycetales > Streptomycetaceae > Streptomyces. Next base: position 45,642 of record NZ_WWGX01000001.1, on the reverse strand, counting down.
TGGGGGGCGAGCGCACGTTTGAGGCTTTCGGGGCCGGGCTAGGTTGAGGCGTATGGCCTCAACCTTCGGTACTGCCCGGGTACTCGTCGCCTCCAACCGGGGGCCCGTCTCCTACGAGGTGGGTGAGGACGGCTCGCTGCGCGCCAGGCGCGGCGGCGGCGGGCTGGTCTCCGGGCTCTCGGCCATCGGGCCGGACGCGGGAGCGCTGTGGGTGTGCTCCGCGATGGGCGGCGGCGACCGCGAGGCGGTGCGGCGCGGGGCCGGCGAGGACGGCGTGCGGATGCTGGACGTCCCGGCCGACGTGCACGCGGACGCGTACAACGGGATCGCCAACTCGGTGCTGTGGTTCGTCCACCACATGCTGTACCAGACGCCGCTGGAGCCGGTCTTCGACACCGGTTTCCGCCGCCAGTGGGCCTCCTACGAGACGTACAACCGGGCCTTCGCCGGGGCGCTGGCCGAGGAGGCGGCCGAGGGCGCGGTCGTCCTCGTGCAGGACTACCACCTGGCGCTGGTCCCCGGCATGCTCCGGGAGCTGCGGCCCGATCTGCGCATCGGCCACTTCTCGCACACCCCGTGGGCGCCGGCCGACTACTTCCGGATGCTGCCGGACGACATCGCGGAGCGGCTGCTGCGCGGGATGCTGGGCGCCGACCGGCTGGGGTTCCTGACCCGGCGCTGGGCGGACGCGTTCACCGGGTGCTGCGAGGCGCTGGTGGGCGGCACCGGGGACACCGCCGTCGGGGTGCACGGGCTGGGCGCGGACGGGGAGTTCCTGCGCGAGCGCGCGCACCGGCCGGACGTCGAGGAGCGGATGGCCGCGCTGCGCGGGGAGATCGGCGAGGGCCGCCGGACGGTGGTCCGGGTGGACCGGACCGAGCTGTCCAAGAACATCGTGCGGGGGCTGCTGGCCTACCGGCGGCTGCTGGCGGACCGGCCCGAGTGGCGCGAGCGGGTGGTGCACGTGGCGTTCGCCTATCCGTCGCGGCAGGACCTCGCCGTGTACCGGGAGTACACCGCCGAGGTGCGGCGGGTGGCGGACGCGGTCAACGCGGAGTTCGGGACGCCCGGGTGGACGCCCGTGGTGCTGCATGTGAAGGACGACTTCGCGCGGTCGCTGGCGGCGTACCGGATGGCGGACGTGGCCCTGGTCAACCCGATCCGGGACGGGATGAACCTCGTCGCGAAGGAGGTTCCGGTGGTCTCCGACCGGGGGTGCGTGCTGGTGCTGTCCCGCGAGGCGGGGGCGTACGAGGAACTGGGCGCGGACGCGGTGGGGGTGAACCCGTACGACGTGGCCGCGACGGCGGAGGCGCTGCACGAGGCGCTGTCGGTGGGGGACGGGGAGCGGGCGGAGCGCTCCCGGCGGCTGGCCGCGGCGGCGACGGCGCTGCCCCCGGCGCGGTGGTTCCTGGAGCAGGTGGAGGCGCTGCGGGGGTGACGGCACCGCGGCGCCTCCGGCGGGGCGTCGGCGGGCGCACCCCCGCGGCCGGGTGTCAGCGGGACAGGCGGGCGGTCAGGGCGCGCAGCAGGCCGACCACTCCCGAGGGCCCGTCGACCGTCAGGTCGGCCCGCTCGGTGAGGGCGGTGACCTCGGCGCTGGCGCTGGCGACGAGGAGGCCGGGGACGCCCTCGGCGCGGAGCGCCCCGACGGCGGCGAAGGCGGGCAGGTCCCCCAGGTCGTCACCGGCGTAGAGGACGGAGCCCGCGCCGGTCGCCCGGACGTGGTCGCGCAGGGCGACGCCCTTGTCCATGCCGGGCGGGCGCAGTTCCAGGACCATGCGGCCCGGTTCGACGAGGAGCCCGTGGCGCCGGGCCAGCTCCGCCAGGGGTCCGCGCAGGGCCTCGAAGGCGCCCTGCGGGTCGGCGGCGCGGCGGGTGTGGACGGCCAGCGCGTAGCCCTTCTCCTCGATCCGGGTGCCCTCCCCCGCTCCGGCCCCGGCCAGCAGCCCCGGCAGGTCCGCGCGGGCGGCCTCCACCCCGGGGTGCGGGGGCGGGGCGGTGACGGTGCCGGTGGCCGCGTCCCAGCGTTCGGCGCCGTAGTGGCCGAGGACGACCAGGCGGTCGAGTCCGGGGACGTCCGCGAGGCCGCCGTGGCGGACGGCGGTGCCGGCCGGGCGGCCGGTGACGATCGCGACGGAGGCGACGTGCGGGGCGAGGGCGGCGAGGGCGGGCACGGCGCCGGGGTGGGCGCGGGCCAGGTCGGGGTCGGGCACGATCGGGGCGAGGGTGCCGTCGAAGTCGAGGGCGATCACGGCGCGGCCGGGCCGGGCGAGGAGCGCGTCGAGTCCCGCGCGTCCGGCGGCGGTCGCGGGGACCGGCAGGGGGTCCGGGGAGTCGGGGGATTCGGGGGTGGAGTCCTGGTGGCTTCCCATACCGGCGAACCTATCCCGCGGCGGCGCCGGGCAATCTCAGCGCTCGGCGCGGCGCGACTCCCGCACCCGGCGCAGCCGGTTGACGGTCACCGGATCGTGGGCGAGGGCGCGGGGATCGTCCAGCAGGGCGTTGAGCAGCTGGTAGTAGCGCACCGGGGCCAGGCCCAGCTCCTCGCGGACGGCGCGCTCCTTGGCGCCGGGGCCGGGGAAGCCGCGGCGCTCCAGGGCGAGGATGCGGCGCTCGCGCTCGTCGGGTTCTCCCAGTTCCATGTACGGCACGGTAGCGCCCGGCGCCGACGGCGGCGGCCGGGCCCCGTCCCGCCGGGGGTCAGTCGGCCCGGCCCGCGCGGGTGGCCGTGCGCTGGAGGTCGCCGAGCACCTGGGCGGGGTCGCCGCCGTCGACGACGGCTCGGCCGATGAGCTTCTTGACGTCGGCGCTGACCGAGGCCCAGGAGGTCTTGCCCGCCGGGTACAGCTCGGAGAGCTGCAGTTCGTCGAGGAAGGGGCGGAGGTCCTTGTCCCGGTCCGCCGCGGCCATGGTCTGCGAGGCGGAGGCGGTGACCGGCAGCAGGTCGTACTTCCGGGAGAAGGCGAGGACGTTCTCGTCGCTGTAGACGAAGTCGAGGAAGTCGCCGACCTGGTCCGCGTGGCCGTTCTGCTTGAAGGCGGTCATCCAGTCGGTCACGCCGAGCGTGTTCCTGTTCTCGCCCTCGATGCCGGGGGTGGGGACCATGCCGTACTTCACCCCCTTCTTGGACGCGATCTTCATGAGGGAGGGGTGGCCGTTGAGCATGCCGACCTGGCCGTTGGCGAAGGCGGTGAAGGCGGCGGCCCGGTTCATCTCGCCGGGGGCGACGGGGCCGGTGAGGCCCTTGCCGACCAGTTCGTCCCGCAGCCAGGTGAAGGTGGAGACGTTGCTGGGCGAGTCGATGGTGTAGACGCCGAGGCCGTCGGTGTAGCCGCTGCCGCCGCTGAGCATCCACTGCATCGTCTCGGCCTGCGCCTCCTCCGGGCCGAGCGGCAGCGCGTAGGGGTACTTGACGCCCCGCTCCTTGAGCTTCCCGGCGGCCTCGGCGAGGTCGTCCCAGCTCTCGGGCGGGGTGAGGCCGGCCTCCTCGAAGAGGGTCCGGTTGTAGAAGAGGACACGGGTGGAGCCGGCGAAGGGGAGGCCGTACTGCACGCCGTCGACCTGGCCGGCGCTGGCGAGCTGGGAGACGAAGTTGGCCTGGACGGGTATGGAGAGCAGGTCGTCGGCCCGGTAGAGCAGCCCCTCGTCGGCGTAGTCGGCGTAGGCGCCGATCTGGGCCATGTCGGGGGCCCGGCCCGCCTCGACCATCTCGCGGACCTCGCGGTCGACGTCGTTCCAGGACAGGACGGTCACGTTGACCCGGACCCCGGGGTGCTCGTCCTCGTAGGCGCGGGCCAGGTCCTTCCAGTACGGCTCGGTGCTGCTGGCCTCGGTGTCGCCGTAGTCGGCGGCGACGAGTTCGAGGGTCACGTCGTCGGATCCGCCCGCTAGACCACAGCCCCCGAGAAACACCGTCGAGGCCAGTGCGGCCGCCGCCGCGATCATTGCCGTTCTGCGTCGCTGCACCGTTCTGCCCCGCCCTGCCGTCGACGTTTTCGTGGTCCCGCGGTCGCGCACCGGGCGGCCGCTCCCGCGAGGGATTATGGTCTACACCACGTAAGTGGACTAGACCTCTCCCGGGTCAACGGGCCACACTGTCTCCGTGAGACATGTCATCGCCCTCGATGTGGGCGGCACCGGGATGAAAGCCGCCCTTGCCGGGCCGGGGGGCGAGCTGCTGTACCAGGCGCGCCTCGCGACGGGACGCGACCGAGGATCCGAGGCGGTGATCGAGGCCATCCTCGACTTCGCCGCCGAGCTGCGCGACGAGGGGGCCGGGCGCTTCGGCGAGCCCGCCGTCGCGGCCGGCGTCGTCGTTCCCGGGATCGTCGACGAGGAGCGCGGCATCGCCGCCTACTCGGCCAACCTCGACTGGCGCGACGTGCCGCTGCGGGCGCTGCTCAGCGAGCGCCTCGGCGGGGTCCCGGTCGCCCTCGGCCACGACGTGCGGGCCGGAGGGCTCGCGGAGGGCCGCATCGGCGCCGGCCGGGGCGCCGACCGCTTCCTGTTCGTGCCGCTGGGCACCGGCATCGCGGGTGCCATCGGCATCAACGGCCGCGTGGAGGCGGGCGCGCACGGCTTCGCGGGCGAGATCGGCCACATCGTCGTGCGGCCCGGCGGGGTGCCCTGCCCCTGCGGGCAGCGCGGCTGCCTGGAGCGGCTGGCGTCCGCGTCGGCGGTCAGCCAGGCGTGGGCCGAGGCGTGCGGCGACCCGGAGGCGGACGCCGCCGACTGTGCCAAGGCCGTGGAGTCCGGCGACCCGCGGGCCGCCGCGGTCTGGCAGGACGCGGTGGACGCGCTCGCCGACGGCCTGGTCACCGCGCTCACCCTGCTGGACCCCCGGGTGCTGATCATCGGTGGCGGCCTCGCCGAGGCGGGGGAAACCTTGTTCACACCGCTGCGGGAGGCCGTCGGCCGCCGCGTGACGTTCCAGAAGCTCCCCGACATCGTCCCCGCGGCCCTGGGGGACACCGCCGGCTGTCTGGGCGCCGGGCTGCTCGCCTGGGACCTGCTCGACGCCGGTGCCACCGCTCCCCGGGCTGCCACCACCGGGCCCACGACTCCCCCGGAGGTAACCATCTGATGGCTCCAAGCAAGGTACTCGCCGGTGCCCGGGTGGTACTGCCCACCGGCACCGTGGACGAAGGCCGCGTGGTCGTCGACGGCACGCGGATCGCGGACACGGCGCCCCCCGGGGCCGAGGTCGTCGAGCTGCCCGGGCACTGGGTGGTCCCCGGCTTCATCGACATCCACAACCACGGCGGCGGCGGGGCCTCCTTCACCGGCGGCAGCGCCGAGGACGTCCTCCAGGGCGTCCGCACCCACCGGCTGCACGGCACCACCACGGTGGTCGCCTCGCTCGTCACCGGTGACCTCGACGTCCTCGCCCGGCAGGCCGGGATGCTCGCGGAGCTGTCCCAGCAGGGCGAGATCGCCGGTGTCCACTTCGAGGGGCCGTTCATCTCCCCGTGCCGCAAGGGCGCCCACGACGAGCAGCTCCTGCGCGACCCCGACCCGGCGGAGGTCCGCAAGCTGGTCGACGCCGCGCACGGGCACGCCCGGATGGTGACGCTCGCCGCCGAACTGCCCGGCGGGCTGGACTCGGTGCGGCTGCTCGCGGAGCACGGCGTGATCGCCGCCGTGGGGCACACCGACGCGACCTACGAGCAGACGGTGCGGGCCGTCGACGCGGGCGCCACGGTCGCCACGCACCTCTTCAACGCCATGCCGCCGCTCGGGCACCGGGCGCCGGGACCCATCGCCGCCCTGCTGGAGGACGAGCGGGTCACCGTCGAGCTGATCAACGACGGGACGCATCTGCACCCGGCCGCGCTCCAGCTCGCCTTCCACCACAAGGGCGCCGGACGGGTCGCCTTCATCACCGACGCGATGGACGCGGCCGGCTTCGGCGACGGGCGCTACATGCTCGGCCCGATGGCGGTCGAGGTCTCCGACGGCGTCGCCCGCCTGGTGGAGGGCGGTTCCATCGCCGGCTCAACGCTCACCCTGGACCGCGCCTTCAAGCGGGCGGTCACGGTGGACGGGCTGTCCGTGCAGGACGCGGTCGCCGCGCTCTCCGTCAACCCGGCACGGCTGCTGGGCCTCTCCGACCGGATCGGCTCCCTGGAGCCCGGCAAGGACGCCGACCTCGTCGTCCTGGACGCGGAGTTCGAGGTGGCGGGCGTGATGCGGCACGGCGAGTGGGTGGTGGAGCCCGGCAAGGGCTGACCCCCGCACGGAACGGGCCCGGTGACGGCCGCGACGGAACCGGCCGGGCCCCGTCCTCCCGGCTCCCGCCGCCGGACACGGGGCCCGGCCGGAACGCCCCGCTCCCGGGCGCCGCGGAAGGCGGACGAAAGGCCCTGGGCCGGCTGCCGTCCGTTTGGCATGATCGGAACCCCCGGACGCCCCTCCGGGGGTTCACGGCATGCAGACGATTCGGGGAGGCGGCCCGGTGATCCTGACCGTCACGCTCAACACCGCGCTCGACATCACCTACCGCGTACCGGCGCTGCGCCCGCACGCCTCCCACCGGGTCACCGGGGTCACGGAGCGGCCGGGCGGCAAGGGCCTCAACGTGGCCCGGGTGCTGGCCGCGCTCGGCCACCGCGCCACCGTCACCGGCTTCGCGGGCGGCGTCACTGGAGGCGTCGTGCGGGAGCTGCTCGCCCGGACGCCCGGGGTGACCGACGCGCTGGTGCCCGCCGCCGGGCCCACCCGGCGCACCCTCGCCGTCGTCGACGAGCGCACGGGCGACACCACCCAGCTCAACGAGCCCGGCCCGGTCGTCTCCGCCGCCGAGTGGAACGCCCTCCTGGAGACCTACGGCGAGCTGCTGCGCGACGCCTCGGCGGTCGCCCTGTGCGGCAGTCTGCCGCCGGGAGTCCCGGTGGGCGCCTACGCCCATCTGGTGCGCGGCGCCCGGGCGGCGGGCGTGCCGGTGCTGCTGGACACCAGCGGCGAGGCACTGCGCCGGGGGGTGGCCGCCCGCCCCGACCTGATCAAGCCGAACGCCGGTGAACTGGCCGAGCTGACCGGCTCCCAGGAGCCGTCGTGGGCCGCGCGGGCCGCCCGGCGGCGCGGCGCCCTCGGCGTGGTCGCCTCGCTCGGCGCGGAGGGGCTGCTCGCGGAGACCTCCCGGGGCCGCTGGCGCGCCGTCCCCCCGGACCACGTCCCCGGCAACCCCACGGGCGCGGGCGACTCGGCGGTCGCGGGGCTCCTGTCCGGCCTGGTCGAGGGCCTGCCCTGGCCGGACCGCCTGGTCCGGGCCGTCGCCCTGTCCACCGCCACGGTGCTCTCCCCGACGGCGGGGGACTTCGACCGGGGGGCGTACGAGGAGCTGCTGGCCGGGGGTGTGCGGGTCACCCCGGCGGCGGAGGCCGCCTGACCGGGGCGCGCACCGCGCCGGTCAGCGCTTCGTCTGGCCCTTCCGCAGGTACATCCGGTCCAGCAGGACGTCGCACTTGTCGCCGTCCTGACAGGACACCGAGATCGTGTTCGATCCCTTGTTGAGGGTGGGCCAGGCGTAGGTCTCCGTCCACCCCTTGTCGAACTGGCCGTCCTCGGCGTGGGCGAAGTTCCCCAGGTTCAGCTTGCTGCCGAAGGGCTTGCCGTTGACGGTGAGCGTCATCGACTGGTCCTCGCCCGCGGCGCTGAAGCGGGCGAACAGGGTGTAGGGGCCGTCCTCGGGGATGCCGTCGACGGTCCAGGTGACCGTGGCGCCGGGCTGGTTGAGGTTGGTGACATAGGCGCCGCCGTCGGACTCCGCGCCCGCTATGTCCGTCGCCGTCGTCACGCCCGGCGAGAGCTGGAGGCCCTTGGCGTCGGTGGTCGGGAGGTCGGCCTCGGGCTCGGTGGTGCCGCTCTGGGTGCTGCTCGGGGAGGGCTCGGTGGGCTCGGCCCGGGTCGGGGCGGGCGCGGGGGCCGCCTCGTCGTCCTTCTTCTTCGTGTCGTTGCCGGTCATCGCCACGACGATGCCGATGACGACCGCCGCGACCACGGCCACCGCGCCGATCAGCAGCCCCTTGGTGTTGGGCCCGCGGCGCCCGCCGCCCCCGCCCCCGCCCGCGGCGCGGCCGGTCTGCTGCTGCGGGCCCCCGCCCTGGCCGCCGCCGGGGTAGGTCTCCGGCGCGGCGTAGTGGGAGTTGGGCTGTCCGTAGGCGCCCTGCTGCTGGGGTGCGGCCTGCGCCTGCGGCGCCCCGTACTGCCGTGTGCCGACGGGACGCACCCGGTTGACCGAGTTCGGGTAGCCGTAGCCGCCCGACGGCGGCTGGGCTCCGTTGGCCTGCCCGTCGGCGTACAGGTAGCCGAACGGATCGTCGTCCTCGGGCGTGCTCGCGCCGTTGTTACCGGGCGTCATCCCTAGGTCTCCTAACCGGGTGCTGTGCTGATGTGCGGTACGGATCGTGAGAGGGCGAGCCTACCTGCTCCCACTGACCCGATCGGGTGGCTCCGGCGGCCGCTCGGCGCTGACCTGCGGCTCAGCCGGCCCGGCGGTGCTGTTTGGGACGAGATCGTTTCTCGACGTACATCCGCTCGTCAGCGGATTTCAACACCTCGTCCGCCGTCATTCCGCAGTGCGCCCAGCCGATGCCGAAGCTGGCGCCGACCCGGACGGCCCGCCCCTCGGCCCGGATGGGCTGGATGATCTCGTTGCGCAGCCGCACCGCGAGGTCCGCCGCGTCGGCCCGGCCGAGCCCGTCCGCGAGGATCACGAACTCGTCGCCGCCGAGCCGGGCCACCGTGTCCCCGTCCCGCACCCCGCGGCCGAGCCGCCGGGCGACCTCGATGAGGACGGCGTCCCCGGCGTTGTGACCGAACCGGTCGTTGATCGACTTGAAGCCGTCCAGGTCGCAGAAGAGCACCGCCAGCCCCTTGGTCCCGTCGTCCTCCGGGCCGTCCTCGGGGGCGACGGCGTGCACATGGTGGTCGCAGGCCCCGTACGGATCGGACTCGAACCCGGCCCCGAAGTCGAAGGTGTGGCCGCCGGAGTCGAGGACGGGATGCCCGTAGGCGGCGTCGAGCTGGTCGACGACGGCCTCGGTGGGCGTGGACTGGGGCCGCTGGCACAGCCGCGCGGCGAGGCGGGAGCGCAGCTCGGCGGAGTTGGGCAGTCCGGTCAGGGAGTCGTGGGAGGCGCGGTGGGCGAGCTGGAGCTCGCGGCGCTTGCGCTCCTCTATGTCCTCGACGTGGGTGAGCAGGAAGCGGGGCCCGTCGGCGGCGTCGGCGACGACGCTGTTGCGCAGCGAGACCCAGACATAGGTGCCGTCCCGCCGCCCCAGGCGCAGTTCGGCCCGGCCGCCCTCGGCGGAGGTGCGCAGCAGGGTGCCGATGTCCTCGGGGTGGACGAGGTCGGAGAAGGAGTAGCGGCGCATCGTGGACGCCTGGCGGCCCAGGAGCCGGCACAGCGCGTCGTTGGTGCGCAGGATGCGGCCGTGCTGGTCGCCGCCCATCTCCGCGATGGCCATGCCGGAGGGGGCGTACTCGAAGGCCTGCCGGAAGCTCTCCTCGCTGGCCCGCAGCGCCTGCTGCTCGCGCTCCAGACGGACCAGGGCGCGCTGCATGTTGGAGCGCAGCCGCGCGTTGCTGACCGCGATGGCGGCCTGGAACGCGTACATCTGCAAAGCCTCGCGCCCCCAGGCGCCGGGGCGGCGTCCGTTGCGCGGGCGGTCCACGGAGAGGACGCCGATCAGCTCGCCGCTGGTGCCGCCGCCCTGCGGCCGGGGCGCGTACATGGGGGCGAAGAGGCGGTCCGAGGGATGCCACTCGTCCTCGAAGCGCGGCTCGGGCCCCTCGGTGTACCACTGCGGGACGTCGTCGTCGTCGAGGACCCAGCCCTCGGTGTGGGATATGAAGATCAGGTCGCCCCACTGCTCGCCCATGCCGAGCCGGCGCTCCCAGGAGGCGCGGGAGCCGACCCGGCCCGTGATCAGTGCCTCGGCGGCCTGGTTGCCCGCGAAGGCGGCGACCACCAGATCGCCGTCGGGGCGGACCATGTTGACGCACGCCAGTTCGTAGCCGAGGGCGCGCACGACGCCGTCGGCCACGGTCTGCAGGGTGTCCGCCAGACTGCGGGCCGTGTTCATGTCGGCCATGGCCTGGTGCAGTTGCCGCAGGGACGCAAGACGGACGTAGGGCTCCGACTCGGTCTCCATGCTCGCCCTCCCCCCGAGACCTCGCAGCGAATCAAGGGTTGTCCCGGGCGCCCGTTCCATGGTGCCCTCGCAGCCTCCCCGCCACTGAATCACAGCGCGCTCCCCACTCGGTACACAGGGTCAACAAATAGTTCGCCTTGTGACTCAAGTCACAGCGATACGTGAACAATTGCCTGCACTTTCTGCGTTTTTCCCGGACCGTTCCTGAACGCAAAGTGTGACGCCTTCCACTTGCGGCCTCCCGTGCGCCCGGGCGTGTCCCGCCGCCGCGCGCCCCTCCCGTCCGCCCGTGGTCCTAGGACCCGGATCGGCCCGTGGCCCGATGCGGGCCGCGCGGGGCGGCCACTAGCGTGGCGGCGTGCTGAACACCGCTTCCCCGACCTCCCCCACGTCCCCCGGGCATGCTGAGGGGGTGAGCAACGACGAGTTCCGTGCCGCCATGTCCCGGCTGTCCTCGGGCGTGGTCCTGGTGACCGCGCAGGAGCCGCCGCTCGACCCCGACGACCCCGGGGCGCCGGCCGGCGAGGACGCGGGGATGACGGCGACGGCCTTCCTGTCGGTCTCCCTCGATCCGCCGCTGGTCCTGGTCAGTCTGCGCACGGGCTCGCGGATGGACGACCTCCTCGACGAGCAGCCGCTGTGGGCGGTCTCCGTGCTGGCCGAGAGCCAGCGGCAGATCGCGGGCCGCTTCTCGATGAAGGGCCGGGTCAGCGACCGCCTCCTCTTCGCCGACCTCGACTGCTCGCGCGGCGCGGCCAGCGGCGCCCTCCTGGTCGGCGGGGCCCTGGCCACCCTGGAGTGCCGCACCGAGCGGCGCGTGCCGGCCGGGGACCACACCCTGGTCATCGGCCGGGTGCTGACCGCCCGGGCGCCGAGCGTGGAGGGCGGTCCGCTGATGTACTTCCGGGGGCGCTACCGGCACTTGGGCTGATCCGACGGGGGCGGGCGCCGGGGGCGACCCGGGGTCGTGCCCGCGGAAGCGGGCCCGGGAGCGCGGCCCGGCGCGGCGGACTGCGTGCTTCGGCCGACGGCCCGGCGCGGGTGCCCGGCCCCGCGGGCTTCTACCTGGGCCTGGGCTTCCACCCCACCGGGGAGACCAGCGGTGGCGAGACGGTGGGGGTGCGGGACCTGACGGGGTGACGGACCGGGCGCGGCCGGGGTGCCGGACCGCCGGGGTACGGGGCCGGGCGAGGCGCGGGCCGCTCGGGGTACGGGGATCGCCCGGGTCACCGGGAACGCCCGGGGGAAAGGGGCCACCCGGGATGTCCGAACCGTCGGGCCGCCGGGCCGCCGGGGTGCGCTACTCCCAACCGCCCGGTGAGCGACCGCGCTTGGTCTGGGAGCGCTGCTTCTTCTCCCGCAGCCGGCGCTCGTTGATGCCGCGCGGCACACGGGTCGGACGGCGGGGCTTCGGGGGCGGCGCGGTGGCCTCGGCCAGCAGGGCGGTCAGCCGGACCGCGGCGGCCTCGCGGTTGCGCCACTGGGAGCGGTGTTCCGCGGCCCGTACGGTGATCACACCGCCGGTGAGCCGCCCCGCCAGCCGCTCCAGCGCCCGCCGCTTCCACACCTCGGGCAGCGCCTCGGTGCGCCCCAGGTCGAAGCTCAGCTCCACGCGGGTGTCACTGGTGTTGACGTGCTGTCCGCCGGGACCCGACGACCGCGAGAAGCGCCAGACCAGCTCGGCCTCGGGAAGGACGACGGAGCCTCTGATGACGTGGGGAGCGGACATGCCCCCATGGTCCCGCTCCGGGCCCCGCGCGTCATCCGGATAACGCCGGTAAAGAAAGTAAAGGGACCCGGAACCGACGGCACCCCTCCTGTCGTTGTGGGGGGTAGCTGTACCTTGCTTGCCGTAAGTAAACGAGGGAAGGGACTCCCGAACAATGGCTGTAAGCCTGTCCAAGGGTGGCAACGTCTCGCTCACCAAGGAGGCTCCGGGCCTGACCGCAGTCACCGTGGGCCTCGGCTGGGACGTCCGCACCACCACCGGCACCGACTTCGACCTCGACGCGTCCGCCATCGCGGTCAACCCGGAGGGCAAGGTCTACTCCGACGCCCACTTCGTCTTCTTCAACAACAAGCAGACGCCGGACAACACCATCGTCCACACCGGTGACAACCGCACCGGCGAGGGCGCCGGCGACGACGAGGCGATCAACGTCAACCTGGCCGCCCTTCCGGCCGACGTCGACAAGATCGTCTTCCCGGTCTCGATCTACGACGCCGAGAACCGTTCGCAGAACTTCGGCCAGGTGCGCAACGCGTACATCCGCATCGTCAACCAGGCCGGCGGCGCCGAGATCGCCCGCTACGACCTCTCCGAGGACGCGGCCACGGAGACCGCCATGGTCTTCGGCGAGCTGTACCGCAACGGCGCCGAGTGGAAGTTCCGCGCCGTCGGCCAGGGCTACGCCTCGGGCCTGACGGGCATCGCCCAGGACTTCGGCGTCAACGTCTGACGTCCCCCGCCGCCGTGCCGCCGCCGACCGGCGGGGGCCCGGCGCGGTACCAGGGGCCCCGGCAGCGCCGGGGCCCCTTCGCGCGCCCGGGCGTCTCCGGCGTGGTCCCGGCGCCTTCGCGTAAGGGTGCGGAGGGGGCGGACCAGGGTGCGCGGGCGGTGCCCACGGCGATGGCGGCGGCGCGCCACTCGGCGCCCTCGTCACCCCCGACGGGCCCCGAGCCTCGATGGGCCCGCACCCCCGTGCCCCGGCACCCCCGTGCCCCGGCACCTCCATGCCCCGGCGCCCCGGTGACCGGCCCCGGCCCGGCCGGGCGCGCGGCTACGGCAGCAGCCTGCGCTCCTTCGCCACCGCGACGGCGCCCGCGCGGGTGTCCACGCCCAGCTTGTCGTAGATGCGGCGCAGATGGGTCTTCACGGTGGCCTCGCTGATGAACAGCGCGCGGGCGATCTCCCGGTTGCCCAGGCCCCGGGAGAGCTGCGAGAGGATGTCGCCCTCGCGGTCGGTCAGGGTCGGCCGGGGGCTGCGCAGGCCGGCCATCACCCGCCCGGCGACCGGCCCGGACAGCGCCGTGCGGCCCTGCGCGGCGGCCCGGATGGCGGCGAACAGTTCCTCGGGGCGCTCGGCCTTGAGCAGATAGCCGGTCGCCCCCGCGGCGACGGCCCGGGTGATGTCGGCGTCGGTGTCGTAGGTGGTCAGCACCAGGACGTGGGGCACCGGACCGGCGGACCCGGCCGTGAGGCGGCGGGTGGTCTCCACCCCGTCGATGCCCGCGCCGAGCTGAAGGTCCATCAGCACCACGTCCGGCGCCAGCCGCGCGGTCAGCGCGAGCGCCTCCTCGCCGGTGCCGGCCTCGCCGACGACCTCGATGCCGGGGGCGCTGTCGAGCAGCGCGAGCAGTCCGGCGCGGACGACGGTGTGGTCGTCGCAGACCAGGATGCGCACCGGGTTCCCGGCGCCGGGGACCGGGGGGTTCGCGGGGGCGGCCGGTCCGGTCATCGGGGTGCCTCCAGGGGGACGGCGGCGGACAGGACCGTGCCCTCGCCGGGCGCGGACTCGACGGTGAGGGTGCCGCCGAGCCGGCCCAGCCGGGCGCGCATGGCGGGCAGCCCGTGCCCCCGCACCCCCAGCGGGTCGCCGGGCGGCGCGGCCGGGTCGAAGCCATGGCCGTCGTCGGTGACGTCCAGGACGGCCTGGTCGTCGAGGAGGGTCAGGGTGAGCGCGGCGGTGGTCGCCCCCGCGTGCTCGCGGACGTTGGCCAGCGCGCCCTGGGCGACACGCAGCAGCGCCGACCGGACCCGGCCGGGCAGCAGCGGGGCGCGGTCGCCGCCGTCGTCGACATGGACCCGCACGGTGAGGTGCTCGCCGGACTCCCGCTCGGCCAGGGTGCGCAGCGCCGCCGCCAGACCGCCGCCCCGGGCGAGGTCGGCGGGAGCGAGGTCGTGGACGAAACGGCGGGCCTCCGCCAGGTTGTGCTCGGCGACGGAGGCGGCGCCCCGCACATGGGTGCGCGCCTTGTCCGGGTCGGTGTCCCAGACCCGGTCGGCCGCCTGGAGCAGCATCCGCTGGCTGGACAGCCCCTGGGCGAGAGTGTCGTGGATCTCCATGGAGAGCCGCTGGCGCTCGGTGAGGGTGCCCGCGCGGCGCTCGGAGGCGGCCAGCTCGCGGCGGGTGCGGATCAGGTCGTCGATGAGGGCTCGCTGCCGGGCCGCCTGGCGCTCGGTGTGCAGGAAGACGGCGGTGGCGATGGCGGCGACGGCGGGCGGGGCGAGCAGCAGGTTGGGGTCGAAGCTCCCGGCGAGCCGGAACTGCGCGGCGACGACGCACAGGGTCAGCACCACAACCAGCCCGAGGGCGGCCCGCGCGGGCAGGGTGCGCAGACCGGTGTAGAAGAGGGGGACCGCGCACCAGGAGAAGCTGGGCGCGAGCACCACCAGCACCACCCACACCACGACGACCGCCACCAGCCAGGCGGGGCGTATCCAGGCCGCCCGGAGCCGGACGGGTCCGTCGGCCCCGCCGCCCGCCGCCGGGCCCGACAGGTGCAGCACGGCGAGGGTGACGGACAGGGCGACGATCCAGGGGGTGCGGGGCTCGCCGGGGTGGCGCAGCAGGAAGCGGGCCAGGGCGCCGCCGAGCAGCAGGAAGAACGCGGCGTGCAGCACGCCGCCCAGCCACCGGGTGTCCGGGTCGTACGGCTTCGGCATCCGCGCGCCTCCCTTCCGTGCCGGGCCCGTCCCGGGGACCGTCGGCCCCGGTGGCGTACGCGCGGGGTCCGCGCCGGATCGCGCGGGCCCCTCCCATTGTGTCCGCCGCGGGCGGTCGCGGGGTCGTCCGATCGGCTGACCCCGCCGTCGCCCGTCGCGGTCCCCGGGAGCGGCCGGTCCGCCGGCCGGCGGGCACCGGTCCGGGCGCGGGGCGGGCGAGGAGGGACGGCGGCGCCCCGGTCCGGCGGAGCGGACGGCGCGCCCGGCGCGGCGTCGCTCCGGGGCCCGGGCCCGGCACAGGTCCCGGCTCCGCCCCCGCCCCGCCCCCGGCTCCTGCCCCGGTCCAGGTACCGGTCCTGATCCTGGTCCCGGTAGGCGATCCCGGTCGGGGCACCGGTCCCGGTCTCCGGCCCGTACGCATCGGACGCCCCGGGCGCGGGCGTCCCGCCGGGTCACGCAAGCGGCCCGGGTCACCGAGCCGACCGGACCGCGCCAGGGGCCCGCGTCCCGGCACGTCCGGGCACCGGTCCGCCCCGGCGGGCGAGGCGGCGCCGCCGCCGCACGGCGGGCACCTCGGGGCACGACGGGCGTCCCGGGTCACGAGGGACGACGACCCGGGCCACGACGGACGACCCCGCCCGCGGCGCCGCCGCACCGCTCCCGGCGGGTGAGCGTGCCGGACCATAGGATCGCGCCATGCGTCCCGCCCGTCCGCTCGCCGCCGCCGTCGCCCTCGCGGCGGTCGCGGCCCTGGGGGCCTGCGGCGGGGTGCGCGGCGGGCCGGGCGGGCCGGGGCTGGGCGACCCGTACTTCCCGAGGGCGGGCAACGGCGGTTACGACGTGCGCCACTACGGCCTCGACCTCGCCTACGACCCGGCCGCCGCCCGCCTCACGGGCACCGCGGTCATCACGGCCCGCGCGACACGGGACCTCTCCGCCTTCAACCTCGACCTCAAGGGCCTGCGGGTCGAGGAGGTCACCGTCCAGGACCGCCCCGCCCGCTGGAACCGGGCCGGGCAGGAGCTGACCGTGCGCCCCGCCGACGACCTGGACCGGGACACGGTCTTCCGCGTCACCGTCCGCTACTCCGGCCGGCCGGAGACCATCACCGACCCCGACGGCTCCGAGGAGGGCTGGCTGCCCACCGCCGACGGCGCGGTCGGGCTCGGCGAGCCCACCGGTTCCATGGCCTGGTACCCCGGCAACCACCACCCCTCCGACAAGGCCGCCTACGACATCGCGGTGACCGTCCCCGAGGGCCTCGGGGTGGTGTCCAACGGGGAGCCGGCGGGCACCTCGACCCGGGACGGGCGGACCACCTTCCGCTGGCGCGTCACCGAGCCGATGGCCAGCTACGTCACCACGGTCGCGATCGGCCGCTGGCGGGTCCTGCGCTCCACCACCGCCGACGGGCTGCCGGTCCACACCGCCGTCGATCCGGAGCAGGAGGCGGCGAGCCGCGCGGTGCTGGCCCGCCTCCCGGAGATCGTGGAGTGGGGACGGGAGGTCTTCGGCCCCTATCCCTTCGCCTCCACCGGCGTGATCGTCGACCGCCCCGGCGACTCCGGCTACGCCCTGGAGACCCAGAACCGGCCGTACTTCCCCGGCGCCCCGGACCTGTCGACCCTCGTCCACGAACTCGCCCACCAGTGGTACGGCAACTCGGTCACCCCCCGCTCCTGGCGGGACATGTGGCTCAACGAGGGGTTCGCCACCTACGCGGAGTGGCTGTGGGCGGAGGACCACGGCGGCGCCACGGCCGAGGAGACGTTCCGGGCGCGGTACGACGGCGCCCGCTCCGACGGCGACGCGGAGGCCGCACGGGCGGTCTGGGCATTCCCGCCCGCCGAGCCGAGCAGTGCGGCGCACATCTCCGACAGCCCCGTCTACCAGCGCGGGGCGATGGTGCTGCACCGCGTCCGGCGGACGGTCGGCGACGACGGCGCCTTCCGGGCCCTGCTGCGCGGCTGGGCCGCCGCCCACCGCCACGGCAACGCGGACACCGCCGCGTTCACGGCGTACGTGGAGCGGACGGTGCCCGGCAAGGACTTCACGGAGGTCTGGGACGACTGGCTGTACGGCGAGGGCAGACCCCCGGCGCCGTGACGTCGGCGCGGGCGGAGGCGGACGGGCCGCGCGGGGCAGTGGAGGACCGAGAGCCCCGGGCCGGACGGCAGGGCGTGCGGGACAGAGGGCGCGCCCCGCGAGGAGCCCCGGGCGGCGGGGGTGCGGGGACGGCCGGGCCCGGGGGCGTGACACCATCACCTCCGTGCTCGACATCGGCTACGCCCTCTCCACCCGTTTCCCGGATCCCCCGCAGACCGACTACCGCCGCGCGGACGTCCGCGCGCTGCGGTACGACCTGTTCTGCGGGGACGTGTACCTCGCGGACACCGAGGAGGACCGGGAGATCTCCACGGCCTGGGGATGGGTGCCGGTGCTGGACTTCGCGTGGGCGCTGTGCGACATCGTGGAGCGGCTCGACCGGGACCCGGCGGGCTCCAGGGCCGCCCGGCCCCAGCGCGCCGAGCTGGACTTCACCGAGTCCACCGACCGGCTGCTGTTCGAGCGCCGCTTCGGCTGGGTGGACATCGAGGGGGAGTGGCTGCCCGCCACCGAGCGGCCGCTGGCCTTCTCGCACGCCGCGCTGCGCCGCGAGGCCCGGGACTTCCTGCACGACCTGATCGCCGACCTGACCGACCTGCACGAGGACCTGGCGGACAACCCGGCGATCTGGACCCTCCAGTCCCGCTTCCCCCGCCTTCCCTGACACCGGGGGCCGCAGGGCACCGGGGGCCCGGGACCGCGCAGGGCGCCGCAGGGCAACCGGGGGCCGCACCTGCGCCACTCCCAGGACCGGGGCCGACCCCGGACCACGGCCCGGGACGGGCACGCCCCCGGCCGCCGCGGGCGGAGTGGTACCGCACCCGGCTCCGGAGGCGGCGGGGACCGGCGCCCCGTCACAGGCCCCCCGCTCCCCGCTCCCCCTCCAGCCCGGAGCCCCCGCTCCCGCCCTCCGAGCCGTCCCCCCGGTCCCCCGGCCCCCCGGTCGACGCCCTACTCCGCCACCACCCGCACCCCCATCTCCGCCGCCAGCACCGGCGCCAGGTCCAGGAGCTGGGCCGGGCTGATCACCGACCCGGAGAGCCGGTCCACGCCCCGCGCCAGCTCCAGCGGGACGGCGCCCCGCAGATCGACGTCCGCCAGGGTGGCCGCGCTGAAGTCGGCGCCCCGCAGCGCGCAGTCCACGAACGCCACCCGCTCCAGCACCGCGCCCCCGAAGTCCGGCTCGACCAGCACACAGCCCTCGAAGACCACGTCCTTGAGCCGGGAGCGGCGCAGATTCAGATAGTCGATCTTGCCGCCGCGGACCAGCACCCGCTCCAGCACCGCGCCGTGCACCTGGACCCCGCCCAGCCGGGCGTCGACCAGCTCCACATCGCGCAGGGTGGCCTCGGTGAGCCGGGTGCCGACCCCGCGCACCCCGGTCAGGACCGAGTCCAGCAGCCGGGCGCGCTGGAGCGACGCCTCGTCCAGCACGCAGCCGGTCAGCGCGCAGTCCATGAAGCGGGCGCCCGCGCCGTCCTGCCCGGAGAAGTCGGCGTCCCGGAAATCCAGCGCGTCGTAGTCCCCGTCCGGCTCCAGCCCGCCGCCGAACGGCACCAGCGGCGGCAGCCGCACCTCGGGGCGCCGCGCCGGGCGCACCGCCGCTCCACCGCGTCCCGCCCCGCCGCGTCCCGTGCCACCGCGCCCCGCACCGCCACCGCCCGTGCGGGCGTCGCCCGCCGCTCTTCTCGCCATCACCCCATCCTGCCCGCCGCCACTGACAACCGCCCCGACCTGCGCGAACAGCCCGGCGGCAGGGCCGTAGTTGACCTCAAGCGAGCTTGAGGCGGTGGAGTGGGGAACACCGCACGGTCCGGCCGCCGGGCCGTGCGCACACCCGCACCGCCCACCGTTGGGGGACCCATGCACGCCGTCCGACTGCACGCCTTCGGCCCCGCCGAGAACCTCGTACCGGAGGAGGTGGAGGACCCCCGGCCCGGCCCGGGGCAGGTCCGCATCGCCGTCCGCGCGGCCGGGGTCCATCTGCTCGACACCGCCGTGCGCGAGGGCATCCGGGGCCCGCTGCCCGAACTGCCCGAACTGCCCACCGTCCCCGGCCGCGAGGTCGCCGGGGTCGTCGACGCGGCGGGCGGGGGCACCCCGGAGACCTGGCTGGGCCGCCGGGTCGTCGCCCACCTCGGCTTCCGTCCCGGCGGCTACGCCGAACTGGCCGTCACCGAGGCGGACCGCCTGCACGACATCCCGGGAAACCTGGACTTCGCCGGGGCCGTCGCCATGATCGGCACCGGCCGCACCGCCATGGGCATCGTGCAGTTCACCGATCTCGGGCCCGGCTCGGTGGTGCTCGTCCCGGCCGCCGCCGGAGGCATCGGCACTCTGCTGGTGCAGTACGCCCGGACCGCCGGGGCCACCGTGATCGGCCTCGCCGGGGGCCCGGAGAAGGCCGCCCGGGTCGCGGCCAACGGCGCCGACCTCGCCGTCGACTACACCGAACCGGGCTGGCCGCAGCGGGTCCGCGCCCACCTGGGCGGACGCGCCGCCACCGTGGTCTACGACGGCGTCGGCGGGGACGTCGCGCGCGAGGCCGTCGCCCTCCTCGGGCCCGGCGGTCGGCACCTCGTCTTCGGCTGGTCGGGCCGGGGCCTGCACGACGGCGCGCCGTATCTGGTGGAGGGCGTCTCCGAGCAGGTCCTCGGCCCGGTGATGATGAACCGGACCGGCGGCCCCGACCCGGTGCGCACCCTCGAACTGCGCGCCCTCGCCGAGGCCGCCGCGGGGCGGCTCACCCCGGCGGTCCAGCGCTTCCCGCTCGCGGAGGCCGCCGCCGCGCACCGCGCGCTGGAGACCCGGGCCACCGTCGGGAAGGTGGTCCTGGAGCCCTGACGGGAGCCCCTCGGGGCCCGGCCGGGAACCGGGTCCCGGCCCCCCGGGGCACCACCGGGCCGGGCCGCGCGGCCCCGGGGGCGGGCCTGCCGGGACGGGGCGGCGCCGCGCCCGTTCCGGCCCGCTCCGACGAGGTGCGGCACCCCCCGTTCCATGGTGTTCTGGCCCAATGAGTGGCACCCGGACCGACGAGCCGGCCGCGCCCGTGGACTCCGACCCCCGCCGCTGGTGGGGGCTGGTGGTGATCGCCCTGGCCCAGCTGATGGTCGTCCTCGACGCGACCATCGTGAACATCGCCCTGCCCTCCGCCCAGCGTGAACTCGGCATGTCCGACGCCAACCGGCAGTGGGTCATCACCGCCTACACCCTGGCGTTCGGCGGGCTGCTGCTCCTCGGCGGGCGCATCGCCGACCTGGTCGGCCGCAAGCGCACCTTCGTCATCGGCCTGATCGGCTTCGCGGGCGCCTCCGCGATCGGCGGCGCCGCCGTCGGCCCTCCCATGCTCTTCGGCGCCCGCGCCCTCCAGGGCGTCTTCGCCGCCGTCCTGGCCCCCTCCGCGCTCTCCCTGCTGACGACCACCTTCACCGACCCCCGGGAGCGCGGGAAGGCCTTCGGCATCTACGGCGCGCTGGCCGGCAGCGGCGCCGCCGTCGGCTTCATCGTCGGCGGCTTCCTCACCGAGTACCTGAGCTGGCGCTGGTGCCTGTACGTCAACATCCCGGTCGCCGTGGTCGCCGTGACCGGGGCGCTGACCCTGCTGCACGACCGCCCGGGACACGCGGGCGCCCGCCTGGACGTGCCCGGGGTGCTCCTCGGCTGCGGCGGCCTGGTCACCCTCGTCTACGGCTTCAGCGAGGCCCAGCCGCGCGGCTGGACCGCACCGCTCGTCCTGGCGCTGTTCGCCGCGGCCCTGGTGCTGCTGGCCGCCTTCGTCTGGTGGCAGACCCGGGCGCCGATGCCCCTGCTGCCGCTGCACATCATCCGCGACCGCAACCGCGCGGGCTGCTTCCTGACGATGATGCTGGCCGTCATCGGCATGTTCGGGCTGTTCCTGTTCATGACGTACTACCTCCAGGTCATCCTGGAGTACTCGCCGGTGCGCACCGGGCTGGCCTTCCTGCCGATGACCATCGCCATCGTGATCGGCTCCACCCAGATCTCCGCCCGGCTGCTGCCCCGCGTGGGCCCGCGGCTGCTGATGGTCCCGGGGATGCTGCTGGCCTCCGGCGGCATGGTGCTGCTCGCCCAGATGACGGTCGCCTCCGACTACGCCGGGGAGATCCTCCCGGCGCTGCTGCTGATGGGCCTCGGCATGGGCCTCACCTTCATGCCGGTCTTCTCCACCGCCACCGCGGGCGTCGCCCCGCAGGACTCCGGAGTGACCTCGGCGACCGTCAACACCTCGCAGCAGGTGGGCGGTTCCATCGGCACCGCGCTGCTCAACACCATCGCCACCACCAGCAGCGCCACCTACATCACCGCCCATCTGACCGACCCCTCGCAGCGGAACCGGGTGGTCCGGGAGGGCATCGTGCACGGCTACACGGTCGCCATCTGGCTGGCCGCGGGGATCATGCTGCTGGCGGCCGTGGTCGCGGGCCTGATGGTGACGGCCAAGGCCCCCGGCCGCGACGTCCACGCCCCCGGCGGCGCCCCGGACCCGGTGGGCTGAACCGGCGCGGCCGGTCCGGGAGGGCGAGCGGGCGGGGCGGGGCCCGGAGGGCCGGTGAGCCGCGGGCCCCCGCGCGCCCCTTCCCGGGCCGGACGGCGCCCGGCCTTCCGGCGGAGCCCGCCCTACCGGCGGAGCCCGGCCCTCCGGCCGGTGGCCGCCCCGGGGGAATCGGCGCCCGACGGGGTCGGCCGCGGCCCGGCACCCGGTCCGGAGGCCGGGCCGGCCGGAAGGAGACCGGGGCACAGGACGCTCGCTCACGGGGGTCGGCCGCGCGGTGGACGGCGTACAGACCCCGGACACCGAGCGCCCCGGACACCGAGCCGACGCAGGAGAAGCCGCCGACGGCGGCACCAGGGTCCGAACCCGCCCGTGACAGGTGCCCGTCCTCCCCGACGTGCGCTGTCCCCACCGACGGGCGTCGTCCTCCCCGACGGATTCCGTCGCGTCCGGCCACGGAATCCGTCGGACACGGCGCGAAAACCGGCTGCCCCGGGCTCCCCGCCGCGGGTAGCGTCGCGTGCGTGATCGACGTACCGGAGGCACTCGCGGCAAGTCTGGCCAAGTACGGCGGGGAGGCCGGCCGCGTCTTCGTCGCCGCGCTGCCCGCCCTGGCGGAGCGGTTCCTCGACCAGTGGGACCTGCGCCCGGACGGGCCCGCGCGGCACGGCTGGGCCGCGCTGGTCCTGCCGGTCGTCCGCCGGGGGGACGGCGTCCCGGCCGCGCTGAAGCTCCAGGCGCTCGACGCCGAGACGGAGGGCGAGCCGGTGGCCCTGCGCCGGTGGGACGGCGACGGGGCGGTGCGCCTGATCGGCCACGACCCGGGCACCGGCACGATGCTCCTGGAACGCCTCGACGCCGAGCGCACCCTGGACCACCTCCCGGACTCCCGGGAGGCCGCCCTGGTGATCGCCCGGCTGCTGGCCCGGCTCACCGCCGCGCCCGCGCCACCCGGACTGCGCGGTCTCGGCGACATCGCGCACGACATGCTGGAGCAGGTGCCGCGGGCCCTGGCCGCCGTCCCCGACCCCGCCTCCCGCCGCCTGGTCGCGCGCTGCGCCGCCGCCGTCCGGGAGGTCGTGGACGAGCCCGGCGACCGCCTCCTCCACTGGGACCTGCACTACGGCAACGTCCTCGGCTCCGAGCGCGTGCCCTGGCTCGCCATCGACCCCAAGCCGCTCGCGGGCGACCCCGGCTTCGACCTGCTCCCGGCCCTGGACAACCGCTACGACCCAGCCGAGACCCAGTGGCGCTTCGACGCCCTGACCGACGTCCTCGGCCTGGACCGCGCCCGGGCCCACGCCTGGTGCCTGGGCCGAGTGCTCCAGAACCTCCTCTGGAACCTGGAGGACGACGACCCGCTGGAACGCGAGCAACTGGAGATCGCCCGCGACCTGCACCCCTGAGCCGGTCCCGCCGTGCGGCCCCACCCCGCGGGCAGCGCGGGCAGCGCGGGCAGCGCGGGCAGCGCGGGCAGCGCGGGCAGCGCGGGCAGCGCGGGCAGCGCGGGCAGCGCGGAGTGGTGGGGACCGGTGGGGACGGCCGGACAGGTGGGGACGGCCGGGCGGCGGCGTGCGGCTCGGGAAGGCGTGGCGACGCGGAGAACGGGGCGGCGGCCGGCCGGGGGCGCGGGACGAGCCCGCCGAGGACGCGGGCGGGCGCGGGCGCGGTCGCTCCACACCGGCCGACCGACGGAGCGTCCGCCCGCGCCCGGAAGCGGAACGGCGCCGAACCGGTCCCGGCGATCCGGCGCGCCCGGCGCCCGGTACGGCGGAGCGGCGGCCCCGGCGCGGGCTCCCGGACGCACGGCGCACCACCCGTCGCACGCCGCACCCCCTCCCCCCTGCACCGCACCCGCACCCGCACCCGCACCGAGAGCAGGTACTCAAGGAGGGCGGGCGCGCCTCCGTCCCGGACATCCCCGCACCCGCACCGAGGACACGCGCTCAAGGGGGCGGGCGCGCCTCCGCCCTGGACATCCCCGCACCCGCACCGAGGGCACGCACCGAGGACACCTGAACCGGGGCCGGGTACTGCGCGCCCGCCCGGACCCCGTACGGCACTCGCCCGCCCCGCGCCGCTTCCCGCCACCCCCACCGCCCTGCCGCGCCCGCGCGCGACACCGCACAATGACCGGACCGCGCCGTGCCCGGTGCGCCGCCTCCGTACCCTTGGCCCCGCTTCGTACCCCAACCCCGGAAGAGACCATGACCAGCACCGCATCCGCGGGCACGACCGCCCCCATACCCGACCCCGGCCGGGCGCAGGCCCGCATCCTGCGCGTCCTGGTCGCCTCCCAGGTCCTCAGCGGAGCCGGTCTCGCGGCGGGGGTCACCGTCGGCGCCCTGCTGGCCGAGGACATGCTCGGCAGCACCAGCCTCGCCGGGCTGCCCAGCACCCTGTTCACCGCCGGGTCCGCGCTCGCCGCCGTCTTCGTCGGCCGCGTCTCCCAGACGCACGGCCGCCGCCCCGGGCTCGCCGCCGGCTACCTCACCGGCGCCGTCGGGTCGGCCGGTGTGATCCTCGCCGCCGTGCTGGACGTCCCGGTCCTGCTGTTCGCCGCCCTGTTCGTCTACGGCGCGGGCACCGCCACCAACCTCCAGGCCCGCTACGCCGGAGCCGACATGGCCGCTCCCGGCCACCGGGCCCGCGCGGTCTCCACCGTCCTGGTCGCCACCACGCTCGGCGGCGTCGTCGGGCCCAACCTCACCGCGCCGACCGGCACCTTCGCCGAGCACCTCGGCATCCCCCGGCTGGCAGGGCCGTTCCTCCTCTCCGGCGCCGCCTACGCGCTGGCCGCGCTGGTCCTCGCGCTCTGGCTCCGGCCCGACCCGCTGCTCCTGGCCCGTGCCGCGGCGGCCGGGGCCGGGGAGGTCGGCGCCGGGCCGGGCCCGGCCACCCCCGGCGCCCAGGTCTCCCCCGACGCCCAGGGCGCCCCCGGGGCGGACGGCACGGACGGGAGCCGCGGGGGCGTGGTCCTCGGCACGCTGGTCATGGTCCTCACCCAACTGGTGATGGTCGCGGTCATGACGATGACACCCGTCCACATGCGCGACCACGGCCACGGCACCGGCGCCTCCGGGCTCGTCATCGGCATCCACATCGGCGCGATGTACCTGCCCTCGCCGCTGACCGGCTGGCTCGTGGACCGCTACGGCCGCGCGAGCGTCGCGGGCGCCGCCGGTGTCACCCTGCTGGCCTCGGGCGTCCTCGCCGCGGCGGCCCCCGGCGACTCCGTCGCCCTGCTGGCGCTGGCCCTGGCCCTGCTCGGCCTCGGCTGGAACTTCGGCCTGGTCTCCGGCACCGCGATCATCACGGACACCGTCCCGCTCGCCACCCGGGCCCGGACCCAGGGCCTGGTCGACGTCTCCATCGCCGTGGCCGGGGCCACCGGCGGCATGGCCTCCGGTCTCGTGGTCGCCGCCGCCGGCTACCCCGTCCTCGCCCTCGCCGGCGGTGTCCTCTCCCTCGCCCTGCTGCCCGCCGTCGCGGCCTCCGCCCGCGGCCGACGCGCCCGCGCCCCGCTCCCGGGAGAGTGACGGAGCCCCCGGAACCCCGAGGTCCGGGCCCTGCGGCCGGGCCCGGGCGCGGGGCGGACCGGCGCGCAGCCGCGGGCCTGAGGACATCGCCTCGGGACTCGTGGCACTGCGGGACGAAATCGTGGAGCGCGGAATCAAGTCCATCGCGGTACCGCCCCTGGGCTGCGGAAACGGCGGACTCCCCTGGCATGACGTCGAGCCGATGATCCACCAGGCCCTGGGAACCATTCCGGGGTCGAAGTCCGCGTCTACGAACCATCCGGTGCACCTGCCGCGTCATCAATGCCCAACGCCACCCAGGCACCCTCCACGACGTGAGAACGTGCGGCATTGCTTGCCGCCCTCGGCCGGTACACCCGAAGCGAAATCTCGCGTGGGCTCACCTTCGAACCGCGCGTCTCACTCCTTGAAGCACACAAAGTCGCCTGCCTCTCCGAGGCGGACCTGGTCCGAGGATCCGCGAGCGCCAGGGCCTTCCCCGTAGCCGCGGAAGTCGGCCGTCGCGCCGCTGACGGCCCGGCCTCGTCCGCGGCCCGGCACTGACCCGTCCACCGGCCCCCCGGAGCAGCCGTCCCGGAACATGCTGTTCGGACCGTCCCGCCCACGGGTGGAGAGCACGGGAGGCCATGAGGCGCATGGGGCCCCTTCCACCCGGAAGCCGCCCGGACGGGGCATGCCCCGGAGCCGACGCCGGTGGTGCGTGGAGCCCCCTGTCGGATTCGAACCGACGACCTTCGCTTTACAAGTTCGGTCCACACCCGCCCCCGTGCACTCCGCCGCCTGGTCCGGGGGTCACGTGGGGGCGCTGCTGTATGCCGCCGTCCGGGGTCGTTTATGTCAGCTGTGGATGTCAAAGGTCATCACGTGTGCGGCGCCCGAGCAGACCCGTGAAGTCCACCCCCGATCCTGCGTCAGCGCTTGGCATAATGTGCCAATGGACCTAGGGGGAACGGCATCAATTACCGCTGCAACAGCTGTAGTTGTGGCAGGGCTCGGCACCTTCGGAGCGGTACGTGCGGCCAAGCACACGGGGAACTCCCAGCGCCGCTCGCAGCACGAGCACTGGCGGCGTCAGACTCGCGCTGATGCCTACGCTCAGTTCGTAAAGGCAGCAGCGGAACTTGCTCCAGCGGTAGCGGCCCTCACCTCGGTAGGGGACTCGATACCGGGAGACCTGCGGGAGCGGGCTGCCGAGGCGCGCCGCCTCATGTCGGCGCTGTCGCAGGCCGAAAGTGCCGTGGCTCTAGCGGGGCCTGACAGCGTTGCCGCAGAAGCAAGATCAGTGACGCAACGCGTCGGGTCCATCCTGCGTGCCACTCTCGTGGGGCTCGGGCTGGAGCCAGCCAGGCGGTACGCCCCGCCACCGAGCAGAGCTATCCATTGGCCGAGCCTGAGCCCTTTCCGCGAGCTGGCTCGATCCGCCCTGGACGACCCCAATGGTGCCCTGGGGCGGCAGCCATAACATCCGTCGCCAAGTAGTTGGCTCCGCCGGGCCCGCTTAGCGGTTGATCGGGATCTCGTAGACGATCTCGCAGTGGGCGGCGGGCACGACGATGTCCGCCGTCTCGATCGGCCGCCCCTGGTCGCTGTAGTACGTCCGGCGGATGTTCGTGACAAGCGCGGCCTTCTGGATGCCGAGTAGCGACGCCTCCTCGGCGGTCGCCGTTCGCGGCTCGGGCTGCTCCACCGCGTGGCTGACGGTCACGCCGATCGCGGCCATGCGGTTCACGACTCCGGCGCCGGCGTGCGGGCCTCCCTCGGGGAGGACGACGAGCGTGCCCGCGGTGAGGTCGTACGGCTCCCAACTCGTCGAGAGCTGAACCGGCCTGCCATCCGCTAGGAACTCGTACGTCGTCCGGACGCACAACTCCCCCTCGACGATCCCGAGGCGCGCGGCGATCTCGGCAGGCGCCGGCACCTTCGCGTCCGTCCGGCTCTCCCAATCCCCCTGCCGGCCAACGGCCTTCATGTCGGCCCGGAACGGCGATCCACTGGGCTGCTCCCGCGCCGACGACCGTACGACGCGCACCCGTTGCCGGGGTTCGGCGACGTATGTTCCCGACCCGGCGCGGCCCTCCAGGACGCCCTGGGAGATCAGGAGTTCCTGAGCGCGGCGGACGACGTTGTCACCGACGTCGTACTCCTGGCCGATCTGGGCGCGGGAGGGCAGCCGGTCGCCCGGCTCCCACACGTGCTCAGCGATCCGCCGCCGGAGTTCGTCGGCGATGCGGAGATAGGGCGGCTGCTCAGGCATATGGAAAATCTAGTCCACTAGCTCTAATCTAGTTAACTAGCTTTACTGAAAGTGATCGCCTGCGACGGAGGCTGCCCTGTGCCCGATTCGGAAGTCAGTGCGGCGGCCATCGCCGCCCGGCTGTCCGCCCTCGGGCGCCGCGCGCGTGGAGGAGCAGGCCCGACACACGACGGTCGGAGCGGACGTGCCGGAATCGCTCACCGCCGAGTCCTGACGGGAGGTCCTGGACGCGGTGGCCGACGCCGACCGCTTCGGCCTCCTCGCCACCAGCCTGAACGACCGCACTCTCTGGGCGGCCGTACGCAAAACGGTCCCCACGGCGGGCGATGCCGGGGGACCGAGCTACCAGCGATAGGAGCTGAGCAGCATGCTCGACCGTATCCGCCGCGCCCTCTCACGTGCCAGAGGGCTGCGGCACTCCAGCAGGGGCAGGCACCGCCGCCTGTTAACGCCCCACCGCCCGCTGGCCGATGTCGCACCGCGCGCACTCCTTGGCCGGTCGGCCTCCTGGCCTGCGCGATACCCGGAGCACAGCCACCGCTCCGAGCACATGGCGCTGCTGTGCGGGGAGGACGTCGCACTCGTCCGCCCGTATGTACTGGCCTGGGAGCGGCGCACTCGTCGGCGCTCGGTGATTATCACGTCTCACCTGCCGACCGAGTCCGAGACCTGGGCGAACCCGGCGGAGGTCTGCTGATGCCCACCCCGGACCGCCACCCCCACATCCCGCCCCTGAACCCTCCTACCGATCGACGGCATGCCGGATCGGCACGCATGAGGCCTGCTTCAACAACCACGCCGGACAGCTCTGGCAGCGCTTCACCACCCGCCTGCGCCGCGAACTCACCGCCCGCGCGGGCCTACCCCGCCGCGAACTCGCCGACCACCTCCGCGTCTCCTACGGCAAGGTCGCCGAATTCCAGAAACGCGGCGCCCTCCACTTCCACGCCGTCATCCGCCTCGACGGCCCCGACGGACCCGGCACACCCCCACCCGCCTGGGCCACCGCCACTCTCCTCACCGACGCGATACACGCCGCCGCCACGCACTCCTACACGACCGTCTCCGTCCCGGCCGCCGCCGACCAACCCGCCCGCACCTTCCGCTGGGGCAGGCAACTCGACGTCCGCCCGGTCAAGGCCTTCGGCGACAGCTCCGACATCACCGAACAGGCCGTCGCCTCCTACGTCGCCAAATACGCCACCAAAGCCGCCGAGAACACCGGCACCCCCGACCGCCGCATCGGCGAACTCGACCGGCGCCACGTCCCCGACCACACGCGCCGCCTCATCACCGCATGCCGCGACCTCGACGCCCTCTACCCGGACCGCCGCCTCTGGGCGTGGGCCCACATGCTCGGCTTCCGCGGCCACTTCTCCTCCAAGTCCCGCACCTACTCGACCACCCTCGGCGCCCTCCGCCAGGAACGCGCCGACTACCGCGCCGCCCAAGAGGCCACCGCCCTCGGCCTCGACGACCGCGAACCGGACACCGTCCTTGTCCTCACCGACTGGCAGTACGCCGGCCACGGCCACACCCCCGGCGAAGCCGCCCTCGCCGCCACCATCGCCCGCGACCTCCACACCAACCGCGAGACCGCCCGCGACGCCCTCCGCAGCGAAGGGAGCGCGGAATGACGACCGCCACAACTCCCGGCGAACTTCTGACCGTTCCGGAGGTCATGGCCCGGCTCAGGCTCGGGCGCTCCAAGGTCTACGACCTGATCCGGTCGCACCGGCTCGTCTCCATCAAGATCGACGGCGCTCGCCGCATCCCCGCTCATGCCGTCACGGACTTCGTCCTCGGCCAGATCGAGATCGAGGAGGCCGCCTGATGGCCGCTCAGCGCAAGCGGAACCCGAACGGCTCCGGCACCATCACCAACCGCAAGGACGGCCGCTACCAGTGCGCCGTCTACGTCCTCCAGCCGGCCGGCACCCGCGCCCGCAAGTTCGCCTACGGCAAGACCTGGGCCGAGTGCGACGCCAAGCGCCGTGAACTGCTCGACAAGGTGGACCAGGGCGTGCCCGTGCCCACCAAGTCGGCCAAGCTCTCCGAGTGGCTGCCGTACTGGCTGGAGAACGTCGTCAAGCCCCGGCGGAAGCTCAGCACCTTCGACAAGTACGAGGGGCACGTCCGCCTGCACCTGGTGCCGCTCCTCGGAAGCCGACGGCTCGAATCCCTCGGCGTCGCCGACGTCCGCCGTTTCCTCGTGCGCCTGGAGAAGCAGACGACCGCGGCGACCGCCAAGGAATCGCACCGGGTGCTGCGCTCGGCGCTCTCCTCGGCCTGCCGGGAGGAACTGATCACGCGCAACGTGGCGAAGCTCGTCGAGCCGCCCCGGACGGAAACGCCCGAGCTGCACCCGTGGACCCTCGACGAGACGTTGGACTTCCTCACCGCGTCCCGGACGGACCCGCTCTACGCGGCCTTCGTCCTCGCCATCGCCCTGGGCCTCCGCCGGGGAGAGATCATCGGTCTGCGGTGGTCGGACATCGACCTGGACAACCGGGTGCTCCACGTCCGGCACCAGGTTCAGCGGCGTCGGGGCGTCCTGTACGACGACGACCCGAAGAGCCGCCGTCGGCGGGTCGTCCTGCTGCCCGCGCTCTGCATCGCGCCCCTGCGCTGGCACCGCCTCCGACAGGCCGACACCCGCGCCAAGGCCAGAGAGAAGTGGCAGGACTCCGGCTACGTCTTCGCCACCCGCACCGGGCGCCCCGTCGAGCCGCGCAACTTCTACCGGTCCTTCGTCCGCGTCACCGAGTCGGCCAGCCTCCGCGTGATCCGGCTGCACGACGCCCGCCACGGCACCGCCACGCTCCTCACGGCGGCCGGAGTGGCGCCCCGGGTGGTGATGGAGATCTTGGGGCACTCCCAGATCAGCATCACCATGGACGTCTACACGCACGTGGCGCAGGACACACAGCGGGAGGCCATGAGCCACATGGACCGGCTGCTCAGGAAGCGGCGCACCGGTCGGGACTGATCCGTCGACCGTGGGTGACCGCCCGCGTTGATGTCAGGAATGGATGTCAAAGGCCACTCGGGATCTTCCCCGAGTGGCCTTTTCCCTGCTCACACAGCGAGCCCCCTGTCGGATTCGAACCGACGACCTTCGCTTTACAAGAGCGGCGCTCTGACCAGCTGAGCTAAGGAGGCAGTCGCGCGGCGGCGCGCGCCGGGCGGGACCACTGTACACAGAGCCGGTGAACGATGCGGATCGGGAATTCGGTCGAAGTTCACACCCCTGCAAGTGCTGACAGACCAGGTGAACGCCAGGTACCGTCCAGACTCGGTTCACCTGTGTGGACCAGACCACCACCTTCCTACAACGGACCGTCCGGCACGTTCCTGCCGGTAGAAGGGGGCCCATCACCATGGCCACTGTGCAGTTCGACAAGGCGACCCGCATCTACCCGGGTTCCGACTCCGACAAGCCCGCCGTCGACAGCCTCGAGATCGACATCGCGGACGGAGAGTTCCTCGTCCTGGTCGGCCCGTCCGGCTGCGGCAAGTCCACCTCGCTCCGCATGCTCGCGGGCCTGGAGGAGGTCAACCGGGGCACCATCCGCATCGGTGACCGCGACGTCACGCACCTGCCGCCGAAGGACCGGGACATCGCCATGGTGTTCCAGAACTACGCGCTGTACCCGCACATGACCGTCGCCGACAACATGGGCTTCGCGCTCAAGATCGCCGGCGTCAACAAGACGGAGATCCGCAGCAAGGTCGAAGAGGCCGCCAAGATGCTGGACCTCACCGAGTACCTCGACCGCAAGCCGAAGGCGCTCTCCGGCGGTCAGCGCCAGCGCGTCGCCATGGGCCGCGCCATCGTGCGCGACCCCCAGGTGTTCCTCTTCGACGAGCCGCTGTCGAACCTCGACGCCAAGCTCCGCGTGTCGACCCGTACGCAGATCGCGTCGCTCCAGCGCCGCCTCGGCATCACCACCGTCTACGTCACCCACGACCAGGTCGAGGCCATGACGATGGGCGACCGCGTGGCCGTGCTCAAGGGCGGCATCCTGCAGCAGGTCGAGTCGCCGCGGCGCATGTACGACAAGCCCGCCAACCTCTTCGTCGCCGGCTTCATCGGCTCCCCCGCCATGAACCTGATCGAGGTGCCGATCACCGACGGCGGCGTGAAGTTCGGCAACAGCGTCGTCCCGGTCAACCGCGACGCCCTGAAGGCCGCCGCCGACAAGGGCGACCGCACGGTCACCGTCGGCGTCCGCCCCGAGCACTTCGACGTGCTGGAGCTGGGCGGCGGCGCCGCGTCCCTGACGAAGGACACCGCCGACGCCCCGGCCGGCCTGGCCGTCGCGGTCAACGTCGTCGAGGAGACCGGCGCCGACGGCTACATCTTCGGCACCACCGAGGTCGGCGGCGAGGCCACGGACCTGGTGATCCGCGTCAACAGCCGCGCGGTGCCGGAGAAGGGCTCCACCGTCCACGTCGTGCCGCAGCCGGGCGAGATCCACGTGTTCTCGACCTCCACGGGCGAGCGCCTCTCCGACTGACGCGCCACCGGGCGCGGTCCGGACGGCACCGTCCGGACCGCGCCCGGCCGACCGCCCGGACGCGGACGCGCCACCCGAACCGGGCACGGACAAACCAGACGCCGGGAGAATTCACCCGCGTTGACGACGAAGGGCCCCGCGACCTCCCGCGGGGCCCTTCGTCGCCCCCGGGGATCTCCCGGGCACAACGGACGTTTCGAGCCGTGTACGTCAACCCCGCGCCCGTTCCCGGGCCGTTCCCCGTCCCCCGAACCGGTGACGGAATGTCGCCATGTCATTACGTGACGCTACCCTCACTCGCGTGAAGCACTCCGTGAAGCACTCCGCCACCCGACAGACGCGACGCGGCCGGGGCCCCGCCCGCCGGATCGGCCGCTCTCTCGCCTTCGTCCTGCCCGTCGTCCTGGTGCTCTCCGGGACCCTCGCCGTCACCCGGGTCGACTGGTCGGGCGATCCCTCGGACTCGGTGCTCGCCGCGTCGGACGCCTCGGCCGTCGGGGCGTCCACCCGCGCCACCGCCCGCGCCCCGCACGAGGTGCTGCGCGACCGGCTGCTGACCGAGCTGAAGGAGGACGATCCGGGCACCGCCCTGACCCACCTCCAGCAGGCCGTCAACGACCGGCCCTCGCTGGCCAGGCACTGCGCGTCCATCGCCCGCTCCCTGGGCCGCGCCGCCGTGCGGGTCTACGGCCCCGCCCGCGCCCAGTCCTACGCCCGCCCGGTCTGCGACACCGCCTTCGCGACGGGCGTCCTGGCCGCGCACGGCTGACCGCCCCGCCCGTGCGGCGGCGCCCGGCACCCTCCGTCGCCGCACGGGCGGCGCGGCACCGTCCGGGCGCCGCGACGGGGCGCGCGGGACGCCACGTACAGTTCGGGCATGACCGATCCGAACGCCGCGTCCCGCCGTCCCGTTCAGGCCGTCGTCCTGGCCGGCGGACAGGGGTCCAGGCTGCGTCCCTACACCGACGACCGGCCCAAGCCGATGGTCGAGATCCCCGGCACGGGGACCCCGATCATCGGGCACCAGCTCACCTGGCTCGCCGAGGAGGGCGTGACGGACGTGGTGGTCTCCTGCGGCCACCTCGCCGAAGTCCTCCAGAAGTGGCTGGAGAACGCCGACCTGCCGCTGTCCGTCACCACCGTCGTCGAGACGGAGCCGCTCGGCCGCGGCGGCGGCCTCAAGTACGCCGCCGCCCACCTCCCGCACCCCGACCTGCCCTGGTACGCCACCAACGGCGACATCTGGACCCGCTTCTCCCTGCGCGACCTGGCCGACTTCCACGCCGAGCGGGACGCCGTCGCGACCCTCGCCCTGGCCCGGCCGCGGCTGCCCTGGGGCGCCGTCCAGACCGACGGCTTCGGGCACATCACGGACTTCATCGAGGCACCGCCGTCGACCGTCGAGGTCAACGCGGGCGTCTACGTCTTCTCCCCCGCCTTCGCCTCGATGCTCCCGGAGCGCGGCGACCACGAGCGGACCACCTTCCCCCGGCTGGCGCGCGAGCGCCGGCTCGCCGGGTTCCCGATCCCGCAGGGCTCCTACTGGCGCGCCATCGACACCGCCAAGGACCTGACGGAGGCGGCCCGGGAGCTGGCGGCCCTGCGCGAGCGCTGAGCCCCACGAGCGCCGGGTGCCGAGCCCCGCGCGAACGCCGTACGGCGGCAGCAGGCGAGGCGGGGGCACCACGGGGCGTCCGAGGGGCCCGTGGGGGCCCCGGAGCCTCCGGGCGCCCCTTCCCCGCCCCGGGGCCGGACCACGCCGCCAGACCCCCGCACACGGCTCCCCGGCCCCCCTGCGCCCGCCGTGCGGGGCCGGAGGGCCGCCGGGCGGGCCGGACGGCGGGCCCGGCCGCGCAGAACGCGTCCGGCCGCCCCCGCCCACCGGGCACCACGACGACGGGGTCCTGCACATCACCGTGCGGGACCCCGTCGTCGTGCTGTCGGCCCCTCAGCCGAGCAGGCCGCCCACCAGGCGTCCGTCCGGCTCGCCCGGGGAGGACGGGGCGTCACCGGTGTCGTCGTCGGCGCCGCTCTCCGGGCCGGGCGCCACGCCCTCGCCCGGGGCACCGCTGCTGGCGCCGCCGGAGGACGGACCGGCGGTGGTGGCGCTCGGCGCCTGCCCCGCCGGGGCGCTGTCCCGGGGCGGGGCCTGGCCGATGGTGCCCTGGGTCTCGCTGGGCGTCCCACCGGTCACGGCACCGGTGTCCCGACTCGTCCCCGGCACCGTCGCGGCCCCGCCGGACGGGGTCGCGGAGGCGCCGGAGGTGGCGCCCTGGCTCGGCGAGGCGGGGGTGGCGTCGGGCGTGGCGGCCCGCTCGCGCCCGCCGGGCTCCTGGGGCAGCGGGGAGCCCGGAAGCTCGTTGCGCGGCGCCTGGCCGGGCCCGGGGACGACCACGTGGTCGGCGTCCCGGACCGCGCCGCCGAGCAGCGAGCCGACGAGCAGGGTGACCCCCGCGACCAGGAAGGTGATGAGGGCGCCGCGGCGCAGCACATAGCGGCGCAGGTCCCAGATGTCGGCGCGGGGGCCCAGCCGCCGCCAGGCGCTGCCCGCGAGGCGGCCGTCGACGGAGTAGACGGGGGCGCCCGCGATGACCAGCGGGGACCAGGCGGCGAGGTAGATGATGTCGGGCGCGTCGTAGACGGGGACGCTCTTCCAGCTCACGGTGACCAGCAGCGCGGCGGACAGACAGGCGCCGACGACGGCGGCGACGCGCTGCCAGCAGCCCAGGACGGTCAGGACGCCGACGAGGACCTGGAGGAAGGCGATGACCAGCCCGGAGCCGACCGGGTGGGCGAGGGCGAACTGGCGCAGCGGCTCGGCGACGTCCCACGGGTGCAGGGTGTTGAGCCACTTGACCATCGAGCCGCGCTCGCCGCCGTCGAAGTAGACGGGGTCGCAGAGCTTGCCCATGCCGGCGTAGATGGAGATGAAGCCGAGGAAGACGCGCAGCGGCAGCAGCACCACGCCGAGGTTCATGCGGCGGCCGGGGTAGTAGGCGTGCCGCGCGGAGTCCTCGGTGTGCCGCCGGGAGCGCGGCCCGTCCTCGTCCGCCGCGTCCCGGCGGTCGTCGACGAGAAGTCCGTCGTCGTCGTAGCGGTCGTCCCAGCCGTCGTCCGGGCCGTCCGCGCGGTCGCCGTATCCGTCGTACCCGTCGTGGCCGTCGGGGTCCCCGGCGGTGCGGACGGGTTCGTCGTAGGCGCTGCCGACGGTGCGCATGGCGGGCAGCAGCCGGGCGCCGTCGGCGGCGGGGCCGCGCTGGGCGCCGACGAAGGGGGTCTCCAGGGTCTCCGTGGCGGGGCCCTCGTCGTAGCCGCCGTAGCCCGGGACCGGTCCGACGCGCGGGATCACCTGGGTGGCGCCGGCGTCGGCGCCCGGGTCCTCGGCGTACCGGTCGGCACCGGCCCGGACCGCCTGGAGGAGGCGGTGGGCGCCGGTGTCGTCGGGATCGGACCGGCCGCTCCAGACGACCGGGCGGCGGCGGGCCGGGGCGGGGCCCGCGACACCGGCCCGGAGCATGCGGGCGGTGTCCTGGGTGGCGCTCATGTGCCGCGCGATCCGCAGGGATCTGGTGCGCCGCGCGGAGGCACCCAGCTGCACGCGGAAGCTCGCGTGATTGACGATGACCTGGGCCGGATCGCTCGGCACCTTCACCATGCTCAGCGCGGGCGCGTCGTCGAATCCCGACGAGCGGTCCCCCGTGGGCGTGCGGGGTGTTCTGGTGTCCACACTCATCTAACCGAGTGATGTGTCGTTAGGACACTGCCTTGACCCGTCGGATGTGTCCGGACCCCGTCAAGCCCGGGCGGGCGGCCCGGAACCCCCCGCGCGGGGGACCGGGCCGGACGTCCGTGCGAACCGGCCGACGGCGGCTCAGGCCCGGCGGCGCGCCGCCTCGTAGAGCACGATGCCCGCGGCGACACCGGCGTTGAGCGACTCGGCGCCGCCCGGCATCGGGATGCGCACCCGGACGTCGCAGGTCTCCCCGACCAGCCGGGACAGGCCCTTGCCCTCACTGCCGACGACGATGACCAGCGGCCCGTCCAGGGCGTCCAGGTCGCCGAGTTCGGCCTCGCCATCGGCGTCCAGGCCGACGACCACCAGGCCCGCCTTCTGGTACGCCTCCAGGGCGCGCGTCAGGTTGGTGGCGCGGGCGACCGGCGTCCGCGCGGCGGCGCCCGCCGAGGTCTTCCAGGCACCGGCGGTCATCCCGGCGGCGCGCCGCTCGGGCACGACGACGCCGTGGCCGCCGAAGGCGGAGACGGAGCGGACGACGGCCCCGAGGTTGCGCGGGTCGGTCACCCCGTCGAGGGCGACGATCAGCGGGTCCTCACCGGCGTCGGCGGCGGCCGCCGCCAGGTCGTCCGGGTGGGCGTACTCGTACGGCGGGACCTGGAGGACGAGGCCCTGGTGGTTGAGCCCGTTGGTCATCCGGTCCAGCTCGGGGCGCGGGGCCTCCATGAGGTTGATGCCGCCGCGCTCGGAGGCGAGCCGGAGCGCCTCGCGGACCCGCTCGTCGCTGTCGATGAACTGCTGGACGTAGAGGGTCGAGGCGGGCACGCCCTCGCGCAGCGCCTCGACGACCGGGTTGCGGCCGACGACCAGCTCGGAGGAGGACCTGCCGCCGCCCCGCCGCTGCGGGCGGGCGCTCTGGGCGCGGCGGGCCTTCGACTGGGCGGCGCGCTGCTTGGCGTGCCCCTTGCGCATCTCGGCGGGGGGCGTCGGCCCCTTGCCCTCCAGGCCCCGGCGCCGCTTGCCGCCGCTGCCGACCTGCGCGCCCTTCTTGCCGGACATGCGGCGGTTGTTCGCGGCCATGAGTTCCCTGTCTCTCTGCGGGGCGCGCCGGGCGCCCGTTCCGTGTGCCTTGCGTCTGTCGTGCGTCGTGTCCGCGCGTTCGCCGCGCTCATGCAGTGTGCCGCCCGGGGGACCGGGCGGCACGGTCGATCCTCCCCGGCCGGGGGCGGGTCAGCGGGGGCCGAGGCTCCAGCGCGGTCCCTGCGGTCCGTCCTCGATGGCGAGGCCGGAGTCGGCCAGCCGGTCGCGGATCGCGTCCGCGGTGGGCCAGTCCTTGCGCGCCCGGGCCGCCTCGCGCTGTTCGAGGACGAGGCGCACCAGGCTGTCCACCACGTGGCGCAGCTCACCGGCCCGGTCGCCCTCGTCGGTGGCCCACTGCTCGTCGAGCGGGTCCAGCCCGAGGACGCCGAGCATGGCCCGGACCTCGGCGAGGCGGGCGACGGCGGCCTCCTTGTCGTCGGCGGCCAGTGCGCTGTTGCCCTGCCGGACGGTGGTGTGGACGACGGCGAGCGCCTGCGGGACGCCCAGGTCGTCGTCCATCGCCTCGGCGAAGGCGAGCGGCACCTCGGCATCGGGCTCCACGGCCGCCCCGGCCAGCTCGGTGACGCGGCGCACGAAGCCCTCGATCCGGGCGTAGCCGGTCTCGGCCTCGCGCAGCGCCTCCTCGCCGTACTCGATGGCGGAGCGGTAGTGCGGGGTGCCCAGGTAGTAGCGCAGGACGACGGGGCGCCAGCGCTTGACCATCTCGGAGACGAGCACCGAGTTGCCGAGCGACTTCGACATCTTCTCGCCGCTCATGGTGACCCAGGCGTTGTGCACCCAGTACCGGGCGAAGGCGTCGCCGAAGCCGCGGGCCTGGGCGATCTCGTTCTCGTGGTGCGGGAAGATCAGGTCGATCCCGCCGCCGTGGATGTCGAACTCGGTGCCCAGGTACTTGTGCGCCATCGCGGAGCACTCCAGGTGCCAGCCGGGCCGCCCGCGCCCCCACGGGGTCTCCCAGCTCGGCTCGCCGGGCCGGGCCGCCTTCCACATGGCGAAGTCGCGCGCGTCCCGCTTGCCCGTCTCGCCGTCCTCGGAGGGCTGGCGCAGGTCGTCGAGGTCCTGGTTGGACAGCGACAGATAGCCCGGCAGGGACCGCACGTCGAAGTAGACGTTGCCGTCGGCCGCGTAGGCGTGGCCGCGGTCGATCAGGCCGCGCATCATCTCGATCATCTCGGTGATGTGGCCGGTGGCGCGCGGTTCGCAGCTGGGCGGCAGGCAGCCGAGGGCGGCGTAGGCGTCGTTGAACGCCCGCTCGTTCTCGTAGCCGATGGACCACCAGGGGCGCTTCTGCTCGGCCGCCTTCCTGATGATCTTGTCGTCGATGTCCGTGACGTTGCGGATGAACGTGACGTCGTAGCCGCGGTACGCGAACCAGCGGCGCATGATGTCGAAGTTCAGCCCCGAGCGGATGTGCCCGATGTGCGGTGCGGCCTGCACGGTGGCTCCGCACAGGTAGATCGAGACACACCCGGGCACGAGGGGGGCGAAGTCACGGATCTGCCGGGTGCTGGTGTCGTACAGCCGAATGCTCACCCGTCCAGGGTAGTCGGCGCGGCCCCCTGTCCCACACCCCACCGGTCCCACTTCCGCCTCGGGCGGAACCCGCCCCCTGCCCCGGACCGGTCCCGCGCCGCTCCCGGCCCGTTCCGGCGGGGGCCGGGAACGGGCCCGCGGGCGCGTCCCGGGCGGGGCGCGGCGGACGGCCGCGGGCGGGACCGGCGGGGGCCGCGGGCCGGGTCACCGGACCCGTACGACCAGGGCGGTGGCGACCGCCATCAGGCCCTCGCCGCGCCCGGGGAACCCCAGTCCGTCGGTGGTCGCCCCGGAGACCGACACCGGCGCGCCCACGGTCTCCGAGAGCACCCGCTGGGCCTCGGCCCGCCGCTTGCCGACCTTCGGCCGGTCCCCGACGACCTGCACGGCCACGTTGCCGATGCGGAATCCGGCGTCCCGCACGATCCGGGCCGCCTCCGCCAGCAGCGTCACCCCGGACGCCCCGGCCCACTGCGGGCGCCCGGTGCCGAAGTGCTGGCCCAGGTCGCCCAGGCCGGCCGCCGAGAACAGCGCGTTGCAGGCCGCGTGGGCCACGACGTCGGCGTCGGAGTGGCCGGCGAGTCCGCTGCCCTCGCCCTCCCACCTCAATCCGGCGCACCACAGCTCCCGGCCCTCCTCGAAGCCGTGGATGTCGGTCCCGATCCCGACCTGCGGCAGCGGTGGCCCGTCCGGGGGGCCGTACGGCGTGTCGTCGCGCGGGAGGCGGGCCGCGCCGTCCGCCGTGCCGCCGGGCGTGTCACGGGGTGCGCCTCCCTGAGGGCCGCCGGGGGCGCCGTCCTGGGGGCCGCCGGGGGCGCCGTTCTGGGTGCCGCGAGGCTCAGAAGCCATCGTTCAGCCTCCTGCGCGCGAGGACCGCGTCGGCGAGGACCAGGTCGAGGGGCCGGGTCACCTTGAACGCCTCCTCGTGGCCGGGCACGGCCACCACCGTCAGCCCAAGCCGCTCGACCATGCTCGCGTCGTCGGTGACCTCGCCGGTGACGGTCTCGTGGGCGCGCACCAGCGTCGCCCGGTCGAAGCCCTGCGGGGTCTGCACCGCGCGCAGCCGCGCCCGCTCCGGCGTGGCCACCACCGGCTCCGGGGCGCCGGGCACGGCGGCGGGCTCCACCTCCTTGACGGTGTCGGCCAGCGGCAGCACCGGCACCACGGCGGGCGCCCCCTCCCGCACCGCCTCGATCACGGCGTCGACCGTGTCCACCGGCACCAGCGGCCGGGCCGCGTCGTGGACGAGGACGATCCCGCAGTCGTCCGGCAGCGCGTCGAGGCCGCGCCGTACGGACTCCTGCCGGGAGTCGCCGCCGGGGACGACGGTGAAGTCGGTGCGCTCGGGCAGGGAATGCGCGTCCAGGAGGCTGCGCACCTCGGCGGCCCCCTCGGGCGGGGCCACGACGACGACCAGGGAGACCGCGCGGGAGGCGGCCAGCGCGCGGACGGCGTGGATCAGCATGGGCGTGCCGCCCAGCGCGCGCAGCGCCTTGGGGGCGCCCGGGCCGAGGCGCACGCCCCGGCCGGCGGCGGGGATCACCGCGGCGGTGCGCCCCGCCGGGGCGGGGGAAGGGGCCGACGCGGACGTCGGAGCGGGCGGGGGAAGCGAATCGTCAGACATCGGTTCCTGTCAGGTTTGTGTGCTCGACCTACTTGGGTATGGCCTCACCGTGCCGGGCGCGACGCCCCGACCGGACCCTTCCGTGACCCCGGTCGAGCCTGCGCCCCGGGCCCGGCACGCCAGACGCGCCGTTTCCGGGGCGCGCCGCGCCACACCGCCCGGCGGCCTCCCCGGGACGAGCGTACGAGGATCACCGGCACCGGGGTGCCCGAACGCGCATCCCGGGCGCAGCGCGCGGCCGGCCGAGCCGCACGTCCGGGTGCGCCTCCCGTGGCCCGCCACGCGCGGCGGGCCGACGGCCTCCGGGGCACCCGGCGCCCGGACGGCCCCCGGCGGGCCCGGGAGGTGGCCTCGGGGCGCGCCGCCTTTTCCGGGCATCGCCGGGCCGGCGGCATTGCGGATGCCCCGGGTGCTGCGGACACGAAGATGCCGCGGTGCCCGGCGACAGCAGACTGTCATCGGGCACCGCGGCATCTCGGTGCGCTGAACGGAACGGGCGGACCCGTCCCCGTGTCAGGAGGCGAGCACCTCGTCGAGCAGGGCTTCCGCCTTGTCCTCGTTGGTGTTCTCCGCGAGCGCGAGTTCGCTCACCAGGATCTGGCGGGCCTTGGCGAGCATGCGCTTCTCACCGGCGGAGAGTCCGCGCTCGCGCTCGCGCCGCCACAGGTCGCGCACGACTTCCGCGACCTTGATGACGTCGCCGGAGGCGAGCTTCTCCAGGTTTGCCTTGTAGCGGCGCGACCAGTTCGTGGGCTCCTCGGCGTACGGCGCGCGCAGCACCTCGAAGACCCGGTCCAGCCCGTCCTGACCGACCACATCACGCACGCCGACGAACTCCGCATTGTCCGCTGGCACACGTACCGTCAGGTCACCCTGGGCGACCTTCAGCACCAAGTAGGTCTTGTCCACGCCTTTGATCTGGCGAGTTTCGATAGCCTCGATCAGCGCGGCCCCGTGATGGGGATAGACCACGGTGTCGCCAACCTTGAACGTCATGTGACAGGTACCCCTTCCGTGGCTATCCAGGGTAACACGGATACGGCGTCCACTGAATGGCGTTTTCGCAGGTCAGGGCATATCTCAGGGCTTGACAACAGCGGCGGGAACGTGCTGCGACAGGCCCCCGGAGCACGGTATTCGCAGGTCGGAGCGGCTCTCCGGGCCGGACGAAACACGCACGTCACACACGCCGGAAGGGGCCCCGACCCGGATGAATCTCCCCATATGTCCGGTTGTCCGGGTGCGACTTACACTACTCCGTTCGGTGCGGGCGGCGGGCTTCCGGACGATTCCGGAATTGATCACCCGGGCCGTCCGGGGGGCCCGCGGGTGATCAATTCACCGGCCGTCCGGGCATTCCCGCCGGGGGAATTCACACGCCGCCGCCCGCGCGGTATCGCGCGCGGTATGCCGGACCGTATGGCGGTACGTATGCCGGGCGGTATGGGGGTGTGTATGCCGGTGGGTATGCCACCCGTATGACGGTGCTTCTTATGTGAATGGTGGACGGCTCCGGGACCATTGCGCCGTGCCCCGCCGCGCCGCCCGCGTCCGGCGCGCCGGACGCCCGGCCTCCAGGACCGCGGCGGGCCCCGGCCCCGGGGCCGCCCCGCCGCCCGCCGCCCGCCGGGCGAAGCCGGGGGCCGCTTCGGGGAGGGCCGGGCGCGCCCACCGGGAACGGCGGCCCGCGCCGACGCCGGGGACCGGCTCCGGGAGGGTCGGGTGCGCCCGCCCGGGAACGGCTCGGTAACCTAAGGCCGCTGACAGTAACTTAGGGCGGCTTTATCCGTAGCCGCCGCCACGTTCGAGCCCAAGGAGTTGCCGCCGCCGTGAGCAGCAGCCTTCGACGCGGCGCCATCGCCGCCTCCGCCATCGCGTTCTCGGTCGCCACGCTCGCCGGGTGCGGCGCGGGCCACAACGCCCAGACGCTGGAGATCCAGCCGGACCACGCGGCGACCTCCGTCGGTGACATCGAGATCCAGAACGCGGTGGTCGTCACCCAGCCCGACGAGCAGGCGAAGGGCCCGGCCACGGTCATCGCCACCCTGTTCAACAAGGGCCGGACGGACCAGACGCTGGAGTCCATCACCGTGGACGGCGCCGGCGCGGCGGCCCTGAAGCCCGCCGACGGCCGGAACCTTACCGTCCCCGCGGGCGGCCGGCTGATCCTCGGCGGCGACGGCAACGCCGCCGCCGAACTGCCCTCCGGTGGGGAGGCGGTCCGCGACGGCGACGTGCAGAAGGTCACCTTCGCGCTCAGCGAGACCGGCGACGTGAGCCTCGGCGCCTTCGTCGTGCCGGCCGAGAGCTACTACACCTCCTGGGGCCCCAGCGGCGCCCCGGCGGCCTAGGACCCGGCCAGGTCCTGTCCGACGTTCGCCGTCGTCGCCCGTGGAGCGGCCGCGCGGCCTCAGGTGCCTGTGCGCGGCGCGCAGGCCCCAGGTCTCCGTACTGGACCGACCGGGGCCGGGGCCGGTGCGGCGGGCGTGCGTGCACGGCGTCGCGCGGCGGACGGGAAGGGTCGGAAAGACCCGGCCGCCCGCCCGGCCCGGCCCCGGCGGGCGCGGGAACGCGGAAGGGCGGGACCTCCACGAGGTCCCGCCCTTCCGCGTGGTGCGTGCGGTACGGCGCACCGCCGCCCGCGCCCGGGACGGCGCGCGGACCGCTCCGCCGGGGCCGGGCGGCCCCGGCGCGGCCGGCCTACGGCTCGAACTTGTAGCCCAGCCCGCGCACCGTCACCAGGTACCGGGGCGCGCCCGGGTCCGGCTCGATCTTGGCGCGCAGCCGCTTGACGTGGACGTCCAGGGTCTTGGTGTCACCGACGTAGTCGGCGCCCCACACCCGGTCGATGAGCTGCATCCGGGTCAGCACCCGGCCGGCGTTGCGCAGCAGCATCTCCAGCAGGTCGAACTCCTTCAGCGGCAGGTCGACCTTGGCCCCTCCGACGGTCACCACGTGCCGGTCGACGTCCATCCGGACCGGACCGGCCTCCAGCGCCGCCGGGGCCACCTCCTCCGGTTCGCCGCGGCGGCGCAGCACGGCGCGGATGCGGGCGACCAGCTCGCGCGAGGAGAAGGGCTTGGTGACGTAGTCGTCGGCCCCTATCTCCAGGCCGACGACCTTGTCGATCTCGCTGTCCTTGGCCGTCACCATGATCACGGGGACGTTGGAGCGGCCGCGCAGCTGCCGGCACACCTCGGTGCCCGGCAGTCCGGGCAGCATCAGGTCGAGGAGGACGAGGTCGGCGCCGTTGCGCTCGAACTCGTCCAGACCGTCGGGCCCGGTGGTCGCGACGGCGACCTCGAAGCCCTCCTTGCGAAGCATGTACGACAGTGCGTCGGAGAAGGACTCCTCGTCCTCGACGACGAGCACACGGGTCACGGAAGGACCTCCGGGGCGGAAAGCGATTCGATCGCGGATGGTGCGGACGGTGCTGATGCGGTGGTTGATGCGGACGGTGCGGTTCGGGCGGTGGTACGGGGGGTGTGGGGGGAGGCGGGGGCGGACGGCCGGCCGGCCTCCGCACCCTCGGGGGCGTCCGGAACGCCGGGGGCCGCGGGGGCGCCCGGGTCCTCGGGGCGGGGGTCGCGGTCGCCGTCGCGGAACCGGTCCCCGCGGCCGTCCGGGCCGTCGGGGCCCGCCGCGCGGTCGCGGGCGGCACCCGACTCCGGCAGCCGCAGGGTGAAGGTGGACCCCTGGCCCTCGGCGCTCCACACGGTGACCTCCCCGCCGTGCGAGGCGACCACGTGCTTGACGATGGCGAGCCCCAGGCCGGTGCCCCCGGTGGCCCGGGAGCGGGCCGGGTCGACGCGGTAGAAGCGCTCGAAGACACGCTCCTTGTCCCGCTCCGATATGCCGATGCCCTGGTCGGTCACGGCTATCTCGATCAGATCGCCCCCG
This sequence comes from Streptomyces sp. SID8352, assembly GCF_009862265.1. Taxonomy (GTDB): domain Bacteria; phylum Actinomycetota; class Actinomycetes; order Streptomycetales; family Streptomycetaceae; genus Streptomyces. The sequence continues at coordinate 1,997 of NZ_WWGX01000001.1, read as the reverse complement.
GAGGAGGCGACCCGGCGGGCCGCGATGCCGACCCGGGTGCGCGCCGGAGAGTAGTTGACGGCGTTCTCGACGAGGTTGCCGAGCGCGGCGGCGAGCTGCCCGCGGTTGCCGCGCACCCGCAGGCCCGCCGTGCCGCCGGAGGCCATGGTGATCTGCTTGGTGCCCGCCGCGTGGCGGCAGCGGTCGATGGCCTCGGCGACCAGCTCGTCCACCCGGACGGGCTCGGCGTCGTCGAGCGGGTCGTCGTTCTGCACCCGGGACAGGTCGATCAGCTCCTGCACCAGGTTGGTCAGCCGGGTCGCCTCGATCTGCATGCGCCCGGCGAACCGCTCCACGGCCTCCGGATCGTCGGAGGCGTCCATGACGGCCTCCGAGAGCAGCGAGAGCGCGCCGACCGGCGTCTTCAGCTCATGGCTCACATTGGCGACGAAGTCGCGGCGCACGGCCTCGATGCGGCGGGCCTCGGTGAGGTCCTCCACCAGCAGCAGGACCAGCCGCGACCCGAGCGGCGCCACCCGGGCGGAGACCGCGAGGGCCTCGCCCCGGCCGGTCCCGCGCCGCGGCAGGTCCAGCTCGACCTGCCGTATCTCACCGTCCCGCCGGGTGTCCCGGGCCATCTGCAGCATCGGCTCGACGGCCAGCTTGCCGCCGCGGACCAGGCCGAGGGCGTACGCCGCCGAACTGGCCTTGACCACGGCGTCGGCCTCGTCGAGGACGACCGCGGAGGAGCGGAGCACCGACAGGACGGTGTCCACCCCGGGCGGGAGCACGGGGTCGGTGTGCAGGGAGCTACGGGTGGGGCGGCGCAGTTCGCGCTCGCTCCAGCGGAACGCCAGCATGGCGATGACGCCGGTGAGCACTCCGGCCATCGCCGCCGCTGCGGCGACCGCCGCGTTCACGTCCATGCGTCCAGGTTAGGCATGGTGAAGGGGATGGCCCCAGCCATCGGAGTGCGACCTCGAACACTCGTCGCCCAGAGTTCACCTGGGAGCCGGTGCCGGTTCACCCCGGGTGCCGGAAACGGACGCGTACGGGCCGGAACGTGTAGGCGTGAGGGCCACTCGGGGTACGAAATCCCCGAGGTCGCCCAACCGGACGCACGAGAGGGAACCCTGATGCGGGACGCGTACCACGAGGAACTGGATTCGATCGGCGACGGTCTGGTGGAGATGGCCCGGCTGGTCGGGTCCGCGATCGGACGCGCCACGACCGCGATCCTCGACTCCGACCTGAAGCTCGCCGAGCACGTGATCGAGGGCGACCAGAAGGTCGACGAACTGCAGCACGACCTGGAGGCCCGGGCCATCACCCTGCTCGCGCGGCAGCAGCCGGTGGCGACGGACCTGCGCATCGTCGTGACCTCGCTGCGCATGTCGGCCGACCTGGAGCGCTCGGGCGACCTCGCCCAGCACGTGGCCAAGCTGGCCCGGCTGCGCTACCCGGAGCGGGCGGTCCCGCACGACCTGCACGCGACGATCCTGGAGATGGGGCAGCTCGCGCAGCGCCTGATGGCGAAGACGGCCGAGGTGATCATCACCAAGGACGTCGACCTGGCGCTCCAGCTCGAACAGGACGACGACGCCATCGACCTGCTCCACCGCGCCCTCTTCCAGCACCTGATGGACGACCGCTGGAAGCACGGCATCGAGACCGCCGTCGACGTCACCCTCCTGGGCCGCTACTACGAGCGTTACGCCGACCACGCGGTCGCGGTGGCGAAGCGGGTGGTCTACCTGGTGACGGGCGAGCACGTGGACGCGTCCCAGACCCCCCAGGCGGAGGGGGCCTGAGTGGTTCCGACGGTCGCGGGGCCCGGCACTGGGGGGACGCTAAACCAACAGCGTCCTGGGGGGTTCCGGGCCCCCTGCCGTACGGGCCGGGACGGATTCCTTGGGTGACCTGGGGGCCGTAGGGGCCGTAGGGGCCGTAGGGGCCGTAGGGGCCGTAGGGGCCGTAGGGGCCGTAGGGGCCGTAGGGGCCGTAGGGGCCGTAGGGGC